>CAVRXD010000053.1:0-735585 GCA_963725065.1 uncultured Alphaproteobacteria bacterium
GTATCCGTATCGGGGATTCCATTTGCCAGAGCCATGTTTCCGAAGTGTCTCATCAATCAAGCAATCGTAGTTGAAGGTTATTATCGAGTTCGAAGGCTTCATGATGTCAACGAGCGTTCGGTGGTACCCGCACTCAGTGCCGACCCGCTGACCACCTGCGCAGAGCGACTTTTCGAGGGTAGCCGCAATGGCTTGCATGAGGTGCTGCTTCTTTTTCTCCAGATCACTTCGTTTGAAATCTCTGTTCTCGCCCGTCGTTTCGATCATTCGAGAAGTCTGTTCAAGTGTCGTGAACACGGATTCCATGGTGACTTGGAAGTTGATGCCAAATAGATCAACCGTGTCTTTGATTACGTCTCGCACCGTCTGCTTATGTTTCAGATTGGCGATGCGTTGGAGTTGTGCGTAGAAGTCAAAATCCAGGGGTGGTAAACACGGATTGTCGGCCGGGTTCACAAAACTAGCACCCCTCGTGGCTCCTGCTCCGAACAAGAAAAGTGCCATTTTAAGCCCTCCGCCCCCATCAACCCTTCGACTTTCGCGAAGTTCGCTCTGGTGAGATTTTGCTTTTTCCGACGCAAGCATCGCGAATTGCGTGCGAACCCCACCTGCAGAAATCTAAGAATTTGTTAAGAGAGCTATCGTAAAAGCTTGCCGACTGAGAGCCTCACATCGCTCGCTGCCGAGTGCCACGTCCGCATCCGAAACATCGCTGGTGGAAAGCCTGTGCGAAGGTGCTCGGCATCCAGATTCCGCCTTCGCTGCTGGCCCGCGGACAAGGTGATTGAATGATGAGACGGCGCGATCTTGTTTGGATGAAAGGCATCTAAGGTGCTGCACGGGCACTGCTCCATGCCGGCAAGGTTATCCCTTCGGTGAATGCTGCCGGCCGCGACGAAGTTTACCGGGGTCTTCGCACATAGAGCGAGATAAATCGGTCGATCATCGGGTTGATCTGCTCCGGGACTTCTAGCGACAAGAAATGCCCGGAGCCGACGGCCTTGGCCGTGACCAGTTGCGGGCACAGTGCCGCAAGGCGATCCAGATCCGCGAGCCGATGGGCCGCTTCGATGTACAGCATCGGGACCTGGCACGCCTCGGCGCACTCACGAGCCCGATGCACATCCCAGGGGAACAGACTTTCAAACGTGGACACCAGCACGTGCTGTGGCGTCGCGAGAAAGGTCTGTTCAACATGGGCGCGGCATGTGTCGGTCGGCAGACAGGAGTCCGCCGACAATTTTCCGCACCTGGTCCGCAAAATCCGGGCCCCTTAAGCCCTCCAGATACCCGGCGAACACCGTCGCTGCTGAGGCAGGGAATAGCACCCCTGAATTCAGCAGCACCAGGCCTGCAGGAAATTCAGGATAGCGGGCGGCGATTTCAAGCGCCATATTGCCACCCATGCTTTGACCCACGATGACGGGCTTTGTGATCTGCTGCCGGGTGCAGAGCCAGACGATATTCTCGGCGAAGCCTTCGATCGAATACGACTGTTGCGGCTTGTCGCTCTCACCATGCCCGCGCAGTTCGGCAGTCAACGCCCGACCTTGACGCGCGAAATACTCCATCTGGGGCGTAAAATGCGTGCGATCTCCGCCCAGGCCATGGACGAACAGGAACTCAGGCGGTCCTGCCCCGGCGATGTCGAAGGACAGTTGGATGCCGTCACGCGCGAGTTTCATGGTCATCCAATCGATTGTCCATACGGTCGGAATGCGGCCCAGGTAGGACGCGAGTTGCGGGTGTCTGCGTGGCAAGAACCACCATTGGGGTGAGCTGACCTATCGATCCGAAATAGACCGGATGTAGGCCCAGATTTGATCGGTTCGCTCATCTGACACCACTCCGCGCCACGGGGGCATCTGATTGCGCCCGTCACGCACCGTGCTGTCGAATTTCGCACGATCGGCCGGGGTCAGACGCTGCAGATTGGGGATTTGGCCCGTACTAACTAGCTGATCACCGTGACAGGGCGCGCAATACGTGCTGTAGACAGTCTCTCCCGCTTCGATCTTTGCCCTGTCCGGCAGTGGCTCCTGCGCCAAAGCCGCAGTTGCAAGCCAAAGTGATACGCCGCACCCAACCACGATGCGGGCGCATCGACCAAGATGCTTCATCTTTCAGTTCCGTTTGCGATCCTGGAAATTGAAAGGGAGGCTGCAGCGGCTGCCTCCCTTTCGTAGCTTCGTTTAGGACCGAGTTATTTGTCGAACAACGCGAACGTCCACAAGGAAACGCCGGTCGGCAGGTTGTTGAGGTTGGGATCCCCGCCGCGCTGTGAATAGACGCCGCCCAGCCCGCTAAGGACCGTGACGTATTGCTTGCCATCCTTCTCCCACGTCACCGGATGGCCAATAATGCCCGAGGGAGTTCTGGAAGCTCCAAAGGACCTTTCCGGTATCGGCATCGAGTGCCTGGAACTCACCCGTCATCACGCCGGTGAAGACCAGGTTGCTGGCGGTCACCATGGTCGAAGAATAGTTCGGACTTCGGTACGGCGTCTCCCACTTTGATTGTCCCGTCAGTGGATCAACCGCCTTGAGGTAGCCGCGAATATTGGGATCGTCGGTCACCACGGTCCGCTTTACCGACGGACTGCCGGACGGCTTCCCGGGCTCGAGCTTAGGCGGCTCGGGCGCTTCGTAAGTCATCCCGACGTGCAGGGTATTGACGTAAAGAAGGCCGGTCTGCGGGCTGAAGGCCGGGCTCTGCCAATTCGTGACTCCAGAAACCGAGGGCCAAACCGTGACATTCTTGCCTGCGAGAGCGTCTTTAAACACGTCAGTCACGATCGGACGTCCGGTTTCTTTGTCGATGCCGCTCGCCCAGTTCACCTTCCCATAGGAATTGGCCGCGACCAGCTTTCCGTCCTTCGCGTCGAGCGCGTAGAGGAAGCCGCTTCGGTTGGCTTGGATAATGACCTTGCGAGGGCTTCCACCGACATTGACCGTTGCAATCACCGGCGTCTGCACGCCGTCATAGTCGAAAGGATCGTGGGGCGTCGTTTGGTAATGCCAGACCATCTTCCCCGTGTCCGGCCGAATGGCGATGACGGAGTTTGTGTAAAGGTTGTCACCTTTGCGCGCCCGTGGATTCCAGGGCGAGGGATTGCCGATGCCCCAGTAGACCAGGTCGAGCTCCGCATCATACGTCCCGGTGACCCAGCTGCTGCCACCGCCCGTGAGCGCAGAATTGCCCTCCCATGTGTCGGAGCCGGGCTCGCCCTTGGCCGGAATCTGTATAGGTCCGCCACAGATGCTTACCGGTCTTGGCGTCGTAGGCTTCTAGCAGCCCGCGATGACTGAACTCGGCGCCGGCAACGCCGGTGATCACCATGCCGTTGACGATCAGCGGCGCGCCTGTCATCGAGTAACCGTTCGCATGGGTAACTGGTTCCGGCGACTTGACGTGCCAGACGTCTTTTCCGGTCTTCGCATCGAGCGCAATCATCCGGTTGTCCATTAGGGCGCGGATAATTAGCCCCTCGTACATCGCTGCGCCGCGATTAACGATCCCGCAGCACACGACCCGCAGCGTCTCCGGCGGATAGTCATGCAGCGTGCGCCAGATTTGTTTGCCCGTCAGAGCATCGACGGCAGCGGTCGAGTTGTGCGTGGTGATGTAGATGACGTCGTCCTTGACGACCGGGAATGATTCACCACCCTGAAGATCGGCAAGGGAATAGCCCCATACCGGGACCAAACGGTTGACGTTCTGCTTGTTAATCTGAGTCAGTGGGCTGTAGCGCTGTGCGGAATAGCCCATCCCATAGACGAGAACATCGCCGGTAGTCTTCTCGTCGTTCTTCAAATCCTGCGAGGTCTGGGCGAGCACCATGGTCGGAACAGCCGCGCTCAGCAGGACGGCCAACAGCGTTGGTCGCAGCATTATGTCTCCTCCCTCATCGTACCGATCAGCGGCAGATTAGCGCAGGTTGCAAAACCCGAGCCGACACCGCTTCAGCGAAAGACTACAACGTTGGCTCGGCGGGGTGTAGACGTAAACTTACGGTCGCCTGCCAGTTCCTGACCGATATCGTTGAAAAAGGGCTCGCGCTCATCAGCGAACAATGATTCCGTCTGCTTGAGGCTATCAGTGGCGGAGGCTTGCCATGATGGGTCGGCAGACGGGCGATCAGAGCCAGTTGTTCTACCTGTCAACCTCGAACAGCGCATTCCGAGAGGTCATTTGCTGCGCCGGATCAATCCGGTGGTGACGCGGCTGCTGGCTGGACTTCGTGAGAAGCTGGCACCCTTCTACAGCGAGATCGGCCGGCCCTCGATTGATCCAGAGCTTATGATCCGGATGCTGATCGTGGGCTACTGCTATGGCATCCGCTTTGAGCGGAGGCTGTGCGAGGAAGTCGAACTGCATCTGGCTTTTCGTTGGTTTTGCCGGCTCGATCTCGACGACAGCGTTCCCGATCACTCGACGTTCTCAGTCAATCGCCATGGCCGGTTCCGGCAGAGCGACTTCTTCCGCCATGTGTTTGAGCGGTGGTTCGAGCCTGCATGGATGCAGGCCTGGTCAAGGGCCAAGGCTTTGCCGTCGATGCCAGTGTTATGGAAGCGGACGCCAGCCGGTATCGCGGGGTCCCGCCCGAGGAAGCGGATTGGTCGGCACCGGAGCGCCAGACACGCGCGGTCGCCGAGTTCTTGGGAGCAATCGACGATGACGACCCCACTACCGACCGCAAGCCCCCGAAGGTGATCTCCTTAAGCGACCCGTGCTCGGCATGGACCGCAAAGGCGAACAAGCGTGTGCAGTTCGGTTACCGGCTTAATTATCTGATCGACATGGAGAGCAGCATCATCGTGGATGTCGAGGCCACGCCGGCGCGAACTTTCGACGAGGTCGCCGCCGCCAGGAGGATGATTGAGCGGACCGAAGGGCGCATGGGGCTCAAGCCGCAACGTCTCGCCGCCGATACGGCCTACGGCACCGGCAAGTTCCTCGGCTGGCTGGTCAGTGCTGGCATCGCACCGCAAATCCCAGTTTGGGACAAAAGCACCCGAGAGGACGGCACCTTCTCACGCAGCGACTTCACCTTCGACCGGGCGCGCAACGTCTATGTCTGCCCTGCCGGTAAGTTGCTCACGACGACCGGCAACGTTGGTGACGACCACATCCTGCGCTACCTCGCGTTCAAGCGTGATTGCGATGCATGTCGACTCAAACAGCAACGCTGTCCGAAGATGCTCTTTCGCAAGGTCACATGTGACATCAACGAGGATGCTCGCGATCTCGCCCGCGCACTGATGGGTACGCCGGAGTTCGACAAATCGCGCGACGAGCGCAAGAAAGTCGAGATGCGGTTTGCCCACCTCAAGACCCATCATCGCTTTGAGCGTATGCGATTGAGAGGGCTGTCGGGGGCGCGCGACGAGTTCCACCTCGCCGCAATCGTGCAAAACCTCAAAACACTGGCGAACCATTTCTGGCGGCCACCACCCAACGCGATGACTGCTTGAACATCAATTGCCTTAGGTAAAGCTCGGTAGCGTTAGAGGTCGCCCTCAGGGGCGGGCGGGCTCCTGGAATTCCAGGCAGTGGATCGACCGCTGCAGGTCTTCCAAACGAAAATGCCCCGCCAGAGCGGGGCTGGTGCGGGTGAAGCTCAATAATGAGCCGAACTAATCTCTGCTTGTCGCCGTACGGGTACTCGGGCGCGGGTCACAACCTTTTGGTTTTTGGCTCTTTCAGCGCATTGAAGCCATCTCACAGCCATCCGATTCCACGTGGCTTTGCTAGCGGGATTTCTGGTGGCCTTGGCCATCTGCCGGCACTCGGCGGCGTGCTTCAAAAATTCGTCAGCTGGATTGATTGGTGTCATAGGCGCTCGCTTCTTGGATTTCCCTTCCCTATGGACACCATAGAGTGGCGAACAAAACCGGCAACCGCCTCGTGATACCATTAAGCTTGGTGCAGGCGACCAGAATGATCGCACGCGGCTGGAAGGCTGCCGAGTTGCTCGCAAGAGAAGTTTCGATCAACTGTGCATCGCCTCACATTGGGGCGCCGAAAAATATGTGAGCCCTATCTCCCAAGATCAAGGCACGGAGAGGGAACTGCAAATGCGCACAGGGATCGGTATCGCCGTCCTAGTCGCGATTGGCTTGATCTGGTCAGTCGCCGTGATGTCCCAGTGGGTCCCCGTGGCCAGCCCGGAAATGAAGTCAGCCGCGCTTATCCAGCCCCACGAGGCTAATCGGCACTGAGGCCTTTACCACCGGCGGATCTGCATCGGGGAAACGATATTCCTCGGCCCAGAGACAGAACGCCCAAAATCGCATTCAAGCCAGAAACGGTCTCCGCGGAGACTGAAACGCAGCCGCAAAAGCCCGCAAATTGCGGGCTTCTCGGCCGTCTCCGGGAAATCTTCTGGTTCGAACGACTGCGTGGTGGGCCCGGGAGGATTCGGACCTCCAACCAGATCATTATGAGCCGGCGGCTCTGACGATTGGGCTTCGGGCCCGATCGCGCGGGGCTCGGGGGCAGCGCCGCGCGACCCCTTCCCAGTTCAATGCCGACCCGGCGCGGCAACCGCGCCGGACGCGCAATGGCCTTCAAGGGTGCTACCTATATGCAGTCTGCGCTCGAAGGCACTTGGCTGATGCCAAATAACTTATTGAAATAACGTCAACTATTTTCTAGACCGCGCTTGAACTCACTCCCTTGTGGGGAGGGGTTGGGGTTGGGGTTGGGGTTGGGGTTGGGGGTGGGGGTCCCTCAATTGCAGTACCGACATTGCCAAACGCGCTACCCCCCTCCCAAGCCTCCCCTCACAAGGGGAGAGGGAGCAGACCGAGTATGCCGCCCGCGTTGATCCCTACGGAAACTTCTGGCCCTTGCTGTCGAGATTCGGCAGGTCGTCGAGCGACCGCGGCGGAACCACCTTCACGTCGCCCGTGATCTCCAGCACCATGCGATCGAGCCCCATCACCAGCGGCCCGTCGTAGCCGGCAGCGCGCGTGCGGGCGATGATCTGATCCTCGCCCTTGCTGCCCTGCAGCTCCTTCGTCACGATGTGCGAATAGACCGCCAGCTTCGGCTTCGCCCGCTTGAAGACCTCGGCCGCCTGCTCGGGGGTCGTCAGCTTGGCGAGCACGCCTTTCATTTCCGGCATCTGGCTGAGGCGATCGCTGAACGCGATCACGTTGTGGACGATCACATCCGCGCCGGCGCCGTGCCTGATGACGTTCTCGCTCAGCGTCGTGTCGCCCGAGAGCACCACGCGACGCCCGTTCCAGTCCACGCGATAACCGAATGCGGGATTGCCATCGGCGTGCTCGACCGGGAACGCCGTCACCTTGACGCCGTTGCGCTCGAACACCACGCCCTCGGCGACGATGTGCGGCTGGATCGCAAGGGTCTCGATGGGATTGAACTGGTTGACGCGGGCCTTGAGATCGTGGCCGAACATGGCCCGCATCCCCTGCACCATCTCCGCGGTTCCCTCCGGGCCCCACAGCTCGAAGCCGTGGTCGCGTCCCAGCAGAAACCAGGGAGTCATCCAGAGATCGGGCAATCCCTCGAAATGATCGTTGTGAAGATGGGTGAGAAATATCTTCGAGATATCCTTCGGGTTGACGCGGCTCTGATAGAGACGCTGGTTGGCGCCGCGCCCGACATCGAACAGCAGCATTTCCCCGTTGGCTTCGACCAATGTCGATATGCCGAGCCGGTCCGGGAAATATTCCGGCCCGCCCGTTCCCACCAGCGTGACCTCCATCCTGGCGTCATCGGCGCGAGCCGGCGCCACGGCCTGAGTCACGACCACCGTCATCAGCGCCAGCGCTGTTGCAATCCCGCGAACCATTGATGCTCACCCGCGTGTTGGATCCTGACCGGCAAGCGACAGGCTACAGCATTATCCGACGCGGCCAACCGGCATCGTCATCGCCGGGCCCGACCCGGCCATCGAACGTCTTCGGAAGGCTTTCATTCCCGAAGAGTCGATGGACCCGCTTTGCGCTCTCGTGCCCTGGCCAAGCGAGCGCCACGCTGTTGCGGCGGCCCGTGGACCTCCTCGCGCGAGCGCGAGCCGGGGCCTAGACCACACGGCTGTAGCTATCCATCATTGGGGGTCAAGCCCGCGGGTGATACATGCGGATGCGCATGCGTCGATGAGACATCAGGGAAACAGCGCGACCTGCTCCAGCCCCATGGTCTCGGGAAAGCCGAGCATGAGGTTCATGTTCTGCACCGCCTGGCCGGAGGCGCCCTTGGTGAGGTTGTCGAGCGTCGAGACGATGATGGCGCGGCCGTCGACGCGATCCTTGGCCACGCCGATGAACGTCATGTTGGAGCCGCGCACGTGGCGGCTCTGCGGCATCTGGCCGAACGGCAGCAGGTGGACGAACGGCTCCTGCGCGTAGGTCTCCTGCAGCACCGCGTGCAGGTCCTCGGCCGAGCGCTTGAGCCCGCGCACGTAGATGGTCGAGAAAATTCCGCGGTTCATGGGCACCAGATGCGGCGTGAAGCTGACCACGACCTCGCGTCCCGCCGCCAGCGAGAATTCCTGGTCGAGCTCGGCCATGTGACGGTGGTGGCCGACGCCGTAGGCGTGGAAGCCTTCCGACACCTCGGAGAACAGCATCTCCTCCTTCGCCGCCCTGCCGGCGCCGGTCATGCCGGACTTGGCATCGATCACGATCTCGTCGGGATCGATGGTCTTGGCTCGCAGCAGCGGAATGAGCGCGAGCTGGGCGCAGGTGGTGTAGCAGCCGGGATTGGCGACGAGCTGCGCGTGCCTGATCTTCTCGCGATAGACCTCGACCAGGCCGTACACCGCCTGCCGCTGCAGCTCGGGCGCGTGATGCTCGTGCCCGTACCAGCGCGCATAGGCGGCCGGGTCGGCGAGCCGGAAGTCGGCCGAGAGGTCGACGATCCTGATCGCAGGCAGGACCTTGAAGATCTGCTGGATGACCTTCTGGGTGGTGGCATGGGGCAAGGCGCAGAAGATGAGATCGAGGCCGGCGCCGGCCCAGTCCATGTCCTCGATCGACTGCAGCCTGGGCAGAGCGAGCGGCGCGAACTGCGGAAACACCTGGCGCATCTCCTGCCCGGCGCGGCGATCGGCCGTGAGCAGCGCGAGCTCGGCCCGGGGATGGCGGATCAGGAGCCGCACGAGCTCCGCGCCGGTATAACCGGACGCGCCGAGCACGCCGATCCTGGCTTTCTTGTCGGCCGCTGTGGCCATGGGTTTGCTCCTCGCGATCAGGACGATCGGATGAGGGACACTGCCGCGGAAGATATCAGGATCGGTGCCGCGGAAGGCTCATCCGGCGGCAGGGAGACGATCACACGCGATCGCGCGCCCGTGCCGCGAAACCGCGGCGGCGGCGTGGAAGAGCGCGGGTGAATATCGTCGTCATGGCGGGGCTATAGACGCCGCGCCTGGGCTGCGTCAAGCATTCGCTCCGCGCACCCGGTCTGCGTTCCGGCGGCGTCAAACACGGTTGCCCTGGACGTCAGCGCCGGCGCTACTCGAGCGGCGGCAAGGTCCGCAGCCAGGCGACGATGGCGTCGATGTCGGTGTCCTTCATCTTCTTGAAGTAAATCTGGCGCGCCATCGGCTGCTTGAGCGCGCGGCCGTCATGGCCGATCCCTTCCGTCAGGGTCCGTTTGATCTGGGCATCGCTCCAGGCGCCGATACCCTTGGTCGGATGCGAGGTGATGTTGACGACGACCGCCTGCCCGAACGGCCCGGTCATGACGTGGCCGCCCTTGCCGAAGGAGTCCCTGTAGCCCGGCGTGCCGTCCGGGTGCCGCGCATGGCACTCCATGCAGTGCGCAATGGTCGCGAGGTAGAAGCCGCGCTTGACCGGGTCGGCGAGGGCCTCGTCGCTGAACGGCTCCGCCGCGCCCGGGATGGTCTCATAGTGCATCGCTGCCTTGTAGACCGGCTGCTGTACCTCGTTGCGCACCGGCGCGACCGAGCGCACATAGGCGACGACCGCATCGAGATCGCCGGGCGTAAGGATCTTGTAGAATCCGAACGGCATCTGCGGGGCCACGTGGACCCCGCTCGGACGGATACCGTCCCGCAACAGGCGCTTGAGGTCGGCTTCGCTCCAGCTGCCGATCCCGGTGTCGCGGTCAGGCGTGATGTTGGAGCCCTTGACCGTGTAGGCCGCCTCGTCCCAGGTCTGCGACCCGCCGGAGAACCGCTTCTCCATCACGAAGCCGGCCGGCGTGCGCGGAGTGTGACAGCCGTCGCATGCCATCACCGCATTGACGAGATAGCTGCCGCGCTCGAGCGGCGTTTCCGCATTCGCGCCGGCGACGGCAGCGACCAGCGCCGCCGTGGAGATGATCACAAGGCGAAGCATCGGTGAGCCCCCATTTGATCGCGGGTGACGGTGACGTCTTGCTCGCGCCGTTCTGGGCGCGAGCGCAGTGACGGTGCGCGGCCCCAAGGGGTTGCGCCAGGTCAGATGGTCGGATTCCAGGGCACCGCAATCTCGCGATAGCCGGATCCGCTCTTCTCCACATAGGCGAGCGACGGGAACGGATAGTGGAAGCCCTGCACCAGCATCTTCTCCGCCACCAGCATGTCGTAGACCTTGCGGCGGGTCGCTTCCGCCATGACCGGGTCCTGGTCGTAGAAGGCGTGCCAGCCGGGATTGCGCGCGAACAGGAACGGCACGTGGGTGACATCGGCCTGGACGTAGACCTTGCTCGAGCCTGAAGCCACGATGTGGGAATTGTGGCCGGCGGAATGCCCGGGCGTGCCCACGGCGGTGATGCCGGGGACAACCTCCTTGCCTTCGTCGTAGGTGCGCAAGCGCTTCATCACCTCGCCGGAGAACACCCGGCGATTGTTCTTGAACAGACCTTCCATGCGTCCCTTGGGCGCGCGGCTCATCTCGCCGTCGTCCATCCAGAACTTGTGCTCGCCCGCCGGCACCAGAATTTCGGCGTTCGCGAAGGCCAGCGAACCGTCGGCCTTCAACAGGCCATTCACGTGATCGCCGTGATAGTGCGAGATGATGACGGTATCGATCGCCTTGGGGTCGATGCCGGCGGCAGCCATATTGGTCATCAACTGGCCGCTCGATCCTTTGGTCGACTGGAACGCGGCCTCGCCCGTGCCGGTATCGATGAGCACAAGGTTTTGGCCAGTGTTGACGACGATCGGGTTGTACGGACCAATGAAAACGTCCGGCTCCATGTGGAGCGCGAGCAGCGCCGCGTTGACCTCCTCCTTCTTGACGTTGCGGACGAGATCGTCCGGCAGCTTGAAGCGGTTGACACCGTCGGTGACCACCGTGATCTCGAAATTCCCGACCTTGTAGCGGTACCAGCCCGGCACCTGCGTGCCGGCCGGTGGCGCCGCGGCGAACGCCGCCCAGGGCGCGGCAAGCGGAGCGATGGCGGCAGCGGCGGCGGCACCGGACAGCATGGTGCGGCGAGTCAGTTCTGACATGGCGTTCTCCCTCGTGCGTGCTGTTCTGCGGATCCGGAACTTCGGTCGGAGCCGAGATCTCTGTTTGACCCCGAGATTTCTCGCGGACCCGGGTTGGCAAATGCGGGCTTGATTTTAGCGCGGATCGGGAACGATGAGAACAGGCCGCCGGCACCCGCGGCCGGGGACCGTTATTTCGCCACGGCGCAAATGCACCGACTGGCGCGCGGCGCAAAAATCACCCACCGTGCGGCCGCCGCACCAGCGTGCGAACTTCGGAATCGGGACACTCGTTATGGGACTATCCGACCTGCCGGCGAACGACGCGATGGCGCACACGACATCTGGACGTCACCTGCTGCTCCTGCTCGCAACGTTCACGGCGGCCATCTTCGTCAGCGCTGCGCTGCTGTTCATGGTGCAGCCGATGTTCACCAAGATGGTGCTGCCGCGCCTGGGCGGCGCACCGTCGGTGTGGTCGGTGGCGATCGTGTTCTTCCAGGGCGCGTTGCTGGCGGGCTATGCCTACGCCCACTGGCTCACGCGCTACGCGCCGGGCCGCGCGTCGATCGTCGTCCATCTCGTGGTGACGGTTGCCGCCGTGTTCGCGCTGCCGCTGTCGATCGCGGCCGGCTGGGCGCGGCCGCCGGAGTCCGGAGAGACGCTATGGCTGATGGGCCTGTTCGCGGCCTCGATCGGCTTGCCGTTCTTCGCCCTCGCCGCCAACAGCCCGTTGCTGCAGGCGTGGTTCGCGCGCACCGATCATCCGGCCGCGAAAGACCCCTATTTCCTCTACGCCGCCAGCAATATCGGAAGCTTCCTCGCACTCGTGTCCTATCCGAGCGTGATCGAACCATTCGTGGGGCTGCGCGACCAGGCTAGGGTCTGGTCGCTCGGTTTCGGCCTGCTGATCGCGCTGCTGGTCGCCTGCGGTGTTCTGCTGTGGCGGTCCCCGGATCAGGCGGCAACGGCCGCCGCGACAGACGCGGCCGACGCGCCGCCGACCTGGCGCAACGCCGCTTCCTGGGTGGCGCTCGCGGCGGTGCCGTCGGGCCTGCTGGTGGCGGTGACCGCGCACATCTCCACCGATGTCGCGGCGGTGCCATTGCTGTGGGTGCTTCCGCTCGCGCTCTACCTCCTGACCTTCGTCATCGTGTTCGCGCGCCGCCCGATCATTCCGCACTGGCTGGTCGTCGCTGTGCAGCCGGTCTTCGTCATCGGCCTCGTCGCCGTGCTCATCTTCGATCCGCTCAAGACCATCCTCGGGCTGGTCGCGGTTCACCTGGTGGTGTTCTTTGTCAATGCGCTGATGTGCCATGGCGAGCTGGCGCGCACGCGCCCGGCGCCGAGATATCTCACCGGCTTCTACCTCTGGATGGCCACCGGCGGCGTGGTCGGCGGCATCGCGGCGGGGCTGATCGCGCCCTACGTCTTCGATTGGGTGGCGGAGTATCCGATCCTACTGGCGCTTGCGCTCCTGTGCCGGCCCGGCCTCGCGCTGCCGAGCGAACGGGGTTGGCGCATCCTGCTGTTCGGCGGGCTCGCGGCCGCGGCGCTCATTCTGATCGTCACCACGCTCAATTCGGTCGTGCTGTCGGAGACGGTCTTCAACCGGACCTTCGGCGCCCTCCTGATCGCAAGCGCGCTGTTCTGGCGCGCACCCCTGCCCTTGGCCGCGATGATCGCGTTCGTCCTTCTGGCCAACCACAACATTGTCGAGCAGGCGGGCGCCATGTCGGTGCGCAGCTTCTTCGGCGTCACCAAGGTGTCGGAAACCCCGGACGGCCAGTTTCGGCTGCTGCAGCACGGGACCACGCTGCACGGCGGCCAGCGCATTCGCGAATTCAACGGCACGGAGCCGGCCGAGCCGCCGGAACTGCTGATGTATTACTGGGACGGCTCCGCCATCTCGCAGGCTTTCGACGCGGTGCGCGCGCGCGTCAACGGCCCGATCCGCTTTGCGGTGATCGGGCTCGGGGCGGGGTCGCTCGCATGCCGGGCCGAGCCCAGCGACACCGTGCATTTCTACGAGATCGACCCGGCCATGATCCGCATCGCCCGCGATCCGTATCTGTTCAGTTTTCTGTGGCTGTGCCGGCCGGTTGCCACGATCACGCTCGGCGATGCGCGGCTCACGCTGGCCGATGCGCCCGACGGCGCCTACGACCTCCTCGTCGTCGACGCCTTCTCCTCCGACGCGATTCCCATCCACCTGATGACCCGCGAAGCCATGGCGATGTACAAGGCCAAGCTCGCGCCGCACGGCATGCTGGTCATGCACATATCGAACCGGCACCTCGAGCTCGCCTCGGTGGTGGCGGGGATCGCGGCCGCGAACGGCCTGATCACCTATATCGACGACAGCACGGATATCGACGAAGCGGCCAACCCGTACAAATATTCCGGCACCGTCGCCGCGGTCGCGCGCAGCGAGGAAGATTTCGGAATGCTCGCGCAATCACGCGACTGGGAGCTCAAGACGCCGGACCCGGCGCAATGGGTGTGGACCGATGACTATTCCAACATCGTCGGGGCGGTGCTCCGCAAGCTCAAGGAATAGCGAGAGCCGAGCATCGTCGCGCTCCGGCTTTTGTTTGTGCGTGATCTTGTCCGAAAACCGGTGCCCACTTTTCGGGATCACGCACTACGGCCAGATCCATTGAAAGATTTTCGCAACCCCATCGCCCATGGTGAGCAGCACCCCGGCCCATATGAAGGCCGAGGTGAAGTTGGCGACCTGAAACTGCAGAAACGGCATCTGGAAAATTCCGGCGACCAGCGGGACCGACGCCCGCAAGGGCCCGAAGAAGCGGCCGATGAAGATGGCCAGCACGCCCCAACGTTTTACGAAGGCCTCGCCCTTCGGCAGGAGGGTGGGATGGCGCGACAGCGGCCACATGTGCGCCACCGGGGGACCGAGCTTGTGGCCGATCCAATAGGACAGCCAGTCGCCGAAGGCGGCGCCGAGCGAACCCGCAACCCAGACCGGCCAGAAATTGAGATCGCCTGAGCCGATCAGCACGCCGATGCCGACCAGCGCCGCCCAGGCGGGAATCAGCAGCGAGATGAAGGCAAGCGACTCGCCGAAGGCGAGCGCGAACACCACGGGCGCCGCCCACGCCTCGTGGACGCGCACGAATTCGACCAATTGATGCGCGTAACCTTCGAGGCTGGCGAACATATGGGAGGACGACCCGGTTTGACATCCGGGTTTAGCCTGCCTGTCGCGGCAAGGCCAGACCGCCGCTGTCGCCGGCCGGTGATCAGGCGACGAGGGTCTCTGCGTGAGACGCCTGCTGCTTGGCGGCGTCCATCCGTCTCGCTACCACCTGTTCGCCGCCCGCGTCGGCCTGGTTTCCGATCGCGAGCGCGGCGGCGAGGACGTCGGCTGCCCGGCGGTAGAGCTTCTCCGAGACACGATCGCTCTCGAGCGGGGCGATGTCGCGCAGCGCCGAAAACGTGCAGAACACGACTTCCGTCGGCAGGCCCGACAGCCATTGCCGGCCGGCATCGGCCGCGTGGTCGAGCGCGGCGGTGAGCGGCCGGTGCAGTACGGAGCTCTCCGACGTACGCAGGCACTTCGCGATCGCCACCAGCTCCGTCGGCGTGCGCAGCGAGCGGCAGCGCTCGGCAATCTCGGTGTAGCCGGCGCGCGCGAGCGCCGGCGCCAGGATCTCGGCCACGATCCGCCGCAGGATGAGCTCGGCCCGTTCCATCTCGATCTTGGTGACGTCGGCGGAGCCCGCAAGCCGGGTCACGAACGGAACCAGCAACTCCTGCCGCAACTCATCCTCGAGGGTGTCATTCAAGCATAACGCGAACAGCGCAATCGGGCGCGAGAACGACGCCGGCAGATCCCTCACCCGGTAGATCGGACGATAAGGATAGCCCGCGGCGACGATGGCCGCCTCGTTGATGCAGGTCCCGCCGTCCGGTCCCGGAAATTCGTGGCTGCCGCGCAGCAGCTTCCACGCGAGCATGCGCTGGAAATCGGCGGTGGCTCCGCCGCGGGATGACAGCACGTTCAACAGGCGGGTGAGATCGAACATTGCGGCGGGCTCCCTCTCGGCTTCGGCCAAGTCTGGAAAATGACTCCGGCAAGGTCACGTCTGTTGAAGATTTGGCAACAGGATTGGGCGAATATCCGGCAAGTCGACGGCCTTCCGACGGCATCAAATTGAATTGATGACACCGGCGGACCATATGTCCTGCGCTGGCGCGTCCCCTGCCGCTCGCGTCACTTTCAGGGGATGCGGGGCATCACGATGCGGCCACGACCGTGGCATAGTCACCCCTGATTCGTTTTCCCCCTCGCCCACCCATGAGAACCATGGCCAAGATCGCCAAAGCAGCAGCCAAGACCGCCGCCCAAAAAACGGACAAGGACCTGTTCTCGGATTTGGGAGCCGCGCCGCGCCGTATCGCCGGCAAGGCGACGCGCGCCGCCAAGCCCACGAGCGGGGCCGAGGCCCGTTACACGGCGCGCGATATCGAGGTGCTCGAAGGTCTGGAGCCGGTGCGCCGGCGTCCGGGCATGTATATCGGCGGCACCGACGAGAAGGCGCTGCATCATCTCTTCGCCGAGGTGATCGA
The DNA here is from genome assembly GCA_963725065.1 of uncultured Alphaproteobacteria bacterium. Lineage (GTDB taxonomy): Bacteria > Pseudomonadota > Alphaproteobacteria > Rhizobiales > Xanthobacteraceae > VAZQ01. The sequence continues at coordinate 16,007 of CAVRXD010000053.1, forward strand.
CAATTCCATGGACGAGGCGCTGGAGGGGCACGCCAGCTTCATCGACGTCGAGATGGAGGCCGACGGCTTCGTCGCGGTGACCGACAACGGCCGCGGCATTCCCGTCGATCCGCACCCGAAGTTCAAGAACAAGTCCGCGCTCGAAGTGATCATGTGCACCTTGCACGCGGGCGGCAAGTTCGATTCGAAAGTGTACGGGACCTCCGGCGGCTTGCACGGCGTCGGTGTTTCGGTCGCCAACGCACTGTCGGAGCGCATGGAGGTGGAGGTCGCGCGCGAGCAGACGCTCTACCGCATGGTGTTCGAGCGCGGCAAGCCCAAGGGCAAGCTGGAAAAGGTCGGCCGCGCGCCCAACCGTCGCGGCACCAAGGTTCGCTTCCGGCCCGATCCCGACATCTTCGGAGCAAAGGCGCATTTCAGGCCGGAGCGCATCTTCAAGATGGCGCGCTCCAAAGCCTATCTGTTCGGCGGCGTCGAGATCCGCTGGTCCTGCGCCCAGGAGCTCCTGCACGGCGTCACGGACGTTCCCGCCGAGGCGACCTTCCATTTCGCCGACGGGCTCAAGGAGTATCTGTCTGCCGCCATCAACCGCGACGCGCTGATTCATCCCGACATCTTTGCCGGCAGTGCGGGCAAGGTCGGCGTCCACGGCGCGGCGCAGTGGGCGGTCGCCTGGACCGGGGACAGCGACGGCTTTCTCTCCTCCTATTGCAACACGATCCCCACCCCGGACGGCGGCACGCACGAGTCGGGGCTGCGCAGCGCGCTGCTCAAAGGCATCAAGGATCACGCCGAGCGCATGGGCCAGGGCAAGCGCGCGGCATCGGTGACCGGCGACGACGTGATGACCGGCGCCGCCTGCATGGTCTCGGTGTTCATTCGCGAGCCGGAGTTCCAGGGCCAGACCAAGGACCGGCTCGCCACCGCGGAAGCGACCCGCATCGTCGAGAACGCCATCCGCGACCCGTTCGACCACTGGCTCGCCGGCAATCCCATGCAGGCGAACAAGCTGCTGGAGTTCGTGGTCGAACGCGCGGACGAGCGCATCCGGCGTCGCCAGGAAAAGGAGATTTCGCGCAAGACCGCGGTGCGCAAGCTGCGCCTTCCCGGCAAGCTCGCCGACTGCACCAACACCGCGGCCCAAGGCTCCGAGATCTTCATCGTCGAGGGCGATTCGGCCGGCGGCTCAGCCAAGCAGGCGCGCGATCGCGCCTCGCAGGCGGTGCTGCCGTTGCGCGGCAAGATCCTCAACGTCGCCTCGGCGGGCAAGGACAAGCTCGCCCAGAACCAGCAGCTTTCAGATCTGATGCAGGCGCTCGGCTGCGGCACCGGTGCGCACTATCGCGACGAGGACCTGCGCTATGAAAAAGTGATCGTGATGACTGACGCCGACGTCGACGGCGCGCACATCGCCTCGTTGCTGATCACCTTTTTCTACCGCCAGACGCCGAAGCTGATCGACAACGGCCACCTCTATCTCGCGGTGCCGCCGCTCTACCGCCTGAGCCACGGCGGCAAGAACTTCTATGCGCGCAACGACAAGCACAAGGATGAATTGCTGAAGAAGGAATTCCACGCCAACGCCAAGGTGGAGATCGGCCGCTTCAAGGGGCTCGGCGAAATGATGGCGAGCCAGCTCAAGGAAACCACCATGGACCCGCGCAAGCGCACACTGCTGCGCGTCGTGGTGGTCGAGGACGAGCGCAAGAACACCGAGAGCTCGGTCGAGCGCCTCATGGGCAACAAGCCGGAGATGCGCTTCGAGTTCATCCAGGAGCGGGCGGAATTTGCCGACGAGGAGATGCTCGACCTGTAGTGTGGCAGACTTCACCGGCGTCGAGACGTTGGGCGCCCGGGTGCCACAAATCAGAGGCGCATGGTAGGGCGGCGCGGCGAGCTTGCACTCCGTGCTCTGCTCTTTGCCCGCGTGGTCACCCGAGCGGTGAGAGACTAACCCCGCTCACGCGATCGGTCCATTGCCAAACCAACGCGTGCATCGTCGAAGCCCGGAAATTCCCGAAATCCACAGCTCCGTGATCTCGACCCGGCCGCGCGACGCGCGGTCGGCATGCATTTCGCGATGCAGGATCGGCCGGAGACTTCCTTCCGCGCATCCAGGCGCGATGCTAGCGTCATGCCGTAATCCTGCGGCGAAATCGAACCGACACGGGGAGAGCCGGATGGTTTCGTCCGCAAGCATCTATGGCCCGAGACGATGGAGGACATCATGGATCGACGTCAGTTCGGGAAGCTTGCACTGAGCGCGGGGGCGGCAACCGCCGGCGCCGGCGAGGCCACCGTTGCTCTGGCCCAAACGCCGGCCGCGTCGGCGTCCGATGCGATCAAGCTGCCGCCGGATTTGCGGGCGATTTTCGAGCAGGACTATCCGCGTTTTTCCGATGCGGAATACTCGCGTCGGCGTGACCTGCTGGCAGGGGTGATGGAAGCTGCCGGCGTCGACCATCTCCTGATCGTCAGCGCGCTGAACGTCGGCAACGCGACGCGCTGGGTGACCGGCTGGCCGGGGACCAACCAGGCCCTGCTGCTGTTCCGGCCGGGCGAAAAGATGGTGATGTATGTCGAGTATCACAACCACGTGCCGCAGGCGCGGCTGATCGCCCGCGACGTGGACGTGCGCTGGGGCGAGGATAAGGGCATCGCCACCGTGGCTGACGAGCTCGGCCGTCGCGGCGGCAAGCGCGTGGGCGTGATGGGGCCGCTCTCGGGCCCGCGATGGAAGGCGCTGGAGGCGAAATTCCAGGTGGTCAGCCTCGATGGCGAGTACACCCGCCTGCGGATCAACAACAAATCGGACGAGGAGATCGCGTGGCTGCGCGTGGGCGCGGCGCTGAGCGACGCCGGCATGGCGGCGCTGGTGGGCGGCACCAAGCCGGGCATGACCGAGCACGAGATCGGCAACATGATCGAGCGCGCCTATGTCGGCGTCGGCGGCACCAACGTGATCCACTTCCTCGGCACCACCCAGATGGCGGCGCCCGACGTCTGCGTGCCGCGGCAATTCACGTCGCGCCGCAAGGTACAGGCCGGCGACTTCGTGTTCTGCGAGCTGTCCGCCGCCTGGTGGGACTATTCCGGCCAGGTGCTGCGCGGGTTCACAGTCGAGGCCGAACCCACGTCGCTCTACCGCGACCTGCACGCCACGGCATTCGAGGCCTTCAACTCCATCACCAAGACGATCCGTCCCGGCGTGCACGTGCAGGAGCTTATCGACGCATCCGGGATCATCGAGAAGAACGGCTTCACCACCAACGACGATCTCGTTCACGGCTATGGCGGCGGCTACTTTGCGCCGATCCTCGGCTCCAAGAGCCGCCCCGCCGGCCATCCCGTGACGATGACGCTGCAGGAGAACATGTGCATGGTGGTGCAGCCGAACCCCGTCACCAAGGACGGCAAGGCCGGCGTGCAGTTCGGCGAACTGGTGCGGGTGACCAAGACCGGATTCGAATCCCTGCATCGCACGCCGCATGAGCTCTTCAAGGCCGGCCAGACGATCTAATCGCGAAGCGGGCGCGGATCGGAGGCGCGCCTCATCGCGCTCCCGCCTCGCGCCATACGAAACGGGAGGATCGCCGCCAGGCGGATTGAATTGCCCGACAATAAAGAGTGAAATGCGCGCGCAATAACAAGGGTGCGTGACGCCGGCACAGCACCTCATTCGGGAAGGAACGATGTGCATGAACAAGATCCTGATATCCGTTGGTCTCGCCCTCGCGCTTGCCGGCCCTGGCCTGCTCCCGGCCCAGGCGCAAACGCCCGCCGCCCTGACCGGCCAGGTCTCCTCTGGCGAGGAAGGTCCGATGGAAGGCGTTCTGATCAGCGCCAAGAAGGCCGGGTCCACGATCACGATCACCGTCGTCAGCGACGCGCAGGGCAATTACAGCTTTCCCGCCACCAAGCTGGAACCCGGCCAGTACTCATTGCGCATTCGCGCGGTCGGATACGATCTCGACCGACCGGCCAGCGTGGACGTGGCCGCGCAGCAGCCAGCGAAATACGACCTGAAACTGCGCAAGACCGAGGATCTCGCCGCCCAGCTCTCGAACGCGGAATGGCTTGCAAGCTTCCCCGGCACCGACCAGCAGAAGAACGCGATGCTGGGCTGCGTGGGCTGCCACACGCTCGAGCGCGTGGCGCGCTCGAACCACAAGCCCGACGATTTCATCCACGTCACGCTGCCGCGCATGCAGGGCTACGTGAACCAGAGCATTCCGGCTGCCCCGCAGCTTCGGCGCGGCGAGCGCCGGATGGAAGAGCGCGGGGACCAGCGCGTGCAGGTCTATCGCGGCATGGCCGACTTTCTCGGCGGCGTAAATCTGAGCTCGGGCCCGCAGTGGAACTACGCACTCAAGACGCTGCCGCGCCCGAAAGGCCGCAGCACCCGCGTGGTCATCACCGAATATGATCTGCCGCGCGAGACCATCCAGCCGCATGACGTCGTCATCGATGCCGACGGCATCGCCTGGTATTCGAGCTTCGGCGAGCAGTTCCTAGGCCGGCTCGATCCCAAGACCGGCAAGGCCAGCGAGTATCCAGTGCCGATGCACAAGCCCGGCTTCCCCACCGGCTTCCTGGGACTGCGCACCGACAAGGCCGGCGACCTGTGGCTTGGCAATATGTATCAGGCCACGATGGTGAAGTTCGATCGCAAGAGCGAGACCTTCAAGTACTTCCCGCTGCCACCCGAGCAGAACATCGACGCCGCCCAGGTCAACATGGTGAGCCCGCAGAGCTCGCACGTGGACGGCAAGGTCTGGTCGCAGAATAACGGCTTTGCCGGCGTCCATCGCCTCGATCTCGCCACCGGCCAGATCGAGACTTGGGAGCCGTTCAAGGACGCGCCGAAGGGCGAGCCGCACAACATCTACGACGTGGTGCCGGACTCCAAAAACAACGTCTATTTCACCGACTTCCGCCAGAAGCATATCGGCCGGATCGACGCCAAGACCGGCGAGATCAAGCTCTTCGCCATCCTCACGCCGAGCCCGGCATTGCGCCGCGGCCAGATGGATGCGCAGGACCGGCTCTGGTTCGGCGAATATCGCGGCGACAAGATCGGCATGTTCGATACCAAGACCGAGAAATTCACCGAATGGTCGATGCCGACGCGATGGACCAATCCCTACGACGTCACCCTCGACAAGAACGAGGACGCCTGGACCGGGTCCATGCTCAACGACCGCGTGGTGCGGCTCAATACCAAGAGCGGCGATTTCACCGAATACCTGCTGCCACGCACGACCAACATCCGCCGCGTGTTCGTCGACAACTCAACCACGCCGGTGACGTTCTGGGTCGGCAGCAATCACGGCGCCTCGATTATCAAGCTCGAACCGCTTGACTAGAGCGCACGCCAGGTCATGGCCGCGCACCGCGGCCATGACGATCCTTCGCTTCGATCGGATCGCGAATGGGGCTTAGCCTGCCACCTGCTCGCCGCCCTTCGGACGGGTGACCCTCACCGCCAGCAGCCAGGCGAGCCATAGAAACACAAAGTACAGCGCCAGAAAGACCACCAGGCTCGCCTGCGGCCAAAGGCGCTCCACCACAAGCCCGATGAGATAATCGGCGACGTCGCCGGCTGCCATGAAGCCGACGTAGTAGAACATAAGCTGCACGATGCCCTCCAAGGGACAGGCATCGCCCCCGGCTCTGTCCTAGCACGGGCCGATCGCTGCGGAAGTCATTTTCCCGTAAACACTTCGCAGTTCCATCGAACGCGATGCCATCGAGTGAATTGGGCTGGCGGCGCGGGGCGAGGCGCCGGACCTATTCCTCGAACTTCAGGTTCGCCGCCTTGGAGACATCGCCGAACAGCTTGATATCGTCCTCGATCACGCGGGCGAATTCGTCGCTCGACATGCCGCCGGGATCGGTCGCCATCGCCCGGAGCTTGTCGCGCACGCCGGCATCCGCGAGCGCGCGGCGCACTACCGATTCCAGCCTGGCCTTGATCGCGGGCGGCGTCATTCCCGAGATGAACAGGCCGCTCCACAGCCGCACGCTCACCTGCGGCAGGCCGAGCTCGGCCATGGTCGGGACATCGGGCAATTCCAGCGAGCGCTCCGCCCCGGTCACCGCCAAGGCGCGGATCTTCCCCGCCTGTACCAAGGGCACCGTGGGCGGGCCGTCCCCGATCGCAAACAGCGTCTGCTCGGACGCGACGCTCACCATCATTTCATTGGTGCTCTTGTACGGGATCGGCACCCCCGGCATGCCGGTCTTGAGCTTGAGCAGCTCGGTGGTGATGGTGAAGGCAGGCGAGGAAGTCGCGTAATTCGCCTTGTCCGGATGCGCCTTCGCCCACGCGATGAGCTCGGCGAGCGACCTTGCCGGGTGGCTGCCGGGAACGGCAAGGATCAGCGGGAACGACGCAATCATCGACAGCGGCGTGTAGGTGCGGGTCGGATGATAGCTGGTTCTGGGATAGATCACCGGCACCAGCGCCATCATCCCGGCGGCACCCACGAGCACGGTGTAGCCGTCGGCCGGCTGACCCATGACGTATTCGCCGGCGAGCCTGCCTCCGCCGCCCGGCTTGTTCTCGATCACCACCGGCTGGCCCAGAAACTCCCTGACCTTGTCACCGACCAGCCGTGCAAAAATGTCGTTGCCGCCGCCGGCCGCGTAGCCCACGACGAAGCGGATCGGTTTGCTGGGAAAGCCTGTGCCGGCGTCCGCTTGCGCCGACGCGCGCTCGCTGGCGCCCGCCGCTAGAACGGCGAGCGCCGCAAGCGATGCCAGCAGGCGCAGGCGCCGCATCGCCGGTCAGTCGGCGAAGGTCAGGTTGGCGGCTTTGACCACGGCCACGAACTTCTGGATATCCGCGTCGATCATCTTGCGGAACTCCTCGCTGCTGCCACCGCCGGGGTTGACCGCCATGGCCTTGAGCTTGTTGCTGACGTCCGGATCCTGGATCGCCTGGCGCAGGGCGGCCTCGAGCTTGCCGACGATGGCGGGCGGCGTTCCGGCCGGCGCAAAGAATCCGCTCCACAGATAGACGTCGACGTCGGGGTAGCCGGCTTCCGCCATGCTCGGCACGTCCGGCAGCTCGGACGAGCGCACGGCGCCGGTCACGGCCAGAGCACGGACCTTGCCACCCTGCACCATCGGGACGGTAGGCGGGCCATCGGCGATGGCGAGCAACGTCTGCTCGCCGATCACGCTGAGCAGCATCTCGTTGCTGCTCTTGTAGGTGATGGCGACGCCCGGCATGCCGGACTTGAGCTTGAGCAGCTCGCTGGTGATGGTGAAGGCGGGCGACGTGGTGGCGTAGTTCGCCTTGTCCGGATGCGCCTTGGCCCAGTCGACCAACTCCTTCACCGTCTTCGCCGGGTTGTTCACTGGCACGACCATGATCAGCGGGAAATTGGCGATCATCGACAGCGGAATGAATGTCTTGGTCGGGTGGTAGGAGAGCTTCGGCAAGGTGGCGGCCGCGATCGACATCATGCCGCTGGCGCCCACCATCAGGGTATAGCCGTCGGCCGGCTGGCCCGCGACGTATTCCGCCGAGATGCGGCCACCCGCGCCGGGCTTGTTCTCGATCACTACCGGCTGCTTGAGGATGTCGGAGAGCTTCTGCCCGACCAGACGCGCGAAAATGTCATTGCCGCCGCCAGCGGCGAAGCCGACGATCACGCGGATCGGCTTGTTGGGATAGTTCGCCGCGGCATCGCTTTGTGCCGCTGCCGGGTGGGCGGCAACGGCGGCCAGCGCCACCAGCGCCGCCGTCAGCAAACCGCGTCTGAGACCGATCATTAGCGTTCCTCCGTCCGTGTTTATGACCACAGCGTTTTTCTCAATTGGCAGGCGGCGTCAAGTGTAGCCGTGCTGCGATGCTTTCGCGACTGGCGACGCTGCCGCAGGGCCGCTGGCCGCGAGCGCGGTTTGACGGCAAACCGCCCCGCGTTCTAGTGTCCCGATTCCGAAGTTCGCATCATAGTGCGGCACGCTCGCTTGCGAACTTCGGAATCGAAGGACACTAGCAACTTATTGACCTAGTGTGGCTTTGGTTCAGAAGTCCGCATTTCGGACTTGCCGCGGACGTGATGCGGACTTCTGAACCGCCACACTAGGGTCCGCCCCACCTGCGACAGCCGACGCCGCAAGTCGGAAAACGTCGCCTCCGCGCGTGAGACCCGCAACGGCAGCAGAAATCCCGTCATGAGCCTTTCGACTGCCGGCCCGAGTGGTCGCGCGACCAGAGGAGAGAGCGACCTTTTCGGCCATCCGCGCGGGCTGACATTCCTGTTCGCGACCGAGATGTGGGAGCGCTTCTCCTATTACGGAATGCGCGCGCTCCTCGTGCTCTACATGGTGAAGTATCTGCTGCTGCCCGGGCATGCCGAGAATGTGATCGGGCTCGGCGCGTTGCGGCATGTGCTCGAATCGATGTTCGGACCGCTCGGCGCCCAACCGTTCTCCTCGCACATCTACGGCCTGTATACCGGCCTCGTCTATCTCACGCCCATCTTCGGCGGCATCCTCGCCGACCGCGTGCTCGGCCAGCATCGCACCATCCTGCTCGGCGCAGCCCTCATGGCCATCGGCCACTTCATGATGGCATTCGAGCCGCTGTTCCTGTTCGCCCTGACCGTGCTCATTCTCGGCAATGGCGCTTTCAAGCCCAATATGTCCGCGCAGGTGGGCGGCCTCTACGCGCCCGGCGATCGCCGCCGCGACCGCGCCTATTCGATCTTCTATGTCGGGATCAATATCGGCGCCTTCCTCGCCCCGCTGGTCTGCGGAACACTGGGCGAGGAATTCGGCTGGCATTACGGCTTCACCGCCGCCGGCGTCGGGATGACAATCGCGCTTGCAATCTATCTCTACGCATTGCCGGGGCTGCCGCCAGACGAATTGCACAAGGCGGCGGAGCTGGGTAGCGAGAGGAAACCGCTCGATCGCAGCGAATGGCACGGCATCCTTGCGCTGCTCGCCCTGTTCCTGCCGACCACGTTGTTCTGGGCGACCTACGAGCAGCAGGGCAACACCATTGCACTGTGGGCCGACGACTATACCGACCGAGCGGTCGATCTCGTCATCTGGCGGGGCGAAATCCCGGTCACCTGGTTCCAGGCGTTCAACCCGTTCATGATCTTTGCCTTCACGCCGTTCATCGTCGCGCTGTGGGCATGGCAGGCGAAGCGTCGCGTAGAGCCATCGAGCGTCACCAAGATGTCGCTCGGCTGCTTCGGCGTCGCGCTCGCCAACCTGATCATGGTCGGCGCAGCCTGGCAGTCGGGCGGCGGGCCGGACGCAAGCTGGTTGTGGTTGCTCGGATATTTCGTCGTCATCACCATCGGCGAGCTCTATCTCTCGCCCATCGGTTTGTCGCTGGTGTCGAAGGTCGCTCCGGCACGCATGGTGTCGATGCTGATGGGCGTGTGGCTGGCGACCAGCTTCGTCGGCAATTTCATTGCCGGCTGGCTTGGCAGCTTCTGGAGCAGCATGGACAAGTCGAGGTTCTTCCTGATGATCGCCGGCGTCGCGCTGGTTGCCGGCCTCGTCATTCTCGCCTTCGAGCGCCCGTTGCGGAACGTGATCAAGGATCGGATTGCAAGCTCACCATGAGTTCACCCTCGCGTCCCGCCCCGCGCGCCTTCACTCACGTCGAGACCTGGGTGTTCGATCTCGACAACACGCTCTATCCGCACCACCTCAACCTCTGGCAACAGGTGGACGAGCGCATCCGCGACTACATCGCGCGCTTTCTCAAGATCACGCATGAGGAGGCCTTTCACCTGCAGAAGGACTACTACAAGCGCTACGGGACTTCGATGCGCGGCCTGATGACCGTGCATGGGATGAAGCCCGACGACTTCCTCGACTTCGTGCACCAGATCGACCATTCGCCGCTCATGCCCAATGCGGCGCTGGGATCGGCGATCGAAAATCTTCCGGGCCGCAAGCTGATCCTGACCAACGGCACCCGCCGTCACGCCGACGCCGTGCTCGCACGGCTTGCGCTCGACAATCACTTCGAGGACGTGTTCGACATCGTCGCCGCCGAGCTCGACCCCAAGCCGTCGCCACAGACCTATGATCGCTTCCTCAAGGCGCTTGACGTCGATGCTGGCCGGGCCGCGATGTTCGAGGATCTGGCGCGCAACCTGGCGGTGCCGCACACGCTCGGCATGACCACGGTGCTCGTGGTGCCGGAACACACCCGCGAGGTGTTTCGCGAGGGCTGGGAGCTCGAGGGACGCGACGCCCCCCATGTCGACCACGTGACCGACGATCTCGCCGGGTTTCTGGAGCGGATCAAGGCGCACTGACCGGACGTTATGTGCATGCGGCCGGCCATGCCGGCGTCCTTGACTCGCCACGCTGTATTCCCGACAAACCGGACCCGGCAAGGCATTTTCGCCAAGGTTCTCATCCCATGTCGCAGACCGAGCTAGCCAAGATCATCGATGACGCGTTCGAGCAGCGTGATGCCATCGGAGCGTCGACCAAGGGCCCGGTGCGCGACGCGGTCGAGGCCACCCTCGATCTACTCGACCGTGGCGCCACGCGCGTCGCCGAGCGGGGAGCGAACGGCGACTGGCGGGTAAACCAGTGGCTAAAGAAGGCGGTTCTGCTCTCTTTCCGTCTCAACGACATGAGCGTCATCGCCGGCGGTCCTGGCAAAGCGGCATGGTGGGACAAGGTTGCCTCCAAGTTCGACGGCTGGAACGACGCGCGTTTCCGTGAAGCCGGCTTTCGGGCGGTCCCGAACTGCGTGGTACGGCGCTCGGCCTATATCGCGCCCGGAGTGGTGTTGATGCCGAGCTTCGTCAATCTCGGCGCCTATGTGGATGCCGGCACCATGGTCGACACCTGGGCTACGGTCGGCTCCTGCGCGCAGATCGGCAAGAAATGCCACATCTCCGGCGGCGCCGGCATCGGCGGCGTGCTCGAGCCGTTGCAGGCGGGGCCGGTGATCGTCGAGGACAACTGCTTCATCGGCGCGCGCTCGGAGGTGGCGGAAGGCGTGATCGTGCGCGAGGGTTCGGTGCTGTCCATGGGAGTCTTCATCGGGGCCTCCACCCGGATCGTCGATCGTGAGACCGGCGAAACGTTCCAAGGCGAGGTGCCCGCCTACTCGGTCGTCGTTCCGGGCTCGCTGCCCGGAAGGACCACGAAGGCCGGCGCACCGGCTCCAAGTCTCTACTGCGCAGTGATCGTCAAGCGCGTCGACGAGAAGACGCGCGCGAAAACCTCGATCAACGAATTGTTGCGGGACTGAACCGGTCGGCGTGCGAGGGCGTCTCGCCGTCGAGCCACCCGGCGGGCGCTCCCGGGCCACGTTGACGCGGGCATGCCGCACCGCTAAAGCCGCCGCGATGAGTGTGAGGACGGCCGATCCTACTGCGCTCGCGCGCGACCTGCTGCGTTGCCCGTCGGTCACGCCGGCGGAAGGCGGCGCGCTCGGCCTGATCGAGGGGATTCTCAAGCCGGTTGGCTTCGACATCCATCGGGTCACCTTTACCGAGCCGGGCACGGCGCCGGTCGAGAACCTCTACGCCCGCATCGGCGGCACCGGCCCGCATCTCGTTTTCGCCGGCCACACCGACGTGGTGCCGCCGGGCGAGCAGGCGAAATGGACCCATCCCCCGTTTGCCGGCGAGGTCGTCGGAGGCACGCTCTATGGCCGCGGCGCAGTTGACATGAAGGGTGCGGTCGCTTGTGCACTGGCCGCCACTCTCGATCACCTTGCTGCACGCGGAGGCAAACCCAAGGGGTCAATCTCATTTTTGATCACGGGCGATGAGGAAAGCATCGCCGTGAATGGAACGGTGAAGCTGCTCAAATGGGCGGCCGAGCGCGGCGAAGCTTTCGACCATTGCATCCTGGGCGAGCCGAGCAATGTGGCGGCGCTCGGCGACACCATCAAGATCGGTCGGCGCGGATCCCTCAACGGCACACTGGTCATTACCGGCAAACAGGGCCACGTCGCCTATCCGGAACGCGCTGACAATCCGGTGCGCGGACTGGTCGCGCTCATGAGCGCGCTGATGGACGCCCCGCTCGACCAAGGCAACGCGCGGTTCGACCCTTCGAACCTCGAATTCACCTCGATCGACATCGGCAATCCCGTCGTCAATCTCATTCCCGGCGGGGCGCGCGCGCGCTTCAACATCCGCTTCAACGATCATCACAACCACGCTTCGCTCAGGATGCTGATTGAGAAGCGGGCCGCCGCTGCGGCCGGGCGGATCCGCTGGCACATCGACTGGGAGCCGTCGAACGCCAGTTCATTCGTGGCCGATCCCGGTCCGTTCATCGATCTCGTTTCCGGCGCAATCAAGGACGTGACCGGGCGCGCGCCCAAGCTCTCGACCACTGGCGGCACGTCGGACGCGCGCTTCATCAAGGACTATTGTCCGGTGCTCGAATTCGGCCTGGTCGGGCAGACCATGCATCAGGTGGACGAGTGCACGCCGGTCGCCGACCTGACCACGCTCACCGCGGTGTATCGCGACATCCTCGATCGCTATTTCAAATAGCGAGTTGGCGCGCGCGCCACGACACAAAAACCGGTCTCTCACGGCGTGAGCTTGATACCCGCCTTGTGCGCGAGTTCGAGCCACTTGGCGATATCGGCGTTGACGAAGGCCGCAAAGTCATCGGGCGCGCTCGGCTCGGGCTCGGCCCCCTGCTCGGCGAGCCGCTGCCTGGCCTCGGCCAGTGTCAGTACGGTCTTGGTATCGGCACTGACCTTGGCGACGATGTCGCGCGGCGTGCCCGCCGGCGCGAACAGGCCGAACCAGCCAAGCGAGGAATAGCCGGGCAGTCCGGTCTCGGCCACGGTCGCGAAATCCGGAAACAGCGCCGAGCGTGCCGATCCCGTGGTGCCGATCACCCGCAGTGTCCCGGCGGCGATGTGCGGAGTGACGGTCAGCGCCGGCGAGAACATCACGTCGATACGCCCGCCGAGGAGATCAGTGACCGCGGGGCCGGTGCCGCGATAGGGCACATGCAGCATGTCAACGCCGGCCATCTGCTGGAACAGAGCACCGGACAGGTGCGAGGCCGAGCCCACGCCGGAGGAGCCGAACGAAACCTTGCCGGGGTTCTGTCTGGCATGGGCGATCAACTCGGCGGTGGTCTTCACCGGCGCCGATGGATTGGCCACCAGAATGTAGGGCGGCGCTGCGATGAGTGAGACCGGCGCCAGCTCACGGGCAATATCGAACGATCCCGTGCCGGGACGGTCGCCGGCGAGCGCCAGGATGGCGCCGGTCGAGGCCATCAGCAGCGTGTATCCATCGGCGGGCGAGCTCGCCACCTGACGCGTCCCAAGGAGGCCGGCGGCACCCGGGCGATATTCCGACACGACCGGCGGGCCCCACAGGTTCTGCAGGTGAACGCTGAGCACACGCCCGAGAACGTCGGTGGCTCCGCCCGCCGGAAACGGAACGATGATGCGTACCGTTCCGCTGGGGAAGGTCTGCGCATGAGCCGGCGACGCAACCGCACAGAGGCCAAGCGCCAGAACGAACAACAACGATCTCGGCACAATGCGGTTCTCCTTGCTGCGATGTGTCATTTCGAGTCTGCTCGCAAGATATGGGTAAGACCAAGCTGAAGCGTGCCTTCGGCGTGCCGTCAGGAATAATCGACCCGCGCCAGATAAAGTCCGTCGGGCGGCGCAACCGGAGCGCAGGCGGCGCGGTCACGCTTGCGAAGCGCCGTCGCGACGTCAGCGGGCGTCCACCTGCCCTCGCCCACGAGCGCGAGCGCACCGACCATCGAGCGCACCTGGCTGTGCAGGAACGAGCGCGCCGAGGCGAGCACCTGGATGTCGTCCGCAGTCCGCTGCACGTCGAGCTGGTCGAGCGTCTTCACTGGTGATTTTGCCTGGCATTCGACATTGCGGAAAGTGGTGAAATCATGCTGGCCGACGAGGCCTTGTGCGGCGACATGCATCGCCGCGCTGTCGAGGGGCTTGGCGATACGCCAGGCACAGCCCCGCTGAAAGGTGAGACCGGCGCGGCGATTGACGATGCGATAGAGATAGTGCCGCTTGATCGCGGAGAAGCGGGCGTCGAAGTCATCCTGCGCCCGCTCCGCCTTGATGATGGCGACCGGATGCGGCCGCAAATGCGCATTCAAGGCGTCGCGCACCGTGTCCTCGTCCCACGCCTTGGCCAGATCGAGGTGACCGACCTGGCCGAGGGCATGAACGCCAGCGTCGGTGCGCCCGGCGCCATGCACGCTCACCTTCTGGCCGCAGAACGCCTCGACCGCGGCGGCCAGCACACCTTGTACCGAGGGACCGTTGTCCTGGATCTGCCAGCCGACGAACGGCCTGCCGTCGTACTCGATCGTGAGCTTGTAACGGGGCATGCCGGGACCTAGCCGAGCCGCGTCCCGGCGGCAATGGTCGTACCGCGCAGGAACTCGTCGGCCTTCATCGCCTGACGGCCCGCACGCTGCAATTCGAGGATACGCACTGCACCATCCGCGCAGGCCACCGTCAGTTGATCGTCCAGCACGGTGCCGGGCATGCCGGTACCCTCGCCTCGGGTCAAACGCAGCACCTTTACGCGGGCACCCTCCCCCGCGATCTCGAACCAAGCCCCGGGGAACGGCGACAAGCCGCGGATGTGGTCCTGCACCTCCTGCCACGGCCGCTCCCAACTGATCCGGGTCTCGTCCTTACCGATCTTGCGCGCATAGGTCACGCCGGCTTCGGGCTGCGGCGTGAGCGTGAGCGTGCCGCGCTCAATCGCCCCGAGCGCCCGCACCATGAGATCGGCACCGAGGCGGGCTAGCCGGTCGTGCAGATCGCCTGCGGTCGCATCGGCGGGAATGGGCATGCGCTCAGCCATGGCAACAGCCCCGGTGTCGAGCCCTTCCTCCATCTTCATCACCATCACGCCGGTCTCGGCATCGCCCGCCATGATCGCGCGGTTGATCGGCGCAGCACCCCGCCAACGCGGCAGCAGCGAGGCGTGCAGATTGAATGCGCCGAGCGGCCACGCCTCGAGAATCGGCTTGGGCAGGATGAGCCCATAGGCGACGATGACCGCCACGTCAGCGCCGTGACCGTGCGCGATGACTTCCGCATCCGCGCTGCGCAATGTCGTCGGCGTGAGCACCGGCAAGGCGAAACGGCGCGCCTCGCGCTCGACCGGGCTCGGTGTGAGATCGAGCCCGCGTCGCCCGGCGGGCTTGGCGGCACGCGTATAGACCGCGACGATCTCGTGACCGCGGCCGACGATCTCGATCAGCGTCGGTACCGCGAAATCCGGCGTGCCCATGAAAACGATTCGCAGCGACATTTTATACCGCCGCGCCAGCGAGCCAGCTCGCGCCCCGGCGGCGAAGGTTGCGTTCGCCTTCGGTGTCCCGGATCACGACTGATTCCGGAATGGTTCGGCCCCGCTTGGATTGGCGCAGCTTCATGAATGCAAACCCGCTTTCCGCCCCTTCCAGAACGGCTTGCCCCTGCACGCAGACCGCATCTCCGGCAGGCGCGACCGGATCCAACCGGTCCTTGTCGTAGATGCAATTCCATTCAGCGATACGCCAGGCGCCCGCCCGCTTCTCGAACAAATCGTAGAACCGCGCGTAGGATGTGTAGTCGAACAGACTGCCCTCGATGAATTCCCGGATCAGGACCAGAACGTCGGTTTCCAGCACCGCGCGCGTCCCCCTGATCTCGCTCCGCATATTGCCGAGCCAATGCTTGCGATGCTCCTCGGGTTTGCGGGTGGCCACCATCGCCTTGGAACGATCGATGAAGCCATCCAGAGGCCCGCAATACCACGAAACCGTAATGCGGGCGTTGGGATGAAAACACGACCGCAGCTGTTCCCATTCCCCGAGATCGAGGCTGAACGCCCAGGTTCGCCGGACATTGCAGATTTGGATCTGGTCCAGCGCTTGCGCCCATTCCAAAGACTCGTCCAATCCCTGCTCCTTCAACTCGGGTACCGCCGCACGCGCTTACATCGCATCGCAAACCTGCGTTCAGATTGACACATTTGCGAGTGAAGGCCAGTGTCGGCGGCTTCCAAGGCGAAACGCCCATGCCGCACCGCCGCCGAGTTGCCAAGGCGATTCTTCTCTTGGGCCTGGTCGCGCAGTTGCCACTCGCAAGCAATGCCTCGGCCGAAGTCGTGCGCTTCGGCAAGCCGGTTGCGGGTGCGTTCACTTTCGCCCTGCTCGATGTCGGCGTGCGCGCGGGCATCTTCAAACGCCACGGCCTCGATATCGAGATCAGCGCTTTCACCGGCGGCACGCGGCTGGTGCAGGCCGAGACCGCCGGCAGTATCGACATCGCGTTCAACACCGGCCCGGATATGGCCATGATCTTCAAGGGTGCGCCCGTGCGCGCCGTGGCCCTGGTGTCCGACTCCCCGCTTGACCTCTGCCTGCTGGTGCGACCCGACCTGGCGGTGAAGGCACCGGCCGATCTGAAAGGCAAGCGCATTACGGTGTCGAGCCCCTTTGCCATGACCGCATGGATGACCAGGGAGCTCGCGCGTCAAGAAGGCTGGGGCTCGGAGGGAATTCAACTCGTTGCGTCTGCCAGCGGCCCTGCTTTTGCGCTGCTCAAGACCAAGGACATCGACGGCATCACGACTGATCTCGGAAGCGGGCTGCAGGCGCAGAAACGCGGCGACGCCAAGGTCATCGTGCGCTTCAGCGAGCGCGTAAAGAATCTCACAATGTACGTGATCTTCGCGTCTGAAAAGATGATCGCCGAGCAGCCCGACACGGTGCGCCGCTTCCTCGCGGCCTGGTTCGAGACGCTCGACTATGTCAGCGCCCGCAAGGGTGAAACCCTGCAAGTGGCGCGCGAGGTCACCAACCACGATGAGGACATTGTGTCCGAGCTCTACGACCTCGTCCTCCCGCTCATCTCGCGCACCGGACGCTTCGAGCAGAAATCGCTCGACACGCTCGCAGGGTCCTATGTCGACCTCAAGCTGCTGCCCGCGAAGCCGGACATGAGCAAGACCTATACCGAGCAGTTTCTGGTCCTGAAATAGCGCTCGGGGCGCCGCCCACGGCGGTCCGACGACGCAACCACCCCGCTGCTCACTCCGCAGCGCGCTTGGCCGCCTTGGTGAACTTCTTGAGCACGCGGTCGCGCTTGAGCTTGGAGAGGTGGTCGATAAACAGCACCCCGTTCAAGTGGTCGATCTCGTGCTGCAGGCAGGTGGCGAGGAGTCCATCGGCCTCGATCTCTCGCGGCTGACCCTCGATATCCAGATATTTCACCTTCACCTGCGCCGCGCGCTCCACGTCGCCGTAGTATTCCGGGATCGACAGGCAGCCCTCCTCGTAGACCTTCTTTTCCTCCGAAGCCCAAAGCACTTCCGGATTGATGAAGACCTGCGGGTTCTTCGGGTCCTCCTTCTTGGCGAGATCCGCGGTGACCACACGCTTGGGGGTGCCGATCTGGATAGCGGCGAGCCCGATCCCCGGCGCGTCGTACATGGTCTCAAACATGTCCTCGATGAGCTTGCGAATCCCGGCGTCGATTTTCTTCACCGGTTCGGAAACCTGCCGCAATCGCTTGTCCGGCAGAATGAGAATGTCGCGCAGCGCCATGGTGGCGATGTAAGCGGTCGACAGAAATCGGTCAATCCGGTGCGGCCCCCACCTGGCGACGGGGATCAGGCCAGGGGATTGATTTATCGTTCTCTTTTTGTTCTGTTCGAGCGAATCAATGTAGGGTGCGGACATGATGGAGAACCTCGCTCCCCTCGCCGCCGCGGTCGTGATCGTGCTGGCCGGGCTCGCGTTGCTGGCCTCCCTGGTCGTGATCGCCGTGCGCGCGTTGCGCCGGCACGATGCGGAAGCAGCCGACAAACAGCTGGTCGAGCTCGCACGGCTGCAGACGGAGACGGCGGTGCGCATCGAAGGCATGCGCGACCTGCTCGCCGGACGGCAAGCTGAGCTTCATCGCGCGGTCAACGAGCGGCTCGATTCGGTGTCGCATCATCTCAACCAGTCCATGACCACGAGCCGGCAGCACACCGTCGAGAGCCTGCAAAAGCTCAATGAGCGGCTGGTGGTCATCGACAACGCGCAGCGGAACATCACCGACCTCGCTTCCCAGGTGACCTCGCTGCAGGGTGTTCTTACCAACAAACAGCAGCGCGGTGCCTTCGGCCAAGGACGCATGGAGCTTATCGTTCAGGATGCATTGCCGAAAGGCTGCTACGAATTCCAGCTCACGCTGTCCAACAAGAGCCGGCCCGACTGCGCCGTATTTCTTCCGGACCGGCGCCCGCTTGTGATCGATGCCAAATTTCCGCTCGAAGCCATCACGGCGTTTCGTGAAGCCAAGAGCGACGAGGAGCGCAAGCAGGCGGCGGCGCGGTTGCGCCAGGATCTCGGCAGGCACGTCGGCACCATCGCCGATAAGTACCTCATTCCGGGCGAGACGCAGGATTTGGCGCTGATGTTCGTGCCGTCGGAGTCGATCTATGCCGACTTGCACGACGGCTTCGAGGACATCGTGCAGAAAGCCTTCCGCAGCAAGGTGGTGATCGTCTCACCGTCCCTGCTGATGCTCGCCATCCAGGTGGTCCAGCAAATTCAACGAGATGCCCGGATGCGGGAAGCCGCCGACCAGATTCATGCCGAGGTCGGTCATCTCGTAGACGATCTCAAGCGCCTGCACGAGCGCGTCGCGAAGCTGCAGCAGCATTTCGGCCAGGCCAATGAAGACGTGCGGCAAATCCTGATCTCGGCGGAGAAGATCGAACGACGCGGAACGCGCATCCAGGAGGTCGAGTTCGAAGGCGGGGATCGGCCCGTCGCCGAGGCCGTGGTCATCCCCGCCCCAATGCAGCGCCGGCTGCATGCTGGCGAGTAGCGACTGTTCGAAGCGCTGCTCATTCCTGCTTCGGACCGAGCCCGAGTTCTGCGATAAAGCGCCTGGCCTCGTCGATCTGCTGCGTCGCAAATTTCTGATAGTCGGCGCTGCTCAGATAGAACAACTCCTGGTCCAGGTTCGCGATCGCGGCCGCATAGGAAGGCTCGCCCAGTCCCTTCTTGAAGGCGTCATGCAGAACCCCGACGACCTTGGGGTCCATGCCCTTGGGGCCGGCGATGCCGAACGGCGAGTTCGAGATCATGTCGATCCCAATTTCGCGCAAGGTCGGCACATCGGGCCAGTTCTTTGTGCGCGCGACGCCCCAGGTCACCAGCAGACGGAAGCGGCCGGCATTGACCAGTTGTGCCCATCCGCTCGAATCCGCGACGACGTGAATGTGGCCACCCAGCAGCGCGTTCATGGCATCAGCATTGCCCTTGAACGGGACGTGCGTCCACTTGATGCCCTGCTGTTTGGCGATCTGCTCCATCGTGATGTGCAGGCTGGTCCCGGCGCCAGGCGTGCCATAGTTGATCCTGGTGGGATTGGCCCGGGCATCGGCGATGAGATCCCGGAACGTCTTCCACGACGCGTCGTCCCTGACCACCACGCCGAACGTGTAGCCGCTCACGCCGATGATGTAGGTGAAATCGGTGGCGGGATCGAAACTGGTCTTTTGCATGAAGGGAAAGCGAAACACTGTGATCGGAATCTGCGCGATCGTGTAGCCGTCGGGTTTTGCCGTCGCGGCCATTTGGCCCGGGCCGAGCGTGCCGGAACCGCCGGGCCGGTTCTCGACCACGATCGATTGCCCCAGATGCTTTTCGGCGGCGCCGGCGAGTGCACGCATGCCGACGTCGGTGCTGCCGCCGGCCGGCCAGGGGACGATGAGGGTCACGGGCCGCGCCGGAAAATTTTCCGCCCTAGCGCCAACTGACATCGCCAGCACAAATCCGGCCGCCGCCAGCGCCGTCCCCAAGACGTTGCGTTTCATGGCGTTTGCCTCCGTCATCGGCGATATCTGTGATCGGGCTGACGATGCGCCGCAGGCTACTCTCGATGCCTTTTCGCCGCAATCGCAGGCTTGTGTGCGCATGGCGATTCAATCATAGCTGCAGCGATGACCGCGACGCCTGACACCGTATCCGCCCGGCCGCGTTTCGCCGACACGCTTGCGGTCTATCTCAAACCGCGCGTGCTGATCGTGCTGTTCCTCGGCTTCTCGGCCGGGCTGCCGCTGGCGCTGTCGGGCTCGACGCTGCTGATCTGGATGCGGGAAGCCGGCGTCGACCTGGGCATCATCGGACTGTTTGCGCTGGTCGGCACCCCCTACACCATCAAGTTCCTGTGGGCGCCCATCGTCGACGCACTCGATGTGCCGGTGCTCGCCCGACTGCTCGGGCGGCGGCGAGGCTGGCTCGTCTTCTCCCAGCTTCTTCTGATCGCGGCGATCGCATTCCTCGCCTTCTGCGATCCGGTGGCTTCACCCTATTGGGTTGCAGTCGGCGCGTTGCTCGTGGCAGCCGCATCCGCCACGCAGGACATCGTGATTGATGCCTTCCGGATCGAAAGCCTGGACGAGAGCGAGCAGGCCGCCGGCATGGCAGCCTATGTGGCCGCGTATCGCATCGGCATGCTGGCCTCCACGGCCGGCGCGTTGTTCCTGGTCAGCGGCTTCGAGGGCCTCGGGTTCGGCAAGGAAGGGGCTTGGAGCGCCGGCTATCTCGCCATGGCGGCGCTGGTCGTCATCGGCATCGCAACCACGCTCATCGCGACCGAGCCAGCGAAATCCGCCACCGCCGCGATCGAGCACGCCGCACAGGCGCGGGAGAACCCGCTGGTGCGGGTGGCAAAGGCCGCCTACGCCAGTTTTGCCGACTTCCTCACCCGCGACTCGGCGATCGTCGTCCTCGTGTTCGTCGTGCTTTACAAGTTTTGCGATGCATTCGCCGGTGCCATGACGGCGCCCTTCGTGATCGATCTCGGTTTCTCCCGCAACGACTACGCCGCCATCGTCAAAGGTGTCGGACTCGCGGCCACCCTGATCGGGGGGTTTGCCGGCGGCGCGCTCGCCCGCGCCTATCCCCTGGTCACCAGCCTTTGGATCGGCGCCTTTCTACAGATGGCTTCGAACCTGGTGTTCACCTGGCAGGCACTCGTCGGCGTCAACCTCTGGGCATTGACGGTTACGATCATCGTCGAGAACTTTACCGGCGCCATCGGCACCGTGATCTTCGTCGCGTATCTTTCAGCCTTGTGCAACAACCCGCTGCACACGGCAACGCAATACGCGCTCCTCACGGCACTCGCCGCCGTCGGACGCACCTACCTTTCGGCCGGAGCGGGGTTCGTCGCCGAGCGCACGGGCTGGCCGATGTTCTTCGTCATCAGCGCGCTGACCGCCCTGCCGAGCCTCGTACTACTGGTCTGGCTGCAGCGCAGAGGAAATTTCAAGAATTTGGTCAAGCCGACGCGCATCGTCATGGACGACTGAAGCCAAATTTCCTTGGTGAACCGCGATTCTGACTCTTCGTATTTGTTCGGCGCATAACCTCGCTCGCGAGGTCTGCGAACCTTTCGGTTGCATGCGCTAAAACGTCGTGCGTTGCCGGATGGCGGCCGAAAGCGTGCCCTCGTCGAGATAATCAAGCTCGCCGCCGACCGGCACGCCATGCGCAAGCCGAGTCACCTTCACATTGGCATCTTGCAGCAAGTCGGTGATGTAGTGCGCCGTCGTCTGGCCGTCGACGGTGGCATTGAGCGCAAGGATTACCTCCGTCACCGCCGGCGCGTGCGCGCGCGAGACAAGCGCGTCGATCGAAAGTTCCTCCGGACCCACCCCATCGAGGGGCGAGAGCGTGCCGCCCAGCACGTGGTAGCGCGCGTTCACCGCATGTGCGCGCTCGAGCGCCCAGAGGTCCGCGACATCGGCTACCACCACGATGATCGCAGGATCGCGCCGCATATCGGTGCAGACCGTGCACGGATTCTGGCTGTCGATGTTTCCGCACACCCGGCAGACCTCAATTTTCTCCAGCGCGGTGTGCATCGCCGCAGCAAGCGGCGCCATGATCTGCTCGCGCTTCTTGATGAGAAAGAGCGCGGCACGGCGCGCCGAACGGGGGCCCAGCCCCGGCAGGCGGGCGAGCAACTGGATCAGACGCTCGATCTCGGGTCCGGCGGCGGCGGGCATGGTGGGTGAAGTTATCGGTACGAGTGGTTGGCTATTGCACAGGCTTCGATGTCACCGGCGCACGCAGCGCGGTGATCAACTGACGCAGGCTGAACAAGGTCCGCTTGTCCTCGATGCCGGGCGCCATCTCCGCCATCGCGGTTTCCAGATAAGACGAGAAGCGATCCTGATCGACCACGCCCTCCTGCACCAGGAAGCGGCAGGTCAGGATATGACACGCCAAGAATCCCGCGATCGCGGCCGACAGAGCCTGCACGTCGACGTCCTTTTCCACTGGCGACCTCCATCCGACGGTGTTCCGCCGGGTCTGCCAGCGGTCGGCTAACTTCAAAACAATTTCATGCCAGGCGGCAGCGGCAGTCCGCCGGTGACGTCCTTCATTTTCTCCTGCAGCAGCGCCTCGGCCTTGCGCCGCGCATCGGCGTGGGCGGCAACGATGAGATCCTCCACGATCTCCTTTTCCGACGGCTTGATCAGGCTATCGTCGATCTTGACACTCTTCATCTCGCCCTTGCCGGAAAGCTTGACGCTCACGAGGCCGCCGCCTGACGTGCCCTCGACCTCGATCTGGTCGAGCTGCGCCTGCATCGTTTCCATCTTGGACTTGAGTTCAGCGGCCTGTTTCATCAGGCCTAGGAAATCCGCCATCGCTCATCTCTCCTGTGCCGAAAGCCTTCGTGCCTAAGCTTGGCGTCGAAGCCGCGGCCTTAATGATCGTCTTCGGCATCGGCTGGACGCCCATCGTCATCAAATCCAGAACGGCCGTCATCGGACGCGAGTTCCGGTCCATCACCGGCATCGTCCGGCGGCGGCGCCAGCGGCATCTCGCCCTTGCGCACGTCTACGATCTCGGCCCCGGGAAAGCGCGCGAGCACGGCCTGCACCAGGGGATCAGCCCGTACGCCGGTCTTGAGTTCGGCCTGGCGTGCCTCGTTCTGCGATCTGACCGTTGCCTCACCCTGTTCGGCCGACACCACGACCATCCAGCGCCGGTTGGTCCATTGCGAGAACTTTCGCGCCAGGTCGTTCACCAATGTCTTCGCGGCGCTTTGTTGCAGTCCGATCTCCAGCCGGCCGTCCTCGCAGCGCACCAGCCGGACGTCGCGCTCGAGCGCCAGCTTGACGCCGAGGTCGCGCTTCTGCGCGGCGAGCGCGATCAGATCCTCGAAACGCCCGACCACCAGGGCTGGCGCGGTTGGCTCCGGCGCAGACATGCGCGCGCTCGGGTCGCTGGAGGGGGCCAGCGCGGCACGTGGCCCCCCGCGCGTGGTCTCGACCCGCGAAGGCTCCACGCGCGGCATCTCGAAGCGCGGCGCCGACGCAGTCCCTGCAGGCGAGGCCGCCGGCGCGGAACCCTGCGCCCGCGCCGCCTGCCCGTTGTCGTCGAGCGAGCGGATCACGTCTTCGGGAGTCGGCAGATCGGCCGCATAGGCGATACGCACGAGGACCATCTCGGCGGCAGCGAGCGGGCGGCCCGCAGCAGCGACCTCGGCGATCCCCTTGAGAAGCATCTGCCACGTCCGCGAGAGCACGCGCATGGAGAGCTTTTCGGCACAAGCGCGGCCGCGCGCGCGCTCGATCTCGATCAGCGAGGGGTCGTCGGCAACCGCGGGCACCACCTTCACGCGGGTGACAAAATGAGTGAACTCGGCAAGATCGCTGAGAACCACCGCCGGTTCTGCGCCTATGTCGTACTGCGCGCGCAGTTCCGTGAGCGCCGCGGCGATATCGCCGCGCATCAACGCTTCGAACAGATCGATCACCCGTGCGCGGTCGGCGAGACCCAACATCTGCCGCACGTGCTCGGCCTGCACCGATCCCGCCGCATGCGCGATGGCCTGATCCAACAGCGAAAGCGCGTCCCGCACCGACCCTTCCGCGGCACGCGCGATCAGCGCGAGGGCCTCGGGCTCGACCTCAATAGCCTCCTTGCCCGCGATCGCCTGCAGATGCGTCACCAGAAGCCCGGCATCAACTCGACGGAGATCGAAGCGCTGACAGCGCGAGAGAATAGTGATCGGGACCTTGCGAATCTCCGTCGTGGCAAAGATGAACTTGGCATGTGGCGGCGGCTCTTCGAGGGTCTTGAGCAGCGCATTGAATGCCTGCGTCGAGAGCATGTGCACTTCGTCGAGAATATAGACCTTGTAGCGCGCGCTGACCGGAGCGTAGCGGATCGCGTCGTTGATCTGGCGTACGTCATCGACACCATTATGCGAGGCGGCGTCCATTTCGATGACGTCGATATGCCGGCTCTCCATGATTGCCTGGCAATGCAGGCCGATGGCCGGCATCCTGATCGCAGGGCCGGCGATGGAACCGTCGGGCAGTTCGTAGTTGAGAGCGCGCGCGAGAATACGCGCGGTCGTCGTCTTGCCGACGCCTCGCACGCCCGTAAGGATCCAGGCTTGCGGGATGCGGGCGGCCTCGAATCCGTTCGAGACCGTACGCACCATGGCGTCCTGGCCGATCAGGTCATCGAAGGTCGCGGGACGATACTTGCGGGCAAGCACGCGGTAGGAGCCGTTGCTCGACGCCTCGGCGCCGAGGCCCGGATCGGGCTGATTCGTACCGTCGCTCATAATGCCATCCGGTCCGCCGCCCCGACGCGGGTCCTCGCTGTTCGCCTGAGGGAATAGTGGGAGGCTGACGAGCGACCCGAACCGCGCTCGTTAGGGCTGCTTCCTTCCGGACCTGACCCGGTTGGCGAGTGGCTCGTCCACCGCCAACCTCCCGCCTCTATATCGTCGGAACGCAACGAGAATGCAAGCCGTCAGCCGACGTGGTCCACCGCTCGCAAACCTCGGAAATCTGGCGCAAACGGCGATCCGTCAAGCCAGACCTGTGCGCTTGAGAAATGCCGCGATCGCCGCAAAAGCTTGATCGCCCTGCTTGAACATTCCGGGAAAGAAATAGAAACCGTGCGGCATCCCATCGCGGACGAGATGCTCCACTTCCGCTCCACCCGCGGCGCGCAGCTTTTCCGCGAAGGCGCGGTTGTCATCGACGAGCGGATCAGCGGTGCCGGTGGCGATGAACGTGGCGGGATATCCATGCAGATCGGCACGCGTCGGGCTGGCGTGCGGATGTCCCCAATTCCTGCCGTGGACCAGATAGGCGCCGCGGATGAACCCGATGAAGGCCGTATCGTAGACGATCCCAAGCGGGGCCAGCCGTTCAAACAATTCGTATTGCTCAAAGAAGAAGTCAGTGATCGGGGCGAGCAGCACGGCGGCCTGCGGCACCGGCAGGCCGGCGTCTCGCGTCTTGAGCGGGAGTGCCGCGGCGATATTGCCGCCAGCTGAATCTCCCCCCACCGCGATGCGCGCTCCGTCGCCACCGACCGTCGTTCCGTTCTTCTGCATCCATTGCAATACGACGATGCAATCATCGAGACACGCCGGGAACGGCCACTCGGGTGCGAGGCGGTAGTTGACGCTGACCACCACCATCCCGTTTTCCGCCGCAATCCTGCTCGTGATGTAGGCGGTGTCCTCCGACTGCCCGAGCGTGAATCCGCCGCCGTGCGCGTACAGCATCATCGCCCGCCGCCCAGCCGCGCCCGGCGGGGTGAATACCTGACAGCGAATGCGGCCCAATGGCGATGGAACATCCAGCTCGGACACGCGGATGTCGGGATAGAGCTCGGCGGCGCTCTTCGGGAGCTCAGCAGGATCGATCGGCTTCTCCTGGCCGATCTAGCCGGTGCGCACCGGCCGCAGCATGAGGTCGCGCAACGCCACCGGCGAGCGCATCAAGGCGAGAAGCCGATACATCGGTGCCGCCGGATCGGTCGGATCTATTCGGGAGACGCCCGGTCCGTCGGCAAGCTGGTCGACGAACGGCGATGCATTCTCGCCCACATTCGCACTCATGAGTGGCCCTCCTGTCGTTCCGCAGCAGGCCGAGGACGCTGAACTGGGGTGGCTCGTGCCAGATGTCCAGCTGGCCCCTGGTGAGTCCCGACGAGCGGGCTGCCGGATGAGCTTGCGTTGTGAACCAGCGACATGGCACAGCACATCCCGCTGTGCGAGCGTCAACGCCCCGCCGGAGCACTTGCATGTCCCCTCGCCCCGATCTTGGGCCTAAGCCACGCCTTGGTTATACCGCAAGTCCGATCGAACGCGCGGCCGAGCGGCGTGTCGACGCGACCGCGGTCGAGGCGATGGAAAATGACAGCCGTGCCCGGGCCTACGTGATCGGCGGCGAACTGGTCGTGCTGAAACGAGCGGCTGACGTTTGCGATCCCTTGTTCACCTTGGCAGAAGCGCGCGAACTGGGACGAGCGGCGGAAATCGTCTTTCTTGGCCTGCTGGAGGGCGCGCCGAGATTCGCTTTCGGACTGGCCCCCGCGATCGCGGAAGCGCTCAAGACGCGCGACGAATTCATGGTGACCGACCTGCGCTCGATCGCCGTGCGTGGTCTGGTCGAAGCCGATCACCTGCCGCCGCTCGCCGAAGGCAAGGCGCTCCTCAACTGGCACGGTCGTCATCACTTCTGTTCGAATTGCGGCGCCGCCACCAACATCGTCGAAGCCGGTTGGCGGCGCGATTGCCCGTCCTGCCATGTCCAGCATTTTCCCCGCACCGATCCAGTCGCGATCATGCTTCCGGTTGCGGGCGAGCGTTGCGTGCTCGGCCGTTCGCATCGTTTTCAGCCCGGCATGTGGTCGTGCCTGGCGGGCTTCGTGGAACCGGGCGAGGCAATCGAGGACGCCGTGCGGCGGGAAACCCGCGAAGAGGCCGGCATCATCTGCGGCCGCGTGAGCTATTTCGCCTCGCAGCCATGGCCGTTTCCCACCTCGCTGATGATCGGCTGTCATGCCGAGGCGCTGTCGCGCGAGATCGTGATCGATCGCGTGGAGCTCGACGACGCCCGCTGGTTCGATCGCGAGGAGGTTGCGGCAATGCTGTTGCGGAGTCATCCCGATGGCTTGACCACGCCGCCCACGGTGGCGATTGCCTATCACATCATCCGTGCCTGGGTGGAGGAAGAGATTTCCTTTGAGTCCTAGTCCATCTCGACCAGGGCTCGCTCTGCTCCAGTCGATTGTTTCTTGGCCAAATCGGCCGCCGGGCTATCCGACGGAAATCTGTACGACCCGAATCGGAGCACCAGCACGGCGAATGACAGCAGCAGTATTGCACCCGCGATGACCAGGATATCCCTGCCGGTCTGATGCTCGGCCCCCACAATTTCGATCAGCACACGTCCGAGCGCGGTGATCGCGATATACATCAGATAGCGTACCGGAAGCCGCGTGGTCTTGAAGTAGATGCCGACCATTGCTCCGATTTCCAAATAGATGAATAGCAGGAGGATGTCTCCTAAGCTTGCGTGACCTTGGGCGATCATTCCAATGAATGCCGCGGCCGCTGACCAGACGGTCGTGGCACCGATCAGAAACAACGCCAGAAGGTGAAACGCGTCGACCAGAAGCGTGCCGACCGCGTCAGCAGTGCCTTTCAGGTCGCGATGTACGTGACCAGCGGCAGCAACGACCCGGCGCGTTGTCTCCAACATCGGCCCCTCCGACTCGGTCGGCGGAGAATCCGCTTTGATCGCCCGATGCGCATCCAAATGCTCGCTCATCACTTTTGCTCGATCGGACAATGGCGATCGATTTCCAAGACAGCTGAGGAAAGCGCGAGACGATCTCGGCGTCCCTCCTGAAGAAGGCAGCGCTCGATCTGCCAGAGCCCAATTCCAAACGGACGACTCAGTCGTCCGACGGGTTGGCCCGTGTCGCCGAAGCGCCCGTCGCCGGAGCCGGTTCCCGATAGCGCGACCGCGGCCACAATCATGGTGACCTTGCTCAAGGTATGAGCCACCTGACGGCGAGGCATTGGACGCCGTGGGCGGGCTTCTCGTCCCGCTCACGTCCCCGGCTTGAAACGCGATATGCTACGCAATTGCGCAGCGGCTCTCGGGAACGGAATCCTCAATTGATAGCCGTTTCCAGTGCCTGCCATACGCCGGCTGGGTCAGGGCGGCTCCGCTGCTCTTGCTGGCGTTGTGGTTAAACTGCGCCAAAAGACGCTGGCTCGCTGCAAACAAGAGTGGAGGAAGGGGTTGACTCCCGCCAGCGCGTGCACCGACGCTCACGCCCCCATCATATTGTGCGCCGGCATCATCGTGCTCGACGAAGTGTTCCGGGTCGAGCGCTTTCCCGAGCCCGACACCAAAGCGGCCGCGCAGAGCTTTTTCGTGGTCAATGGCGGCTGCGCCGCCAATGCCGCAGTCGCGGTCGCGCGACTCGGCGGGCGGGCGGCGCTCGCCGGTCCGCTTGGCGGCCCGGCCGGCGCAGATGCAAACGGTGATCATGTGCTTGCTGCGCTCGCGCGCGAAGGCGTCGACTGTAGCGGCTGTCCGCGAGTCGCCGGCGTGCCCACCGCTTTGTCAGCGATCTTCATCGATGCGCGCGGCGATCGGGTTATCGTGACTTACCGGCACGAGCAGCTCGAGGGTGTCGTGCCCGCTGACCCTGCCGGCCTGGTGGCGTCGGTCGACGCGGTGGTCGCCGACAATCGATTTCCCGATTTCGTGCGGCCGCTTTGCCAGGCAGCGCGCGAGCGCGGACTGCCCGTCGTGCTCGACGCCGACCGGCCGACGCAAATGTCGGATGACCTGTTCCGGATTGCGACCCACGTGGTGTTTTCCAGCGAATGCCTGCGGGCTACGACCGGTCTCGACGATCTGGCCGTCGCGCTCGCCCGCATGTCGGACCTCACCCCATCATTTCTCGCCGTCACTCAGGGCGCGCAGGACGTGCTCTGGCGCGATGGGGTGACCCTGCGCCGAAGCCCCGTATTCGCGGTGCAGGCGGTCGACACGCTGGGTGCTGGTGACGTCTTCCACGGCGGTTTCGCGCTCGCGCTTGCCGAGGGCAAAGACGAAATCGCCGCCATGCGCTTCGCGGCCGCTGCGGCGGGACTCAAATGTACGCGCCTCGGCGGCAGCGCGGGTGCGCCCTACCGTGCCGAAGTCGAAACCTTGCTCGCGTCGCCCTATCCTGCGACCGCCTCGAACCCGTAGAGCCGCGCCGGATTATCCACCAGGATCTTCTTGCGCACCGCCGCGTCCGGCGCCCACTTCGGCAACTGGTTGAGCAGCAGGCCATCATCGATCGGGAACGGGGAGGAAATTTCGCTCAACGGCTTCCCACGGCCGGCATCCGAATTCGGATGGGGCCAGTCGGATCCCCACACGATCCGGTCGGGATTGGCCGCAACCAGCGCCTGCGCCAATCCGGTCACATCTGGAAAGTCCGGGGCCCTCTCGGAGACACGGTAGGCGCCCGAAATCTTCACATAGACACGGCCGGATTTGACCAGATCGAGCAGCGCAACGAAATCCGCCTGACCCGGACCTTGTCCCGGGTTGCCGCGGCCGAAATGGTCGACCACCACCGGGAACGGCATTTGCGCAAGGTGATCCTTCAGCCCCGCGATCACGGCGGTGCGGGTGTAGATCTGAACATGCCAGCCGAGTCCGCGGATTTGCTCGGCGGTCGCGTCGAGGACGACTTTGGCATCGGCTGGATCGAACCGTCCCGCGGTATTGGTTTCGAGATTGAGCCGCACGCCGCGAATGCCTGCCCCCGCCATCTCTTCCAGAGCCTTGCGCGATGTGGTCCGGTCTATGACCGCAACACCGCGCGCCCGCGCCCCCATGCGGCGCACGGCGTCGAGTGTGCAGGCATTGTCGGCCCCGTAGACGCTCGGCTGCACCACCACGACACGGTCGAGATGAAGATCACGCTGAAGCTCCAGCAACTGCTCGACCGAAGCCGGCGGAGGCGTGTAGACGCGCTTTTCTGCGAACGGAAACTGCGCCGGATTGCCGAACACGTGGACGTGACAATCACAGGCGCCGCGCGGGACATCGAAATCGACAGCGGTGCGGCCGGCGGCGCCGACGGCGACCCCTGCCCGCATCGCCCAAGCCGCGCCTGCGGCGGCACTCACCTGGGCCAGCATTGCGCGTCGTGTCGGCATGGCGTTGTCCTCCAATTTTTTTCACCCGCAGGATACGGTGGCGTGCCGTCGTCAGCAAAGGCACGGATCGGTTGTCACGTTTTCCGAAGCCACACTGCGGCGGCCACGCCGATCCGATTTTGGCTTGCGATAGAATAGTTTTCTAGATAGAGCTGAAAACTACGAAGCTGTAGAGAAATAATTCTCCCGACTGCGGCAGAACCATATTTATCTACCGATATGGAATTTTCACTATGGACGCCATCGACCGCAAGATTCTCGCCCTCCTTCAGCAGGACGCCTCGCACTCGGTCGCCGAGATCGGAAATCTGGTCGGCCTCTCCTCCACACCGTGTTG
Organism: uncultured Alphaproteobacteria bacterium; assembly: GCA_963725065.1. Lineage (GTDB taxonomy): Bacteria > Pseudomonadota > Alphaproteobacteria > Rhizobiales > Xanthobacteraceae > VAZQ01. The sequence continues at coordinate 46,384 of CAVRXD010000053.1, forward strand.
GAAGCGCATTCAACGGCTGGAAGCAGAGGGCGTGATCCAGAAGCGGGTTGCGCTGGTCGATCAGGACAAGCTCGGGCTCGGCGTGACGGTCTTCGTTTCGATCGAAACTGGCGACCACTCGCAGCAATGGCTTGACGGATTCGCCGCCGAGGTCGGAGCCATGCCGGAGGTGATGGAGTTTTACCGGATGGCTGGCGACGTCGACTACATGCTGCGGGTGGTCGTGCCCGACATCCAGGGTTACGACACGTTCTACAAGCGACTGATAGCCGCCGTGCCGCTCAAGAACGTGACCTCCCGCTTTGCGATGGAGAAGATCAAAGCAACGACCGCGTTGCCAATCCCGTAAGCACGCGAGTGTGCCAGACGTTTGGATATGAAATGGGCGCCAAGTCCGTCAGCGCCGGATACACTTGAGGATCATTCTTCAATAGACAGAGCATTCGCTTTGTATTCGACGGTCGATTTATCCAAAAAACTTGATTCTCAGGCGCTTTAATGGATTAACAATCTAGATGTTCAAGTCAAACCTATCGAAAAATCCATTGTTAACCAAAGGATAACTTGAAAAACATATCGTTAACGACGCTCTATTGCAGTCGCATAACTTGAACCCGACTCGCGGATATTAACTTACTCGCAACGTAGGGCTGGCTATGGTTCTGCGTGTTCGGGAGTGCCGGGCAATAACGGCTCCCCGAACCACGCGCAGACAGGCAAGTGTGGACCTACGGAGGCGACGATGACAAATCTCCTGAAACGCTTTGCAAAAGATGAGTCGGGCGCAACCGCCGTCGAGTACGGACTGGTTGCCGCCGGTATCTCGGTCGCGATCATCGCGGTCATGCAGGGTCTCGGGTCGAAGCTCAACACGACCGTGCAGAGCGCGTTCAAGTAGGCGCTCGCCGTCAGCTTCCCGCCGTCAGCCTCCCCATACCGTCGCAATCGGCGAGCCCACGCGAGACGGCGGCTTCCCCCGCCGTCTCGCTGCTAACCAAACAGCAAGGAGCGCCATCTAGATTTGGCGCGCTCGCGCCCCGCGCGATGCCGACTCGCTCAACAAAGACCGATCCATGGTGGCGGACGCAATCAAACTGATGCTGTTTCCGGCGCTGATGGCATTCGCTGCCTCGAGCGATCTCCTGACCATGACCATTTCCAACCGCGTGTCCCTGATCCTCGCTGGGGGCTTCTTCGCATTGGCCTTGTTCGCCGGCATGAGCGGCACGGAGATTTTGTTGCACCTCGGCGCCGGCGGCGTCGTTCTCCTCCTCGCTTTCGGACTCTTTGCCCGCGGCTGGATCGGCGGCGGCGACGCGAAGCTCGCGGCGGCCACGGCGCTATGGCTCGGCTTCGATCATCTTCTGCCCTACGTCATCTACGCCTCGGTTTTCGGCGGCGCATTGACCATTGTGTTGCTTCAGTTCCGGCTGGCGCCGCTGCCGGTCTGGCTCGCGAGCGAACCTTGGGTGCAGCGGCTGCATCGTAAGGAAGGCGGCGTGCCGTATGGCATCGCCCTGGCCGCAGCCGCCCTCGCAATCTACCCGGATACGCCGTGGATGGCGTTCGCGATGTGAGCGCCTTCGGGCCCCCGCCGCGCGCGGGCCCACCCCTCGAGCGCGAGACGCCCCTTCCAAGAACGTGACGCGTTGAGTCGCGTCGACAGGCCAGCGAGCTACCAATCATTAACTTGATTTGGATACGCTGCATTAACCATGTCTTGACCTTTCGCTGGTGAAATCAGCGATACGACGACGCAGCGGTCGACGCGTCGGCGGCGGGAGCGGCCCGGTACCGGTCACGCGCGGCAGACAGATGCAAGGCCCGCGTTCGCGATGGGCGGCATCGCGGCGGCAAAGGGGATGCGGCTTCGGCGCGGGATCGCGCTCGAACCAAGGGACGAAGGGGCTCTAAATGGGAGAGACATCGCTGATTCGCACCGCGTTGCTGGTCGCGTTGATTGCCGCGTTCGGATTGGTTGCTGCCGGACGTGCGCCCGCAGCCGAAACGGGAGCGGCTGGTTGCTACGCTCAGCTTCCCTCAGCCCTGACCAGGGGTTTGACGGCAACCTCGGACTGCTTCCAGCCGTTCTGCAGCGCCAGCATCTGCCGCAGATGAGCGACATGGGGGGTGCCTTCATCGGGGGGCAGACCCGAGGCCGCGATCCCGTCCGCTTCGGACCAGCGCCCCTGCAGACCGACGACGAGAGCGAGGTTCTTGCGCACGCGCGGGTCGACAGCGGCTGTCCTGCCGCCCGCCGCAGCGTGGTCTCCGCCCGCACCAGGTCCTTGGAGAGCGCGTAGGAGAGACCGAGATTGGACAAGACCGACGGCTCGTCGGGCGCGAGCCTCAGCGCGGTGCCGTAATATCGTTGCGCTTCCTCATGACGTCCCATCTGATCGAGCGCCGCGCCTTGCACCGAGAGGATGCGCCAGTCCGGTTGCCCCGGCGCCTGGGCCCGGTCGAGCACGTCGACCGCCTGCGTGTAATGCCCGTTATCGGCGAGCGCGCGGCCAAAGGCGTCAAGCACGCCTCGATGCTTCGGATTCTGGATCGCGGCCTGTTCGAGCACCGCAACGGCCTGCGGGCGCTGGCCATTCTTGCGCAGTGCCCGCGCATAGTGGATGGCCGCGTCTGGATCGCCCGGATTGGCGCGGTAGCGTTCGCCCCAGGCGTCGGCCGAGCGCCGCCCATCCGTGCCCCCGCCGGCTGCAGCGGCAGTGCCGAGCGCGCCTGTCGGCTCGGCTGGTTGCGTGGTCGTGCAACCCAGGAGCGTGAGCGCAAGCCCCGCCGCAAGCGCGACGGGAGCAAAGCAGCGAAGAGAATCGCACCTTTTGGAACGGTTCGAGCCAGTCATCGCAGCCCCATCGGCCCCCACCCAGTTCGGCAATAAAGCGTTAACCTTAACGAGAAGTTAATCCTGGAACCGTTAACCTCCGTTAACGGCCCGCCGTCCTAGCTTCCCGGCGCTTGCCTTCACCGTCGCCACTCTGCGTGCTAGCAGGGGCGCGTTAATGAACGGTATTCGCATGCATCGGGTGCTTCTTCCGCGCGGCCACTCCACCGCGACAATCCCGGTCACCTTCGTGACCGCGGAGACCTGGCGTGAGCAGCGCGAGCGCCTCGATGGGCGGGCGCGTGCCTTCGCGGACGCCGCCGGCTTCGAACCCAAGCCGGGCCGTCACCTTCTCCTGCCCGCGGCGGAGGGCGCCCTCGCGGGCGCCCTCTTCGCGCTCGAAGCCGCCGGGGCCGCCCACAAGGACCCGTTTGCGCCGGGGGCACTGTCCGGCTTGCTGCCGGCCGGCGCCTATCGCTTCGCCAATGCCCCACACGATTCGAAGCTCGCGGCGCTCGCGTTCGCCCTCGGTACCTACCGCTTCACCCGCTACCGCAAACAGGACGCGAAGGAACTGCAGCTGGAACTGCCGGGCAATGTCGATGGCGAAGACCTCTCCCGCATGGTCGAAGGGGTCTTCCTGGCGCGCGATCTCATCAACACGCCGGCGAACGACATGGGACCGCCCGAGCTGGAAGAGGCAGCGCGCACCCTCGCGCAGCGCCACGGCGCCGATATGCGCGCGATTGTCGGCGACGACCTTCTCCGGGAGAACTTCCCGCTCATTCATGCAGTCGGTCGCGCGGCCGCCCGCGCGCCGCGCCTGATCGACATCTCCTGGGGCGATCCAACCCATCCCAGGATCACGCTGGTCGGCAAGGGCGTGTGCTTCGACACCGGGGGGCTCGATATCAAGCCCGAGAGCGGCATGCTCAACATGAAGAAGGACATGGGCGGAGCGGCCAGCATGCTCGCGCTTGCCCACATGCTGATGGACCGCGGTACGAAGATCCGGCTGCGCGTGCTCATCCCCGCGGTCGAGAACGCGATCTCCGGCTCGGCCTTTCGCCCACGCGACATCTATCGCTCGCGCAACGGCCTCACCGTCGAGATCGGCAACACCGATGCCGAAGGCCGCCTGATCCTCGCCGATGCAATCGCGCTCGCGGACGAGGAGAAGCCGGAATTGATCGCCGACATGGCGACGCTCACCGGCGCGGCCCGCGTTGCGCTGGGGACCGAAATCCCGCCGATCTATACCGACGACGACGAGCTGGCTGCGACGCTTGCCGGCTGCGCAATCAGCGAGAACGATCCGCTGTGGCGGATGCCACTCTGGCGGCCCTATGACCAGTTGCTCGACTCGAAGGTCGCGGACATCAACAACGTCGCCTCCGGCGGCTTCGGCGGATCGATCACCGCCGCGTTGTTCCTGCGCCGGTTCGTCTCACAAGCCAAAGCGTGGCTGCATTGCGATATCTATGCCTGGAATCTGACGACGAAGCCCGGTCGACCCGAAGGCGGCGAGTGCCAGGCAGCGCGCGCGCTCTATGCGCTGCTGGTGTCGCGCTATGGCTGAGCGATGGACGCCGGGCGGAGCCTTGGATCCGCGCGTTAATCCGCTGCGGCCTGGGCCGGATGGACAGCCGAGCGTAGCCGCGCAAGCCGACCAGGGCCGAGTCTGCGAGGTGGCCGACCCCGTGGCGCCATTGCGCCATGCGCCCTCCCCCGACGCGCCGCTCGACACCGAGGCGCTCAAGGGCGAACGCGTGACCGTGTATGAGACGGACGATGAAGGCTGGGCCTGGGGTCAGCTCGATGCCGATGGCTATGTAGGTTTCGTTCCCGCCGCCGCGCTCCGCGATCCCGGCTCGCCGCCGACGCACAAGGTCTCCGTACTGCGCACACTTGTGTTTCCCGGCCCGTCGATCAAGCTTCCCCCCATCGAGGGGCTGTCGCTCGGATGCCGGGTCGCCGTCGCCCGCGACCAGCCGCCGTTCGCGGTCACCTCCACCGGCGGCTATGTGCCGGCACGCCACCTGGTGCCGATCGACAGCTATGAAAACGATTTCGTCGCGGTTGCCGAGCGCTTCCTGGGCGCACCCTACCTGTGGGGAGGAAAGAGCAATCTCGGCCTCGACTGTTCGGCGCTGGTGCAGCTTGCGCTCACCGCCTGCGGAGTGCCTTGCCCGCGCGACAGCGACATGCAGGAACACGCGCTCGGGACATTGATCGCATCCGACTTTTCCACGCTGCGGCGCGGCGATCTTCTGTTCTGGAAAGGTCACGTCGCCATCGTGCGTGATCCGGCGACGCTCATTCACGCCAATGCCTTCCATATGGCGGTGGTGTCCGAACCCATGTCACAGGCAATCGGGCGCCTTCGCGCTGACGGCAACGAGCCGACCAGCGTACGGCGCCTCGAGCGGCCAACGCAGCTTGGATAGTCGGCGCGCTGACGCCGCCGTGCGCCGACCCACAGCCGCATGCTGGCCCTGCAATCGCACCGCTTCCCGATAGGACCGGCGGCAGCGCGAAGCGTGTCGCGGTGTGAGCAACGGCGCCGAGCGTGGCCTGACGACGTGGCGATGGTAGGGTTCGAGGGGGTTTCAGGCCGGGAAAGCGCCCATTCCTCTCGTTGGTGTGTGGCTAATTAACCACACCTTAACTGATTGTCGCGATTGCGACGGGTTTCGCCGTCTTCGGGCCATGGTTCCACTCTCAAACCGGGACGAACACGGTGGGGAGTGCGACCTTGTCTTCCATTAGTTGCGCTGCAGCTTCGCGCGTCGGCATCGGCGCCAATCGAGCCTGTCCTGGTCGGTCGACGGTGTCCCGCCCTGGCATCTGTGGCGTTCTGCGCTTGTTGGCTGTTGCGCTGACCACGGCAATGGTGGCGGCCTGCGCCCAGGCGCCAGTGGTCGCCGACAAACCTTCATCATTCGAAAACAACAGACGAATGACCGTCGCCACGAAGAAACGCGCTCCAGCGGCGGGCGAAACGACCGATAAACAGGCAGCCGAGACGTCCGGCGGCTCGTATGGTCTCGCCAGTTTTTATGGGCATCAATCGCGGACCGCGAGCGGTGAAAAATTCAATCCGCAGGAGTTGACCGCTGCTCACCGCACATTGCCGTTCGGTACCAAGGTGCGTGTCACCGACGTCGCCACCGGCCGGTCGGTGACCGTTCGGGTCAATGACCGCGGTCCGTTCATCCCGGGACGCGTCGTCGACATCTCGTCGTCCGCTGCCGAGACGCTTGGAATTTCCGGACGAGGTGTCGCGAAGGTCAAGCTGGACGTCGTGGAATAGCGAACGACGGCGGCGCGACTCGCGGTCGGACCAAGACTTTTCGAATATCCGCGCGACACATACGATCCGGCTCCGCTCCGTCGTCAATAGCCGGCCAACCGGTCCAGTACCCGCTCCAGCGGCAGGCCGGCCTCGAAGCGTTCGATCTGACCCAGAATGTTTGCGACCAATGCGTGTGGGTCAGAAGCCGCAGCATTGTGCGGGGTAATTGTCACCTTCGGGTGCGTCCAAAGCGGGCTCGTCGCCGGCAGCGGCTCGGTCGGAAAAACGTCGAGCGTGGCGGCCGCGAGCGATCCCTGGTCCAGCGCGGCCACGATATCCGCATCGACTTGCAGGGCGCCGCGCCCGGCATTGATCAAGTACGCGCCACCCGCCGCACCATCGCGCTTGAGCCTGCGCAGGAGCGATAGGTTCAGCACGCCGCGCGTTGCGGCTGTCGCCGGCAACAGGCACACCAGAATTTCGGTGCGCCGAAGGAAGGCATCAAGCCCATCCTGCCCGTCAAATGTCTCCACGTCGGTCAGCGTCTTCGGCGTCCGGCTCCAGCCGGCAACACGGAATCCGAGCCGTCGCAGCGCCGATGCCGCGTCGCGGCCAAGCACCCCGAGGCCCATGACGCCGACCGCAACCTCGTTCGCCGCCGATTGTTCAAGCTCGCGCCAAACGCGGGCGCGTTGCTGGGCATCGTAGAGTCGCTGGCGGCGGTGATGCATCAGCACATGCAGCACGACGTACTCCGTCATCCGCATGGTGAGGTCAGCGTCGACGATCCGCACCACCGGCACATCCGGCAGGTGCGGATCCGCGACGACGTGGTCGACACCCGCGCCGAGCGAGAAGATCACCTTGAGATGCGCAAATCGCGCGAACAACCCGTTGGGCGCATGCCAGGCGCATGCATAGGCGACGTCGGCGGGCTCGCCGACGCGGTCCGGCCAAATCCTGATGTCGCGCTGAGGGGCAAGCGTTCGAAAACGGTCCTCCCAAGGTTTCGGATCAAGCCCGGTGACGGCGAGAAGGATCGCGCCCATCAGCGTGTGATGGAGCCCATGCGCACGATCTCGCTCAGTCGCCCGCGGTTGAGCGCGAGCCATTGCAGCGCGATGATCAGCGGGCCGTTGCGCACGGTGCCGGCGGCCAGCGCGGCGAGCGCCGCATCGATCGGGACGCGCATCGGCACGGTCTCTTCGTGCTCGGCAGCGGCACCTGCACGCTGCGGCACGCCTGATGCGTCCACGACCCCGAGGAACAAGGTGATCTCCTCATCCGACATGCCGGGCGAGGTCAGATAGGTGAACAATTCGACCAACAGGCCGGGTGCCACGCCGATTTCCTCGACGCATTCGCGGCGGGCAGCCTCGGCCGGCTGTTCGTCCGCCTCGACGTGACCGGCGACGATCTCGACCAGATTTCCCCTCCCATTGGCGAGGTGGGCCGCAAGGCGAAACTGTCGCAAAAGCACGACCTCGTCTCGGCCGGGGTCGATCGGCAGGACCGCCGCCGCGGGGCCGGAGCGCAGGACATCGAGCGGCCGCGGAACATTCTCGCCGCTCCGGCGAACGCGCAGACGCTCATAGCGACGGAAACCCTCCGCCAGCACCTCGCGGCCGGCGATCACGAGGTCCGCACCATCATCGGCGATCGGATTGGCAGGTAGCACCAGCCGCGTCATGCGGCGTCCTTACTGCGCCACCACGCCCACGGGCGCCGTCTCCAGATTGAAAGCGGCGGCCAGCAGCGCGCGCGTGTAGTCGCTCGTGGGACGAGCGAAAAGTTCGGCGGCGGGCCCCTCCTCCACCACCTTGCCGTGACGCATGACGACGAGTCGGCTGGCGAGCGCCGCGACCACGCGCAAGTCGTGCGAGATGAAAATGTAGGTGAGATTGCGTCGCTTCTGCAGCGCGCGCAAAAGCTCGACGATCTGGGCCTGGATAAGCATGTCCAGCGCGCTCGTGGGCTCGTCGAGTACGACGAAAGTGGGCTCCAGCACGATCGCGCGGGCAACCGCGATGCGCTGCCGCTGGCCGCCGGAGAATTCATGCGGATAGCGAAAGCGGGTCTCGGGATCGAGCCCGACATCGCGCAATGCCTGCACCACGCGCTCCTCGCGCTGCGCTCGCGTCAACTTCGGATGATGCACCCACAGGCCTTCCTCGATGATGTCGGATACCGACATGCGGGGCGAGAGCGAGCCGTAGGGGTCCTGGAACACGATCTGCATGTGGAGCCGAAACGGCCGCATCTGCCGGAACGTCAGCCCGGCGATCGTGCTGCCGAGGAAAACGATTGGCCCCTCCGACGAGACCAGCCGAAGGATCGCCAGCCCCAGCGTCGTCTTGCCGGAGCCCGATTCACCCACGATACCCAGCGTCTCACCCTGGCGGACCCCGATGCTCACCCCGTCCACCGCCTTGATGTGGCCGACCACCCGGCGCATTACGCCGCGCTTGATCGGGAACCAGACCTTGAGGTCCCTGGTCTCGACCACGACCGGAGCGTCAGCATTGATCGGAGCGGGATCTGGCTTCGGCTCGGCGGCGAGGAGCGCGCGGGTGTAAGGGTGCTCCGGCGCGCTGAAGACCTGCTCGACAGGTCCCCTCTCAACGATCTTGCCCTCCTTCATCACGCAGACCGTGTCGGCGAGCCTGCGAACGATGCCGAGATCATGGGTGATGAAGAGCATCGCCATGCCGAGACGCTTCTGGAGCTCCTTCAGGAGGGTGAGAATCTGCGCCTGTACGGTGACGTCCAGCGCCGTCGTTGGCTCGTCGGCGATAAGGAGGTCGGGCTCGTTGGCCAGCGCCATGGCGATCATCACGCGCTGGCGCTGGCCGCCTGACAGCTGGTGCGGATAACTCCCGAGCCGCGTCTCGGCTTCGGGGATGCCGACCTGGGTCAGGAGCTCGAGCGTGCGGGCGCGCGCGGCCTCGCCTGTCAGGCCCCGATGCAACAACAGAATCTCGCCGATCTGCTTCTCGATCGTGTGGAGCGGATTGAGCGATGTCATCGGCTCCTGGAAAATGATGGTGATGTCATTGCCGCGCACGTGCCGGATCTTGTCTTCCGGCAAGTTCAGGAGCTCTTGACCCTTGAAGCGGATCGATCCGGATGGATGGTGCGCGGAGGGATAAGGCAGCAGCTTCAGCACCGACAGCGCGGTGACCGATTTGCCCGAGCCCGACTCGCCGACCAGTGCGACGGTTTCACCCTTCTTGATCTCGAAGGAGACCCGGTCCACCGCAAGGGTGTCGCGCGAACCCTGGCGGAAACCGACCGAGAGGTCCGCGACCTCGAGCAGCTTTTCGTAACTGGCCTCCATCGCGCTCACCCGAACGTCTTGCGCGGGTCAAAGGCGTCGCGCACCGCCTCGCCGATAAAGATCAGGAGCGAGAGCATGGTTGCGACCGTCAGGAAGCCGGAGATGCCGAGCCAGGGTGCCTGAATGTTGGCTTTCGCCTGGGACAGCATTTCGCCCAGCGAGGGCGATCCGGGCGGCAGCCCGAAGCCGAGGAAGTCGAGCGCGGTGAGGGTCATCACTGACGAGGACAGAATGAAGGGCAGGAACGTCATGGTGGCAACCATCGCGTTGGGCAGGAGATGCCGGAACATGATGGTCCGGTTCGACACGCCGAGCGCGCGCGCGGCCTGAATATATTCGAAATTGCGCCCGCGCAGGAACTCGGCCCGCACCAGCCCGACCAGCGACACCCACGAGAACAGCAAAAGGATCCCGAGCAGCACAAAGAAGCCAGGCACCAACACCGACGAGATGATCAGTAGAAGATAGAGCGACGGAATCGACGTCCAGATTTCGATGAAGCGCTGGAACAGCAGATCGGTCCAGCCGCCGAAATAGCCCTGAACGGCGCCGGCGGCGACGCCGACAACCGACGAAATGATGGTGAGCGCCAACCCGAACAGCACCGACAGGCGAAAACCGTAGATGAGACGCGCCACTACGTCACGCCCCTGGTCGTCGGTCCCGAGCCAGTTGTATTCGAGGTCGCTGCAGCCCGAGAGCCCCTTGCGTTCGACCACCGCTTTGCATTGCTCCTCGGTCAACAGCCAGGTCGGCTTCGAAGGCGCGGGTGTGGGCAAATCGAGATTGTGCGTGTTGTACGAATAGCGGATCGGCGGCCACAGCATGAAGCCGCCCTTTTCCGCAATAAGCTTCTGCAGGTACGGATCGCGATAGTCGGCGGCGGTCTCGAAATCGCCGCCAAACGCGGTCTCCGGATAAGTGATCACGGCGGGAAAATAGGACCTCCCTTCGAAGCTCACATAGAACGGCTTGTCATTGGCGATGAATTCGGCGAACAGCGAGATCACGAACAGCACCATGAAGATCCAGAACGCCACGTAGCCGCGCCGGTTCGCCTTGAAGTTCAGCCAACGCCGGCGGTTCAGCGGCGAAATCGCTAAGCGATGCCGCTCCGGCAGGACGGCGAGCCCCATCGGGGTCTGCGCTGTCGTCTCCGGGACCGTGATAGTTGTTCGGTCGTCCACGCTCACACCTCCCGCGTTTCGAAGTCGATGCGCGGATCAACCCAGGTGTAGGTGAGGTCAGAGATCAGGTTCACCAGCAACCCGACCAGCGACATGATGTAAAGCGTTGCAAACACCACCGCATAGTCGCGGTTGAGCACGCTCTCAAACCCCAGCAGGCCGATACCGTCGAGCGAGAAGATCGTCTCGATCAGCAGCGATCCGGAGAAAAAGGCGTGCACGAATGCGCCGGGAAAGCCGGCGATCACGATCAGCATGGCGTTGCGGAAGACGTGGCCGTAGAGCACCTGGCGCTCGGTGCAGCCTTTCGCCCGAGCCGTGAGCACGTACTGCTTGCGGATTTCGTCGAGGAACGAGTTCTTGGTAAGCAGTGTCATGGTGGCGAATGCAGCAAGCCCCATGGATGTGATCGGCAACACCAGATGCCAGAAATAATCGAGTGCTTTTCCGGAGAGCGACAGTTGCTCCCAGTTGTCGGACGTCAGGCCGCGCAACGGAAAAAGATTGAAGAACGAGCCGCCGGCGAACAGAATGATGAGCAGAATTGCAAACAGAAATCCCGGGATCGCGTAGCCGATGATGATGGCCCCCGATGTCCAGACGTCGAATTGCGAGCCGTCCTTGATCGCCTTGCGGATGCCGAGCGGGATCGAGATGAGGTAGGTCAGAAGCGTCAGCCAGATACCGAGCGAAATGGAGACCGGCAGTTTCTCCTTGATGAGTTGCAAAACGGTGGTGTCGCGAAAATAGCTCTTGCCGAAATCGAACCGCGCATAATTCCACAGCATCAGGAAGAAGCGCTCATAAGCCGGCTTGTCGAAGCCGAACTGTTTCTCCAGGCTCTTGATGAACTCGGGGTCGAGCCCCTGGGCGCCGCGATATTTGGAGTTCGCCGCATCGATGCTGGAGGCGCCCCCCGGTTGCCCACGCATGCCGAGGTCACCGCCCGGCGAGCCCGAGATGCGCGAGGTGGCGCCGGTGTCGGAGCCCGACAGCTGGGCGATCACCCGCTCGACCGGTCCGCCCGGCGCGAACTGCACCACCACGAACGAGACCAGCATGATCCCGAGCAACGTCGGGATCATGAACAGAATGCGCCGGATGATATAAGCGCTCATATCGTGCGGTCGTCCACGCTCTATCCCCGCTGCTCAAGCTTGGCAGCCTTGTCGCGATCATACCACCAAGTCTCGGGGATACCGCGCGCGTAGCGCGGTTTTGCCGCTGGCCGGCCGAACATGTCCCAATACGCGAGCCAATGGGAGGCTTTGTACCAGTGGGGAACCCAATAGCGGCCGGTCCGGATCACTCGGTCGAGCGCCTTGCAGGCGACCACCAGACTGGGCCGATCGTTGGCGGCGACGACCCGTTCGATCAGCACATCGATGACCGGATCCGAAATGCCGGCGAGATTCTGCGAGCCCTTGAGCGCCGCGGCTTGGGAAGAAAAGAAGCTTCTCAGCGAATCGCCGGGAGTGCTCGAGAAACTGAAGCGCTGTATCGCCAGGTCAAAATCGAAATCGTCGACCCGCTTGCGGTATTGCACGGGATCGACAATGCGCAAAGTCGCCTCAATCCCCAGCATGCCGAGATTCTTGATGAACGGCATGTGATGCGGCTGGAACGAAGGCTCATCGAGCAGGAATTCGACGCTGATCCGTTCGCCCTGCGGCGTCACCCGCTTGCCGTCCTTGATCACGTAGCCGGCGTCCTGCAATAGCGCGCTCGCCTTGCGCAGGAGCGCGCGATCCTGTCCCGATCCGTCGGAGACCGGCGGCACGAACGGTTCCCCGAACATCTCGTCGGGAGCCTTGCCGCGGAACGGTTCCAGCAGCGCCAATTCGTCCGCGTCAGGCTTGCCTATGGCCATCATGGGCGAGTTCTGGAAGACCGAATGGGTCCGATCATACGACCCGTACATAATGGTCTTGTTCGTCCATTCGAAGTCAAAGGCGTAGATGAAGGCTTCACGCAGGCGCTTGTCCTTGAGCTTCTCGCGTCGCGTGTTGAAGAACCAGCCTTGCGCGCCCGAGGGCGTATCGTCGCGAATGACATCGCGCTTGACGCGTCCGTCTCGCATGGCCGGAAAGTCGTAGCGCGTTGCCCATATGCGCGAGGTGAACTCTTCGCGGAACAGATAGCTCTTGCTGGTAAATCCTTCGAAGGCGACATCGCGGTCGCGGTAAAATTCGTACCTGACGACGTCGAAATTGTTGATTCCGCGCGACACCGGCAGGCCGGCGCCCCACCAGTCCTTGACACGCTCGTACTCGATAAAGCGCCCGGCATCGAACCGTCCGACCTTGTAAGGACCGCAGCCGAGCGGCGGCTCGAGCGTGGTCTCGTCGAACGGACGGCCGGAGTAATAGGTGCGGGAGAAGATCGGAAGCGACGCGACGAACAGCGGCACATCGCGGGCCCGGTTCGGCGCAAATTTCACCACCAGGGTGGCGTCATCGAGCGCGTCCGCGCCGGCGAAATCGCGCAGCAACTGTTGAGCGATCGGGTGTCCCTTGTCCTTGAGGATTTTCAACGAGAATGCGACGTCGTGCGCGGTGAGCGCGCTGCCGTCGTGGAACGTGATGCCGGGCCGCATGAGGAAGCGGTAGGTGAGCCTATCTTCCGATATCTGCACCGCGCGGGCGGCGAGGCCATACATGGCATCCGGCTCGTCCGCGGCGCGCGCCATCAGGCCCGCGAAGGTGAGCTCCATGCCCTGCGCGCCATCGCCCTTGAGGATGAAGCTGTTGAGCGAATTGAAGGTAAGAAAGTTCTGATTGAAGGCGCGGCTCGGCCCGATATGCGAAAACGTGCCGCCCTTGGGCGCATTCGGGTCCACGTACTCGAAATGCTTGAAGTCCGCCGGATATTTGAGGTCACCGAACGCCGACATGCCGTGCCGCTCGGGGCCTTCCCACGCCAGCGCGGGCCCCGCCATCGCCGATGCAAGCGCGCCAGCGGCGATGACGAGCGTCTCGCGGCGTGTCACATCGCGGAAATCCGTCACTGCCGCGTCCCGGCCTTGGCCGCTCTTTCCGCGTCCCACCACCATATCGTCGGGAACGCTGCCGAGGCATATTTCGGTAGCGGATCGGGTCGGCCAAACCGATCCCACCGCGCCGTACGGCTTTTGCCATAAGTGAATTGCGGCACGACGTAGTTGTTCCAGAGCAGGACGCGGTCAAGCGCCTTGGTGACGGCGACCAGCTCGGCCCGGTCCTTGGCGAAGATCACCCGTTCGATCAGCGCATCGACCGCAGGGTTCTTGATGCCAACGTAGTTGCGCGACCCGGCGGTGTCCGCGGCGGGCGAACCCCAGTAGTCACGCTGCTCATTGCCCGGCGACAGGGATTCCGGCCATGAGGCAATGATGATGTCGAAATCCCAATTCCGCAGCCGATTCTCATACTGGATGTCGTCAACGCTTCGCACATTGACGTTGATGCCGAGACGATCGAGGGACGGCTTGTAGAACAGGATGATGCGCTCCGCACCAGGATCCGCCGTCTGTGCGAGAATCTCGGCGGTGAGCGGCTCCCCGGTTTTGGTGTTGACCTGCTTCTGATTGCGCACCTCGTAGCCGGCCTCCTTCAGGAGGCGCATTCCCTCCCGCAGATTGGCGCGCACGTTTTCCGGGTTGCCGCCGACCGGATTGCTGTACGGCGTAGTGAACACTTCCGGTGGCACCTTGTCGCGCACCGTTTCCAGGATCTCAAGTTCCTGTCCTTGCGGCAGACCGGACGACGCCAGTTCGGTGCCGTCGAAATAGCTGTTGATCCGCGTGTACTGGCCGAAGAAGATCTGCTTGTTCATCTCTTCGAAATCGAAGGCGAAGTTGAACGCGCGACGCACCCGCGGATCCTTGAACCTGTCGCGCCGGGTGTTGAACGCAAACGCCTGCATGATCCCCCGGTCGCGTATCGGGAATTCTTCGAGCAGGACACGCTTGTCCTTGACGGCGGGGAAATCGTAGGCGGTCGCCCAGTTCTTGGCGCTATTCTCGGTGCGCCAGTCGACGTGGTCCGCCTTGAAGGCCTCGAGGGCGACCGTCTGGTCGCGAAAATACTCAAATCGCATCTCGTCGAAATTATCGCGCCCGATATTGACGTTGAGATCCTTGCCCCAGTAGTCCTTCACCCGCTCGTAGACGACGGTGCGGCCAGCCACGAACTCCTTGACGCGGAAGGCGCCGTTGCCGAGCGGCGGCTCGAGCGTAGTCGCCCCGACGTCGCGCTTCTTGCCCGCGGCGTCGGTCCCTTCCCACCAATGCTTGGGCAGCACGTTGAGCTGACCAAGGATCACCGGCATTTCGCGGTTGCCCGGAGCATCAAATATGAAGGTGACCTCGCGCTCGCCAGTCTGCTCGACCTTCACCACATGCCGATAATACGCTGCCATCATGGGGCTGTGTTTCTTGAACGCCTCCATGGAGAAGATCACGTCGTCGACTGTGATCGGCTTGCCGTCGTGAAAGCGGGCCGCTGTGCGTAAGCGAAAGCTCGCCCACGCAAAGTCCGGCGCATGGCTGACCAATTCGGCAATGAGCCCATAGTCGGTCGAGACCTCGTCGAGCGATGACACTGTCAACGTGTCGGAAGTCATCCCGACGCCCATGGCGATCGAACCCTTCAGGCCCGAAACGACCTCATTGAAGTTGTCGAAGGTGCCGAACGCGACCATGCGCACGGCACCGCCCTTGGGCGCTCGCGGATTGACGTAGTCGAAATGCTTGAAGCCGGGCGGATATTTGAGTTCCCCGAACAGCGAGAGCCCGTGCTTCCAATCGCGTCCGACATTCCCCGCGGGACTGGGCACTTGGGCCCGCGCTGCACTGCCGACGAAAGGGACCCCGACGCTGCCAAGGATGGGGGAAAGGGCTGTGAGAACGCCAGTGCGAACGAGGGATCGACGGGTCAGGCGCAAGGAAACCTCCGGAGCCATAAGTCCAGTTACGCACGTGTTCGCGGGATTATGTCCCATTTTGGATGGCCGGGCACTGACATGTGCGCGACCACCATCACTTTATAGCTAGGACGGCTACAACGCCTGCGCCAATGGGCCAGTGCACTCGCACGCGTTCATTACAAAATCTTAAAGTGCGCGCTCCGGGCGGCACATGCGGTCTAGCTGGCTTGGCCGCCCAAATTGCGGCAGGCGCACATCACGGCCGGCGGCGACTATCCGGACGACGGATCGGGATCACTGCGCCTTGGGAGCGCCAGTAGCCTCCGCGGCCTTGGGAAGCGGCGCCGGATTGTCGGACAGGGTGTTGAGGTAGGAGAGGACGTCGGCGCGCTCGGACCCGCGCGAAATGCCGGCGAAGCTCATGTTGGTGCCCGGCACGTAGCCGCGCGGATTATTGATGAACTGGTTGAGGTCGTCGATCGACCAATTGCCGCCCTTGGCTTTCAGCGCGGCGGAATAGTTGAACCCGGCCTCCGACGCCTTCGGACGTCCGACAATCCCCCACAGGTTGGGACCGACGAGCGGGCGACCGCCCTTGTTGAAGGTGTGGCAGGCCGCGCACTTCTTGGCCGAGGTCTCGCCACGGCCAACCTCGGCCTTGGCGAGCAGTTGCTCGATCGGCTCCTGCTTGTCTTCCGCGGGTTTGGCTGCACCACTCGGCGCCTGTTCCGGAACCGCGATTTCATAGCCGGGCTTGGCTGGCTTCCCGGGCGCGAAGATGGCGCCGGCGGCGATGTTGATGGACAGCACGCCCAGGCACGTGGCCAAAACCGCACCAAGGATTTTGTTCAGTTCGAAGGAGTCCATCGCCTCAAGGCTCGCGCGGAAGGAAGTGGATCGAGGGCGGCACGTTTGTCCGGGCTAACCCGGTACAGGTAAACAACGCTGACTCGGGCCGTTGGCGCGCATTTGCAAGCAAGACGGGAAGCCCCGCTTTTGCCGACCGCGCTCCAGCGGCCGCCGCAGGTTGCGGCGGCGCACAAATAGCCGGTTTGCCTCGCCTCTGGCAACCCGTATAACCGGCCAACCCACGATGCATTTTGGCGCGGGCCGGAGCGGCCCGGACGGACCGCCAAGGCAGAGCGATGGCCGACGTTCTCATTCTCATTCCAGCCCGCATGGCTTCGCAACGGCTTCCTGGCAAGCCGCTCGCCGATATCGCGGGCGAACCGATGATCGTTCACGTCATGCGGCGGGCGCAAACCGCCCAGCTTGGCCCGGTCGTGATCGCAACCGATTCGGAGGCAATCGCGGCCTGTATCGAGAAGGCCGGTGGTCGCGCCGTGATGACCCGGGCCGATCACGCCTCCGGTTCCGACCGGATCTTCGAGGCCCTCGCTGCGGCAGACCCGCAAGGCCGCGCCGGCATCATCGTCAATGTCCAGGGCGACCTTCCTACCGTCGCCCCGGCGGACATCGCCGCGTCGGTCGGGCCGCTAGCCGATCCGGCCGTCGACATCGCCACGCTGGCAGCCGAAATCGTCTGGCCGGAGGAGCGCATCAATCCGAACGTGGTCAAAGTCGTCGGTACGCCGATTGCCGAGCGCAGGCTGCGCGCACTCTATTTCACCCGCGCCATCGCGCCGTTCGGCGACGGCCCGCTTTATCACCACATCGGCCTTTACGCCTTCCGTCGCGACGCGCTCGCCCGGTTCGTGAAGCTCTCCCCCTCCCCGCTCGAACGGCGGGAAAAGCTCGAGCAATTGCGCGCCCTCGAAGCGGGAATGCGCATCGATGTGACCCTCGTCGACAGCGTGCCGTTGGGCGTCGACACCCCCGAAGACCTGGATCGTGCGCGCGCGATCCTTGCGGCATCACCACGATGAGGAGGCGCAAACGTCCGGCCTGACGGGGAAGCAGCTGAGAGCCCGTTGACTTGGACGGTCTGCGTGCGTACCGGAACGGTCATGACGGCCGCCAAGAAGATCGTTTTCCAGGGAGAGCGCGGAGCGAATTCTCACCTCGCGTCGCGCGAAGTCTATCCGGACTATGAGGCGGTGCCGTGCGCGACCTTCGAAGATGCCTTTGCCGCGATCAGCAGCGGCGAAGCCGACCTCGGCATGATCCCGGTCGAAAACTCGGTCGCTGGCCGCGTCGCCGATATTCATCACCTCATGCCGCACTCGGGGCTGCATATCGTCGCCGAGCATTTCATGCCGGTGCGGCATCAGCTGCTGGCGCCGAAGGGCGCGGTACTGGCGGACATCAAGACCGTCGAAAGCCATGTCCACGCGCTGGGTCAGTGCCGTAAGGTGATCCGCAAACTCGGCATAAAGCCGGTCGTAGCCGCCGACACCGCGGGTTCGGCACGCGAAGTGGCCGAGGCGAACGACAAGACGCGCGCCGCCATCGCCACGCGCCTGGCCGCGGACATCTACGGCCTCGACATCCTGGCGCCGGACATCGAGGACGAAGCCCACAACACCACCCGCTTCATCGTGCTCTCGCGCGACGCAAGGTGGGCCAGGGACAACGACGGGCCGGTGGTCACGACCTTCCTGTTTCGGGTGCGCAACGTGCCGGCGGCGCTTTACAAGGCGCTCGGCGGTTTCGCCACCAACGGCGTCAACATGACCAAGCTCGAGAGCTACATGATCGAGGGCAATTTCTTCGCCACCCAGTTCTACGCCGATGTCGAGGGCCACCCCGAACAGCGCAACCTGGTCTTCGCGTTCGAGGAGCTTGCGTTCTACTCCAAGGAAATGAAGATCCTCGGGGTCTATCCGGCGCACCCGTTCCGGAGGACCTTCGCGGAATCGATCGACTGACATCCAGTCGGACGGTGCGGCGTCCGGTGCACGGCAGCCGCAAATCAGGCGGCGGCGGGGCAATGAACCAGTCGCTTGGGTTCACGGGCGACGCTGCCCTGCCTCTTGCCCTGATGTGCCTGAACTGAGACGGGAACAGCGCTGCGCGGCGGCGGCGTGCTGCTTTGTCCAAACACCGCGGATTCGATCTCGGAGCGGTGCAGCCCCATGTCCTTGAGCGAGCGGTCGTCGAGCGCGCCGAGGGCACGGACCGCTCTCCTGCGCTCCCGCCAAGTCCCATAGGCTGTCCACCATTCGCGCGCCGCGGCGGCCACCAGCCGGGCCGGAACGCCGGGCCTCCGCAAGAAACCAAACAAGGCCCGTAACGAGGTCCGCAGGCTTTGCGCACGGGCGGCGTGCGCTTCGCGCGCGACGCGGTGCGAAAGCTCGGCCCATTGTTCCGGCGTCAGCCGGCGGTTGTCGGAATAGCTGTCATTGCGCATGGCTCGCTCCATCGGTCGGGAGGAGGCTTTACGAAGAGGCAGGCATCACGTAAAATGAATAATTATGATCATTTCCATCTCAGGATGAGAACGATGGATCTGGGCGACCTCCACATCTTCCGCTCCGTGGTGCAAGCCGGCGGCGTGACGCGCGCTGCCGAGAGGCTCAACCGGGTGCAGTCGAATATCACCACCCGCGTGCGCCAGCTTGAGGCCGACCTTGGGGTCGAACTGTTTGTCCGGGACGGCAAGAAGCTGCACCTCTCATCCGCGGGAAGGCTGCTGCTCGATTACGCGGATCGGCTGCTCGACCTCGCCAGGGAAGCGCGCGAGGCCGTGCACGATGCCAAGCCGCGGGGGTTGCTGCGTCTCGGCTCCATGGAAAGTACCGCGTCGGTGCGCCTGCCGGTGCCCATGAGCGAGTATCTGTCACGCTATCCGGAGGTGACCCTGGAATTGCGAATCGGCACCCCGCGCGAACTTGCGGCCGCTGTGCGCGAAGGCGAGCTCGATGCCGCCCTGGTGGCAGAACCCATCCCCGATGCGCCGTTCGAGAAAATACCGCTCTACGATGAAGAACTGGTCATCATCGCGGCGGCGAACCATCCTCCGGTCAAATCCCCGCGCGATGTCAGCGGTCGGCCCGTGCTCGCCTTCGAAGCCGGCTGTCCCTATCGCCAATACATGGAAAACTGGTTCACCAGCAGCGGTGAGATGTCAGATCGCATCATCGAAACCTCCTCGTATCACGCGATACTCGGCTGTGCGGTGGCAGGCATGGGGATCTCGATGGTTCCACGCATCGTCCTCAAGACTTTCCCCGACGTGAAGCTGCTAAGTGTTCATACGCTGCCATCGGAATTCAATGTCGCTCCGACGGTTTTCATCAGGCGCAAGGGTGCCGTCTCGCCCAAGGTTGCCGCCCTGATCGAGGTGCTTACGGAAGGAGCGGACTTGAACGCGCTCCCGGTCGAGCGGCGGAAGGTTGGAAACGCCGCCATGCAAAGCTTCGGCGGCCCTCCGCAGGCGACCTCGCCGCTTCCCGCCATCGGCAGATCCAAGGGACCCAAATCCGGCAAGCCTCGATTGCGCGCGAGTGCCTCGAAAACCAAAGCGGAGCCACGCGAGGCGCGCTCCCCCGCACCTCGGTGATTGCCGTTTTGTGCGCTTCGGCGCCGAAATCGGTGACGCGACAACGAGGGCCGCTTCTCGCCTCAGTCCGACATCGCGCCGCGTCAGATCGTCTGGTTGTATTCGCCAACCTCGGGGTGCGTACGCAGCACGGCATCGAGCGCCTTGAACATGTCGTGCATGCGCGCCTCCGACGCCGGGCTTTCCACCACCACCACCAGTTCCGGCTTGTTGGAGGAAGCGCGCACGAGACCCCAGGTGCCGTCCTCGACGGTCACGCGCACGCCGTTGACCGTCACCAGATCGCGCACCGGTTGCCCCGCGACCTTCTCCCCTTTGGCTTTGGCCGTTTCGAAATGCTTCACCACATCGTCGACCACACGGTATTTGATCTCGTCGGCGCAATGCGGGGACATGGTTGGTGAAGACCATGTCTTGGGCAGTGCATTCCTGAGGTCCGCCATGCTCTTGTCCGGATTGCGGTCGAGCATGTCGCAGACCGCAAGCGCGAAGATGAGGCCGTCGTCGTAGCCGCGACCGAGCGGCTTGTTGAAGAAGAAGTGACCGGATTTCTCGAAGCCCGCCACCGCGCCGATCTCGTTGACGCGCCGCTTCATGTAGGAATGGCCTGTCTTCCAATAGTCGGTCGTGGCGCCGTTGTTGCGCAGCACCGGATCGGTCATGAACAGCCCGGTCGACTTCACATCGGCGACGAATTTCGCGCCCTTGTGTCGCGCCGAAATGTCGCGCGCCAGCATCACGCCCACTTTGTCCGCAAAGATTTCCTCACCCTCGTTGTCGACCACTCCGCAACGGTCGCCGTCGCCATCGAAGCCGAGCGCCACATCCGCCTTCACGCGCAGCACCTCGTCGCGCATGGCGTGCAGCATCTTCATGTCTTCGGTATTGGGATTGTATTTCGGGAAGGTGTGATCGAGGTCGCAATCCAGCCGCACCACCTCGCAGCCGACCGCCTCGAGCACTTGCGGCGCGAACGCCCCGGCCGTGCCATTGCCGCAGGCACAGACCACCTTGAGGCGGCGCTTGATCTTCGGGCGATTGGTGAGATCGGCGATGTAGCGGACGGGGAAGTTCTCGACAAAGGCGTAGGAGCCGCCGCCGCGCATGTCGAAGCGCGCTTCGAGCACGATCTGCTTAAGTCGGGTCATCTCGTCCGGACCGAAGGTGAGCGGGCGATTGGCACCCATCTTCACACCGGTCCAGCCATTGTCGTTGTGGGAGGCGGTGACCATCGCCACGCACGGCACGTCGAGGTCGAACTGGGCGAAATAGGCCATGGGCGTGACCGCAAGGCCGATGTCGTGCACCTTGCACCCCGCGGCCATCAGCCCCGAAATCAGGGCGGTCTTCACCGAAGCCGAATAGGCGCGAAAATCGTGGCCGGTCACGATCTCGGGCTTCACGTCGAGTTGGTGGATCAGCGTGCCGAGGCCGATACCGAGTGCCTGCACCCCCATGAGGTTGATCTCCGTCCCCAGGAGCCAACGCGCGTCGTATTCGCGAAAGCCGGTGGGCTTCACCATTGGCTCGGATTCGTAGGCATAGGTATTGGGAGTGAGCGCAGGTTTGGGCTTGGGGAACATCACGGATCCTACCGGCGCGGCGATGCGCACCAGCCACATAGCCCATGCGTCGCAGAGGGAAAAGCAAATAGGCCGCCGCTCATGGTTCCGCACGCGTCAGGCGCGGCCCATGGGTAACGGGCTACGATCTGCAAGCTCGATCTGGTGGTAGGCGAGCTTTTCCATCAGCTCCGCGCGCACGTCACTGTGGCCCGGATTGCCGCTACGCGGAACGAGGTTTGGCGCGGCGGGTCGGCGCGGCGGCAAGCGGATCATCCGGCCAGGGATGACGCGGATAGCGCCCCTTCATCTCGGCTTTGACTGCGCCATAACTCCCGCGCCAGAACCCCGGCAGGTCGCGCGTCACCTGCACCGGCCGCTGCGCCGGCGACAGCAGTTCCACCACCACCGCGACCCGCCCGGCTGCGATGGTGGGATGGCGGTCGAGGCCGAAAAGCTCCTGCACGCGGATGGCAAGCTTGGGCCCCTCCTCGGCCGCGTAGTCGATCGGCACCACGGAGCCCGACGGCGCGCTGAAATGGGTGGGAGCCTCGGCGTCGAGCCGGCGGCTCAAACGCCACGGCAATAAACCGTGCAGAGCATCCGCGAGCGCGTCGCTCTGCAGCGAGGAGAGCGCGGTCTTGCCGGCAAGGGCCGGAACGAGCCAATCCGCTGCAGTCGCCGCCAGCGCGGCATCCGAAAGGTCCGGCCATTCGTCGCCGTCGGCTTTGGCCGACGTCGAACCCGCCACCTCGCGCTCTCGCGCAGCCACAAGATCCACGCGGCGCAGAAAGCCGACGCGGTCACGCCATTGCTGCAGGGACTTCGTCCACGGCAACCGGTCGACGCCGAGCCGAACGACGGCATCCGCCAGCACGCGTGCAGTCTCCTCGCTGGGCGCCACCGGCATCGGTTGTTCGGCCAGCACGATGGCGCCGAGACGGCGCAGGCGGCGTGCCCGCAGACTCCCACTCGCGGCATCGAACACGATCTCCTCGCGGCTTTCGATGCGATCGGCGGACCGCGCTTCGATCTCGCTGGCGTCGAGTGCGGCCGCCAGCACGATACGGGCTTGCGCGGCAGTACCGGTGACCTCTGCGGCGGCAATGAACGGCGCGCGCGCCAGCGCCGAGGCCGGATCGACGTTTGCACCCCGCCCGTTGGCCAGCAGGAACGCGCCACCCGCGCCACGATTCTTTGCGATGCGCTCGGGGTAGGCCAATGCAAGCAGTGAACCGACCGATCGCTGCTGCCGCTCAGACCCTCGGGATGACTCTCTCCGCTCCCCTCCCCGCGGAGCGAGCGTCTCCTCGGCGATGCGGGCCCACCTCTTCGCCACCATCAACGCATCTCGCGCCCGCTGGGAGCGGTCACGATGCAAGGCGTCGACGCGATGGGCGAGATCGACGTCGTTGCCGCCGAGACCGCGCTCGGTCAAAATGACGGCAACTTCGGCGGCCAGCTCGGCCTCGCCGAGGCCTGCGGCATCGACCACCATGCGCGCGAGTCGCGGCGCCAGCGGCAGACGCCGCAGCCTTCGTCCCTCATCAGTGAGCCGTCCGTCACGATCGACGGCGCCCAGCGCAAGGAGCAATGCCCTCGCCTCTGCAAGTGCGGGCGCCGGCGGCGGATCGAGGAACGCAAGCGCCGCGGAATCGGCGACGCCCCAAGACGCGAGGTCGAGCATGAAGCCGGACAGATCCGCGGCGAGAATTTCCGGCCGATTGGCGGGCTCGAGCGCGGCGGTCTGCGGCTCGTCCCACAGCCGGTAGCATACGCCGGGCTGCGTGCGTCCGGCCCGCCCCCGCCGCTGGTCCGCGGAGGCGCGCGACACGCGCACGGTTTCGAGCCTGGTCAAACCCACGTCGGGCTCATACCGCGGCACGCGCGCAAGCCCCGAATCGATCACAACCCGCACCCCCTCGATGGTGAGCGAGGTCTCTGCGATTGAAGTCGCCAGCACGACCTTGCGCCGGCCGGGCGGCGCCGGCGCAATTGCGCGATCCTGAATGTCGGCGTCGAGCGCACCGTAAAGCGCCACCACATCGATATTCGAATCCGTTATTCGCTCACGCACGAAAGCTTCGGTACGCCGGATCTCGGCAGCGCCCGGAAGAAAGACCAGCAGCGATCCTGCATCGGTCCGCAGCGCGCGCACAACCGCATCGGCGACCTGCCGCTCGACCGGCTGCTGCGTATCGCGCCCGAGGTAGCGCGTCTCGACCGGGAACGCGCGGCCAGCGCTCTCGATCACAGGCGCATTGTCGAGCAGCCTGCCGACGCGCGCGCTGTCGAGAGTTGCCGACATGACCAGGAGCTTGAGCTCCTCGCGCAGACCCAGTTGCACGTCGCGCGCGAGCGCCAACCCGAGGTCCGCTTCGAGCGAGCGCTCATGGAACTCGTCGAACACAACAGCGGCGACGTTCGCGAGCGTGGGATCGCCGAGCACGAGCCGGGTGAATACGCCCTCGGTCACGACTTCGATCTGGGTCGCCCGTGAGACTTTGGCGGCGAACCGAACACGGTAGCCGACGGTTGTTCCGACCGCCTCGCCCAAGGTCGCCGCCATGCGGGCGGCCGCGGCCCGGGCGGCGAGCCGGCGCGGAGCGAGCACGAGAATCTTCTTCCCTGCCGCCCAGGCTTCGCCCGCGAGCACGAGCGGCACCCGCGTGGTCTTGCCGGCACCCGGCGGCGCGACCAGAACCGCAGCGTTGTGCGCGCGCAGAGCGCCGGTCAGCTCCGGCAGCGCGGCATCGATCGGAAGCGCCTGTGCATGCTCGCTCATCTGGACACTCGGCCGACCTCTCCCTGTCGAAGAAGCACGCGTGGAAGACAAGTGCATAGCGCGGCTTGGCCGGTGGCGAAATCACCGCTCAAGTGTTAAGTCGGAGGCATGCCAGCCAAAGCCGAAAAACGCGCCGACAGCGCCAAAACTGCCGCACCCGCCGTCCAGGCCCGCCCGGTGAAGAAGGGAGACCACGTGTTCCTGGTCGACGGATCGTCCTACATCTTCCGCGCCTATCACGCATTGCCGCCGCTTCACCGGAAATCGGACGGCTTGCAGGTCAATGCCGTGCTGGGTTTCTGCAACATGCTGTGGAAGCTCCTGCGCGACATGAAGCCGGAGGAGCGGCCAACCCACCTGGCGGTCGTGTTCGACAAATCGGAGCGGACGTTCCGCAACGAGATGTATTCCGAGTACAAGGCCAATCGCACCGAGCCGCCAGACGACTTGCGCCCGCAATTTGCCTTCATCCGCGAAGCGGTACGCGCCTTCGACCTGCCCTGCCTGGAGCAGATCGGCTTCGAGGCCGACGACCTGATTGCGACCTATGTGCGGCTCGCCTGCGAGGCCGGCGCTAACGCGACCATCGTGTCCTCCGACAAAGACCTGATGCAGCTCGTGAACGACTGCGTCCTCATGTACGACACGATGAAGGATCGCAGGATTGGCATCCCGGAGGTGGTCGAGAAATTCGGCGTGCCGCCGGAGAAGGTGATCGAGGTGCAGTCCCTGATCGGCGATTCGACCGACAACGTGCCCGGCGTGCCCGGCATCGGGGTAAAGACCGCGGCGCAGCTCATCGGCGAATACGGTGACCTTGAAACGCTGCTCGCGCGTGCGTCCGAGATCAAGCAGGAGAAGCGGCGCCAGGCGCTGATCGAGAATGCCGAGCGGGCGCGGTTGTCGAAGAAGCTCGTCACCCTCGATGCCCACGTCGCACTGGACGTGCCGCTCGCCGACTTGGCGGTGCACGAGCCCGACTACAAGCTTCTGATTGCCTTTCTGAAGGCGATGGAGTTCGGCACTCTCACGCGGCGGGTGGCGGAATTCTCCGGCATCGAGGCCGCCCAGATCGAGGCGGACGGCCAGCTGTCTTCAGGCTCCGCCGCCAGGGCAAAATCTGCTGGGGGCGGCGCGACCGGCGATCTGTTCCCTGCTCCGCGTCTGCCGCTCGGGGACGATCCCGCACGGCCCAGCAAGGAACGGCCGGGAGCCGACGCCGCGGAAATTCAACTGACACCGCAGGCGCTCGCCACCGCCCGCGCCGAAGCCGCCCGCAACGCCAAGGTCGATCGATCCCGCTACGAGATCGTGCGCAGCCTAGACCGCCTCAACGCCTGGATTGCGCGCGCGCGCGATATCGGCGTGGTCGCGCTCGAGACCCGGACCAATAGCCTCGATCCCATGCAGGCCACGTTATGCGGCCTCTCGCTCGCGGTTGCGCCAAACGAGGCCTGTTACATTCCGCTCGCCCACCGCACCGGGGGCGACGGCGGGACGGGCGGCCTGTTCTCCGGTCCGATTGCACCCGATCAGATCGAAGAGCGCGCGGCGCTGACCTCATTGAAGCCGCTGCTGGAAGATCCGGGCGTGCTCAAGGTCGGCAACGACCTGAAATACGACCTGCAGATTTTCGCGCTACGCGACATCGAGCTCGCGCCCTGTGACGACACCATGCTGATGTCCTACGTGGTCGATTCCGGACGCTCCAGCCACGGGGTTGATCAGCTGGCGCAGCGCTACTTCGATCACGCCACGATCGATGCCAACGCGATCCTGGGATCTGGAAAGTCGCGCATCAGCTTCGACTGCGTCCAGATCGACAAGGCGGCGGAATACGCCGCCGAGCAGGCCGACATGGTGTTGCGGCTATGGCACGTGCTCAAGCCGCGGATGGCCGCCGAGCACACGGCGACGGTTTACGAGACGCTGGAGCGCCCCTTGGTGCCGGTACTCGCGCGCATGGAGCGGCGCGGTATCTCGATCGATCGGGAGGTGCTTTCGCGCCTGTCGGACGAATTCGCGCAGCGCGCCGCCGCGCTCGAAGCCGAGATCCAGACGCTGGCCGGCGAGCCCCTCAATCCCGGCAGCCCAAAGCAGCTCGGCGACATCCTGTTCGGCAAGTTCGGGCTTCCCGGCGGCACCAAGACCAAGACCGGCCAGTGGTCAACCGGCGCGCGTGTTCTCGACGACCTGGCCGAGCAGGGTCACCCGCTTCCACGCAAAATTCTCGACTGGCGGCAGGTGTCGAAGCTCAAATCGACCTATACCGATGCGCTGCCGAACTACGTGGATGCCCGCACCCACCGCGTTCATACCAGCTACGCGCTGGCGGCGACCCCGACCGGGCGGCTCTCCTCCTCGGAGCCCAATCTGCAGAACATTCCGATCCGCAACGAGGAAGGCCGCAAGATCAGGCGTGCCTTCATCGCAGCCGAAGGTCGGAAGCTAGTCTCCGCCGACTATTCACAGATCGAGCTGCGGCTGCTGGCCGAGATCGCCGATATCGCGCAGTTGAAGAATGCCTTCCGTGACGGACTCGATATTCACGCCATGACCGCGTCCGAGATGTTCGGCGTGCCGGTGAAAGGTATGCCCGGAGAGGTACGCCGCCGCGCCAAGGCGATCAATTTCGGCATCATCTACGGCATCTCGGCCTTCGGACTCGCCAATCAGCTCGGTATCGAGCGCGAGGAGGCGGCGGCCTATATCAAGAAATACTTCGAGCGCTTTCCCGGCATCCGCGACTACATGGACGAGACCAAGGCGTCCGCCAAGAAAAACGGCTATGTCCTCACGCTGTTCGGGCGCAAATGTCACTACCCCGAGATCGCCCATTCCAACGCGTCGATCCGCGCCTTCAACGAGCGCGCGGCGATCAACGCGCGGCTGCAAGGCACCGCCGCCGACATCATCCGCCGTGCCATGGTGCGCATGGACGCGGCGCTCGCGAAGAAGAAGCTGCGCGCGCAGATGCTGCTCCAGGTGCATGACGAGCTCGTGTTCGAGGTGCCCGACGATGAGGTCGAGGCGACGCTTCCGGTGGTGAAGAAGGTGATGGAAGACGCCCCGATGCCGGCGCTCTCGCTGGCGGTGCCGCTCGCCGTCGACGCCCGCGCCGCGCACAATTGGGACGAGGCGCATTGAGCGGATCACGGTAGTCGAGCAACGCCGGCACGCATGACAATCCCAATGAGACGGCAAGCCGCCTTGGTCTTAGCCGCTCTGTTTGTGGCCTTTTCACCCGATGACGCGTTTGCCGGCCCTGTTCTCGATGGCACGGCGCTGCGCTGGCCGTGGGCGCTACCGTTCATCGGCATCCTTCTGACCATCGCGACCGGTCCGCTGCTGTTCCCCCGGCTCTGGCATCACCATTACGGCAAGCTCGCCTTCGTCTGGAGTGCCCTGACGCTGGCGCCACTCGCTGCCCTCCATGGCGCCCCAGCCGCATTCGCCGCCTTCGTACATGCGATGCTGGCGGAGTATCTGAGCTTCATCGTGCTGCTGTTCGCGCTCTACGTGATCGCTGGCGGCATTCTGGTCACCGGCAATCTGCGCGGCACCCCGCTCGTGAACACCGCGATCCTAACGTTCGGCACCATGATCGCGAGCGTGGTCGGCACGACAGGTGCGGCCATGATCCTGGTCCGCCCGCTCATCCGCGCGAACGCGAACCGGCTCAGCAACGTCCATGTGATCGTGTTCTTCATCTTCCTCGTCGCCAATATCGGTGGCGCATTATCGCCGCTGGGCGACCCGCCGCTGTTTGTCGGTTTCCTGCACGGGGTCGATTTCTTCTGGACGATGCAGCACCTGTGGTTGGAGACTGCACTTGTCGCCGTACTGGTGCTCGCGATCTTCATCGTGATCGATCTCCGGCACTACCGCAGAGACCGGCTGGTGACGACCGTCGGCGAGACCCGGCAACCGACGAAGATTCAGGTGAGAGGCAGTATCAATCTCCTGCTGATCGCGGCTGTCGTCGGTGCCATTCTCGCGTCGGCGTCTTGGCGGCCGGGCATCGATTTTGATGTATACGGGACCAGGGTCGAGTTGCAGAATCTTGTGCGCGATGCCGCACTGATACTGCTCGCGATCCTCTCGCTTGTGCTGACGCCGAACGAACACCGCGCGGCCAACGATTTCACCTGGGAACCAATCGGCGAAGTGGCGATCCTGTTTGCGGGCATCTTCACGTGCATCATTCCGGTGCTTGCCATGCTCCAGGCGGGGAAGGACGGTGCCTTTTCCTGGCTCCTCGACGTCGTCACCGCGCGCGACGGCAGCCCACACGAAATGGCCTATTTCTGGCTGACCGGCACGCTCTCGGCCTTTCTCGACAACGCACCCACCTATCTCGTGTTCTTCGAACTCGCCGGGGGCGATGCGCGTGAGCTGATGGGGCCGCTCTCCACCACGCTCGCAGCGATCTCCATGGGCGCCGTCTACATGGGCGCCATGACCTATATCGGCAACGCGCCGAACTTCATGGTCTATGCGATCGCGACCGAGCGCGGCGTGAAAATGCCGAGCTTCTTCGGTTACATGGTCTGGTCGGCGCTGGTCCTGCTGCCGGTCTTCGCGCTCCTCACTGGCGTCTTGGCCGTGACGCGGTGGTAGCCGACCGCCGCCAGCGGCGGCATTCGCGCGCTTCGACATGGCGATCTCCCGACTGGAACGGAATGACGGCGTCGCTCGACCACGAGCATCGTGCGGCGCTGTGCCTCGTATTGACAGTGTGCGGCGCTTAACCGAGCCTACCCCATCCGGGGGGAGATCGCGTGCCTTCGCAGCATTTCGTGCCGCACATCTTTTTCGGCCTCGATCCGATGATGGTCTCGACCGTCATCCTGTGCACTACCTACGGCGTCATCATCTGGGACAAGCTCAATCGTGCGATCGTGGCGCTGCTCGGCGCGTCGGTGATGATCGTGATCGGTGCGCTGGACCAGAACGAGGCCCTCAAGGGCATCGACTGGAACACGATCGGGCTGCTCACCGGCATGATGATCCTGGTGTCGATCTCCCGTCGCTCCGGGATGTTCGAATATCTCGCGATCTGGTCGGCGCAGAAAGCGAAGGCGAACCCCGCCGGCATCCTTCTGCTGCTGCAGGTCACCACCGCCGTGGTCTCTGCGCTGCTCGACAACGTGACCACGGTGCTGCTGGTGGTGCCGGTGACGCTCGCGATCACCAAGGAGCTTGACGTCCCACCCTACCCGTTCCTGTTCGCGGAGGTGTTTGCTTCCAATATCGGGGGCACGGCGACCTTGATCGGCGACCCCCCCAATATTCTCATCGGCTCGCTGGTCGGCCTCGACTTCAACGCCTTCATCATCCACCTTGCGCCAGTGATCGTGGTGATCATGGCGGTGCAGGCGCTGATGATTCACCTGCTGTGGGGACGGTCGCTCAGATCGACGCCGGCACGTCGGGCGCTTGTCATGGGGATGAGCGCGAAAGAAACCATCCTCGACCGGACCCTGCTCCGGCAATCGCTTGTGGTATTGACCGCGGTCATCGCCGGCTTCGTGCTCGCTCGCCCGCTGCACCTCGAACCCGCGACCATTGCAATAGCAGGCGCGGCGACGCTGATGCTGCTCGACAACTGGCAGCATCACAACGAGACGCAGTCGGCCAACGTGCACAAGACCTTCGGCGATGTCGAATGGATCACGATCTTCTTCTTCGTCGGATTATTTATCGTGGTGCACGGCGTCGAGATCGGCGGCTTGCTTCACCTCCTCGCCAACGAACTTGTGGCAGCGACCGGGGGCAACATGGCCCACGCTGGCTTCGCCATCCTGTGGGCGTCGGCCTTCCTGTCGGCAATCGTCGACAACATTCCCTTCGTCGCCACCATGATCCCCCTGATCAAGAGCATGGCGCCCGCCTATGGCGGCGCGGACAAGATCGAGCCGCTGTGGTGGTGCCTGTCGCTCGGAGCCTGCCTCGGCGGCAACGGCACCCTCATCGGCGCGTCGGCCAATCTCACGGTCGCCGGCATCGCTGAACGCAACGGCGTCCCCTTCCGCTTTATGACTTACACCTGCTACGGCATGCCCATGATGATCGTCTCGATCGCTATCGCCCATCTTTATGTTTGGTGGCGCTATTTCTGAGGCGATTGGGCATTGGGCGGCCGCTTCCGCCGACGATAGCGCCATGAAATCGTGAACCTTTTGGCCGGCTGGCGCGACCAACAGCATGGGAGCCGGGGCGGCATGACAGCTTTCACCCGGATATGTTCGAGCGTGCGCTCGAACGCGCGCCGAGGGGGACCGAGCGGTGCTGGTGCATTGCCGTAAAGGCTTGACCTGTCGCGTGCGCGCAAGCGTCGCCAACGCAATTCTGCTCGCCAACATTGCGGTCCTGGTGCTTTTGCTCGCGGGCGGCACCGCTTCGGCCCAGAACGGGATTTTCGATACCATCCTGGGCCGCCGCACCGCGCCGACGGCTCCCGCGGCGCCGCCGGTGAGCGCCTATGCCGATCCGTTCTCCGCCTGGAACCTGTTCGGCGCGCCGGGGCCGCAGCCGCTTCAGCCCTTGATGGACACCGCGGTCGCCTATTGCGTGCGGCTGTGCGACGGGCGCTTTTTTCCCGTTCAGCGACATGAGGGCGCGGCGCCGGAGCAGACCTGCAGCTCGTTCTGCCCGGCCACCCGGACCAAGATCTACAGCGGCGCCAGCATCGATCAGGCGGTCGCAGCGGACGGAAGGCGCTACGCCGACCTGAGCACGGCGTTCGCCTATCGGGAAAAGCTGGTCGACGGTTGCACCTGCAATGGCAGAACCGCGTTCGGGCTGGTCAATACATCGGTCAAGGACGATCCGACCCTGCGGGCCGGAGATATCGTTGCGACCAACAGCGGCCTGATGGTCTACAACGGCGGCGTGAGACGGCAGAACTTCACGCCGGTTGCGGCCTCCTCAGCCGTGCCCGCCGATCTGCGCCGCAAGCTCTCCAAGACCAAGATCACCCCGGCATTGGCAACCGCCGCGCCGCCCGCCGACGTCAAGCAGAGTGACAACGCGGCGGCAGTCCGCAAGAACAAGCGCGTTCAGCTCGAGAGATAGCTCGTCACCTCTTCCGCGAGCGAGAGCGCGGAGGTGAGCCCAGGCGATTCGATCCCGAACATGTGAATGAGCCTTTCGCGCCCGTGCTGGCGCGGACCGTCGATCATGAAATCCGCCGCCGGCTCCCCCGGCCCCGTCAGCTTCGGCCTGATGCCGGCGTAATCTGCGGCGAGCGAGCCGTCCGGCAGCCTTGGCCAGTAGTCGCGGATCCGCGCGTAGAACGCCTGCGCACGTGCAGGGTCGACGTCGTAGTTCTCGCCCTCGATCCATTCGACGTCCGGCCCGAAGCGCATGCGCCCGGCGAGGTCGAGCGTCACGTGTACCCCGAGCCCGCCCGGCACCGGCACCGGATAGATCAGCCGCGAGAACGCCGGCCGGCCGGCGAAACTGAAGTAATTTCCTTTCGCCAATACGAGCCGCGGCACCCGCTCGACTGGATAACCTTCGGTCGCCCGCGCGAGACGTTGAGCACCGAGCCCGGCGCAATTGATCACCGCGTCGAAGCTGAGCCACTGCGCGTCGCTGCCGCCGACAGCGGCATCCCAGCCACCACCCCGCGCCGGCCGCAGGCGCTCGATCGGGCTGTCAAACGCGATCATGCCGCCGTGGTCTTCGAGGTCGCCGCGCAGCGCCAGCATGTAGCCGTGGCTGTCGATGATGCCGGTTTCCGGCGAGTGCATCGCGGCCACGCAAGCAAGCTCCGGCTCGAGTCGCCTGGCGGCCGCAGCCTCGATGATCTCGATACCTTCGACGCCGTTGATCTCGGCCTGCTTGTGCACCGCAGCCAAACGCTCGCGCTCGCTTTCGTTGGTGGCGACGACGAGTTTGCCGCACTTGCGATGCGGCACGCCGTGCGAAGCGCAAAAGGCGTACAGCATCCGCCGCCCGCGGGTGCAGTGATAGGCGCGGCTCGAGCCAGTCGGATAATAGAGCCCGGCATGGATGACCTCGCTGTTGCGCGAGGACACGCCGGTACCGATTGCGGCGGCGGCTTCTGCGACGATCACCTCGTGCCCGGCGATCGCGGCCGCGCGCGCGACCGCAAGCCCGACCACACCCGATCCGACCACGAGGACCTGCATCCGCCCTCCCCCGCCCAGGCTAGATCTCGATCGGCAGCCCGGCATAGTTCTCCGCCAGCGAACGCTTAGCTGCTTCCGAGCTGGTTACATAGTCGAGTTCGGCGAGCTGACGCTTGCGATCGAAGGCGTTGTGGCTGGGATCGAGATGAAACAGCTGGGTCATCCACCAGGAGAAGCGTTGCGCCCGCCAGACCCGACGCAGGCAGGTCGCCGAATAGCGCTCGAGCAGGTCGCTGCGGCCGGCGCGATAGAATTCGACGATGGCGCGCGAGAGCACCATCACGTCGGCTAGGGCCAGATTCATGCCCTTGGCCCCGGTCGGCGGCTGGATGTGGGCGGAATCGCCGGCGAGGAAAAGCCGGCCGTATTGCATCGGCTCGACCACGAAACTGCGCATGGCGGTGATGCCCTTCTGCAGCATCACCCCCTCGGCCAGCGGCCGCGTGCCCGCGATCCGCGCATGCAGCTCCTGCCAGATGCGAGCGTCGGGCCAGTTCTCGATGTCGTCGTCGGGCGCGCATTGCAGGTAGAGCCGCGCCAGCGTCGGCGAGCGCATGGTGTAAAGCGCAAAGCCGCGATCGTGATAGGCATAGATCAGCTCGTCTTCAGGCGGCGGAGATTCCGACAGCACCCCGACCCAGCCGAACGGATATTCGCGATCATAGGCCGTGAGCACATCAGCTGGAATGCTCGGCCGGCATATGCCGTGAAAGCCGTCGCAGCCGCCGATGAAGTCGCAGGCGAGCTCCTGGTCCTTGCCGTCGTGCCGGAACCGGATTTTCGGTGCCTTGCCGGCGAAGTCGTGAACGCTGACGTCGCTCGCCTCGAACAGGATCTGGCCACCATCCGCAAGGCGCCGGTCGATCAGATCCTTCACCACCTCCTGCTGGCCATAGATGGTCACGCCCTTGCCGACGAGCTCGCGGAAATTGATGTAGTGCAAGGCGCCGCCGAAGCCGAAATAGACGCCATCGTGGAACATTCCCTCGCGCTGCATGCGCGCGCCCACGCCGATCTCAACCAACAGGTCGCTCGCCCATTGCTCGATCAGTCCGGCGCGGATGCGGCTCTCGATATAGTCGCGGCTGCGGTTCTCCAGCACGACGAACTCGATGCCCGCCAGATGCAGGAGATGCGACAGCATCAGCCCGGCCGGTCCTGCCCCGACGATACCGACCTGCGTCCGCATTCAGCTCTCCTTTTGATCGTTCGCGCTCATTGCAATAGCGCGCCCGCGCGCGAGAAGAGACGGAGGCGGGATTGCCTTGCACTTTTCAGCGGTTCGCGCCGTGCGACCCTCAACCCCGCCGGCAACATTCGCCATCTTGGCGGTTCAGCCCAGCGCCGCATCGAGGTCGGCGATGAGGTCGTCGGGATCCTCGATCCCGACCGAGAGCCGCACCAACGTGTCGCTGATCCCCAATGCCGCCCGCACCTCCACGGGCACCGAGCCGTGGGTCATCAGCGCAGGATGCTCGATCAGGCTTTCGACCCCGCCGAGGCTTTCGGCCAGTGCGAACAGCTGGCAGCGCTCGAGAAAACGGCGCGCATCGTCGAGCGTGCCTTCGAGTTCGGCCGAGATCATGCCCCCAAAGGCGTGCATCTGTTTCTTGGCGAGCGCGTGCTGCGGATGGCTTGCAAGCCCGGGATAGAACACTCGACGTACTTTGGGGTGGCGTTCGAGCCATGCGGCGATCTTCAACCCCGAGGTGCAATGCCGCTCCATGCGCAATGCCAGGGTCTTGAGGCCGCGTAGCGCCAAAAACGAATCGAACGGACCTTGAATGGCGCCGACGGCATTCTGCAGAAACTTGAGGCGCTCGCCCAATTCGGCGTTGTCGGCGACGACCGCCACCCCGCCGACCATGTCGGAATGACCATTGAGATACTTCGTAGTCGAATGCACGACGAGGTCGAAGCCATGCTCGAGCGGACGCTGCACATAGGGACTGGCGAATGTATTGTCGGCGGCGGCCCAGATGCCGCGCTTTTTGGCGATGGCGGCGACGCGCTCGAGGTCGACCAGCTTGAGGAGCGGATTGGTCGGCGTCTCGACCCAGACCAGGCGGGTGTTCGGCCGGATCTCCGCTTCGATCGCATCCGGGTCGGACAGATCGAGATAGCTGACCTCGATTCCCATCGAGCGCTTGCGCACCCGCTCGAACAGACGGCGCGAGCCGCCATAGAGGTCGTCGACCGAGATGACATGGGAGCCCTGGTCGAGGCATTCGAGCGACGTCGAAATCGCCGCCAGGCCGGACGCAAAGGCGAACGCGGCGCTGCCGCCTTCGAGATCGGCGATGCAGCGCTCGAACGCCATGCGCGTGGGATTCTTGGTGCGCGCGTAATCGTAGCCCTTGTTCACGCCCGGGCTCTGCTGCACGTAGGTCGACGTGGCGTAGATCGGCATCATGACGGCGCCGGTGGTTGGATCGGGCTCCTGTCCCGCATGGATGCAGCGGGTGGCGAAGTCGAGTCGGTTCGATCTGGTCATTCAAGCCTCGCGTACTGCCGTCATCATGCGCGCAAGCGAAGGATCCGGCAAACAAGACATTGTGGGGCTCCGAAACGATCGCACGCTTGCTTGGTGAATACCGGATGCCAGCTTGCGCGGACACTGACGGCGCAAAAATTCACACCGCAATCCTGAAATAGTTGATGAGGTCGAGACGGGTTGCGATGCCGAGGAACCTGTCGCCGTCCATCACGATGGCGATGTAGTCCTTGCGGAACAACGGCACGAGGTCGGCGATCGGCGCATCGGCGGAGATCGTCTCGAGCCTCGTCACCATCACGTCCTTGACTGGCCGCGCAAACACCGCGTTTGGATCGCCCGACGTGGTAAGCAGGGCCGCGAGCACATCGCTTTCGTCGACGAGGCCGACCACGCGTCCGTTCTCGTCGATGATCGGCAGTTGCGAGACATCGGCCGAGCGCATGCGGGCGAAGACCGTCCGCAGATTGTCCTGCGGGCGCACGAAGACGGCGGTGCCCTCGCTGTAGCGGCTGACCACAACGTCGCGCACGGTGCCGTGACGATGGGGATGGCTCCAGCCCTCCTGCGCCAGGAAAGTGGGATTGAACACCTTAGACAGATATTTGGCGCCGGAATCGCAAACCAGGCTCACCACCCGCTTCGGCGTCGATTGGGACCGGCAATAGCGCAATGCGGCCGCCAGCAGCGTGCCCGAGGAGGAGCCGGCGAGCACGCCCTCCGCGCGCAACAGTTCGCGCGCAGAGGCGAAGCTCTCGGCGTCGGGGATGGTGAAGGTCTCGGAGACCAGCGTCAGGTCGGCATTGGGGGGCACGAAATCTTCGCCGATACCTTCGACCGCCCAACTCCCTGCCTCGGTCATGCGACCGGTCGCAATCAAAGGGGCCAACACCGAGCCTTCGGGGTCGGCGAGGATCATCGCGGTCTTGGGCGATGCTTGCCGCATGAAACGTCCAATCCCGGTCAGCGTACCGCCGGAACCGACGCCGACCACGATGGCGTCGACGTCGCCATCCATCTGACGCAGAATTTCCGGACCGGTCGTCATCTCATGCGCCAGGGGATTGGCCGGATTGGCGAACTGGTTGACGAAAATCGCCCCGGGCGTGCGGCGCGCGATCGCCTCGGCGACGTCCTGATAGTAATCGGGATGGCCCTTGCCGACGTCGGAGCGCGTCGTGACGACCTCGGCACCCATGGCCTTGGCGTGCAGTACCTTTTCCCGCGCCATCTTGTCGGGCACGACCAGCAGCGTGCGATAGCCCTTGCGGCCTCCCACCAGGGCGAGCCCTAGCCCGGTATTGCCGGCCGTCGCCTCGACGATCGTGCCGCCGGGTTTGAGTTCGCCCTCAGCCTCCGCCGCCTCGATCATGGTGCGCGCTGGCCGGTCCTTGAGCGAGCCGGAGGGGTTTGCGCTCTCGAGCTTGAGGAAGAGCCGGCACGGGCCACACTCGATGCGAGTGACCTCGATGAGAGGCGTGTTGCCGATGAGGTCGAGGACCGATGCCATGACGGTCTATAGCATCGCATGGCGAGAGCCGGCACCCCCTTGCCCGGTCGTCAGCGCGCCATCCATTCGGTGAGCGCTCCGTTCACCGCATCCGGCCGCTCCATGGTCGAGAGGTGTCCGCAATCCGCAACGACGACGAGCCGTGATCCGGCGATGGCGGCGGCTATCTCCCGCGACAGCGGTGGCGGCGTGAGCTCGTCGCCGTCGCCGACCAGCACCAGGGTCGGACAGGTGATCGCGGCCAAGACTGGCCGGACATCCGGCCGCGTCATGATCGCCTTCTGCTGGCGCAGGAAGGCCTCCGCACCAGTTTCGTCGGCCATGGTCCGCACACGCGCTCTGAGCGCCGCGTCGTCCTGGCGGTCGCGATGAACGAAGATTGGAAACTGCAGCGCCGGAACTTCGTCGAAGCGACCGCCTTGCGCGAGCACGATCTGCGGCTTGCGTCGCTCGCTCTGCTCCGGCGTCTCGGGTCGCGCTGAGGTGTCGAGCAACGCGAGCTTGGACACGCGCGCAGGCGCTTGACGCAGCATCGTCAGCGCGATGTATCCGCCCATCGAAAGTCCCGCCAGCGCAAAGCGGGGTGGTGCGTTCGCAAGAATGTCGGCGGCGATCGCATCCATGCTGTCGGCGCGAGTGTGGTCGGCGACCTGCACGGGGCCGAATCGCCAGAGCGCCGGGATCTGTTCGGCATAAAGTCGTGCGGAGCAGTTCAAGCCGGGCACGAGAACAATCGGGAGGGGCGCGGGCATTCGCGGTCCTTTCGTGTGGCCTGGGCGGGAAAAAATAAGGATCCAATGTAGCTTATTGCAGTGCAGCAGGATTGACTTTGAGGCCCGAATGACTATGTTCCCGGCGAACGGTTTGATCCGTAGCACTCGACCGTCCGCCCCCGCGCACCTTTAGTCGTTGTTCCGTCATCCGGCGCGGCTAGGCTCCGGACGGTCCCGACTCGAGGTTTTATGTCCTTTTCCCAGCTCGGCTTGTCCGACAAAGTTCTCGCCGCGGTTCAAGCGGCCGGCTACACCACCCCGACCCCTATCCAAGAACAGGCGATCCCTCACGTGCTGGCGCGCCGCGACGTGCTCGGCATCGCCCAGACCGGCACCGGCAAGACCGCCGCCTTCACGCTGCCGATGATCACCCGGCTGGAGAATGGCCGCGCCCGGGCGCGCATGCCGCGCACGCTGATCCTGGAGCCCACGCGCGAGCTCGCCGCACAGGTACAGGAGAGCTTCGAAAAATACGGCGCAGGCCAGAAGCTCAATGTCGCGCTGGTGATCGGCGGCGTGTCCTTCGACGAACAGGACGCGAAGCTCACCCGCGGCGTCGACGTTCTCATCGCCACGCCCGGCCGCCTGCTCGATCACTTCGAGCGCGGACGGCTCCTGCTCACCGGCGTCGAGCTGCTCGTCATCGACGAAGCCGACCGCATGCTCGACATGGGCTTTATTCCGGACATCGAGCGCATCTGCAAGCTCGTCCCGTTCACGCGCCAGACGCTGTTCTTCACCGCCACCATGCCGCCGGAGATCCGGCGCATCACCGAGCAGTTCCTGCACAATCCGGTGAAGGTCGAGGTGTCGCGTCCCGCGACCACGGTCGCCACCACCACCCAGATGCTGGTGAAGACCGGTCGCGAGCCGCACGACAAGCGCGATACGCTTCGCCGCCTCATCCGCGGATCGGAAGGCCTCACCAACGCAATCATCTTCTGCAATCGCAAGCGCGAAGTCGCCGCGCTGCATCGCTCGCTGGTCCGCCACGGATTTTCCGCGATCGCGCTGCACGGCGACATGGACCAGTCCGCCCGCACGGCGGCGCTGGAGCAATTCCGCAAGAATGAAGTCACCTTGCTCGTCGCCTCCGACGTCGCCGCGCGCGGTCTCGATATTCCGGCGGTGAGCCACATCTTCAATTTCGACGTCCCGCATCATCCCGATGATTACGTCCATCGCATCGGCCGTACCGGACGCGCCGGGCGCACCGGCACCGCCATCACCGTGGTCGCGCCGTCAGATACCAAGAGCGTCGCCGCGATCGAAAAGCTGATCGGCCAGAGCATTCCCTGGATGGCGGGCGAGTCGCGCAGCCCGGCGCCCGAACGCACCGAGGCAACCGAGCCCCACGAGGGCGAACCGCACCGCGGCACGCACCGGCACGGCGAACCGCGTGGCGAGCAGGAAAACGCTCAGCAGCGCAACGGTGAACACCGTGGCGGTCGCCGGCACGGGCGCAGCGCTCCGCCGCGACGCGACGGCGTTCCGGCCCCGGTTGCCCGCCTCGATGATGCGCGGCCCCGCCGCGCGCCCAAACCGGTCCCCCAGGTCGCCGCTGATGCCGACGACGGCGCCGGACATTTGCCGGCCTTCCTGCTGCGCCCCGTCCGCATCAAGGCCTGAGCGCGCGGCCGGGAGGACATCCCGTTCTCCCGCCGCAAGCCGCGTTACGGATCTATCTAAAGATTTCGCCGGCGCGCCTGCTCGAGCCCGTTCTTGCGCAGACGGCTATCGACGCGCGGTCAGATTGATCATCGCTGACATGCCGCCGTGCGAGGTGCCTTCATGGATCTCGCGCTCTTCTTCCACGATTGTCAGGTCGCGGAGATCGCCGAAGGCATCTTCGAGCATCGCGCGCGTGTAAAGATTTTCGACCTGCTTCGGGCCGCCGGTGCCGTATTGCAGTTGCTTGGGCGTGTAGCCCTGAATGATCAGCAAGCCCCCAGGCTTGAGCGCTCTTCGCATTCCCGCCCATTTCTGGGCGCGCTCCGCCGGCGTGCTGAACTGGGTGAAAATTTCGACAACGACGTCGAACGCCGCCACCGGATAATCCCAGGTGTGAACGTCGACCTGTGCGATCGTGAGGGTCACGCCGCGTTGCTGCGCCAGGGCGCGGGCTTTCTGCTGGGCGGACGGCGAGAAGTCGATCGAGAGCACGTCGAGCCCCTGCTCCGCCAGCCAGACGCCGTTGCGCCCTTCGCCGTCCGCAACCGCGAGCGCTTTGCCCGAGCGCGGCAGCAGCGCCTTGCAGGACGCCAGGAAGTAATTCGGCGCCGTGCCGAAGGCATATTCCGGGACGCGGTAGCGGCTTTCCCAGCGATCGTATTCGGTGGAATCGTCAGTAGCCACGGAGGGGTCCGGCGGTTTGACGCCTAATGCGCCTCGGCCGCGGGCTTGAGCTGCACTGATTCGCCGCAGCCGCAGGCGGAGGTCTGGTTCGGATTGTTGAACACGAATTGCGCGGACAGCTTCTCGGTCTTGTAGTCCATCTCGGTGCCGATCAGGAACAGCACGGCCTTGGGGTCGATCAGCACGCGCACGCCCTTGTCCTCGACCACTTCGTCCGCCGCCTCCACCCGCTCGGCATATTCCATGGTGTAAGCCATGCCGGCGCAGCCGCCGTTCTTGACGCCGACGCGCACGCCGACGATCGGCTGTTGCGCGTTCGCCATCACGTATTTGATGCGGTCGGCCGCGGCGTCGGTCAGACGGATCGCCTGCAGTCTGGGCCGGGGTGTGGCCATTTACGGTCTCTCCTCTCGCCGGGTTCAAGGCCCGGCAGCGGAATCCACTATGAGCCTAAAATAACAACGAATTTGGTCTTGTGAAGGCCAAGGACCGGCGCTGCGCGGGTCATTGGATGAATTCCAGGACGCGGCCCGCAGGTCACGCGAGTTGCCCTAGTAGATCGTCCACAGTCCCGGCGTTGCCAGTTCGAGCAGATGGCCGTCGGGATCGCGGAAATAGATGCTATGCCCGCCCCGCGACCAGTCGGTGCGCCCTTCGATCACGATGGCCTCCTTCCGCAGCCTTTGTTCCCATTGCGGCAGGGCTTCCGCCGCGACGGCAAATGCGATGTGGAGCGGTCCGTGGCCATCATGTGGAGGAATGGTTCCGCCGGGCATGTGCACCGTTTCGAGCGTCGCGCCGCGTTGGAACAGCAACAGCACGCTTTGCCCGCCGACGTCGTAGGCACGAAAGCGCTTGTCGCTGGTTAACGCCGCAAGCCCCAGCACCTGCTCGTAGAACTTGGCCGCACGGTCGAGATCGTCGACATAGAGGCTGGTCTCGATCACGCGGTCGAGCTTCACGCCTCACCACATATTGAGAATGGCGCGGGCTTCGTCCGACATCCGGCTCGGGTCCCAGGGCGGGTCCCACACGATATTGACCTTGACCTCGCCGACGCCCGGGACGCTGGCCGCGGCGTTTTCCACCATGGTCGGCAATTCCTGCGCCGAGGGACAATTGGGCGTGGTGAGCGTCATCTCGATCGCCACGGCGCGATCATCGGCGATGTCGATCTTGTAGATCAGGCCAAGCTCGTAGATGTCGGACGGGATTTCCGGATCGTAAACGGTCTTGAGCGCGGCGATGATGCCGTCGGTCAACCGCGTGAGTTCGTCTTCCGGCAGCGCGGACGGCGTCGCTGGGCCGGGCGCTGGAGCGGTCTCGGCCGACGGAGCGGCGGTCGCCTCGGGAACTGGGTTCACGTCATCGGTCATGCAAAGAAACCCTGCGCCTTGATCAAGGCCTGCGCAAGTCCGTCCACCTCGGCGCGCGTGTTGTAAAGGCCGAATGAGGCCCGGCAGGTGGCGCTCACCCCGAAACGGGCCAACAGCGGCATCACGCAGTGGGTGCCGGCGCGCACCGCAATGCCGGAACGGTCGATGATGGTGGCGACATCGTGCGGGTGCGCGCCCTTGATCTCGAACGACACGATCGGCCCCTTGTCCCTGGCGGTCCCGAAGATGCGCAGCGAATTGATCTCGCGCAACCGCTCCTGGGCATAGGCGAGGAGCCCGGCCTCGTGCGTCCTGATCCGCCCCTTGCCGATTGAATTGACATAGTCGATGGCGGCGCCCAGGCCGATCGCCTGCACGATCGGGGGCGTCCCGGCCTCGAACTTGTGCGGCGGCTCGCCGTAGGTGATGCGGTCCTCGTATACTTCGCGGATCATCTCACCACCGCCGTTGAACGGCGGCATGGCCTCGAGATGTTCATGCTTGCCGTACAGCACGCCGATGCCGGTCGGGCCGTAAAGCTTGTGACCCGTGACGGCGTAGAAATCGCAGCCGAGATCCTGCACGTCGACGTCGAGATGGACGGCGGCCTGGGCGCCGTCGACGAGGACCGGAATGCCGCGGGCATGCGCGCGGCGCACCACCTC
This sequence comes from uncultured Alphaproteobacteria bacterium, assembly GCA_963725065.1. Lineage (GTDB taxonomy): Bacteria > Pseudomonadota > Alphaproteobacteria > Rhizobiales > Xanthobacteraceae > VAZQ01. The sequence goes on from CAVRXD010000053.1 coordinate 88,085, forward strand.
TTTCACCGGCACCAGGGTGCCGAGCATATTCGACATATGGGTGATCGCGACCATCTTGGTGCGCGGCGAGAGCAGCTTCTCGAATTCGTCGATGAGGAAGTTGCCCTCGTCGTCGACCGGCGCCCATTTGAGCACCGCGCCCTGGCGCTCGCGCAGGAAGTGCCAGGGCACGATGTTGGAATGGTGCTCCATGATCGAGAGCACGATCTCGTCGCCGGCCTTGATGCGCTCGCGTCCGAACGTGTAGGCCACCAGGTTGATGGCCTCGGTGGCGTTGCGGGTGAAGATGATCTCTTCCGTTCGGGCGGCGTTGAGAAAGGCGCGGACTTTCTCGCGCGCGCCCTCGTAGGCCTCGGTCGCGGCATTGGCGAGATAATGCAAGCCGCGGTGCACATTGGCGTACTCGGCGGTGTAGGCATGCTGGAGGCGATCGAGCACCGCCTTCGGCTTTTGCGCCGAAGCTGCGTTGTCGAGATAGACGAGCGGCTTGCCGTAAACCGGCATGGCGAGGATCGGAAAATCCTCGCGGATGCGGCTGACGTCATAGGCGCCGTTGCTGACGGCTTCTTGCATGTCTCGCCTCTCGCGCGTCGTTCTGAGGTGCCGGCCGAAGGCGGCGTCGAAGGAGGACGGCCGGTGAATTACGTCCGCGCCGCAAGCCAGGCGACGACTTGATCCATCAGCGCGTCGCGCAGGCCGGCGTGCTCGATCCCCTCGACCGCCTCGCCGACGAACGCCTGGATGAGCAGTGCCTCGGCTTCCTTGGCCGGAATGCCGCGCGCCTTGAGATAAAACAATAGATCCTCGTCGAGATCGCCGGAGGTCGCGCCGTGGCCGCACTGCACGTCGTCGGCGAAGATCTCGAGCTCGGGCTTGTTGTCGGCCTCGGCCGCGTCCGACAGCAGCAGCGCGTGCGTCGCCATTCTCGCGTCGGTCTTCTGCGCGTGCCGCCGCACGATGATCTTGCCTTGGAAGACGGCGCGGCTTTCGTCGTCGAGCACGGACTTGAACACCTCGCGGCTGGTGCAGTCGGGAACGGCGTGGTCGGCGATCAATGTGGTGTCGGTATGCTGACGGCCCTTGAGCAGGCTCGCGCCGCGGATCCCGGCAATGATGCCCTCCCCGGCGAACCGAACGAACAGCTGGTTTCGGACCACCGCGGCGCCGGTCGTGAACAGGAACGCGTTGAAACGGGCATGCGCCCCGATCGTTGCCATCAGGCTGGAGACATGCAGGGCGCCCGCGCCCTGGCCGGTGATCTTGACGTGATCGACATGCGCCGCGTCGCCAACCTTGAGCTCGAGCGCCGCATTCACCTGGTCCTCGCGGGCATTGGCGCCGACATGGCTTTCCACCAGCATCGCGCGTGCGCCCTTCTCGATCACGACGAGCGAGCGGACGAAGATCGAGGCCGGCTCCTTGCCGGCATTCACGAAGATGAGATGGATCGGCCGCGCGAGCGCGACTCCCTCCGCGACGTGGATCACCGCGCCGTCACCCATGAACGCGGTATTGAGCGCGACCGCCACATCGTCGGTCGGCACCAGCTTGCCCAGATGGGCGACGAGCTGCTGATCGTCGGAGGCGAGCCGCTGCGCCATCGAGCCGATCGTGAGGCCGGCTTCCAGGTCGGCGAGATCGGAGAGTTCCGGCACGAAGGCGCCGTCGACGAACACGATCGCGCGCGCCTCGATCGCCGCCAGCATGTCCATCGCCTGCTTGGCGCGCGCCTTGGCGGCAGCGTCGGGCACGCCCGCGAGCGGCTTGGCATCCCGCATGAGCGCGCGCAGGTCGGTGTATTTCCACTCCTCCACCCGGCGGTGCGGCAGCCCTTCGCTCTCGAAGCGCCGGAACGCATCCTCGCGCAACGCCGCGACCGCCGGCGCGCCCGGAAGCGCGCGCTTCGCCATGGCGAAATTCGTCGCCAGCGCGGTTTCGGCCGCAGTCTTGATCGGGCGGACCTCGACGTTCATCGCAACCTCACGCCGCCTCGTCACGGTATTGGGCGTAGCCGGTGGCTTCGAGCTCGAGCGCCAGCGCCTTGTCGCCGGTCTTCACGATGCGGCCCTTCGAAAGAACGTGCACCACGTCCGGCACGATGTAATCGAGCAGGCGCTGGTAGTGCGTGATGACCACGAAGGCGCGGTCGGGGGAGCGCAGTCGGTTGACGCCCTCGGAGACCACCTTGAGGGCATCGATGTCGAGCCCGGAATCGGTCTCGTCGAGCACGCACAGCCGCGGCTCCAGCAGCGCCATCTGCAGGATCTCGTTGCGCTTCTTCTCGCCGCCGGAAAAGCCGACATTGACGCCGCGGCGGAGCATATCCTTGTCGATGCCGAGCTTGCCCGAGACCTCGTTCACGCGCTTCATGAACTCGGGCACCAGGAGCTCGGGCTCGCCGCGCGTCTTGCGTTGCGCGTTGAGCGCCGTGCGCAGGAACGTCATGGTGGCAACGCCGGGAATTTCGAGCGGATACTGGAAGGCGAGAAAAAGTCCCTTGGCGGCGCGCTCGTCGGGCGCCAGGGCGAGAATGTCCTCGCCGTCGAGCAGCACCTCGCCCTGGGTGACGACGTAATCGGCCTTGCCGGCGAGCACATGCGCGAGGGTCGACTTGCCCGAACCGTTGGGGCCCATGATGGCGTGGACGCTGCCCCTGCCGATCGAAAGCTCGAGCCCGTTGAGGATCTTCTTGCCGTCGACCTCGACGTGCAGGTTTTTTACTTCCAGCAGATGCATTCGAACGACTTTCTTGCCTTGAATCCCTGTCCCGAGACGCCGCTGAAAGCGGCATGTCGAAGGGTACCGAGTTCGCTGTCACCCGCATCCTTCGAGACGGCCGCTTCGCGGCCTCCTCAGGATGCGGGCTATACCGTCAGCCCACGCTGCCCTCCAAGCTGATCGAGATCAGCTTCTGCGCCTCCACGGCGAATTCCATGGGAAGCTGCTGCAGCACGTCCTTGACGAAGCCGTTGACGACAAGCGCCACTGCGTCTTCCGCCGAGAGGCCGCGCTGCCGGCAGTAGAACAACGTGTCCTCGGAGATTTTCGAGGTCGTGGCCTCGTGTTCGAAGACCGCCGAGGAATTCTTCGCCTCGATATAAGGGACGGTATGGGCGCCGCACTTCTCGCCGATGAGGAGCGAATCGCAATTGGTGAAGTTGCGCGCGCCCTTGGCACGGCGGTGCGCCGTGACCAGCCCGCGATAGGTGTTGTCGGAGTGCCCCGCCGCGATGCCCTTCGAGATGATGCGGCTCGTCGTGTTCTTGCCGAGATGCAGCATCTTGGTGCCGGAATCGACCTGCTGGTAACCGTTCGAGATGGCGATTGAGTAGAATTCGCCGCGTGAATTGTCGCCCCTGAGGATGCAGCTCGGGTACTTCCAGGTGATGGCCGAGCCGGTCTCGAGCTGGGTCCAGGAGATCTTCGAGTTCACGCCGCGGCAGTCGCCACGCTTGGTGACGAAATTGTAGACGCCGCCCCGCCCGTTGGCGTCGCCGGGATACCAGTTCTGGATGGTCGAATACTTGATCTCGGCGTCGTCGAGCGCAACCAGTTCGACCACGGCGGCGTGGAGCTGGTTCTCGTCCCGCATCGGCGCGGTGCAGCCCTCGAGGTAGCTCACATAGGAGCCCTTGTCGGCGATGATGAGGGTGCGCTCGAACTGTCCGGTATTGCGCTCGTTGATGCGGAAATAGGTCGAAAGCTCCATCGGGCAGCGCACGCCCGGCGGCACGTAGACGAAAGAACCGTCGGAGAAGACCGCCGCGTTGAGCGTGGCGAAGAAATTGTCGGAACTCGGCACCACGGTGCCGAGATACTTCTTCACCAGGTCGGGATGTTTCCGCAGCGCCTCCGAGATCGGCATGAACAGGACGCCGGCCTTGGCAAGCTCCGCCTGGAACGTGGTCGCGACCGAGACCGAATCGAATACCGCGTCGACCGCGACCCGGCCGTAGCCGCTGCCGCCCTCACCCTCCGCCTCATCCTCTCCTGCCGGCCGCTGCACGCCCAGCAGGGCCTCCCGCTCGCGCAGCGGAATGCCGAGCTTGTCGTAGGTCTTGAGGATCTCGGGGTCGATCTCGTCGAGCGATTTCGGGCCGTCCTTCTTCTTCGGCGCGGAGTAGTAGTAGAGGTCCTGGTAGTCGATCGGGCCGTAGTTGACGCGCGCCCACAGCGGCTCGCGCATGGTGAGCCAGCGCCGATAGGCGTCGAGCCGCCACGCGAGCATCCACTCGGGCTCATCCTTCTTGGCTGAAATGAAGCGGACGATGTCTTCCGACAGGCCCTTGGGAGCCTTGTCGGATTCGATGTCCGTTACGAACCCGTATTTATACTGGTCGACGTCGAGGCGGCGGACCCGCTCGACGGTGTCTTGTACGGCCGGCATTCTTCCCTCCGCTGCGGTTTCAAGGACCGCGGGTGGATCAGTCGGTTATGGTCGTTGTCGCTGCGGCGTGCCTCTACCCTCGCTGGTGCTTCAGGCGGCGATGCCTCGTGTCTCCTTAAGTAATGCTGAAGAGATTCTAATCCAAGCCTGGATCGTACGGTCGATGTCGGATTGAGTGGTGGTCGGCCCGAGGCTCAGGCGCACCGCGCCGCGCGCAAGCTCGGGCGGAACTCTCATGGCCGCAAGCACGTGCGAGGGCTGGACCTTGCCCGAGGAGCAGGCCGCGCCCGACGACACGCCGATTCCTTCGAGGTCGAAGGCAATGACCGCGGTCTCGGCCTTCATGCCGGAGAGCGCGAACAGCGTCGTGTTGGGGAGCCGCTCGGCCTCCGCCCCGAACACCACGAGGTCGGGCGAAGTCGACCTGAGGCCGGCCTCGAGCCGATCACGCAGCTCCGCCATGCGCCCGGCCTCGGCCGCGAGTTCCGCGAGCACCGCGGCTGCGGCCGCGCCGAAAGCGGCAATGCCCGCCACGTTCTCGGTTCCTGCGCGGGCGCCGCGCTCCTGCCCGCCACCCTTGATGAGCGGATTGGGGAACGGCACCGTCGCGTCGCGTCTGACCACCGCGCCGACGCCCTTGAGGGCCCCGATCTTGTGCCCCGAAATCGTGAGAAGATCGGCACGCAGCCCATTGATATCACATGAAATCCGCCCAGCCGCCTGGACGGCGTCGACGTGCAAAACCCCGCCTGCTTCATGAGTCAGGCGAGCTGCCTCAGAAACCGGTTGAACGACGCCGGTTTCGTTATTGGCGAGCATGAGCGAAACGAGTGCCCTGTGGTCCTTGGAGGCGGCCAGGGCCTGCGCCAGCGCGGCAAGGTCGATCCGCCCATCGCCGGTGGCGGGCACCCGCTCCACTGCTGATGCTGCAAACCGCCCTCCCGCCAGCACCGACGGGTGCTCGATCGCGGACACCAGCAACCTCTCGAGCGCCTTCCCATGGGTTCCGCTCGCCGGCGCGAGTGCCAGCATGTTGGCCTCCGTGCCGCCCGAGGTGAACACCACGTTGCGCGGCTCAGCTCCAACCAGCGCGGCGACCTGGTCGCGGGCATCCTCAATCAGCCGCCGGGCGGCGCGGCCCTCGGCATGCACCGAGGACGGATTGCCGGCGATCTCGAACGCGGCCATGGCGGCGGCGCGCGCTTGCTGCCGCAGCGGAGCGGTTGCATTCCAGTCGAGGTAGATTCGCTCGGTCATGGCCTTTGATCGCGCTGCGGCCCTGTTGTAGTCCAAAGCCGATGGCGAGCCCAATACCCTTCGAAACACTTGCTTTTTGCCCCCGCACCCGTGCTAAAAAAGCGGCCGCCGCGACCACCCGCGCCTGCCGTCGGCGGTGCTGCTGGCCAAATTCTAGAATGGTTCTAAATAGTTACGTTTAGGCCCTGCTGCCGTCAAGCATGCTTTGACGGGTGGGCCAGAGCGAAACCATCCAGTCGAGGTTCTAATATTCATGCCCGAGGTCATCTTCACCGGCGCGGCCGGGCGTATCGAGGGACGTTATCATCCCGCCCGGCAGAAGAACGCGCCGATCGGAATCGTGCTCCATCCCCATCCGCAGTTCGGGGGCACGATGAACCATCAGATCATCTACCAGATCTACTACGCCTTCGTGCACCGGAACTTCTCCGTGCTGCGGTTCAACTTCCGCGGCGTCGGGCGGAGCCAGGGCTCTTTCGACCACGGCCAGGGAGAGCTGTCGGATGCGGCTTCGGCGCTCGATTGGGCGCAGTCGATCAACCCGGAGGCCAGGAGCTGCTGGATCGCGGGCTTCTCCTTCGGTGCGTGGATCGGCATGCAATTGCTGATGCGGCGGCCCGAAATCGAGGGCTTCATCTCGATCGCCCCGCCCGCCAACCTCTACGATTTTTCGTTTCTCGCCCCCTGCCCGTCCTCGGGCATGATCGTCCACGGCGACAAGGATGCCGTGGTGCCGCACAAGGACGTCACCGGCTTGGTCGATAAGCTGAAGACCCAGAAAGGCATCGTGATCGAGCAGAAGGTGATCCCGGGCGCCAACCATTTCTTTGACGGCAAGGTCGAGCCGCTGATGCAGGCGATCACCGGCTATCTCGACAAGCGTCTCAAGATCGAGCGCAAGCCGAGCGCGGCCTGAGAGCCGCTGCCGCGCCATCCGCGATGGTGCGCGGCCATGATCCGGTCGTCCCGGTCAGGCGCGGGGCGAACCCGAGCCGCCGTCTGATTTTCGCACCAGCACCCCTCCGGTGAGCGGCCGGGGGACGCCGGTGGTGGTGGGAAAGGTGAGCGGCAAACCCTTAAGCGTTCGCACGGCGAGATAGGCGAAGGCCTGCGCCTCCAGCGCATCGGCCGACCAGCCGACCGCGCCGGCCGTCTCGATGCTGACCGGCGCCAGGCGCTGCGCCAGCATTCGCATCAGGGTCGGATTGCGCGTACCGCCGCCGGCGACGAGCCAGCCCGCCGGCGCCCGCGGCAGCACCTTGGTCGCATGCGCCACCGAAGCCGCCGTGACCGCCGTGAGCGTTGCCAGAGCATCCTCGGTGCTTTTTTCGGTGAGCCGTCCTTCCTCCATCGCCCAATGCCGGAACGCGTTGCGATCGAGCGACTTGGGCGGCGCCTTGGCGAAGAACGGATGCTTCAGCACGCGCGCGACCGCGTCCTCGTCGACCTTGCCCGCCGCCGCCGTCCGTCCGTCGTCGTCGCGCGGCTGCCCGGTCCGCATGCGCACGAAGTCGTCGATCAGCGCATTGCCGGGTCCGGTGTCGAAGGCAATGAGCTCGACGTTGCCGTCGATGAAGGTGACGTTGGCGACGCCGCCAAGATTGAGCACGCCGACCGGATGCGCACGCTTGAGCTGGCGAACCAGGGCCCGATGGAACACCGGCACGACCGGGGCGCCCTGCCCGCCGGCGGCGACATCGGCGGCGCGGAAGTCATAGACCACGGGGATCCCCAACCGGGCCGCGAGCGCCGGCCCATTGCCGATCTGGACCGTGAGGCCGCGGTCGGGCCGGTGCAGGACGGTCTGGCCGTGGAAACCCACCACTCCCACCGCGCTCGCCGCCATCCCGTTCGCGGCCAGGAACGCTTCCACCGCCTCGGCATGCATGTCGGTAACGAGCTCTTCGACCTGGGCGAGAATTTTCGGCCGCTCGGTACGGTCGCCGAGATTGGTCGCGACCGCGATCGCGCGCCGCAGCAGGTCCCGCTCCTGGTCGCTGTAGGGCCGGTATCCGGTGGGGCCGAGAGAACTGATCTCCTCGCCGTCGGTCTCGATCAGCGCGACATCGACCCCGTCATAGGAGGTGCCGCTCATCAGACCAATGGCAGTGACGCGCGACATGGAGCCTGTCCTCGGTTGAATCCCACGCCGGACCTGTTACACCACCGGCCCCAAAGAGGCGACACCAACAGGCGGTAGGGCATGAGCGCCTACAAGTCCGATTTCCTGCAGGTTCTCGCGGAACGCGGATTCATCCACCAGGTATCGGACGCCGCCGGCCTCGACGCCAAGGCGGCGGCGGGCCCGATCACGGCCTATGTCGGCTTCGATGCGACCGCGCCGAGCCTGCATATCGGCAACCTGCTGACCATCATGATGCTGCGATGGCTGCAGAAGACCGGGCATCGTCCGATTGCGTTGATGGGCGGCGGCACCAGCAAGATCGGCGATCCCTCCGGCAAGGACACCAGCCGCACCCTGCTCACCGCCGATCAGATCGACGCCAATATCGCCTCGATCCGCACCGTGTTCTCGCGCTTTCTCGATTTCGGTGCCGGCGCGATCATGGCGAACAACGCCGACTGGCTCGACCAGCTGCATTACATTTCCTTCCTGCGCGACATCGGCCGGCATTTCACCATCAACAAGATGCTGACCTTCAATTCGGTGAAGCTGCGGCTCGATCGCGAGCAGCCGCTGACGTTTCTCGAATTCAACTACATGATCCTGCAGGCTTACGATTTCGTTGAGCTCCACAAGCGCCACGGCTGCATTTTGCAGATGGGCGGCTCCGACCAGTGGGGCAACATCGTCAACGGCATCGACCTCGGTCGCCGTCTCGCCGGCGCCGAGCTGTTCGCGTTGACCACGCCGCTGTTGACGACCTCCTCGGGCGCCAAGATGGGCAAGACCGAGACCGGCGCGGTCTGGCTCAACGCCGAGATGATGCGCCCCTACGACTACTGGCAGTTCTGGCGCAATTGCGAGGACGGCGACGTCGGCCGTCTGCTCAAGCTGTTCACCGAGCTGCCGCTCGACGAGATCGCACGCCTTGCCGCGCTCAAGGGGCAGGACCTGAACGAAGCGAAGAAGGTTCTCGCGACCGAAGCGACCGCCATCCTGCACGGCCGCGAGGCCGCGGATCAGGCCGCCGAAACCGCGCGGCGGACGTTCGAGGAGGGAGCGCTCGCGGAAACGCTTCCCAGCGTCGAGATTGCACGCGCGCGGCTGGAGGCCGGGCTCGGCGTGCTCGCCGCCTTCGTGGAAGCGGGGCTGGTATCGTCGAACGGCGAGGCCCGCCGGCACATCAAGGGCGGCGGGCTGCGCGTGAACGACGTCACCGTCGCCGACGAGAAGATGCTGCTGACGCCGGACCATCTCACGCCGGAAGGCGTCATCAAGCTCTCGCTCGGACGAAAGCGCCACGTCCTGCTCAAGCCGGTGTGACCGGACCGGGACGACGCGCGGCCGGCCGCGATCGCGCTACGCCGCGTCCTTCTTCTTGAATTTGAAGGTCGCGGAGTGGCCGCATGTGGGACATGCGAACGTATGGGACATGAACGCGGGCTCTTCAGGCAACGGGCCGATCATGCTGATCGTCATGGTGCCCGCGCAATGTGGACAGGGTGTCGTCGCGTCGGTCTTTGACGGCGCGCTCATATCGTTGCGGCTTCCACGCCTGCGTCCGCCTAGTTCCGGGGCTCTGCGTAGCTCTGCGGCGCCACGCCGTTGCCGCTCGGGAATTCGAAGAACTTGCGCAGCAGGCCGGGCGCCACGGCCGATATCGGATTGACCCGCAGCACCGGCGTGCTCGGCGGGCCGACCACCTGATAGGTGACGCCCAGCAAGCCCTCGTTGCTGCCGCCAAGGAAGAGCCCCACGATCGGGATCTGGCCGAACATATTGTTGAGGCCGTAGAGCGGGACGAAGGTGCCCTGCATGCGCACGTCGTCGCGATTGTAGTCGATGTAGCCGTCGACGGTCGCGCCGATCGCGGGCCCCTTCACCAGGCCATCGCGAACGGTGAAGCGTCCGAGCGAGCGGGTGAAATCCACCCGCAGGCGGGAGAAGTCCACGCCCGGCGGCGGACCGCCCGGCTGTTGCGGCGCCGCGGCGACGCGGTCGAGCGCGGACTCACCGCGCACCGCGAAATCGCGGATGTTGAGGATGCCCTCCTGCGGCGCGGTATCGGCGCTGTGCGGATCGAGCGCCACCCACATCTCGCCGCCGAAGATCTTCGGGTAGATGTCGCTGAACCGGAAAAACGCCCCGGCATCGTTGGTCTCGACGAACACCACCTGGCGCCCGTTGGTGCCGCGTCCGCGCAGGTCCCCGGTCAGCGGTGCATCGCGCCCGAGCTTGCCGTTCACCGCCAGGCTGGTGATCGCACCGCTGCGCCGCGACAGCTTCAGATCGAGGCCGCGCAGGGTCTCGCCGTGGAAACCGACGACCGCGCCGAGCTTGAGGTCGAGATCGATATCCTTGTCGTGCTTAGCCTTGCGGTTGCTCGCTCCGCCGCCGCTCATCGTCGACTTGATGAAGCCGCGGCCGTCATAGACGTCGCCGCGTACGGTCACGCGCAACGTGCCGTCAGCGCTGCGGTCGGCCTTGAGCGTCGCCTTGTCGCCGTCGGACAGGCTGAAGACCGGGAAATTCGCCGACACCACGTCGCCGGAACCATCCACCTCGATCGCGCCCTTGACCGAAGCGCCGGGCGCTTCGACCACCAGGTCCTCGAAGCGAGTGCCCGGGGATTTGTTCACCAGCGTGAAGGTCGCGCGAGCCGCGCGGCCGGCGGCCTTCGACCAGCCCGGCAGGAGGTTGTCGACCTTGGCCTGGGTCAGATCGGCCTCGATGGCGAAGCGGGTGTCGCTCTCCTGCGCCGGAATGCGTCCGCTCAGCTTGATCGGCACCGGCCCCATGAGGAAGCCGCTGAGATCGAAGCCAAGTTTGCTGCGTCCGCTCTCGTCGAGCGTGGCCTGGATGCGGACATCGGCGTCGGCGTCGCGCGGCTTGCGATAGTCGAGCGCGGCGGGAACGCCGTTGATCTTGACGTCGCCCCGGATCCAATGACCCTGGTTGTTGGCGCTGACCTTGAGCAGCGCCGCTTCCACCTTCTGACCCATGACCATGCGCTCGGCAACGAAGTTCGCGATGTCGAGGTTGATCGTGTAGATCGAAGATCCGGGCGCGAGATCCTCCTTGAGCGGCAGGGCGAGCGTGACTTGCGCGGTGAGCGTCCCGCGACTGGTCGCGGGATCGATCGGCGCGCCGGAATAATCGCGCAGCCGTTCCATCCCCAGGAGTTCGGCCGCCGCCGGTACCGAGCCGTCGAGGCGAAAGCGCGCCTTCGCCGGCGGCGCCTTCGGGAACGTGTCGGGCACCTCGAACACGCCGTTGGTGATGGAGAGCTTGCGGCCGGGCGATATTTCCACATTGCCGCGGCCGACATTGATGACCGCCGTGCGGCCGGAAATGCGCAGATTGACGTCGGCGTCGCGAATCGCCGGCAGGCCGGCAACGGGGCGGACTTCCGCGCCGTTGCCGACGATCTGGATCAGCAGACCGTCGTCGGGAACAGGCGGGCCGCTCGCCTTGAGTGTGGACCACGGCGCGTTGGTCGAGATGTCCAGCCGGTCGACGGTGCCGGCCAGCACATGTTCTTGGACCCAGGCGCGGACCTTCGGCGCCGTGCAGATCGGCCACAGCAGCTTCATCGCCGCGACCGACATGCGCGTGCCCGCAATGCCGAGCACCAGGCGCGGATCGTCGCTGGAAAAGTCGAGGCTGCCGGTGAGCGCGACACCAAGATCGGCGTTCCCCAGTTCGCTCGGATCGAGGTCGATGCGCTGCTTGGCGGGGTCGACCCGCATGCGCAGCGCGACCCGGTCGAGGACGAGCGGCTTCTGATCCGCTGGGGCGGCGGAGGCAAGCACGACCGTGCCGCCCGAGACCTGGAGGCCCCACACGCTGCTTCCTTCGCGCGGCGCGTCGAACTGTGCGAGCAGGGTGATGCGGTTGCCGCCCGACAGCACCTGGAACGGCATGACCAGCGCCTGGCGCGTCGCATCCCAGTCGAGATTGATTTCGGCGCGATCGATCGGAATGCGGGCGAGCGGATCGTCGAGATCGATGACGACGCCCTTGTCCACCAGGATCTTGCCCTCGAGCATGTGCGGGATGCCGTCGGGCCCGATATCGGCCCGGATGCGCCCGGACAGCGGCAGATCGGGTTCGAACTGGCTCTCGCCCACGCGCATGGCGAGCATGAGATCCTTGGCCGAGACCTTCTGTGCCTCAACGTCGATGATGCGGTGGCCCTGCCGCTGACCCGGTGTCATGGCCGCGCGCATGTGCCAGGGCCGCTCGACGTTTTCCGAGCCCAGCGTGACGGCGATGCCGCCGCTCTTGGGCCGCATCACGCCGAGATCGATATTGGTGAACGTCCACTGCTTGCCGTTGCGCTGGTCGTCGACCGTGAGATTGCCGCCCTTGAGGCCGATCTCGGCGAGATCGCGGCCGTCCAGGCCGCTGGCGTCGAGGCTCTCGATCCAGGCCAGCATGACGGCGAAATCGGGAACGCCGTTGCGGGTGACCGCGGACGCGTTCGCGGCCGGCGCGGTTGCAAGGGGTGCAGCGGGTGGCGCGGCCGTGCCGAGCGCCCCCGCGCGTTCGAGCTTCGCGGCCGGCGTGGACCCCGGCAGCGCCGGAGCGGCATTGGCGGACGCGGTGACGAAGGGACGCTTGTTGCCGCCGGCAAAGACCGTGACCTTGCTGTCGGACTCGATTCGCACCGCCATTTCCGCGCCGACCAGGCTCAGACGTTCGGCGCGAATGCGGCCGGTCAACAGGCCCGTGCCGGAAACGCCGACTTCCGCCTTCGGCGCGCTCGCCACGATGGTGCCTTCGGCGTCCCGCACCACGATGTCGCGAATGCGCAGCGACGTGCGTCCGTTCGCGTCCCGCTCGATCTGCGTGCCGCCGATCTCGACATCATGGCCCGCGCCGAAATTTTCCTTGATCGCCGCGGTGAGCCACGGCGTCGCGATGTCGAGCTCGATCGGACCGCTGGAGAGCCGCCACCAGAGCGCGACCATCGTGACCAGGACGAGACCGCAGAGCGAACCGCCGATGACGACGAATTTGCGCATCCGCGGTCCCCACAGCCGCAGTCCCATCAGCCGCGAGAGCGGGCATGTCAGGCGCGTGGCGGGGCGAATTCTGTAGTGCCTACGGGTGTCCGGCGCGCACAGATCGGCGTTGAGGCTCGCCTCCAGCTTTCGGAGAGCCTCGAGATCAGAATTGGACTGTTGAACCGCCATGCCCCGACTTGGCGTCCCCTCGACCACCAATTCCGCCGCACGTCATTGTAGCGCGCCTGCGACGAACCAGCCCCCTTGCCGCGATCGACGCGCCCCCGGCACGACAATCGACCTGGCAGTAGTCTCCCGCATATTGTTTAGACTTTCATTGAGCCGGAAATAGGGACGAAAGGAAGGCACATGCCGACGGAGCTCGCCGAGGGGGCAAAGGCCCCCGCATTCAACCTGCCGCGCGACGGCGGCGGCAATTTGTCCCTCGCCGACTTCAAGGGCCGCAAGCTCGTGCTCTACTTCTATCCCAAGGCCGACACCCCCGGCTGCACCCGCGAAGCCATTGAATTCTCTAAGCTTCGGGCGGAATATCAGAAGGCCGGCGCGGACGTTCTGGGGGTCTCCGCCGATCCGGTCGAGGCCCAGGACAAGTTCAAGAAGAAGCACAGCCTCGGCATACCCCTGCTGTCCGACGAGACCCACAAGATGCTCGAGGCCTACGGCGTCTGGGGCAAAAAATCCATGTACGGCAGGACCTTCCTGGGGATTACCCGGACCACCTTCCTGATCGGCGGGGACGGGCGGATCGCCCGCATCTGGCCCAAGGTCAAGGTCGACGGCCACGCCGCCGAGGTCCTGGCCGCGGCCAAGCTGCTTCCACGCTGAGCGCAAGCTTGCTTCCACGCTGAGCGGACTTGCCGATTCGATCGCCGTGCGGCCGACGCCGGCTTGGGTCCGGCACGCGGCATTTGTGGAACATTAACCACAAGTGGCGCGAGTTGGCGCGGTTAGTACTGGGGTAAGGGGCGGTGAGCTAGGGGGACCGGAGGGGAAGCGTGAATGCCTCGACGGTCATCTGCACGGCACTACCATAGCCATCATTCGACCCATGCCGGCCCAGACCGGCCCGCCGACGCACCCATGCGGCGGTGGTCGGCGGGCTACACCTTGGCCCATGCCGGGCGGCAGCTGCGGCTCGGTCCCATCGCCTTCTGGGTCGTGGTCGGCACGCTCGTGGTCATGGCGGTGTGGAGCATCACGACCGCCACCTACTTTGCCTTCCGCGAGGACGTGCTCACGCGCCTCATCGCCCGGCAGGCCGAGATGCAGTTCGGCTACGAGGACCGCATCGCCGAGCTGCGCGGCCGCATCGACCGCATCTCCGGCCGGCAATTGATCGACCAGGAGCAGTACGAGCAGAAGCTCGAACAAATTCTGCGTCGTCAGTCCGCTCTGGAAGCGCGCGCCGGCGCGGTCGGCGAGGTCACCGGTTCGATCAAGCAGCCGGGGCGCACGCTTCCGCTCAAGCCGTCGCTGCTCAACGACAAGGGCGCCTTCCTCATTCCGCTCGATCGCGGTGCGCCAATCGATCCGCGCACCAGCATCCTCGCCAAGGGCGCGGGCGGAATCGGCGGCGCGCTCGCGCGCCTGCAGGCATCGCTCGATCGGGTGGAGCAGCGCCAGAGCGCCGCCGTGAATTCGCTGGCGGAGAATTACGATTCCAAGGCCCGCCGCATCCGCGGCGTATTGGCCGAACTCGGCCTCGATCTCGGCAGAGGCGCGAGCGTCGAGGGCGGCGTGGGAGGACCGTTCGTTCCCGTCGTCCTCAACAAGGAGGTGCTGGGATTCGAACGGCAGTTGAATCGCATCAAATCGGCGCGCGCCATGGTCGCGCGCCTCACCAATGCCATCAGCACCATTCCTCTGCGCAAGCCGGTCGACGGCGACATCGAGCCGGCGTCCGGTTTCGGCGTCCGCATCGACCCTTTCACCAATTCGCCGGCCATGCATACCGGTCTCGACCTGCACGGCGACACCGGCGATCCCGTGCGCGCCACCGCCGACGGCAAGGTCACGTCGGCAGGCTGGAGCGGCGGCTATGGCCGCGTGATCGACATCGACCATGGCAACGGCATGTCCACCCGCTACGGCCACCTCTCCGCGATCGACGTTCGCGTCGGCCAGTCCATCCGCACCGGACAGATCATCGGCAGGATCGGCTCGACCGGACGCTCGACCGGACCGCATCTGCACTACGAGACGCGGGTGCGCGGCGGCGCGGTCGACCCGCAGAAATTCCTGCGCGCGGGACAAAAGCTCGACGGCGCGATCTGAGCGGCGCGTTGACGCCAAGTCGAGGCCGTGACGCCAAGTCGATCACGGCGTCTCTTCCTTAATCCACGTCCTCCACTTCGACCGGTGCGGTGCCGAAGGCCTTCTGCGCCAGCGCCGCTTCCATGAACTGATCGAGGTCGCCGTCGAGCACGTCGCCGGTGGCGGAGGTGGCCACGCCGGTGCGCAGATCCTTCACCATCTGGTAGGGCTGCAGCACGTAGGAGCGAATCTGGTGGCCCCAGCCGATGTCGGTCTTGGCGGCCTGCTCGGCGGCGGCCTGTGCCTCGCGCTTCTTCAATTCCATCTCATAGATCCGCGCCCGCAGCATCTGCCAGGCCTGCGCGCGGTTCCTGTGCTGCGAGCGATCGTTCTGGCAGAACACGACGATGTTGGTCGGGATGTGAGTGAGGCGGATCGCCGATTCCGTCTTGTTGACGTGCTGCCCCCCTGCCCCGCTTGCGCGCATCGTGTCGGTGCGCACATCCGCCTCCTTGATGTCCACGATGATGCGGTCGTCGATCACCGGATAGACGTTGACGCTCGCGAACGACGTATGGCGGCGCGCGTTGGAGTCGAACGGCGAGATGCGGACCAGGCGATGCACGCCGTCCTCGGACTTGAGCCAGCCGAAGGCATTGCGGCCCTTGATCTCGACGGTCGCCGACTTGATGCCGGCCTCCTCGCCTGGGGTTTCTTCGAGATACTCGACCTTGTAGCCATGCTGCTCGGCCCAGCGCGTATACATGCGCAGCAGCATGTTGGCCCAGTCCTGGCTCTCGGTGCCGCCGGCGCCGGCATGGACCTCGAGATAGGAATTGTTCGAATCGGCCTCGCCCGACAGCAGCGCCTCGAGCTCGCGCCGCGACACCTCGACCTTAAGCCGCTTGAGCGCCTCTTCGGCGTCGGTGATGGCCTTCTGGTCCTTCTCGGCTTCCCCCAGCTCGATCATGGTGAGCTGGTCGTCGAGCTCCTGCTCGATGCGGCCGATGGCGGAAAGCTGATCCTCGAGCGCGGTGCGCTCCTGCATCAGGCGCTGCGCCTTCTGCTGGTCGTCCCACAGGGTGGGATCTTCCGCTAGCTTGTTGAGCTCCTGAAGCCGGACGCGCGCTGCGTCGAAGTCAAAGATGCCTCCTCAGCAGCCCGACCGACTGCTTGATCTCATCGACGACGTGTTGGACTTCCGCGCGCATGGCTCACCCATCAGGACAAATCATTGGTGCCGTCGGGGATGTAGCGACTGCGCGATGTGGACGCAAGCAGGACGCCCGCACCTTGCGGCCGCCTCGAACGGGCGCCGGTCGAGACCATGGGCAATCAGGAACCGATCGTGGCCGCGGGTCGTTACCCCGAAAAAGCGGCAGCAACAGCCGCCCGGGCGTTTGCGGATATGCTCAATTTCACAATTCGACGGAGGGCGATATGGCGAATGCCAGCGATCGTGATCCCCGGATGCATCGTCGCGCCTTTGTGCTCGGGGCTGGAGCGTTCGGGATGGCGCTCGGAACGGCCGGCGGAACGGCGTATACGCAAATTGCCTCGAGCGCGGACCATTCGCTGCGGATCGCGCCGCTGCGGCTGGAGCTCGCCCGCGGAAAAGTCATCGACACCTTTGCGTACAACGGCACGGTTCCCGGCCCGGTGCTTCGCCTCCGTGAGGGCCGCCAGGTCGGCATCGATATCCGCAACGATACCGACGTGGACGATATCGTGCACTGGCACGGTCTCTACCTGCCCTCGCAGTCCGACGGCGCGATGGAGGAAGGATCGCCGATGGTGCCGCGGGGCGGCACGCAGCGCTACGAATTCGTCGCGAAGCCTGCGGGCACGCGGTGGTACCACAGCCACAACATGGCCGGGACCGACCTGCGCCGAAGCCTGTACGCGGGACTGTACGGCTTCCTCATCGTCGAGCCGCCGAGCGATCCCGGCCGCTATGACCAGGAGGTGCTGCTCGCCGCCCACCACTGGGAAGGCTCATGGGTGAGCATGCAGGATATCCGCCGAGGTCCGCCGCCCGACAACGGCCTCGAGGTGATGTACGCCTCGGCCTCGTTCAACGACAAGATGCTGGGCCACGGCGAGCCGGTGCGGGTTCGCGAAGGCCAGCGCGTGCTGTTCCGGCTGCTCAATGCCGGCGCGACCGAGAATGTCAGGCTGGCGCTGCCCGGCCATCGCATGACGGTGATCGCGCTCGACGGCAATCCCGTGCCGTCGCCGCAAGGCGTCGACGTGCTGTTTCTGGCGCCGGCGGAACGCGCCGACGTGATTGTGGAGATGAACCGGCCCGGTGTCTGGATCTTCGGCGAGGTCAGCGAAGACTGGCGCCGGAAAGGGCTCGGCATCGTGGTCGAGTATGCCAACCAGCGCGGGGAGCCGCAGTGGACGGCGGCGCCCAATCCGGATTGGGACTACACGCTGTTCGGCCGCAACGACCGGCCGTTGCCGGCGCCGGACCAACGTATCGAGCTGCTGTTCGAGAAGGTGCCGGGCGGCCGCGGCGGCTACAACCGCTGGACCATCAACGGCAAGTCCTGGCCCAGCACCAATCCGTTATTCAGCACGGAGCGCGGAAAGCGCTACCGTCTCGCCATGACCAACAAGAGCGGCGACAACCATCCGGTCCACCTCCACCGCCACACCTTCGAGATCACCAAGGTGGGCGACAAGCCCACCGCGGGCGTCATGAAAGACACCGTCAACATGACGCGGTTCAGCACCGTGGAGATCGATTTCGTGGCCGACGATCCGGGGCTGACGCTGCTCCACTGCCATCATCAGGACCACCAGGACGAAGGGTTCATGGGGATGATGACCTATATCTGAGGACTGCGCCGCTCTTGACTTGGGCGGCGCTGCGCGTGTCGCCGACGCCTCAACCGTGCGAGTGGACCGGAAGCCCGTCGTGCACATGTTCGCCAATGCGATGGTGCGACTCGCCCGACTGGTCCGCCGGATCGACGTGAATGACGACCAGCGACAAATAATCAAGATGGTGAAGGAGCTGATGGCGGACCTCGGCCGCGATCGCATGCGCCTGCGCGATCGTCAGCTCGGGATCGACCGCGACGTTCAATTCGGCATGCAGGCGGTGCCCGAGCCAACGCGCGCGCACCTCGGTGACCTCCTTCACCTGCGGCACATGTTCGGCGGCGTGGCGAAGTTCGTCGATAACGTTCGGCTCGGCGCCGTCGAGCATGCGGAAGAAGATCGACTTGCCGCTCTGAATGACGATGCCGAAGATCGCGGCGGTAATGAGCAGGCCGATGATCGGGTCGGCAAGCGGGTAGCCGAGCCAGACGCCGACCGCGCCGAAAAGCACCGCCAGGCTGGTCCAGCCATCGACGCGCGCGTGATACCCGTCCGCAATCAGCGCCGCACTGTTGATCTCCTGACCGACGCGAATGCGGAAGATGGCGACAGCCTCGTTGCCGAGAAAACCGACGATCGACGCCGCTATCACCGCGCCCAGATAGGATATGCCCTGGGGATGCAGAAGCCGCTCTATGCTCTCATATCCTGCGACGATCGCGCTCGCGAGAATCGTGAGTACGATTGCGAGCCCTGCCAAGTCCTCGACGCGCCCATAGCCGAACGTGAAGCGCTCGCTCGGCGTTCTTGCGCGCAAACCAGAATGCGATCGCGAGCGGGATCGCGGTCGCAGCATCACCGAAATTGTGGATCGTGTCGGCAAGCAGCGCGACGCTGCCGGAGAGGAAGACCACCACCAGCTGCAGAACGGCCGTGGTGGCGAGACCAACGAACGACCATTTGATCGCCCACAGCCCCCGGTCGTTGGTCGTGATCGAGGGATCGACGATGCCGTGGGTGTGTCCATGGCCGGCCGAATGATCGTGCGGGTGGTCGTGCGGATCGCGATGACCGTTCATTGTTCAACTTGATCGTGCGTTCTCTCAACTTGGGAACATCGAGTTTCCCGCATCATCGAAATGACGCGACGTAGATGCATGTCGGGGCGCCCAGCGGCCCGCTGCGAGGCCAATCGAAAAACGTCGGGTTGCAGCAATCGTTTCCGTCCGCCTTCGGGATTGGCTGTCATGCAGCTTACTGCTTCCCCCATCTCCGAAATACGATTTCCACCTTGCGGGTGCGCGGATCGACGATGGCAACCAGCTCTTAACATAACTGAAGCCGCGAAGTTGTGGCGCCAATTCTTCGGCTTCGGAAGGAAGTGAATTGAGCCAGATTTCCGGCGGAATAGCGCCGTCGACGGAAATCGGAAATGACGGGCTCGCGGGAGCGGGCGTTCGCTCCGGGCGGTCGGCAAGATGAGCGATCTTGAGCTGATGCAGCACCAGTTCGCGTTCTGCGCGGCCGACACCTCGCAGAGCCAGCCCCAGACCGGCGTTATGCGCGACCGTTCCTCGCAAGAGGAGCGGCTCCTGGAACACGGCCGCGATCCTCCGATGATAGGGCCAGTGGACTCAGCTCCAGCTGTCCGCACACCGTGAGAGTACCTGAAGACAAAGGGTGCAGGCCCGCGAGCGGCTGCCGTCGCGGACGGAACGCGCGCTCTTGACTAAGGAGCAGCCCGCTGGTCGGCTCATCCCGATGATCGATGATCTAGCGGCGGCGCGCGCCATTCATGTCCTTGCCGTCGTTCATTGGATCGGCGGCATGGCGGCCGTAACCACGATCGTACTGCCTTACGCGCGACGCTTACCAGACGCGAATGCCGCGATGTCATCGTTTGAAACGTTCGAACGGCGATTTGCGCGGCAGGCGCGTGTTTCGGTCTTGCTGACCGGCATTTCCGGCCTCTACATGCTGTGGCGGCTGGCGGCCTGGGAGCGTTTCGAATCGCCTTCGTTTTGGTGGCTGCACCTGATGGTAGCGCTGTGGATCGTGTTTGTGCTGATGCTCTTCGTTGTGGAACCTCTGGGCATCGACCGCTTATTTCGATCATATGCGCTGCGCGAGAAGGACCACGCATTTGCCATCGCGACGCGGCTCCATTGGGCCGCGCTCCTCGTTGCGGCCCTCACGATTGGTGCCGGCGTACTGGGCGCGCACGGCTATCTGCCGTAACGGCTTGGCCGCCCTACGAGGCGCTGGCCCTGCGTGGAGGCCCCAACGAAGCGCGGAATGGCTGGGTTGACTCAATGCTGAGTGGTGGGAGCAGTGACCGGAGGCGGATCCCAGTTGCCGTTCCCTTGATCCAGCGGCACCTTCGCAGCGTGATCGGTTGTTTCCGATGCTGCTGCACCGCCAGTTTCCGGTGCCTTGGCCTCCGGCAAGACTACCACTGGCGAGTTGTCAGGGGTGGCGCTCTGGAGGGCGGAGGGGACGCCCGATTTATCATAATTGCTTGGCGTTTCACTTCTCGCTGAGGCGAGACTGCCTGCAATAAGGCCGGCACTCATCAAGAATAGCACAGATTGCTTAATCACAACGGGCTCGTTTCGAATCGCCATTACTTGTGAACGCTCCTCACTGCTAAGTGTTCCGACAGGCGTCTTTTATTGCGCGCTCGCAGGTTCGGCGCCTTCCGTCATTTCCACGATGGCTGCAGGGTGGGTGGTCTTGCCCTCTCCAAGCGTCCACTCGTTTCTCCGCGACAAGGACAGGCTCGAGACGAGCCCAGGCGGGGGAGCGCAAATCTTTCATCGGCGTCCGCTGCACGCATGCGACGTCAGCTGGCGGATGCCATACGAGGCTATGGCTTCCCCCACCTCGGGAACACGATTTCCACCTTGCGGGTCCGCGGATCAACGATGGCAACCAGCTCTTCGACGACAACGTAGCTGAAACCGTGAAGTTGGGGCGCTAATTGTTCCGCCTCGGAAGGAAGCGAATTGAGTTGAACGTCCGACGGCACGACGCCGTCGATGGAAACCGGGAATGAACCGCCCTCGAGAGGAGGCGTTCGCTCGGTAATCATCTCCGATATTTTTGTTTTTTGATCGAGCGTCAGGAGCGCGCTCTTGGACGCAGCGGAGTCGGATGGCGTTTGCGCCCCGACTGCTGAGGCCGCAAGACCCGCCGCGACGATGAGAACCGGGATTCTGCACATGCCATTCTCCTATTGTTCGCGTGTGCCGAGCGCAGACGCAGCCGGCTTCGTTGCCCGGCCTGAATCGCGCCACGCTCGCGGTCTCCCCCTCCGTGTCAAACGCACCCAAGCGGTGGTCGGCGCATTGGACACGCAAAATTGAAATGATACACGTGTTGCATCGCCACCAATAGCTTGATACAACATCGATCCCATGAATGCCGGAACCCATGCGACGCTGGTCCACAGCTGGCTCCTGCTCATCCATCAGCTTCCGGCGAAGCCTGCATATCTCCGCGTCAAGATCTGGCGGCGGCTGCAGAACCTCGGCGCGGTCGCGGTCAAGAACGCGGTGCATGCGCTGCCGATGAACGAGGAGACGCAGGAGGATTTCGAGTGGCTGATGCGAGAGATCGTCGAGGGCGGCGGTGAAGCGGTGGTCTGTGAGGCACGCCTGATCGACGGCATTTCGGATCAGGATGTCAGGGCCCTTTTCGACCGGGCGCGCGACGCCGACTACGACGACGTGGCCAAGGACGCACGTGCAGTGGCGAAGTCGTTGCGCCGCAACGCAAAGCCCGAGGCGCTCGCGGAGCGTCGCACGCAGGTGGCTCGCTTGCGCAAGCGCCTCGCCCAGGTGGTTTCCGTCGATTTCTTCGGCGCCATAGGTCGCGAGAAGGCGGAGAGCGTGCTCAGCGAGCTGGAGTCCCGATTAAGCGAGGGTGAGGTGGTGAAAGGCAAATCGAGCATCGATTCCGCGGAAAGTGCATTTGGCACGCTTCGCGATCGGACTTGGGTGACGCGACAGGGCGTCTATGTGGATCGGATCGCCAGCGCCTGGTTGATACGGCGCTTCATCGACCCGCAGGCGCGCTTCAAGTTCGTCTCCGGCAAGGGGTATCGCCCAGACCCCGGCGAGCTGCGTTTCGACATGTTCGAGGCCGAGTTCACGCATGAGGGCGACAAATGCACATTCGAAGTGCTGTTGGAGCGCTGCGCGCCAAAAGACGCCGCGCTGCGCGCCATCGCGGAAATCATCCACGACATCGACCTGAAGGATGACAAATTCGGCCGGACGGAGGTCGCTGGCATCAGGACACTGATCGAAGGGATCAGCGTAGCGACCAAGGATGACTCGGATCGCATCGCGCGTGGCACCGAGGTGTTCAACAACCTTTACGAATATTTCAAGAAGAAGCGGCGGTAGCAACGATTGGCGGCCGGCGCACCAACCGCGAGGTGGATTGTCATGGCACAGGCTCTTCCTTCGATCTCGGCGGCTGATCTTTATGATCGCCTTGGCACTGCGTCGGCGCCCATGGTGGTGGACGTTCGGCGTCCCGCCGATTTCGCTTCGGCAGACACGCTCATCGTGTCTGCCTTTCACCGTGACCCGGATCAGGTGGAACAGTGGCGACGCGAGTTATCCAGCCGAGCGCGTGTCGTCGTTCACTGTGTCCATGGCCATCAGGTCAGCCAAGGGCGTCGCGGCGGCGCTACGCGCCGCGGGCATTGATGCAAGTTACCTGCAGGGCGGGATCGCCGATTGGATCGACAATGGTTTCCCGACATACCGGCCGGTCAGAACTACGCCGGGCAAATGGGTAACGCGGGAGCACCCGAAGATCGACCGCATCGCCTGTCCATGGCTGATCAGGCGTTTCATCGATCCGCAGGCGGAGTTCATTTACGTCCCGACCAAGGACGTGCTCAAGGTCGCCAAAGAGACCGGGCGGGACGCCCTACGACATCGACGGGGTCGAATTCACCCATGAAGGCGAGCGCTGCTCGTTCGATACCATCCTGCGCATCTACGGCATCAAGGATGCGGCTCTCGACCATCTGGCCGAGATCGTCAGAGGCGCCGACACGTCCCGACACGATCTGGCCCCGCAGTGCGGCGGCCTGTTCGCCATCTCGCTCGGCCTGTCCGCCAACTTTCCTGACGATCACGAGATGCTCGGGCACGGCATGGTGATGTACGACGCGCTCTATACCTGGTGTCGCAGTCTCCAGACCGAAACGCACAACTGGCCGGCCACGGCAGTGAAGGAGGCCCGGCGTGGCTGAGCTCGCGATCGCGGAAGGCGGCCAATCCGTCCCTCGCCACGGAGTGTCGCTGCGCGAGGCGTTCCGGGTCTGGCTTCGCGTGGCGATGCTGAGCTTCGGCGGCCCGGCCGGCCAGATCGCGGTGATGCACCGCATTCTGGTCGAGGAGAAACGCTGGATCTCGGAGAGCCGGTTCCTGCATGCGCTTAACTACTGCATGCTGTTGCCCGGCCCCGAAGCACAACAGCTTGCGACTTATATCGGCTGGCTGATGCACCGGACGCTGGGCGGGATCATGGCCGGTGTCCTTTTTGTTGTTCCCGGCATCATCGCCATCATGGCGCTCAGCTACGTCTATGCCGGCTACGGCAACGTGCCGGCGATTGCCGCATTGTTTTTCGGCCTCAAGGCCGCGGTTCTCGCCATCGTGCTGGAGGCCGTCGTCCGGATCGGCAAGCGGTCGCTGAAGAACAATGTGATGCGCGCGCTGGCGGCTGCGGCCTTTGTCGGCATCTTCTTTTTCAACATCCCGTTCCCGATCATTATTTTCGGCGCGGCGCTGATCGGCTTTGTCGGCGCTTCGACCGGCGCCTCGGCATTTCAACTCAAGGGGGGCCATGGCACTGACAAGCAAGATGCAGGCGTGGTCGACAGCCTCCTCGGCGAGGAGCTGCCCGAACATACGCGGCCGACCGTTGCGCGAGCGTTACAGGTGTCGAGCGTATGGCTCGCCCTTTGGCTCATCCCCGTCATCGCCCTTCTGCTCACGTTGGGCAGGGGAAACGTCTTCAGCGAGATTGCCGTCTTCTTCAGCAAGATGGCCATGGTCACGTTCGGCGGCGCCTATGCGGTGCTCGCTTACGTCGCCCAGCAGGCGGTCGAGAACTACGGCTGGCTCAAGCCCGGCGAGATGCTCGACGGGCTGGGAATGGCGGAGACGACGCCGGGGCCGCTGATCATGGTGCTGCAGTTCGTGGGCTTCATGGCGGCGTACCGTGATCCCGGCTCGCTTTCGCCGATGCTGGCCGGAACACTGGGCGGCCTGCTCGCGACCTGGGTCACCTTCACGCCCTGCTTTCTCTGGATTTTCCTCGGTGCGCCGTTCATCGAGGTGCTGCGCGGCAACAGGGCGCTGAACGGGGCGCTGTCCACCATCACCGCCGCCGTCGTCGGCGTCGTGCTCAATCTCGCGATCTGGTTTGCGATCCATACGCTGTTCCGCGAAACGGTGCCGGTGCGCGTCTTCCCGTTGGCGTTTGACGCGCCGCGACTGGCGAGCGTGGACTGGCTTGCGCTCGCGCTCTCGGTCGCCGCCGCCATTGCCATCTTCCGGTTCAAGGTCGGGATGATTCCGACGCTGGCAGCATGCTGCGCCGTCGGACTGGCGCTGTACCTGTCGGGAGCGCTCGCATGAGCCGCGCCTTCACCAAAGAATTTCTCCGACACGCCTGGCTGAGGGGCCGGGGGCAACGCGCATGTGCAATCAAAAAGGAGACCGCGATGCGTACGATATCTTCAGTGTTGGTTTGCGCGCTGACGGCGGCATGGGCCGGCGGCGCGAGCGCCCAGGAGATCGACTGGAAGAAGGTCGATGAAGCGCTGGGACGCACCGCCGCCGTATCCGGCGACGTGCATCGCTACGGCTTTCCGCGCACCGACCTGCAGGTGACGCTCGATGGCGTCACCATCCGGCCGACCCTGGCGCTCGGCGGCTGGGCCGCGTTCAAGCCGATGCACGGCGGCGCGATGGTGATGGGCGATCTCGTGCTGCTCGAGGCCGAGGTCAATCCGGTCATGACCAAGCTGATCGCGAACGGCCTCGAGGTCACCGCCGTGCACAATCACGTCCTGCGCAGCACGCCCCTGCCCTTCTACATGCATGTCGGCGGGCACGGCGATCCGGTGAAGCTGGCGACAGCGTTGCGCGCGGCGTTGGCGGAAAGCAAGACGCCGCTTGGTCCGCCGGCCGCGGCGGCCAGCCCGCCGCCGGCGATCGATCTCGACACCGCCCAGCTCGACCAGATCATCGGCGTCAAGGGACAGGCCAATGGCGGCGTCTATCAATTCGCGGTGCCGCGCCGCGATCCGGTCACCGAGAACGGAATGCAGCTCACGCCCCCCGGCCCGACGGGTGTGGCCACGGCCATCGGCTTCCAGCCGACCGGCGGCGGCAAGGCCGCCATCACCGGCGACTTCGTGCTCGCGGGCGACGAGGTGAACCCGGTGATCAAGGCGCTGCGGGAGAACGGCATCGAGGTGACGGCGGTGCACAGCCATATGCTGACCGAGCAGCCGCGCCTCATCTTCATGCACTTCTGGGCCAATGACGACGCAGTGAAGCTCGCCAAGGGACTGCGCGCCGCACTCGACAGGACCGCGAGCGCGAAGAGCTGAGCTGCCCGCGCCCAAGATCGACGTGACGCCGGGTCGCAGAGCGACGGCCCGGCGGCGGCCTCGGAAAAGGGCTGAAGAGGCGGGCTGGCAAATGGCGAAACGTCTCATCCTCTTGGCATTGGCGTTGGCGGGTGCGACGGCCACGACCGCGGCACAGAACGCGCCGGCGTATTGCTCTGAGCTCCAGCAGATCGTCTCCCTCGCGATGACGAAAGGACGATTTTCCGACATCGCCGGAAAGCCGCAGCAAGGCGACTTTCACACGACGGACCTTGCGCTGCCAGGATGGAAAGACTGCTCGCTCTATGGCGGGAGCACCTATACCTGCGACTTGGTCGAGGCCGATACGGCGCAACAGGCCGAGGCCACGCAGGCGGCAATCCTGCATGAGATCAAGTCGTGTCTGGGACAAGGCTGGTCGGAAGCCGCCGGCCGATCGTCACCGAGCCATGTCGTCTTGCACAGCGCCCTGCGCCCGGTCTCGATCACGCTGAGCATGGATGCAACCGACAACAAGAACTCATGTCGTGCACCTCATCGTGTTTATCCGCAGGAGGTAGGTGGCGGCGATGATCGCATCGGTTACGAGCATCCTCGACCATTCGGCCGGCGACGCCGCGGCGTTGATGCAGGTTGCCGGCGTCACCAAGCGCTACGGCGACCAGCGTGCCCTCGCCGACGTTTCGTTTGCCGTGAATGCCGGCGAGGTGCTCGGCCTGATCGGACCCAACGGCGCGGGCAAGACCACCTTGCTGGAAGCGATCGCGGGCCTTGTGCCCGCGGACGGCGGTCACGTCCTCTGGCGCGGCAACTCCCCTCCCCTGTCGCAACGTCGCGAGCTCATGTTCTACCTGCCGGACGGCGTGCGCCCCTGGGAAGACGAGTACGTGGCACGATTGCTCGAATTCTTCGCGGCGGCCTATGGCAGGCCCGCGAGGATCACCACGGAAGCGATCGGCGCGCTCGGCCTCGCGCCGGTTCTGCGCCAGCGCATCGGCGCATTGTCGAAAGGCTATGGCCGCCGGCTCATGCTGGCGCTCGCGCTGATTGCGCCGCAACCCCTGCTGCTGATGGACGAGCCGTTCGACGGCTTCGACCTCCGGCAGACGCGCGAGGTCATGGGCGTGGTCCGCGAGGTCGCGCGCAATGGGCGCACCCTTGTTCTGGCCATTCATCAACTGATCGACGCCGAGCGGGTCTGTGACCGCTTCGTGCTGCTCGCGGACGGCCGGATCCGTGGCATCGGGACGCTCGCGGACCTGCGCGCGCAGACCGGGATGCCCGCGGGCGGATTGGAGGACGTCTTCCTTGCGCTCACCTGACGCAGTCGTGGTCCACCGTGCTCCATTGCGCCCGTTGCTGGCCAAGGAGCTGCGGGACATCGTGAGCGGCCGCGCGCTCTGGACCATGCTGCTGATCCTTTGCCCGCTCGTCGGCTACGGTTTCTTCCAGGCCGTGGCACTCTATGGCGAAGCAAGTTCGGCCGCGCGCGATGCCCCGGTGCTTGCAGCCGGCCTCTCGCCGCTCGATGGCGTGCTCGTCCCCACCTTCGGTGCGCTCTACCTCGTCGTCACCTTGCTGTTTCCGTTCGTCGCCATTCGCAGCCTCGGACGCGAGAAGGAAACCGGCGCACTGCGCCTGCTGGTGCAATTGCCCTACCGTGTGCCGACGCTGATCGCCGCCAAGATGACGGCGATCTTCGGCGCTTGGCTTGCCGCGCTGGTTCCCGCGGTCTCGGCCCTGGTGATCTGGGCCGCGCTCGGCGGGCACCTCTATATCCTGGAGACCGCCAATCTCGCTTTCGGCCACCTGCTCTACGGCCTGCTGGTGGGCGCCATCGCGCTGTTTGCGGCCAGCATTTCCGAAAGCTCGGCAACGGCGGCGATCATCGCCCTTGCCTTCACGATCGGCTCCTGGGTCCTGGATTTTGCCTTGGCCGGGCAGCCTGGCGTGCTCGAGTGGATTGCGCGCTTGTCGCTGACGCAGACGCTGCGCACCTTCGAGCAGGGACTTCTGTCGATCGGCCTCCTCTTGGGCATTGTGGCCGCGATCGGTGGCTTTGCCGCGCTGTCCGCGGTGTGGCTGCACCCCGGAGTGCCGCTGCGTACCAAGTTCGTCCGTTCGATCGCCTGCGTCGCCGCCACCGCAATGGTCCTCGCATCGGCCACGCGGATCAGGACATCGGTGGACCTCACCGAAGATCGGCGCAACTCGTTTCCTGCCGCCGATCAGCGGGCGCTGGCCGAGCTTCGCGAACCGCTGCTGATCACGGTTCACCTCGCGGCCGAGGACCCGCGCTACGTCGATCTGCGCCGCAACGTCCTGGCCAAGCTCGAGCGCGTCGTTCCACGTCTCACCATCCGGCTCGCCACGACGGGGCAAAGCGTGGTGGGAAGCAGCAGCGACGAGGCTTACGGCGAGATCGACTATTCCTATGCGGGCCGCGCGGACAAGAGTTGTTCGACCAGCCCGCGCGAGATTCTGCCGCTGCTCTACGCGCTGGCGGGACGGCCGGTTCCGCCGCCGGAAGCGTCGGAGGAGTACTCCGGCTACCCGTTGATCGCCGACGCCCGGCCCGCGCTCCTGTGGTTCTTCGGCGGCCTTCCGCTGCTGATCGTCCTCGCGTGGCGGTGGCTCCGCCGCGCGCCGCAAATCGCCCAGCCCATCAAAGACGGAGATCAACCATGAACATGATCAAGAGCACGATCGGGATGGCTGCTGCTTGCGTCGGCCTCACCGCATTGCTGTTGAGTGCCGGTGCGGGGCCGGTCCTGAAGATCGACTTCTCGGACGACACCGTGGGGGCCGAACCCAAATCGTTTTTGAGCGTGGTCGGGGTCTGGCGGATCGAGGCGGAGGGCAACAAGAAGGTGCTCGCCGTCGACGGCCGCCAGTGGAAGGAGGGACAGACGTCGGCCGGCATCGCCGACAAGGCGCGCGCGCTTTACGGCGACCGCTACGCCGAATTCCTCGACCGCGTGCAGGCCTATGCCTATTTCCCCTACACCGTGGCCAAGGATGTCGCGGATTTCCGCGACGGCGAAATCTCGGTGCGGTTCGAGGGAATTTCGGGCCGCATCGACCAGGGCGCGGGAATCCTGTTCAACCTCAAGCCCAACGGCGACTACCTGACGATCCGCGCCAATCCGCTCGAGAACAATCTGGTGCTGTGGAAATTCGAGAAGGGGAAGCGTTCCTCGGTCACGTGGATCCGCAACACCCCGACCCCGACGCGCCAGTGGCACGACCTCAAGGTCCGGATCACCGGGACCAAGGTCGCCGGCTATCTCGACGGCAAGCTCTACCTGGAGCACGTCCTGCCACAGCCGGTCTCCGGACGCGTCGGTCTGTGGTCCAAGGCCGACAGCCACGTGTATTTCGACGACTTCACCGTGACGCCGGCCGACTGATCGATGACGCCGTTGCCGCACTTCGGTCGTAGCGCGGGCATGCTCGCACGCCTGGGCGCCGGCGGGCGATCGGACGTCTTCAACCTGTACGCGGCACGCGCGGCGCGCGGATTCGGCGACGGGTTCGCCGCCATCATCCTGCCGGCCTATCTGCTGGAGCTGGGCTTCAATCCGTTCGAGATCGGCATCGTTGCAACAGCTGCGCTTCTCGGCTCGGCCGCGACGACCTTGGCGATCGGGTACCTGGCGCCGCGCTACGACGTGCGCACGCTGCTTCTGGTCTGCGCGGTGTTGATGGTCCTCACCGGGATCGCGATCCCCCAGGTCCAGCACCTCGTTTTCATCGCCGCGATTGCATTCGTCGGCACCATGAATCCGACCACCGGCGACATCGGGATACATATCCCGCTCGAACAGGCGTCGCTCGCGCAAGGCGCGTCGGACAAGGACCGGACGCATGTATTCGCGCGCTACAGCCTGGTCGGCGCGCTGTCCATCGCGGCCGGAGCGCTCGCCGCGGGCGCGCCGGACTGGCTGGTCTCCCAGGGAATGGACAGGGTCGGCGCGCTGCAGGCCATGTTCTACGTCTATGCCGCGCTCGGCCTGGTGGGAGCCTTGTTCTATTCGCGGCTTCCCCACGCCAGGGCGCAGGCGGCAGCGCCGCAAGCCACGGCGTTGGGCCCATCGCGCCGAACCGTTTACAAGCTCGCCGCGCTGTTCAGCCTGGATTCGTTTGCGGGCGGCTTCACCGTTCAATCCCTGCTCGCCCTCTGGCTGTTCGAACGTTTCGACCTCTCGCTTGCCGCCGCGAGCGCATTCTTTTTCTGGTCGAACGTTCTCACCGCTTTCTCGTATCCGGTGGCGGCACGCCTCGGCAGGCGGTTCGGCCTCGTCAACACGATGGTCTTCACCCACATTCCATCGAGCATCTGTCTCATTCTCGCGGCGTTCGCGCCCAATCTCTCGATCGTGCTCGGCCTGTTGCTCGTTCGGTCGGCGCTCTCGCAGATGGACGTGCCGACTCGCACCTCCTACGTCATGGCGGTGGTCACCCCGGCCGAGCGAACGGCAGCCGCGAGCGTGACCGCGGTTCCGCGCAGCCTGGCGTCGGCGGTCAGCCCGGCGCTGTCCGGCGCGCTGTTGTCGACATCGTTTGCGGCGCTGCCGCTCGTCATCTGCGGCGTGTTGAAGATCGTCTACGACGTTTCGCTGCTTTATTGCTTTCGACACATCAAACCGCCGGAGGAAAGGGGGACAGAGTGAGCTTCGCCCCGCCCCCCTGAGGCCGGTCCACTATTTCGATACACGATGACGCGGAGGAAATGATCACAGTGAATGTGAGCAGACGCACACACGCGCAAATAGAACGGCCTATAATTGGCGCTGTTGGGAAGCCGCAGGCGGCCCAAATACAATCTTGAAATCGTCAGGCTCGCGCGGCCGACCATGGCGCTTCTCACCAAGAGGAGTGGAACATGGTGAAGCTTACAGAAAGAACGTCTTTCACGAAGGACGTGGAAGGCCGCTACCTCTGCAATGACGTCTCTGAGGTCAATGCCTGGACATCGGCTGGAGGCCGGCCGTTCGACGTGATCGTCGTCGGCGGCGGCACTTTCGGCTCGGCGATCGCCGAGCATATCTGGTTCCGGCAAAAGCAGGTCGGCGGCGGGCTTCGCACACTGGTCATCGAAGCAGGGCTCTTTACGATCCCGGAGCATGTCCAGAACACCGGCATCCAAGGCCTTACCGACCCATCCGCGCCGTTCTTTCTGAACGAAAACGCTCCGCAGCCGGAGCCCCCGCGCAACGAGGTCTGGGGGATTCCCTGGAAATCGTCCATCCCGTTCAAAGGCCTTGCCTACACGGTTGGCGGACGGTCGCTGTACTGGGGTGGATGGTCGCCGCGCTTGCTCGACGAGGAAATGACGTCATGGCCGACGCCGACGGTGGGTGATCTGCAGAGCCGGTATTTCGACGAGAGCTCCCGCCAGATCGGCGTCGACGAAGCGAACGACTTTATCTTCGGCGAGCTGCAGAACGCGCTGCGCAGGCAGTTGTTTGACAATCTCAGCACGGTTCCTGCGGCGATCCCCCTTGCGACGTTGCCACCCTCCCCGCTGCTCAAGCCCGGTGCGGATCCGGCTCAGCTTCTCGGGCTGAGCTCGACGGGCGGACTGTCCCAAGCCGATCTTCTCAATCTGTTGAAACTGGAAGCGCCGCTCGCGGTTCAGGCACGCCCGCCCCACGCCGGCTTCTTTCCGCTGAACAAGTTCAGCACGGTGCCCCTGCTGATGAAAGCCGCACGCACCGCCGCCGCGGATTCGCGTGGCAACGATGCCACCAAGGAATTTATGGTCCTGCCGGATACGCACGCCGTCTCCTTGCGCACGACACCCACGGCCGCGGGTACCTGGCGGATTACCGGCGTGGACACCAGCAACGGCTTTATGGAATTGGCCCCGGCCGGTGTGGTTGTCATCGCGCTAGGCACGATCGAGAGCGCGCGTCTCGCGTTGGCGTCCTTCGACGGAACCGGACTGCCCACTTGGCCCCTTATCGGAAAGAACCTGATCGCCCACTTGCGTTCGAACGTTGTGATCCGCGTACCGCGCACGGCGATCCCGGGCCTTTCGGCGGCTGTCAACGAGGTGCAAACGGCGGCCTTCTTCGTCAAATGCCGCGGTACCCGCGCAAATGGCGATTTGCTCGGACGTTTTCACCTGCAGATCACGGCGACCGGCGGCGGCAGCACGGTTGGCGCAGAGGATGAACTGTTCCGGAAGATCCCCGACGTGGACTTCTTTGACCAGTTGCGGACGTCGACCGACACGGATGTCGCGATTGCCATTCGCGGCATCGGCGAGATGGAGCCGGCTGATCCGACCGACCTGACCACTCACCTGAGCCGGGTCGAGCTTGATCCTCGAACCGACGAGTACGGCATTCGGCGAGCGCGCGTCACACTGACGCCCGGGCCGCGCGACAATGAGCTGTGGAATGTCATGGATGCCACGATGCAGCAGGTTGCGAATCTGTTTGGCAGTGGCGCCCCCGCGCAGGTCATCCGCGACGGCTTGGGCACCACACACCATGAGACTGGAACTCTGTGGATGGGAACCGACCCCGCACATAGCGTGACCAACGAGGACGGCCGCTTTCATTACACCGAGAACCTGTATGCCGCGGGACCGTCGCTTTTTCCCAGCATCGGGTCGCCCAACCCGATGCTGACCGGCGTCGCTCTGGCTCGGCGCAGCGGCGATCGTATGATCACGCCGCCCCCGTTCGCCGCGGATGCCGGTTTCGAAACTCTGTTCGACGGAACGGTGCTCGGTGACTGGAAGATGTCGACCATCCGCAACCAGCCGGGCCGCGACGACCCCGGCATCTTCCTGGTCCGGCGCGGGGCGCTCGAAGCGCGCCCCGGTACCGATCTGGGCCTTCTGTGGCTCACCCGGCCGGCGCCTCCACGCTACGTCTTGCGGCTGCAGTGGATGATGACGGCGTTCGACGACAACTCCGGCATCTTCGTCAACTTCCCCGATCCGACCCAGCAAGGCTACGACAACACCGCCTATGTCGGGGTCAATTTCGGCTTCGAAGTTCAGATCGACGAGCTCGCACGACCGGACAACGCACCAATTCACCGCACTGGCGCGATCTACTCGTTCAAGGGGCCCACCGACGGACCACTCGTCGTGCATCCCGTCGGAGAGTGGAATGACTATGAAATCACGGTCGACGGAGCCGACTTCACGGTGGGGCTCAATGGTCAGATCGTGAATCGGTTCCACTTCACCGGCGATCCCCAGTCACCACGGCGTGGTCTGCCCTCGACCCCCCAGGAGCCACGCTTCATCGGCCTGCAGACGCATACCGGCCAGGTCCTGTTCCGCCGGCTCCAATGGAAGGCCCTATAAGACATGGCTCTGAACCTGTTGCCCATGGGCGCGCTCGGCGCCGTCGAAAGCAATGGAGCAGTGACGTTCGGACTGTGGCTGCCTTGGGTATCCGCTGGCGACGGCAATGCGGTCACAGTCAAGATCATTCACGAGGCTGACCAATTCCTCGCGGACGTGCCACCCCGGGAGTTTCCGCTGACGCACAGCGTGCGTCCTCCCTACGGCGACTTCTGGTCGACCACCGTCCCGATTGCCGGCACAGCGCCGTCCGCGCCCGGGGCGGCGTGGGGCACTCCCGGCCGCTACGTCTATCGCTATACGATCGTCAACCCGAACGTCGGCACGCTGGATTGGATCATCGATCCGTTTGCGCGCGAGTTCGGGGTGGGCAAGCTTTCTGCGTTCACCCTCGGCTATCAGGCCTACCAGTGGAGCGCCCCCGAGGCCCAGTGGCGCGTGCCACCGTTATCGGACCTCATCGTCTATGAGATCAACGTTGCCGAACTCGGGGGCGATCTCGACCGCACCCGCAACGTCATGGCCTATCTCAGCGATCTCGGTGTGAATGCGATAGAGGTCATGCCGCTCTCGAATGTGGGAGTTTCGGTCGACTGGGGCTATCTCCCGATCGGATATTTCGGCGTCGACGAACGCTTCGGGAAGCGTTCGGATTTCCAGCAGCTCGTCGATATCGCACACCAGCACGGCATCGCCGTGATCGTCGATGTGGTCTACGGCCACACTGGTGTGGATTTTCCTTATTACGATGCGTACACGCGACTGAAGTACAACGAAAATCCCTTCATGGGCCCGTTTGCGAAGGACTACTTCAGCAACTTCGGAAAAAGCACTGACTTCGGCCGGCAGCTCACGCGCGACTTCTTCTTCAGTGCGAGCAACCACTGGCTCGAGGTCTACCATGTGGACGGCTTCCGATACGACTGCGTGCCGAACTACTGGGACGGGCCCCTCGGGGTCGGATACGCCAGTCTGACGTACGAAACCTATCAGCTCGCCAAACGTGGAATTGCAGCGGGACAATCCCACTGGCGCCGTTTCGATGCTGGCGGCGGTCAGCCGATCCGGCTCATCCAGATGGCCGAGCAGTTGGAAGGTCCGGAGGAAGTCCTGCGCACGACCTATTCGAACAGCACCTGGCAAAACCGGACCTTCGACACCGCCCGTTCGGTCGCGCGCGGCGACCGCGGGCGCCTCACTGAGTGGGGATTGTCGCTCGGTCTGTTCGGCTATCCCGACGAGGAAACGACCAACGGGGACGTCATCCCCAAGCTGGCCGTTCAATACATAGAAAACCACGACCACGAACGCTTCTTGTGCAATTTCGGGCTGATCAACCCCGACGAAGCGGGCAACCCCCTTTTTCTCGAGGGCGACCGCAACCGTTGGTACATGCTGCAGTCCTATCTCATCGCCTTGCTCATGAGCAAAGGCATCCCGATGCTGTGGCAGGGTCAGGAACTGGCCGAAAACTACTTCCTTCCCGACTTCGGTGTGGGCCGCGTTTCACTGCTTCGTCCGCTTCGCTGGGATTACTTTTATGATGGCGCCGGGCGCTCGACCATCTCGCTGGTCAGAAAGCTCCTTCGCATCCGCGCCGCTCGCAGTCATATTCGAGGCGGGACGCTGTTCTTCTTCAACCATTGGGACCGATACCAGAGCCTCGGGCTGCTCCTGTTTGCCCGATACGAGGGCGCGCAATACACCCTCGTCGCGGTGAACACGACCGACAATGAGCAAACGGTCCCATTTTGGTTTCCGGCCAGCGGCGACTATGTCGAAGAACTTCACGGCGGCGATCTCGATCTCAAAGGGGTGCCCGCGCTCCAGGAGTACGCGCTGACCATACCCTCTCACTACGGGCGGATCTGGACCAAGACGTGAACCCGCAATTGGCCGATGCCGCCTCGGTCATGTCTTGGACACGCGCACTCATATCGCCCTCGCGACTGCCCTTCAGCAGAAGGTCCTCGTCCGACGGTCTGCGGACAAGCGCGTCCCGCTGGGCGCGCCGATTTGCGGAGGCGTTGCGGACAAGGCCTCTTTCCTCTAGCGTATCGTAGTTTTTCTCATGATGTAGGTGGCCGATGCCGCGCCGGTTGCCGCCGCTCAACGCACTCAAGGCGTTCGAGGCAGCGGCGCGCCACGAGAGCTTCACCCGCGCCGCCGAGGAGCTCTGCGTCACCCAGGGCGCCGTCAGCCATCAGGTGAAGGCGCTCGAGGCCGAGCTCGGGCTGAAGCTGTTCAACCGCGAACGGCAGCGTCTCGCCATCACCGAAGCCGGACGCGCCTATCTCATGGTCGTGCGTGATGCCTTCGACCGCATCTCCGCCGGAACGGAGCGCTTGCTGCAACGTCAGAGCGGCGGCGTGCTCACCGTCAGCACGTCGCCGAACTTCGCGGCGAAATGGCTTGTCCATCGCCTGGGCCGTTTCGCCGAGGTCCACCCCGAGGTCGATCTCAGGGTCAGCGCCTCACTGCAGCATATCGACTTCGCGCGCGAGGACATCGACCTTGCCATTCGTCACAGCGACGGCAACGAGGCGGGGCTTCACGTCACCCGCCTCTGCGCCGAAGAGCTGTTTCCCGTCTGCAGTCCGAAGCTGCTCCAGGGCCGCAGTCCCCTGCGCAAGCCTTCCGATCTCAACCAGGCCAAGCTCCTGCACGTCAACAGCCGGCAGGATTGGAATCGATGGCTCGACTTTGCCGGCGTCGAGAACGTGGATCTCTCGCGCGGCCCCGTCCTCAACCAGGCCAGCATGGCCATCGATGCCGCGGTCGACGCCCAGGGGGTGGCACTGGCGCGGACGGCGCTGGCCGCTTGGGACTTGATCGGCGGCCGCCTGGTCTGTCCCTTCGACGTGGCGATGCCGGTGCCCTACGCGTATTGGATCGTGTGCCCGAAGGCGGCGGCGAAGCTGCCGAAGATCGTGGCGTTCAGTCAATGGCTGCTGGCCGAAGCGGCCGAGGACGCGCGGCAACTCAAGCGCCTTAAATCGAAATCGCGCGGCGCCGGGCGCTGAGCTCCTCCTTCGTGGCAGCTTCCATCGAAGAGGCTTCGTCGCCGGAGCAGGATTTGGGCCGGCGTTGTCGGCTCGATATCCGGCACCGCGCTCACGCATTACGCCTGGCCCGCAAAATACAGCGCCGGCGCGGCTTGAGGCGGCGCATCGGAGGGGATGAGCCCGAGACCGAGCGCCTCTCTCACCGCCCGATCGTGCGAAACCCCACTCGACCTCAACTCCTCATACTGGCGACAGGCGGCAAGGCCTTCACGCCATGCGCCAGCAATGGCTCGCAGCGTCGTGGCGATCGGCGAGGCTGTGCCCTGCCGCGCGGGCCGAGCTGCCAGGCCCGTTTCCCGGCGGATATCATCGAGCCCTAATGTGTTGTCCAAGGTCCGTAGCATTTTTCATGCTCCTGCGAATGTGGAACGAGGGAGATGTCCCTCGCGGAGCCTTTGAAATAGAGGCCTCTCTGCCACGCCGCAAAGCATCGTTTCTCCCGCCAGCCATAGATTTTCTCATAACAGGGGGAAATAGGCATCCGCCGTCTGCCCTCCACACCATCCACGACATCGGGCCGTTTTCCGCTGTCGCGGGGCCGCACGCAGGAATTGGCGATGACTTCGATCTGTCGAAGTTCGCGCGTGGATCGCACGTGATCGAATGAATGCAGGTTGGTACGGCGTGCAGGTTGGTCGTATATGGGAGGACTTCCGTCATCTGGCGCAGGGGCACGCTTGAACGCTCTCGATCCAGTAGTACTCGACGGCTTCGTCGGCCCAGAAATCCACCCCGACTTTCACCGCGGGCGACGACCATTGAAAGCGCTCGCGGAACTCGATCTCGCCGCCGTTTTCCTTTTGCCGCGAGAACCCGATCTCGAAAAATCCGGTAGTCGTCGTGCAGCGCGACGCATCGACCGATACGACGGCCGTCCATCGCCGCTCGCCTGTTGGCGGCTGCATTTCGGAGAATTGGACCTCCTTGAATGCCAACGTCGGCTTGCAGGCCTGCTGGCCGACGGCTTGCGTCACGTCAATGAGTTCCGATACTGCCCGCCAGCAGGCAGGCAATGCATGATCGATTCATGGATTGAGTCCTCTTTCGATTTGCACCGCTGCAAATCAATTCATGACGGCGTTGCCGGCTCCTTCACCATGACCCTCGCGCCGGCCGTCCGCGCTGCGATGCGCGGACTGCGATGGCGACGGCGGCAAGGCTCCGATCGCGCCCGCTTCGTGTGCCGAAGCTGCGCTAGCTAGTTCCGCGGCGAACGCGGCTGCAAACCATCATTTCTCGGCCACACATTAGAAATTCTCATGGATCGACGACTCTCGCGGCTGGTTTAGCCCTGCGATGATCGGCCCAGGGCAATTCGAGGTCAGCGCGCGTGACGCCTCCGCGTCGCTGCTACGGCCGCGCTTTCCTCACGACCCGCGACGCGCTAAGGCTGCGAGCATGACAAACGACGATCCGCGCCAACGCCTGCTCGGGACCTGGAAGCTCATCGCCGCGATACGGGAGGAAATCCCTTCCGGCGCCAAGACCGATTTCCTCGGTTCACATCCCACCGGCTACATCAATTACGCGCCCGACGGCCGCATGATGGTGCTCAATGTCGGGAACGGCCGCAGCAAGCCGGCGGGCGCCAACGCGACGCCGGCGGAGGCGGAAGCCTTGTTCCGCAGCATGACCAGCTATGGCGGCACCTACACGATCGACGGCAACGAGATCACGCACCACGTCGACGTCTCGTGGAATGAGACCTGGACCGGCACCAAGCAGAAGCGCATCGCACGCTTCGAAGGCAATCGCGTCTATCTGTCGACGACGCCGTCGGTCGACCCGCTCACGGGCACGATGAGCACGCGGACCATGACGTGGGAGAAGGTGATGTGAGCCATACCGAGCGCTTGGTCCCACAAGCCAAGACCGTCACAAGACCCGATCGTATTCTGGTGCGGAGGAGTCCTTGAGACGAACCGTTACCAGCCTTTGCGGAAAGCTCGCCAGCCTTCGCAATAGACCTTTTGCTCATTCGAACTGTCCACGGTCGTCGGGAGGCAATAGTGAGACGGATGGCCGTCGGGCATTGCCGTTCGGCTTTGGGCGTACGAGGGGGTCACGGCGATTAGGGCGAGCAGACCGATCAGCCCCGCATATTGCATCGCTGCCATCATCGTTACCTGTGCGTTTGAGCGTCCTTGCGGCGCCTGGCGCGCTGCGGACTAATCAAACATTGTCACGGACGATGCGGAGTGATTGTGCGGTCGCTCACAGAGCGAGAAATAGTTCATTCAGCGGCGTTATGAAAAATGCTCCACGGGGGAGCCGGACTGGCGCTCGCTGGCTTCATGGCACCTATCAGTGCCGCATTTGTGGGTCCGACGTCGTGCGAAAGATGCCCTTCGCCATCCAGTCGTCAGCCAAACTCAGAAGTTCCTCTCGAATCTGCAGATCGTGCGCCAATCCGGCAAGTCGAACGCATTCGCTCGCATAGGCTAAGCAATCACGACGGGAATCGGACACGGCGCTCTCCTGGGTTGGAACCACAGGCGGGAGCGCGAACGTCTCTCAGCCACCGGCAGCTCATTCATCCGCCACAGTAATGAGGCCGGCGGCTGGGGCGAGTCTACTCTGTTGTTTCTGGAGGTCGGTGAATCGCGCGATGAGGTGTTCACCCTGCCAGAGTTCACTATCCTCGCCTTCCACAAGTTGCTGCGCTTCTTGGACGGCCTGTTTCTGGTCCGTACATTCGATGCGTCGTACTGTTGAAAAGTGTCCATCCTCGCGAAAAGTATAGATGCGATACTGATGCATGATTTCACTCCGCTGGGTGCGATGCACAGGCGGGAGCTCAATGGGTCTCCCAGCCACCGACGCCTGGCGCAGGGCCGCGGTCAATGATGGGGGTGAGGGTGCGCCTAATCTGGCAGAATAGCCAACCTTAGTTGAGCACGGATGCCAATTGAGGCTGCCAGCCCATTGGGAGAAGCCGCACGGGGCCTTCGGTTTAATTTCTCAATCTGCTCTTGTGCTTGGGACTCGACACGCCACGTAAGACGGGTGCCAACCGGCGGCTTGCCCTGCGTGAGCTGCCAAAAACGGCGATTGACCGAGCTCGCTGCTCCCTCAGGTTGGCGGAATGACGCCATCGGCAGGCACAAGACTCTGCACCCGGACTGGTGGCTGCGTATGTGAGTGCCGATAGCACCCGCGTTCCGCCCGTCGCTTACGTCGCACGCTCTGAATGTCTCGGACTCCAACCCGGCTCCGGCCGGAGCGGGCGTCTGCATAGACTGCAAATCGGGCCGCCGCTTTAACTCAATGCAAATCGGGGAAATGATCCAATGCAGAATTGTGCGCTGTCCCCGGCGGGGGTGAGCTCAAGCATCGTCTTGGCTAAACCTGATTGTCCCCTCTGCAAGATGGGGATGCGGCCGGTCCAAGCAATGCCAGTCCTCTTTTCCCACGATCTAGACGAGGTTGTGTACGTCTGTGACGAATGCGGCCAGAGGACAAAGCGGACGCTCAAGCGGCTTTAAGACCCGGCGGCGCGTGACGCCGCCGCGAATGTATTCGTTGTCATGGAGGCTTATCCGACATTTTGAAAGGATCGTCAGATGCTGCTGTATGTGCAGACTTGGCTCCCCTTGCTGATGGTCACCTTGACGGCCGCGATCTT
Source organism: uncultured Alphaproteobacteria bacterium (assembly GCA_963725065.1). Taxonomy (GTDB): domain Bacteria; phylum Pseudomonadota; class Alphaproteobacteria; order Rhizobiales; family Xanthobacteraceae; genus VAZQ01. The sequence goes on from CAVRXD010000053.1 coordinate 127,631, forward strand.
CTTCGGCGTCGCATCATTGATGATGGCGCACCCAAGGACTTGACGACGCCAAGTTCACGCACCGGCTGTCGTTCGCGGCGGGCAACGGAACAAAATGCGCCCGTATTCGTTATCGAGGCGATGAATGGAACCGGAGCCAGTCCGGCAGTTCGTATCAAAGGCCGCCAGGTGTAAAGCCCGGGCGGCCTTTGAACTATGTGCACCGGTGAACCTGACATCTGGCAACGAGCCAAAATTGCGGACGTTATTTTGAATTGTCGTTTGCTTGCCCCGTGCGGCTGCGGGTGACACGGCCGGTCAGGCCACAGGACTCACCGAGGCTTGTCATAGATCCTCATTCATCAGTGGCCTCACCGCCCGCTTTGATCTGTGGCTGATCGTGCAGGAGCACGCCTAACAGGGAGCTGTGGACTTCTATGGTGCCGTTGTAACTGATGAAGCCCAGTTCCCGGAATTTGTTCATGAACTTACTCACGCGAGAGCGTGTTGTGCCGATCATATCCGCCAGCATTTCCTGACTGAACTTTCCCACGATCGGTTCTGGCCGGCCTTCTTTGCCGAAATTTGCAAGGAGAAGCAGGAGCCGGGCGAGACGTTTTTCACTTGAATTGAACAATTGATCGATCAAATCCTCTTCAATCCGACTGTTCCGAGTCAACAGATACGACATGAACATTTGGGAAAACCCGGCCTCTCGATGCATTGTGGCGATCATGGTCTTCTTTTCCAAGCGAGTAATCACGCATTGATCGACCGCCCGTGCTGTTGCGATACGCAGCGGATGGCCATTCAGACATCCTTCGCCAAAAAAGTGGCCGGATCCTAGAATGGCGACGACCGCTTCCTTGCCGTGCTTCGAAACGACGACGAGCTTGACGTTGCCCTTCTGGATGTAAAAGACCGCGTCCGCGACCCCTCCCTGGGAGAAGACAATTTCATTCTTCAGGTAGTGGGCGATGGATTTGCCGTCGCCCACCCTGGCCAGAAACTTTTTGGGGTCAAACGCGGCCTTGGCTCTCTTCCTCACAAACGAACTCCCTGCGGTTGGTCGAGGCGCAGTTATCTGGAACTCTTTTTCGTGCTCCTGGCAGCCCCCTCTTTTGCCAACCGAAGTTCCCTCAGCTGTGCGGTCTTTGCGCGTACAGCATGACCCGCGGCGAGGTAGTCCGCCGTAGCCTGCCCGCCCTTTGTGGTCGGCTGTGTGGCCGGCTGTGGCTTCTGCACTTGCTTGAACTGGGCTTCGGCCCTGGTGCGCGCTTTGGAATGCTGGGCCAAGGTGGCCTCCTTTGAAGGGCGTTTACTATTGCCTGCGCCGACGTGAATTGGGGGCGAGGGTTGGCGGGGCCATTCTGGGCAGGCCCGCCGGCGCACATCATTGCCACCGACGCGCGTACCGCGCTTCCAGAAACAGCGCGTCTTCCACCTGCGCGGTCGCGGCATCGATGCTGCCGCCGAGCTCGGCAGCGAGGATCACCAGTTCAGCGGCTTGATGCCAAGACGAGCGGTCTTGGATATGCTCGGGTTGCTGCAGGATAAACATTCGCACGTCACCGAGCGTGACAAGCCGGGTGCCATCCTCGAGCACAATCGGGCGGGCGAGTCTCGCCGACCATCGCCAGACGGTCTTCATCGGAGGGCGGATTCGAACCATCGCCTCGTCAGTCATGGTGTGGTCACGGCGGATCCACCGCTAATCAGATAGCATCTTGCTTTGCGTCACCTGGGTCCCGCATGTGGCGCAAGCCAACTTCGTGTGTTCTTCGCCTTTGACGACCTCGATTGCCCCGATACGCATGAGCTTTTCACAGATGGGACAAATCCAGATGGGCGCTGGCAACGGCCGCTCAGGCTGGAGAGGAGGCACCGCGTTATTCTTTCGGCCTTTCGCTACGCGGTTCTGAGCTCAGGCGGACTGCCGCTGACGGCAAAGATCCGTTCGCTCTGCACAGCAGCTGCGGTCCAGGTGCGCGCAAGCTCGATGAAAGCTTCTTTTTCGTCTTGGATTTTGGATTGATGGGCGGAACGCATCGCTTCCTCGGCGTATTGCCGGAAATGATTGGTCTTTGACATCGCCGCCCTCCGTTACAACGCCACCTTGGTCATGCAGCCTGCGCCTATTAAGGGGGGCAGTCTGTATAGAATTGCTCATTCGACGTTCATGGCCATGCTACCCCGGCCGGCCTCGGAGGCCGCTGCTGGCAAAGGGCAATGACTTGCCCCCCATCCGCCGTCCGAATCGCGCAGGCTGAACGCTTCACGAGCAAGAGATGGGCTCAGCACGCGCGCGAGCCCTTGACGGCTAGCTACGAAAGCATCGCCCCGGCGACGGCACGAAGCGACAATCAGTTCACTTCTGCTTTCATGATCGGGCGCACAACGCTGAGGTCCGGATCGCCATCCGGGAGCGGCAAAGGCCGTTTCATGAGCGAACGATAGATCTGAATGTAATCCTTCGCCATGCGAGTGGCGGAGAAGCGCTGCTCGAACCGCCGGCGCACGGCGCGGCGGTCGAGCGAGAGGACCTGGGGAAGCTGCCTTATCGCTTCCTCCTCCGTGTCTACGATTTGGCCCGTCACTCCGTTGTCGACGATCTCCGGTACCGAGCCGCAGCGAAAGGCCAGCACCGGAGTGCCGCAAGCCATGGCCTCGATCATCACGATGCCGAACGGTTCAGGCCAGTCGACCGGAAACAGGAGGGCACGGGCCGAACTGAGAAAACTCGCTTTGGCGCGCTCGTTGATTTCCCCGATGAACTCGACGCCGGGCCCCTGCAACATCGGCTCGATTTGCTCGCGGAAATAGGCCTCGTCGGTACGGTCGATCTTGGCTGCAATCTTCAGAGGAATGCCCAGGGTCTGGGCGATCCGGATGGCGCGGTCGGGCCGCTTTTCGGGCGAGATGCGCCCAAGGAAGGCCACATAGCCGCCGCGGGGATCAAAATTCGGTGCATACAGATCGGAAGGAATTCCGTGGTGTACGGTCGCCACGAAGTTGGCTTTCGGCACCGGCTCCCGCTGTGCATCAGAGATCGAGATCAGCGGCATCTCGGGAAAGCCCAGATACAATGGCTTGATGTCCGGGAGGTCCTGCCGGCCATGCAACGTCGTGACCGTCCGGCCGGCCATCGATTTGAACAGAGGGAAATGAAACTGATCGATATGGAAGTGCAGAATATCAAATTTCTCGGCGGCGTCGCGGACCCGGTCGAGCATCAGCATGTAGTAGGGAATGGGATCGTGGATATTGGCGTCGAGCCGGATCGCCGTGGGAACGCAGCCGACGAGCTGCGCGCTGGTGATTGAATCGCCGCTGGCGAACAGCGTCACCTCGTGCCCCATCCGCACCAACTCTTCGGTCAGGTACGAAACGATACGCTCGGTTCCACCGTACAGCCGCGGTGGCACGCTCTCCATGAGCGGCGCGACTTGTCCAATTTTCATGTTCACAGTTCTCGCAATTCGACGCCCCCGCCGTGTGCGCTGCAACATAGACCCGGGGCCGAAGCAGAGTTTGTATAGAAACGCTCACTTTGCTCCGCGGCGCGAAGGAAACTCCTCAACTAGCTCGCTTCCTGCATGATCATGAGTATGACGAGCAATGACCCGCCTAATGGTGGCCGCAAGCCGCAGCGGCGAGCACGGCACCTTGCAGCAGACTCACAGAAAAGACGGAACGAAAGTTCCCGTCGCGAGTTGAGCACAATCACCGGCCGGTTCTGTCAGGCGCCGATGGCTGGGAGACGGTAGCGCTCCCGCCTGAGTAGGACGGCGCTCATGATCCTGCCCGCTATTCATTGCCGTCGCTGCAAAACCCTCATGGATTTGGTGGCGACCATCCAGCCCATCGGCACCCATCCGGGCTTGAATGCTTATGCCTGCACGACATGTGGACACACGGACAGCGAGCTCATCGTGTCGAGTGTGGCCGCGCGCCTGGCGCTCTAATCTTGCTTTGGCACGCGATTCGCGGGCGTGAGATTGACTGGGGCCGCTTTCAGCGAAGCCAGCGGAATGTCGAGTGTGCACACGACCCCCGACGCCGCGAAATCGAGATTGGCCCTGCCTTGCAATTGATTGACGAAGCTGTGCTCGATCAGTCGTGACCCAAAGCTTCGATGGCTGGGCGCACGAACAGGGGGGCCCCCGCGCTCGGTCCATTGGAGCCGGAACTGCTTTTGTGCGTCATCGGCGGTGGCGGAGATCTCCACTCGCCCAGTCGGATTCGAAAGCGCGCCGTATTTGACCGCATTTGTGCAGAGTTCATTGAGAACCATTGCCAGCGGCAGCACGGCCCCCGGACTGACTTCCATATTCGTGCTCTGCACCATAAATCGACCGCCACCCTGATCAAACGGGGCAATAGCGGCTTTCACGATGTCCGCGAGCGCCGCGCTCGTCCAATTTGTCTGCAACAGCAGATCGTGAACGCGCCCCAGCGCCAGCAGCCGGCTCTCGATTGCCTGTTTGCCGTGCTCCAAGCTGTCGGCAGTCCGCAGGCTCTGCGAGGTAATCGCCATCACCGTGGCCAACGTGTTCTTCACCCGGTGATGCAATTCCTCGAACAGAAGCCGCTGCAGTCGCTCAGCAACTTGTTGTTCGGCAGCGTGTATTCCCGCCTGCGCCAGCAGACGACGCAAATCCAGGTTTTCAGTTTCAAGACGCAGGTCGTCTTCGGGAACCATGCCGCTCCTCCGGGGAACCGAAGGCAGTGCCATCAGCCCAGGGCGTCTATGTCAATATCGGCATCCCAGTGGGGCGCATTTGACGTTCCGATCATATTGGCCGCGAGTCCTTCATAGGAACGTCAAATGCAAGGCCACACTGGAATCATCACTTGCTAGTGTTCCTTTGTTTCCGACGTTCGTAAAAGCGGGTGCTGCGAAATGATACGAACGTCGGAAACGGAACACTAGAACAGTGCTACACGAACCTGCCGAGCATGCACAACGCAGGCCCCGCCTGCGCCCCCGGCAACTCGTCGCTTACGTTGAGAGGAGCATCCGGATGCCAAAATTCAGGGTCCGTTGTGACAACCCAAAAACCGATTTCGAATCCGCTTCGCTGCATACCGCGAGAGCGGCGGCGAAGGACGTATCATTGCGCGCGCACGAACCGGTCCAAGTGCTCGAGGTCACGGAGGATGGCGCAGAAACGGTTGTCCACACAGATCCTCCAAGACATCCCGATCTGTGCCGATAGGGCTTGGCACGGATGAGCAACCGTGACTGCGTTACGTGGCCGTGCGCTGCCGAACGTTGGGGGCCGGGCGATGCATTGAGTTTGCTTGACCGCCCAACGAACGGCCCTGGATCGTCCCGACTTGCGATCTCCGCCAACACCGTCCATGGTCCCCAATCCACATCCAACGTGGTGAAGTCCGGCGCACGCAGTCCCGTGATGGTTGCCCGGCTCGCCCGGGTTCGAAGATACGGTCCCGATTCGTGTACAAATCTTTTCGAGAAAGAGATCATGGCCAATCATTCGAAGGTCCGCACCGCGGCCGAGGCTCAGTTCCGTAAGTCGCTGAAGGCGACTTGGAAAGGCAAGAAAGTGACGACGCCGTATGAGGCAGAAGCCCGGGCGGCTCGCAATAAGACCGCGCGGCTGAAAGAACTTCGCCTGGCCAAGGAGGCGGCCGAGAAGGAAACCAAGACCAAGCAAGGCATCAAAGACTGAAGGCAAGAGGCTGCCAGCCGCGAGCAATCGGCATCCCACGGCACGCCCTGGCGCAGCCGCCGGGGTTATGCTCGCAGGCTTCGCAAGATCGATGCAGGCCGGCGATAGCAGGATCGCGGCGATCTCAACCGCCGCAGGACCTCCTGCCGAAAGCGATCAGCCCGACGCCATTGTCGAGCCCGGCCGCGGTGCCGGCTGCGACGGCCCGCCTGACATAGCTGCAGCCTGACGACGATGACGAGCGGCTCCGGTTGGCGGCGCCGGAGGCCGTCTCCTTCGCCGGCTTTGGCTTCGCTCGCGCGGGCGGGCTGTCGGCACGGCGCGGCGTCACTGTCCTGCCCCGCGTCTCCGGTTCGGGCCGCGACGGCGTCAACACCGCCGGGACTGGCGCTACGGCCGGTGCTGCTGCGGGCGCGGCCAAGAGCTTGGCGCGTTGGGCGCGCGCAAGGTCGGCGTAGAAGCCGGTCGGATGCGCAGCCAGGAACGCGTCCCATCCCGCCCTGCTGCCGACCTGCATGGCGAATTCGTAGTCACGCCACGTCCCGTTGCCGACATCGCCGCCGGGAGCCGGCGCGGCCGTGGCCGCACCAGAGACCTCACCGGCAGGAACGAGTGCAATCGTGGTGCCGCCAAGCGATCCATACACGTGCGGCTCCTGCCGGGCGCCGGTGCTGGCGAGAACCTCGTCACGCACCTTGCCGAAGGCGATCCTGAGGTCGAGTCCGGGCGCGGTGAGGTGTTTCAGCAGCGCGGTGGTGAATGGGCTGTGCGCGCCATCGCCGTCGTTCGCCGTCGACCCGGCCTTGGCCGCGAACGCAATCAGGGTATTCGACATGGCCGGCTCGACGCCAGCGAGGCCGCGGCCGAACGATCGTGATGCCAGCGTCCGTTTCATGGTCTTGACGAAGGGATTGTCGCGGCAGGCGTCCAGAATCACGAGCCGCAGGCTTCTTGCGGGCTCGAGCACGCGCAGCACGCGATCAAGCGAGATTGCTTCGTCTTCGACGTCGATGTCGTTCGCAAGCTTGGCATCGGTGGGGATCAGGTAGTTGATGCCGTCGACCTCCAGGCCGTGACCGGCATAGAACACTACCGCGACATCGGCATCGCGTGTCTTCGCCGAGAACTCGCGGATCACCCGGCGCATTGCCGTGTTGTCGAGATTGTTTCGCGTCTCGACCACCTGGAAGCCCGCTCCTTCCAGCATGACGCTCACTGCCGTGACGTCGTTGACCGGATTGTCGAGCGCAGGCGCATGAATGTAGCTCGAATTGCCGATGACGAGCGCGACGCGCCTTTCGGCGGCGAACGCTTCGCCGCCGGCAAAGGGCAACAGACTGAGGGCAAGAGAGAAGACCGTCCGAGTGCGCATCGGCCGCCCGCGATGCTTGGAAATCGTTCTATCGACGGTGAGCGACAGCCACAGCGACCTCGCCACCGCGATCACGGCAGCCGTCACGATGCCCCAGCGCATGTGCTTTTTCCCTCAAGCCTGGTCGCCGCGACGGTAAAATCGCACGCCCTGGCGCCAGATGCAAGCAATGGTTGCAGCTTTGCTGCCTTATCGCCATACCCGCGATTCCAAAAATCCGGCCTGATCGGTAGTGCCGGTCACCATCGCCAGGCTCTGCGCGTGCTTGTGTGGGATACGAATGTCGGGACCGGGAAACTAATGCGGCGGCAGTCGCTGCAACACTTCAAGGCTCCACCACACGAAATAAGCGCCGATCACGAGACCGAGCGCCACTTTGACAAGCTGGATGATCAGCTCGGTTCGGCTCATCTTGTGGCCGGTATCGTCGCTCATGTGAGCCTGCAGTGCCCGCTTGTCGTTGCCCCCGCCTGTTGCAAGAGGCTCTCGCCGATCGCCTGGAGCTCGCGCCATCTCGACAACATGAGCATGGCCGCGTCCGCTTCTGCAAGGACACTCGCCAGGAAACCCCCACGGTTCGGCAATTGCGCATTTTGAACGAATTTGCGCCATTCGCGTCAATGGCTCCCGTGCCATCTTGGAGCGGACGTTTCGCCGTCACACCTTCGAGGTGGACACGGGGCGTGCGAGCCGACAGATGAAGGCTGCCTGCGATGAGCGTACAACAGCCGATACTGGTTACGGGAGCGGCGGGACAAGTCGGCGGCATCGGCGGTGCCGTCGTCAGGATTCTGCTTGAGCGGCAAGTTCCGGTCCGGGCCTTCGTCCGACGCGACGATGAGCGCGCCGACGCGCTGCGCCGGGCCGGTGCGGAGATCGTCGTGGGTGATCTCACCCGGACCGAAGACGTCGCACGTGCCGTCAACTCCTGTCGCCGCATCTATTTCGGAATGAGCGTCTCGTCCACCTATCTCGAGGCAACCGTCAGCATGGCCGCCGTCGCACGTGACAAAGGCGACATCGACCTGTTGATCAACATGTCGCAAATGACGGTCTCCCGAATGAACATCCGGAAGATGACCAACTCGTCGCAGCAACGGCAGCATTGGCTGGGAGAGCAAGCCTTGAACTGGTCCGGCTTGCCGCTGGTCCATGTGCGGCCGACGGTGTTTCAGGAAGGCCCGTTCTTTCTGTCCTGGGCCGCCGAGCAGATCCGCCGCGACGGCACCATCCGGCTGCCCTTCGGTTCGGGACGTACGTCTCCGGTGGCCGGCCGGGATGTCGCGCAAGTGATCGCCACGGTCCTGCTCGATCCCGCGCGGCACATCGGCAAGATTTACGAGCTGACCGGACCGGAGTCGCAGGATCTGCACGCCATCGCCGCCGAGTACGGCAAGGCATTGGGGCGCCCGGTCACCTATGTCGACGTGCCGATCGAGGCGTGGGCCGAAGAACTGCGCGGACGCCACCTGCCTGAGCACGTGCTCAAACATTTGTTGACGATGGGGCATCTGCACGCCGCCAACGCGTATGACCGGCTGTCTCCTGACGTCGAGAATATCCTCGGAAGACCGGCGCAATCCCTGGAAGCCACGGTGAGCCAGCATCGCAAGATGTTTGGCGCGGGTTAGCTCAAGTCGCCTCTTTCAATGGGACGGCCTCGCATTCGTGAGGGAACGGCTTGTTGCCAGACGGACTCAATCTTTTTATGACTACGACACGACTTTGCTATTGACTACGTATCGAGTTTGTGATACAGGATTTACATCCTGGCTCAGAGGGGCGTTTTCTAGAAACGATCCTGAAAGACGGAGCCAGGAGTGGCGTCCCACGCTGCGGCGCGAACCGCAACGCGGGAGGTCCGGACCCCGACCGCCGGGCGTTAATGCCTGGCGCGGGCAGTCGCTGCGGCTCCGGTTCCACTGCCGGGAGCCGACTTCGTGGGTCCGCATCCGAAAACCGCCACGGTGGAGCGCCGAGAGGGGTCCCGGTCGTACCGGGACGGGTGGTCGCGCGTCGCAGGCGCGACCGAGGTCAGAGAGTGCGCCTGTCGGCGCTCCATCCACCCCTCATCGGGGGGACGGAATTGCTGCTGTCGCGACGGCCGCTGGCGCCCAAGCCCCCCGTGGCTCGCCGGCGGACGCGAAAGCGAAGGCACATGCCAAGAGACGGACAAACCCGGGCGCAGCAACGCGCCGCGGGAACGAACAACACTGCACTGTTTGACATCGTGAGTTGAGTGACGGCCAACGGCTCACGCGCGAGCCGCGACTTCGCGCGTTTGGACGGCCTGCGCTGCGCCTCAGGTGTGGAGGAGCAAAAAAGAACGTGCGCTCAGTACAACCCGCTGCCGGTGCGCACGCCGCGGTCCGCCTCGGGCGACACCCCGAGCGGACGGCCGTCGGCGTCGGTCACGCCGATCACGGAGTAGTTGTCGGGCGGCGCGGTGCCGGGCTTGAACGCCTCCAGGATCACACGCGAGTCGCCCGGCCCCGCCCGCATGCCGCTCTTGGCGTCGATGCGGATGAGCTTGATGCCGGCCGGCACCCGGAACGGAACCGCGGGCTTGTCGGCGAGCGCGACCTTCATGAAATCGCGCACGATCGGCGCCGCCAGCACGCCGCCGGTGGCGCCGCGGCCGAGGTGGCGGGGCTTGTCGTAACCGAGATAGACGCCGACCACGAGGTCGGGCGAGAAGCCGATGAACCAGGCGTCCTTCTCGTCATTGGTGGTGCCGGTCTTGCCGGCGATCGGCTTGCCGACCTCCTTGACGACGGTCGCGGTGCCGCGCTGCACGACGCCTTCCATCATCGACGTGATCTGGTAGGCCGTCATCGGGTCGAGCACGCGCTCGCGCTTGTCGACCAAGGTCGGCTCGTTCTGGTTCGCCCACTTGTCGGCGTCGCAACCGCGGCATTCGCGCGAGTCATGCTTGTAGATGGTGCGACCGTAACGGTCCTGGATGCGGTCGATCAGGGTCGGCTGGATCTTCCTGCCGCCGTTGTCGAACATCGCATAGGCGCCGACCATGCGAAGCAGCGTGGTTTCGCCCGCGCCGAGCGCAAACGAGAGATACGGCGGCAGGCTGTCGTAGACGCCGAAGCGTTTGGAGTATTCGGCGATCAGCGGCATGCCGACGTCCTGCGCCAGCCGTACCGTCATCACGTTGCGCGACTGCTCGATGCCGAATCGCAGCGTCGAAGGCCCGTAGAATTTCTTCGAATAGTTTTCCGGCGCCCAGATGCCGGTGCCGGTGTCGATCTCGAGCGGCGCGTCCATGACCACGGTCGAGGGCGTATAGCCGTTGTCGAGCGCGGCGGCGTAGACCAGCGGCTTGAACGACGAGCCGGGCTGACGCAGCGCCTGGGTCGCGCGGTTGAACTGGCTCTGGTCGTAGGAGAAGCCGCCGACCATCGCGAGCACGCGCCCGGTCTGCGGATCCATCGCCACGATGGCGCCGGACACCTCGGGCACCTGGTGCAGGCGGAACTGGCCCTCCTTGCCGGCGAGCGGCTCGACATAAATGATGTCGCCGACGTTCAGCACCTGCGAGACCTTGGTCGGCGTCTTGCCCTTGGTCGGGCCGCTGGTCGGCTTCGCCCACTTCATGCCTTCGAGCGGAAGCACGCCGGCTTCACGCTCCTTGGAGACCGCGCCGCCGGGGTCGCGTCCGGGCTGCAGGCCGATGCGGGCGGAGCCGTCTTCGACCTCCAGCACCACCGCGAGCCGCCACGGCCCGATGTCGGAAAGCGCCTTGATATCGGCGAGCTTGCCGCCCCACTCGGCCGTCATGTCGAGCTTGTTCACGGGCCCGCGATAGCCCTGCTGCTCGTCGAAATTCACAAAGCCGTCGACCAGCACCTTGCGCGCCAGCACCTGCATCTTGGGGTCGAGCGTGGTGCGCACCGAGAGGCCGCCCTCGTAGAGCTTCTTCTCGGTGTAATTCTCGTTGACGTAGCGTCGCACTTCCTCGGCGAAATATTCGGCGGCGAAGATGTGGGCGCCGGTCGGCCGCGGCGTAACCTTGAGCGGCTCTTTCTTCGACTTCTCCGCATCCTGCGCGGTGATGTAGTGGTCCTCGGCCATGCGATCGAGAACGTAGTTGCGCCGCTCGACCGCGCGATCACGCTGGCGGAAGGGATGATAATTGTTCGGTGCCTTGGGCAGCGCCGCGAGATAGGCCGCTTCCGCCGGGGACAGTTCGTGCACCGACTTGTCGAAATAGAGCAGCGACGCGGCGGCGACGCCGTAGGCGCCCATGCCGAGATAGATCTCGTTGAGATAAAGCTCGAGGATTCGTTCCTTGGAGAACGTCCGCTCGATCTTCATCGCCAGCAGCGCTTCCTTGATCTTGCGCGAGAACGACACCTCGTTGGTGAGCAGGAAGTTCTTGGCGACCTGCTGGGTGATGGTCGAGGCGCCCTGCGGACGCCGCCCGCTGCCGTATTGCTGCACGAACAGCACCGCGGCGCGCGCAATGCCGGAGAAGTCGATCCCGCCGTGCTCGTAGTAGTTCTTGTCTTCCGCCGCGATGAAGGCGCTGGTGACCAGCTTGGGCACGGCCTGGATCGGAATGTAGAGGCGGCGCTCGCGCGCGTATTCGGCGAGCAGCGATCCGTCCGAGGCGTGCACCCGGGTCATGACCGCGGGCTCGTAGTCCTGGAGCTGGGAATAGTCGGGAAGCGATTGGGAATAGTGCCAGAGCAATCCGGCCGCGGCCGCCACCCCGACAACGAACAAGATCGTCCCTGCTGCGAACAACAAACCCAAGAAGCGCAGCATCAATCTCATGCTGAAGTCCCCCCTGCGCCGGCCGCTCCGGGCGCGATATATCTCTACCGCAGCCTCGAGGCAGTCAGCCAAACGTCCGATCGCGGCAGATTTCCCCGGACACCCACTCCCGCACCGGTCAGTCGGTACGCTAAGTCGCCCTGTTTTATGTTGAAACTGAGGCTATTTAGCCACATTCCCCTTCAATTTTACCCGTCAATTCTGGCGCGCGCCCGCCAGCCGGGTCGTGAAGAAAGTGTCCACCGCCTGGACGATGGAATCCGCGGTGCGGTCACGCCATTCCGCCGATATCAGCGATTTCAGGTCGGCCTTGTTGGTGACATAGCCGAGCTCGACCAGGACCGATGGCACATCGGGCGCCTTGAGCACCACGAAGGCGGCCGACTTCAGCGGATGCTGATGGAGCCTGGCGGTGCTCTTGAGCTGGGTGACCATCCCTTGGGCGAACTGCTGCGAGAAGGTCTTGGTCTCGCGCCGGGCGAGATCGATGAGGATGCCGGCCACGTCCTTCTCCTGGGCGGCCAGGTCGAGGCCGGCGATCACGTCGGCCTGGTTCTCGGCCGCGGCCAGGCGCGCCGCGCGGGAATCCGACGCGCGCTCCGAGAGCGTGTAGACGGTGGCGCCCTGGGCGTCGCCCTCGCGCCGCCGCAGCGCGTCGGCATGAATCGAGATGAACAGCGAAGCCTGGTGGCCGCGGGCGAACTGGACGCGATCGCCCAGCGCCACGAATGCGTCCTCGGTGCGGGTCATGAACACACGGTACTTGCCGGTCTTCTCGATCTTGTCCCGCAGCATCAGCGAGAACTCGAGGACGATGGTCTTCTCCATTTCCCCGCTCGCCGCCCTGGTCCCGTTGTCGATGCCGCCATGGCCGGGATCGATCACCACGACCGGGCGCGTATCGCCGCCGGCCTTGGTGTCCGCGGGCGGCGGAGGCTTGCGCTCCGGCGGGCGGCCCTCGACCGCGACGGTGCGCAGGAAGGCCTCGCGGTCGACGGCCGCGAGGTCGACCACGAGGCGCGCCGGCTGGTCGTTGGAGGCCTCGATCACGAACGCCTTGTCGACCCGCGCCGGCCGCGCCAGATCGATGACGATGCGGGAGCCGCCCTGCATGACCAGGCCGAAGCGGAACGCCTTGATCAGGCCGCGGCCCGCCTCCCCGGTCTTGGGCGGCAGCCGGAACGTGACCTGCGGCATGTCCATGACCACCCGGTAGGGGTTGGCGAGGGTGAAGGCGCGCACGTCGATTTTCTGGCTCAGGTCGAGCACCAGGCGGGTCTGGCTATCGTCGCCGGCGAGCCGCACCTCGCTCGCCACCGGAGCGTCATTCGATGCCGGAACCGGAGCGGCGGGTGCGGGGGGACGCTCGGCCGCGGACGCGCCGCCGAGCACCATCGCGCCGAACAGATACGCCAAGCTCGTCGCGCGAACAGACATGGTTTACCAGCCCTGCGAGCTCGTTTTACTCCAATACGGGGGCGCGGTTAACCCAAACTTAACCCGCAATGTGCCCGGCTGGTGGCGAGGCGGATCCCATCCCTGCCCTCCTTGCTATCCCCTGCCGCCCGCCCTAATAAGGGAGTGCTGACGGTTTTACAGTTCCGGTTGTGCCACGTTCGGACATCCGGCAGGTCCGCCGCAAGGACTGCTTCCCGACCACGATGGGAGGGGTTTCACGCGCGGAGCCGGTTCCGGGGCGCCTCCCATCGTGCGGCGCTCACGAGCCTCAGGCCGATGTTCTTGTGGACGATAACCGGTATTGCGTGCGGCACATGCCTCCCGCGACGGCGCACCGGCTTATGCTTTCGAAGCCGCTTCGAGTCGAAGATCGTCAGCCAAAAGAACTCGCGGCCGCGCGCGCGATGCGCTGCCGCCCCGTCACGGGCCCAAAGGTCAATGCTACGACCGCGCACCGAGAACTTAACTGATCGCTGCCAACGCAACATGGCGTCGGGGAACGACGCCGTTGCCCTTTCAGCAGCCCATGCAAGCTTGACCGCTTGCCTCGCGCCGACCTCGCGCGCGCACACGGCCCATCCTTTCACCCACCATCAGACCGGCTTCCGGTCGCGCCGCCTTGCGCCGCCCATGTGGCGCCGCACGGCGGCCGCGTGCCGACCGGTCATCAAGAGATTGTTCAATGCCCAACAAAATGCTCATCGATGCGACCCATCCGGAAGAGACCCGGGTGGTTGTTCTCCGTGGCCATCGTGTCGAGGAATTCGACTTCGAGTCAGCCTCCCGTAAACAGCTTCGCGGGAATATCTATCTGGCGAAGGTGACGCGGGTCGAACCGTCACTGCAAGCCGCCTTCGTCGACTACGGCGGCAATCGCCACGGCTTTCTTGCCTTCAGCGAAATCCATCCCGACTACTATCAGATTCCGGTCGCCGACCGGCAGGCGCTGATCGCCGAGGACGAGCGCGCGCAACGCGCGGCCGAGGCCGAGGCCGACCATCGCGCCGGGCGCCGGCACGCGCGCCGGGAGCGCGCAAGCGACCGCGTCCGCGACGAGGTGAAGAGCGAGCCGGTCGAGAGCGCACAGCCCGAGAGTAACCAGACCGAGGGCGCACAGTCCGAGAGCGACGTCGAGGCCATGGCGGCGGCGTCCGAGCAGATGGCGCCACCGGCCGGTTCGGTCGGGGAGCCGATGCCGGACGCGGCCCTGCCGGTCGAGATCGCCACCGAAACGATTGCGGCCGAGCACCCGGCGGATGCGTCGCCCACGACCATCGGCGCGGAAGCACCGATCGAGCTCGCCGCGCTCGAGACGAGCAGCGCGTCCGAGCCGGTCCCGACCGTCGGCGAAGAATTCAATTCGGACGAGACCCACGACGCCGAAACGGCCGACACCTCCGCGCCGGAGAAAAACGACGGCGACTCGCACGACATCGACGTCGGCCACAACATCACCGAGGTCAATGGCCACGGCGCCGAGGGCGAAGAGGAGATCGTGGAATCGGTCGGCGGCGCCGACGCGATGGAGGAAGTGCCCGAGCGCATGCCGCGGCTGCGTCGGCAATACAAGATTCAAGAGGTCATCAAGCGCCGGCAGGTGATGCTGGTGCAGGTGGTCAAGGAGGAGCGCGGCACCAAGGGCGCGGCGCTCACCACCTATCTTTCGCTCGCCGGCCGCTATTCGGTGCTGATGCCGAACACCGCGCGCGGCGGCGGCATCAGCCGCAAGATCACCAGCGCGGACGATCGCAGACGCTTGAAGGAAATCGCCCAGGAGCTGGAAGTGCCGGAAGGCATGGGTGTGATCCTGCGCACCGCCGGCGCCGCCCGCACCAAGACCGAGGTCAAGCGCGACTTCGAGTACCTGCTTCGAATGTGGGAGACGGTGCGCGACCTCACGCTCAAGTCGACCGCGCCCATGCTCGTCTACGAGGAAGGATCGCTGGTCAAGCGCTCGATCCGCGACCTCTACAACAAGGACATCGAGGAAATCCTGGTCGCCGGCGACGACGCCTACAAGGAAGCAAAAGATTTCATGCGCATGCTCATGCCGAGCCATGCCAAGAACGTGAAATCCTACCGCGACAACCTGCCGATCTTCACGCGTCACGGCATCGAGAGCCAGCTCGACGCCATGTTCACGCCGGTGATGCAGCTGCGCTCCGGCGGCTATATCGTGCTTAATCAGGCGGAGGCGCTGGTCGCCATCGACGTCAACTCCGGCCGCGCCACCCGCGAGCATCACATCGAGGACACCGCGCTCAAGACCAACCTCGAGGCCGCCGAGGAGGTGGCCCGGCAGCTGCGCTTGCGCGATCTCGCCGGCCTGATCGTCATCGATTTCATCGACATGGACGAGAAGCGCAACAATCGCGCGGTCGAGCGCCGGTTGAAGGAATGCCTGCGGCACGACCGCGCGCGCATCCAGGTCGGGCACATCTCGCATTTCGGGCTGCTCGAAATGTCCCGCCAGCGCATCCGCTCGAGCGTGCTGGAGAGCTCGACCGAGAAATGTCCGCATTGCGGCGGCACCGGCCATGTGCGTTCGGTGTCGTCGGTCGCGCTGCAGCTCCTGCGTTCGCTCGATGAGATGCTGCTCAAGGGCGCAACGCACAATCTCACGGTGCGCACGCGCTCCGAGATCGCGCTCTACCTCCTCAACCACAAGCGCGCTCATCTGCGCGTGCTCGAAGAGCGCTTCCGCATCGTCATCATGGTCAATGCCGATGCCACGGTCGAAGGCCAGGTATCCTTCGTCATCGAGAAGGGCGACCAGGTCCACAGCCTGGAGCAGGCGAAGGCGCTGGCGCTGCAGCCGGCGACCGCCGTTCCCGCCCCTGTCGACGATGAGGAGGACGAAGACGACTTCGAGGCGGACGACGTGACCGAGTCCGAGGAGAGCGTCGCGGCCGCGCCGGAGGCGGACGGAGAGTCCGAGGGCGAAACCGACCAGGCTCAGGACCAGGGCCCCGATGGCGGCCAGGGCCGCAAGCGGCGACGCCGGCGGCGCGGGCGCCGTGGCGGCGAGGGCCGCGAGGTCGTCCACGCAGAGCGCGACAACGGAGCATTTGCGCCGGAACACGACGCGGACTTCGCCCCGCAACCCGGCGAGAACGACCTGAGCCATGCCGGCGAAGGGCACGAGGCCGGAAACGGCGCGGGCGCTCCGGAAATCCCAGGAGAGTCCGGCGGCGAGGCCGAGCGACGGCGACGGCGCCGCGGACGGCGGGGCGGACGGCGCAATCGTCGCGGCCGCGAGGGCGAGGGTGTGGCGGCGGAAGGCGGCAACGGAGAGCAGCCGGAATTCGAGCATGCGGCCCGGGATGCCGACGATGGCATCGCCGCCGAGCCGGAAGCGCCGGCCATGCACGTGCCGGTCGCCGAACCTCACCACGACCTGGGTCAGCAGAGCGATCCGCATTCGCAGAGCGCATCGGCTCCCGAAACGCCACCCGAACCAACCCACATGCCGGCTCCGCAGATCGCAGCGTCAGCCGGTCCCGAGACCGCCGCGGCGGAACGGTCGCGGCGGCGATCGACCGTGCGTGAGCCGGCCGCCCAGGTTCTGCGCGAACAGGTCCTGCGCGAAGAAGGACCGGCATCCGAGCCGCCCCCCGCGCCGCCAACTCCGACAGCAGAACCGGTGGTGTCGAGCACGGCGGAGAGCGAGAGCCCGCGCCGTTCTGGCTGGTGGAGCAAGCGTGTGCTCGGCAGGAGCTGACGAGTCCTTGTCTGGACCTGCCGTCGCCCCACCGCTGGCGCGCGCCGGTCGGCGCGCCACCCCGTTGCGTGACAGAGACCCGCGATGAAAAGCGGCTGGGTGGACAGCGAGGCGCAGGCGGCGATCGACCGCTATGCGGCGCAAGGCGTCGGCCGCGACCTTGCGGCACGCGTCTACACCACCCGCCTGCTCGGGCGCGATCCCCGGCTCGTGCTGCACGGCGGCGGCAACACCTCGGTCAAGACGACGATGCGCGATCTTCTTGGCGAGGAGGTCGCGGTGCTTTGCGTCAAGGGCTCAGGCGCCGACATGGCGGTGATCGAGCCGGCGGGACTGCCGGCCGTGCGCCTCGAGCGCTTGCGCAAGCTTCGCGCCCGCGCCGAACTCAGCGACGAGGACATGGTGCGCGTTCAACGCGAAAACCTGCTCGAGCCGGCGGCGCCGAACCCGTCGGTCGAAACCTTGCTGCACGCGTTCCTGCCGCACAGATTTGTCGATCACACGCATGCCAACGCCATCCTGAGCCTGGTCGACCAGCCGGATGGCGAAGCCATCTGCGCCGAACTCTATGACGGACGGATGAGCGTCGTTCCCTACGTGATGCCGGGCTTCGCGCTGGCGAAGATGGCGGCCGATGTCTTCGACGCCAAGCCCGACGTCGAGGGGCTGATTCTGCATAAGCACGGGATCTTCACGTTCGGGGACAGCGCGCGCGACGCCTACGAGCGCATGATCGCCCTCGTCACCCTCGCCGAGGAGCGGCTGGCGCGCAATCGCAAGGCTGTGTTCGTGACAGCGCAATTGCCGCAGGCGGTGGCGCCGGTCGGCGCGGTTGCGCCGCTCCTGCGCGGCGCGTGCAGCCGCAAGGACGCGAACAACGAGGGTGCGTGGCGGCGCCTGATCCTCGACTTCCGCACCGGTCCCGGGATCATGAATTTTGTCGGCGGCGCCGACCTCGCCCGCTACAGCCAGGCGGGCGTCGTCACGCCCGATCACACCATCCGTACCAAGAACTGGCCGCTGGTGGTCGCCGCGCCCGAGAACGGCAAGATGGATGACTTCAAGCGCGCCGCGCACGCGGCGGTGAAGGCGTTCATCGAGCACTACGAGAGCTATTTCGCGCGCCAGAATGCGCGCGCTGGCGGCACCAAGAAGGCGCTCGATCCGCTGCCGCGCGTCGCGCTCGTCCCCGGCCTCGGGCTGTTCGGCCTCGGGCGATCGAAGAAGGACGCACGGATCGCAGCCGACTTGGCGCAATGCGCGATTGACGTGATCGCGGACGCCGAGGCGATCGGCCGCTTCGAGTCGATCTCGGAAGCCGAGATGTTCGACATGGAATATTGGTCGCTCGAACAGGCGAAGCTCAGCGCCGCGGTGGAAAAGCCACTCGCCGGCCAGATCGCGGTCATCACCGGCGCCGGCGGCACCATCGGCGCGGCCACCGCCAAGGCATTCGCGAGGGCGGGAGCTGAGGTCGCTTTGCTCGATCTCGACGAAGGCGCGGCGGCGGCGAGAGCAAAAGAGCTCGGCGGCGCGGCACTGGCGGTGAAGTGCGATGTCACCGACGCCAACTCCGTGTCCGCGGCGTTCGAGCGGGTGGTGGAGGCATTCGGTGGCGTCGATATCGTGGTGTCGAACGCGGGCGCGGCCTGGCAAGGCCGGATCGGCGAGGTCCCCGAGTCGGTTCTGCGAGAGAGCTTTGAGCTGAACTTCTACGGCCACCAGCGGGTGGCGCAGGCGGCGGTGAAGATCATGCTCGCGCAGGGCATCGGTGGCTGTCTGCTGTTCAACGTGTCGAAGCAGGCCGTGAATCCGGGACCGAATTTCGGGCCGTACGGCCTGCCCAAGGCGGCGACGCTGTTCTTGGTGCGGCAATACGCGGTGGACTACGGCGCCGACGGCATTCGCGCCAACGCGGTCAATGCAGATCGCATCCGCTCCGGACTGCTGACCGACGGTTTCATCGCCGAGCGCGCGAAGGCGCGCGGCGTCAGCGAGACCGACTATCTGCGCGGCAACCTGCTCGGCCGCGAGGTCACCGCCGACGACGTGGCGCAGGCATTCCTGCATCAGGCGCTGGAATTGAAAACCACGGGCGACGTGACCACGGTCGATGGCGGCAATATCGCGGCGGCGATGCGCTAGTCGGCGCCACGTCCCGTGCTCGCCCAGACGAATGCGCCGTACATGAGCGCAACCGGTACCAGCAGGCCCCAACTTCCGACGCTGACATAGGCGATGGTGCCGGCTGCGGTCCCGAGCAGAAACGCGAGCATGACCGGAAACAGGCCCGCGAGACGCATGCAGGCCGCGTCGTAGGCGGCAGCGGCGGCGGCATCGGCCGGAGCGCGGCGGCGGGCGTGCCACGCGAAACCAAGTTCGGTCGCGTCGATGGCGATTTGCGTCGTGTTCGTGGTCATCACGTTGGTCGATGCGACGTTCTTCATCAGCAACCGCACGGTCGCGCTCTGCATGCCCATGGCGAAAAGGCCGAGCAGGCTCGCGATCACCACGGCAACCGCGTTGGGATCGGAAAGCGGCGCGCCGACGAACACCACGAACAGGAAGCCGGTCAGCACCACGCATTCCAGTCCCAACGCCCAGGCGACCGCCGCACGGCCGCGGCGCTCGACCATGATCGCGAGCGAAGTCGTCACGACTGCCGCCATCAGGAAGACCGGGATCGCCAGCACCTTGGTCACGGCGCCTTGCTCCTTGGTGACAAACGCCGCCGCCGCCAGCACGAAGCTGCCCGTGACCTGCGCCACGAACATCCCGAACAGGGCCAGAACCGTGAAGCTGTCGATGAAACCGGCGGCGAAGCTCAGCAGCGGCGGAAGCGCGAGCGGAACCGGCCGGGGCCGTGAGGCAAGAACTTCGCTCATGATCTCCCCCGGGCTCGTCGGTCAAGCCTTGAGCCACGTTCCGATCCGCTCCACGGCCTCACGCATCTCCGCTGCCGCTCCCGCGTAGCACAGGCGGATGAAATGTCGGCCCTGCAGCGGATCGAAATCGACGCCGGGCGTGGCCGCCACGTGCGTCTCTTCCAGCATGCGCTGGGCGAACGCGAAGCTGTCGTCGCAGAAGCGCGCCACGTCGGCATAAAGGTAGAATGCGCCGTCGACAGGGAGAATTTGCTCGAACCCCGCCTTCGGCAAGCCGTCGAGCAGGATGCGACGGTTCTCCTCGTAGCCGTGCTTCACCGTTTCCATCTCGGCGCGGCCGTCGAACGCCGCCTCGGCGGCGATCTGGGACAGCGTCGGCACTGAAATGGCGAGATTGCCTTGCAGGCGATCGACCGTCCGCACCAGCGGCTCCGGCAACACCATCCAGCCGATGCGCCAACCGGTCATGCAGAAATATTTGGAGAACGAGTTGATGATCACGACGTCGTCGGACACCCGCGCGGCGGTCTCGGCCGGGAACGCATAATCGAGGCCGTGATAGATCTCGTCGGATATGAACCTGATCCCGGCACCGTTGGCGGCGGCGATGAGATCGCGCAACGCCTGGCCCGTCATCATGGTGCCGGTCGGGTTGGCCGGGCTTGCGATCAGCACGCCCTTGAGCGGAGCCTTACGATGCGCCGCCAGCAGCATGTCGGGGGTGATCGCCCAGCGCGTCGCCTGCGTCGTCTCGATCACCACCGGCTCGCAGCCCAGCGCCGTGAGGATGTGGCGATAAGGTGGGTAGCCGGGTAGCGCGATCGCCACGCGGTCGCCGGGTTCGAACAGCGCGAGGAACGCCAGGATGAAACCCGCCGACGAGCCGGTGGTCACGACGACGCGCGCCGGATCGATCGCGATGCCGTAGGCGTCCCGATAGTGCCGCGCGATGCGCGCGCGCAATGTCGGGATGCCCATCGTCTCGGTATAGCCGAGCCGCCCGGACGCGAGCGCCGCCCGCGCCGCCGCGATGGCGGTTGCGGGCGCCGGTGCGGCCGGCTGTCCGACTTCCATGTGGATGACGCGACCGCCCGCCGCCTCGATGCGGGCCGCGGCCGCCATCACGTCCATCACCATGAATGCGGGAACATCGCTGCGCGCCGATGGCGTCATCACCCGTCTTGCCGCATCCAACATCGTGTTCAGGCCCTTGATGTCACGCGCAGACTCCGCCCCGCTGTCGCCGCATTTCTGCGGGCAAATCGGTCACAGAGGCCCCGCAATCAGACGTGATCGTACCGCGTTGACCGTCCTCGGGCGCACCACTAGGTTGCGCGGGAAAATGGTGCGAAGCCAAGCGGACATGATCGGAACTCAGAGACGTATCAGGGCGCGCCGAACGACGCCAGCGGCGCGCCTTGTGGCCATGGTAACCACGACCGCGCTCGTTTGCGCCAGCGTTCCCGCGCAGGCGCAGGGCAAAGGGCCACCGGTCATCCGCGACGCCGAGACGGAACAATTGCTGCGGGAATACACGCAGCCGATCCTGCGCAGCGCGGGCCTCGCCCAGCAGAATGTTCAGGTCGTCATCATCAACGACCGCTCGTTCAACGCTTTCGTCGCCGACGGCCGCCGCATCTTCGTCAACGGCGGCGCGCTGATGGACTCGGAAACGCCGAATCAGATCATCGGCGTGCTCGCGCACGAGACCGGGCACATTGCCGGCGGCCATTTGGCGCGCCTGCGTGAAGCGTTGGCGGCTGCGACCACGTCGTCGATCATCGCGATGATCCTGGGCGTGGGCGCCATGGTCGCCGCCGGTCGCAGCGGCTCCTCGGGCATGGGCCAAGCTGGCGCCGCCGCCATCGCCGGCCCGACCTCGGCGATCCAGAACTCGATGTTCAGCTACATGCGCGCCCAGGAGGACCAGGCCGATCGGGCCGCCGTCAAGTTTCTGACCGCCACCGGCCAGTCCGCCAAGGGCATGCACGAGACGTTCAAGCGGCTCGCCGACCAGCTCCTCTATCAGACGCGTTACATAAATCCTTACATGCAGTCGCACCCGATGCCGAGTGAGCGCGTGGCGGCGCTCGAGGGGATGGCGAAGGCAAGCCCGTACTGGGACCACAAGGATCCGCCGGCGCTGCAGCTGCGCCATGACTTGGTGCGCGCCAAGCTCTACGGGTTTCTCGAGCGGGCGGACCAGGTCGCGCGCCGCTATCCGCCGAGCGACACCTCGCTTCCTGCGCGCTACGCGCGCGCCATCGCGTCCTATCGCTTCTCCGAGGCGCGCGGCGCTCTCGCGCAGATCGACGCGCTCATCCAGGCGCAACCACAAAATCCATATTTCTATGAGCTCAAGGGCCAGGCCTTGCTGGAAGCCGGACGGCCGGCCGAGGCGGTGGCGCCCCTGCGGCACGCCGCCCAGATCGCTCCCAATCCCGCGCTGATCCAGATCATGCTGGGACAGGCGCTGGTCGCGACGCGCGATCGCGGGCGCCTCGACGAAGCGGTGTCGATCCTGCAGGCCGCTGTAAACCGCGAACCGGAATCGCCCGAAGGCTACAGCCAGTTGGCAATGGCCTACGGCCAGAAGAACGACTTGGCGCGCGCCGACCTCGCCTCCGCGCAGGCGGCCTTCGTTCGAGGCGACGTCAAGACTGCGCGCGAAATCGCCACCCGCGCCAAGACACGCTTTCCGGTCGGCTCACCCGGCTGGGTGAAGGCCGACGACCTGGCCAGCTACAAGCCGCCGCAGAACGCCTGGCGCAATTGATCAGAAAAGGACGAACGACCATGAGCCTTGTTTCGCGCCCACTCGCTGCCGCGCTGTTCGCGGTCGTTCTGGCCCTGCCGGCCGCGGCTCCCGCGCAAACCTTCAGCGCGGATCAGCGCGGCGAGATAGAGAAGATCATCAAGGAATATCTGCTGACGCATCCCGAGCTGATGCAGGACGTAATGAACGAGCTCGAGAAAAAGCAGGCGACGGCGGAGGCGGAGAAGCATCGAGCCACGGTCAAGGAAAACAGCGCCGCGATTTTCGCCTCACCCCGCCAGGTGACGCTGGGCAATCCGCAAGGCGATGTCACCGTGGTCGAGTTCTTCGACTACAATTGCAGCTACTGCAAGCGTGCCATGGGCGACATGCTCGAGCTGATGAAGAACGACGGGAAGCTCAAATTCGTGCTCAAGGAGTTCCCGGTATTGGGTGAAGGTTCAGTGCAGGCGGCGCAGGTCGCGGCGGCCGTGCGCATGCAGGACAAGACCGGCAAGAAATATCTCGAATTCCATCAGAAGCTGCTCAGCGGCCGCGGACAGGCAGACAAGACGCGCGCCCTCGCCGTCGCCAAGGAAATCGGCCTCGACGTAGCCAAGATCGAGAAGGACATGGCGGGCGACGAGGTGAAGGCCACGATCGAGGAGAGCTTCAAGCTTGCCGAGGCGCTCGGTCTCAACGGCACGCCAAGCTACGTGGTGGGCACCGACGTCGTCATCGGCGCCGTCGGCGCCAATACGCTCAAGGAAAAGATCAACTCGGCGCGCTGCGGCAAGGCAACGTGCTGACTGCGACGCGCTGACGGCCTGGTGCGCCGCCCGCCGACGGCAGGTCCTGGTCGGCCCTGTGATGCCGGCTGAATGAGGCGCCGGCGCGCGCAGGCGGAAGGCGACGCCGGTCAACCCCGGCATTCCGGCGCTATCTCATTGCGCGGGCTTGGCTTCCCCTTTGCGCGCGAGGTCCCTATAAAGCGGGACCCTTCCTGGTCACGGCGCCGGACCGCCCATGGCGACAACCGTTTACGTCCTCAACGGCCCCAATCTGAATCTCCTCGGCACGCGCGAGCCCAAGACCTATGGCCACGCGACGCTCGGCGATGTCGAAACGCTTTGTCGCGAGGCCGCGGGCCGGCGCAAGCTCGCGATCGAATTTCGCCAGTCCAACCACGAGGGCGAGATCGTGGATTCGATCCATGAGGCCGGCGCCAAGAAAGCGGCGGGAATCGTCATCAACGCCGGCGCCTATACCCATACCTCGGTGGCGATCCACGACGCCATTGCGGCGATCGAGGTGCCGGTGATCGAGGTCCATATCAGCAACATCTTCGCGCGCGAGAGTTTTCGTCATCACTCCCACATCGCGCCGGTGGCCAAGGCCAGCCTGTGCGGCTTCGGGATCGAAGGCTATGCGCTTGCAATCGAGGGGCTGGCCGCGATGATCGACGCGCGGCAAAAGGGCTGAAGGCATGGCCGGCGAGCGCAAGAGCAAGGACACCCCCAAGGACAATCCCGTGGTCGATCACGCGCTCATACGCGAGCTGGCGCAGCTTCTGGATGAGACCGGGCTGACCGAGATCGAATTCGAACGCGATGGCCAGCGCGTGCGGGTTGCCCGCCAGGCGCAGGCGGTCGTCGCCGCGCCGCTGCGTGCTCCGGTGGACGGCCCCCTGCCCGTTCCCGTCGCCGCGCCGCTCGATCCCGCCAAGCATCCGGGCGTGGTGACGTCACCGATGGTCGGTACCGCCTATGTCGGGGCCGAGCCGGGGGCGCGGCCCTTCGTCGAGGTCGGGAGCCGGGTGGAGACGGGCGACACGCTCCTTATCGTCGAGGCCATGAAGACCATGAACCAGATCCCCTCCCCGCGCAGCGGAACAGTGATCCAGGTTCTGATCGAAGACGGCCAGCCCGTCGAGTTCGGCGAACCGTTGATGATCATCGAGTGATTTGCTCCGCCCTCATCCCGAGGCCGAGCGGTGAGGTTGGCCGGCCGAAATGTTCGACAAGATCCTGATCGCGAACCGCGGTGAAGTCGCGCTGCGTGTCCTGCGCGCGTGCAAGGAGCTGGGCATCCCGTCGGTCGCCGTGCATTCGACCGCGGACGAGGACGCCATGCATGTGCGGCTCGCCGACGAAAGCGTCTGCATCGGCCCGCCCGCCGCGCGCGACAGCTATCTCAACATTCCGGCGCTGCTCGCCGCCTGCGAGATCACCGGCGCCGACGCAGTGCACCCTGGCTACGGCTTTCTCTCGGAGAACGCGCGCTTTGCCGAAATCCTGGCGGAGCACGACGTCCATTTCATCGGCCCCAAGCCCGAGCATATCCGCCTGATGGGCGACAAGATCGAGGCCAAGCGCACCGCCAAGCGCCTCGGCATTCCGGTGGTGCCGGGATCGGACGGCGCTATCTCCTCCGACCAGGAAGCGATATCGATCGCGCATGCGATCGGCTTTCCGATCCTGGTGAAGGCCGCGGCCGGTGGCGGCGGACGCGGCATGAAGGTTGCGCATGTGCCGGAAGACCTCGCCGTGGCAATCGCGACCGCGCGCGCCGAGTCCAAGGCTGCCTTCAACGACGACTCTATCTATCTGGAGAAGCATCTCGCGCGTCCCCGCCACATCGAAATCCAGGTGCTCGGCGACGGTCGCGGTCACGCCATTCATCTCGGCGAACGCGACTGCTCGCTGCAGCGCCGCTACCAGAAAGTGTGGGAGGAAGGCCCCTGCCCCGCGCTCAACGAAGCCGCTCGCAGCGCCATCGGCGAAACGGTGGCGAAGGCGATGCGTGAGTTCCAGTATCTCGGCGTCGGCACCGTCGAGTTTCTCTACGAGGACGGCAAGTTCAACTTCATCGAGATGAATACCCGCATTCAGGTCGAGCATCCCGTCACCGAGATGATCACCGACATCGACCTCGTGATCGAGCAGATCCGTGTCGCCGCCGGCAATGCGCTGGAGCTGACACAGCAGGACATCAAGTTTCACGGGCACGCCATCGAATGCCGCATCAACGCGGAAAACCCGGTCTCCTTCCGTCCTTCGCCCGGCAAGATCGTGCATTATCATCCGCCGGGGGGATTGGGCGTGCGTGTCGATTCCGCCGTCTATCACGGCTACACGATCCCTCCGTATTACGACTCTCTCGTCGGCAAGCTCATCGTTCACGGCAAGACGCGCGGTGAATGTCTGATGCGGCTCAAGCGTGCGCTGGACGAATTCGTGATCGACGGCATCGAGACCACGTTGCCCTTGTTCCGTGCGCTCGTGCGCGAAAAGGACATCATCGACGGCGACTATCACATCCGCTGGCTCGAGGAATTCCTCGCGCGCGGCGGAATGGACGAGTGACCGCTTGCGCGGCGCACTATCGCAAGGCCGCAGACCTTCGGTTCAGCCCAGGCCGGCCGCCAAGTGCTGAGCGGCAACGGCGAAATCGCCGTTGCCGACCCGGCAAAATCGCTCATGCAAACGTTTGGACCCGCGCGGGCTTGGCTGCGATCAATTGATTCAGCAGGCGGCCGATACTGAACGCATCATACGGCTTGGGCACGAACATCGCGCCCTCGACCCGTTCCAGCCGATCCATGGTGCAGCGCCCGGACGTGTAGATCACCGGCAGATCGGGAAGCAATTGGCGCGCCCGCCGCGCCAGCGTGGCGCCGTCGACGCCGCCAGCCAGATTGATGTCGGTGAACAGGATGTCGATCGTGCGTCCGCTCGCCAGTCGGCGCAACGCATCGAACGCATTCGACACCACTTCCACCACGAACCCCTGCTCCTCCAACGCCTCCACCGCGAGCTCGCTGATCAACGGCTCGTCCTCGACCAGCAGCACTCTGGTCCGCCTTCGGATCTCGACTACGTTGCCCATGACACCCCTCGCCGCTCGTGCGCGCCATGATGACGCGTCCCCTTTGCGAGTGTAACGCAGCGGTGTGCCGATGGTTTGAGTGTCGCGAAAATTCGCTCAGATCGTGGCTAAAGTCGGGTTAATCCTGCCGCAGGTGTTACGGAAGAATTAACGTTACGAACGCGCTAATGCGCTCTGACTACGGCACGCGTGGCAGCGTGACGGTGTCCTCGATGATCCGCCTCTCGAAATCGCTGACCAGGATTTCGACCCGCAGGTTCCAGCGCCCGGCGACCGGAACGCGCAGATCGTCGATCCGCCAAGTACTCGTGGCGGCACTCGTGGCATTTGCGCCCCTGCTTGCGCCCGCAGGCGTCGCGTTCATGCGGATGGGCTCGATCCCGGCGGCGGGGTTGGCGAGCACGAGCGTGACTTCCTTGGCGGCGAGCGGCTGGAACGCGCCATCGAGCACCAGCACGCTGGCATGCGGGCTTTGCTCCTTGGCCCGCTCGATCTCGATCTGAGCCATGGCTTTCTCGCCGTGCACGTGTACAGAGACCGGCGCATCGACGACGAGCGCGCGCGGCGGCGGCGTAAAACGCCACAACGCCACCAGTCCCAGGATCACCAATGCGATGACAAGCTCGAACGCAATCGAGATCGCGAGCGGCCGCGCGGCCGCGCGACCTGCGGTTTCGAGCTTCGGCACCAGCCAGTAACGGTTGGCGGCAGCGAGCGCGAACAATGCGACGACCGCGGCAAGCTTGCATGCGAGCACCCGGCCATAGCCCGTCGTCCAAAGGGCATCGATGCGATCGAGCTGAACGAAGGCAAGCCATAGGCCGGTGAGCAGCAGCAGTGCGATCACCGGGACGATCGTGTTGGAGAAGCGCCTGAGTTCGCCGCCGCCGGAAGGCGTGGCACGTATGCCGGCATCACGCACGCCCAGAGCGAGCGGCAACAATGCCCCGATCCAGAACGCCACGCATACCGCGTGCAGGAATAGGGCCGGTCGGCTGACAAACTGCGGCACGGCCGTGCTGGCGTGCCCGCTGAGCGAAAGCGCGAGCCCCACGCCGAAGAGGCCGAGGAACGCCAAGCCTCGGGCGATGCGCGCGGACTCCGCGACGCACGCGAAGAAGCCGGCGAACAGCGCGAACGCGGCTGTGATCGCGGTCGGGCCATAAGATGTCTCGAGGCCTGTTTGCCAGCTCACCTTACGCGCCAAGCCGGAGAGCGGGAGTTCGAGCGCATCGACGCCCTGGAGGGCGACCGACGCGGGAGCTGCCACCAGCCCGGCGGCGAGAAGCATGAGCAGCCACGGCTGCGACCGCCGCCGCGAAACCGGATCGGCGATCCAGACAGAGAAGAAAGCGCCGCCTATACCCACGAACAGCGCGGCATAGAGCACGACCTTGGCCGCCCACACGGCAGGGAGCACGCCGCGTTCGGCGCCACGATCAGCTTCCGCCGCGGGCTGCGCGCTCGGTGCGCCGATCGAGAACAGCAGCGAGCCGCCGACCGGATGTCCATCGGACGAGATCACGCGCCAGCTCAGCACGTGCGTGCCGCGTTGCAGGGGCGCCGCCGCGGTGACCGTGACCGCGTTGTTTTCAGCGACGACGGCGCCCGGCTCGATCGATGCTCCATCCGGTCCGATGAGACGGATCACCAGCGGGGAGACCGGCTCATTGAACGTCAAGCTCAGCACTGCCGGCGCGACCGGCACCACCGCTCCATCCGCAGGCGACGCATTCACCAGCGAGGCATGCGCGTACGCCTCGCTGGCTAATGCCAGCGCGATCAACAACACGATGAAGCAGGCGACAACGGCCCTGCCGCGCCTCGTCATGCCCGCCGACTACATTTTCGGCAGCAGCTTCAAAGCCGGTGCCGGCTCGGGATATTCGCTCGCTGGTTTGCCGGCGGCGGGAATCTCGATCCAGCGATGGATGCCCTTTTCGCATTCCTGCACGACCGGGAAATACAGCAGCTTGCCAGCTTCAAGGTCGCCGGCCAGAAAGCCGGTGAACACGAACTCGTCGTAAAAGGCGTCGGGCAGGTTGCCGCCGGTGAAGCTGATCTCGGTCACACCCTCGGTGAGCTTCGCGTTGCGAAAATGACTGTAGGCCTGAGGGTACTTGCCGCTGACGGTCTCGATCTTCCAGCCCGGCTTCGGCATCGGCTTGACCGCAATCATTCCGTCGGGAACGCGCACGCGCAGCGCGATCGTGGCCGCGCCCTCGCAGCCATGCGGGACGCGCAGCACTGCCTTGTAGGGTGCGCCGACCGTCGCTTCCTTGGTTTCGAGGGTGACATGGGCGGAGGCAGCACAGACGGCGGCAACGACGCCGACGGCGCCGAGAAAAAGCTCGCGAAACATCTTGGATCTCCAGAGTCAAAAGACATGAACGGCGGGCGAAGCATTCGCCCGCGCGGCTAGGCGTTCATGTCAGCGCTGGAGGTGCCTGCGACCGGCCCGCGCGCACCGCCTGATGCGCGAGGACCAAGGTGAACGCTGAATACGCGACCAACCGCGAAATTGGCCGGGGCTGCAGGACATTCGGCACGGCGGGCGGCGACACCGCGGGCGCCGCCGACATGCAATAGGCGCAGCACAGGTGCCTGACCTTGCCGGTCTCCGGCGCGGTGGTATCGTCGGAACCAGCCCCGCCCGAGCCGTGGCAGATGGCAGCGGCCGCGACCGGATCGAAGCTGGGTGTCGCTCCCGTCTGGGCGATCGCGACGCCGGCAAAAAACGCCTGCAGCACCACGAGCCACGCCGCGATCGAAACGATCGCGCGGCGGCACCAATGCGCGGCAAATCCGGTTGGCATGCGAACCTCTCGCATGGCACGCTAGCACACCTTATCTTTCTAAATCATCCGTCTCGCCGGACCCCAAAGCGCCCAGATGGCCAACCGCGAAACCGCCTTCATCGAGATCACGCCGGAAGTGCTGCTCAAGGCCTATGCTTGCGGCATCTTTCCCATGGCGGACAGCGCCGACGACCCGGCGCTCTATTGGATCGAGCCGGAGATGCGCGGCATCATTCCGCTCGATCGTTTTCACATGCCGTCGCGGCTCGTCCGCACGGTGCGCTCCGACCGCTTCACCGTCACCATGAACCGCGACTTCGACGGCGTGCTCGAGGGCTGTTCGGAGCCGCAGCCCGACCGCCCGCGCACCTGGATCAATACGCGCATCCGCGTCCTCTATCGCAAGCTGTACGATCGCCGCCATTGCCACAGTCTGGAAGTCTACGAGGGCGACACTCTCGTCGGCGGTCTTTACGGCGTGACACTCGGCGGCGCCTTCTTCGGCGAGAGCATGTTCCACCGCGCACGCGACGCGTCCAAGGTTGCGCTCGTGCATCTCATGGCCCGGCTCAAAGCCGGCGGGTTCAAGCTGCTGGACACGCAATTCGTGACCGATCACCTCA
This sequence comes from uncultured Alphaproteobacteria bacterium, assembly GCA_963725065.1. Classification (GTDB taxonomy): domain Bacteria; phylum Pseudomonadota; class Alphaproteobacteria; order Rhizobiales; family Xanthobacteraceae; genus VAZQ01. The sequence continues at coordinate 157,597 of CAVRXD010000053.1, forward strand.
GGATTTTCGGCGCGATCGAGGTGCCGCGGCGGCAGTATCACAAGCTCCTGGAGACAGCGCTCAGCGGCGATGGCGACTTCGGCGCGCTGGGCACCAGGCAGCCGGTGACCGGAGCGCAGGCGCTCGCGGTGCTTGCCGGCGATCGCTCGGCGTAACGCGCGGAGCGTCGCAAGTTGTCTATCCACGGCGCAATTTGAACACGCGGATGCCGGGCGTGCGCAGCGTGGAGCGCATGCCTCAGATTGTCGCCTGTGCCTTGGAGACGATCAGCGCCGCGGCGCGCCGGGCTGAGGCGGCGGCGGCGGGATGGCGCGCCGTGGCGCAGCCGGCGGCTTCGCCGGCGTCACGGGCGGCGGAGCCGCCTCAGGCGGCGGCGCGGTGGCGGCGACCACCGGATTTTTGCAGTCCGTGAGCCAGACGTCATAGATCGGATGCTCGACCGCGTGCAGGCCAGGGCTGGCCGCGAACACCCATCCCGTGAAGATGCGCTTGACCTCGCCCTGCAGCGTGACCTCGTCGACTTCGATGAACGCATCGGTATTGGAGGTCTCGGTCGGCGGGCGGGTGTAGCAGATGCGCGGCGTCACCTGCAGCGCACCGAACTGTACCGTCTCGCCGATGGCGGCATCGAAGGTGATGATGCGGCCGGTGATCTTGTCGAGCCCGGAGAACAGCGCACCCTTGTTGGTGATCTTCTGCGACGGCGGCTCGGGAATGACCTCATCGCCGGGTTGCGGCGAGGTGTCGGCAGGCTGCGGCGTGCCGCGCGGCTGACGCTGGCCGGGCGGCACACCAGGCAGCGCCATTGGTCCGCCGGGCGCGCGCGGGTCGGCCGCCGCCGTGGTTCCATCGGGCGGAGGCAAGGGCTGGTTCTGCACGCCGCCTGCGGGCGGTGCCTGCCGCGCCTGCCCCGGATAGGGCTGCTGCTGATACTGCGGGTCCTGCGGATAGCCCTGCTGCTGGGGCGCCTGCTGAGGCGGCGGTGGCCGCCCGCCGGGGACACCCGAGGGCGGACGCGGCGGCTGACCGAACAGGGCCTCGAACGGATTGACGAACTGCGCCGTCGCCGGAAGCACGCCAAGCGCGGCCGTGAGCGGCGCGGCAAGCAGGCAAGCGGTACAGAACGATCGTGCCATCGGCAAGATGGTGCTCAAGGACTTGCGGGAATCCCCTGGTTCAGTCCCGCCGGTTAACACGCGGAATAAGGCGAATCAGAGGTGGGACGACCTGCGACGCGAACCTGTTTGATACCGCAACACCGTTGAAAGTTAAACAACCACAACGGCTTCCATCGTTCGGCGGAGATCCCGCCGCAACGCGTCAACGGCCCGGGATCCAGGCCTTGTAGTCGCCCGTGGCTTTCGGCCTGCGGCCCTGCGCCAAAGTCGAACCGGTGGGACGGTGCGCCGCCGGCGTGCCGGTGAGGTTGGGCCGGTGCGGTTTCCACCACGGGCGCGGCACGACCGTTTCCTGCGTCGGCGGCACATCGACAGTGTGATGCATCCAGCCGTGCCACGACGGCGGAATGCTCGAGGCTTCGACGGCGCCGTTGTAGATCACCCAGCGCCGCTCGAACCCGAGCGCCGGATCGATCTTCCCGCCCTTGGTGCGGTAGTAGCGGTTGCCGAACTCGTCCTCGCCAACGAACTCGCCGTAAAGCGACGTCGTCAGCAGCGTGCCGAAGGTCGCCCCATTCCACCAGGTGAAGAAGCGCAGGAAAAACGTTTTCATCGGCTCGCCAATGGAATTCGGGAGGGAGGCGCGTTCATGCCACCATCGATGGATGAAGTCCAGGCGGCGGGGCCGGTTGCATGCCGGGCGCGCGCGCCTATCCCGACGGTCTTGGCGGCGTGACGCGGTGGAGCGCCACGATTTGACCGCCACCAGCGCCAGGGCGAGCGGCCCCTTGCTCTGCCGGACGAGCGTGCGCAGGAACGGATGGCGCTCACCGAAGGCGCGGTCGAACATGAAGAAGATGATGCGATGGACCGCCAGCGCGCAGATCACGATCAGCCGGCGCAGGTCCCACAAGCGGACTTCGACCGGGGCGGTGAAATCGACATAGAGCAACACCGTGCCGATCAGATCGGTCGAGTCGCGGGTCCAAGTCCAAGCTGTGGGACGGTCAAGTCGCCAAGCTGCAGGTGACCGACAGCAAGGAAAGCACGATCGAGTTGCGCGCGCTGGCGAGTGCGCGCTCGGCCGCGGACGCATTCGACCTGCACTGCGACATCCGCGAGCAGCTGGTCGCGTTCCTGCAGCAGGAGCATCCGACCGCGCTGCCGCATGCGCGCGCGGAGAGCTTGCGTGCCGATACGCCGGAGGCGCGGCAGGACGCTGCGCCCGGCATGCGCGCGGACACGCAGCGGGACGGCGAGCGCCGGGCGCGAACAGCGGCCCCTTGACCCACCCTGCCGCCATTGCTCCCTCGGGGTTCGGCCGCCTATGTTGCCGCCGACGACACAGGCAAGAAAAAGAGCGCGCGGGAGAAATCGATGATTGCATTGCCAATCTCATTGCGGACCTGGCACCTGGCTGGCGCGGTGCTGATGGCGCTGCCGCAGGTTGCGGCGGCGCAGGCGTCGCCGCCCTGGCCGGAGCGGACGATCCAGGCGATCGTGCCCTTCGCCGCCGGCGCCGCCAACGACATCGTCGGACGGATCGTGCTGGAGCAGGTATCGAAGCAGGTGAACCAGCCGATCGTGGTCGAGAACCGTCCGGGCGCGGGCGGCACCATCGGCGTCACCGCGGTCGGCAAGGCGCAGCCCAACGGGCACACCCTGCTGGTGCACTCCTCCTCGTTCAGCGCCGCCTATTCACTCTACAAGAGCCTGCCCTATGACACGCTCAACGATTTCACGGCGGTGGTGGCGCTCGGGAAAACGCCGACCGTCCTGGTGACCTCGCCGACCAAGGGCTTCAAGACCGCGGCCGACCTGATCACCGCCGCCAAGGCCAAGCCCGGGGCGATGAACTTCGCCTCCGCCGGTATCGGCTCGGTATCCCACCTCGCCGCCGAGCGCTTTCGCCTGAGCGCCGGGATCGACGCCCAGCACATCCCGTTCCGCGGGCCGAACGAAGCGTTCACCGAAGTGATGGCGGGACGGATCGATTTCTATTTCCTCCCGCTCGCGCCCGCGCTGCCGCTGGTCAAGGAAGGCCAGCTCGTGGCTTTGGCCGTGAGCACGGACACGCGGGCAACCGCCCTGCCCGATGTGCCGACCACGATGGAGCTCGGCCTGAAGGATTCGGCCTATCTGTTCTGGACCGGGATTTTCGTGCCCGCGAAAACCCCGCGCGAGATCGTCGACCGCATCCACTCGGAATCGGTCAAGGCCATGCAGCTCCCGGTCGTGCAGGAGCGGCTTGCCAAGGTCGGCAGCGAGCCGATGCCGATGGGCGTCGATGAATTCGGGAAATACTTTCGCGAGGACGTGCTCGCCACCGCCCAGCTGATGCAGCGGGTCGGGGTCAAGCCGGTCGAATAATCGCACCGCTCAGGCGCATGATCCTGAAAAGCTGCAGGCTCTTCGGATAAGATCAGGATCATGCGGCCAAACAGATCCTTGGAGCGAAATCGCGATCCAGTTTGAAGCGATTTCGCCCCTCGCGCCGGACGTAAGGGCGCAGCCTCTGGCGCTCAGCCGCGATCGCGGCAATAGACGCGCTGCAGGTCCGCAGGATCGTATTGCGGGGCGCAGTATTGCGCCAATGTGCCCGCGCCTTGCACGCCGGCTCGGGTTTGCACCAGCGGTGAGGGCGTCGCCATCAGGGCGAGCGCGCATGCCAGTCCGAACGTAACCGCATATTGCTTCGCTGCCGTTTTCATCGTCGTCCCTCGCTCTGGAAAAGGCGGCCGACGCGAACGCCGGCCGCTTTGGAATGGTTCGATTGGAATCCAGATCAGAAGCCTTCGCTGCCGGCATCGCGGCGCATCTGCAGGCGAACGTTCGCATCCGGGTCCTGCCCGATGCTCTTGCCGCCCACGACGACGTCGTTGGGAGCCGCGATCGCGGCCTGGGTGAAGATCGGAGCGACGAGAGCGGTGGCGAGGGCCACGGTGGCGATCAGGGTCTTCATGTTGCATCTCCTTTGCGGATGTTGGTCCGTCAGTCTGGGGTGCATCAGCGTGAGGCCGGGTGGCCAGCGCCTGCTGACCGTGAAATGCCACCGCCACCTCCGGGCCGATGTGATGCGCATCACACTGGCAGCGGTATCTTCGCGACTGCCGGCCTATTGGCGGAAACTATCGTGCTAAATATATCTAAATATAACATATACTTATATTCTTATCTTTATAATACACTTTAGCTTCGACACAACGCCGTGATCGCAAGTTGAAGCGAAATCTGAGCTTCAGGCTCAAGCGAAATCTGAGGATGAGGAGCGATCAGCGCTTTGCGCGCAGCCCTTGTTCCGCGGTCCACTCCGCGGTCCCCCTCGCGCGCGCCACGTTGCGCCGGACTGGAGCGGCCGCCTACGATGCCTGCCCGGCGCTGGCACGCCGCAAGAGGTCGACACCGGCTTCGACATCAGAACACGACAGGGAGGTCAAAGAGATGACGTCATCGCGCCTGTGGTGCGCCGCCTGGGGCGGCCTCATGCTGGCCGCATGTGGTGCGGGCAGCGCCTTTGCGCAGGCTCCCGCGCCGGCCGCTCCGACCGCGGCCAATCCCTGGTTTCAGGGCGCGCCATTCCCGGAAGCGTCGGAGGAAGTGCTGGGCGCGACCGCGGGCGGCAAGCTCTACGTCTTTGCCGGGCTCGCACCGGTCTGGAAGCCCAAGGCGATGGTCTACGAATACGATCCGGCATCCAATCAATGGGCGAAGAAACGCCCGATGCGGCTTCCCTCCCACCACGTCGCGTTCGCGACCTTGAACAACAAGATCTACGCCTTCGGCGGCTTCACCTATCCGGACTCAGGTGCCCCGGCCTGGAACCCGGTGAACAACGCGTGGGAGTACGACCCGGCGACAGACGAGTGGAAAGAGCTCGCGCCCATGCCGACCAGGCGCGGCGCCGCGGCGGCCGGTGTGGCCAACGGCAAGATCTACGTCACCGGCGGGGCCAACTCGCTGTCCGGCGTCACCGAAAACGGCATCCACCCCGCGCGCCCGCACAACGTGATGGCGACGGTCGAGGAATACGACCCGGCGGCGAACACCTGGAAGACCGTCCGCCCGCTGCTGCTCGCACGCAATCACCACGTGGCCGTCGGCGTGGCCGACAAGCTCTATGTCATCGGCGGCCGCGTCGGCTCGGCGTTCATCTCCGGCACCAGCAACAACGTCGACCTGGTCGAAATGTACGATCCCGCCACCGATCTATGGATGCCGCGGGCCCGCATGCCGACCGCGCGCAGTGCCATCGGCGCCGGCGTCTACAACAACCAGATCCTGGTGGCCGGCGGCGAAGGCCAGGACCAGCGCTTCCTGGCGGCGTTCAAGGCGGTGGAAGCCTACGATCCCGCGCTCAACCGCTGGCAGATCCTGCCGTCGATGCCGCGCCCGCGCCATGGGCTCGCGGTCGGCGCCATTGGCAATCGTCTCTATACCGTGAGCGGCGACGGCCAATCGGCCGGCAACGGCATCGAGCACTCCGCCGTGCCCTTCAACGAGATCCTGCAGGTCGATCTGGTGTTGAAGTAGCGGCAAGCGGGTCATCGTTGAGTCGACACAGTTGACATTCCGGGGCGCGCCGCTCGCGTGTCCCGGCAAGCGAGCGCCCAAGCTGTGCCGAGATGCTGTCGGTGGCCTGCGCGAGCGCGAGCCGGGACCTAGAGTCCCACGGCCAGAATTTTCCGCGCGAATCTTTCTGGAACTCCTGGGTCCCGGGCCTCGCTACGCTCGCCCGGGACACGAGCGTCTGCCACGTGGCGGGCTCACTAAGAATCAGCCGCAGCGAATCCGATCGCGGCACACCAGCGCGGGCCGCCGGTTGCGTGACGCCGCCGCTACCGCAGCCAAGGCACTCGGAACCGCCGTCCGCGAGGGGCGCATTCGCAGATTTATCCCTTGACACCAATTCCATGACACCAGCGTGACCCGGCTGTGGACGAGAGCCTTCCGAATCCGGTTTCGATATCCGATACTTCCCGCATTGCACCTGAGTCGCCCCCGAATTTCACAGGTTCCCACCACATTTAGGAGTTTCTTTACGAGGGCCATACTAAGCCTTGACGAGCGAAAGGGGCCGTCATAGCTTGAATGGGTTCGGCGCGAGTGGTTCGAAGTCCCGCCGGGCGCTCTCCTGAAAGGGGTCTGAGTAACCGCTCCGTTCGCCCACTGGCGCCGGAGAGAGGCTTTGTGTTGCCTCCGGGACGAGCGCGCCGCGGACGTGCTGCAACAAAATCCGAGGCCGCCAAAGGCCCCGGGACGAGGCGTTAAAACAGAGCAGACTTGAAACGAGCAGTCCGAGCGCGGCCTGAGGCCAGGGCGCGTCGCGGGAAACGTGTCGGCGGCTTATATAAGCGGGGCGTCCCGCGTGGGCTGCCGCGTCAACGACAAAAGGGGCAAAGAATGCGGATCGAGCGGCGTTACACCAAGGCAGGACAGTCCCCCTACGCGGACATCGCGTTCAGGCTCACCGCGAGCGAGATCCGCAATCCCGACGGCTCAGTGGTGTTCCACGCCGACAACGTCGAAGTTCCCAAGGACTGGTCGCAGGTCGCCGCCGACGTGCTGGCGCAGAAGTACTTCCGCAAGGCGGGCGTGCCCGCGCGGCTCAAGAAGGTCGAGGAAGAGACCGTCCCCTCCTGGCTGTGGCGCTCGGTTCCCGACGAGGCGGCGCTGGCGGCGCTGCCCGAGAAGGAGCGCAGCATCGGCGAGCAGTCGTCGAAGCAGGTGTTCGAGCGGCTCGCCGGCACCTGGACCTATTGGGGCTGGAAGGGCGGCTATTTCGATTCAGAAGAGGACGCCCGCACGTTCTTCGACGAGCACGTCTACATGCTGGCGATGCAGATGGCGGCACCGAACTCGCCGCAATGGTTCAACACCGGGCTGCATTGGGCCTACGGCATCGACGGCCCGAGCCAGGGCCATTTCTACGTCGACTTCCAGACCGGCAAGCTGGTCAAGTCGAAGTCGGCCTACGAGCATCCGCAGCCGCACGCCTGCTTCATCCAGTCGATCAACGACGATCTCGTCAACGAAGGCGGGATCATGGATCTGTGGGTGCGCGAGGCGCGCCTGTTCAAATACGGCTCGGGCACCGGCTCGAACTTCTCGCGCCTGCGCGGCGAAGGCGAGCGTCTCGCCGGCGGCGGCAAGTCCTCCGGCCTGATGAGCTTCCTCAAGATCGGCGATCGCGCCGCCGGCGCCATCAAATCGGGCGGCACCACGCGGCGCGCCGCCAAGATGGTGATCGTCGACACCGATCATCCCGACATCGAGCAGTTCATCGACTGGAAGGTGCTCGAGGAGCAGAAGGTCGCCGCCCTCGTCACCGGCTCCAAGATCAACCAGAAGCACCTCAAGCTGATCCTCAAAGCCTGCGTGAACTGCGAGGGCTCGGGCGACGACTGCTTCGATCCGGAGAAGAACCCGGTCCTGCGGCGCGAGATCAAGGCCGCACGCCGAACCCATGTGCCGGACAACCTGATCAAGCGCGTGATCCAGTTCGCCAAGCAGGGCTATAGCGACATCCACTTCCCGGTCTACGACACCGACTGGGATTCGGACGCTTATCTCACCGTCTCGGGCCAGAACTCCAACAATTCGGTGCGCGTCACCGACGAGTTCCTCAAGGCGGTCGAGTCCGACGCCGACTGGGATCTGTTCTGGCGCACCAAGCCCGGCCGGATCGCCAAGACGGTCAAGGCGAGAGATCTGTGGGAGAAGATCGGTCACGCCGCGTGGGCCTGCGCCGATCCCGGCCTGCAGTACCACACCACCGTGAACGACTGGCACACCTGCCCGGCCTCGGGGCCAATCCGCGCCAGCAATCCGTGCTCGGAATACATGTTCCTCGACGACACCGCGTGCAATCTCGCGTCGATGAACCTGCTCGCGTTCCGCACCCACTCCTCTCCCACTGCCGCCAACGGCGAAGGATTGACCTGGGGGCAGTTCGACCTCGACGGCTACGAGCATGCGGTGCGGCTGTGGACGGTCGTGCTCGAAATCTCGGTGCTGATGGCGCAGTTCCCGTCGCGCGAGATCGCGACCCTCTCCTACGAGTTCCGCACGCTCGGTCTCGGCTACGCCAATCTGGGCGGCCTGCTGATGTCGTCGGGCCTGTCCTACGATTCCGATGCCGGCCGCCAGATCGCGGGCTCGCTCACCGCCATCATGACCGGCATCAGCTACGCCACCTCGGCCGAGATGGCGGGGCTGCTTGGCGCGTTCCCCGGCTACAAGAAGAACCGCGAGCACATGCTGCGCGTCATCCGCAACCACCGCCGCGCCGCCCATGGCGAGCGCACGGGCTATGAGAAGGTGGCGTCGCCGCCGGTGCCGCTCGATCACAAGGCCTGTCCCGATCCGCGCATGGTGGAGCATGCCCGCCGCGCCTGGGACCGCGCCTTGTCGCTCGGAGAGCAGCACGGCTACCGCAACGCCCAGGTCTCGGTGATCGCGCCGACCGGCACCATCGGCCTGGTCATGGATTGCGACACGACCGGCATCGAGCCCGACTTCGCGCTGGTCAAGTTCAAGAAGCTTGCCGGCGGCGGCTACTTCAAGATCATCAACCGCGCGGTGCCGGAAGCCTTGCGCGTGCTCGGCTACTCCGAATCGCAGATCGCCGAGATCGAGGCCTATGCCGTCGGACATGGCAGCCTGGGCCAAGCGCCCGGCATCAACCACACCACGCTCAAGCAGAAGGGCTTCACGCCGGAGGCGATCGAGAAGGTCGAGAAGGCGCTTCCGACCGCCTTCGACATCAAGTTCGCGTTCAACAAGTGGACCCTGGGCGAGGACTTCGTGGCCACGCTCGGCATCGCGCCGGAGAAGCTTGTCGACCCGCGCTTCGATTTGCTCTCCGCGATCGGCTTCACCAAGCGCGAGATCGACGCCGCCAACATCCATGTCTGCGGCGCCATGACCATCGAGGGCGCGCCGCACCTCAAGGCCGAGCACTATCCGGTGTTCGACTGCGCCAACCCGTGCGGGCGCAACGGCAAGCGCTATCTCTCGGTCGAGAGCCATATCCGCATGATGGCGGCGGCGCAGCCCTTCATCTCGGGCGCGATCTCCAAGACCATCAACATGCCCAACGACGCCACGGTCGAGGACTGCAAGGCGGCGTACCTGCTGTCCTGGAAGCTCGCGCTCAAGGCCAACGCGCTCTACCGCGACGGGTCCAAGCTCTCGCAGCCGCTGCAGTCGCAGTTGATCGCCGACGAGGAAGAGGACGACGACGTCATCGAGGCCTTCATCGAGAAGCCGGCGGCGGCGCGCGCCTCGGCGCTGGCGGAGAAGGTGGTGGAGCGCGTGGTCGAGCGCATGGTGATCATGCGCGAGCGCGAGCGCATGCCCGACCGCCGCAAGGGCTACACCCAGAAAGCCGTGGTCGGCGGCCACAAGGTCTACCTGCGCACCGGCGAATACGACGACGGGCGGCTCGGCGAGATCTTCATCGACATGCACAAGGAAGGCGCGGCGCTGCGCTCGCTGCTCAACAACTTCGCGATCGCGGTCTCGCTCGGCCTGCAATACGGCGTGCCGCTCGACGAGTATGTCGACGCCTTCACGTTCACGCGCTTCGAGCCGTCGGGGCCGGTCCAGGGCAACGACTCGATCAAATACGCCACCTCGATCCTCGACTACGTGTTCCGCGAGCTCGCGGTGAGCTACCTTGAGCGCTTCGACCTCGCCCATGTCGATCCGACCGAAGGCGGCTTCGACGCGCTCGGCAAGGGCGTGGAGGAAGGCAAACCCGGCACCACCTCCGCCTCGACCAGGTACGTCTCCAAGGGCCTGACGCGCTCGCGCACAGACAAGCTTTCGGTTCTGGCAGGAGGTGCGACGACCTCCTCCGCCCCACCCTCCTCCCTCGCGGGAGAGGGTCGGGGTGGGGGGAACATCACCGCCTTCGGCGGCCGCGAGGCCCGCGCGGAAGTTTCCGGCACGGCCGCGCTCAAGGCCGAGCCCGAGCACAGGCTCTCGCCCACCGAGCAGCTCGAGCAGCAGAACCTCCCGTTCGTCCGCGGCCAGGATCGTTCGGACGCACGCGTCGATGCTCGCGCTATGGCCGCCGACCGACGCGCCGAGGCCAAGGCCAAGGGCTACGAAGGCGAAGCCTGCGGCGAATGCGGGAATTTCACGCTGGTGCGCAACGGCACGTGTCTCAAGTGCGACACGTGCGGCGGCACGACGGGCTGCAGCTAGAGCGCCAAGCCTCAATAATGGCAAGGGGCGATCGGTAACCCGATCGCCCCTTTTTTTGCCCGCAAGGCACAATTGCGGGAACGGATTTCCTCCCGGCTTGTCCTACAATCGCGACGACGATCGGCGGCCGAAAACCATCACGGCACGAGCTGCGAGTCACCGGACTTTTCTTCCACCCTGGGCGTACTGTCTGTGATCCCGACCGCGCAACGCAACACGCGACAGTCCGGCGCCGGTCTCAAGATACTCAGCGCCGGCTCGACGCTCTACGGCCTGCGCGGGTGCGCGGAGATGTTCGGGCGCGAACGCGGCATTCCGGTCCAGGTCGCGACCGACCATGGCCATCACATTCATCAGGCGGCGTTGCGGGGCGAGGCCGACGCCGATGTCGTGCTCCTGCCGGCCGACATGACCGCGGCGCTCGCGGCCGCGGGTGTCGCCGATGACGGGACGAAGGTCGCTATCGGCTCCGTGCGTATCGGCGCAGCCGTGCACGCGGACGCGCCGGTGCCGGACGTGTCCACGGTGGCGGCGTTACGCAACGCGCTCCTTGCCGCCGACGCGGTGCTGCTGACGCGCGCGCCGACCGGTGATCACCTGCTGCAAGCGATCGCGCGGGTCGGCGTGGCCGAGGTGATCGCGGACAAGCTCCAGCGCTTCGACACCTCGACCCTGCTCAACCGCCATCTCGCCGACCGCGCCGACATGACGGCCGCGATCGGCTTCGGCCCCGCCACCGAAATCAAGTCGTGGCACGGCAAGGGCGTCGTATATGCCGGCGCCATACCCGACGAGATGCAGATCGTGCTGCCCTATGGGGCGGCCGTGCTGAGGCGCACGCAGGAACGCGCGCTGGCCCATGCGCTGCTCGCGTTTCTCGCGACGTCCGCGGCCCGCGAGCAATTCCTCGCCAGCGGCGTGGAATAAGGTGCGCATCAAGTCGTCATTGGCCGGCTTGACCCGGCAATCCATCTTGTTCGCGAAAAAGCGTTTTACGAAGACGAGAACCCCCCGGGTCAAGCCCGGGGGTGACGCCCATCGGATGGGGGGTGCGGTGCCTCGCCGCGATGCGAGAGCCGTTGAGGCTCTCGCCTGCGGTCCCCGGACTTAGAAGAAGGGCCGGAAGCCGCCGTTCGACTGCGCGCTCCGGGACCGGGTGTTGCTGGCCCGAGCGTTGTTGTTGAAGCCGCCGGAGAAGAAGTCAAAGAAGCCTGGCTGCGGCTTGGGCGCTGCCACGCGCTTGCGGGCCGGCTTCTTCGGTGGTTCGACGGCCGCGGTCTTTTCCGCGGTGTCCGCTGTCGCGTCTGCCGCCACCAAGGGTGTCGCTGCCGGCGTTAGCGCCATGGTCGGAGCCACTGCCGGAGCCAAATCTGCTGCCGGTGCCGCTGCCGGCGCCAGTGCCACCGCCGGGGCCGGCACCACTGCAGGGGTTGGTGCCGTGGTCGCGGTAGGTGCCGGGGCCACTGCCACGGCGGGGGGTACGGCCGGAGTTGCGACCGGCGCCACCTTCGCTGCCGTTTTCGTCCGCCGCCTTCGGGGTCGCCGGGGCTGCCGCCGCCGGCCGGCCTGCTGCGACCGGAGACACCGGTACGGCCTCGGCCCGGGCCGCCAGCGCCGCGGCCGAATATTGCAGAACGGGTGGGGGCGGCGGCTGGTTCTTGCCCAGCGAGGGCTCTACCAGTGCATGAAAGCCGACGGCGCAGACGGCATACACCGCCAGGCAGCCGCCGATGACCGGCAGGATGGATGATTTCCGTTGACGCTGCAGACTGCCGACGCGCATTGCAAAATCCCCCCAACAACAAGCAGCCCAAAGGGCTTCCCGACAATTAGTCGCAGGGACGGGCAGACTGGTTCAATCCGGGCCGCAAAATTCGCCTAACCCCGGCTGCCCCCCTTAACCCCCGCAGCGGGGAACCGGTTCGTGGGGAAGAGCCGTTAACACAAGGAATCGGGGCGGTTTCCGAGCCGACGAATCCGAAACGCGCCGTTGTACACTCCCGTCGCCCATGCCCCGCACGACCGAGACCCCCTTCCCGCTCGCCAAATCCGACGCCAGACGCATCTGGCTGCGCGCCCAGCGGCTCGACCGCACCGCGCCGTTCGGCGAGGGGGCGCAGGCGACGCCCGCGGCGGTGGCGCATCTGGGCTACGTGCAGATCGACACCATCAACGTGATCGAGCGCAGCCATCACCACATCCTCTATTCGCGCATTCCTGGATACCGGCGCGAGCACCTCCACCAGGCGCAGACCATCGACAAATCCGTGTTCGAGTACTGGACGCATGCGTTGTCGTACATTCCAACCGCCGACATGCGGTTCTACGTCGGCGCCATGAAGCGGCACTGGCAGCGCCGCAGCGTCTGGTTCACGTCGGTGACGCCGGCGGATTTGCGCAAGGTGCTCCACCGCATCAGGACCCAGGGCGCGCTGACGATCCGGGACATCGACGACGACGTGCTGGTGGACAAGGACCACGCCTGGGCGAGCCGCAAGCCGTCGAAGCGCGCGCTGCAACTGGCGTTCTACCGCGGCCTCCTCACCGTCAGCGAGCGCAGCGGGATGCTCAAGACCTACGAGCTGATGACCCGGCATTTCGGCTGGGAGCGGTTGCCGAAGGCCGCGACGGAAAGCGAGTTCCTCAACCATCTGCTTGACCGCGCCCTGCGCTCGCAGGGCGTCGTGAGCCTGGATTCGGTCTGCTACCTCGATGCCCAGCGCAAGCCGGGCGTGCGGCGGTTGATCGAGAGCAGGATGCGCCGCAAGGAACTGGTGCCAGTCGCGCTCGAGGGCGCCGGCAAGCTGCAGCACTGGCTGCGGCCGGAAACGCTCGATGCCGGCGTCGAGGACGCGGAAGACCTCGTGCATATCCTGTCGCCGTTCGACCCGCTGATCAATCAGCGCAAGCGGCTGCACTTGTTCTTCGACTACGAGCACCGCTTCGAGGCCTACGTGCCAAAGGAGAAGCGGCTGTTCGGCTACTTCGCCCTCCCCGTGCTGGTCGAGGACGAGATCGTCGCGCTGCTCGATCTCAAGGCCGACCGCGGGCGGCACAAGCTGTTGCTGCAGCGCTGGACTTGGTTCGGCAAGCGCTCGCGCCGATCACACCGGACACGAATCGAAGAGGCGCTGCACCGGTTCGAGCGCTTTCAGCTCGCGCGCTGAGCACATTGAGGTGCGGGGCAAGGCGCGAAGCGCCGCACTATTCTTCCGGCTCGGTGGTGAAGAACAGCGGATAGCCCTTGCTCTTGCCCAGTTCGGTGGCTTCCTTGGCCTTGGTCTCGGCCACGTCGCGGGTGTAGACCGCGATCACACAGGCGCCGCGCCGGTGCGCCGTCATCATCACCCGGTAGGCCTGGTCCGCGTTCATGCGGAACACCGCCTTCAAGACCTGCACGACGAACTCGCGCGGCGTGTAGTCGTCGTTGAGCAGGATGACCTTGTAGAGCGGCGGCCGCTGCGTTTTCAGCCGCACCTTGGTGCGCGGTTTGACGATGGTTTTGGTCATCACGACCTTCCACGCCGGTGGCGGAATGACAGTGATGTTCTAGCGTCTCCGACCGGCCGGCACGAGCCTCAATGCGCGCGAGCATGCCCGTGTTCCACGATCCGCCGCGCACGCCGGTCAGGCGCGATGCATAACAGTTGCCGCGTTGGCGCCGATTCCACTTCTGCGGGACAAACTCTATAGTGTGGCGGATTTGACGTTCTTATCAGGGTTGCCGCGAGTCACACTAGCGGCGCACGGTTGCGGGCTTGGTCGCGCGCTTGTCGCGCTCGGGAACGAGACCGAGCTCGACCGGAGTCTGCCGCCGCTCGCCGAACCGCGCCGCGGTCTCGTTGATCTGCGCCAGCGTGGGCAGGCTCGCTTCGTTGCCGAGATGCTGGATCGAATGTGCCGATGCCGCGCGCGCGAACTTGAAGTGCTGCTCCCACTCGGCATCGGGATCGACCAGATACGAATAGACGTAGGCACCGTGAAAGATGTCGCCGGCGCCGTTGGTGTCGATGACCAGGCGCTCGGGGACATCGAGCGCCGGCAGGAACCGCTCGTTCTTGGTTTCGTCGTACCAGAGGAGACCCTTCGCCCCCATGGTGACGCCGCCGATGCGGCACCCGCGGGAGCGCAGATAGGTCAGCATCTCGCCGGGCGTGAGGTTCATCTGCTCGCACAGGCGCTCGGCGACCAGCGCCGTGCCGATGAATGGAAGGAGATCATGGGTGTTCGAGCGCAGCCCCCCGCCGTCGAGCGAGGTCAGGATGCCGGCTTCGTGGCAGATTTTCGCGTAGTGAATGGCGGCGTCCGGAAGGTGTCCATCGACGTGGAGCGCCCGGCAGCCGGTGAGATTGAGCAACGGAAACGGATGTTTGAAATTGTCGTCGCGGCAGCGCACGATCGCGCGCTGGTCGCCCTTCGGCATGATGAACGACAGCGACGATTCCGCCACCTTGCGGTGATGGACGGAGATGCCGTATTTCGCGGCCATGTCGATGAACATGCGGCCGAGCCAATCGTCGGCGACCGAGGCGAGCAGGTCGGGGGCAATACCGAGCTTGGCGCAGCTGAACGCGGCGGTGACGGCGTTGCCGCCGAAGGAGACCGCGTAATCGCGCGCCACCATCTTCTCGTCGCCGATCGGCAAATGGTCTGTCAGGAAGGTGATGTCGATATAGCTTTGACCGATAAAGAGTGCCTTCATCTGCATTTACCCGCTGTTGCGCAAGCCTGCGGCAATTCCGTTGATCGTAAGATGGATGGCCTGAACCACGCGCTCGTCGGTATCGCCGGCGCGATGGCGTTTCAAGAGCTCGAGTTGCACATGGTTGAGCGGATCGATGTAGGGAAAGCGGTCGCGGATCGTGCGCGCCAGCACGGGATTGCGCTCCAGCAGCGCGCGCTGGTCGAGGATCGAGAGCAGCGCCTGCTTGGAACTCTCCCATTCGGCGCACAGCCGGGCAAAGATCGCTTCCCGCAATTGCGCATCCTCCACCAGGTCCTTGTAGCGCGAGGCGATACCGATGTCGCTCTTCGCCAGCACCATGTCCATGTTCGAGAGGAGCGTCTGGAAGAACGGCCATTCGCGCGCCATCGCCTGCAGCAGCGCCATGCCGTCCTGGGGTCGCGCCTGGGTCCAGGCCGTGACCGCGGCGCCGAAACCGTACCATGCCGGCAGCATCAGCCGGCACTGGGCCCAGCCGAACACCCAGGGGATCGCCCGCAGATCCTCGACCCGCATCGATTTCTTGCGTGAGGCCGGCCGGCTGCCGATGTGCAGATTGGCGATCTCGGCAATCACCGTCGAGTCCCAGAAATAGCGGTCGAATCCCGGCGTCTCGTAAACCAGCGCGCGGTAGGCCTGGTAGGCGTGGGCGGACAGCTCCTCCATCGCGGCCATGAACTCGGGACGCGGTGCCCGGTCCTGCGGGTGCAGCAGCGCCACCTCGAGCACGCCCGCGACGATGTGGTCGAGGTTCTGCCGGCCGAGCTCGGGGTTGAGATACTTTCCGGCGATCACCTCGCCCTGCTCGGTGACGCGGATGCCGGCCTGCACGGCGCCCGCCGGCTGCGCCAGGATGGCCTCGTAGCTCGGTCCGCCGCCGCGACCGACCGAGCCACCGCGGCCATGAAATATGCGCAGATCGACGGCGCGGCGCTCAAAGACATCGATCAGTCCCACCTCGGCCTTGAACAGCTCCCAGCCCGAGGTCAGGAAGCCGCCGTCCTTGTTGCTGTCGGAATAGCCGAGCATGACCTCCTGCACGCCACCGCGGCTCTTCAGGAGCCGTGCATAGGCGGGGATGGTGAGGAGCCTGTCCATCACCTCGCCGCAGCCGCGCAGATCGCCGATGGTCTCGAACAGCGGCACGATGTTGACATCGAGCTTGCCTTCGAGCGGCCGCAGCAGCCCGACCTCTTTGAGCAGCAGCGCCGCTTCGAGGATGTCGGACACCGTCGTGGTCATCGAGATGACGTAGTTGGGGACGGTGTCCCTGCCGTAGCGCCGATGGGCATCCGACGCCGCGCGCAGGATGTCGAGCTCGCCGGCCGTCTCCTCCGAATAGGTCACGAACGGAGAGATCAGCGGCCGCGCGGTCGCGAGCTCGGAGAGCAGCAGCTCGACGCGCTCGGCTTCCGGCATCTGCGCGTAGTCGCTGCCGGTGGCGGCGCTAAACAGCTCGGCCAAGGTGCGCTCGTGCACTTGCGAATTCTGCCGCAGGTCGACGCTCGCGAGGTGGAAGCCGAACACTTCCACCGCGCGCCGCAGGGCGCGCAGTCGCCCGCGCGCGATCAGCGCCGAGCCGTTGGCGAACAGGGAACGATAGAGCACGTCGAGATCGGCGCGCAGCTCGGCGGCTTGCGCGTAGGGTTGCGCCTGCGTCACCGCGTGGCGCGGCAGCACGACCTGACCCAGTCCGCGCGCGGTCGCGACCAGCCGCGCATAGATGCCGACGACGGCCTGCCGGTACGGCTCGGCGGCGCGGCGCGGCGAGTCATCGGGCAAACGCCCGACCAGCTCCTGAAGCTGCGCCGAGATGCTCACGCGGGCACGGTCGAGCGAAAGCTCGGCACCGAGCAGATGCAGCTCGTCGAGGTAGAAGTCGACGACGCGCTTGCTCTGCATCTCGATCGCCTGACGCAGCACCTCGGCGTTGACGAACGGATTGCCGTCGCGATCGCCCCCGATCCAGCTTCCCATGCGGATGAAGGACGGCAGCTCGGTGTTGTTCCAGCCGGGATCGCTCGCCGCCAGCCCGTCCTCGAGGTCGCCGTAGAGCCGCGGCAGTTCGCGCAGGAAGGTGTGGTCGTAATACGAAAGCCCGCCCGCGACCTCGTCGATCACGGTGGGGCGGCCGCGCCGCAGCAGGCTGGTCTGCCAGAGCGTGAGGATGGCGCGCGACATGGCGGTGTCGGCGGCGCCGGCCTCCGCCGGCGTGAGAAACGTACGGTCGCGCTCGGCGAGGAGGTGCGCCACCTCGTTCTCCCGATCCAGCACGCTCTTGCGCCGGACCTCGGTGGGATGCGCGGTCAGCACGGGGCTCACCAGGATCGAATCGAACAGTGCCTGTAGCTTTCCTCGCGGCACGCCCGCCGCCCGCAGCCGCGCCAGCGTGTCTTGAATGGTGCCCGGGAACGGCCCCGCCGCGCCGCCTTGGGTCTGCGCGCGCATGCAACGGATGCTGTGCTGGTCCTCGGCAATGTTGGCGAGATGCGAGAAATAACTGAACGCGCGCACCACCTCGATCGTGCGGTCGTGCGAGAGGCTGTCGAGGGTGGCCTCGAGCTCGCGGCGCGCCGCGGCATCGCCCTCCCGGCGGAATGCGATCGAGATCTGGCGGATGCGCTCGACCGTGGCGAACACCGCCTCGCCCTGCTGCTGACGGATGGTGTCGCCGAGCACCCGGCCGACCAGCCGGATATCGTCTCGCAGCGCCCGCTCTCGGTCCGCAACCTCACCAATATTCATCGTACGCCCCGTTCAGTCGCTTCGCGTGCGGCCGAGACTAGGGTGGCGGAGCGACGTCAGATCCAAAGCCACACTAGAATCATATAGTTGCCAGTGCCCTTCGGTTTCGAGTCCAGTACCAGCGCGAGCAGCAAAGGGACACGAACGTCGGAACCGGGACACCCGTTAGCTCGCTTGCAAGAAGTGCGCCTGACGGACGGGCGAAGACGTCCGATAACGGCCTACTTTCTGGACCCCAATAGCGTGGAATAGAGGCCGAAATAATCGCGTGCGGGCTCGGCCCAGGATACGTCTGCTTGCATGGCGTTCGCCTGCAGGGATTGCCAGCCCGGGCGGTCGCTCCACAGGTCGGCGGCGCGATGGAGCGCGGCTTCGAGCGCGTTCGGCGTCACCGGCAGAAAATGCATGCCGGTCGGGGCATTGCCATCGGCCGCGGCGTCCTCGGAATCGACGATGGTGTCGGCCAGTCCGCCCACTTTGGCCGCGATCGGCACCGCTCCGTAACGCATGGCGCAGAGCTGGGTCAGCCCGCAGGGCTCGAAACGCGACGGCACCAGCACGGCGTCGGACCCGGCCTGAATCAGATGCGCCAAATCCTCGTCATAGCCGATGAAGCATCCGATCCGGCCGCGATGGGCGTCGGCCAGGCTCCGCAGGCGGTGCTCCAGCTCGGGCTCGCCGGTTCCCAGCACCACCAGTTGCCCGCCGCGCCCGATCAGCGCGGGGATCGCATCGGCCAGGATGTCGATCCCCTTGTGCCAGGCAAGCCGGCTCACGACGCCGAACAGCAGCCGCTCCGGATCCTGCCCCAGGGCGAACCGCCGTTGCAGCTCCGCCTTGTTGAGCGAACGTGCGGGCAACGACGAGCGGCTGAAACGCGAAGCGATCCGGTTGTCGGTCTCCGGATTCCAGACGTCCACGTCGATCCCGTTGCAGATGCCGGACAACACGGCGGCGCGAGCGCGCAGCAATCCTTCCAGGCCGCAGCCGCCGGCGGCGGTCTGGATATCCCGCGCATAGGTCGGCGATACCGTGGTGATGCGGTCGGCGAATTGCAGGCCGGCCTTGAGAAAGCCGATGGCCCCGTAATGCTCGACACCGTCGATGCCCCAGGCCTGCGCCGGCAGTCGCAGCCGGTCCAGCAGGTCGGCCGGAAACTGGCCCTGGTAGGCGAGATTGTGCACGGTGAACACGGTCGCCGGACGACGGTCGCCGCCATAGGCGAGATAGGCCATTGCGAGCCCGGCCTGCCAGTCATGGCCGTGCAGAATATCCGGCGCGAAGCCCGCGACGGGATGAATGCCGATATGCGCGGCGATCCATCCGAGCGCGCCGAAACGGAACGCGTTGTCGGGCCAGTCGCGCCCGTCGTCCGTCACGTACGGATTGCCCTGCCGGCCGAAGAGATGCGGCGCATCCAGGACGAACAGATCGAGGCCGCCGACCTTGGCGGCGAGCACGCGCGCCCTGCCGCCGAACAGGTCGTCGACCGCGAAGACTTCGTTCGCCTCCCCGAAGGCGGCCTTCACCGCCGGATAGCCGGGCACCAGCGTGACCGTCTCGACGCCATGCTTGCGAAGCGCGCGCGGCAGCGCGCCCACGACGTCGGCGAGACCGCCTGTCTTGACGAGCGGGTAGATTTCCGATGCGACGGAGAGAACCTTGATGCGAGTCATTCGCTCAATTTGTCGATCATCGGCTGGGTGATCAAGCAGATGCCGCCGTCGGTGCGGCGAAACCGGACGGCGTCGAGCTCGGGGTCCTCGCCCACGACCAGCCCGGACGGAATGCGGACGCCGCGATCGATGATGACATTGTTGAGCCGCGCCCTGCGCCCGATCTCCACATCCGGGAGGATGACGGCATTCTCCACGTGCGAATAGGACCGCATGTGGACATTCGTGAACAGCAGCGACTGGCGCACCGTCGCTCCCGAGACGATGCAGCCACCTGACACCAGCGAGGAGACCGCCTGTCCGCGACGCCCCTCCTGATCGTGCACGAACTTGGCCGGGGGAGAGATTTCCGCGAACGTCCAGATCGGCCAGTTGCGGTCGTAGAGGTCGAGCTGCGGCACGATGTCGGTGAGGTCCATGTTGGCCGCCCAATACGCGTCGAGGGTGCCGACGTCGCGCCAGTAGGACGAGGCCTGCCCGCTCGATCGCACGCAGGAGCGGGAGAAATGATGCGCCGCCGCACGGCCGCCGCGAATGATGGAGGGGATGATGTCCTTGCCGAAGTCATGGCTGGAATGCGGATCGGCGGCGTCGCGGCGGAGCTGGTCGAACAGGAAGTCCGTGTCGAACACGTAGACGCCCATGCTCGCGAGCGCCACGTCGGGCCGTCCCCGCATCGGCGGCGGCTCCTTCGGCTTTTCAACAAACGAGCTGATGAAATTGTCGGCGTCGACATGCATGACCCCGAACGCGGACGCCTCGCTGAGCGGAACCTCGAGACAGCCGACGGTCACGTCGGCGGCCTGCTCCACATGCTGCGAGAGCATCTTTTCGTAGTCCATCTTGTAGATGTGATCGCCCGCCAGGATGACGATGTATTTCGGCGCGTAGCTCTCGATGATGTCGATGTTCTGATAGACCGCGTCCGCCGTCCCGGCGTACCACGCCCCGTCCGCCACGCGCTGGCTCGCGGGCAGGATGTCGAAGCTCTCGTTGCGCTCGTGGCGGAAGAAGTTCCAGCCGCGCTGCAGATGCCGGATGAGGCTATGCGCCTTGTACTGGGTGGCGACGCCGATGCGGCGGATGCCGGAATTGAGCGCGTTGGAGAGGGCGAAATCGATGATGCGCGACTTGCCGCCGAAATGCACCGCGGGTTTGGCCCGCCAATCCGTGAGCTCGAGCAACCGGGTACCGCGGCCGCCGGCGAGCACATACGCCATCGCCGAACGTGCAAACGGTGCGCCTGAGGCTAACGCCGGCAATGCCGATTACCCCGCCGTCTGCCCCCTGAGTTGCTTAACATGTGGGCTGATCTGCGCACAACTTCACCACAGCAGGGCAGGATCATAGGAGGCACGCCCAGGGTTTAGCAAATTGCATACCAATTTGGCAGCTATACGACACCAGCGCCGCCTACACATTTGCGCTTGGACGCTCCTCGCTGGGCTGCGAACCGCCGTTGCCATGCACCCGGTGTGCTCCCCTTGTGGCGACGCGAGCACACCGAGCGTGCCGCCTGGCTCAGGCCGTTCACCGCCGAACGCTACTTTCGTGCGTCCGCGGGCATGGTGACGGGGACGCGCCAGACGTCCTGCGCGTACTCGCTGATGGCACGGTCGGAGGAGAACCACGCCATGTTGGCGATATTCATCATGCACATCCGCGTCCAATCGGACGGCGATCGCCACAACTGGTCGATGCGCCGCTGTGTCGCGAAATAGGCGTCGAAATCCGCCGCCACCATGTAGTGGTCGTCGTGGCGAAGCCCGTTCATCAGAGGGGCGAACCAGCTGGCCTCGCCGGGCCAGTAGATGCCGGCCTCGATTGCGTCCACGACGCCCGCGAGCATCGGCGACGCCGAGAGCGCCGTTGCGCCGGGCCCGAGGCGGCGGCGCTCCTCGACCTCATGCGCTTCGAGGCCGAAGATGAAGATATTGTCAGCGCCGACGCGCTCGCGGATTTCGATATTCGCGCCATCAAGGGTACCGATCGTCAGCGCGCCATTGAGCCCGAGCTTCATGTTGCCGGTGCCGGACGCCTCCATCCCCGCGGTCGAGATTTGCTCCGACAGGTCGGCGGCGGGAATGATCACCTCGGCCAGGCTCACGTTGTAGTCGGGCAGGAACACGACGCGCAAACGATCGCGCGTGACCGGGTCCTCGTTGACCACCTTCGCCACGTCGTTGATCAGCTTGATGATCAGCTTGGCCCGCGTGTAGCTCGCTGCCGCCTTGCCGGCGAAGATTTTCACCCGTGGGACCCAGTCCCGCGTCGGGTCATCGCGCATCGCGCGATAGAGCGCGACCGTTTCCAGGATATTGAGCAGCTGCCGCTTGTATTCGTGGATGCGCTTGATCTGCACGTCGAACAGCGCATCGGGATCGAGGTGCAGGCCCATGCGGTCGCCGACCAGCCGGGAGAACGCGATCTTGTTCGCCCGCTTGGCCGCCGCAACGCGCTCGCGCAGCGCGCTGTCGTCGGCTCCTTCTGCGAGGCGTGCGATCAGGGACGGATCGTCCAGCACCGCGTCGCCGCACACGTCGCGCAGCACCCGCACGAGCGCCGGATTTGCCTGCATGAGCCAGCGGCGAAAGGTGATTCCGTTGGTCTTGTTGACGATGCGGTCGGGATAGATCGCGTGCAGATCGCGGAAGACGGTCTTGCGCATCAGATCGGTGTGCAGCGCGGAGACACCGTTCACGCGATGGGAGCCGACGAACGCAAGGTGTCCCATACGCAGCTTGCGGCCGTTCTGCTCGTCGATCAGCGATATCGCAGCGATCTTCTCGGAAAAACCCACCGGATCCTGGCTGCGCGCGCCTTCGATATGGTCGGCGTTGATGCGGTAGATGATCTGCAAGTGGCGCGGAAGAACGCGCTCGAACAGATCCATCGGCCAGCTCTCGAGCGCCTCCGGCAGCAGCGTATGATTGGTATAGGAGAACGTGCTGATGGTGATCAGCCACGCCTCACTCCACGGCAGGCCATGAATGTCGACGAGCAGCCGCATCAGCTCGGGGATCGCGATGCTGGGATGGGTGTCGTTGAGTTGGATCGCCGCCCGCATCGGCAGGAAATGCAGGTCGCCGTCGGTGCGCAGATGGCGCTGCACCAGGTCCTGCAGCGAGGCCGACACGAAGAAATATTCCTGCCGCAGACGCAGCTCACGCCCGGCCGGGGTTTCATCGCTCGGGTAAAGGATCTTGGAGAGCGCCTCGGCGCGCGATTGCTCGACCAGCGCCCCGATGTGATCGCCGCTGTTAAAGGCGTCGAGCCGCATCGGATCGACTGCACGGGCGGTCCACAGCCGCAACGGGTTCACGTGGCGGCCGCGCCATCCCACGATCGGGGTGTCGTAGGCCACCGCCTCGATGGTCTCGTCGGGACGCCACACCGAGCGGGCATGCCCGCCCGGAAGGTGTGCGGTCTCGACGAAGCCGCCGAAATGAATGTCGTAAAACACCTCCGGCCGCGCGAACTCCCAAGGGTTGCCGAACGACAGCCATTCCTCCGGATATTCCTGCTGCCAGCCGTTCTTGATGACCTGGCGAAACAGTCCGTGGTCATAGCGGATACCGTAGCCGTAGGCGGGGATCCCCAGGCTTGCCATGCTCTCCATGAAGCAGGCCGCGAGCCGTCCAAGACCGCCGTTGCCAAGCGCAGCGTCGGGTTCGGCGGAGCGCAACCGGTTGAGATCCACGCCCAGATCTCCGAGCGCTGCGCGGAAGTCCTCGGCCATGCCGAGATTGCCGAGCACGTCCGACAGCAGGCGGCCGATCAGGAACTCGAGCGAGAGGTAGTAGACGCGCTTGCTGCCCTTGGCATGGCTGGTGCGCTCCGAGGCGAGCCAGCGATGGATGATGCGGTCGCGGACGGCGAGCGCGGCGGCCAGAAACCAATCGCGATCGGTGGCCGAGCCGGCATCCTTCCCGACCGCCAGGACCAGCTTGGCGAGCACGGCGGCCTTGATTTCGACCAGCGCCTCCTCGCCCGAAGCCGGACCGCTCGCCGGCAGCGGCTCGCGCGTCACGTTTCGAAACTCGCGAGCGGAGCCCGGATCATTCATTTATCTGGTCTTTCAAGGCCGTCGTCTTCCGAATGAGCCGCCAAGCCGGCGGCTGCCTCAGTCCGCCAATTCAGGGCGAACCGTCGCGGCATCGTCGCGGTGCAAGGGGTATGCCGAACCCTGCTGAAACGCTCCCCCAGCCCGCACAGGAGAGCCTGTGGGTATCCTTGCGCTGCGCCAGCGTGTCAATCGGCCTTGAAAAGGACTCCCCAGCTTCGGGATATGGTTTCCCGCCTGCACGGGGACGTCCCCGGTGGGAGAAGCACGTTCCCGCACTAAGAATTCGACCAGGGATCATAGGTGCCGAAGGTCCACACGTTGCCCTCCGGGTCCTTGCAGGTGTAGTCGCGCCCGCCGTAGTCCTGCGTCTCCGGCGCGTGCGTGATCTCGGCGCCCGCGGCCTTGGCGCGCGCGAAATGTGCGTCGGGATCAGCCACGATGCAGTAGGTGCTCATGGTGACGCCGCCGACCTGGCGCGGGCGCACCAACAGCTTGCCATAGTCGGTCTCCTTGGCCGAGCCGAGCATCACCATGCCATTGCCGAGCGTGAGCTCGGCATGGGCGATGCTGCCGCCCTCACCCTCGTAGACCGCCTTCTTCTCGAATCCGAAGGCCTTGCACAGGAAATCGATCGCGGCCGGTGCGTCCTGGTATTGCAGGGCAGGAATCACGGTAGCGGTCGTTTGCTTGGCGATGGCCATGAACGCTCCTTTCGAACAAGGCGAATGATTGGACAGCGCCGGCCGGGACCGAGCTATCCCGAAGCACGCTGAGGGGAAAAGCCGCCTACCCCTAGAACCCGCTTGCCCCCACCCCGATTTTAGCCGACGTTGCCGCATCTAGTTTAACCGGATTTTCCCCGCTCCACGGAGCTGCATGCCGCCGCCCAGAACTGGAACGGCCGGCCGCAGTTGCCTTGGGGACCCATTCCTGCGGAGGGCACCTTGAGCATCGTCTGGATCATCATCATCGGGTTTCTTGCGGGCGTGGTCGCCCGCCTGCTGTCCCCCGGGCCGAACAACCCGACCGGCTTCTCCTGACCACCATCCTGGGCATCGTCGGGGCCTTCGTGGCGACCTTCCTCGGCCAGACCATCGGCTGGTACCGGGCCGACCAGGGGGCCGGCCTGATCGGGGCCACGGTCGGCGCCATCCTCATCCTGTTCATCTGGAATCGGCTGGTCGCGAACCGCACCATCAGCGACCCCGGCGTCACCGGGCGCCGCTGGCTGTAGCGATCGCTGGCAGAGCGCAATGCGGATTGCGCCGAGCCGCGCGTCCCATGGCGGAATACGCTGACGCTATTCCGCCCTGCGCCCCGACCTACCCCTTCGCCGCCAACGTCCCTCCCCGCCGGCGCGTCAGCGCCAGCACGGCGAGCGCCACGCCGAAGAATACAACCGTGGCGTAGCCCACCGCCAGCAGATGCTCGTGCTCGAACAGAAAGCCGCCGAGTGCTGAGCCGAGCGCCTGTCCGACATAGATCGAGGACGTGTTGAGCGCGACGGTGGCGCTGGACAGCTCGGGCGCGGCGGCGACCAGCCGCGCCTGCTGCATCGAGTTCGCGGCCGCGAAGCCAAATCCCTGCAGCACGATGCCCACGGCCATCGCCGCAAGCATGCCTACGCCCAGCGACCAGACCAGCGCGCCGATAAACATCGACAGGATGAAGACGAACGAGGTGGCGAAGGCGCCGAGGCGCGTCACCAGGCGGGTGGCCAGCACGTTGCCAATGAAGCCGGCGACGCCGAACAGCGCGAAGAACGTCCCGATCGTGCGCGGGCCCGCATCGAGCAGCTTCAACAGTAACGGGCCGAGATAGGTGAAGATCACGAACAGCGCCGAGGTGGTGAGCGCGGTGATGACCAGAAGTAGAATGATCGAACCGTTGCGGACAATTCGGCCCCAGCTTCTGAGCGAGACGGCGGCCCCCGCCAAGCGCTCGGGCACTCCCAGCACCAGCAGCAACAGACTTAGAGCCGCGAGCGCGGCGAGCACGCCATAGGCAGCGCGCCAGCCGAGATGGGCGGCGAGAAAGGTGATGAGCGGAAGGCCGGCGGCAAGCGCGAGCGACCAGCCGAGGAACACGAAGGCAATCGCGCTCGGCCGCTCCTTCGCTGGTACGATCAGCGCGATCGTGCTCGCGGCCTGCGGCGTGTAGATGGCGGCGACCGCGACCATGACAAGGCGGAGCGCCAGCAGCGTTCCGTAGTTCGGCGCAAAGGCGGAGGCCGCATGTCCGACCGCGACCACCGCGATGGTGGCGGACAACAGCGTGCGCCGCTCGATCCCGCTCGTCGCCCATGTCACCAGTGGCGAGCCGACGCACAGCACCACCGCGCCGAAGGTTACCAGCAGCCCGGCCTCGCGGATGGTGACCGCAAGCCCGCGCGAAAGCTCGGGCAGCATCCCGGCTGGCGCCAGGATGGCGACCCCGATCACGAAATTCCCAAACATCAAGGCGAGCTTGGCGAGCCGTGTGCTCATGATGACGCTTTGCAACCCCCCCGGGGGCGTGGACGAGCGATATAGGTGTGCGCGGAGGGTTGTGCTTACCCACGAGCAGCGCGATTCAAGGAGGCCAGCCATGCATTTGCCGTCGCGACCGCCTGAGCATCGAGCGATCCGGCACCGGCGATGCCGCCCTCTCCGTTTGGCCAGGCCACCGTGCAAGCCAACGGCCACGTCGCGCTGATGCGTTTCACGTCGCGCCGCCGCGCCGGCGTTTCAGATCAAGTTTGCAAACAACACGGCAATATCTCCCAAGCGTGCAGGGACGAAACCGAACACACTCTGCGGCGATCATGCCATCGGAATTTGACGTCGTGGTGCGTGCGAGCGCTGATCGAAAGCAAGAGGAGCGAGTGTCCCGTGAGCAAGATGAATGGTAGTTGTTTGTGCGGTAGCATCAGGTACACCTGCAACTCCGAGCCGCTGCTGACGGCGGTCTGCCACTGTCCGCATTGCCAGAAGCAGAGCGGCACGTGATCGTTGCCGTGCCAAAGGACAGCCTCACGATCGCGGGCCAGACGCTCAAGACCTTCGACGATGTCGGCGAAAGCGGACTGCCGGTGCTGCGGCGGTTTTGCGGAAAATGCGGTTCACCGATTGTGTCCCACGTCGAGGCCATGCCCGACCTGGCGTTCATCAAAGCGGGCACGCTGGAGAACACCTCCTGGCTCAATCCGACGATGGAGGTCTGGTGCGAGACGGCACAGCCCTGGATCGACATCGACGGGACGAGGCAGCACGCCGAGCGCAATCCGCCGCTCGCGGCTTAATGGCGGCGACGACGCTCTGGCAAAATCCTCTTTCACGCCGCCCGCGGTCGCGGACGACACGCTGGACAACCTCATTCGTGGACAACTTTCACATCGATCCCCCGCTGGTGGTCAAGGACACCCCCAAGCCCCGCCGGCTCGCCTCGCTGGGCGAGGCGCGCGCCTATGTCGACGAGGCGCTCCGGCTCGGCCGTCCGGAGGCGTGGCGGGAGGTCTACGACCGGCTGCGCGCTGTTGCCGGCGAGGAAGATGCTCTTGAAGCGATCGGTGATCTGCGCGAACTGCTCGAGCTCGAGGATCTGTTGATCCTGCCGGTCCTGCCCCTGGAACAACGCCACCGCTCGCCGCGCTGAACGATCCGGCGTGCCCTGTGGCGAAGGCCCCTGCCCTCGCCGCAGCCGCAGGGCTGTCCGGATGGAACTTCTGCCACGCCTGCAGACAAAGCGCGCGCTCGCGCCACGCCGACGCTTCCGCTACATTGCCGCGGACAGGGAGATGGCCGTGGCGCGCGTGAAAATGATCAAGCCGGAGGAAGCCGACGCCGAGACCCGCAAGGTCTACGACGGCGTGGTCGAGCAGTGGGGCCGCATCAGTAACTTCTCCCAGGTGCTGGCGCATCAGCCGGCGGCGCTGGCGGGCTGGATGCTCCCGAACGAGTTGATCCGCCTCAACAATGTGAAAACCGACCCGGACTACGTGAAGATCCAGCAGCTCGTCATCATCAAGACCTCGGCGCTCAATCAGAGCGCCTATTGCATGTCGCACAACGTGCCGCTCGGCAAGAAGCTCGGGCTCACCGAAGCCCAGATCAAGGCGGCGCAGGGCAGCGACTACATGAGCTCGCCTGACCTCGACGAGCGGCAGAAGGCGGCGATCCGCTGGGCCGACGTGGTCACGCAGATGCAGGCGCGCGACGACGATGCCGCTTTCGCGGCAATGAAGGACCACTTCAGCGAGAAACAGATCGTGGAGCTCACGGTGTTCTGCGGCATGTGGAATTATTCGAACCGGCTATGCGAGGCCCTGCACGTCGATCTCGAGCGGCCGGACAAGCGGATCGAGTTTCAACAGAAATAGGCCACACGCCATGTCTGAAACCAAGACGTATACCGGCGGCTGCCATTGCGGCGAGGTGCGCTTCGAGGTGACGACCGACCTCGGCAGCGTCACCGCATGCAATTGTTCGCTCTGCCAGAAGCGTGGCGCGCTGTGGTCGTTCGTACCGTCCGGGCAGTTCGGGTTGCGCGCGGGCGCGGAGGACCTCAAGGACTATCAGTTCGGCAAGAAGACCCTGCACCATCTGTTCTGCGGGCAGTGCGGCGTGGGGGCATTCTCGCGCGGCAAAAATCCCAAGGGCGATGAGATGGTCGCAGTCAATGTCCGCTGCCTCGACGACGTCGACATCTCCGCCCTCACGCCCACCCCGTTCGACGGCCGCAGCTTGTAGTCTCAGTTATCGTGCCCCGGGCGAGAGCGGCGCGCGCCGCACGAGACCCGGGGTCCAGGGGCGACTGGCACTGTGCTCGCAGCCTCTGGGTCCCGGATCTTCGCTCCGGCTTCGCCTACGCTCGTCCGGGACACGCCACCTCATACGGGGGCGCGTTCGATGCCGTTGTCGAACTCGTCGCTGCAATAAGGCCCACCCTGGTACCATGCGCCGACCGCATCGGGCGGCAGCTTGGCGTCGGCGGCGAGCGCCTCGGCGCTATGCTCCTCGGCCCGGTATTGCGGCCGATAGCCGAGCCGGAAGGCCGCGCTGTTGTCCCACCAGCCGCGCGCATTGTCGGACGCGCCATAGAAGATCTCGTGGCGGACGTCCGGGTGCTCAAGGCCGATGCGGATGAGCTGCACCAGGTCCTGCGGCGCGACCCAGATCGAAAGCCGGCGCCGGTCGGCCGGCACGTCGCTGACATTGCCGATCCGAAGGCACGTCACGCGCAGCCCGTGCTTGTAGGCGTAGAGCGCGGCCAGCGCCTCTCCGAACGCCTTGCTGGCGCCGTAGCGGGAATCCGGCCGCACCGGCTCGTCCACGCCGATGCGACGCTGGCGCGGATAGAAGCCGACGACGTGGTTCGAGGATGCGAACACCACCCGTCCGACGCCTTGGCGACGCGCGGCCTCGAACAAGTTGTAGCAGCCGATAATGTTGGCCTGCAGGATGGTATCCCACGGTCCCTCGACCGAGAACCCGCCGAGATGGACAATGCCGTCGACGCCGGCGACTGCGCGCTCGACCTCGGCCAAGCTGGCGAGGTCGGCCGCGATGAAGGTTTCGTCCGGGCCAAGGTCGGACGGCCGCTTGATGTCGCTCAGCCGCAGCTCGCGGTAGACTCCCTTGAGCAGTTGACGCAAGCGCGCGCCGATGCCGCCAGCCGCGCCCGTAACCAGAACCGTTTGCATGATGGACCCGTTGCGATGTGAAAGCAGCGTCAGGCGGGGGCGAGCTTACCGGCCAGCCGCTGATAACGCTTGCGGCTGTTGTGCAGGTGCCGGCGCATCGCGGCGCGCGCCTGCGCCACCGCACCGGCACGGATCGCCTGCACGATGTCGCGGTGCTCCTGCTGGAAGGTTTCGCTGTAGACGCGTCTCGGCATTCCGGGGCCGCCGCGGATGGTCTGGCGCGGGATGACGAAGCGGCCGAGGTGTTCCAGGAAACGCCTGAACTGCGGGTTGCCGGTTGCGTCGGCGATGCTGCAATGGAGTGCAAAATCCTGATCAATGCCGTCCGCTCCGCGCCGGATCGCCGCGCCGATGGCGTCGAAGCAGTCGACGACCTTGCGGACCTGCGCGGGTGTGGCGCGTTCGGCGGCCAGCCCGGCGGCCTCGATCTCGATCCCGGTGCGCAACTCCATCACCTCCAGCACCGCGCGCAGCGGCGACAGCCGGTCGAACGCAATCCGCAGCGGCGGACGGGCATTTTCCGGGACAAAGGCGCCGACGCCCTGACGCGTGACCACGAGGCCGTCCGCGCGCAAGGCAGCGACCGCTTCCCGCACCACCGTGCGGCTCACGCCGGTGGCCGCGATCATTTCCTGCTCGGTCGGCAAGCGCGACCCCGGCGGGATCTTGCCGCTGGTGATGTCGTCGGTCAGCCGGACGACCAGTTCGCCGGTCAAGGACCGCCGCGCCGACAGCGGCTGCGTCACCGAGAGGCTCATCGTTGACCTGGTCATCATCTTGACACCCTCGGGAGGTCAGTCATCATATGATATGACAAGCGCGTACCACGCGCCCGCCGATCGATCAACAAATCCGGCGTTGCCGCGCGTACGGGCAAGAACAAACCATCCGGGAGGACCACCATGAACCGCCGCACTGTGCTCCATCTCGGCGCCGCTACGGCGCTCGGCGCAATTTCGACCGATTTCGGCGTGGGCGCGTTCGCGCAGCAGAAGCTCGTTCTCAAGGCCGCCGATGTACACCCGATCGGCTACCCGACCGTCGACGCGGTACTAGGCATGGGCAAGAAGCTCGAAGCGGCCACCGGCGGCCGCATCGGCATCCAGATGTATCCGTCGATGCAGCTCGGCGGCGAGAAAGAAGCGATCGAACAGGCGCAGGTCGGCGCGCTCGCCATCGCGCGCGTCAGCGTGGGGCCGATGGGGACGCTGGTCCCCGAGCTCAACGTGTTCAATCTGCCTTTCATGTTCCGCGATGACGCGCACATGGAGCAGGTGATCGACGGCCCGATCGGCGACGAGCTGCTCAAGAAGCTGTCAAACCATCCAACCGCGGGGCTGATCGGGCTGTGCTGGATGAACGCCGGCACCCGCAACGTCTACAACAGCAAGAAACCGATCCGTTCGATCGATGACCTCAAGGGCCTGAAGATTCGCATGATGGGCAACCCGGTCTTCGTCGACACCATGAATGCGCTCGGCGGCAACGGCGTCGCCATGGGCATGGACCAGCTCGTCAACGCCATGCAGACCGGGGTCGTCGACGGCGCCGAGAACAACGCTCCGACCTACACCACCGGCCAGCACTACCGGCATGCCAAGTACTACTCGCTCACCGGGCACCTGATGATCCCGGAAATCCTGGTATTCTCCAAGAAGACCTGGAGCACGCTCGCGCAGGACGACCAGGCGCTGATCACCAAGCTCGCCAAGGAGGCGCAGCAGGATGAGCGCAAGCTTTGGTACGCCATGGAGGAGAAGTCGAACAAGCAGATCGAGGCTGCGGGCATCGAGATCATCAAGATCGAGGACAAGGGACCGTTCCAGGCGGCGGTGAAGCCGGTGTGGGATAAATATGGTGCGCAGCACGCCGACCTGATCAAGCGCATTCAAGACCTCAAGTGAGCGCCTGAGCGTCGCGCGCGACCCGGCCGGTTCATGGATCGCGCCGTGGGCGAGGGGATGGCATGAAGCAGGCTTACTTTCGCGCGATGGACGCCATCAACGGCGCGTGTCTGTTCATCGCCGGCGCCTGCCTGGTGATCATCACCCTCATCGTTCCCTACGGCGTCTTCACCCGCTACGTGCTCAACAGCGCGGCGTCGTGGCCGGAACCGCTGGCCGTTCTGCTGATGATCGTGCTGTCGTTCCTCTCCGCCGTCGTCTGCTACCGCGAGCATCTGCATATCGGCGTCGGCATCCTGCCGGCACTGCTCGCGGAGCCCTGGAAGTCGGTGCTGGGCTGGCTGCTCGAAATCTGCATGCTCGCGACCAATCTCTTCATGGTGGTCTGGGGCATCAAGCTGGTGGACGTGACCTGGCACCAGAGCATCGCCGAGTTCCCGCTCGTCACCGCCGGCATGACCTACCTGCCGATCCCTGTCGGCGGTGCGCTGACGGTCCTGTTCGTGATCGAGCGTCTCCTGACGCAGGACTTCTTCCAGCAGCCGGAGCCCGACACCGTGAGCCAAATCTCGACCGAATAGACGCCGCCACGGACCTGGGTGATGGACGTTCTCATTCTCATCGGCAGCTTCACCGTTGCCTGCCTGGCGGGCATGCCGGTCGCCTACGCGCTGGGGCTTGCCGCAATCCTCGCCGCGCTCTGGACCGGCATTCCGCTCGAAGCGGTGATGCTCAAGGTCTCGGGCGGAATGAGCGGCTTCTCGCTGCTGGCGATCCCGTTTTTCATTCTTGCCGGCGCGATCATGGCCGTCGGCGGCATGGCGGAGCGCCTCGTCAACCTCGCCAAGGTGTTCGTGGGCTTCATCAGGGGCGGGATGGCGCTGGTGAACATCATCGCGTCAACCCTGTTCGGCTGCATCTCCGGCTCCTCCGTCGCCGACACCGCGGCGGTGGGCTCGGTGATGATTCCGCAGATGATCAAGCACGGCTACCCACGCCTGTTCGCCGTCAATGTCACCATTTCGGGCTCGCTGCAGCCGCTGCTGCTGCCGCCCTCGCACAACATGATCATCTATTCGCTTGCCGCCGGTGGGACGGTGTCCGTCGCCCAGCTGTTCATGGGCGGGATCATTCCGGCGCTCCTGCTCGGTCTTTCGCTGATCGTGCTCGTTCTGGTCATCGCGCACCGGAAGAATTTCCCGAAAGGCGAGGTCGTCCCGCTGCGCCAGGCGCTCAAGATCGCCGTCGACGCGATCTGGGGTCTGATCACGATCGTGATCATTCTCGGAGGCATCCTGTCCGGCATCTTCACGCCGACCGAATCCGCGGCGGTGGCGTGCGTCTACGCCTTCTTCGTCACCATGTTCGTCTACCGCGACTGCAAATGGAACGATCTGCCGAAGCTGATCGCGCGCGTGGTGCGCACGGTCGGCATGGTCATGATCATGATCGGCTTCTCCATCGCCTTCGGCTACATGATGGCGCTGATGCAGATACCGGCCAAGGCGACGGAATTCTTCGTCGCGATCTCGAGCGACAAGTACACCTTCCTTCTCTACGTCAATATTCTTTTGCTGTTGCTCGGCACGTTCATGGATCTGGCACCGATGCTGCTGATCTGCACGCCGATCTTCCTGCCCGTGATCAAGACCTTCGGCATTGATCCCGTGCATTTCGGCATCGTCATGATCCTCAATCTCGGCATCGGCCTGCTCACGCCGCCGGTCGGCCCGACCATGGTGGTCGGCTGCGCGATCGGCCGCGTGAGCATGGAGGCGGTGTCGCGCAGCATCCTGGTCTTCTACATTCCCATGCTGGTCGTGCTCGGGCTCGTGACCTATGTGCCCCAACTGTCGCTCTGGCTGCCGGGGTTGTTGTTGAGGTAGCCGAAGCCAGCGACATCAGGTGAAACTGCGCCCGCTAAAGCGAATAACCGCCATCCACGACCAGTGTCTGCGCCGTTACCATGCCGGTGTCGGCGCACAGGAACACGATAGCGGCGGCGATATCGTCCGGCGTGCAGGCGCGCTTGAGTAGCGTGCGTTCGATCGATGCCTGCTTGCGCGCGGCGGGCCACGCCCGCGTCCATTCGGTGTCGACGAAGCCCGGTGCCACCGCGTTCACCCGCGCTTCCGGAGCCAGCGCCCGGGCCAAATTCTTGGTGAGGCTGATAAGGGCGGCTTTGCTGGCGCCATAGGCCATGCTGGAGCCCGGCATGTTACGTCCGGCAACCGACGCAGTGTTGCAGACGGCGCCGGCGGAGGCCCTGAGCGCCGGAGCGGCCGCGCGCGTGCAACGAAACGGGCCGAGCAGGTTGGTGGCCAGGATGGTGGTCCAGAAATCGTCGGTGAGCCGGTCAAGCTCGCGCGGCGGGATCGGCTCCACGGTGGCGGAGGTGCCGGCATTGTTGGCCAGGAAGTCGAGCCGGCCGAGCGCATCGATGGCGGCGCCCACCATTTTTTCGACGCTGTCCGGCCGCGAGACGTCGCCCGGCGCGCCGATCACGGCAAGGCCTTGCGCACGCAGCCGCTCGACAGCGGCAACGCCGCGTGGATCGTCCGGCAGATGGTTGAGCGCCACCGTCGCGCCGCGTCGGGCGAACAGCTCGACCGTCGCCAACCCAATGCCGGAGGCTGCGCCGGTGACCAGCGCCGTCTTGCCCGCGAGATCAGCCATGCCGCGCTCGAACGATCGGAAGACTACATCTGCCGCGCGCTGAAATGGTGCACGGCCCCGAATTCCATCGCGGGACCGTCGCCATCGCCGCAGCTCACGGCATCATCGAAGACCGTTTCGCCCGGCTGGGCCGGGCGAAACGCTTGCGCGCAGGTGGGTTCGGCTCACCGCCGCATTTCACTGAACAGAACCCCGCCCTTCGCCTTGGCGGTCGGCTCGGATTCGACGATTTCCACCGTCACTGCCTCGACCGGGACAGCGAAATTCTTCACCACGGCGTCGGTGATGTCCTTCACCAGGGCGCGCTTCTGGTCGAGCGTGCGGCCCTTGACGGCGTGGACGTATATTTCAGGCATATCGATCTCCCTCGATGTGTTGGACGCCGCACTATAGCGGCTGGGACGGACATAGAAAGGCACGCCTCCTCGGCGCTCTCCGCCGCCCAACCGGCTGCCCTGTCCCGGCACAACGGCGTCCGGGCTCGTTTTATGCGCTCCCCCCGCCCGTCGCGGGGGACGCCACCGCTCCGCGGCTGGTCGGGATGCACGGCGGCATTAGGTCAGGGGTACTGCTTCTTTGCGGTGGCAATTTCGCTACGATCCCCGACCGGGAAAGGGGGGAAGCTTGGCGGAGGAAGCGTCATGGAGCTCCGAACTGAGAGCCCCCGGAAATACGTCCAGACAAGACTGGTAAATCACTGCGCCCAATGCGGCGAGACGATCTTCCTGCCGGAATGGTCCGAATATATGGATCGGCAACGCGTACGACACCTCTGGGAATGCGAGGCGTGCGGTTACAAATTCGAGACCTTGGTCTCATTTCCTGACCCATAAATTCGCGTCTGTTTCGAACCCACAAAACTGAGAAGCCACCGGCCCCAGGCCGGTGGCTCTCTTACTATTTTTCTATTGTTGCGCTATGCGCCCGGTAAGGGTGACGAGCCTATACGGCTCTGACCGAGATCGGCACTCCTCAGGCAGCGTCGCGACCGCCGACACCGATCTCAGTTTCCTGAACGCATTGCGCTATGCGCGCAGATGGTCAGAGTGAAGGCGACGGCTCGCGAGCGGCGGTTCCGGCAGCCTTCTCCTGTGCGGCCGACGAGCGTGTCCCGGCGGGCAACTGCAGCACCGTGGCGTGTTGGCCCTCGCACAGACGCGTGAGCAGCACCACCTGCCCGTCCGGGAATTCGAACGCGTCGTGATGGGTCACGGCATTATCGGTGTTGATCTGCCGGAAGCGGGCAAGGCGCTGCCCGATCTTCTTGTTCGGCAGGATACCGATGCCGAAGGTCGGCTCGCATTCGACATTCTCGTCAAAAGCGAGCTCGGTGCCGGGCAACAGGCACACCGCGACGTGCGGCTCGCCGACCGCCGCAAAACCGCGGGTGATGGAGTTGGTGAACTTCGTCGTTACCAGCTTGTCCTCAAGCTTGGCAGGACGGGTCGCGACATGGTGCAAACTATAGTCGCACATTGAGGAGACTCCTGTTCGCGTGAGAAGTCGGGCTCCTCCTCAGGGCCGCCAGAGCTATGAGCGCTTGCCTGACATTGTCCCGACTTTTTCCAATGTCGCCATTTTCTTACCTCGCAGGGAGACGGTTCATCAGCGGCAGGTCCCCGACAACTCGAAGCTGATCCAAAATCGATATCTCCCCTCCAACGGTCGCCAAGGAAGCTGACCGGGAAACGCCGGAGCGAAGCAACCGGTTCCTCCGAAAGACCGGAGCGTGCGATAGGTGCGGTGGCCAAACGGCGAGAACGAGGCGCAAGGGCGCGTGGCAGCCCGCGACCGCCGGAGAATTCCTGCGAGCGATCAATGATGAACGAAGGGGTATTCCAGAGCTACGGCGGCGGTAGCGTGCGCCGGAGCACGCGCGACCAGCGAGAAATCAACCCTGCCCTGACAGTTGAACAGGCGCGCGCTAATTGAGCCCCCGCACACCCGCGCTGAAAAATCGGGCAGCAGCAGACCGCGTAGATTCATGTCCCATGGCCGGGATGAATCTCGTGCTAGATGTGTTGTTAAAGGGTCAAGCCGGGGGCGCCGCTCACGGCCGAATTGACCTTGGGCCAATGACCGGGAGGACTGCCAATGAACAATCGAACGATCGTACCGATGCTTGCCTCGGTTGCGCTGCTGGCGCTGGGCGCGACTGCCGCCGTGCAGGCGCAGCAGGCCAGCACAATGACGTTTTTCCTCACCAGCGCCGGCCCAGGCAAGGGTGCCGACCTCGGTGGGCTCGAAGGTGCCGACCGGCTCTGCCAGCAACTGGCGCAGGCCGGCGGGGCCGGCAGCAAGACCTGGCGCGCCTATCTGAGCACGCAGGCGAGCGGCGGCGCGCAGGCGGTCAATGCGCGCGATCGCATCGGTCCCGGACCTTGGAAGAATGCCAAGGGCGAGACCATCGCGCAGAACGTCGATGATCTCCACAGCGCCAACAATAAGATCAGCAAGCAAACCGCCCTAAACGAGAAGGGCGAGGCGGTGAACGGCCGCACCGAAACGCCCAACCGCCACGACGTCCTGACCGGCTCGCAGCCGGACGGGCGGGCGTTTGCCGCTGGTGAAGACCGCACCTGTGGCAACTGGACCAAGAGCGGCGCAGGCGCGGCAATGGTCGGGCACCACGACCGGCAGGGACTGCGCGACGATGACGCTTCGAAGTCCTGGAATTCATCGCATCCCTCGCGCGGCCCGGATGGCGGCTGCAGCCAGGCCGATTTGAAGAGCACGGGCGGCGACGGCCTGTTCTACTGCTTCGCCATCAACTGAGCGGCGCCGCAGCGGGACAGCGGCAGATGCTGCCGCTGTCCCCCGGCTTGGCGGCAGAGCACCGTCACGAGGCGAACAGGCGCCGAGTCCGGTATAAGCAAATCTGCGTAGCCTGGCATGCGCGGGGTGCATCGCATGTATTCCGTTCGGACTTGGCGCGCAAAATGATCCGCGGCCGCCGCGTGGGTGCGGCCATCAAACAAAAAAGTCGGCACGGGGGCCAACCATGGCGATGACCAAGCGCGATTTCCTGATCGGAGCTGCGGCAGCGAGCGGCGGAATCATGTTCAGCCGCATCGACGCATCCGGTCAGACCGAGCGGCGTGTGATCGACGCGCACACCCACTGGTACCCCGCGCAGTGGGTGGAGCTCGTCCAGAACGAAGGAGAAGCCGCCGGCGCCCGCATCGGGCGCAACGACCGCGGCGGCATCACGTTCAATGCCGGAGGCATCGGCGCGGTGTTCAGCCCGAACTACATCGATCTCGAAAGCCGCATCAAATCCATGGACGAGACCGGCATCAATGCGCAGGTGCTCTCGCTCATGGCTCCGATGGTTTATTGGGCTCCGCCGGCGTTCGGCCTCAAGCTCGCCCAAACCTACAATGACGCCTGCTCGGCGGCGCATCGCAAGTATCCCGATCGCTTCGTCGGGCTGGCCATGCTGCCGATGCAGCAGCCTGAACTCGCGCTCGAGGAGCTCGAACGGGCGGGGAAGCTGCCGGGACTGCGCGGCGTCATGATGGCGACCGCGATCAACGGCAAGAATCTCGACGAGAAGGCGTTCTTTCCGATCTACGCCAAGTGCGAGGAGCTCGGCTGGCCGATCTTCACCCATCCGGTGGCACCGCTCGGCGGTGAACGCATGAGCAAATATTATCTCAGCAACCTTCTGGGCAACCCGGTCGAGATCGGGATCGCAGGCTACTCGCTCATTCTTGGCGGCGTGCTCGATGCCTTCCCCAAGCTCGACGTCATGCTGCCGCGCGCCGGCGGCAATGTGCCATGGGGCATCATGCGGCTCGACCGCACCGTCGAGCGGATGCCGCAGCTCGCACAGGCCAAGCGCCCGGCAACCATCTATCTCAAGCGCTTCTACTACGATTGCATCATCGAGAGCCCGCAGATCGTCATGGATCTGATCCGGCTGGTCGGCGCCGATCGCGTGCTGTTCGGCACCGACTATCCCTCCCCGATGCGCGACGCGCGTCCCGCCGAGTTCATCCAAGGGCTGACCGAGCTCGCTCCGTCCGAACGTGATGCCATCCTCGGCGGCAACGCCGCCCGGGCCTTCAAACTCTAAGCATCGTCGTCGGTTGCGAAGCCTGGCTGCAACTGGGCCGACCCACCGCCCGGCGATCCCGAGTTGCGGACCATAACCCGCGCGCCTTTACAACGGGAGCGAGTAACTCCATACCAAGACGCCGTCCATTGCCCTCATTCCAGCAACGCACCACGCAACCATGAGCCAAATTCAACAGTCCGGATCGGAAGGCGTTGGGCGCGCCCACGTGGACCACGCAACGCCGACCGGCGACGTCTCGATTGGCGACTACCTTCGCATCGGGTCCTGCCCCTGCTGCGGTGCGCCGGCGGCGAGCGCCCGACCGAGCGTCGCCTCTTCACCGCCGGCGGAGACATTGCGTCCCGATCAGCACGGCGAGTTCCTCTCCGGCTACACCGATAAGCGGGTTTTCTTCACCTATTTCGAGTGCCCGAATTGCAGCGCCAAGTTCTGCCCGACCTATTACCGGCAGAGCCAGCTCGACGGGCTGTATGGCCGGCAAGCCGAGAACATGGCTTCCGTTCCGCTGACCGCCCGCAAACGCACGCAGGACGATTATATCCGTCTGCTCCGCCGGCACAGCCGGATGGCCGGGAATTTCCTAGAAATCGGGCCGGACATCGGTCTGTTTGCGTCGGAGTTTGCAAAGGGTGGCTCGTTCGATCACTTCTGGCTGTACGAACCGAACCGCGAGGTGCACCAGTCATTGGCCGACAATTTTGGCGGCCGCAGCCACACCATCAGCGCGGAAATCTTTCGTGCCTCCGATGTGCCGTCGCAGAGCGTGTCCACGGCGGTCATGATCCATGTGCTCGATCATCTACTTCGGCCCGCCGACTTCCTTCGGGAGATCAGAACCAGCCTCGAGCCGGGCGGCATCATCTTCATTGTCACGCACGACTGCGCATCGATGCTCGCACGCATGCTGGGACGACGATGGCCGCCCTACACGCTGCAGCATCCGCAGCTGTACTCGCAGCACTCGATCGCGACGCTGCTGCAAACGAGCGGGTTTGAGGTGGTCGAGATCATCAAGACGACAAACTATTTCCCGTTGCCGTTCCTGCTGCGTGCCGGCTTGACCGTATTCGGATTGCCCGAACGCCTCGTTCCCGAGGGGACCGCTCCGTTGCTAGGACTTAAGCTGGGCAACATCGGCACCATCGCGCGCAAGCCCAAATAGAAGCGCGCCGGGGAGACTCTGCTGGGCTTGGATTGAGCAGCGCTGCGCGCTCACTTCACCGTCACCTCGGGAACCGGGACGATGAACTTGCCGCCGCGCGCACGGAACTCGTTCTGCTGGGCGAGAATCTCGTCGGAAAAGTTCCAGGTCAGCAATAGAACGTAGTCCGGCCTTCGCTCGAGCAGCTGTTCCGTCGGAAGAATTGGCAGGTGGTTGCCCGGTGTGAAGCGGCCCTGCTTGAGGCTCGAGCGGTCGACCACGAACTCGATCAGCCGCGCGTCGATCCCGAACGCATTCATCAATGTGCTTCCCTTGGCGGAAGCGCCATAGGCAGCGATGCGGCGCCCCTCCCCTTGCAGCCGCTGCAGCAGCGCCAGCAGTTGTTGCTTGAGCAGGGCAACCCGATCGCCGAAGTCGCGGTAGTGTTCGAAGGCCAGCAGGCCTTCGGCTTTTTCCTTTGCCAGCAATTCGACGACGCGTGCGGACTGAGGCTGGCCCGCATGCGCGATGAACAGCCGCAGCGAACCGCCGTGGATCGGCACCAGCTCGACATCGGCTACGACGAGGCCATGACGCCGGCAAAGTGCCTCGACCGCGCTCACGGAATAGTAGCTGAAGTGCTCGTGATAGATCGTGTCGAATTCCAGCTTGGCGATGAGATCGCCCACATACGGGGCCTCGACCACGGCTACGCCGTCCGGCTTGAGCAGCCGCTTGATGCCGCCCGCGAATCGATTGGGATCGGGAACATGCGCGAAGACGTTATGGGCGTGGATGACGTCGGCGAGCTTGCCTTCCGCTGCGAGCCGCCCGGCAAGCTGCTCGTCGAAAAACTCAACTAGCGTCGGGATGCCCTTGGCCTTGACCGCAAGCTCAGCGATGTTGGCCGCGGGCTCGATGCCGAGCACCGGGATGCCGGCCTGCTTGTAGAACTGC
Source organism: uncultured Alphaproteobacteria bacterium (assembly GCA_963725065.1). Classification (GTDB taxonomy): domain Bacteria; phylum Pseudomonadota; class Alphaproteobacteria; order Rhizobiales; family Xanthobacteraceae; genus VAZQ01. Next base: position 197,574 of record CAVRXD010000053.1, read on the forward strand.
AGCAGGTATCCATCGTTGCTCGCGACCTCGATCACGAGGCTTGCCGGGCCGAGACCGCGGCGGACGATCAGCGCCTCGACCAGCGTGCGCGCATGCTCGACCATGGTATCGGAAAACGAGGAGGCATAGGCGTAGTCACGGAACAGCCGCTCGGGCGGCACCGTTTCGCCGATCTGCACCAGCGCGCATTGCGGACAGAAATAGAGCTCCAGCGGGAAGCGGTCTTCGGGCTCGTTCAATTGCTCGGAAGTCAGTAGCGCATTGGCGAGCGGCACCCGACCGAGGTCGAGCACCTGCCTGAGATCAGCCTGACCGCAGGATCGACACTGCAGCCGCGATGGCTCCCCGCCCACAGGGCTCACCAGCGCCTCCAGGGCGGCGTTCCCGCCGCCCACAGCCGCTCAAGCCCCTGCTTGTCGCGCAGCGTGTCCATGCACTGCCAGAAACCTTCGTGCTTATAGCCGGCAAGCTGTCCGTCGCTGGTAAGGCGCTCCAACAGGTCGACCTCGAGCACATCCTCGTCCCTGCTGAGATAGTCGAGAACCCGCGGCTCCATCACCATGTAGCCGCCGTTGATCCAGGCGTCGTCGGTCATGCGTTTCTCGGCAAAGTCGGCGACCCGATCACCCTCGAAGATGATGTTGCCGAAGCGAGCCAGCGCCGGGACCGCGGTAACGGTCGCGAGCTTTCCATGGCTCTTGTGAAAGGCCAGGAGACGGTCGAGCGGCACGTCGGACACGCCGTCGCCGTAGGTCAGCATGAAGGTTCCGCCGCCGAGCAGCGGCGCCAGGCGCCGGACGCGGCCGCCGGTAAGTGTCTCGAGCCCAGTATCGATCAGATGAATCTTCCAGGTCTCCTGGTGACGTCGGCGACGTTCCACCGTCCCGGCGCCGAGATCGACGGTGAGGTCGCTCGCCATGTCTGCGAAATGCAAAAAGAAGTTCTTCACCACCTCGGCCCGGTAGCCGAGCGCCACCACGAATTCCTCGAAGCCATACGAAGCGTAGAACTTCATGATGTGCCAGAGAATCGGATGCTGGCCGATCTGGACCATCGGTTTGGGAACCGTGATGGTCTCTTCGGCCAGTCGCGTGCCCAACCCACCCGCGAGGATAACGACCTTCACGCTGTCCCCCGTAACGGCATGCGCTCGTCTGCCAGCCGGCGCAGTCCTGCCGAGAACAGCTCGATCTGCCGACGCGTGACCGCGCCGACGTCCTCGCCGTCCCGGAACGCCCGATACCAATCGGCGGTCCACGCCACCGCCTCGTCGAAGGAGAGCAACGGCCGCCAGCCCAGAAGCGTGCGCGCACGCGTCGCGTCGAGCGTGAGGAGCGACGCCTCGTGCAGATGGTCGCCGGCGTCAAGGCGCCAGCCGGGGCGCCCGTCCCAGCGCACGGTGAACGCCTGCACCAGATCGGAAACCGAGCGGAAGCTCTCCGCATCCGGGCCGAAGTTCAGGGCCGCAGGCACGCGCACGGCATCGGTCGCCATCGCCTGCGCCAGCATCAGATAGCCCGCGAGCGGATCAAGCACGTGCTGCCACGGCCGCACCGCCTGAGGATAGCGTAGCGCGACCGGCGCGCCGGCCTCGAAAGCCTCGACGATATCGCGGACGACGCGGTACGGCGACCAGTCCCCGCCGCCGATGACGTTGCCGGCGCGCGCCGTCGCAACGTGGCACCGGCCCGAGAAGAAGCATTGCCGGAAGGAATTGGTGACGAGCTCGGCGCATGCCTTGGAGTTGCTGTAGGGATCGTGTCCGCCCAACCGGTCGTCCTCGATGAACGGGCGACCGGCGCCATCGTTCTCATAGACCTTGTCGCTCGTCACCACGACGACCGCGCGCACACTCGGCACGGAGCGCACCGCCTGCAGCACGTTTGCGGTTCCCATCACATTGGTGGCGTAGGTGCCCAGAGGATCAAGATAAGACGGCCGCACCAGGGCCTGGGCGGCCATGTGGATGACGATCTCGGGCTCGCAGTCTGCCAGCGCGCGCGCGACGATCGCCGGATCCGCGATGTCGCCGTAGCGATCCGTGCAGCTGCCTTCGGCACAGAGCGCAAACAGGCTGGGATCGGTGTGCGGCGGCAGTGAGAGCCCGGTGACCCGCGCGCCAAGGCCGGTCAGCCAGAGCACCAGCCACGCCCCCTTGAAGCCGGTATGCCCGGTGACAAGGACACGTCGATCGCGCCAGAAGCTCGCGTCGAAAGCGAACATCAGAATGGTCCGGTGAACGACTTGTCCGGCACGTCCAAGGTCTTGTCCCCGGGCTCGATGCCGGCCCAGGGATCGTCTCGCGCGTCATCGGCAATCATCCCGAGCGTCCGATGCACCGCCGCTACGATATGGCGGGGGGTGGGGTAATAATAATTTGACAGCGCGCGTGTCGTCGGCGTCGGAATATCGGGCAACGTCACGCGGATTGGAGCGGCCTTGAGCGAGCCGAACGCCTGCTCGGTCACCCTCGCCACGATCTCGCCCGCGAACCCACCCGTCAGCGTCCCCTGGTCCACGACCACCAGCCGGCCGGTCTTCTGCACCGAGGCAAGGATCGCCGCGTCATTGCGCGGGACCAGCGTCCGCAAATCAATGACCTCGGCCTTGATGCCCTCCCGCTCCAGCTCACGCGCGGCCTTGATCGACTCCAACGTGGCATAGGAAGCGGCCACGATGGTCACGTCGCCGCCTTCGGTGACCAGCCGCGGCTCACCGAGCGGCACCGTATAGTGCCCCTCAGGCACCGGACCGTGGATGTTGTGCAGCCAGCGGTGTTCGAAGAAGACCACAGGATTGTCGTCTTCGATGCTCGCGATGAGCAGCCCCTTGGCGTCGTAGGGCGTCGACGGCATGACCACCTTGAGGCCGGGAATATGCGCGAACCACGCATGCAGGCTTTGGGAGTGCTGCGGCCCCTGCCCCCAGCCGCGGCCGACCAGCATGCGGATCGTCAGCGGCACCTTGGATTGGCCGCCGAACATGTAGTGCCACTTGGCGGCCTGATTGCAGATTTGATCCATCGCGGTCATGGCGAATTCGAGCCGCATGTGGGTCATGATCGGCCGCATTCCCACCAGGCACGAGCCGAGCGCAACGCCACTCATGGCGTTCTCCGCCACCGGCATGTCGAACACGCGCTTCTTGCCGTGCTTTTCTTGCAGCCCCGTGGTGGTGCCGAACACGCCGATGGGATCGGGCACGCCCAAACCCATCAGATAGACCTTGCGGTCGCGCTCGAGGCAGATGTCGATCGCCTCGTGGATGGCCTCGGAGAACTTGAGCTGGCGGTTGATCATGGAGCGACCGATCAGGCGAACATGTGCCGGCTGAGTTCCGTCCGCTCCGGAAACGGGCTCTTGCGGGCAAACGCGACCGCGTCGTCGATCTCCACCGCGATCTCGGCATCCATGGCCACATGCGCAGCCTCGTCGATCATGCCGTCATCCTCAAGCACCTTGCGGTACAGGCTGATGGGACAGCGCGCGGACCAGGCATCGAACTCCTCTTGCGAGCGATACCCGAGATGCAGATCGCCGAGGGGACCGCAATGTTCGAGCCAGCGATAGGTGATGAATTCGAGCAGCGCGGGACCGCCATTGTCGCGCATACCGGCGATGGCGTCGGCCGCGACGGCGTCGACGGTCTCGACCGTCTGGCCATCGTGCTGAGAACTTTTGATGCCGTGGCCGCGCGCCAGGTCGGCAATGGTACGGTTTCCCGGCTGACGCACATCGAGCGGCGTGTTGACCGAGTAGAGATTGTTCTCACAGACGAACAGCACGGGCAGATGATGCACGGCCGCGAAGTTCACACTCTCGTGGAATACGCCGGTCTCGGTCGCCGCATCGCCGAAGAAAATCGCCGTGACGGCGGCGCGGTCCTGCAGCATCGCACCGAACGAGGCGCCGACCCCGATCGGGATCGTGCTGCCGACGATCGGAACGCAACCGAGGAAATTGACGGAGAGATCGATGAGGTGCATCGAGCCCCCCTTGCCCGAGGCACAGCCGTCGACCTTGCCATAAAGCTCGGCGAACATCGCGCGCAGATTGCCGCCCTTGCCGATGTAGTGAGCGTGAGAGCGATGGGCGCTGATGACGTGGTCTTCCAGACGCAAGCTCCGGCACACGCCGGCGGCCACCGCCTCCTGGCCGATGCTGAAATGCGTGGGGCAGCGCATGTCCCCTTCCGGGTAGAGCGCTTGGACGCGCTCCTCGACGCGGCGAATCTTCAGCATGGAGCGGTAAAGCGCGAGGCGCTCGTCCCGCGGCAACATCGACGGCTGTGTCCGATCGATACGGCCGGGCGAAGATCGGGGGCGAGGTGAGATGATCGTCATTCGTTCAACATCCGCTATGGCGCCTTCCGCGAGGTAGGCCCTGCTCGAGTCGAGACCGCGTCAACACGACCTTGTTAAGGTTGCTTCCGGTTCCTTTGGAACGGAACCCATCCTAGCACGCATCTCCCGCCACCCGGTGGGGCGACGCAATCCGCCCGCGTGCATGGTGCATCCATAACGCGAAAGCGTCGTACGGGACCACACGGGGCATTGCAAGCAGGCTCTCGGCCTCGAACGCGGCGAGATCGGCGCCCTCGCCGAGCACGAGCCCGCGGAGGTCCGTTTGCGGCAGGGTCACGGCATAATAAGTCCGCAGCCGGATGCCGTCGCCCGCGAAGCCGAAATCGAAGGTGAATTCGGTGAAGCGGGTCACATCGGAGGGGACCACGCTCACCGCGAGTTCCTCCTTGAGCTCCCGTGCCAGCGCAGCACCTGGCGCTTCGCCAGCATCCACTGCACCTCCGAAGCACCCCCAGTGCTCAGGATAAAAGATGTCCGGATTGGAATCGCGCAGCTGCATCAGGTAGCGGCCGTCCGACAGTTGCAACAGCGCTGCCACCGCATGGTTAGGCCGCAGCGTGGTATGGGAACCGAGAAACGCGCCGGAAGAGTTGGACACGCGGGCACCTCGCTCGCAAGCATCAGGCCCGCATGACGAAGTCGGTCGGGAGGGTCTTGAGCTGCGGCAGATATTTGCGCCCCCAATCGACCATTTCGCGCATGCCTTCTTCCCAGCTGATCTGCGGCTCCCACCCGACGTCGCGCTTGATGGCCGAGCTGTCGAGCCAATAGCGCGAATCCTGGTGCTGGCGGTCGCCGGTCACCTCGCACAGTTGGTCGAACGGCATTTTCAGCGCGTCCGCCACGAGCTCGACCACGCGGCGAATCGAGGTCGGCTCCTTCGAACCGGCATTGTAGACGGCTCCTAGCGGCGCCTTTTCCGCCACCATATGGATCGCCCGGCCTAGATCGCGATTGTGGATGTAGGATTTCTCGGCACGACCGCCGCCGTGCAGTGGGAGCTTGCGCCCGGTGAGGCCGCATATGACGGTTTTCGGGATGACGCGGTGGAGTTGCTGCCCGGGTCCGTAGGCGTTTGACGGGCGGATGATGTTCATGGGAAATTTCAAGAACCGATGAACCGACATGAGATGCATGTCGAAGGCTGCTTTCGAGGCCGCATAGGGACTCGTCGGCTTGATCGGCTCGTCCTCCTTGGCCGCATGCTCAACCGAACCATACAGTTCCGACGTGCCGATCTGGATGAAGCGCTCGAGATAGTCGCGGGACTGAAGCTGCTCGGTGAGTTTGACGAGCGCCACGCAGTTGGTCTCGAAATAGCGCCACGAGTGCTTCAGGGACGTGGCGCCTTCGCCTTGCGCGGCGAAATTGATGATCACCTGCGGCTTCTCGCGGTCTAGCAACTCCATCAGCAGATCGAGTTCGTAGTTCACGTGATAGGCGTGATAGCTGTAACGCGGATCGCCGTCGCCGATGCCCAGTGTGAAGCATTCGTCCTTGGGCAGGTTGCGACCGACCGCGATGACCTTGGCAGGATCGGCATGGTCAAGCAGATATTTCGACGTGTGGAGTCCGAAAGACCCGCCTCCGCCGAGCACAGCATAAGTCTTCTTCATCGTCCGGGCTCCTGATGGTCCTCAAAGCCGGGCGCAGCGCTGCGCACCGTCCATTCGGGATCGACCTCGAGGATCGTCCAATAATAGTCGCCGCTGTAACCAGCGCGCTCGAACAGCCGATGCCACATGTCCGGCTTGCCGAAGGTCTCGGCCGTGAGCACCCAGTCGAGAAAAGCGTCGCGCTCATCGTCGTTGCGATAGGCGTCGACCTGGATGTAGCCACGGCCCGGCGCGACGCGCTCGATCTCCTGCACTGCCTCTACGCAGGCGTCGTAGCCGAGATTGTGCACGACATTGATGCAAAGCGCTGCGGCGAAGCTACCGCTCGCGAATGGCAACGCCTGCGCACTACCGTACACGATCCGCCCGCGGGCATCGGGGTGGCAGTTTTCGATCGCATATTGCGAGATTTCGAGCCCCCACGCCTCCAGACCCGGAACGACCGCCATGAGATCGCGCAACAGAAAACCCTTGGCGCAACCGATGTCGAGCACACGGTCGCCGGGCTTGAGATTGAAATGCTCGGCAATGTCGCGCGCAATCGGGAGCCAGCGGCCGTCGTAACGGTATCCTCCGTAACCCTGGTCGCGCGTACCGTCGAAATATTCGCGGCCGAACCGCTTGGCGATGATCCGGTTCTCCGCCTGTCCTTGCTTGCGAGCAACGAGATTGCGCTTCGCACGCGGATATTTCGAAAGCAGATTGATCTCAGGCACTGGCCGCGGCCCTCATGTCGGCGAACGTCAGCGCCAAACCGTCATCAAGCGCCCTGAAGCGCACGCCCGGAAAGGCGCGCAGGAGATTGGTGGTGTCGAAATGCCGATGAGTCGCGGGATTTTGTCGCGCCGAGGTGGCGATCTCGACCGGCCGGCCAGCCCGGCCGGCGACCATCTCGGCAACCGATCGAAACGTCTCGGAAAGTCCGCTGGCGCAATTGAGCAGGCCCGTCGATCCGTGCGAGATCACCTTGAGGAGAAGATTGACCGCATCGTCGACATGCAAGTGATCGCGGGTCTCTTCGCCATTGCCGAACAGCGCAATGCGCCCCTCCTTGAGCGCCTGGCGCATGAAGCGGTTCGGCCCGTACGAATTGTGGGTGTCGCCGGCGCCATAAATCGCAGTCAGACGCAGGACCGCCACGGGTGCCTTTGCCTCGCTCGCCAACATCAGCTCTCGCGCCCGGTGCATGACTCCGTAGAGGTCGGTCGGAACCGGCGGCGTCGCCTCCGAGATCAATGTCGTCGCAAAGGAGTAGACCGCATCGGAACTGGCATAGACGAGTTGCGCGATGTCGACCGCACGGGTGGCCTCGCAGACTGCCCGGCACATGGCGAGATTTCGCATCAGCGTGCCGGAGTCGCGGCCCTTGTCGGGCGTGAGCGCCGACAGGAACACGACCACGTCGCGCGGCCGCAGCCGCTCGGCGAGCCGCGCGCCGCCCGCGGCGTCCGCCAGATCAACCTCGCGCGAGCCGAGCCCGATGGTTTCGATCCCCGCTGCCGCGGACGCGCGGGCAAGGCCGCGGCCGAGGAACCCGCTTGCTCCCAGCACGACCACCCGGTCGGGCATGCGGGGACGGTTATGAACGTGAGACAGCATCATGCGTGCACCGGCAAAGGCGCTCCTAGTACGACATGTTCGAGGCCTGCGGCAGCCGTCGCGGCACGGTCTAACATCGAAAAGGGATCGATCACAACGCACCCACGCAGCCGCGCAGCGATATCGCCAGGCTTGAGCGCTCGAAACTGCGGCCAGGGAGTCATGATGACGAGGGCGTCGGCGCCATCGCAAGGCGACAGCGCGTCCTCCGCCACTGTCATGCGCGGATGCCATTCCGACGCGGCCCGCACCGCGGGGTCGAATACGCGCAGCCGGAAACTCCCGAGCTCCTTGATCAACGCAACCGCGGGGGAATTCTTGATGGAGTGGGTGTTCTCCTTGTAGGTCACGCCCAGAACGCCGATGACGGGCTCGCCGACCCGCGACAGGACGCGTTCATGCAGTTGCCGCAACGGCCAATCCCGTCGGTGCCGGCTGTTGCGCAGCCAGGCCGAGACCAGTCCCGCCTCGGTGCCGTGGGTGTCGGACAGGCGCTGCACCGTGGCGAGATCGCGCTCGAGATTGCCACCGGCGATGCCGAGGCCGGGCGTGAGATAGGCATAGGCGCCAATGCGGCGGTCGAGCTTCAACGCCGGAGCAATTTCCGACCAGTCGCCGCCGATTTGTTCGCACAACTCCGCCAAGGTGTTGCCGACCGTGACCGAGGCAACGAGGCAGCAATTGATCGAGATCTTGGCCAGCTCGGCGCTTTCGTAGCGCATGGGCAGGATCGGGCAACCGAATGCATCGAGCACGGCGCGAAAGCGTGGGTTCAGCGGCGCGGCCGGGTCGGCGCAGCCGACGATGGTCCGCTCCGGCTTCGTCGCCCGCTCGACCGCCTGGCCGAAGACCAGCGTCTCGACCTGATAGTAAAGGCGTTGCGGCGGCAACACGCCGAGCGCACGGGTGTAGCCCGGCGGCACCTGCGAGAGCACGACCATGACCGCATCGGGATTCATCGTTGCCGCAACGTCGCAGATCAATGCCGTCAATCCCGAGACGTCGCTCGTACCTTGGTCGTCGGTCGGCACATCGGGCGCGACGTAGACGACATCACAGCCCCTGAGATCAGCCTTTGCGTCGGTGAAACGTTGTCTCCCCGCGTTGCTGCGGATCAATTCGTCGAGCCCAGGCTCGAGCACCGGCCAGTCCTGTTGTGCCAGGCGGCGGATAACCGCACCATCGGCATCGAAACACACGACGTCAAAGCCGCGTCCGGCAACGGACGCCGCCGAGACGAGGCCGAGATGGGTCATGCCGGCGAAACCTACGACCGGCGGCTTCATCGCGCACCTCTCGGGGCTGTCGCCTCGGCGCCCAGACGCTGCAGCACGCGATGGAGCCAGACGTCGTTCGCCAAGTCGGTCTTCGCCCCTGAGCTGCACAAAGCCTTGAAGTGCGTGTATTCGAGCGCCCAGGTCGGATCGTCTTGCACGAGGGTCCAGCTCTCCTCCGGCGGACGGCCGCTCGGCAGGAGCCGCGTGCGCTGGGTGAATTGCGACGGCCCCCATTTGCACAGCGACTGAATATGCGCCGAACCGCTTTCGGCGAGGATGTCGCAGGTGAAATGGTTGCGCCACATCAGGAGCGTCATTTCCAATTCGATCCGCGGCAGGGTTTCCTCGCGATGGATGACGACATGATCCGGAGCGCGGTTCTCGAAGCCGTGAACACCCACGAATTGGAACCGGTCTTCGATATCCCCGAACCAGAAGCGACAGGTGTCGAGGAGATGAGAGCCGAGATCGGGCAGCACGCCCGCCCCCTGATCGCGCCAGGCCGAATCGCGCACCAGCCGCGCCGTGCCATTGCCGTAGAACATGCGGCAGGAATAGATCGTACCGAGTTCGCCGCTGGCGATGAGGTCGCGCATGCGTACGAAATGCGGCTCGAAACGGTGATTGTAAGCGGTATAGCAAACGACGCCATTGCGGCGCGCCAGCGCCTCGAGTGCCGTGATTTCGCTTTCGTGCTTCGCCCACAACGGCTTCTCGACCAGCACGTGTTTGCCATTGCCGATGCAGTAGGTGAGGATGTCGATCTTGGGCTCGTCGGGGATGCAGGCCAGGACGGCGTCATAATCCGCGAGCGGAACGTCCATGATCGTCCGGTAGCGCGCCTCTTCGTTGACCGGATCGACAGCCGCGACAAAGTCGGCGCCGGCGATCCGGCGGCGCTTGTGACCTTGAACTCCGAGGCCCGCGACCACGACCCGCATCGGTGAAACGCTCAATCGGGGGCCATCTGCCGCTCGATGATGTCGATCTTCGAGCGCAGATCGTCGGCGGTCACCGGGATGTTGCCGTCGCATTCGCATTCGACGGCTGCGGCCATCGAGCCCAGAATCGTCGCAATGCCCGGATCCCGGACCGCGAGCATCGCGAGCGTTGAATAGGCGAGCAGCGCATCGCCCGCACCAACCGCGTCGATCAGCCGATCCACGAAACTGTCGATGACGAAGAAGCTGTCGAGCGACTCATGGTCCGAATTGCAGCACGCCAGCACGCCGCGCTCGCCCAACTTCAGGATGAGCAGCCTGCAGCGCGACGAATCATAGAGGTTCGAAGCCAGCGGACGAATGCCGGAATCCTGGTCGCCGAGGGCAAACCGCGCTTCGCGCTCATTGGGCGTGATCAGATCGAAGCCCTGAAAGTCGGTGATGTTGCCCCAGCGGCTTGCGACCTGGCTGTCCGCGACCCGGAAACAGCCCTCGGGCAGCGCCTGCACCAGTTCGGGGATGGTGCGGCGGTTGAAAAGTCCGTGGCGGAAATCCGCGAATACGACCGCATCGGTCGGCACTTTCTTGATCGCCCCGGTGATCTCTTCGAGTATCTGGTCGGAGATCGAACGGTTGTCGAGCGTGTCCACCTTGAGAAGCCGGTAGCCCCCGACGACGATCGCATTCTTGTTGACCGTCGGCCGTGAACGATCGATCACCGCATGCACTTCGATATCGGCATCCTTGAGATCGTCGGTGACGAAGTCCCGGTAGCTGTCGTCTCCGAGCACGGTCGAAAACGTCACCCGGCCGCCAGCCGCCGCAAGGTGCTTTGCCACGATCGCAGCGCCGCCGACATAGTCGACCTTGCGCTCGAACAGCACGCTCATTGTCGGCGTCTTGGTCTGACCGCCGATCATCGCACAGTGGGTATAGCTGTCCACGATCGTGTCACCCACGACATGGACGCGGCGACCCGTCATGGCGTCGAGTGTTTGCCGCAGCTTGTCGAACGTGATGCAGTTCCGCTCCATGACGATCTGGAGCTTTTCGAGCTTGATCGACGGCGGCGCCAGATCGATGAGATTCGAGGACGAATATACGATGTCGCCGGGTGTGAAGATGATCTCGCCGCCGTAGGACTGGAGGACGTCGGCCTCCTCCGCGGTCTTAACCGGCATGCCGCTTGCCGTGTACTCGAAACCCTTGGCGAAATAGTCGGGCTGGATAATGCGAATGTTCTCGATCGGCTTGGCATTCTTGTCGATGACGACGTAGTCGACCACCTCGAAAGCGGCCAGATTTACCGCGCGCAGGTCCTGCGGCACGTGCGGCCGGTGCGTTCCCTTCGTAATGTGATGGTCCGCTGTGATGCTCGCGACCAGAAGGTCGGCTTTGCTCCTGGCGTACAGCAGATGGCGGATATGGCCGGGATGGACCACGTCGAACACGCCGTGGCACATGATCACGCGCTTCTTGCGCGGACGCGGGCCGATGATGTCGCGCAGTTCTTCCGCCGATTTGATCTTGTGGCGATAGCGGTCAAGCAGTTCCAGCATGAAAGGCCTCAGGCGCTCTGCTTGCCGAGGTACTGAAACCAGGTCTTGGTCGCCTCTGCAATGCGGTCGGGATCCCACAGCGGGGCGTCGCGCCAGCGGTCGATGTCGACCAGCATCCGGCGTACGCCGTCCTCGAACGGGACGACCGGCTTCCACCCCAGTTGCGCGACGATTTTGGCGATGTTCGCGAAGGTGCAGTCGGGCTCGCCCGGACGTTTGGGCACGTACACCACATCGCCGCCGAGAAGCTCGATCAGCCGGTTGACCGACTGCGGATTGCCAGCCCCAACGTTGAAGCGCTCCCCGCTGATCGGGGTCCGGGCCGCGGCCAGAAACGCCTGCGCCACGTCGGTCACGTAGATGAAGTCGCGGCGCTGCGTACCGTCGCCGACAACGGTGTACGGCTTGCCCGCAAGTTTCTGCCGGAAGAATACGCCGAAGACCGCACCATACACGCCGGTCGTACGCACGCGCGGCCCATAGGCATTGAAGATGCAGACCGAGTTGACCGGAAGCCCATATACCCGGTGCCAGTGAAAGGCCGCCTGTTCCCCCTGATATTTGGAGAGCGCGTACGGATATTGCGGGTCGATGGGATGGTCTTCGCCTGTGGGCACGGCGGCCAGCCCGTAGCAGGACGACGAAGCCGCATAAACGAACTTCTCGACGCGCGCCTGGCGCGCGCATTCGAGGACCCGCACGGTGCCCTGGACGTTGGTGTCCATATACTGCGTCGGCTGCTCGATCGAGGGCACGATGTCGCCGATGCCGGCGAAATGGAAGACGGATTTCGCGTCGGCGAAGATCGGCGAGTTCGGGCTCGAGTTGCCGGATATCGTGCCAGTAGCAGGCAAGATCCGGATTTCCCTTGAGATGATCGAGATTGCTGCGATGACCGCCTACCAGATTGTCGATGACGCGGACCGCAAAGCCTGCGCCAAGCAGAGCATCGACCATGTGGCTGCCGATGAAACCGGCTCCGCCGGTAACGACCGCAACGGGCTTGCCGCTGCTCATGCCGCCTTGAGCCGCTTCAGCAGACGGACATTGTAGTAGCGGTCGTCTTCCATGCTGTTAGGCAGCTTCCTCGCGAGAAACGCCTGGCAGAGCTCGCGGACCGCATCCTCGATGGTGTGCTGCGGCTGGTAGCCGAGCACGCGCTTTATCTTGTCCGAGTTGATGTGATAGGAGCGCACATCGTCGGTCGGCGTGGTGACGATGTCGACCGCCTTGCGGTCGGGCATCTCCTCGCCAACCACGCGCCGCACCAGCTCGGCAATCTCCATCAGCGATAGATTCTGATAGCCGACGTTGAAGGTTTCGTTCTGTATCTTGTCGGCGGGCACGGTGAGGAACAGCTGCACGGCGTCGCAGTAGTCCTGGATGTGCAGGTTGGGGCGCAGCTGCGAGCCGCCGAACACCGTGATCTTGCCGGCATTGATCGCGTGGTTGGTCAGAATATTGACCGAGAGATCCAGCCGTTGCCGCGGCGAGTAGCCACACACCGTCGCGGGACGAAAGATCACGCCGGTGAAGCTCGCGTCCGTATGATTCTTCAGGAGCGGCTCGCACATTCCTTTGTACTTGTTGTAGAGCGTGAGCGGGACGAGTGGATGGTCTTCGGTGACGTCCGGGTTGTCGGAAACACCGTAGACCGAGCTCGACGAGGCATAGACGAAGCGCTTCACTCCCGCTTTCTTGGCCGCCACCACGAGGGGCTCGAAGGCATTGAGATTGATCGAGGTGGAAAGATCCTCGTCGAGCTCGAAGCTGGCGTCGTTCGAGATGCAGGCGAGATTGACCACGGCGTCATGGCCCGCCACCGCCGCCGCGAATTTGGCGGCATCGCGGATATCTCCGTCGATGATGCGCAGGTTCGGGTTGTCTCTCGGCAGGAACTGATTGCCGAAGAACATGATGTCATACACCGTCACCTTGTAACCGCGCGCAAGCATTTGCGGCACAAGTCGCGCCCCGCAATAGCCCGCACCGCCCGTCACCAGCACCTTGTCGAAAAGCCGTTCCATGTTCGCCCTCTCCTTCATTCCGCAGCGAAGCGGGTCGTCTTGATCTGATAGGCGGCAGCCGTCGCGTCGCGATAGAAGAGCTGCACTGTCTCGCGGGAATATTCAGCGAGATCCTTGTCGATGAGATCGAGCTTGTTGAGGAACTCGTTCGGCACCGTAACGATGTCGCAGCTGCTCTCTTCGGCATGGAAGATGTTCAGGAGCTCCCGCGTGCTTGCCCACAGCAACTCCGCCTTGGGGCGCGAGCCGAGAATCTGCTTGCAGGCCAGCATGTGCGGGATCGGATCGATACCGGTATCAGCAATACGTCCGGCGAAAACCGAAACAATCGCCGGCGTCTTCGGATCGAGCGCGTCGGCGACGGCGCGAACCTGCTCGAGCGTGAAGATCGCGGTCACGTTGAGCACCACGCCCTCCGACGACAGGGAGCGCAGCAACTCGCTGGAGGATTGCCCCTTGGTATTGGTGACGGGGATCTTCACATTCACGTTCGGCGCCCACGCGGCGATCGCGCGCGCCTGCTCGGCCATGCTCGCGAAGTCGTCGGCAAATACCTCGAACGACACCGGCCGGTCCGGGATGGCAGCCAGAACCTTGCGCGCGAAGGTCTCGTAATCGTTGACCCCGGCCTTGCGCATCAAGGTTGGATTGGTCGTGAAGCCCTTGATCACGGGATTCTTCGCCATTTTGACGATGCCATCGTAGTCGGCACCGTCTGCGAAAATCTTCACCTTGAGATCGGTGATCCGGCTCATGGTCCCTCCTGCGGGGTTTGAGCTGTTTCGATGATGATGTCGGCGGCTTCCATGATCGAGTGCACCACATAATCGGGGGCATCAGGCGCAGGCTCGTCATAGCCGAGATCGATGAAGACGGTGGCGCAGCCGGCCGCGCGGCCTGCCTCCACATCGCTGCTGCGGTCCCCTACCATGAAGCTCTTATTCAGGTTAACGCCGAGTTCCACCGCCGCCTCCAGGATCATGCCCGGTTTTGGTTTGCGGCAGTTGCAGCCGTCGGCCTGCCGGTGAAAACAAGCCTTGACCGCGTCGACAGGCAGTTCGCGCGTCATGGTTTCGTGCATAGCGTCCACTTCCGACCGGGCGATCAAGCCATTTCCCACGTCCGGCTGGTTCGTGATTACCGCCAACAGGAAGCCCGCTCCCTTCAGCCTTTGCAGACTGGCCGCGGCTTCGGGGTAAAACCTGAAATCCTCCAGCCGCTTAGGAGCAAAGCTGCGCCGATCACGGAATTCCGGAACGACGATTACCCCATCTCGATCAAGGAATACGGCAGGCCTCAGCCCGTGGGCACCGCTTACCATTTCGTCTGCCTGCGCTGCAAGGCCGGATGGCTGACGAGGCAGTGCCACACCACGGCCTGGAAGGCCTCCGACAGAGGGGTGACCCAGTTCGGATTGACCGCGGGAATCAGGACCACCACATCGCCGTGCTTGGCGGTGTAGCCGCTATCTCGACCTACGATCCCGAACACTTTGGCCGAACGCGCCTTGGCGAGATCGATCGCCTTGACGATATTCGCACTGATATTGCGCTCGGCATCGCCGCCGCCGACGGAATAGACCAGGATCGCGTCTTTCTCGTTGAGTTGGCTGATCTCAAGCCAAGCCGCAAAGACGGTGTCCCAGCCCTCGTCGTTGGTACGGGCGGTGAGCTCCGAAACATTGTCAACCGGGCTATAGGTCTCGATCCCGCACAGCTTGCGAAAGTCGTTGACGGCGTGGCTACAGTTGGCTGCGCTGCCGCCGACGCCGATCAGGAACAGGCGTCCTTTGCGATCTCGCAGCCGGTCGAGCTCGGATGCCAGATCCTCGATCGAAGCTAATGAAATATCGTGACAAATCTGCGCGGCCGCAGCGAAGAAGCTTTCCGCATGGTTCATACGCCTAACCGCCTCGGATTACGTGGGATTCGGGCACTCTTGCCATATCCACCGTTCGATTTGAAGTGCTCATAAACTCAAACCGGAAGTTGTCAATCGCGGGATGGCCCGAGAGACGTGTAAAGGTCGGCGTAGCGCTGGACCGCGTGGGCCATCGCGAAGTTATCAACAATGCGGGCGCGCGCGCGCATCCTCCGGTCGGCCCGCGCGGCCGCAGGTTCCTGCACGAGCGTGCGAATGGCCGCGGCCAGCGCGCCGGGATTCTCCGGCGGCACCACCAGGCCGGTATCGCCAAGGATGAGCGTTGCGTCCCCGACGTCTGTCGCAATCGCCGGGAGGCCGCACGCCATTCCCTCCGCAAGCGCGTTCGAAAAGCCTTCTCCGAAGCCTGAGCTCGACACCGCGAAATCCGCGGCCGCGAACAGGCGAGGGACGTCGTGGCGGCGGCCCAGGCGCAGAACGTTACCTGCGGCTGGAAGATTTTCCGTCCCGGCGCCGACCAGCAGCGCGAACAATTCCGGCAGTTCCTTCATGGCCGCAAGAAAGCTGCCATGGTCCTTCATGGGGTCGACGCGCGCCACGTGAGCGAGCACCGTCGCGTCCTCCGGAATGCCGAGCTCGCTGCGCACGGCCCGACGTCCAGTCGGGTCGGGTCTGAACTCGTCGACATCGATGCCGTTGGCGACGACCTCCGCGCGCCGCGGGCGGTAACCCAGAGCCAGATGCGACTTGAGCCCGGCCGTCGAGTTGGCGGTCACGAGATCCGGCCAGCTCGACAACAGGGTGCAGGCCTTGACCACCAGGCGCAGCCCGCGGCCGTAGTGCCGCAGATCCATATCAGAACAGCGGATGCTCCAAACGAGACGCGTCTGTTTGCGTCGTCCCGACATGACGAGCGCCACCAGCGCGGCAAGATCGCCGTGATACATCCAGCCTTGGACGATGTCGGGCCGACTGTCGGCAATCAGCTTGGCGAGCTTGAGCAGGCCCGCGGCCACGCCGCCCATCTTGTCGAACTGTAGCTCAAGGACCCTGACGCCCCCCGCGATCAAACGTTCGATATGCCCCTCCGCGGGGAGCAGGCTCACAAGGGTAATCTCGTCGGCGAGGCCCGGCTGCGCCGTCACCAGCCGCGTCAGCATGGCCTCGGCGCCGCCGCCGCGCAGACCCGCCGTCACGTAGAGAATCTTTCGTGGTCGCCCGGTCACGCCCACCTCGCGCGCCACGCCTGCAGCATCAGCACGGTCCATAGCGGGTACTGCCAGTTCCGGCTGCCCTCAAGATGTTCCCGCCATGCCCGGCGCACCGGCTCGACTCGCACGAACCCGTCCGATGCGAGCCGCGCCGGCGCCAGCAGCGATTCGGCCCATTCCCGGAGGGGACCACGCAACCAGGCATCGATCGGAACGCCAAATCCCATCTTCGGCCGGTCGATCAGCGACCTCGGGACATAACGGTCGAGGACTTGTCGAAGCAACCATTTGCTGCGCCCGCCGCGCAGCTTGAATTCAAGCGGCAGGCTCCAGGAGTAGGCCACGACCCGATGGTCGAGCAACGGTACCCGACCCTCGAGCCCAACCGCCATCGTCGCCCGATCAACTTTCGTCAGGATATCGTCCGGCAGATAGGTGATCATGTCGAGGAATTGCATGCGCGGGACGAGATCGTGGAAATCGCGCGCGATGGTCGGATCCCACATCGGCCCGCGCGGTTCGCGGCCGGCCGCGGCAACCTCTTCGGGGCGCTCCCATTGGCTCACTAGGCGGCGGTAGATCGCATCCGGTTGTGGATTGTCGAGCAGGGTGGTGATCTTGTGCAGCTTGTCGCCGGGCAGCGCCGGACGCCAGGCGGCGGGCACGAATCCGAACAGCCGATTCCAGGTCTGTGGTGCCAATGCGCGCAAGGCCGCGGCGGAGGCACCCCGCAATGGCCGCGGCACCAGGTTCACGGCGCGCGCGAGCCGCTCCGCCCACACATAGCGGTTATAGCCCGCGAACAACTCGTCGCCTCCGTCGCCCGACAATGCCACCGTCACGTGCTTTCGGGTCAATTCAGAGACAAGGTATGTCGGAATCTGCGAGGGATCGGCGAAGGGCTCGTCGAACCAGTCGGCGAGATGCGGAATGACATCGAGCGCGTGTCGCGGCTCGACGTAGAATTCGGTGTGGTCAGTACCGAGATGGGCGGCCACTTGCTTGGCGCATTGCGCTTCATCATAGCCGCTCTCGTGGAAGCCGATCGAGAATGTCTTCACCGCTCGTGTGCTTTGCGCCTGCATCAGGGCCACTACGGTGGAGGAATCGATTCCGCCCGACAGAAAAGCGCCAAGCGGCACGTCGGCAATCATCCGCAGCTTCACGGAATCGCGAAGCAGCGCGTCGAGTTGATCCGCAGCTTCCCGCGGGTCGGGCACGGGATCGTTGCGACGCTGGCCGGCGACCGCGATGCCGCGCAAGTCCCAGAAGCATTTGGGAGACGGTGTCGAGCCTTCCCGCAGCGTCAGGATGTGACCCGGGGCAAGCTTCTCGGCTTCACGATAAATCGTGCGCGGTTGCGCGATGTAGGCGTGGCGCAGGTAACCCACGACGGCATCCTCATCGATCGTGGGTTTCCAATGCGGAGCCGGACGAAACGCCTTGAGCTGCGACGCGAAGAGAATGCGCTCCGGGCTCGCCGCGTAGTAGAGCGGCTTGATGCCGAGACGGTCGCGCGCCAGGGTCAGGCTGCGCGTCTTGCGGTCCCACAGCGCGAAGGCAAACATGCCGATTGCGCGTTCGATCGCGGCTTCCACGCCCCAAAGCGCGCAGGCTTCCAGCAGCACCTCGGTATCGGAGTCGCTGCGCATGGAATGGCCGGCCGCTTGCAACTCGCGGCGGATGTCGCGGTAGTTGTAGATTTCGCCATTGAAGGTGATGACGAATCGCCGATCGGCCGAATGCATCGGCTGCGCGCCGCCGGGGCTGAGATCGATGATCGCGAGCCTCCGCTGGCCCAGCGCCACGCCGCCTTCGGCCTCGACCCAGACGTCACCGGCGTCCGGCCCGCGATGCCGCACCGTCTCGATCATGGCATCGGCGATGGAGCGCAGGGCGTCAGCCGACGTCGCCGCGCGCCAATCCACCATCCCGGCAATGCCGCACATTCCCTGACTCCAGGATTCCGCTCGCGCTTGCCCGCGGCTGGTGAGCTTGTGCCGAAGCTTTTGACCTTAGTCGAGGCCGATGGTCGCCGGGTAACCCCTCGCGCGCGATCGTCTCATTTTCCACTCTGCGCAGTCTACCATACCCCCCGCCGCAACCCGGTCTGGATATAGGTCCATAACGTCGGGTGCGACCACAGCCGGGACGGCAAATCGACGCGTTGCGGGCTCAAGGTGCCGGCGATCGCTTCGCGCGCCGACCGTTCGAGCAACGGCAGAGCGGCGGCCAGCTGAAGGTAGGGATAGCTGGAGTAGTTGTCCTTTGCGCTCGTCGCGGGCCGCGCCTGGTGGAGTACGCTGCCCGTGTCGATGCCTTCATCGACGAGATGAATGGTGACTCCGAAATTGTCATCGTCTCCTTGCGCCTTGGCCCAATAGCCTCCATGGACGCCACGATATTTCGGCGTCACGCCGGCATGGTAGTTGATGAACGGAGCATCGACGGAACGCAGGACCTCGGCGCCGATGATACGGGTGCCCATCACGAGAATCGCGCGCGGCTGCAATCGCCTGAGATGGTCGATGCATTCAGGTGAATTGACCGATGGCACCCTGATGATCTCCCGGTCGGCCGGCCAGCGTGCGTCGAGATCCGCCTTGCGGATAATCTCTGTGATGCGCGACTTCGACAGTCTTTGCTGGATTCGTTGAAACAGCATGAAAGCCAGTTGTCCGCCGACGTGGACGAGCCCCAGTCGCCTGATCCGTCGGCGCAGCAGCAGCGACCGTGACACCGGGGTCTCGACGATCACCGTCAATGCGGGGAAGCGGGCAGCGAGATAGCGTGCGGCCACGCGGCCCGACTCACCTTCAGTGGTGAGCAACACCACTCTGTCCGTGGGCATGGAGAACCTCGTCGGCGACCGCCGCCATCGTCATCGAGCGCATGCCATAGCGGTCTTGCAGGATTCGAAAATGATCGAGGATTTTGCGAAGGAACGCCAAATTTTCTTGTAAGTGGACCCCGAAATTGTGTGGGTGCCACCATAGATGAAAAAGCCTTCGGCGACGCGCGGCCGTTTCCATGGCTGAGGTGATGCGCCACAGGCGCAAACGCTCCAGCCGGGCATTCCCGCTCACGGGTCGCAGGAACCGGCTCGCC
Organism: uncultured Alphaproteobacteria bacterium; assembly: GCA_963725065.1. Lineage (GTDB taxonomy): Bacteria > Pseudomonadota > Alphaproteobacteria > Rhizobiales > Xanthobacteraceae > VAZQ01. The sequence goes on from CAVRXD010000053.1 coordinate 217,156, forward strand.
GGGACATCGACCAGGCCGCCGACAAGCGCCGGCTCCCGGTCGTGCGGGCCGGCCAGCGGCAAGTAGCTGTCGGCCAAACGGCATCCACGCACGAGCAAATTCTGCTCGCGATCGCGACGGGCTCGGTGAAACCAGCTCTGCTCGTTACCTCGGAAGGCACGCAGGCCGAATTCGCGGCTGACGGCCAGATGGACAGGACTGACCTGGTTGCGCGGAAATACGATGCTTGCAAGGCTGACCCCGAGATGAGCCGCGGCGGCGCGTGCCGCCTCGAGATCGGCTCGAAAGGCGTCGGCACTACCGCCCTCCTCCAGGCAATAGAAGTGCGAGAAGGTATGCGTACCGATCTCCTGGGCGGGGTATCCGAGAATTCGCCGGATGAGGGAGAGTCCATAATAGTATGGATCGCGCTCTTCGTCCGCGCCGACCTCGGCAAGATAATGATAGGACGAGATTCGCGGGTTGGCATAATCCGGCTTGCGCGCTGGGAGGGCCGCGATCATCGCCTCTTTGGTCCCGGCAAACAGGAGTCCCACCGTCGCCCAGGTGCACGCGATGTCCCGCTCGGCAAAGAGGTCGAGCAAAGCCGGTACGACGTCGCGAACGCCCCGGATGTTGGCACCGTAATCCGTGACCGTGCGCTTGTCGCGAACGCCCCATAAGAGCTCGAAATCCAGAGAAATGACGAACGTGCCATATTGCACTGCGCGGCTCCTCGCGACGGCAACAGGGGAGAACAATAGGTCGGCATCAAACGAGCGAGCAAGCCGCCCGGCCGGGCAGCTTCGCTCTGCCAGCTTCGCTGTACCACGAGGCGCCTCGCTTCAAAGGACTGTTCCAAGCTGGATATTGAACCGATAAGGGTTGACCGATCTCTCGAGCGCCTGGCGAATGTGCGTACGTGGCGGTCGGCGAGCAGGCCAAAGCTGCAGGGACCGAAGCGAAGATGAAAGCGCTCTTCCTCGTTCGCGATCTGGCCGTCGGCGGCAGCCAGCGGCAGCTCGCTGTTCTGGCGGCTGGCCTCGCGCGCCACGGGCACGACGTTGCGGTTGCCGTGCTGTACACGGGAGGAGCGCTTGAAGGACTGCTCGGTGACGTGGGGGTGCGCCTTCTGTCCATCGGCAAGGCAAGCCGTTGGCACGTGATGGCGCCGCTCGTGCGATTGCGTCGGCTTTTTCTGAGCGAGCGTCCCGACCTCATCTACGCCTTTCTCCCGATGCAGACGACGCTGGCCGCGCTGCTGCTGCCGGCCCGCCTTGAGACGAAACTGGTGTTCGGCCTGCGTGCCGGAGGAATGCAGCTGCGCCACTATGATGCGTTGAACGCCCTCACCTACCGGTCGGAGGCATGGCTGTCGCGACGCGCCGACCTGATCATTGCAAATGCGCGTGCCGTGCGCGCCGATGCAATCGCGCGAGGTCTGCCGGCGGATCGCATCGCGGTTGTGCCGAATGGCATTGATACCGATTTGATGCGGCCGGATAAGGAGGCAGGACGGGCGTTGCGCCGCACCTGGGGAATTTCGGACGAAGCCTTTGTCATCGGCTGTGTGGCGCGGCTCGATCCGATGAAAGATCATGCCAATTTCCTCACAGCCGCGGCGCGGCTTGCACGCGCGGATTCCGGCGTGCGTTTTGTGTGCGTCGGGCATGGCCCGGCCGCCTACCGCAGCGAGCTCATGAGACAAGCTGCCTCGCTCGCATTGGAAAACCGCGTGTTATGGGCCGAAGAGGTCGGCGACATGAAGGCGGTTTACAACGCCTTCGACATCGCCACCCTGGCATCGGCCTTCGGGGAAGGCTTTCCCAACGTCGTTGGCGAGGCGATGGCCTGCGGCGTGCCGGTGGCCGCAACGGATGTAGGGGATGTGCGCGCGATCGTCGGGGCATCCGGCGAAGTGGTGCCGCCCGGGAGCCCCGATCTGCTGTGCGCCGCGTGGCGGTCTCTGCGGCAGCGCCTGGCCCATGATCCAAGCCTGCGCGAAAACAACCGCGCCGCCATTGTCGCCGACTATAGTCTGGCGGCAATGGTGCGCCGGAGCGAGGACGTCCTCACTCAACTCATGACCGAACGTCCGGCACGACAGATCGCGCGCGATTTCGGCTGAGCAACGCGACAGGTCACAGTCACCGTCGCGGTACCGGCACAAGCCTGAAGAGGTGACAAGAACTGCCTAGGACGCGCGCCAGACGCTCACGCTTGGCAAGCCCAAGGCGCAGCCCAAACAGCACTTCCCCGGTATAGAACAGCCCCATCGGCTCGTCACCGACGACGGCAAAGCCGTTGTCGCGGAAATTCCGCCGCCACCAACGGGGATGAAACAGCCACAACTCGGAGATGACATTGCCGCGCTCACCGTGTCGTCGGGGCAGGCAGAGGCCGACCGTATGCCGTGCGGTTCGGTACCAAGCTTCCCGCAGTCGCTGCAGTTCGGCGGCGCGCGGCGTTGCCTGCGGAAAAAGCCCCGGCAGCGAGGACGTGGAAAACGAGATCGCCTCGAGGTAAGACGCCAGCGTGGACCAAAGCCGCCAGGTGTGGGTCGGAAGGACGTGGAGACAGCTCCCGCCTGGCGCCAGCACGCGTCGGATTTCGGCGTGCATGCGCGCAAGATCCGCAACGTGCTCCAGCACGTTCGACGAGAAAACGACGTCGATGCTGGCATCGGCCAGGGGGATGGTCCAGCCATCGTAATCCGTGATGGGGAAGACGCGCTGCGTTGCATAGTTCGAGTTGGCGATCTCAATCGCGGTAACGTCGAAACCTCGGCGCTGGAGTTCCAGGGCCTGCTTGCCGGTCCCCGCTCCCAGGTCGAGAATGCGCGCCCCAGGAGGAAGGAAGGGGACAATCTTGTCGATTTCCGCCAGTCGGATGGCGTCGAGGTGATCGAGAGATAACACGGCAGATACAGACACCGGCTGGAACAAGAAGGATCAGCAGCGTAGTCGCGCGGCTCCGGCATTGCCAGCCTCGGCACTTGCACGCCTGTGGTGAGCGATGCTGTACGCCCGGTTGGCGAATGCTATCGTGCGGATGATGGGGCCAGGCGAACAGCAGCAATGATCGAGCAAGCCGTCGAGCGTTTTCTGGTGCTCGGACCAGTCGCGCTTCTCGCGCTTGGCCTCAGTCTGGCGCTGATGGTCCTGCTGCGGCCATGGCTGTCACGCTATGCGATGGCGCGGCCGAATGCGCGCTCGTCCCATCGCGACCCGACGCCGCAGGGCGGCGGAATAGCGGTGGTGTTCGCCACCTTCGTGGTCGCGTGGGGTGCGGTGGTGATATCGCCGGCATTGCTGCACAACGAGAGCGGTCAGCTCCTGACGCTCACCGCCACAGCCGCGCTTTTGGCCGTGGTGGGAGCGATGGACGACGTGCGCTCTCTATCGGCGGGGGTACGGCTGGCGATCCAGTGCATCGCCGTCGGCGCCCTCATCGCGACCCTTCCCGATCAACTGCGCGTGCTGCCGCAAGTGCCCTGGTGGCTCGAACGCGCCGGTCTTTTTCTCGGCGGGGTATGGCTGGTCAACCTCGTCAATTTCATGGACGGCATCGACTGGATGACCGTTGCCGAATTCGTGCCGGTGACCGGAGCAATCGTCCTGCTCGGCCTCGCCGGTACGATCGGGATCTGGCCCTCGGTGGTCGCCGCCGCACTTCTTGGAGCGATCCTTGGCTTTGCGCCCTTCAACAAGCCGGTCGCGCGCGTGTTTCTAGGCGACGTGGGCAGTCTGCCGATCGGTCTCGTGCTCGGCTGGCTCCTGCTGCGCCTTGCCGCGGACGGCCATCTGGCTGCTGCCGTTATCCTGCCGCTTTATTATCTCGCCGATGCGACGATCACGCTCATCCGCCGCGTCATCCGGCGCGAGCCGTTCTGGCAGGCGCATCGTCAGCATTTCTATCAGCGCGCCACCGACAACGGTTTCGCCGTTCCCGAAATTGTTCGACGCGTCGCTCTGGTCAATGTCGCACTGGCGGCGTTGGCGGCCATCACGGTCGCGGCGGAGGCGACTGCCGTGTCGCTGGCCACGTTGGCAGTGGCTATCGCGGCGGTCGCCTGGCTGCTCCTGACCTTTGCGCGCCCCGCGCGGTGAACGCTCAGGCCGCTTCGCCGCCGAAATCCGGCACCGCATCGTGCAGCACACCGAAGATCACGGAGCGGTCCTCGCGCGCGAGACCCTGCTCGAGCGCCGCCAGCCAGCCACGCATGGCCTCGAGTGACGGACTGAGCGGCTTGGCGGCGACGATGCCTTCGACGCCGACCGGCGCCGTAGGCTCCTCACGCGCAAACAAAATCTCGTGCAACCGCTCTCCCGGCCGGATGCCGGTGAAGATGATATCGATGTCCCGGCCGGGCTCGAGCCCGGACAGCCGGATCATCCGCTCGGCGAGATCCACGATCTTCACCGGCTGCCCCATATTGAGGACATAGACCGCGACGCCCGCATGCCCCGGCCCCAGGGCGTGGCTTGCGGCAGTGACGACGAGGTCGCACGCCTCCCGAATGGTCATGAAGTAACGCACCATGTCGGGGTGCGTGACCGTGAGCGGACCGCCGGCCTCGATCTGCGCCTTGAATTTCGGCACCACGGAACCGTTGGAGGCGAGTACGTTGCCGAAGCGCACCGCAATCAACCGCATGGCCCGCTTCTGCCCATCGCTCCGGCGCGCCAAATCGCTGTCGAGCGCCTGGCAATACATCTCGGCAAAGCGCTTCGAGGCGCCGAGCACGGAAACCGGCTCTATCGCCTTGTCGGTCGAGATCACCACCATGGCGCTGGCGCCGGCTGCGACAGCGGCGTCGGCGACATTGACCGAACCGAAGACGTTGGTCTTGACCCCCTCACCCCAATCGCGCTCCAGCAGCGGCACATGCTTGAGCGCTGCGGCGTGAAACACGATATCGGGCCGAAAGTCATTCATCAGACGGAAGATGCGGGCACGATCGCGCACGTCGGCGAGGCGACCTTCGATCTTTGCTGGCGAAGATTTGGTCGCGAGCATCTCGAGTACCGCGTGCAGGGCCGGCTCCGAGTTTTCGATCACCAGCAGGCGGCTAACGCCGAAGGTCACGATGCGGTCGCAGATTTCCGCGCCAATGGAGCCGCCGCCGCCGGTCACAATGATGGATTTGCCCCGGACGAATCCTTCGAGACGCCCGTAGTCGATTCTCACCCGCGGGCGGAGCAGCAGGTCCTCGACATTCACCGGCGCCAGCCGCAGCGCCTCGCCGCCTTCGTCGAGCGCAGGCAGCCGGCTGGTGACCAACCCCAGGCGCCGTGCCCGCATCAGTATCGTTTCCGGCTTCGCCTCGGGCGCGAGCGCACTCGGTGTAAGGACGAGCCGTTTCACATTGGTGCCGCGACCACCGAGATCGGCGACGACACTCTCGATGTCGTCGGGATCTCCGAGCACGGAAATGCCGCGTATGGCTTGGCCGCGATCGGACAACGATGGCGACAGGATGCCCACGGGCCGTATCTTGGTGACCGCGCCGCTTTCGATCGCGCGCAGCAGCACATCGGCGTCGGCGGTGCGCCCCACCACCAGTATCGGCGTCGAATCGGCCTCCTTGGCGCGCTGCAAGGTACGGGTGTAGCGGAAATAGCGGTAAGTGATGCGTGGACCGGACAGAAATGCGATCTGCAGCATCCAATAGAGAACGATCGTGATCTTGCCGAAGAAAAACGTACCGTAGAAATTCGGCGCCAGGAGAACGTAATCGAGCGCCAGCAACGTCACCGCCAGCACGGTCGCGGCGCGTACGATGTTGTAGAGGTCGGGCAGCGAAGTGAAACGCCACTTCGCCTTGTAGAGGCCGGAAAAGACGTAGACGAGACCGGAATAGACGAGGAAACCGGGCAGCAGGATGACGAGCAGGCGCCAACGCTGCGCGAGGCCGGCTTCCTCGAACCGAATGAAAAAGCTCGCGATCACTGCCGCCGCCGTGGCGAGCAGATCGTGCGCGAGAATGAGCCACATCCGCGGCGTGAAGGTCGAAAGGCGAGTCATCGTCCCGATATCGCCGCCCAACGCGGCATCAAAGGCCATCAATACCGGCGTTTGAGCACACGCGCTACCTTGCGAGCGCCCGAACCTAGGGGTCTGGCACCAATCAATAGCCGTATTCTGAATCTTAAGGTCAAGTCTGGCAGCGGGGCTGCCCCGCTGTGCTGATGAGCTAACTTGAGGCCCCACTCGGGCGCGACCGGCTTCCGCCTGCCCGGGCGGGAGGCAATCGTACGATCGCAAGCGTCCGCAGAACGATGCGGTCAGCAATAGGAATAGATCTGTGGCGCGCGCGTATGTATTGGCGGTTGCCTTGGCCGTGGGCGGGTGCTCGGGTAGCGAGATTGTTCAGAACTTGGCGCCCGCCGCCGCGCCGGAATTGGCGCCGCCAAACTATCGCCGCATCGTCGCTGACAACATCAAGGTCATTTTTCCGGCCCAGACCTCGCTCGGCGATGTCGAAATCTCGGGCGTACGGCCGGTCGATCACCTCAAGGGCCCCGCCTGGGTGACGTGTCTCAAGGTCGTCGTACGCGATACCCCGCAGCACTACGCTGTTTTTATTCAGGGCGACAAGGTCATCGACTGGCGTGGCGGCATCGTGATCGACCAATGTCACAAGGAGACCTACACGCCGCTCGAAACTGCCACGGCGGCGAAAAAACCCGGCAAGTGAGGGGCGCGTCCAATCACATGGATGCTGGTTCGGCGATGCGTCCCAGCGCCTGATCGACCGCGGTCAAGACCGCGGCGGCCGAGAGCTCGTCGAGGCAGCGGCTGTAGCTGTCGAGATGGCCTTCGCAACCGAGCTTTTCGCACGGCAGGCAAGGCAGCGGGTTCTGCACCACCCAGACATTGCCGCGCCGCTGGATCGTGCCGGCGTGATCCCATGGCTCGACGAGGCCACCAACGGGCCAGGGCCCGATCAGCCGCGGGCTCGTCGGCCCGTAAAGCGCAATGGTCGGACAGCCGCTGCCGGCCGCAAGATGGGTCATGGATGTATCGGGTCCGACATAGACCGCGGCACCCCGCAGGAGCGCTGTCAGGCCGGCCCAATCCAGGCGCCCGCGCTCGCGCACGACCGGCGGGTCGGCGCCTCCCCAGAGACCGTCGACATAGGCGCGCTCTGCCGGGTCACGTCCTTCGGTTGCGACCACCGCAAGCCCGCGCTGGGCGAGCCCGCGGGCCAGGCCACGCCAGCCAAGATCGTTCCAGCGCTTGTAGCGATAGAACGGGTTGGCATGCACGACAGCGTAGGGCCCCGGCGGAGCGACCTCGGTGGCCGATGAGCCCTGGGGACAGACGATGTCCGGCGCGTGATCGAGACCGAGCGCGCTCGCGAGCGTCAGAAGCTGGGTGACCCGGTGGCGGTCCGGCTCGGCTGCAACGGCAATATGATGCGCATGACGCTTCCACCACGCTCCGGTGTCCCCCGCTTGGGGTATCAGTCCAACTCGTCGCCGCCCCGCCACAAGCGCGTAGAAGGTCGGCCGGTCGCCGGCCTGGGTGGTCACCGCGAGATCGTAGCGCCGCCACAGTTGACGAACCAACGCGAGCGTTTCCCCGGCCGAGGGCCGCTCCGGGATGGTGATGACATTATCGACATCCGGATTGCCCTTCAGGATGCGCTCGCTGCCGCGGAACAGGAGGATGTCCAGCCTGCCCTGCGGGAATCCTCGCCGGATGGTGCGCACGAGCGGCGTGGTGAGCAGCACGTCGCCGAGTTGCCGTAACGTGACGACCAGGATGCGTGGGCGCTCGGGCAGATCGATGCTCGTCATGGCGACCTTCGGCGGCGCGGATCCATCCGGTCAGCAGCTTTGGTCGAGGTCTTCGCGCTGAAACGATTTGTATGACTTCTCTTCGACGAGACGCGAACCCGATTCGACGTTGATTGCCTTCTTCAACCGGGCGCGCTCGTCATTGAATCGATAGACGGCTCGCGCAAGCTCGATGAAGCTATCGCCGAAATCGCCACGCGCATCGCATTCGCGGATTGCATCCTCGACATCCCATAGCTTTGCGTTCACCCGCTTGAGGTCGGCGGTGAGCGCGTCCAGTCGCGTTCGGTCGATCGCCCCGAGGCGCACCGCCCGCAAAGCGCGGAGTTCATTGGCGATATTCGCCAGCTGGTTCGCATTCTTGATGCGCTCGGACTTTATCTCGAGGATAACGATCTTATCGATCAGTTCGCCGACCGAGATCGGTACGAGAATGTCCTGAGGCGGGATATTTGCAGAAGCGCTCATGGCTTATCCCAAGTCTCTATCGACGCGCGGCGCAGCACCATCCCGCCAGTGAGACCGACCCCGAATACGTAGAGCCAGCCTTGACCGAAGTCGAACAAGTGCGAATTGAACAATGACGACACGACGTTATAGGTCACCAGGACGAGTCCGAGCCACGCCACCTGCGTGCCATCGCGAAACAACGCCAGATGGGCGATCCACATCGCGATCAGCGCGGCGGTGCCGAGGATCCCGAGCTGGACGGCCACCGTCAGGATCTGGCTGTGCGGGTTGGTCGTTATCAGCGACGGGATCGTCTCGGCGGTCGCATCGCGCCGGAACAGTGCAGGAATTGTTCCTGTCCCATGCCCGATAACAGGTGCTTCGGCGACGAAGGCAAGCGATTTCTTCCAGTATTCGAGCCGCAGGCCGACCGGGGTGTCGACGTCGCTGGTGCCATAGTTTCGCACCTGCTCGACCGCCACCGAAACGCGCGCACGCAGATAAGGCGAGGATGCCCACACCGCCCCGGTCAGCACGGCTCCGACCAGGCAGGCACCAACTGCACCTTTCCAGCCGAACTGCCGCAGTCCGAACAGTACCGCCATCACTCCCAGGACCACGAGGGTGGTACGCGCCGTCGCCACATAACCGATATTGGCGATGAACGCCGCCGCAAGAACAAGGAGCATCACAGCGAGGCGGGGGCGCGTGCGCCACAGTTCGGCGGCTTGTCCGAATAGCCCAAACGCGCAGATGGCAAAGATGGCGCTCTGCAGGATGTAGTTCTTGACCGGCACGCCGAGCTCTTTGCCGCGCCACGACAGCCCAGGCGTCAGCATCAGCGCCCACGAGACCACCAGCAGGACCACCGACGAAGCCAGGAAGCCCAGGATCACCCAGTTCGCATGCGGGGAGCGGCGAAACTGCGCCAGCAGCAATGGAATGACGAGCAATTTATGAAATCCGCTCAGCCCGGCGATGCGCTCGCTCCAGCTCACGTCGGCCCACAGCATGCCGAGCGCGCCGAACGCCCACAGCAGGACCGGCAGGCCACCGGCGGGCGACATCACTTCACGTCGCACGGAGGCGACGTCGAGGGTCGGAACGACCGCAATGATCCAGAGCACGATCAGGATGCTGGTTGCGGAGGTCGACCACGGCAGCGATACCGCGACTGCCGCAGCAAGCCCGTCGGCGATCTGCCCGAGTCGGGGCGCGCGAATGGCCGCCGCCATGGCGTTCGATTCAAGATTGCGTGGCGGCATGATGGTCGTCTTCGCGGTCATTTTCACCGGCCATGGCGCGCAGCACCGATAGGCCGCGTTGCGCGCGGGTGTGGTCGCTGTGCAGCACGGCGTCAAGACGCGCGTCGTTGGCGGCCAGTTGCGCACGGTCGGCCTGGGCATGCCACAGGTGAATGACGCCGGTGGCAAAGCGCCCGTCCTTGCGGCGTAGTCCGCAATGCAGCAGGCGAACCAGCAAATCCGAGTCTTCGCGGCCCCATCCGCTGAAACTGGCGTCGAAACCATCGACCCGATCGAGATCGGAGCGCCAGACCGCAAGATTGCAGGAACGCGCGCCCCGCCAATGTCGGGCGAGGAGCTTTCGCAGGGGTCCGAGCGGCAGCCGCAGCACGCCCGCAAGCCGGTTGACGCCGCCACGCTTGCGGTGCCCCAGCCAGCGGGAGAGATTCCACGCTTCCGGGTGCAACCCGTCGCGCAGCACGGCCGCGGTCAATGCCGGAGAAAGGAGCACGCGGTTGCCCGTGACGAACCATCCCGGCTCGGCCAGCTTGCGATGTGTCGCAATGAAGTCGGGCGGCGCGAGGCAGTCGCCGTCGAGAAAAACGCAATAGTCGCCCTGGCAGGCGAGCAAGGCGCGGTTGCGGATTTCGGCCGCGCGAAACCCGCAATTCTTCTGCCAGACGTGGCGGAGCGCAACGTCGAGCCGGGATCGCCACCGCTCCACCATATCCGCGGTCCCGGGACCGGACCCGTCATCCGCGATCACGACCTCGAAGCCGCGGTCGCCCTGGCGTGACAATGCCGCCAGGACCGCATCGAGCGCATCCTCGCGTTCATATGTCGTGATGATGACGGAGATCAGATCAGGCACGTCGCTGCCGCTCCGGACTTTCATTCTGCACGCCCTGCGGCGCTGTGATAGCGTGCGCCGCGCCGCGGCTCAACAACGGGGAAATATGCACCAAATATCGGCCTACATCCTCGCTTTCAACGAGGCCGAAAAGATCGCGGACGCGGTGTCGAGCGTGCTGTGGGCCGACGAGATCCTGGTGGCGGATTCCGGCAGCACCGACCGCACCGCCGAGATCGCGCAAGGCCTTGGAGCGCGGATCGTACAAATTCCTTTCCATGGGTTCGGCGACTTGCGCAACCGCGCCATCGCGGAGTGCCGGCACGAATGGATCTTCAGCCTCGATTCCGACGAGCGCTGCACGCCTGAGGTTCGCGACGAGATTCTTTCCATCCTGTCGTCCATGCCGCCGCACGACGCGTATCTGGTGCCTCGCCGCAATTACATGATGGGACGCTGGATCAAAGGCTCGGGTTGGTATCCGAATTTTCGCCAGCCGCAACTCTTCCGCAAGGGCGCGATGCGCTACGACAACGACCCTGTCCACGAAGGCTATGAACTCTTGACGCAACGGCCGCTCGGACGATTGCAGAGCGCCATCTGGCAGATCCCATTTCGCAACCTCGAGGAAATCATCAGCAAGATGAACCGCTATTCCTCGCTCGGGGTACGAAAACTCTCCGGCAAGCGCGTATCGATGGCGGGCGCGGTCGGGCACGGCATCTGGGCATTCATCAAGCACTACGTGCTCAAGCACGGCTATCGCGACGGGTGGGCTGGTTTCGTCATCGCGCTGGGAAACTTCGAAGGCACATTTTATCGCTACGCCAAACACTACGAGGCCATGCAGGCATGGGCGCCGCCGCCGAGCCCCCCGTTGCGCCGACCGGATGTTTCACATGCCGCGCCCGCGGGACCTGCGCAGACAGCGGACAAAGATTAACACCGGCGTCTCGAGCGAGACGCGGTCTGATCCGCCAGCCGCAGTTCACCCCGGCATCCGCTCCCGCCAGCGCCGGCGCAACGCGCGCGACGCATTGCGTGCGATCCGGAACGGCAGGCCCAGATAGTACTTGCGAACGATATCCCAGCGCTCGCGTAGTCCGACCCCGACCTGCGCGCCGTCTGGAACATACCAGCCGTTGTTTTCGAAGCGACGGATCAGGCGATAGCCCGCGCTCTTCAAGAATTGATGCTTGTCGAGACTGGCGACGTGATCTTCCAGCAGAATGAGGCTCGGACGCCAGCGCCTGAGATCGAAGCCACTGAGTACTTCCAGCTCGTGACCTTCGACGTCGATCGACAGAAAATCAAACTGCGCAGGCGCCTCGGCTTCAACGAGGATGTCGTCGAGCGTCCTGATCGGCACCTCGATGATCCGTTCGGGTTGCGCCCCGGGCGCCATCCGATCGCGATCGAGCGACGATAATGCCCCGGCGACGTGGAGACGCATCAGCCGGCCGGCGTTCGGCGGTGATGAACAGGCGACTGCAACCACCTTGGCCGAGCGGTCGCGGCGCAGTTCTTCGGCAAGGTCGGGCTGCGGCTCGATCAGGATGCCGCTCCAGCCGAGCTTCTCGAGGTGCCAGGTCTGTGATTCCTGCCGCGGCCGGTTGGCCCCGACCTCGACGAAGAAGCCGGATTGCGCGCCTTCGAAAAACGCCCGCACGAGCTCCTGCTCGCGTCCCTCGCGCACGGTCATTCGTATAGCCATTCTCCGCGCGGTCTGCCGGCACTAATTCGATCGGGGCGCACGCGATTGACGGACGATCCTGGTGGTGCTGAAGCCGGGTACGAGGTCGATGAGGATCACTTGGCCGCCGTCCTCCTCGACCAACGCATGGCCCACGACGTCCTCGCGCCGGTAGTCGCCACCTTTGGCCAGGATCTTCGGCCGCACGCGGCGGATCAATTCGAGCGGCGTGTCTTGATCGAATATGACGACAAGGTCTACCGCCTGCAGCGCCGCCAGCACCTCGGCGCGCGCATGGGTCTGCTGCACCGGTCTCCCCTCGCCTTTCAATCGCCGCACGGACGCATCGCTGTTGAGGCCGACGATGAGGCGGTCGCACTTGGCGCGAGTCTCCGACAATAGCTTGATATGGCCGGGATGAAGAAGATCGAAGCACCCGTTGGTGAAGCCGATGCGCAATCCCCGCCATTCGGCGAGCCGTTCGTCGAGCACCGCCCAGTCGAAGACGATCTTCTCCTCTGGCGCTAGCGAGGCAGCGGGCAGAACGCGGGAGCGCAACTCCGCGGACGAGACCGTGGCGGTGCCCCGCTTGCCGACCACGACGGCGGCCGCCGCGTTGGCCGCGCGCACGGCGGTCTCATGATCGACCTCGATCGCGAGCATCACCGCCAGGGTGGCAACCACGGTATCCCCCGCACCCGACGTATCCCTCACCTTGACCGGATAGGCAGGCACGTGCAGCGCCGCACCCGCGCTCGGCACCAGGATCAGACCGGCGTCGCTGAGCGAAACCACGACGGCGTCGGTCCCGAGCAGACGATTCAGTTCGGATGCCGCCGCAATCACGTCGTCGTCGGTGTCCACGCGCCGGCGTGTTGCGTCCGAGAGCTCCTTGCGGTTCGGCTTGATGACGGTCGCACCGCGATAGATCGAATAGTCGGCGGCCTTGGGGTCGACGATGATCGGGATGCCCGCCTTTTTCGCCGCGTCGATGATTTCCCGGATCGCACGTGGCGTCAGCGCGCCTTTGGCATAGTCGGACAACACGACGCTCGAGGCCCGCGGCAGCGCCGCCAGTGCGCGATCGATCAGCGCCTTCTCGGTCCGGGCGTTGAGCACTTCCGGCAATTCCCAGTCGGCACGGAGCAGATGGGTCGAATGATGCTCGGAGACGAAACGGACCTTGCGCGTGGTCGGACGCGCCGGATCGACAACGAGATGGGGCTCGATCAGGGGCTCGGCGGCAAGCGCCCGCATCAAGGTGCGGCTGGCTTCATCCTCGCCGACGACGCCGATGAAAACGCAGCGCGCTCCGAGGCCGGCAATGTTGCGCGCGACGTTGCCCGCGCCGCCGACGGTCAGATCATTGCGCGTCACCGCCAGAATCGGAGCCGGCGCTTCGGGAGAAATGCGCGAGACTTCGCCGTAGACGAAATCATCAAGCATCAAGTCTCCGATGCAGACGATGGTCTGCTCGGAAACGAGCTTGATCATTTCTTCGAAGTCGAACATCGCGCGATCGCTTGATTGCTGCCGGACCGTGCCGTCAACGATATCGGTCGGGCTGGTTCAGGAACGTGACATACCGATTCACCCCCTCCTCGAGCGAGGTGAAGTCGGCGTTGTAGCCTGCCTTGCGCAGGTTTTCGACCTTCGCTTCCGTGAAATATTGATACTGATGGCGGATCGTCGGCGGCATGTCGACATATTCGATGTCCGGCGGGCGGCCGAGTGCGCGAAACATCGCGGAGATCAGGTCGCGGAAGCTACGCGCGCGCCCCGTGCCGACATTGAAGATGCCCGACACCGAGGGGGTGTCGAGCAGCCAGCGCATGACTGCAACCGCGTCATCGACATAGATGAAGTCGCGCCGCTGCTCGCCGTCGCCGATGCCGTCGCGGTGGGACTTGAACAGACGCACCGTTTTGCCGTCCTTCGCGTCCTCGAAACGCTTGCCGACCAGGCTGATCATTTCGCCTTTGTGATATTCGTTCGGGCCGAACACGTTGAAGAACTTGAGGCCCACCCATTGCGGCGGGAGCTTCAGCCCCTTTGCGAAACGGTCGACGATCGCCAGATCGAACAGATGTTTGCTGAAGCCGTAGAGATTCATCGGCTTCAGCCGCCGCAACGCCGCCGGCGTCCATTCGTCATCGAAGCCTTCGGCGCCGTCGCCATATGTCGCCGCCGATGACGCATAGAGGAACGGCGTGCGCGTCGCCGTGCACCAGTCCAGCAGCTTGAGCGAGAGGCGGAAATTGGTGGCGAGGACGAGATCGCCGTCGGTGGCGGTGGTGTCCGAGATGGCACCGAGATGGATGACCGCATCGAGTTTGCGGCGATCGAGCCAGCCGATCAGTTCCTCGGGCGGCACTACGTCCACGAGCTGGCGCTTGCCGAGATTGCGCCATTTGCCGGCACTGCCGAGCGCGTCGTTAACCACGATATCGGTCCGCCCGGCCTCATTGAGGCCGGCGACCAGATTGGAGCCGATGAAACCGGCCCCGCCGGTGACCAATAGCATCCGTACCCACCGCGCCTGCCCGCGCCTCCTTTGCCCGAGAGCGCCCGGACGTGCAACTTTCCGGTGCTGCCCTTCTCACCCCATCCGCGAGGCGGCCGCCGGCACGCGTCGCGCACTGGACAGGCATAAAGGGGCGAGCTAACCGCTTTGGAGCCCGATCGGCACATCGGGCTGCAACGCAAAACGAGTGGAGCTCGGTGGACCGCGAGCCGACTATGTAGCGAAGTCATGCCCGAATCGCCAATTCTGCTCGTGCCTTACATGTGGATCGGCGACTTCGTTCGCTGCCACACGGTCGTCAGGCTACTGAATCAGCGATTTCCGGAGCAGCCCGTCGACGTATTGACGACCTCAATGGTCGCGCCGCTCCTCGACTATATGCCGGGCGTGCGCAAGGGGATTGTGGTTGACCTGCCGCGAACGCGCCTGGCCCTAGGCCAGCACCGCGCGCTCGCCCGGCGGCTGCGAGCGGAGGGTTATGGACGGGCGCTTATCATGCCGCGGACCTGGAAATCCGCGCTGGCGCCCGCCCTCGCCGGAGTTCCCGAGCGCATCGGGTTCATGGGAGAAGCCCGCTTCGGCCTGGTCAACGATCTGCGCTTCGGCGAGCGCCGACTGGCGCGCATGGTCGACCGTTGCGTGGCCCTTGCTTTGCCCAGGGATGCGGATGCGCCTGCGCGCTTGCCGCTGCCGGAACTCAAGGTCCCGGGGCCGGAACTGGCGGCGTGGCGCGAAAGGCTGGGGCTCGCATCCGATGGCCGTCGTCCGGTGGTGGCACTCGCGCCGGGGGCGGTCGGGCCATCCAAGCGCTGGCCCACCGCTTATTACGCCGATCTAGCGCAGCGTCTTGCGGCCGAGGGGGCATGGGTCTGGATCATTGGGGGACCGGGAGAGAAGGAGATTGCGGCGCAAATCGTGCGGACCCACCAGGGCGGCATCCGGGATCTCACCGGGCCGGACCTGCGCAATGCCATCCTTGCGCTCGCCGCCGCAAATGCCGCCGTGTCCAACGATTCCGGGCTCCTGCATGTCGCGGCGGCGCTTGGAACCCCGGCGGTGGGCATTTTCGGCCCAACGAGCCCTTGGCACTGGGCTCCGCTTAATCCGATCGCCGCGGTGATCGAGACCACCAGCGAGCTGCCGTGCCGGCCATGTCACAAGCCGGTCTGCCGCCTCGGCCACCATCTGTGCATGCGGGACATTTCTGTCGATCAGGTGAGCGCTGCGATTCGCCAAGCGACTCTCGCCTTACCGGCTGCTCCCTGATCCGGGGCCAAATCCTCGCGCCGCCGGGCCTGGTTCTCGAAACCTGGCCGATTGCACACCGTCGGCGCGTGGAGCGTGGCATGACACCCCCGTTCGAGCCCGATTTGTGAAACATTCTTGCAACAGTCGGCTGGAAACAACGCTCTACGCCTGTGTGGACAGCGGTTTCCCGTTGTGGCCCGCCCAGAACGTCCTATTATCGGGACAGCTCAAATGGGGATTTGGGGGGCTAACATGAACACCGTGAAAACTCTTCTGCTCGGTACCGCCGCGGGTCTCGTCGCGGTCGCTGGGGCGCAAGCAGCCGACATGCCTGTAAAGGCAGCGCCGGTTCAATACGTGAAAATCTGCAGCCTGTACGGGGATGGGTTCTACTACATTCCCGGCACCGACACCTGCCTGAAGATGGGCGGGTATCTGCGTGTCCAGGCCGAATACAAATGGGCGGCGGCGGTGTTCCCGTCGGCGACAGCGCCGGCGGCGAGGCGCCACAGGGCCGGTTCACCCGCGACCTGACCAACGACATCAACTACCGCGTCCGCGGGGCGATCTCGTGGGACGTGCGCCAGCAGACCGAATACGGCACGCTGCGCACCTACATCCGCTTCGGCGCGGAGAACACCACGCCGGCGGCCACCGGCGGCGGCACGACCTCCACCCCGTTCTGGGATCGCGCGTTCATCCAGTTTGCGGGCTTCACGGTGGGCCGGTCGCAGTCGTTCTTCGACCTCTTCACCTACGGCGGCGCCTACAGCTACCACAACGTGCGGGTCTCGGGTGACACCGGCGCGTCCGGCCAGAACCTCTGGGCCTATACCGCCCAGTTCGGCAACGGCTTCTCCGGCACGCTCTCGCTGGAAGACCCCGCCACCCGCAAGGGCAGGGACACTCGATGTGACCGCGCGCATTTTTCAACCGGCGCGATCGTCAACGACAACGGCCTGACGATCATAACGCGAACTTCGGCTTCCGGGTGCCTGACATCATCGCCAACCTGCGGCTCGATCAGGCCTGGGGCTTCGTCGGCATCAGCGCCGCTCTGCACGATGCCAGCGGCGCCTACTATGCGACGCCGAATGTGGTCAACAACGGCCATCCGGAAGACAAGTACGGCTGGGCGATGGCTGGCGGTGCCAAGTTCAACCTTGCCGGCGGCGACATGATCGGCTTCAACGTCTGTTACTCCGAAGGCGCAGCCGGCTTCTGCACCAACAACAGACTTCTTCCAGTTGTACAACAACAGCAACCAGCGTGGCGCCTAGCCTGGACCGCCGACGGCATCTTCACCACCGGCTCCCAGATCGAGCTGACCAGGGTGTGGAGTGCTCTTGCCGCGTACGAGCACATCTGGAACCCGAAGTGGCGTACCTCGGTGTTCGGCGGCTATGTCAACGTCGACTACAACGGCACCGCCACCAACTCCATCCTGCAGAAAACCCCGGGCGCATGGCGACCTGCGGCGTCCCAGGTGTTGGAGCGGCCACTTTCGGAGTCACTCTGCTCCAGGGTAACAGCTGCAGCCCCGACATGAGCTTCTGGGAAGCCGACACCCGCACCCAGTGGAACCCGGTGCCGCAGCTCGATATCGGTCTCGAACTGCTCTACTCACGACACAATACCGCCTTCAAAGGCGCCGCGGTCGTGCCGGCGAACGGCTCGCGGCCCGTCGTCTTCGCCCTCGACGACCAGGACGTCTGTCCGCGATGTTCCGCTGGCAGCGCAACTTCTATCCATGATCGCCTGAGCGATCCTGGCAAGCTGCAAGCCCCCGGCGGTCAACCGCCGGGGGTTTTGCTTTTGGCACACGGGCGAGCCCGCTAGCTGAGGCTTTCGAGCGCGACCGTCACCTGCTCGACCGACGGCAGCTTGCACTTGCCACCCACGACAGCGATCGGTCCCTGCCCCATCGGCCCGGTCAGGCTCGGCTCGCTGCCCACGAAAATTGCGACCAACGGCACGCCAAACGCCGCCGCGAGATGCAGGAGGCCGGTGTCCGTGCCGATGACGAACGATGCCCCGGCAACGAGCCGTGCCACGCGGTCGAGCGGTTGACGCTCGGGGACTTCCGCATTCGAGAGCGCGGCGGCGATGCGTCGACTGCGCGCGTGCTCGGCTTGCGTCCCCCAGGGCAGTACGAGCGAGACGCCGCCTGCGGCCAAGGCGCGCCCGAGCGCCACCCATGATGCCTCGGGCCACTCTTTTTCGGGACGCGCCGTGGCATGAAACAGGATGCCGTACGACTCGCCAGTCCTTGCCGGGAGACGGTCGCGAGGCAGCCCGAAATCGACCGGACCGGCGGGCGCATAGCCGAGCGCGAGGCCTGTCAACATGCGATTGCGCGCAATCGCATGAAGGTCGCGCGCCACAGCATGCCGTACGTCGTAAAGCCAGGACGCCGCCGGCTCGCGGATGCTGTTGGCGTCGTAGCCGTGCCGGCGGCCGAGTGCCATTCGCGCCATCAGCGCGGAACGGATGAGCCCTTGGCTATCGATGACATCGTCGTAGCCGCGTTCGCGTATGGCGCGTCGGAAGCCCGCCATCTCCCGCCACGTCGATAGACCAAGTGCCTTTTTCCGCCAGCGGCGGGTCGCGACCGCAATAACCTCCGAGACCGCCGGGTGAAGCCGCACCAGCGGCGCGAACGCCTCTTCCACCACCCAGGCAAACCGGGCGGCCGGCCGATGGCGCCGGGCCTCGGTCAGCGCCGGCATGTGATGGATCACATCGCCAAGCGAAGACGTCTTGATGAACAGGATATCGGACATCGGCACGAGCCATTACGCTCTACAGGGCGCGTGACGGCTTGTCACCGGGCGCGAACACGTGCTTTCGGCGCGGTATCCGGGCATCCTGCAACTGGGCCGATTCCCCTTGAAAACTGGTGCCGCCTGGGCAAGAAGGGCGCGGGGTGGCCGCCGCGGCTCCAGTGGCCGCGCAACGGGATGTGTATGCATAAATCGTATTTTCAGCGGCTGTTTGCGGACCCCAACAGCACGGCCAGCCTGGTCCGGCGGCTCCTGACGGAACAGGCCGCCGGCCAATGGCGGCGCTATGCGCTCGCATTCGGCCTGATGGGCATTGCCGCCGCCAGCACCGCGCTCGGCGCGTATTTGATCGGCGACGTGATCAATCAGGCGTACGTTCACAAGAACCTGCCCGGGATCATCATCCTCGCCCTGGTAACCGCCGTGATCTTCATGATCAAGGCGATGGCGACCTATGGACAGGCGCTCACGCTGGCACGGATCGGCAACCGCATCGTCGCCGACAACCAGCGGCGGATGTTTGCCAGGTTGCTGCAACACAACATCGGTTTCTTCGCTGACCGCCACAGCTCCGAGTTCATGGCCAGGCTCACCACAGGTGCCGCCGCCGCGAGCCAGGTGTTGAACCTTCTTATTACCTCGATCGGCCGCGACCTGCTGTCCCTCATCGGGCTTGCCACCGTCATGGCCGTGCAGGATCCCGTGATGTCGCTTCTCAGCGTCATTGTGGTACCTCCTGCGATGCTGATCCTGCGCAAGATGATCCGCCGCATCAAGACGATCGCGTTTCACCAATTTACCGGCAGCACTCGCATTCTGGAGACGCTGCAGGAGACGCTGCAGGGCATGCGAACGCTCAAGGCGTTCACGCTCGAAGACGGGATGCGCGCGCGCTTCGACATGCACGTCGCGGAGGTGGAGAAGGAATCGAACAAGTGGGCGCGGATCGCCTACCGCTCCGGGCCGCTGATGGAGGCATTGGGAGGATTCGCGATCGCCGGCGCGCTGGTCTACGGCGGCTTCCGCGTGATCGAGACCGGCGCAACGCCCGGGCAATTCTTTTCCTTCCTGGCTGCTTTCATGCTCGCCTACGAGCCGGCGAAACGGCTTGCCCGCCTCAATATCGATCTCAATAGCGGGCTCGTCGGGGTGCGCGTGCTGTTCGACATCATCGATCATCCGCCCACCGAGCAGCCCGACGACGACAAGCCGCCGCTCGCGCTTTCCGTCGCCCATGTCGAGTTCGCAAACGTTCAATTCTCGTACCACCCGGGCGAAAAGGTCATCCGGAACCTGTCCTTGGTCGCGGAACCGGGACACGTGACCGCACTGGTCGGCCCCTCCGGTGGCGGCAAATCGACGATCCTCAACTTGATCCTGCGCTTCTATGAGATCGATGCCGGCGTCATCGCCATCGATGGGCAGGATATCGCGGCGGTGTCGCGCCATTCCCTGCGCAGCCAGGTCGCCTATGTCGGACAGGACGTGTTTCTGTTTCGCGGCTCGGTGCGCGAGAACATTGCGCTCGGCCGCCCCGGCGCGACCGAGGCCGAGATCGTTGCCGCCGCCAAAGCGGCCTATGCGCACGACTTCATCATGGCCTTTCCGCGCGGATACGACACCCCGGTGGGCGAGCACGGCATGCGGGTGGCCGGCGGTGAGCGCCAGCGCATTTCCGTGGCCCGCGCCTTGCTCAAAGATGCTCAGGTCATCCTGCTCGACGAGGCCACCGCCTCGCTCGATTCCGAGTTCGAGCGGCAGGTGCAGCGCGCGATCGAGCGTCTTTGCCGCGGGCGAACGACGATCGTGATTGCGCACCGCCTGCACACCGTGGTCGACGCCCATCGCATCTTCGTCATCGAGGACGGAACCGTGACGGAATCGGGGCGTCACGACGAGCTTTTGCGCAAGAACGGGCGTTACGCGTCGTTCTACCGTTTGCAACTGCGGGATCAGGAGCCCAGTCCCCCGGTTGCCATCGCATCCTCCGCCTGAATTCCGCACAACCGAAAGAAAGATCATGAGCGCTGACGTCACGAATCACGTCGACCAAAGCTACGTCATCTCTCCGCCGAAGCCGGCCACCATCGCCGTGGCGGGCACGGAGAAGGTGTTTCCCGTACGTCGCATCTGGTGCGTCGGCCGCAATTACGAGGAGCATATCCGCGAGATGGGTCACGACGTTCGCGACCCGCCGTTCTTCTTTGCCAAGCCGGCCGACGCGATCGTGCCGGATGGGGCGACGGTGCCTTACCCTTCCCTTACCAAGGACATGCATCACGAGGTGGAGCTGGTGGTGGCGCTCAAGTCCGGCGGCCGCAACATCAAGCTCGATCGCGCCCTCGACTGCATCTACGGCTATGGCGTCGGCATCGATCTCACCCGGCGCGATTTGCAGATCGCATCGCGCGACATGAAGCGTCCGTGGGAGGTCGGCAAGGCGTTCGATGCATCCGCGCCGTGCGGTCCGCTGCAGCCCGCCAGCAAGATCGGACATCCGAGCAAAGGCCGCATCGCGCTCAAGGCCAACGGCAAGGTGCGGCAGGACGGCGATCTGGCGCAGATGATCTGGAATGTGCCCGAGGTGATCGTCAAACTGTCCGAAATGGTCGAGCTCGCCGCCGGCGACATCATCATGACCGGAACGCCCTCGGGCGTGGCCGCCACCGTGGCCGGAGACAAGTTGGAATGCGAGATCGAGGGGGTGGGCAAGCTGACCGTCACGATCGGCCCGCCCGCAAAATAACGATCGGATAATCGGATAAAGGGCCGACGACGGACGGCGGAGTTGGAATCTCCGTCGTCCGTTGTCGGCCGTCCGGTTTACTTGACCAGACCTTCCGCCTTCAGCGCCTCCTGCACCTTGGGACGCGCGGCGACCCGGTCGACATAGGCCTTGAGGTTCGGCCACTTGGCGAGGTCGATGTCGATGCGCGAGGTCCAGCGCAGCACCGTGAACAGATAGGCGTCGGCGACGCTGAACTTGTCGCCCATCAGGTAGTCCTTGCCGGCGAGCTGCTTGTCGAGCCAGTCGAAGCGCTTGCCCAGATTCTCCTTGGACAGCGCCTTGAAGGCGTCGGGCGTGGTCGGCCGGAAGATCGGGCCGAACGTCTTGTGCAGCTCCGAGGTGATGAAGTTGAGCCACTCCTGGACGCGATAGCGCTCGAGCTTGCCGGCCGGCGGCACCAGGCCGGAGGCCGGGTTCTGGTCGGCGATCCACTGGACGATGACGGGGCCTTCGGTCAGCCGCTCCCCGTTGTCGAATTCGAGGACCGGGACCTGGCCCTTGGCGTTGATGGTCCAATAGTCGGTCCCGGATTTGGTCTTCTTTTCCTGATTGTTGACCTGCTCCAGGTCGTATTGGGCGCCGGCCTCGCGCATCACAATGTGGGGCGAAAGCGAACAGGCGCCGGGCGCGAAATAAAGCTTCATCACTACCTCCTTGAACCGCCGGCCACGCCGGCGGCGCGGACCTTGCATGGGCCGGTCGTACCGCGCAAGCCGCCATTGTCTCGACACTGAAGCCTGATTTGCTCGGCAATGGAACTTTGGAACCGAATGTGTCGTTAAGGATCCGGTAACCAACCGGGACCACTCTAGGCACTGCCGGAGCCATCGTGATCGGGGGGGATATGTCATGGGATCAGCTGCCGAACCGACAACCGACCTGGCCCGGAGCATGGCCGACCGGATCATGGGAACCACATCGTATGCCGAAGCGCTCAGGACGTTGCGCTCGGCCTTCCCCGACAGTTCGCTTGCGCTACGGGTCGCCGCACTGACGGCGCTGACGCGCCGCGCGCCGGCTGATACGCCTCACATTCCCAGATAAGCCTGCCGCACCCGGTCGTCGGCCAGAAGCCCCTCGCCGCTGCCGGAGAGGGTCACCCGGCCGTTCTCGAGTACGTAGGCGTGGGCCGCAAGCCTGAGCGAGACCGCCACATTCTGCTCCACCAGGACGCAGGTGAGGCCTTCGCGATTGAGGTCGCGGATCGTCCGCAACACGTGCTGGACGACCGCCGGCGCCAGGCCCAGTGACGGCTCGTCGAACATCACCAATTCAGGCGCGCCCATCAGACAGCGGCCGATCGCCAGCATCTGCTGCTCGCCGCCGGAGAGCGTGCCCGCGGCCTGCCCCGCCCGCTCGGCGAGCACGGGAAACAGCGCCAGCACCCGTTCCAGGTTTTGCGCGCGTCCTGCGCGGGCGCGCGGCACCATCGCGCCCATGTCGAGGTTTTCCGCGACCGAGAGCGTCGGAAACACCTGCCGGCCTTCCGCCACCTGACCGATCCCGAGGTTGCAAACCCGGTGGCTCTCCCAGCCGCCGATATCGGTGTCGCGGAACACGATCCGCCCGCGCGCCGGACGATACATGCCGGCAATGGTGCGAATGAGGGACGTCTTGCCGGCGCCATTGGCGCCGACAATGGCGACGATGGTCCCCTCGGCGATCTCGATAGACACGTCGTCGAGCGCCTGGGCGTCGCCATGGAAGACATCGAGGTGCTCGACGCGCAGCATCAGTCGACGGCCTCCGCGCCGAGATAGGATTCGACCACCGCGGGTTCGCGCACCACGGCGTCGGGCGGGCCTTCCGCGATCGCCGCGCCGTGATGCAGCACCAGCACGCGCTCGGCGAGCGCCATCACCGCGCGCATGACATGCTCGATGAGGAGGATGGTCAGCCCGCTCTCGCGATTGAGCGTGGTCAGGATGGCGACCATGCGGTCGGTCTCAGCCGGTCGCAGGCCAGCCATCACCTCGTCAAGCAGAAGCAGCTTCGGGTCGGTGGCAAGCGCGCGCGCGACTTCGAGCCGCTTGCGATCCGGCAGGGTCAGGCCCGCGGCCAGTTGGTCGCGCTTGCCGAAAAGGTCGAGCCGGCGCAGCACCTCGTGTGCATGAGCGCGCGCTGCGGTGAGATCGGGCCGATGCAACATCGCCCCGACAATGACATTGTCCTCGACCGACAGTGCAGGAAACGGACGCACCAGTTGAAACGTGCGGCCTATTCCGCGACGGCAGATTTCATCCGGCCTGAGCCCGTCAACGCGTTGATCCGCGAAGATGATTGAACCCTGATCGGGCGTGAGCACGCCGGCAATGATGTTGAACAAGGTGGTCTTGCCCGCGCCGTTCGGACCGATAACCGCGAAGATCGAGCCCTGTGTCACCCGAAAGCTTGCATTGTCGACCGCAAGCAGACCGCGAAAGCGCTTGCTGACGCCATCGATGGAAAGGAGCGCGGTCATGATCGCGGTTTCTCCAGTCCGATGAGCCGGGCCAGCCACGGCCACACCCCCGCGGGCTGAACGATGATGATCGCCAGCAGCACCAGGCCGTAGAACACCTGGCGCGTGCCTGGCGCGTCCAGGCCGATCGCACGCAAGAGCTCCCACATGGTCTCGGCAAGGCCGGTGAGCAGGAAGGCGCCGACGATCGGGCCGACGAGGGTGCCGGCGCCGCCAATGATCGGACCGAGGATGATCTCGATCGAACGGGCGATGCTGAACACCTGCTCGGGAAAAAGATTGTTGTAGTAGAACGCGAAGAACACGCCGGCGACCGAAGTCATGCCAGCGGAGATCAGCACCGCATACATCTTGTAGCGGAAGGTATCGATACCGAGCGCGCGGGCGGCCGCCTCGTCCTCACGGATCGCCTGCCAGTAATAACCGACGCGGCTGCGCAGCAACGCATGGCACAGCACGAAGGCCGCGACCGTGAGCACGAGGATAACGTAGTAGAACATGATCGGCTTGCCGCGCAGGTTCCAGATGTCGCTCTGGGAATAATTCGCGACCGGCAGAAACAGGCCGCCCGATCCGCCGACCCAGGTGAAATGGTCGAAACCGATGCGCGCGAATTCGGCGAATGCGATGGTGAGGATGGCGAAATAGACCCCGCCGACGCCGAACCTGAACGCGAGAAAGCCGATGATCGCGCCGCAGGCCGCCCCCACGGCGACGGCTGCCACGAGCCCGATCCATGGGCCGATGCCGAAATGGAAGTACAGCGCCGCGGCCGTATAGCCGCCGAGACCGACATAGATCGCATGACCGAGCGACAACTGCCCGGCGAAGCCGAACATGATGTTCCATGCCTGGCCGGTATAGGCGAAATAGAGAATGATGATGAGGACCGTGAGCAGATAATCATTCGCCAGCCACGGCGCCGCCAGCAGGGCCGCGAGCAGCGCCGCCAGCCAGGCCAGGCCGCGGCGCGGAACGCCGTCGAGCAGGCGCATCATCACAACGCCTTCTTTCCCACGATGCCCTGCGGCCGGAACAGCAGCACAAGCACGAGAAGGCCGAAGGAGAACATGCTCTTCGCCGAGGGCGTGAAGAACAGTCCAGCGAGCGCCTCGGTCAGCCCGATCATCACGCCGCCGAGGAGCGCGCCCGGCATCGAGCCAAGCCCGCCGGTGATCACGATGACGAAGGCGAGCAGCGTGAGCGCGGGTCCGAGCGGCGGCGTCACATCGATGACCAGAACCAGCATCGCGCCGGCCGCTCCCACGCACGCCGCGCCAAGGCCAAAGGTGAGCGCGTAGAGGTGCTTGACGTCGAGCCCCACCACGAGCGCACCGACATAGTTGTCGGCGCAGGCGCGGATCGCCTTGCCGACCAGGGTAAAGCGGAAGAACACGAACAGCGCCAGCGCCACCAAGATCGCGGCGACGGCGGCATAGGCCTTGGTCGCGTCGACGATCAGCGGACCGACCAGGAAGCTGTCGAGCGAATAGGAGGTCTGCACGCTCTTGGCGTCGGGCCCGAAGATGATCAGCAGGACATTGGTCATGATGAGGCCGATCGCAACGAGCAACATGAACTGGCTGTGTTCCGGCCGACTGATGAACGGATTGATCACGCCAGCCTGCATCACGTAGCCGAGCGCGAACAGCACGGCCGCGATGGGAACCAGCATGATCAAGGGATCGAGTCCGAAGGCCGCAAACAACGTCACCGCGAGATACATGGCAATGGTCATCATCTCGCCATGGGCGAAATTGACGACCCGTACCACGCCGAAAATGACCGAAAGCCCGAGCGCCATCAGGCCGTAGACGAGCCCGGCCAGTATCCCGCCGAGTGCGACGTTCAATACCAGCTCGAGCGACGGCATATCATGCTCCCCTCTCCGCGGCGGAGAGGGTTGATCACGAGGAGATCAGCCGCGCTGGTTCCAGCTCGGCATCGGGAACACCGGCGTCATCTCGGCGGCATCCTTCGGAAGCACCACGGTCGGCGTCTGGTTGCGGTTCTGCAGGCAGACCGAAGCGATGGTGTTGCACTGGCCCTTGGCGTCGAATTCGATCGGTCCGCCCACCATCACCCGTTTCTCGATCTTGGTCGTCCGCACGGCATCCGCGAGCGCCGTGCCGTTGGTGCTGCCGGCGCGCTTGTGCGCATCGGCGCACACCATCAGTGCCTCGAAGGTGAAGCCGATGTTGAAGATATGGCCCGGCAGCTTGTCACGCGGATAAAGCTTCTTGAATTCATCCGACACGAGCTTGGTCATCTCCGCCTTCGGATTCGCCCACGGCACGGTGGTGATGACGTAGTCCCCGTACTTGCCCATGGTATCGAGGAACTGCTGCTCGTACATGCCGGGCGAGCCCGGGCTGATGATGCCCATGGGCTCCCAGCGCTGCTTGACCATCTCGCGCACGAGAATGATTGCATCATTGAGGCGCGTCACCGTCATCAGGATGTCGGCGTTGGTCGCCTTGGCCTTGGCGACCTCGACCGAAAGGTCCTTGGCGGCGGGATCGTAGGCGATCGATTCCACGATCTTGAACGGCAGGTTCATGGTCGGGAAGATGCGGTCGATCGCGGCCTTGTTGGCCTGCCCGAAGGTGTCGTTGATGTGCATCAGCACGGCGGTGCTCGGCGTCTTGCCGGTCGCCGCGAAGATATCCGTGAACAAGGCGAGCCCGCGCGAGATGATCTGGGGCGCGGTCTGGAAATTGCGGAATACGAACTTGTAGCCCTGCTCCGTGATCTGCGGCGCCGCCGCGATGTTGATGACGAACGGAACCCCCTTCTGCTCGGCGACCTGCGCGATGGCCGACGCGGCACCGGAATCGAACGGCCCGCTCAGCATGTTGCAGCCGTCGGCGATCAGTCGCTCGGCGCGGGCGCGCGCGGTATCGACGTTGGTCTCGAAATCGACGACCACGATCTCGATCGGCTGGGTGTAGCCGATCTGCTTGAACAGGGCCGGGGCGATGTCGGCGCCGCGCTTGCAGGATTGGCCGATACCGGCCTGCACTCCCGAGAGCGGAAGGATCACGCCGATCTTCAGCGGCCCGCCCTGCGCCCGCACGATGTTGAACGGTGCGGTGCCGGCGAGCAATCCGGCGGCGCCTGCACCGGCGGCGAAGCTGCGGCGAGTGACGCCCGCTCGAGCGGGATTCGTCGGCGATTTACGGATCATTGAGTTCCTCCCAGGATACGGTGATCAGCCGTCGCGTGCGCTATTTCTCTTATTGTTCAATGCAAGAAGCAATGGGCCATGAGCGCGCATTCGTCCAATTGGACCCATTCTTGCCGGCACAATTTGCGGATTGCGCAAATTTAATTCGTGCTGCGCGCCCTCATCCTCTCGTGGCGCGAGCCGCGTACGTCTCGTCTCCAGCCACATTAATTGTTGACCATGACAACAGATGTCGTCAACAACAATATACCCCGGTCCGGGAGCCCGGCGCAGACTTCGCGCGAGCGGGAAGGAGAATGCGAAATGTCGGATCGACGGCTCTCGCATCGGGACGTTCACGTCGCGCGCGCTGCGCCGCGCGAGCAGACGGACGACCGCAAGCCTCTCGATATCGGCGTCCTCAACGAGCATCTCGGCTATTTCATCCGGCGCCTGCAGGTTTGGGTGTTCCAGGATTTCATCCGCACGCTCGCCCCGGTCGACATCCGTCCCGCGCAATACTCCGTCCTCGTCGTGATCGCCGCCAATCCCGGACTGTCGCAATCGGACCTGGCCGACCGGCTCGGGATCGAGCGCGCGCGCCTGGTGCGCGTATTGGACAAGCTCGAAAAGCGCGGTCTCACCCAACGCCTTGCGTCCCCCACCGACCGGCGCTCCCATGCCCTGCGGCTCACGCGCGAGGGCCAAAAGCTCCTGAAGCGCGCCACGATGCTGGCGGCCGCGCACGAGGCGAAACTGATCGAGAAGCTCGGCCCGGAACAGCGGAAATCGATGCTGGAGCTGCTGAAGCACTTCGATCGCTGACCTCGCTCCGATCGCGCGCCGCGCGCGATCCATCCGCAAGCTCCGGCGCAGGCAAAGGCGCCGGACGTCGGGAATGTCGAAGCATCCCCTTGCGAGCAACCACGGCGGCTC
The DNA here is from genome assembly GCA_963725065.1 of uncultured Alphaproteobacteria bacterium. Classification (GTDB taxonomy): domain Bacteria; phylum Pseudomonadota; class Alphaproteobacteria; order Rhizobiales; family Xanthobacteraceae; genus VAZQ01. The sequence continues at coordinate 245,083 of CAVRXD010000053.1, forward strand.
CTACGCTTTGACCATGCGTCGAACTTTCGAACGTCATCTCGCTGTCGCCGATTGCGCGCCCGGCGGCGGAATGCGTGAGGCAGCGAAATAGCCAATCGCCCACTGCTGCCCGCCGCGGCGGCGCCCTGCGCCTGCGTCATGCGGACAACGTTGCAACAAGGAAGTCCCCATGGAAGATGAATCACCTGTCCTGGTGGAGCGGTGCGCGGGCTATCGCGTCATCACGCTGAACCGGCCGAAGCAGCTCAACGCCTTCAACGAGGCGATGCACCAGGCGCTCAAGCGCGCGCTGTCCGACGCCGAGGAAGACAGCGACTGCCGCGCATTGATGCTGACCGGTGCCGGCCGCGCCTTCTGCTCCGGCCAGGATCTGCGCGAACGCATATCCAAGGACGGCAAAACGACCGTGCTCGGGAGCGCGCTCGAAACCTATTACAATCCGCTCGTGCGCAAGCTGCGCGCGCTGCCTTTCCCCGTGGTGGCGGCCGTGAACGGTGTCGCCGCGGGCGCCGGCGCCAACATCGCGCTCGCCTGCGATGTGGTGCTGGCGGCGCGCTCGGCCAGCTTCGTGCAGGCTTTCGCCAAGATCGGCCTGGTGCCGGATTCCGGCGGCACCTGGTTCTTGCCCCGCCTGGTCGGCCCCGCGCGCGCGCGCGGGATGGCCCTGACCGGCGACCCGCTTCCCGCGGACAAGGCCGAAGCCTGGGGCCTCATCTGGAAAATGCATGACGATCTCGTGCTGATGGCCGAAGCGCACAGGCTGTGCGTCCACTTTACCGAGGCGCCCACGGTCGCCCTCGCCTTGATCAAGCGCCTGCTCGACAAGTCCTGGGCCAACGATCTCGATGCGCAACTCGACCTCGAGCGCGAGACCCAGCGCGAGGCCAGCCTCACGCCCGACTACGCCGAAGGCATGCGCGCGTTTTTCGAGAAGCGCTCGCCCGCGTTCAGCGGCCGCCGGGGTTGAAAGCGTCGTCCCGTCAAGGGGCGCCAGCTCAACCTGACGCCGCTCTTGGCGTCATTATAAGTTGTTGATATTACGTAACTTTTATCGACTATTTCTTGCGCGGCGGGATCTGGATGAGCTCGGCGAGGCGTTCCTTGCTCAAGGGCGCGTCGATGAACTTGAGCTTCACCGCGTCGCGCTGAATGCCCTCCATGTCCTTCATCTCGTCGGTCTGCATCGCCTCCTTCGGGTGAAACTCCTTGATCGAGTCGGAGATCAGGGTTTCATCGAGCTTTATCTTCTCGGCGTACGCCTTGATCGCTTTCGGATCGGCGTACATCCAGTCGACCGCTTCCCGATACCCCTGCACGAAGCGCATGATCGCGTCTTTCTTGGTGTTCAAGGCATCGGCATTGACGATGATCGTCCGCACCGTTTGACCGCGCAGCGAAGGAACGTCGCTGCCGCGGATGAGCATGCGGATCTTTCCCTCCTTGAGCTCTTTCACCCCGAACGGAGGGGCGGCCCAGCCGATATCGATCTGGCCGGACATGACCTGGGTCAACGTGCCGGGCGGCCCGCCGGTCGCCGTCGGCTTGGCCTTGACGCCGAGCTCGTCGGCAAAGGCCAGCACCAGATTGTTGGAGCTCGAGCCGCTGGTGGAATAGGCGATGGTGTTGCTGGCGGTGACGTCCTTGACGGTCTTCAGCGGCGAATCCGCCCTTACGTACCAATAGAGGTCCCCGGTCCCGGTGAAGGCCGGCAGCAGGATACGCACCGGCGCGCCGCGCGCGAACGCGCGCAGGACGCCGGCAACGCCGACGCCGGCGCCGAGATCGGCGCTGCCGGAGATGACCGGCTGCATGGTTTCGCCCGCACCCTGGGTGCCGACATTCTCGAGCACCAGGTTGTGCTTCTTGAAGATGCCGGCGTCCTGGCCAAGCGTCGGCGCCTGGTTTTCCCAGTTGTTGATCTGACCGATCGCGACCTTGAGCTGATCCTCGGCCGACGCCGGCGCGGCGGTCAGGGCGAGCGGCGCGAGCAGGGCAATGGTTGCCAGCGCGTTGGTGCGAGGATTCATCGTGTTCTCCCTTTCTGGCTCTTCTTGTTCTTTGGACGAGGCGGTGTCGTTGTACGCGAGCGGGTGGCCTTGACCGATGCGGCGCGCGGCCGCGCCTTGGACGACTTCGCCGCGGCGCGCGGCGGCATCCCGCCGGCCTTGTCCAAGCGCAAGGTCCAGTATTCCCAGGTCCGGTTGGTCACGGTGGCCATGGCATTTATGGTGCCGGCGAGCCTGGTCTCGCCCGCGGTCAGCGTCGTGACCTTGCCCAGGATTTGCGCGCGCAGCTGATATTCGGCGTTGTGGCACATGAAGATCGAGCGTGAGACCAGCTCGCGCAGGTCGCGTCCCACCACCGTCGCGCCGTGATTGTTCATCAGCACCGCCGCATGGGGGCCGAGCGCGCGCGCAAGCGAGCGGCCCTCCTCCGGCTTCACCACCAAGAGGTTGGTGTCGCCGAACTCGTCGTTTTGGTTCCAGAACGGCACGGTCTCGCCGCCGGCGGCGCCGAGGTGGAACACGGGAACGATGGGCACGCCGGCGATGCAGAACGGCATCACCGCAGGCGCGTGGTGATGGCACACCGCCGTCACATCGGGACGCGCCTGATAGATGCAACCGTGGATCACGCGCTCGGCATAGAGCTGGGCGGTCGGCGGCACGACCGGTTCGGAATCGAGGGTGAATTCCAAAATGTCACCGGCTTCGATCACGCCCGGCGAGCGCGAGCGCGACAGCAGATAGCGGCCCGGATCGGTAGGATGGCGCATGCTGACATGACCGAAGGCATCGAGCACGCCTTCGTTCGTCAGCAGGCGGTTGGCGAGTGCGATCTGGTAGCGGAGGTCGGAAAGATCTTCGGGCACTGGGCGTTTCCTGCTTTCTACAAAGTTATCGTGTAGTGCGGCGACAGCGGCCGGAGCAAAGCCCAAATAGCCACGATTGCCAAGCCGCGGGGGCACCGTGTCGGCGCGCGCTCCGTCCCCCCTTGCTTGTGCACCTTGCGCCGGTGCAAAGATGTCGTCAGATCGCTCAGCCGGGCATCCATGGGAGACTACGCATGAATCCTGTCGTCGCCGTCATCGCGCCTGGGATGATGGGCGCTGCCGTCGGAAAGCGGCTCGCCGATCACGGCCTCAAGGTGCTGACCTCGCTCAAAGGCCGCAGCGCCGAGACGACCGCGCGCGCCAAGGCCGCCGGCATGGTGTCCGCCAGCGACGAGGAGATCGCGGCGACTGATTTCATCCTGTCCATCCTGCCCCCCGGCGACGCGGTCGCGCTGGCGCAGCGGTTCGCGCCCGCGCTCACCGCCAGCAACAGCAAGCCGGTGTTCGTCGACTGCAACGCGGTGAGCCCGCCGACGGTCGAGCGCATCGCCGCCGCCGTCGCGCCGACCGGCTCGCCCTTCGTCGACGCCGGCATCATCGGCGCGCCGCCCAAGCCGGGCGATGCCGGTCCGCGCTTCTACGCCTCCGGCCCGGATGCGCCGCGCTTCGCCAAGCTCAAGGACTTCGGTCTCGACGTCCGCGTGCTCGCGGGCCCCATGAGCGCGGCCTCGGCGATGAAAATGTCCTACGCCGGAATCACCAAGGGCACGCAGGCCCTGGGCGCCGCCATGCTGCTGGCGGCGACCCGCGGCGGCAGCGCCGATGCGCTGTTCGCCGAGCTGCAGGGCAGCCAGCCGCAGATGCTGGCGTGGCTCAAGCGCAACCTCGCGCTGATGCCGCCCAAGGCCTATCGCTGGGTCGCGGAGATGCACGAGATCGCCGACTTCGTCGGTCAGGATCCGGCCGCGCACGAGCTCTATCTCGGCGCCGCGCATTTCTACGAGCAGATCGCGCAGGATTTCGAAGGCGACAAGACGCAGGTCGCCGCGCTCGAAGCGTTCATGAGCAAGGGCGGCTGAAGGCAAAATTGCAAGCGCCGAGCCGCCGGCGCGTCCACGCGCATTGTTAATAACAATGAATTAACAATGCTAATTTGCAATTCTGCAAATTGTCTCGCAGCCGCAGGCGTATCCACTGACATAGTCCTCCCGTCCTCCTCACCTGGAGCATGCACGCAGCGCCACGCCGCGCGCGCATGCAACGCGCGCAGGCCGAAGGCCCGGCGCGACCGGCCGCAACGTTTCCGCACACATGTCTTGAGATTACCGATTCATACAAGATTCGGGTAACGCGAGTCAAGAGCGGAATGCGCGGCCCGCCCCACCCCGCCAGATCGCCCCGCGCCTCCCGCGCGCCGGGGCCGCGGCCATTGGCGTTACAGCCGCTCCTTCAGGAAGCGGATGAGACGCGGCGCCATGAAGCCGGAATAGCTCCCGGGCTCGTCGATCGGATCGCTGAGCCAGTAATGCGGCGCCCCCTGCACAATGCAGGTGCGCACGAAAAAGTTTGCCTGCTTCAGTCGCAGCAGGAACGCGTCAGTGTGCGCTCGCCGGTCGACGAGATCGTCCTCGGTGCCCACGCTCAGCAGCACGCCGATGTGGTTGTTGGCGAACGTGGCGTAGTTGATCGACGAAGCCTCGAAATAGCGCTTCGGATCGTCCATGGGCGAAGCGCCCATGAAATTCTCGATGTTGTTCTCGCGCGGGCTTTGCAGCAGGTAGCGCTGCCACATCTCGACGAGGTCGTAGACGCCGTAGACGCCGATCAGCGCCTTCACCTTGCTGCTGACCTTGGCATGCGCGTCGTTCGGATAGGTGCCCTGGAAGCTCGCGCCGCCGAGCGCGGCCAGCGAGGCGAGATGGCCGCCGGCGGAAGCGCCGAACAATCCGATCCGCTCGGGATCGATCTTGAGCTCGCCGGCGCTGCCGCGGACGAATTGCACCGCTGCCAGCACGTCGTTGACGGCTTGCGGGAACATCTTCTGGCCCTTCTTGGCCAGGCGATAGCTGATGGCGAACAGCCCGTAGCCGCGCGCGGCGAGATAGGGACCCCAGAACTGGAAGGCGTTGCGTGCGCCCGCCTGCCACCCGCCGCCGTGCACGCCGACGAGCGCCGGGAACGGCCCCGCCCCCGCCGGCAGGTAGAGGTCGCCGAGCAGCGATACGCCGTCATGGGTGGCGTAGCTGACGCCGTTGCGCGTTTCGATCGGTTGCGAGTCAGGCATCTCTTATCTCTCCCGTCATCCCGCCACGGCATCGGGCCTTGGCTCTGTTTCGCTTGCTCTCAAGAACGTTCGCCAAACGCGGACCGTTGAAATGGAAGCGGTTACGAGCGGCAACGGCGGTCTGCTCCCTCCCCCCTTGTGGGGGAGGGTGGGGATGGGTGGTTGTTTCACGAACCTGTATCCGCCAACTGCTACCCCCACTCCCCAACCCCTCCCCACAAGGGGGAGGGGAGCACACCGAGTGCGCGGCAACTGCCTTGCGTCGCCACCAACGGGATGTACGGTATCTCAAGGTTAATGAACGAGACGTCACCACCCTCACCTTCAATTCCGGATCAGGTTGGCGCCGAGATGCTCGCCGGAATCCATGCGAATGCACTCTCCGGTCATTGCGACCGCATGCTCGATCAGGAACAGCGCGGCACGCGCCACGTCGATCGGCCAGATGCCGCGCCGGAGCGGAAACTCGGTGTTGGCCTGATGCACGCGCGCCTCGTACTGCGCCTCGGTCATGATCTTGCGGGTCCAGCTCCCGAGAAGGCCGCCCGGGCACAGCGCATTGACGCGCACCTCCGGCGCCAGCGCGCGCGCCATGCTGATGGTGAGCGTGTTGAGCGCGCCCTTGGAGGCGGCATAGGCGATCGAGCTGCCGGCGCCGCGCATCGCGCCGATCGAGGAGATGTTCACGATCGCCGCGTCGCCGGTGGCCTTGAGATGCGGCGCGGCCGCCCGGCACATCTGATAGTTCCCGATCAGGTTGACGGAATAGGTGCGCTCGAATTCGTCGGCGTCGAGCAGGTCGAAGCGCTGGTGCGGGATGGTCTTGGTGACGGCGGCGTTGTTCACCAGCACGTCGAGCCGTCCCCAATGGTCGAGCGCCGCCTGCACCAGGCGGCGGCAGTCGACGTCCTTGGCGACATCAGCCTGCACGGTCACGGCTTCGACGCCCGCCGCCTTGCAGTCGGCGGCGATGGCGTCGGCGCCGGCCGCGTTGGTCGCGTAGTTCACCACCACGTTGCAGCCGCGCGACGCGAGGATTCTCGCGCAAGCGGCGCCGGTGCCGCCGTCCGAGCTCGCGCCCGTGACGACGGCGGCCTTGCCATTGAGATCCAACGCCCCCTCCCCGACCTTGCACCTCGCGCAGGAACGATCAGGCCCGGGCGTAACGCCCGCGGTTGAAGAAACGGTCCTTGTCGTCGTCGGACGCGGTCTCGCGGTTCGACTTGATGGCGGCGATCTTGGCGAGCGCGGCCTTCACCGCCGGCCGCTCGTCGATGCTCTTGAACCAGCGCGCGAGATTGGGGTTGTCCTCCCACTTGACGCCCTGGGCGTCGTGGTTGCGGGTCCACGGGAAGGTGGCGATGTCGGCGATGGAATAGTCCTGGCCGCCGAGATACGGCACCTCGCCCAGCCGCTTCTCCAGCACCTCGTACAGCCGCTTGATCTCCGAGGTGTAGCGCGTCATCGAATAGTCATTGCCGGTCTTCGGCGCGAACAGCTTGAAATGGGTCCACTGGCCGAACATCGGCCCGACGCCGGTGAGCTGGATCATCAGCCACTGCATCACGTCGTACTTCTTGGCCATGTCCTTGGGCAGAAACTTCCCGCTCTTCTCGGCGAGGTACATCAGGATCGCGCCCGAACTCGATCACGGTGTACGGCTTGCCGCCCGGGCCGTCGTGATCGACGATCACCGGAATCTTGTTGTTCGGATTGACCTTCGAAAATTCCGGCTTGTACTGGTCGCCCTTCCAGACGTCGACGAAGTGCTCCTTGTACGGCAGCCTGCATTCCTCGAGCATGACGTAGACTTTCTGCACGTTGGGGCTGGTGAGCGCATAGAGATCGATCATGGGGATTGGCCTTTTGCTTTGGCGTCCCGCGGCAATGCCGACATCCAGCTCGCCGTGGGCACGCGTCGATGAGATCAATGGGCGCGGTCCGAATTCCGTGGGAATGCAAACCGCTGTGCCGGAAAGGCGGCAACGGTAGCGAGCGGCGCTCGCCGGGGCAAGCGGTCCGACCGCAATGGCCCCCCTCCCGCAGCGCAGTCCGTGTAGCGCTCCGTCCGCGGTGCGCGGCTTTGTGCGCCGCGCGGGAGCAAGTTAAAGTGGCGCGATACAGCAAAGCCTGATGATCGGGAGGCGCTCCAGTGACGGTTGCAGAGACGAAACGATTGACCGGCCGCATCGCGGCCGAGAACATCAAGCTGATGGCGGTCCCGCGCGCGCCGCAGGGCGTGGTCGAGCGGCTCATCGCGCTGGGCGATCCGACCGGCATCATCTCGGACACTATGGATGAGCTCGGCATCCCGTCGGGCGTCATCGGCGCGTCGGTGCTGCGGCCAACCATCCCCGGCAGGACCATCGCCGGACCGGCGCTGACCGTGCGCAACATCCTCCAGCGCATCGACCCGCTCGAGGGTGCGCGCCGCCAGGTCAACCGGATGGCGGAATTCGAAGCGCACAACCTCGCGCAACCCGGCGACGTGCTGGTGATCCAGGGCGTGCCCAACATGTCCAACATGGGCGGCATCTCCGCCCAGACCGGGAAACGGCAAGGCGAGGTCGGCGCGATCGTGCAGGGCGGCGTGCGCGACATCGCCCATTCGCGCACGCTCGGACTATCCGGTGTGGTCGAGCGACATCACGCCGGTCACGGGCAAGTGGCGGCTCGAGACCGTGGAGATCAACGGGCCGATCCAGATCGGCGAGGTTCGCGTCGCGCCTGGCGACCTCGTGGTCGCCGACGACACCGGCGTCTGCTTCATTCCGCGCGACGTCGTGCTGGAGGTGCTCGAGGGCGCCGAAAAGAAGGCCAAGGCCGAGGAGGTCCGCTGCAAGGCGATCGATGACGGCATTCCGGTGCCGGATATCTCGCGCGCGACGTATGGCCAGAAGTAGGACGGAGGCGCGACGTAACGCGCCCTTCGCGATGCGGAATGGCGGATTACGCTTCGCTCATCCGCGCCAGGCTAGGGCACGTACTCATCGGGGCGGGCGGACGACCACTTGCCCGCCACAGCCGACATCGGGTGCCCCATTCCCGAGTCGCCAGTTTTCATGACCTCCTGTAGAGTTCCACAACATTCGCATGCGCGCACGGAGCCGTTGCCCGGATACCGCTTGCTCGCCCGAGCTTTCGTCGATCGACAAGGGGCAGGCGGAGGGTCGCCGCTGAGAACTCTCAGGGTGCCGTGACGATATGGAGCTTGGAGGGGGCGCTCGCCTCTTTTTGCAATCTCTGCTGCATTCGCATTCGGCCAGCGTCCTGTTGGCCTTCCGGGATGGGTTACATGTTCGAGATGGTGCAGCTGCTCGCCGGAACGAATTTGGCCCTGCTCGCCTTCTCGGTGCTGATATTCGACATTCCTCGCTATACGCTGTCGCTCCTTTCGTTGGCTTTGTTCGGCGTGTGGAGACGCAGCGATAGCGTCCCTGCCGGCAAGGCCTCGGTCAGCGTGATCATACCGACGTTCAACGGCGGCTCCGGCCTCGGCCCCACGATCGCGTCGCTGCAGCGACAAACCTTGCGGCCGGTCGAAATCATCGTCGTGGATGACGGCTCGACCGATGAAACGCGCGCCGTCGCGGAACGCGGGCGCGCGCTGGGCCTGGTGGACATGGTTATCTGCCATGGCACGCGCTGCGGCCGCAGCGCGGCAATAAACGCTGCCGCCCGATTTGCCAGCGGCGATCTGCTTTTGACCGTGGATGCCGACACGGTGTTCGAGCCCACTGCCGTCGCGCGCCTCGCGGCGGCATTCAGCGATCCGCGTGTCGCCGGCGCGAGTTGCAACATTTCGATCAGCAACGAGCGTGACTCGTTATGGACCGGGCTGCAAAGCGTCGAGTACCTGATGTCGATCAGTGCAGGGCGATCCATACTGGACATGGCGAACGCGATCGCCTGCCTATCCGGCGCCTGTTCCATGTATCGGCGCGATACATTCCTGTGGCAAGGCGGCCTGGACGTCGGCCCCGGAGAGGACCTGGAGTACAGCTTGCGGCTGCGTCGCCTCGGCTACCTCATCCGTTTCGTGCCGGAGGCGTGGGCGGCAACAGATGGCCCGACCGGCGGCATAAGCCTTTTGCGCCAGCGCGCGCGCTGGGATCGCGATGCCTTGCGAATCCGTTTCATGATGTACGGCGAACTGAGCTTCTTCCATCGCTTCGAGCGCTTGTCGGACACGCTGCAGAGGCTGGACTTCATCATGTTCGATCTGGTTCCCACGCTCAGCCTGCCGTTCTATCTGGTTTACATTTGGCTGTTGTTCGGAGCCGCCGACGCCGCTCTGTTTCTCGGCGCACTCTATTTCCTGCTGCTGTGGATATCGATTTTCAACATGGCGCTTGCGTTCGTCATGTTCAATCGAACGATCGGTTTCTTCGGTCTCGGGGCGTCGCTGATCTTTCCCCTGTACCAGGGCGTCTATCTGAAATGCGGCCGGTTTTTTTCGTATTCCTCGGAAATCATCTTCGCCACGTCGCGGCACGATGACTTCGTACCGCCGCGCGTTCGTCGCGCCCTCTTGGGAAATCGGACTTGAGGAGCCGGACTGATGGACGTCAAGATCAACCGCCTCGACCCAAATGTTCCCGATCCCATCGAAAGCCGCCGGCGCGCGGCCGGACGACTGGTGCGCTTTTTCTATGCAACAATCGTGTTCGGTGTGCTCGGTTTCTTTATCGTCTATTTCGGCTCGCCTCTTGTTTATCTCAGCGGGCCCGGCACCGTCACATCCCCGCGACATGTGGTTTCGCTTCCCTTTACCGTGCAGGTCAACCAGATGAAGCTGGTGCCTGGCGCCACGGTCAAGGCCGGCGAAGAGATCGCAGAGGTGATTTCACCGGAGCAGGACAGCATCGTCGCAACTTATATGCGGGCGCTGGCGGACATCTCCGGTCGCACGGCCGAACTGCGCATCAAGGCCCGGGTCGCGCAGGAATCGCTCGGAGCATCGCGCTCCTATCTGCGCGTGACCGAGGAGGCGGCAGAACGCATCGATGCCATGGCCACGGCCACTGTGACCTTCCGCATGGAGGTCTTGCGCGAGCGGGCCTCGGCCCAAAAGGCCGTCGTCTCGCAAGAGGCGGAAGTCGCCGAGTCCACCGTTCAACTTGCCTCCCTGGATGACTTCATCCAACAGCTTCGAAATCGCCTCGGTGAGGTGGAGGCGCATTTCGCCCATGGCCGGCTCGTTGCGCCGACGAGCGGGATCGTTTCGACAGGTCTCGCCGATGTCGGGCAGTCGCTGGTGGCGGGCACACCGATTGCCGAAATCCTCGATCCGACCGATATCTTCGTGGACTGGTACATTCCCAATGCGCGTCTGTTCGAACCGGAGGTCGGGAGCGAAGTCCTGGTGCTGTTCGGCAACCGCCACCTTTCCGGAAAGATCGCCCAAATCCTGCCGGTTTCCGGTGTGTACGCGGGGACGCAGCAGTTGCAGCTGTTGGCGCGTGACCGTCCTGCGACGCAGATCGCGCGCATCCGCTTCGATCCGGACGCAACGCCGCCGCCGCTGAACTCTACGGTCGAGGTTCAAATGTACTACATCGGCCTGTTCGGCCGCATCGCCGACCGGGTCATCCATTTCTCGGGTCCTTTCTGAACACGACGCCGCGGATGTCGCGCGGAGTGCCACACGATGCAGATTGAAGCGGATCAATCGGTGTGCCCGGCTTGCGGCGCCGAAGGGCTGGAGATTTTTCCGGTGTTTCATCACATGATGTGTGCGTATGTCGGCCCACGGTATGACTTCGCCCCGGCAGCCGCGGGATATACGTGTCCGAAATGCCGGCGCGATGTCGTCTCGGGCGACCCCGCTTGCGAGATCGTAGGGACAAGCGCGCGCTGTGTGCGATGTGGCAAGGAGACGGTGGTGTCGCCACCTCCTCCGCCGACATTCGAGGCAAGCCAGAATTGATGTCGGCTATGGGGTCAATTCCGAAAAAGCTCACAGCCATCATACCGGGGTGCGATTTAGCCAGTCCGACACAGAAGCTCCAGGCAAGGCTTTACGCCATGCCGAGTTTTCGGAATTGGGCGCCAAGTCCGCGTTGCGTCATACCGCAGGTTGGCTATATCGAGGGCCAGAACGCCACCATCGATTATCGCTGGCCGAGATTGCATCACGTTGGCGTGAAAGCAGTGGCGGCACATTTCGTCTGCCGTGTTCTGTGCGCACAATGGGCCGGTGACACGCCAGTGTGAGGAGGCGCCACATGTCGACATCCCAGCGCAAGTCTTCCTCCAGTTCGGCAAAGCCCGATCGCCGCAGCGTCGTGCTGACAGGCGCCGCATTCGTCGGCGCGTCCGCCTTGCCCCGGCCCGCGCCGGCCGCCGACGATGGGCTCGCACCAGCCGCCGATCTCCTCGCCGGCACGCGCAATTTCCTGTCGAGCCTCGAGCCCGACAAGCGCAAGGCGGCGGCGTTCGCCTGGGACGGCCGCGAGTGGCGCGGCTGGAACTACTTCGGCTCCGCCGGCAACATTAAGCCGGGCCTGCGCCTCGAGCAGATGAACCCGGCGCAGAAGGCCGCCGCCTGGGATGTGCTGGCGACGCTGCTGTCGCCCGCGGGCCGCGAGAAGGCCAGGAACGTCATGACACTGCAGGACGTGCTGGCGGCGAGCGGCAACGGCGCCGGCGAGCGCTCGTCGGAGCGGTTCTCGTTCGCGGTCTACGGCACGCCGGCCGAGACCGGGACATGGGGCTTCCGGCTCGAAGGGCATCACCTCACCCAGTCGATCGCCGTGCGCGCCGGACGCATCGTTTCGATCACCCCGTCGTCGTTCTCGGCCAACCCCAACCGGGTCACGTCGGGACCGTATTCGGGATTGAACACGCTCAAGGACGAGGAAGCGCTGGCGCGGCGGCTGTTCGGCGACCTCGGTCCGAAGCTGCAGGCCAGGGCGCGCGTGTCCGATACGGCGCTCAGCAACATCCTGTCCTATGCCGGCCGCGAACGCGCGAACGGCCAGGCAGTCGGCCTTCCGGCAGCGGAGTTGACCTCGGGGCAACGCGATCTGTTGTGGCAGGTGGTCGAGACCTACGCGATCGCGCATGTGTCGCCCGCTCTCGCCGCCGCGCAGCGGGCACGGGTCGGCTCCGGCGATCGCGACGCCGTTCACTTCGCCTGGTACGGGCCGAACACGCCGGAGACGGCGTTCGGCTATCGCGTGGTCGGACCTACCTTCGTCATCGAGATGGGGTCCGTCGACGCCACCGCGCAGCACCTGCACACGATCTACCACGACCTCGGCAACGTGCTCGGACGCGTCAGCGCCTAGCCCGCATGGCGCGGGGCGGAATGCGGGTGCGTCATCACGCGCGCCATCAGCCGGATTTCGCAGGCGCTTCATCCGGGCTACGCTCGCCGCAAAAACACCCACAGGGAAGGAAAACGACGTGCAATTCTTACCATGCGCGAGCTTTATCGCCCTCTTGTCGGCCGGGATCATCGGCGTGGGCGATCGAGCTTGGGCGCAAACCCCCGAACAGTTCTATGCCGGCAAGAACATCGATTTCGTGATCGGCTATCCGCCGGGCGGCAGCAACGACACGCTCGGGCGGCTGGTGGCGCGGCACATCGGCAAGCACATTCCGGGCAAGCCCAACGTCATTCCGAAGAACATGCCGGGCGCCGGCAGCTTCCTGGCGGTCAACACGGTGTTCAACGTCTCGCCCAAGGACGGCAGCGTCATCGGCATCGGCGCGCCCACCATGCCGCTCGACGAGCGGCTCGGGACCCAGGGCGTGCGCTTCAAGACCGCCGAGCTCAACTGGATCGGCCGCACCAATTCGCTCATCAACATGGTGTTCATGTGGAAGACGTCGCCGGTGCAGACCATCGCCGATGCGCTGAAGACGGAAGCCACGCTGTCGGGCACCGGCGTGGGCTCCACCGTCTCGATCTATCCCACCGCGCTGAACAACGTGATCGGCACCAGGTTCAAGCTGGTCATGGGCTACAAGGGCTCGAACGAGGCGATGCTCGCGGTCGAGCGCGGCGAGGTCGAGGGCCACTCCACCTCGTGGACGGCGCTGAAGGTGGCGCATCCCGACTGGGTGCGGGACAAGACGGTCTCGATCCTGGTGCAGTTTTCGCTCAAGCGGCACCCCGAGCTGCCCGACGTGCCCACCGCCGTCGATCTCGCCCGCAACGACGAGGAGCGCGCCATTCTCAGCGCGATCATGAACGCGGCCGAGGTCGGCACCGCGTTCTTCACCACGCCGGGCGCGCCGGCGGATCGCGTCACGGCGCTGCGGCGCGCGTTCGACGCCGCGATGAAGGATCCCGAGTTGCTCTCCGAGGCGGAGCGGATGAAGGTCGGCATCTCGCCGCTGCCGGGCGAAGAGCTGCAGAAGCTCGTCGCTGATGTCAGCAATCTCTCCCCTGCCCTGCTGGACAAGGTGCGCGCCGCCTACAGCGCGGGCAAGACCAACTGACGGTATGTGTGCGGACGGCAGATCGGGCGCGCGAACGAAGCGGCACAGCGCCGGCGCGTCACTCCAAAATCTCGACGTCGTACTTTGCGACCAGCGCCTTGATCGCGGCGTGATCGTCATCATCGACGCCATCGACGTCGATGAAGTAGTTGGCAAACCGCCCGGGGATGACTGTCAGGAGCAGGTGCGCGTCCTGCGATCCGACGTTGCGGAACGTGTGCGGAATGTCGCGCGGACCGACCACGATGGCGCCGGCCGTGGCCGTCACCTTCTGCCCGCCGATGGTGATCTCGAACTCTCCCTCCAGGACGTAGAAGATTTCGGTTTCATGGCGGTGGACATGGAGCGGCGGCCCGTGTCCCGGCGGGATCTTCTGCTCCAGGATGGCGTACGCCCCGCCGGTCTCCTCGCTCGTGACCTTGAACGTGCTCTGGTCGCGCAGCACGCCGACCACTTTGCCCTCGCCGGGTCCGCGAATGATCGGAACGGTGGTTTCGGTCTCGGGGAGAAATTTGGCCATCGCGTCCTTCTCATATCTCGTCACGCCCGCCCTGGGACGCTCGCGTGTGCGCTCCGTGCCTTACGAGCAAATGCCGCTACCACCCGACGCTGTCATTCCGGGGCCGAGCGAAGCGAGGAGCCCGGAATCCATAATCACGAGCTGGGAGTATGGATTCCGGGCCCGCCGCTACGCGGCGTCCCGGAATGACAACGGAGAGATATTGAGCCGTCGCCAGCGATCGAGGCGTGGTGGATTACGCCATAGCGCGTCGAAGGCTCATCCGCCCTACGAGATGCGCCCCCTCACTCCGGCTTGAAGTTCATGGCGACGCCGTTGATGCAGTAGCGCAGATGCGTCGGCGGCGGGCCGTCCTCGAACACGTGGCCGAGATGGCTGCCGCAGCGGCTGCAATGGACCTCGGTGCGGACCATGCCGTAGCTGCGGTCGGACGTGGTTTCGACCGCGCCCGCAACCGGATCGTTGAAGCTCGGCCAGCCGGTGCCGCTCTCGAACTTCTTCTTGGATGCGAACAGCTCCTGCCCGCACCCCGCGCAGGAAAACGTGCCGGCGCGCTTCTCGTAGTTCAGCGCGCAGGTGCCGGGCCGCTCGGTGCCGTGGCCGCGAAGAATATCGTACTGCTCGGGGGTGAGCAGCTTGCGCCACTCCTCGTCACTGTGGGTGACCGGGAAACGTTTCTCTTCCATTCTCCTACTCCTTACGTCGGCGCCGTCACCGGCTCAGGCGGCATTGCGATCGAGCAACTCGATCGAGACGCCCTGCGGCGCGCGCAGGAAGGCAACGCGCACGCCCGGCCGCACCGTGGTGGGCTCCCGGCTGAACTCGGCGCCCTTGGCCTTGAGCTCGGCGACGACCGCATCGATGCCGCTCACCAGCAGACCGAAATGATCCAGGCCCTGATAGGGCGTGGTCGGCGGCGGGTTGACGCCATCGCCGGCCGCGACCGGCGCAATGAATATATTGGTACCGCCGAGCTTGAGGTCAATGCGCGGCTTGTCGCCCTGCATGGTGCGGATCACCTCGGCGCCGAACATCTTTTCGTAGTAGCTGGCGGTCGCCTCCGGATCCGGGCTGCGCAGATGAATGTGATCGTAGGTGAACTTGGCCATCGTCTTTTCTCCTTGGTGTCGGTTGAGGGTAGCGGGGAATTGGCGGGGACGAAATCGGGAAGTGCGTAGGGCGGCTGGGGCGCAGCCGCAACCCGCCGGTGATCGGGCCACGAACGGCGCGCTACGCCCAATCCGCTCTACGATGCGACCGCGGCCGGCTGCAGGCCGAGCTCGCGCAGGATGTCCTCGTTGTGCTGGCCGAGCGCGGGCGGCGGGGTGTCGATGCGGGGGCCGCCATGGGCGAAGGTGAAGGCGGCCACCGGCACCGCGAACCCACCCTCGATGCCGTCGGCGGCGGCATGGCGATGGACGACGCCGCGGGCTTGGAGCTGCGGGTCGGCCAGCGCCTCGCCCATGGTGCGCACGCGCGCCGCCGGGACGTGGCGGGCCTGCAGGAACGCCTCCCACTCGTCGGCGGTGCGCGAGAGCATGATCTCCGACAGCACGGCGATCTCGCGCTCGTGATCGGCGTCGCGCTCGTCGTTGGTGCGCTTGATCATGTCGGGACGCCCCAGCACCGTCCACAGCCGGCGCTGCTGGCGCAGGTTGCTGGCGCCCAGCATCACCAGCCCCTCCCTGGTCTCGAACGCACCGTTGGTGGCGTGGGGATGGCGGTTGCCGTGGGGCTTGGGATGCACGCCGTTGCGCAGGTAGCCGGTGAGATGCGAGCTCATCAGGATCATCGCCACGTCGAGCATGGCCATGTCGATGCGCTGGCCACGCCCGGTGCGCTCGCGCTGGAACAGCGCGGCCGACAGCGCGAAGGCGCCGGTCATGCCGGTGGCGTAGTCGACCGCCGGCGCGCCGATCTTCACGGGATGCACGTCGGTGGTGCCGGTCATCGCCATGATGCCCGAGGTGGCCTGGATCACGTGGTCGTAGGCGGTCTGGCCACCGCGCGGCCCGTTCTGGCCGAAGGCCGAGAACGAGGCGTAGATCAGCCGCGGATTGATGGCGGCGAGCGCCTCGTAGCCGAGCCCCAGCGCCTCGAAGGCGCCGGGCCGGTAGTTCTCCACGAACACATCAGCGGTGGCGACCAGCTTCTTGAGGACCTCGCGATCGCCGGCCTGCTTCAGGTCGAGCGCGATCGAGCGCTTGTTGGAGGCCTGCGTGAGGAAGGCGGTGCCCATGTTACGGCGGTTGAGCGCCTTGTCGGTGCCGGAGCCGCGGCTCTGGTCGGGATCGTCGGGATGCTCGACCTTGATCACGTCGGCGCCCAGCACGGCGAGCTGGTAGGCCGCGAACGGCCCCGCCAGTACGTGGGTCACGTCGATCACCCGGATGCCCTCGAACGGTCGCGTCATTGCGCGTCTCCTCCCTAGTGTCCCGATTCCGAAGTTCGCCCCCCCTTGCGGCACCCTCCGATGCGAACTTCGGAATCAAAGGGACACTAGCAATTTTATGATTCTAGTGCGGTCTTTGGATTTGAAGTTCCTAAACGAGCACGCGGCTACGATGATAGGAACTTCAAATCCACCGCACTAGGTCCGGCCGCACTCCCTGTCGGGCAAGCGTAGCCCGGATGGAGCGGCAGCGAAATCGGGGGTGCGCGCGTCGATGCGGACGAAGGAGCGGATTACCGAAAGGCTTGCGGCCGATCGGCGGCGCCTGCGCCGCCCACATCGCCCGCCACGGTCGTGATCGGGCCTGGCGCCGTCAGCTCCAGCCCGAAGACGTAGTCGCGCGACGCCGCCCGCACGAAGTTGACATGGGTGCGCATGACCGCGCTGGCGCGCTCCCCGTCGCCCTTCAGGATGGCGCCGACGATGGCATCGTGCTCCTCGTGCGACCTCGCCAGGCGATCGGGGATGGCGAACTGGGCGCGCCGGAACGGCGCGATGCGCTGCCGGATGCCGACCGTCGTCGCCAGCAGGAACTCGTTGTGGGCGCCGCGATAGATGACGTCGTGAAACTCGAAATTGACCGTCCGGTAGCTCTCGGTGTCGTTGCCGCGAACGGCGTCGAGCGAGCGGCGGTGAACGAACTCGAGGTTGACCCGCTCGGCCGGCGACATCCGCTGCGCCGCCAGCCGCGCGCACGACGCCTCGAGCTCGCCCATGACCTCGAACATCTCGGCCAGCGTCGATTCCGTCGGCAACGACACGATCACGCCGCGGCGCGGCCGCATCTCCACCAGGCCGGCCGAGGTCAACTGCCGCAGCGCCTCGCGCACCGGCGTGCGGGAGAGCCCGAAGCGTTTGGCGAGCCCGTTCTCGTCGAGCCGTGCGCCGGGCGGATAGACCCCGCGCAGGATATCGTCCGCCAGCCGCTGGCGGATCGTTTCCGCCAAGGTGGTCATATCAGCTCCCGAGGTCGGGCCCACGAGCCGGGGCGCGCGCTCATTCCGCCGCCTCCGCGCGCGGCGACGACTCCACCAATGCCGCATAGGTCCGGGTCAGGCGGTTGGCGAACATGTCGACCTTGGGGATCATCTGCTTCTGGCGGCAAACCGCGAGATCGATGAACATCGGCATGACCGTGCCCATGGCCAGCGAGCGCGGCACCACCTGGTTGATGTCCCACAGGGGAAATCCGGTCGGCGGCACGACCATGCTGCCGCCGGGATAGGGACTGTCGAGACGGTTGGCGAGCACGAGCGCGACGCGGTTGTCGGCGGCGCGGGGCACCGCGATCAATTCGCGCTCGAACGGCTCGCGCATGGCGGCGGGCCACAGCACGATATCGGCGGCGGCGGCGGCAAGGCAGCGCGACGTCTCCGGGAACAGCGCGTCGTAACCGCTCATGATCCCGATCCGGCCGAACGGCGTCTCGAACACCGGATAGGCGTCGCCGGCCTCCGCCCAAGCGCGCTCTTCCGCGGTCAGATGGGTCTTGCGGTAGCGGCCGATCTCCGCGCCATCGGGGCCGAGCAGAATGGTGGCGGGGAACAGGTGGCCCGCCTCGCGCACCACGGTGGGCAGGGCGATGACGCAGCCGTAGCGCTTGGCGATAGCCGCAGCGGTGGCAATGTGCGTGGGCGCGAGGTCGGCGGCGCGCGCGGCCTCCGCCGCATCCGGCGCCCAGGCGCCGATCAGCGCGTATTCCGGCAGCGTGAGAACCTTGGCGCCGAGCTTGGCGGTGTGGTCGAGCATCGCGAACACATCGTCGGGGCCCACGCCGTCCGCCACGTGGATCTGCACCGCGGCCACCTTGCTGGCCGCGCGCGCCGGCACGATCGGCTCGTGGGCGGTTCCGGCAACCGGCGTGTCCTGGTAGTTCTCGACCAGGATGCCGTAGGTCGCGGGGCGGCGGTCGGCGAACTTGTCGTTGCCGGCGTAGATCGACTTGTCGTGCGCCAGTTCCGGAAACACATCGGCGACGATCACGCCGTGGCGGTCGTAGGGCATCTTGGCGACGACGCGGCCCTTCGGGTCCACGATCATGCTGCCGCCGGGGTAATAGATCGAGCGCTCGTAGCCGGCCTTGGTCGCGGCCACCAGCCAGACGCCGTTCTCGTAGGAGCGCGCCGGCCCCCACATGTCGGCCTGGTCCATGGCGAAGAAGTTCGCCATGTCGACGATGATCTCCGCGCCCTGCAGCGCGAGGCTGCGGGCGATCTCCGGAATGCGCCCGTCGAAGCAGATCAGCAGCCCGATGCGTCCCAGGTCGGTATCCACGACCGGGCATCCGCGCTCGCCGAAGGCGAACCAGTTCTGGTCATGGGTGGCGAGAAACTGCTTGTGGTAGTGGATCGCGACCTCGCCCTTGCGATCGAGCATGATGCCGGAATTGAAGATCCGCCGGCGGGACGGATCCCATTCGGTGATGCCGCTGGCGATGAAGATGCCGTGCCTGCGCGCGAGCGCCGCCATCGCGGAGACGAAGCGGCCGTCCGGCACGGTCTCGGCGAGCGCGCGGCAATGCTCGGCGGAATCGAACAGATAGCCGGTGTCCATGCATTCCGGCAGCACCACCAGCTCCGCGCCCTGGCGCAGCGCATCGTTCACGAGCTGCGTCGCGAGCTCGATGTTGTGCTCGATGTCGCCGAGGCGGGCCAGGGTCTGGGCGGCGGCGGCACGGAAACGCTTTTTCTTCATTGGGTTCTCCCTCTACGCGGCGCCGGCATCCGGCGTTCAGTTGGCGATCAATTCGCGATCTGGCGTTGGAAAACCGCCAGGCAATGGCTCTTGAGCGCGACGAAGCGCGGGTCGATCACGCTCTCGGTGTTGCGCGGCCAGGGCAGGTCGATGTCGACGAAGTCGGCCACCCGCGTCGGCCGCCGCGTCAAGCAGCAGGACGTGGTTGGCGAGTTGCACCGCCTCCTCGAGATCGTGCGAGACCAGGAGCGTCGTCGTCTTGGTCTTCATGAACATCCGCTGCAGCTGCTCGCGCATGAACAGCGTCATCTCGTAGTCGAGCGCCGAGAACGGCTCGTCGAGAAACAGCACCTCGGGGTTGGTCACCAGCGCGCGCAGGATCGACACGGTCTGCTGCTGGCCGCCGGAGAGCATGTAGGGATAGCTGTTGAGGTCGATCTTGACGCCGAAATCCGCGAGCAGCTGCTCGACCCGCTGGTTGCGCTCGCGCCGCGACAGGCCCATGAGCTTCAGCGGATAATGGATGTTGTCGATGGCGCGCAGCCAGGGAAACAGTGCGTCGCGGTAGTTCTGGAACACGTAGGACAGCCGCGTCTCCTGGATGGTCTGGCCGTCGAACAGGACCTGGCCGGCATCGACTGGCATCAGGCCGGAGATCATGTTGATCAGCGTGCTCTTGCCACAACCGTTCGGCCCGAAGATCGAGATGAACTCGCCTTGCGGCAGATCGAGGTCGAACTTGTCGTAGATGACGGTGTCGTTGAACGACTTGCTCAGGCCGCGAATGGTGATGACGGGACGCCGCGCGGACACGGGATCCCCGGCGGCCGGCGCGGACGGGATGTCCGCGCCGCCGACGGCGATCAGCTGAGTTGCAGCTCCCGGCATGGGACCCGTCCTCTAGCTCTTGCGCAGATGCGGAGCGTCGACGCTCACGAGCCGAAGTCGGTGGTCTTGAGAATCTTGTCGCGCACGGCGATCGGCGACTGCAGCACGCCTTCCTTCTGGAACACGTCCACCAGCGCCTGGTACGAGTTCAGGTCGGTGTCGTTGAGGTCGCCGAAGGCGCGCAGATAGGGCTTGGCCAGCAGATCGAGCTGCTCGGCGCGCATCGGCGTGTATTTCGGGATGATCGGCTTGTACTTGTCGAAGTCGGCATTGGCGAGCTTCGTCGCCTCGTCGATGACCTCGACGACTTTCCTCGCGACCTGCGGCCGCTCCTTGAGAAACTTCACGGTCAGCAGCGACACGCCGGAATAGAACGGGTCGGCGATCACCTGCGCGACCGGATTGGTCATGGCGCGCTTGGCCTGGCCCGACGCCACCGCGACGGAGCCGACCGGCTCGAGCGAGAGCGTCGCATCCACGCTGCCGCCCACCACCGCGGGCACCTGCATGCCGACGGCGAGATCGAGCAGCGTCACGTCCTTGTCCGGATCGAGACCGGCCGCGCGCACCATGTAGCGCGAGATTGTCCGCCACTGGATGCCGGGCACGTGGCCGAGCTTCTTGCCCTTGAGGTCGGCGAAGCTCTTGATGTCGCTGTCCGGCTTGACGATGAGACCGTCATTGATCAGCCCGACCTTGATCCCGCCGCCTTGCAGGCCGAACACCTTGAAGGTCCCCGGAAACTTCGATTCCGCCAGCATGGCGATGCCGGCCGCCGCGCCGGGCGGGCCGAAGTCGGCGCGCGCGCCGACCAGCGCATCGATGATCTGGTTGGGCGCCTCCAGCTTGTTCGAGACGATCTCGATGCAGGCCTTCTCGAACAGCTTCTCCTCCAGCGCGACGTAATAGGCGGTGGTCTGCATGATCGGCAGCCACACCGCCGACACCTTTTCCATGCGGTCGCACGCGGCGTTGGCGCCGCCGGACCATGCGGTCAGGGCGGCGAGCATCGCCGTGGTCGTGAGGAGCTTCATCTGACGTCTCCGTCTGCAGTTGCGGGAACTGGAACGGACCTCATCGCCCGGACCAGTGGACGAACACTTTCTCGATCACGAGGAAGAGAAGGTTGGCGCCGTAGCCCATCGCGCCGGCGACCAGGATCGAGCCGTACATGTCGGTGAGCTGGTAGGAGATCTGGGCGTCGATGATGCGGTGGCCCAGGCCGTCGACCGCGCCGATGAACATCTCCGCCACGATGATGACGACCAGGGCGACGGAGACGGCGGTGCGCAGGCCCACGAAGGTCTGCGGCAGCGTCTCGAAGAAGATGACGTCCTTGAAGATGCGCAGCGTCCCCGCCCCCATCGAGCGCGCGGCCAGGATGCGGGTCTGGCGGGCGTTCATCACGCCGTAGGCGACGTTGAAGACGATCACCAGCCAGGCCGCGAACGCGGCCACCGATATCTTGGAGAACTCGCCGAGCCCGAACAGCAGCAGGAACAGCGGGAACATCGCCGTCGCCGGCGTCGAGCGGAAGAAATCGATCACGAATTCGAGCGAGCGGTAGATGCTCTCATTGGCACCGAGCACGATCCCGACCGGAACGCCCAGCGCGGCGGCGATGGCAAAGGCGTAGGTGACCCGCAGCAGCGTCTGCAGGAAATCCTTGGTCATCGCGCCCGATGCGATGTTCTTCCAGGTGTCCGCCAGCGTCGCGAACGGCGACGGCAGCAGGTGCGGATCGACCAGGGTGCCGGCATACGCCACCCACCAGAGCCCGATCAGCAGCGCCGGCCCCATCACGAACTCGATGACGCGGCGAAGGCGCCTGCGGTTGACGCGCGATGCCCAGGGGAGCGACGGGTGGGCCGAGGTTGCAGTGAGCGACATCCGGACGCCTCGATCGGATCGAACGCACAGCGCGTTGCCACGAGGCGTTAGCAACGCCCATGCCAGTACCGCGGCGGCGCCCGCGGCGACGACTTAAGCGGTCGATTTCTCAAGCGATTTTTCTTTTCTTCGGCGCGCCGGGGGAGCGCCGGTCCGGGCGGACCGGAAGGCGCGGTTGCGCGAACGCACAACAAGAATGCAATTCACCACGGCGGCTGCGCAGCAGTGAGATTAATGACGATAAATCAGCACGTTATGTTTGTATAAATTGTATGCAATCGGATGTTCAGCGCGACCCGATGAGTTGTCATGCGCGGGCTTGACCCGCGCATCCATCTCCTTGGGAAAACAATCTGGGCAAAGACCCAATTGTCGCGAAGAAGCAATGGACCCGCGGGTCAAGCCCGCGGGTGACCAGACCGCAGCTTGCAGCCTGTGGCCTTCGCGCTCGACCACGTCGAGGACGTCGGATCGCTTAAAGCCTCAGGTCCCGCTTTTCGCCGCCGGGGTGGCGCTCGGCGTCACCGTCGCGATCTTGGTCGCGGTATGCATGTGGCCGTCCCAGCGCTTGGCGAAGGGAGAGGCAATGTCGAACTGGTCGAGCACACGCGCGACGATGTGGTTGACGATGTCGTCGACGGTCTGCGGATGGTTGTAGAAGGCCGGCATCGGCGGAACGATCGACACGCCCATGCGCGCGAGCTTGAGCATGTTCTCGAGGTGCACTTCGGACAGCGGCGTCTCGCGCACCAGCAGCACCAGCTTGCGCCGTTCCTTGAGGATCACGTCGGCGGCGCGGTGCACGAGGTGCTCGCCGTAGCCGTTGGCGATGCCGGCCAGCGTGCGCACCGAGCAGGGCATGACCACCATGCCCTCGGTCTTGAACGAGCCGGACGAAATCGAGGCGCCCATGTCGCCCTGGCTGTGCACCACGGTCGCGAGCCCGCGCACCTGCTCGACCGTGTAGCGGGTCTCGTGCTCGAGGGTGCGCTGCGCCCACTTGCTGATGATGAGATGGCTTTCGATCCCGCTGTCCTTGAGCGCCTCGAGCATCCGCACGCCGAAGATGGCGCCGGTCGATCCGGTCATGCCGATGATGAGACGCCGCATTACCATCCTCGCGTTGCAGTCACGGGAACCGAAGCCTACGTCGCCCCGATTTCGCAAAGGTTATCAACAGATGGTAGCCTTAGCTACCATCGCCTCCGGCAGGCCAGCTTTATCGGCTGAATCAGCTCTTGAACAGATGGCCGAACCGCTCCTGCGCGATCCGGCGCTCCTCAGGGCTGGGCGTGCTCACCTTCGGGAACTGGTCGCGCCAGTGCCAGGGGCGGCAGGCGTCGATGACCGCCCGGCTGTTGGTGAGGTCGCCGGCCGCCTTGCGCTCGGGCTCGATGCGAGGATCGAGCGGCGTCGACCAGGCGTTGCGGATGATGTCGATCGAGGTGGCGGGGTCCGAGCGCGTGAGCAGGGCCCATACCAGCTCCTCGAGATTGGAGACGTCGACGTCGTCGTCGACCACGATCACGTAGCGCCCGCAATAGGCACCGACATGGCACATGGCGGCGATATGGCCGGCCTGCTTGGCATGGCCGGGATAGCGCTGGTTGACCGCGACCGCGAGCAGGAGCCGCGCGTTGCCGACCTCGTGCGCCCAGGCGGCGGTGATGCCCGGCACGCCCGCCTTCTGGATGTTCTCGCGCAACAGGCCGGAGCGGACGACCGCGCGATAGCGGCAGATCTCGTCCGGCGGCCGCTGCGGCACGCAGCCCAGCAGGATCGGATCGTTGCGATAATAGATCGCCTTGATGTCGAGCACGGGTTCGGGTCTGAGGTCGCTGGCGTAATAGCCGGTCCATTCCGCGAACGGGCCCTCGACGCGCTCGTTGCCGGGCTCGACGAAGCCCTCGATGACGATCTCGGCGTTGGCCGGGATCGGCAGGCCGGTGATGGGACCGTTGACGACCTCGACCGGCTTGCCGCGGATGCCGCCGACGACCTCGTATTCGCTGACGCCGTACGGCACCTCGCTGCTGGCCATCAGGAAGGTCATGGGATCGCCGCCGCAGACCACGGCGACCGGCATGCGCTCGCCGCGCGCCTGGTACTTGTCGCGCATCTGGCGGCCGTGCTTGCCGGGCGAGATGTAGAAACCCGCGGTCTTGGCGTCATGGATCATCACGCGATAGGTCCCGCAGTTGATCCAGCCCTCGTCGGGATCGCGGGTGACGTTGAAGCTGCCGGTGCCGATATAGCGGCCGCCGTCGCCGGCGTGCCATTTCGGCGCGGGAAAGCGGGTGACGTCGATGTCGTCGCCGGTCATCACGTTCTCGAAGATCGGACCGTCGTTGACGTATTTGGGCGGGATGCGCGTCATCGGCCCCATGAAATTGGTGCGGAAGCCTTCGCTGAGCTCGAGCTTGCTGAGACCGGTCGGGAAGCCGAGCGTCATGTTCTTGCGCTTGCCGCCGAAGAAGTTGACCAGCACGCGGCTGCCCGCGATCGTCCCGGGCACGTCGTCGAAGACGAAGCAGGGCGCGCCGTCGTCGTGCATCGCGACGCCGGACACCATGCCGATATCCTGCTCCCAGGTCAGGCCGCTCACCTGCTTGACCTCGCCGAGCCTGCGCGCCTCGTCGAGCCATTGCCGCAGATCGTCATAGGCCAGGTGCGGCTGCGGATCGGCGGTGCCGTCGGCGGTCGCGCCGATCCGATCGCTCGCGATTCGATCGCTGTTGGAGTCGGGTTGCGTCGCCACGAAACCTCCTGGTCGGAACCCGCCGACACGTTGTTGCTTGCGAGACACGTTGCTGCTTGCGAGAAGCGATCCCGCGGGCGAGCTTACACACCCGGCTGCACGCGCGCATCCCGCAAGTTGCCCTCCGGCGGCCTCCCTTCGCGGTTCCGCTTTGGCCCCGAGACTTGCTTTGGATCAGCGGCGGCGGGACCATGCACGGCGTCGTCCCGGCATTGCTGACCTGGAAGGCGCAACCACGGGAAGGACGATGCAGCGCAGCACGAGCAAAAAGATTCTGACGACCCATGTCGGCAGCCTGCCGCGCCCGAACGGCACCGATCGGCCGGGCGGCGAAGACGACGCCGAGTTGCGCAGGATGGTTGCGGACGTCGTTACGCGTCAGCGCGAGATCGGCATCGATGTGATCAATGAAGGCGAATACACCAAGGGCGGCGACTGGCTCTCCTACGTCGACGATCGCTTTGGCGGTTTCGAGGCGCGTCCACCGGCCGGTGGCAAGCCGATCATCCTGCAGGGGAAGGACCGCGAGGTGTTCGCGGATTTCTACCGCTCCGCAACCGAGCGCGGGACCTTGTTCTACGAACCCGCCGGGCAGATCAAACAGTCGCGCCCGCATTGGGTGGCATCCGGGCCGGTCACCTATCGCGGTGAATCATCGCTCAAGCGCGAGATCGACATTTTCCGCAGCGTCGTCGGGCCCGACACGGAAGCCTTCATCACCACCACGGCGCCGGCAAGCCTGGAGCCCTACCGCGGCAACGAATATTACCGGAGCCAGGACGACTTCATCCTCGCCCTCGCCGAGGCCATGCGCAGCGAATATCAGGCGATTGTCGCGGCCGGGTTCATCCTGCAGATCGACGACGCCTGGCTGCCGGCGCTGTGGGACCGCATCGGCATGGGCATGGGCCTGCCCGCGTTCCGCAAATACTGCGAGGTGCGGATCGAGGCGCTCAATCATGCCCTGCGCGGCCTGCCGGAGGACCGTATTCGCTATCATCTGTGCTGGGGCAGCTGGCACGGCCCGCATGCCTTCGACATCGAGCTCGACAAGCTGGTCGACCTGATGCTGCGGGTGCGGGCGCAGGCCTATCTGATCGAGGCCGCGAATGCGCGGCACGAGCACGAGTATGCAATCTGGGAACAGGTGAAGCTGCCGGAGGGCAAGATCCTCATTCCCGGCATGATCTCGCACGCGACCGACGGCATCGAGCATCCCGAGCTGGTGGCGCAGCGGATCCGCCGCTTCGCCCGCCTGGTTGGGCCGGAGAACGTGATGGCCGGCGCCGATTGCGGCTTTGGCGGCCGCTGCCATCCCCAGATCGCCTGGGCCAAGCTGCAGTCGCTCGCCCAGGGCGCGGAGCTCGCGGTGAAAACCGGGCTCTGATTTCAGGCCCAATGTCCGCTCCGGGTATTGCCGCCCGAAGCGGATCACGGACCTGCCGTCACGCTCGCGGCCGCTCAGGCCTCGACGATGACCATCCAGCCCACGCCGAAGCGGTCGGCGACCGCGCCGAAGCGCTTGGCGAAGAACGTCTTGCCGAGCGGCATCTGCACCTTGCCGCCGTCGGCGAGCGCCGCGAACATGCGGTCGGCCTCGGCCTCGTCGCGGGCATTGAGGGAGAGCGAGAAGCCTTCGAAGCTCGACTTCCCCCGCTCGCAGCCGTCGGACGCCATCACCTCCGCGCCGTTGATGCGCAGGCACGCGTGCATGATCTTGTCGTCGCTGCCATCCGGGACCATGCCGGGCGGCGGCTTGTCCGGGTTCTCCTTGAACCGCATCATCATTCCGACCTCGGCGCCGAGCGCCTTCTTGTAGAACTCGACCGCCTCCTCGCAGCGGCCGTTGAAGAACAGATACGGTGTCACCGGCATGGTCTTTCCCTTTCCCAAGACATTGCGATGGTATCAGCGAGTCGGATTCAGGCGGCTTGCGACGTTGAGCGCGTCGAGATCGATCTTGCGATCCCCGCGCCACCCCCATTGGCATAATACGTTGATATCAACATAATTGTGGCGTGTCAAAGGCAGCCGACATTGCGTCGCGACGATAAGTTTCGTTCGTGAACACCTGTCAGTGTCTCAACGTGCGCGGCGTCGACCGGCTGCGGCGCCACCTGCAGGGGCCGAGCCGGCCCACCGGCTTGAACCGAAAGCCGAATACTTCTATTGCTAAGGAATCTCCAGCAACGCGGTTTGCCTCATGCCGATCGAGCCAGGTCCGGAACTGTTGCGGGACTGGATCGCGCGGGCGGCACAGCGCCATCCGGCCAAACCGTGGATCGTCTGCGCCGACGATGGGCGGACCGTCACCTATCGCGAGCTGCATGAAGCCACCGGCCGGATCGCCGCGTTCCTGTACAGCCGCGGCATCGGGACCAACCAGCGGGTGGCGCTGCTCGCCAACAATTCTATCGAGCATCTGGTCTGCTATTTCGGCGTCATGGCCCATGGGGCGACCATCTGCACCGTGCACGTCGAGATGAACCGCAACCAGCTCGACAACATCTTCGCCCGGCTCAAGCCGGCGCTCGTTCTGCATCAGGACGGACTGGGCCTGGACGACCTGCTCTCCGCCGTCGCGGCGCCGTGCCTGCGGCTCGGACGGCTCGACGGGCCGGACCAGGGGACGTTCTACGCCGAGGTCGCGCGCCATGAGCCGAGCGACACGCGGACCTCCGCGGGCCCGGATGACGACGCCGTCATCCTGTTCACGTCGGGCACCAGCGCGCGGCCGAAAGGCGTGGTGCTGAACTATCGCGAGCACCTCGGCAACATCGATCCCACTGCCGACGGCTTCGGCATCACGGCGGACGACCGGGTGTACGATTTCCGCTCCTTCAACTGGGCCTCGGCGCAGCTGCTCGGCGCGCTGGTGCCGGTCAACCGCGGCGCCACCCTGGTCATGACGGCGAAATTCTCCGCCAGCCGCTTCTTCCAGCACATCCGCGATCACGGCGTGACGATCGCCGCCGGCAATCCGACCACGATCAACATCCTGCTCAACACCGAGACCGATGCGCAACGGAACAATCTGCCGTCGCTTCGCTTCATCACCTCAAGCTCGGCGCCGCTGACGATCGAAGAATGGCGCCGGTTCGAGGCGCGGTTCGGCATTCCGATCGCGCAGGGCTATGGATCCAGCGAGACCGGCTGGATTGCGGCAGTTCACGGCGAGCAACGGCGCCTCGGCACGGTCGGCCGGCCATTCGCCTATCACTGCCTCGCGGTCGTCGATGCCGACGGCCGACCGCTGCCGGCCGGCGAGATCGGCCAGGTCGAAATCGGCGGACACGCATCGCACGATTACCGTTATCTCGCCGACGACGGCAGCGTGAAGATCGGCAGCCGCGGCCGCATCCGCACCGGCGACCTGGGCCGTCTCGATGCCGACGGTTTTCTCAGCCTCACCGGCCGCGAGAAGGACCTCATCATTCGCGGTGGCGTCAACATCTCGCCGATCGAGATCGATAGCTTCCTGATGCAGCACCCCGAGCTGATCGAGGTCGCCACCGTCGGCGTGCCCGACGCGGTCTACGGCGAGGAGGTGGTGAGCTACGTGGTGGCGCGCCCGGGCGCAACGGTCGATAGCGGCGAGCTCCTGCGCTATTGCAGCGAGGGGCTGCCGGCATTCAAGGCGCCGAAGCAGATTGTGCTCAGCGTCTCGCTGCCCAAGACCGAGCGCGGCAAGCTCAACCGGCGGGCGCTCGCGGAACTGTGGCGCCGGGACGAGGCGGATTGAAACGCGCCGAGTTTGTCATCGTCCGCGAAGGCGGACGATCCAGTAAGCGCCGGAGCGCGTGACAAGGCGCCGCTTCGGGCCCATCGGACGTTCCCGGGTTACTGGATGCCCGCCTTCGCGGGCATGACACCGGCGAGATTGCGCTGTCGAACACAAGCAGGAACGACAGCGCAGTCCGGACTCAGCGTCCCGTCTTGGCGAGCGAGTGCACCCAGCCCACCATGCGCGATTGCGCGTTCGCGATGTCCTTCTTGCTGAAGAAGTCCTCGGGCTTGACCCGGTCGACGGGATAGACCGGGCGCAGGAAGTCGCTTTCGTAGCCGAACGGCACCGTGGCATCGATGCCCATGCCGCCCTCGAAATTGGTGTTCGAGGCGGTCCACTGCTTCTCGCCCGCGGTCATGCGCTCGGCCGGCATGAAGGTCTGGCCGCGGCCGCCCGGGATCGGGTTGAGGATGTCGGCGCGCGGGTTCACCCGCGTGGTCAGGCACCACATCACGTCATCCATGGAATAGGGATCGACGTCCTCGCTCACCGCGATCACCAGCCGCATGCCCTGCGAGCAGGAGAGCGCCGCGCCCATGAAGTTGCGCTGCCAACCTTCGTCGAGCTGGTGGCGCTTCTTCACCTGGATGATGCAGCCGCCCCAGTCGGTCATGCAGTACGGGATCACCACGTTCTGCACGATGCCGGGCTGCAGCCGGTCGCACAGCTCGTAGATCGCGGCCTCGCGCACGGTGGTGTCGATGTTGTGGTCGTCGAGGGTGTGGACCCCGAGCGCGAAGATGATCGGCTTGGTCTTGGGATCGCGCATTGTGATCCCGGTCACGTGGAAGGTCGGCGCCTTGTAGGCCTTGCCCATGTAGCCCGCCCATTCCGGATGGAAGTGGAAGCGGCCCTGGATGCCGGCGTCCTCCAACTCCTTGGTCTCGAAGCGGCGGTCGCGCGGATTGACGTAGCCTTCGAGCACGAGCTCGCAGTCCGCCAGCGCCATGGCGTTGACGGTGCGCGCCTTCACCAGCCGGATCGGGGTGCCCTGCACCGCGCCGGCAATCCCGATCTCGTCGCAGCCCATGGGCAGAATGGCGTAGTCGAAGCCGGCGCCGGCGAGCAACGTGCAGGCCGGCGGCACGCCGAAGCACATGGTGATCGGAACCGGCTCGTCCGACTTGTAGTACTTGTTCACCACCTGCCACATATGCGAGCCGGGCGAGATCTGGAACGTGCCGACATTGCCCCAGCGGAAGTTCATGCGGTTGTAGCCGAGGTCGGAGCCGCCATCGAATTCCGCGCCGGTAACGCAGCGGATGGCGGAGCCCACGGTGAGCTCGGGCTCGTAGGTGGTGTGACGGATCGGCACCACGTGCTCGTTCACGTCCTTCGGATTCTCGATGACGTGTTCCTGGCACGGCGCCTCGTCCTGCGGGATCTCGACCGGCTTGAGCGGATGGCTGAGCGCATAGGCGAGCTTCTTCACGCGCTCGGCGTCATCCTTCCAGCCGAACATCTTGTTGATGACCTTGATGTCGCCGAACAGGTTGGTGAGCACGCGGTGATTGGGCTTGCCTTTGACATTGTTGAACAGGACCGGGCAGCCGCCATCCATGTGCTTCTGCAATCCGGTGACTTCGAGATCAGGGTCGACCGGCTTGTCGGTCTCGATCAGGTCGCCCTGCTCGCGCAGCCATTCCAGCGTCGTGCGCAGATCGGCTGCATGATGCTGGTTGCCGGCGACGAGCTTGTCCTTGCGCACTGCCTTCTGCATGGCTGCTGAAATCTCCCTGTGGATGGGCGGCGAGCGCCCGTCGTTTGCGAAAGTGAAATCCGCTGCGAACCGCCGCGCCGGCGGTTGCCCGCGGCGCCGGGGGTTCCATTACATAGATTTCTAAGTATTATGTCCTCCAAATCGAATTGTTGTCAACGCGCGCGGGCGTTGCAGCCTGCAAGCGAGGGACCGGGTGACGTCGCGCCGAAGCAGCAAGGGCCGGGAGGCGGACGTGCCGCGGGTCGAATTTCCGCTGGCGCAGAGCGCTGGCTTCCTGGTGCGCGACGCCAACCGGGCATTTCAACGGCTCTTGGAAAAGCGCATCGCCCCTTACGGCGTCGCCCGCGGCCAGTGGTACTTCCTGCGGGTGTTGTGGACCGAGGACGGATTGTCGCAGCGCGAGCTGTCGGCGCGGGTCGGCACCATGGAGCCGACCACGGTGATTGCGCTCCGCACCATGGAGAAGTCCGGGCTGATCCGCCGGGTCCGCAGCACCGACGACAAGCGCCGCTCGCATGTGTGGCTGACCCCGAAGGCGAAGCGACTGCGCGACGAGCTGCTGGTGCTCGCGCGCGGCATCACCGATGCGGCCGAGGCCGGCGTTGCCAACGACGAGCTTGCGCTGTTCCGTCGCGTGATCGCGCACATGACCGCCAATCTCGATCGGATCAAGACGTAGGTTGGGTCGAGGAATGTAGGTTGGGTCGGGTTCCTCACGAGACCCAACAATGCACCGCCTGAGAGGTGTTGGGTCTCGCAAGGGCTCGACCCAACCTACGGACTGCGGAACCACTCACTTCCGCGGTGGGATCCTGATCAAGCCCGCGAGTTGCTCCTTGGTCAGCGGCGCAGTGGTGAATTTCAGGTTGACCGCATCGGGAACGATGAGATCGAGGCCTGTGATCTCGTCGGGAGACAACGACGACTTGGGAAAAAACTCGTCGCGAATCCGTTTCGCTCTTGCCTCCGTGACGGAGGCGAACTCAGCGTAGGTCTTCAGCGCGGCGGGATTTGAATACATCCAGTCCACGGTTTCGCGGTAGGCTTGCATGTAGCGGTCGATGGCGTCCTTGCGGCTGTCCAAGGTCTGGGTATTGCTGATCAGGAGCCTGACAGTCTGCCCCTTGAACAGCGTGTCATTGCCGGTGGCTATCTTGCGGATCTCGTTGCCATCCAGCAGGTCGAGACCGAACGGCGGCGCCGCCCAGCCCACATCGACCTGTCCGGACATGACGGCCGTGAGCGTTGCAGGAGGCCCTCCGGTCGCGGTCGCCTTGGCCGAGACCCCGTACTGCTTGATGAAGGCGGTGACGACACCGTGGGTCGAGGAGCCGTTGGTCGAGTAGGCGATGCTCTTCCCGTTGGTATCGTTCAGAGTCTTGATCGGCGAGTCGGCCTTCACGTACCAGTACAGGTCGCCGGCACCGGTGATTTCGGCCCCGATGATGCGGACCGGCGCACCTTTCGAATAGGCGCTCAGAACGCCCATGACCCCTGCCCCGACCCCGACCTCGACACTGCCGGATATGACGGCCTGCTGGGTCTCGCCGGCACCCTGGGTGTAGAGGATTTCGAGCGTGAGGCCGTGCTTCTTGAAAATGCCGGCGCGCTGGCCGATATCGGAAATCGACGTATCCCACAGTCCGCGTTGGCCGACCGCAACCTTCAGCGTGTCCTGCCCGAACGCGGGCGCGCATGCCAGCGCAAGCGCAGCGATACCGGCAAGCCGAAGCGTGGTCGTGATCATGGCGCGTTTCCCTCCTGCGGCTTCGTCGTCGAGCCTTGCGACCGGCGTAGAGCATTTTCACCGCAGCGCCAAGGCGGATGGCGCACCTGCGGCATCAGGGCCTACGGCTCTGCGCGTTCCAGTAGCGCTCGAGATTGGAGATCAGCGCCGGGCTGAAGTGGCAGTAGGCCTGCTCGCGCGCATAGACCGCGAAATAGGAGCGGAACATGTCGAACGGCTCCTGGGTGACGCGGAACGCGCGCCGGTTTCCGGCCGCGCTCACGACGCCGGAACTGGTCAACCCGTGCACCACGCGCTCGATCGCCGCGTCCATCTCGCCGGTCTCGACGATCTCATCGCAGATCAGGCGGCCCTCCGGGCTGTCGCATTCGATCCGGCGCTCGTACTGAATCGCCTGGCGCGCAATCCGGTCGCCGGTGAAGCGCGGCAGCCGCATGTTCGCCGCGCCGGGAATGATGCCCTCCTTGCGCGCGGGCAGGGTCAGGAACGCGGTGCGTTCGGCGAGCACATAGTCCATCACCAGCAAGGCCTGGCAATGGCCGCCGATGGCAAACGCTTCGACCGCGGCAATCCACGGCTTCTCGCTGGTCTGGCCGCCGAATTCGTCGGGCGGCGCGTCGTCGGGAAAAGCGAGCCCGCGATAGATCTTGTTCACGTAGCCGAGATCGCGCTGCAGATACCAGACGAACGGGATGCGGCCATGATAGAGATGGGTGAGATTGATGCCGGCGCCGAACACGCGGCGCCCGCGGTATTTCGGATGCTCGACGACCGCGCCGCGCATGACCGCGATCTCGGTCGCCGGATCGAGCAGCGCCAGGTCGACGCAGATTTCGGCGCCGTCGAGCGAGGTCTGGTCCTCGGCGTTGAGAAAGCGCGGATTGTTCTGCGTCACGACCGCGGCCTTGCCGACGCGCCGCACCGACGCGCCGTCAAGTTCGACCACGCCGTCGCGCACGAATTTCGGCAGCAACGCCTCGGCATCCGGCCGCGGCAACAGCATGGCATGGCAGAGATGGCGTCCGGAGCGCTCGCTGCCGAGCACCGCGGACAGGAACAGGCCCTGATCGATTTCGAGGCCACTCTTGTCGCGCTGGAGGCAGCCGTCCTCGGCGGCGATCTCCTGCGCCGTCGGCACCAGGCCGGGAACCACGCCGGCGGCGCGGATCACGAGATCCTCGACCCGCACGAAACGTGACCGCCGCACCGTCAGCGCGTCGTAGACGGCGTCGCCGTGACGGCGAAGAAACTGCGCGCGCGCCTCCCGCGCCCGATCCTGAATGGTGCGCGCCGCGGCACCCTCGCCCTCATTGCGCCGGGGCTTGGGCGGCAACCGCCCGAGCAGGCGCGAGCCCTTCTGCCAATAGGCCGAGAATTTCCGGCGGTCGGCGGGAAAATCGGTGGTCTCGCCCGGTTCCGCCTGCAGCCAGTCGCGCACGTCCTTGGCGGGCAAGCCCGCCGTCACGAGACATTCCACCGCCACCGGATCGGTCTCGCGTGCGGGCATCATGGCGCTCCCAGGCTGCTCGAAAAGATGTTGCTCGAAACGATATTGTGACAAAAGCGCATGCAATGTGCGAGGCCGCGCGCGGCTTCGGCATTTTGACGTTCCTGTGAATGCCGCGCGGCAAGGCCGGCAGGAACGTCAAATCCGCCGCATCAGGCAGCGCGCTCGAAGTATTTCCTCAGGTTGGCGCGCACGCGCGCGAGCGGCGGGACGGCGAGAGGTCCGGCAGGGCAAATTCCCGTCCGGTGAGCTTCTCATACACCTCGATATAGGTGGCCGCAGCCTGCAGGACGATCTCGGGCGGAATGTCCGGAATTGGGTCGGTGTAGGGATCGCAGCGCGCCGCCACCCACCGCCGCACGAAATCCTTGTCCAGCGTTTCCGGCGGCGTGCCCTGCGCAAATCGTTCGGGATAGCTGGCAGCCAGCCAATAGCGGCTGCTGTCGGGGGTATGGATTTCGTCGGCCAGGACGATCGCGCCATTTTCGTCGAAGCCGAATTCGTACTTGGTATCGACCAGGATCAGTCCCCGCCGGGCGGCGATCTCGCGCCCGCAGGCGAACAAGGTCATGGCCTTGTGCGCCACCTCCTCCCACTGCGCCTCGGTCAGCAGCTTGCGCGCGAGAATGTCCCGCGCGCTGAGCGGCGCATCATGCGCGCCGTGCTCCGCCTTGGTGGTGGGCGTGATGATGGTGCGCGGAAGCTTCTGGTTGTCGCGCAGGCCCGTCCGCGAACCGGTGGCCATACATCTCGCGCTCGCCCTTTTTATACATCTGCAGGATGGAGGTGGACGTCGTGCCGGCCAGATAGTCGCGCACCACGATCTCGACCGGCATCATCGCCAGCCGCTTGCACACCAGGACGTTGGGATCCGGATACGCAATGACGTGATTGGGGCAGAGGCCCTGCGTCGCCTCGAACCAGAAGCGCGCGGTCTGCGTCAGCACCTGTCCCTTGAGCGGAATGACCGCGAGGTTGCGGTCGAAGGCGCTGATGCGATCGGTGGCGATGAGGATGCGCGTGCCATCGGCGAGATCGTAGTTCTCGCGCACCTTCCCCCGGTAACAGCCCGGAAGCTCGGGAATCACCGCTTCGGGAAGCGTATGGTGCGCATAGGGGGCGAGCGCTGACGGACTGATCATGGGGGCTGGGAACGACCGATCGGATATGACGATGCCGGCGAGTGTAGTGGGTCGCCGGTCCCGCCTCAACGCCGCTGCGCGCCGGCTGTGGAACAGGGATCGTGCGGCGCCAGCGGCCTTGCCTGATCGCGCGCACGCGACATCTCGTCAGTGACCGCGAAAAACCGCTCGCACTTTATCTCGCACTTTGCCAGATTTTCCGGTTATACGGCCCCGAGGAGCAAAACAGATGAAGCCAAGCCTTCGGCCCGGGGCGTCCCGGGTCAACCGCATCACCATCGGCCGTGAGCGCACCATCGGTTTCATGGGCGAGGAGGCGCGCACCTACGGGACGCCGTCCATGATCCTCGACATCGAACATACCTGCCGCGAACTCATCATCGAGCACGCCGATGCCGGCGAGGATTCGGTCGGCATGGAGGTCGCGGTCAAGCATCTCGCGCCCACGCTCATGGGCATGACGGTCGAGATCACGGTGCGGGTGACGGCGGTGGATGGACGCAAGGTCTTCTTCGAAACCTCGGTCAAGGACGAGCTCGATCACGTCGGCGCCGGCACCCACACCCGGTTCGTCGTCGACAAGGCCAAGACGTTCGAGCGACTCAAGGCGAAGGCCGCGCGCTTCGCCGCATTGTCGGGGTGAACGCATGGCGGGCACGGTTCGCGACGACGGGACCTTCATGTTCGATCGCGCCGCCGAGACCATGGCGCGCGGCGATCTCGCGGCGCTGCAGCTTCGCCGCTTGCAGCAGACGATCGCGCGCGCCCATGCCAAGGTTCCGCATTATCGCCGCAAGCTCGACGGCGCCGGCGTGGGCCCGGACGATCTCAAGACCCTCGCCGACATCGCGCGCTTCCCGTTCACGGTCAAAGCGGACCTGCGCGACAATTACCCCTTCGGCCTGTTCGCGGTGCCGCGCGAGGACCTGGTGCGGCTGCACGCCTCCTCGGGAACGACCGGCAAACCGACCGTTGTCGGCTATACCCCGGCCGACCTCGCCTTGTGGGCGGACCTGATGGCCCGTTCGCTCGCCTGCATGGGCGCCAAGCCCGGCGACATCTTCCACAATGCCTTCGGATACGGACTGTTCACCGGCGGGCTTGGATTCCACTACGGCGCCGAGCGGCTCGGTCTGACCACCGTGCCGGTCTCCGGCGGCGCGACCGAGCGGCAGGTGTTGCTGATGAAGGATTTCGGCGCGCGCGTACTGGGGGCGACGCCGTCCTATGCCCTCAACATCGCCGAGGTTGCGGAAGGCATGGGGGTCGACCTGCGTGCGCTGCCGCTGCGCTATGGATGCTTTGGCGCCGAGCCCTGGAGCGACGCCATGCGCGACGATCTGCAAGCCAAATTCGGCATCAAGGCCATGGATACCTATGGCCTCTCCGAGATCATCGGGCCGGGCGTCTCCTGTGAGTGCCACATCGCGCAAAGCGGGCTGCATCTCTGGGAGGATCACTTCTTCTGCGAGGTGATCGACCCCGAGACCACGGCGCCGGTGCCGGTCGGCGACGCCGGCGAGCTCGTGGTCACCACGCTGACCAAGGAAGCGCTGCCGATGCTGCGCTACCGCACGCGCGACATCACGCGCCTGATCGAGGAGCCGTGCGCGTGCGGGCGCACCCATCGCCGGATGATGCGCGTGACCGGGCGCAGCGACGACATGCTGATCATCCGCGGGGTCAACGTCTATCCGTCCCAGGTCGAAGCCTTCCTGGTCGGCTTCCCCGGGCTCGCCCCGCATTATCAGCTCGTGCTCACCCGTGACGGCCCGATGGACGCCATCACGATCGAGGTGGAGCTCGCCCCCCCTGCCCCGCTCGACCAGGCCGTCGTCACCAAGATCGCCGCCGACGTGCGCAATCACATCAAGTCGATGGTGGGCGTGACCTGCGACGTCGTCCTCAAGGCGCCGGGCGAAGTCGCGCGCTCGCAGGGCAAGGCGGTGCGCGTCAAGGATTTGCGGCAAGCGAAAAAACCATGATGTCGGAAGAGCAACTCATCCTGGTCGATGAGCGCAACCGCGCCACCGGCTCCGGGAGCAAGACAGCCATCCACCGCAAAGGCCTTCTGCATCGCGCCTTTTCGATCTTCATGGTGGACGAGCACGGGCGGATCGTGCTGCAGCAGCGCAGTCCGCAGAAGTACCACTCGGGCGGGCTTTGGGCGAATTCCTGCTGCGGCCATCCGCGCCCGGGCGAGCGGACAATGTTCGCGGCGCGCCGCCGGCTCGGCGAAGAGCTCGGCGTGACGGGCGAACTGTCGTTCGGCTTTTTCGCCCGCTACCAGGCCGAGCTCGGCAACGGCATGCATGAAAACGAGCTGGTCTACGTCTATTTCGGACAGCTGCAGGCCGAGCCGAAGCCCGATCCTGCCGAGGTGGCCGACGTCGCGCACTGGTCGTTCGACGACATCAGCCGGCGCATCGAGCGCGAGCCGGATTCGTTTACGTTCTGGTTCAAGCACTATTTTCGAAACCACGGCCCCGAGATCGCACGGCTCGCGAAAAGGACCGCCGGTCGCTCGCCCGCGTGACCCGCGTCCGTGGGCCGGGGATTCGGACCGGACTCCGCGTCTTGCCCTCCTCGCCTGATCCCTGGCCCCCATCCGCCTTGACAGCCTCCGGAGGCGGGATCACGTTTGGCAACGACTGCGGGAAGATCTGCCCGTTCCCGTTGGAACAAGGGCTCACCGCCGTCCATCGGGGAGGAAGACCATGAGCCCAAGCCGAACGGCATTGGCAATCGCGGGCGCGTGCGCGCTTGCAGCCAGCAGCGTGGATCTCGCGACGGCCCAGGAGGTGAAGCAGGAGGCGCGGCCGGCCGCACGGCCCAGCCTCACGCCCAGCAATGTCACCCAGGACATGCTCAATCGCGCCGCGAGCGACGGCAACAACTTCCTGCACACCAACGGCGACTACACGCAGAGGCGCTATCACCCCGCTGCGCAGATCAACGCCTCCAACGTCCGCCGCCTGCGTCCGGCCTGGATCTTCCAGACCGAGGTCAAGGAATTGATGGAGACCTCGCCCATCATCGTCAACGGCGTGATGTATGTCACGACCTCGTTCAGCCAAGTCTACGCGCTCAACGCGCAGACCGGCGAGCAGCTGTGGTACTACAAGCAGCCGCTCGGACCGATCACGACCTATTGCTGCGGGCCGAACAATCGCGGCGTCGCGGTCGCCGAGGACAAGGTCTATCTCGCCA
This sequence comes from uncultured Alphaproteobacteria bacterium, assembly GCA_963725065.1. Taxonomy (GTDB): domain Bacteria; phylum Pseudomonadota; class Alphaproteobacteria; order Rhizobiales; family Xanthobacteraceae; genus VAZQ01. The sequence continues at coordinate 282,966 of CAVRXD010000053.1, forward strand.
CCCTCGACGCCAAGCTGGTCGCGCTCGACGCCAAGACCGGCAACAAGGTGTGGCAGACCGATATCGCCGATCCGGAGCTCGGCTACAGCGAGACGATGGCTCCGACCGTCGTCAAGGGCAAAGTGCTCATCGGCACCAACGGCGGCGAATACGGCATCCGCGGATTCGTGAAGGCGTACGACGCCAAGGACGGCAAGCTGCTGTGGACGTTCGACACCATCCCGGAGAATTCGGTCGGGGTCTGGGCGGAGAAGGACGCCACCGGCCGCGACATGAAACGCAATATCCAGGCCGAGAAGGACCAGCTCGCCAAGACCGGCGATCCCTACAAGACGCTGGGCGGTGGCGTATGGCAGAACCCCGCGGTCGATCTCGCCACCAATCGCATCTTTTTCGTCGTCGGCAATCCGTCGCCCGACCTCGATGGCTCGCTGCGGCCGGGCGACAACCTCTACACCGACTCGCTCGTCTCGCTCGATCTCGACACCGGCAAATACGTCTGCCACCTCCAGTACATCGCCCACGACGTCTGGGATCTGGACGCGGTCAGCCCGCCGGTCCTGGTCGACGTGCGCGACAAGAGCGGAAAGCTGATCCCCGGCGTCCTGCACGCCGGCAAGACCGGGCACGTCTATGTCCACGACCGCAAGGACTGCAGCCTGATCCGCTTCTCCGACGCGATGATCCCGCAGGAGAACATGTGGACGCTGCCGACGGCACAGGGCGCGCGCATGCTGCCCGGCGCCAATGGCGGCGTGGAGTGGTCGCCGATGGCGGTCAATCCGCAACTCGGGCTGAGCTATGCCATCAACCTGCACCAGCCCATGACCTACCAGGTGCAGAGCTCGCCCTATCCCGGCGGCAAGCTCTGGCTCGGCGGCGCCTTCAAGGTGATCCCCAGCGAGGAGCAGTGGGGCAACATCACCGCGGTCGACTACAACACCGGCAAGATCCGCTGGCAGGTGAAGACGCCGCAGCCGATGATCGGCGGCGTGCTCGCGACCGCCGGCGGGGTTGTCTTCACCGGCGAGGGCAACGGCAAATTCAACGCCTATGACGCGCGCAACGGCAAGGTGCTCTGGACGTTCAATGCCGGCGCCGGCGTCAACGCGCCGCCATCCACCTACACCGTCGGCGGCAAGCAGTACGTCGTGGTCGCCGCCGGCGGCAACGTCCAGCTCGACTTCAAGCGCGGCAATAGCATCATTGCCTTCACGTTGGACTGAATGCGCCGAAGCAACACGCGCAAAGCCATAGGCGTTACGCAGACGGGGCCGCTGGGCCCCGTCTTTTTCATTGCCGTTCTCGGCACGCTCTTGCTGCCGGCTCCATCACCTGCGCAGACGATCGAGGAGAAAGCGCAACTGTGCGCGGCCTGCCACGGCGAGAACGGCATTCCGCAGGAGAAGACCACGCCGGTGATCTGGGGACAGTACCAGGGCTATCTCTATCTCGAGCTGCGCGACTACAAGTCCGGCGCGCGCAAGAACGACATCATGTCGCCCCTGGCCGAAACGCTGGCGCGCGAGGACATGATGGCGCTGGCGCTCTATTTTTCGCAAAAGCGATGGCCCGACCTGCAACAGCCGGCGGCGCCGCCGGATGTCGCGGCCAGGGCGATCCGCGCCAATGGCTCGGTCGGGTGTACCGGCTGCCACCAGGGCCAATACCAGGGCGAAGGCACCCAGCCTCGCGTCGCCGGCCAATACCGGGAATACCTCCAGCAGACGATGCTGGACTTCCGCACGCGCGCCCGCGGCAATAATCCCGGCATGACCGATCTGATGCTGGCGACCTCGGAGGCCGACATCGCGGCGCTGGCGCAATACATGGCCGGGCTGCAATACCTGTCCGGGCAGTAGGTGGATCACCTCGCGCCGAGCTTCTCGCGGATGCTGTCATTGGCAGCGAGGTCGCGCGCGCGCTTTCCGCTGTTGTCGGCAATGGAGCGATCCGCGCCGCGGCCGAGGAGGAGATCGACGATCTCGCCGTGGCCGAGTTCGGCAGCGATCATCAGCGCGGTGCGGCCGCGGTTGTCGATCGCGTCGATGGGCGCGCCGGCACCGAGCAGCAGCTCGACGACATCCATGGCGGCGCGGGCGCCGACGCCGTCCTCGCTGCCCGCCGCCCACATCAGCGCGGTCAGGTCGTTGCCGTAGGCGCGCCGGGGATCGACGCCGGCCTCGAGCAGGCGGCGGACGATGAGCGCAAACCCGCGCCCGGCGGCATAGGTCATGGCCGCCTTGCCGGTCGTGTCCACGACATCGGGATCGGCGCCCGCGGCGATGAGCTGATCGAGGATGCGACCGCTGCCTTTGAAGGCGGCCGCCGCAAGCGGGGTGACGCCCGATGGGCCCGCGAGGTTCGGATCGGCACGCCGCGTCAGCAGCATCGCAACGCTGGCCTGCCGCTCGTTCTCGACCGCGGCGTAAAGCGCAGTCGCACCGGCGAGATTGCGCGCGTCGAGCGGCGCGCCCCGCGCCACCAGGAAATCGACCAGCGCCACGTGTCCGGCCCGCGCCGCACGCGCCAGCGCCATGGCGCCGAGCCGGTCACGTGCGGCAAGCGATGCACCCGCGTCGAGCAGACGGCGCGCCAGCGGCAGGCAGCCGGAATCGGCGGCCGCGAACAGCACGAGATTGAGCTCGGTCGACTTGGCCTCGGGCTTGATCAGGTCGAGCCTGCGTTCGAGCTCGCGGCAGGTGGGAGCCGTGGCCACTCCTGCCGGCGCGGCCGAGGCCGCATGCGCAAGCAGACACGCGGCGACGATCGAACCCGCCAGGACAACGCGACCTATGGAATTCAGCGGGGCCATGGCCGGCAAGACATTCCATGGTCGGTGGGCCGCTGTCCAGGCGACCGGCGCTAGCTTCGTCGTCGCAACCATCCCCGGCTCCCTCCAGAGATGCGGCCGTCGGTGCGGCACCCATGCGGTCCTGGCATTGCTCGGGCGAAGCGCCCCGTATACCCTCGATGCCAAGCGCTTTTCTGGCACGTGCGAACGCCAGCAAGATCAAACAAGCGTCTTTCAAGAAGCGTCCCTGGGGAGGTCAATCATGCGACACATCCGCAAGCTTTCCGGCATCGCGGTTCTCGCCGGCGCCTCGGCCGCCGCGATCGCAGCGTCCGCGTTCGCGGCCGAATACTCGATGACGGTCAATCGCGACCGGCTGATCAACGCGCAGAACGAGCCGCAGAACTGGCTGATGATGAATGGCGACTACGGCTCGATGCGCTATTCCAAGCTCACCCAGTTCAATCGCGACAACGTCAAGAATCTGCGGATGGTCTGGGCGCTGGCGCTCGGCGGCATGCAGGACGTCGGCCAGAACGGTCCCGAGAACGAAGTCAATCCGTTGATCGACAACGGCTTCATGTACACCACCGATGGCTGGGGCACGGTCTACAAGATCGACGCCCGCAATCCGAACAAGGGCGAGTTCGTCTGGATCAGCGATTCCGGCGTCCGCCACGAGGGCAATGTCCCGCGCACGCGCGGCATCGCGCTGTGGGACGACCTCGTGATCGCCAACCTGCCTGACGGCCGGGTGATCGCCATCAACCGCGACTCCGGCGAGATCGTCTGGGACAAGCAGGTCGCCAAGGCGAACGAATTCGGCAGCAAGGAAAAATTCCTCACCGCCCCGATCACCGCCGAAGGCAAGGTTCTGGTCGCCAACGGCGCGGGCGACGCGCAGACCCGCGGCTGGCTCGCGGCGCTCGACGTCAAGACCGGCAACGAGCTCTGGCGCTGGTATGTCGTGCCCAAGCCCGGCGACCCCGGCAGCGAGACCTGGAAGGACAAGACCAACGCCTGGAAGACCGGCGGCGGCGGGCTGTGGCAGACCGGATCCTACGACCCCTCGTCAAAGCTCACGGTATGGGGCACCGGCAATCCGGTTCCGATCTACGATCCGCAGGCGCGGCCGGGCGACAATCTCTACACCAACTCCGCGGTCGCGCTCGATATCGAGAGCGGCAAGCTCGCCTGGTATTTCCAGTACACGCCGAACGATTCGTGGGACTACGACGAGAACGGCATCCACCTGCTGTACGACACCACGATCAACGGCGAGAACCGCAAGGCCGTCGCCCACTTCGGACGCAACGGCTTCTTCTACACGCTCGATCGCACCAACGGCAGCTTCATCAGGAGCGGGCAATACGTCAACGACTTGAACTGGACCAAGGGCATCGATCCCAAGACCGGCAAGCCGCTGGAATACGATCCGAAGCTCGACGTTCAGCAATACGTCACCGAAGCCCGTGCGTTGCGTGGCGACGGGATGAAGCGCGCCTGCCCGACCTGGCACGGCGGCGTCGCGCACCAGCCGGTGGCGTATAATCCGGTCAAGAAGATCGCCTACGGCGTCGGCATCGAGGGCTGCTTCACCCAGAACGGCGCCATGGTCGCCTACAAGTCGCCCGATGGCGGCATCGATACCCAGAAGAGCGAGAAGCGCACCTATACCAGCGATCTCTACTACGGCTCCATCACCGCCTTCGACACCGTCAACCACAAGGTTATCGCGAAGGCCATCACCGACATCGAGATCCGTTCGGGCGCGCTGGTCACCGCCGGCGGCGTGGTGTTCACCGCGCTGCAGGACGGATGGGTGATTGCCTACAACGACGAAACGCTGGAGGAACTCTGGCGCTTCAATGTCGGCACCCCGCTCAAGGGCGCGCCGGTGACCTACGCGATCGGACCCAAGCAATATCTCGCGGTGCAGACCAGCGGCCGTCACCTGCATCCGGTGAAGTTCGACAAGCTGGAGAACTCGAGCTACCTGTTCGTCTTCGCCCTGAACTGATCTGACGGGCCCGACGGGTTTGCAGGGTGGGCACGGCGCTACGTGCGTTTGCCCACCCACGGCATCCGGGATGCGAGAGCCGCCTACTTCGCGAACTCGCTGCAGGCTTCGACGTCCGAGCCCCAATAATCGATGCACTTGGCGCGATCCATCGGGCCCTGGCCGATGACTTTCGCGAACATGAAGTCGGCGATGGCATCGATCTCGCGCGCCTGCAATGTCGCCGGCGGATCGGGCATCTGCAGCTTGGGTGATCTGATGTCGGCCTGCTTGAGGCCGTAGCAGCGCCCGTCGCTGTAGGCGAACTTGTCGAACGGCGGCATCCCGCTGCCGGGTCGCCCGCACTTGATGAGCAGGATCAAGGTTTCGCGGTCGAGTACGGATTCCCGCAGGTTGGCGCCGTCGGGCATCTGGCTGTCGAGCTTGCGCCCGTCGCCTGCCCAGCCGTGGCACGCCTGGCAGTTGCCCTTCTGGCGAAACAGCCGCGCGCCGGCCGCGATATCCGCCGGATCCGGGGCCTGTGCATGCGCGGCCGAGCCAAATAGCAATGCACCCGTCACGGCGATGATGGCGACAGGCAGGCTTCGTTTCAGCGCGCTGTTCATAGGGGTACCCACGGGCAGGCCGATCGGGTCTGCAATCCTAGAGTTAAATCGCGCCGAGTTGAATCGCCATTTCGCGGTTGGGAAACATTGGCAGCCGCCCCAGCGACAGGTACCGTGCGCAATCATGCGATCTGCCGCTGCGCTGCTGCTGGGCCTGTTCTGCTGGTCGTCGGCCACCGCTGCCGAGGATCTGCGGCGCGCCACCGTCTGGGACCTCAAGCTCGGGATGCCGGTATCCGCGCAGCCCGCGTCCGACCAGTTTCGCGGATTCGCCTGCGGCTCGAACGGCGGCGCTCCGCGCCGGCAATTGAGCGGCTGGGATGATTTCCGGCGCTGCGATGCGGAAGCGAACGGACTGCGCGAGGTCTATTTCGAATACGACGACGAATACGAATACATCGCGCGCGCCCGCGACCTGCCGCGCGAGGTATCGCGCTGGGCCGGTACGACCGAGGCCGGCTTTCCGGTGGTGGTGTCGGCGCTGTTTGATGACGGCGGCGTGCTCAAGGGCATCCGGGTCGTGACCGATTCCCGCCCCGAGTACCGCACCGACACCGCCGATGCCAATCTGCGCAAGCGCGCGGACGCCTATCTGTTCGGCGGCCTCATGGCCGCGCGTCACGGCATCGAGCCCGCGCGCGACTGCGTGTCGCTGCCGGCAGCCGAAGGCGAGAGCGCCGTCGGCGAGCTGTTCGTCAAGCAATCCTGTGAGCTGGCCGACGCATCGCGCGGCCGCAGGGTCGTCGTGCGCGCCAATTATTTCCGCAAGACCGGTCAGAGCGGCGTCAACCCGCAACTACCGACGCAACTGACCCAGGGTCAGTTCGAAAGCTCGGCGCGGCTGGACATCAGCGTCAGCCCGCCGTGATCGTCCGAGACACGATTCCGGGGAATAACCTTCACTCATGCCTGACCGTGCCATCCGGCATCGCGGTCGCCCGGAAGAGCGCGCCTTCGAGCCTGGTTTCGTACATGTTGGCGCGCCGGAAGTTGGCGCCGGCAAGCACGGCCCGGGACAGGTCGGCGCCGCGAAAATTCGCGCCGAGCGCATTGACCCCGCTGAGATCGGCGCCGACGAAGCTCGCCTCGATCGCCTCAACACCCATCAGCCGCGCCTCCTTGAGCGCGGCCGCGTCGAAGCGGGCGCCGCGCAGGAACGCGAAATCAAGCGCGGCCGCGCTCAAGTCCGCGCCGGTCAGGATCGCGTCCGCCAGCCGCGCCTTGCGCAGGTCGACGTTGCGCAGCGTCGCCTTGGTGAAATCGGCACGGGTGAGTCGCGCGACGCCCATCAGTGCGTCGGTCAGATCGGCGCCCGCGAGCTTCGCCCCGTCCAGAACAGCGGCATAGAGCATGGCGTCGCGCAGCACGGCGCCGGCAAGGTCCGCCCGGCTCAGATTGGCCTTGTTGAGGTTGGCCCCCGTCAGATCGGCACCTGCGAGCCGCGCCCCTGCCAGCCTGGCGTCGTGAAAATTCGTGTCCTTGAGATTGGCGCCGGTGAGATCGGCACCGGACAGGTCGCGGCGTTTGAAGTTTCCCCCGGCAAGATCGCAGCGCTGGCATTCGCGCGTGCGGCCGGCGAGGAAATCTGCACGCTGATCGGCATGTGCAAGCGTCGAGGACAGCGCGGCCAGCACGACCAGGCACGCTGCCGTCATGCCTCTCGATGCCGTGATGTCCCTGCTCATGCTGCCAATCTTAGCACCGCTCGCCGGCCCGGCCCCGGCGCGCATTGTCCGATCATGCCCGAACGATGTAAATTGCTCGGCGCAAGCCGCGCCCGGATGAGCCCATGTCCAGCATTCCGTTCCTGACCACCGACGGCGACGCGCATGCGCGCGGCCTGGCTCACGGGCGGCGATTCGCGCAGGACATCGCCGCCAATGTCGCGACCTATCTGCGCCGGTTCGCCGCTTCCGGGCTCGATCGCGATGGCGCTTTCTCCGAGGCCGAGATCTGGTGCCAGGCGATCGCCGAGCAGAGTCCGAGCTACGCCGAGGAAATGCGTGGCATTGCCGACGGCTCCGGCCAGAGCGAGCAGGCCATCGCCCTGCTCAATGCGCGCTACGAGCTGGCGTTCACGCTGTTCGGGCAGGAGGCGACGCAACAACGAGCCAGGGCGGGCGAGCTTCTCGAAATCGGGCCCGACGGCTGCACCACTTTCGGCCTCAAGCCCGAGGTGACCGCAGATCGCCACACCTGGCTCGGCCAGAACTGGGACTGGCTGGAAGGCGTGCACGGACGCACCTTCGTCCTGCAGGCGCGGCGAACGGGGCAGCCGAGTTTCGTCTGCCTTACCGAGGCCGGCATCGCGGGCGGAAAAATGGGCGTCAACGAATGCGGGATCGGCCTGGTCGAGAACGGGCTCGCCTCCAGCCACGATGGCCGCAATCCTTACTGCAAGCCGTTCCACGTGCGTTGCCGTGAAGTGCTGGATGCGGAACGGCTCGAACAGGCGCTGCGGCCGGTCACCGACACGCCGCGCACCTGTTCGGCGAATTTCGTGATCGGTGCGGCCGGCGGCGAGATCGTCGATATCGAGTTCGAGCCCCGACCACGTCAGCTACCTTCATCCCGAGGACGGCATCATCACGCATTCCAATCATTTCCTGTCCGCGGGCCACGGTGAATCGCTGCTGGAAAAGATTTCTCCCAACACGCTCCACCGCGTCGATCGCATGCGGCACCTGCTGGAGCCGCATCGCGGCGCTCTGTCCTTCGCCCGCATGCGCGCGGCCACCGCCGACCACCTCGGCGCACCATTTGCGATCTGCCGGCATCCCGATCCGAGCCAACCGGAGCCAAAGCGCACCATGACCGTCGGCGCCGTGCTCATCGATCTCGAGGCGCGCACGATGCACGTGGCGAACGGGCCGCCGTGCGCCAACGATTACGTCGCGTTCGGCCTCTAGCGGCGGGGAGCAGACGAGCCGGCGAGTGCCGGCCTCACTCGCTATCGGCGCCAAACATCCGCACCTGGGCCTCGGCGGCAGCATCCGCCATGGTCATGAACACGGCGCCGGCCGCGGCCAGATCCTTCACCAGCCCTTCCAACGCCAACATGCGATACCCGCGGCCGATGACGTAGGGGTGCATGGTGTAGGTCAGCACGCCCCACTCGACCGTCTGCTGCATGTAGCTGAATTCGTCGCGCCAATTTTCCATGACCGTGCGCGCGGAGTGCAACCCGGGCAGCACCGTGGCCGGCGTACGCACGAACTCGAAGTGCGGATAGTCGTCAAGCGACCAGCTGATCGGCATTTCGATCAACGCCGTTTCCTCGCCGAAGCGATAGGGCTTGCCAAGCTCGGCCTGATCGCCGCGCCGCGCGCGATACGGCCAATAATCCGCGCCCATCAGGCTTGAGTCGTACAGAAAGCCATGGGCGAGCAGGAGATCGATGGTGTTCTCGCTCAGGTCCCACGACGGTGAACGATAGCCACGCGCCTTGCGTCCGGTGAGCCGGGCGATGGCATCGTTGGCGCGGACGAGATCGGCCTCCTCTTCCTCCCGGCTCTGCTGCGCGGGGGGAATATGGGCCCAGCTGTGATGCGCCACCTCGTGCCCGTCCCGCACCACCGCCTCACAGGCGCCCGCGTGGCTCTCGATGGTAAATCCCGGGATGAACCAGGTGGCGCGGATACCGGAGGATTTGAGCAAGGCCAGGATGCGCCGCGCGCCGACGAGGCCGAACTCTCCGCGCGAGAGCGGCGTCGGGGTCGTCATGCCACGGGCGATGAAGCCCGATTGGGTATCGAAGTCGAAGGTCAGGCACACGATGTGGCGGGGCACCTTTGTCTCCCGGAACGTGGACACGGGTGCAACCGGCATAGCATAGTCTCGCCGCCGCCTGCCCGCGCCTTCCCCCAACCCCTCATGACTGCACGATGGCAACGCAAACGATCGGAATCATCGTCAACGGCGCGACCGGCCGCATCGGCTCGACGCAGCATCTGGCCAATGCCCTCGTCCCGATCATCAATGAAGGCGGCCTCCCGCTCGGAAATGACCGTCTGATTCCGCGCCTGCTGCTGGTCGGCCGCGACGGCGAGCGTCTTGCCGAGGTCGCGCGCACCCACGGCATCCCGGAATGGACCACCGATCTTGATGCCGCGCTCGCGGATCCGGCCTGGACGATCTTTTTCGATGCCGCCGCGACCCAGCAACGCGTCGCCGTCCTCGCCAAGGCGCTGGCGGCCGGCAAGCACGTCTATTCCGAAAAGCCGGTGGCGCCCACCGCCGCGCTGGGCCTCACCCTGCTCAGAGAAGCCGAAGCGCGCGGGCGCAAGCACGGAGCGGTCGAAGACAAGGTCCATCTTCCCGGACTGCAGAAGCTCGCCGCCCTCATGGAGCGTGGCGCGCTCGGGCGCATCGTAGGATTCCGGCTCGAGTTCGGCTGGTGGGTGTTCGACGGCAGCGACCGCCCTGCGCAGCGGCCGAGCTGGAACTACCGCGCGGGCGGCGGCGGCCTTATCCTCGATATGTATCCGCATTGGCGCTACGTCATCGAGACGATCATCGGCCGTATCGTCCGGGTCGCTTCGGCCGAATGGATCGCCACCCCCGAGCGCATCGACGAGCAGGGCGCGCGCTATCCCGTCGCGGTCGAGGATTCGGCTACCACCATGGTCGAGCTCGAGGGCGGTGTGTTCGGCACCATCCTGAGCTCATGGGCAACGCGCGTGCGCCGCGACGACCTGCTCACGCTGCAGGTGGACGGCACCAAGGGCTCGGCGGTCGCCGGTTTGCATCGATGTCACGTGCAGTCCGCGGCGCAGACGCCGGCGATTGCACATTTCAGCGTCATGAAGGATATCAACGCCGATTATCGCAGCGAATGGGTCGACGCGCCGCCGCTCGCCGTCTATCGCAATCCGTACCGGGTCGGGTGGGAGCAGTTCCTGCGCCACGTCGCGGCCGATGCCCCACTGGCGTCCAATTTCGCGGCCGGCATTCGCGACGTCGCGTTCGCCGAAGCCTGCCATCGCAGCATGACCGAGCGGACTTGGATTGCGCTTCCACCGGCGGAGAAGGTGCCATGAACGAGACCAGATCCCGCACCGCCCTGGTCACCGGCGCATCGACCGGGATCGGTCGGGCGACAGCGCTCGCGCTCGCCCGCGCAGGCTTCGATCTCGCCCTCGCCGATCTCGACGCGAACTGGTTGACCGACGTGGCGGCAGAGGCGCAGGGCCGCAAGGTCGTTCCCCTTGCGCTCGAGCTTCGCTCCGAGGACAGCATTGAACAGGCGGTCACGCAGGCGGCCGACGCGCTAGGCGCGATCGATCTGCTCGTGAACAATGCGGGCCGTCCACTGCAGAAACCTGCCACCGAGGTGACCTGGGCGGAGTGGAACGACGTCATCGACATCAACCTCAAGGGCAGTTTCTTTTTAAGCGCCGCCTTCGCCCGGCACTGCCGGAGCCATGGGCGTGGCGGCGCGGTGGTCAGCCTGGCGTCGACCCATGGCCTCACCGGCATTGCCGGCCGTTCGGTGTACGGCATTTCGAAAGGCGGCATCATCCAGATGACCCGCATGCTCGCAATCGAGTGGGCGCCGCTCGGCATTCGGGTCAACGCGGTCGCGCCGACGACCGTGCTCACGCCGTCACGCGAAAAGCTGCTCAGCGAGCCCGAGGCCCGCGCGCGCATGCTCGCGCGCATCCCGCTCGGCCGCTTCCCGACGATGGACGAGATCGCCGCGGCGGTTTGCTATCTCGCGAGCGATGCTGCCGCTTCGATTACCGGCCAGATCCTGGTGCTTGATGGCGGCCTGACGGCGGCGTGATCGATCCACAGCTTGGCTGCGTTCGGGTGCGGCGCCTTCTTCAGGATGAACATGTCCCGCAAATCAGGCCGCGGCGGCGGACTTGCCGATCGCCGCATTCACCCGCGGCATGACCTCTTCGGCCATCAATTGCATCGAGCGTTTGTTGAGCGCGGGCTCGGCCCAATCCATTCCGGCATAGACCAGTTCACCGAAATCGCCGATCTCTTCGCGTAACGCCAGGATCTGATCGACCACCTTGTTGACGCCGCCATGGATCACGCAGTGATCCATGACGTAGTCGTGGGTGATCTCCTCGTCCGGCTGCTCCTTGTGCGACTTGAACACATAAAGCCGCTTGCCGCGTTTCATCTTGGCGCGCATCTGCTCGTAGTAGAATCGATACGGGCTCTTCGGATCGTCACGACCGTAGCGCGCCGCCATTTTGTCGTCATCGAGAACACAGATCGCCCGCGCCACCCGCCAGTCCGCGACATTTGCCTCCGCGCCGGTCTCGGCCTTGCCTTTGCAATAATTCTCCCAGTGCGACTTCAGGTGCTTCGATAACAGAAAGTTGGCGGAGAGCGGATGAAAGTCGCGCTTTCCCATCAACACCACGCCGGGCGAGAACGGCGCCACCACGGTGCCGACGATCTCGGGCCGCGGCGTCTGGTAGGGCTTGGCCATGATACCGACCCCGAGATCGAGCGTCATCGTCCGCGCGGTGGAGACCTTGAAACGGTTGTCGGGAAAGTCGATGTCGTAGGGCGGATCGCGCTCCCAGATGGCGAGTATCACATCGATCAATTCCGCGAACATCTTGTTGCGGTCCTGATCGAGGATGCCGAGCGCCTCCGCATCGGTCGTCAGCGCGCCGGGGCTCACTCCCAAAATAAAGCGGCCTTCGGACAGGTGATCGAACATCGCCGCCTGCACCGCGATCAGCACGGGATGCATGTGCGAGAGGTTCGAGGTGCCGGTCGCCAGCTTGATCTGCTTCGTCTCGGGGATCAGCGTGGCATGGAACATCATGCTGTTCGTGATGGTCTCGCAGGCGTCGGTCAGGTGCTCGCCCATGAAGGCGTCGTAGAAGCCGAGCTTGTCGGCGAGGATGATGGCCTCGCGATCCTCCTTCAGCGTCTCGGCCCAGTTCCGGTGCATCGGGTGAACCGGCATGGTGAAGTAGCCCAGTCTCATTCCGTCGTCTCCGATTTCGCTACCGCCCGGCACGCGCATGGGCCGTCGCCCAAGGGCGGATCATGTGGCCTAAAATGTCGGCTTGGCACAAGCAACAATTTGCAGCGCCGGGGCGCGCCGAACGACGAGCGCCGACGCATCAAAAGCGGCGGGCGGACCGCGCCCGTTCTGAGCACCAGCCCGCCCGCCGCCCGGATTCTGAACGCCGCCCGCGACGGCGGCGTGACGTCTTTACCGGCCCGCCTGCGCCTTGAGGGCGGCGAGGTCCGCGTCGCTGCGCAAGGTCATCACGCCCATCTGATTGGTGCGGTAGACCGGCAGGATCACCTTGGTGACGCCGTCGCGCTCGTCGAGCGAGATGTGACGGATTTCCGTGCCGCGCACCGGCAACTCGAAGATGGTCCACTTGGAGCTGGCCGGGTCGTATTTCAGGATCTGGTCGTTGGTCCAGAGGTTGCCCCACACATTGTGGTTCTTGTCGACCACCAGGTGATAGGGCTGCATCGAGGTTGGATCCGGCAGCGGGACCAAGGTTGCCTCGAGCGTCTTGGTATCGATCCGGCTCAAGGTGCCGCCCCACGAATTGCCGACCCAAAGCACGTCGGCGTTTTTGTCGGTGCCCATCCGTCGCGGTCCCTGCTGCCAGGGCAGCGGGCTGTTGAACGACAACTCGTCGAACTTGTCGTAGAACGCGCGCGCTTCCGGCGTGGCGCGGTCGAGCTCTGCCTGCACCGCCGGCAGCTTCACCTCCAGCGTCTTGCCGGTCGCCATGTCGCCCTTGCCGACCGTGTCGAACGCCATCTGCGTCCACCAGCCGTTGCCGTCACGGTCTCCGGCCGCGCCGTAGGTCATGCCGGTGCCGCGTGCGGTCTTGTAGGACAGCGATTTGAAGTCGGTGAAACGCTCGGTCTCGGGGTCGAAGCGCACGGCGCCGTCCGGCGCCGATGCCCAGACCTTGCCCTTGCCGTCGACGTCGAGCGTCACCGCCCCGCCGAGCGGAGACATGCTGGGAGGCGTCATGTAGACGTCGATCTTCTCGGCCTTGGGATCGAGCCGGCCCAGGCTGCGGCGGCCGGGATTGACGTCGAACCAGAAGATGCCCTGCTGATCGCGCACCAGACCGTGAGCGTTGGCCGCAAGGCCGTCGTTGCGGTTGACCTTGAGCAGCTTCACCGCGCCGGTCTTGCCGTCCACCTTGCCGACGGTGACCTGACGATTGGGATTGTTGGAGGTGAACCAGAGATTGCCATCGAAATCCATGCCGCCGTCGTGAGTGATGAGCCCGAGCTTCGACGTCGTTCCCAGAGACCAATCGGTTCCGTCATTGGTCTGATAGGTGGTCCCGATCCCGCTCTCGGGGACCATGGGAAGATCGTAGAGTTTCCACACCACGCGCGCCGCTTCGCCGGACGGCCGCGGACGCGGCGTGACCTTCAGCGAGCTTTCTCCCGGTCCGCGCGCACGCGCAAGATAGGCTGCAAGCTGCTTCTGATTGAACTCGATGATGGCGTTCGGCTTGGGATTGGCGGGGTAGACGCCGTTGTTGGGTACGACCTTCATCAGGTCGATGATCTTGTTCCAGCCTTCTTCATCGAAACGGAACTGCAGCACGTAGCTGGGTGTATGGCAGCCGGTGCAGGCGTTGCGGAACACCCGCTTGATGCGCGCGTCCTCGTCGTTCGCCTCGGGCAGCGCCGCCATCAGCAATTCGCCGGGCAACTGCCGCACCCGTCGCTCGGCGTCGGTCATCGGCTGGAGCGTGAGGTCGGCCCGGCGCGCGGCGGTGAGATCGACCTCGCCCTTCGCCGTCTCGAACGCCAGCGCCTGCGCCCAAACATTGTATTTGCCGGCGGGCAGCGGTGGGAAGTAATAGTCCCCTTTATCGTCGGTGTAGACGCTGGTGGTGATGGTCGTGCCCTGCGCCTTGGCCGACACCGTAACCCCGCCCAGCTTCTCGCCCGACGCCGACGCGATCGTCCCGCTGAGCAATTGATCGGCGGCCTGTGCCGCGCCTGCGAAACTGCTTGCAACAAGACCAGCCGCAACCAGTGCGGCAACGCCCAACTGAGATGTCTTCACGGCGTTTCTCCTTGTGCTGGTCCGTTCACCGGGTGGCGGTGGCGGGGACCGTCTTAAGGTAAGCGATGATCGCGTCGATCTCGCCGCGCTGCAGGTAATGCTTGAAGGCGGGCATGCGCGGTGTGCCCTCGCTGATGACGCCACGGATCACTTCGTCGCTGCCGCCCGCGGTGTCCTTGGACAGGCCGGGGCCATAGGTTCGCGCATTGATCGCGGGCGGCAAATGACAGACACCGCAGGACTGCGCGAACACCTGCCGGCCCAATTTCTGCGTGTCGTTGAGGGTATCGTCCGCCTGTTGCGCGAAAGCGTCCTGAGTCCAGGCGGTCAACAAAAGCAAGAGAATCGCGGCGGTGCGCGTCATCTCAGAATCCTCCCGACACTATTCTTTTTGGCGATTCTACCCTCGCGAGCGCGCAAACGGAAGGCTTCAAGCCAAGGCGGCACCGCTTGACCGCTATGCACTCGCCGGGGAGTTGCAGGGCGAAGGCGATCGCCGGCAGCGGCTGGTCGCTCTCGCCGCAGCTGGGTGACCGGCCGATCATCGACGGAAGGTAGCCGCGGCTGTCCCGATTGGAATTCCTGCAAAATACAGCAGAGGATCTGGCCGACCTTTGACCCTCTATGCATATTGCGTTCGTGGTGGATCAGTCATTCAAATTCCGGCTTGCAGTACAGCCCCGTACCAGACCGATCGGGACGTACACCTATGTCATTACGCGCAAGGACGACCCTGATTGGGGCGAGACCAGTGCGGAATATTTCTTCACCCGCGAGGAGGCCTCGGCGGCGGGCCGGGCGGCGCTCGACCGCCTCAAACGCCGGACGTCGTGAGGGACCGCGAGCGCGCACCCGCACGACGGAGTCGATCCGCTCAGTCCGGGGGAAAGGCGGATGCTTCCGGACTCGCGTCAGCCTAATCGAGCTTCACGCCGGACTCGTTGACGGCAGCCTCCCAGCTGTGCGCTTCCTCGCCGAGCTTGGCCCCAAATTCCCGCGCCGTCAGGCTCCCGGTCTCGAAACCGAGCTTGGCGATGCTAGCCTGCATCTCGGGCGCCCGCAGCCCTTCGACGATCGCACCGTTGAGCTTGTCGATGATGGCCTCGGGGGTTCGGGCCGGGGCGAGCAGTCCGCTGCGGAGATACGCCGGAAATCGGTCGAACCCGCTTTCCCCCATCGTGGGCACGTCGGGAAGCTCGGGCCATCGCACCTCGCTCGTCACCGCGAGCGCGCGCAACCGCCCTTCCCGGATGAGGGGGAGGAGGACCGCCTTGGAGGTCATGCCGATCTGAATCTGTCCGCCCAATAAATCCGCGATCGCGGGCGCGGCTCCCTTGTACGGAATGAAGGCAATGTCGGTGCTGGTCCGGGCGCGAAACAGCTCCAGGCAGATATGTGGACCGATTCCAACGGTGGACCCAGACGTGAGCTTGCCAGGGTTTGCCTTCGCGTATTGCACCAGTTCCTGCAGCGTTTTCGCGGGCACGGACGGGTTGACCACCAGCGCGTTGGAGTCTTGCCCGATCAGGGCCACCGCGGTGAAGTCTTTGAGCGGCTCGAAATTCAGATTTCGATAGAGCGACTGCGCGATGGCGTTGGGGTTGGTGCCGCCCAGCAGCAGCGTGTAGCCATCGGGGCTTGCCTGCGCCACGGCCTTCGCGCCGGTTCGTCCCCCGGCACCCGGCAGATTTTCGATGATGACGCTTTGCCCCAACTTCGACGACAGCGGTTGCGTGACGAGGCGCGCCGCGACGTCGGATGGCCCTCCCGCAGGGAACGGCACGACGATCTTGATCAGCCTTTCGGGGTAGGATTGTGCGTTGGCCGGATGACTGCCGGTCACGGCCAGGCTCACGGCCACGATTGCATAAAGCACAAATGCCTTCGTACCCATCATTCCCTCTCAGAGATGGATCCAATCCGGCGCGGGCAGCATATGGGGAGGGAGTTCCAAAGGAAACTCCCCCAAAGGAAACTCCCCTCTGTCCGCCGCCCCCTTGCTCCGGTCGCGGCGGGGGGTTGCCAGCTGTTCGGTGCCTGAAATCTGCGCTATCACCGGCCGTTCGCCCCACGCGGTGCATACCGCCACCGCTCTAGGTCGAGAGAGGGCAAGGGATCGCGGCATGGACGAGAGGGCGCTCGAAGAACTGTGCAAATGGCACGACGAGCAGGCAGCAATGCTCCGCAGCGAGGCCGGAAACCTCCCCGCGGCCGCCGTCGCCGCCGACATGCACGCCAAGACCTCCGCGGCGCTTCGCGAAGCCGCGGACGAGATCAAGCGCCTGCGACCGGGTGCCGAGCCGGGCTTCAGCAATTTCGATGAGGCCGGCGGCAACAAGCCCGATCGCAGCATCGGCAACATTCCAGCGCCGATCTTCTGGTCGCTGGCGATCGGACAAGTCGTGTTCTTGGGGTGGCTGATTTTTCAGACGCTGGGTTGGCTGTAATCCGCGCGCGAGCGCCTCGAAATGGAGCTGCGCTCGAAGGGCTCCCGGGCATCGCGCGCCGTCTCCTGCGCGGCGAGTTCGACCCGGCGAGCTATCGCCCGCATCCCGCCGACGATTCCATGCTGGCCTACTCATGCGCGCAAAACCGCACCATCGTTCGCCTGGCCGCCTGCGGCGCGCTGCCAAGGTCAATTCACCGCCGACGCGCGGTGCAGCGAACGGCGCCCCGACGCGCGAGCGCAGGCTCGCAGGCGGGGCGGAGCGGACCGCTTCATTGGCTACGAAGCGCAAATATTTGGCAGAAAGGAACAAGTCTGAGGGGAGGCGTCCGGCGACTAAGAGGCATGACAACGATCTTGCGCAAATACCATTCCGTGGCCCGATGCACCCTGCTGGGCGAAATGATTGAGGATACCGCGCACCGTTACTACTACCGCCCGCACGTCGGCGGTGAATTGACCTTTGCCGACAAGGAATCGCCGGCCATCCACCTCACGCCGTGCCCGGCGTGCCCGGACTGGCCCGCCGGCCAACAACGCGGCAGCGCCGTCGGGACGAACTCGCGATGACATTGACCCTCGTCGTCGTCGGCCTGGTTCTGGCTCCGCCAACCGGTTGGTTGCTCGGCGCCTGGTTGGCCGACCTGACCTACGAGACCCCCTGAAAATCGAACTCGGCTTTGGGCACTACCGGGCGGCAGGTGGAAGTGGACCGCCAATTCACCGTGAATTCACCGTGCCCCACCCTGCACCGCTGCAAATCGAGCCGCCGGCGAAGAACGAACAGCGCCCTTGAGTTGGTGTCGGCGCGTTCCTCCTTTGCACGAGATTTTGACAGGAATTGACGTTGTATAGCGCTGGCCCGCCCTCGCGGCCGAGATTGCCGTTGTCGTCCCGCCACCATCGGCCAGCGCTAATACCGATGTCGCAGCGCTGTTCAAACTGCTCCACGTCGTCAAGGGGCACTCGTATGCCGTTTACGATCACGTCCGTTACGAGACCGCTTTGACTATTGAATATATTATATTGTGCTGAGGCAGGCTCGATTGCGAAGCACAACACAGCCGATGCTGCCAGACAAGCGCGTGTAATAAAGGGGGTCATGACCGTGTCCTCCTGGTTCGACTAATAGCGGCCCCATCCCAAAATGGCCGCGTAGTAGCGATTTCGGTGTGAAGCGCGTCACAAGTGCGCTGTGACGCTCGTCACAAAATGTCTGCTTCGCGGGCACGCGATTAGGAAATGGACTCAGGGACCGTCGGAAATCTGGCCAGCTGATGAGCTTGGTCGAGGAACCTCATCTCGCCGAGCGGCGTTTCCTTTCAGTGCTGACGCAGCGAAGGAATTCGTCGTGACAAGACTGTCAATCATGCTGACGATTGCTGTCCATACGGGTGCCCAAATGCCCCGTCGTCGCATCGCCGCCAGAATTAAAATCCTTTAGCCAGGGCCTGTTTTCTCCCGATGTATAGCGGGTTATCACGGTCAATTATTTCGGGTCGCGAGCCTTTCGGGCCGCGGAGCGCACCGAGCACTCCTGCACGACCACTGTGCAGCCGGCGACGAGATCACTGTGCTCACTTAGCCTTGCCCTTCGGCCTTCCCTTCTCTGCCAGGGAGAGAACTCGCCGCCACATGCCGCTGCGGGAAGAGCGGGGATCGACCGGGCTCCCCTCCCTATCCACTTTCTCGAGCCGGCCCGCCTCGCAGGCGGCGACTAGTTCCTTGTTGATCCGGTGGCGCTCCTTCAGGGTGTCCTCCATGTATCCGAGCGCGATAAGGACGCGGTGGGCGTCTCCCGTGTGAAAGACGTGACCGCGATCATTGGGGCGCGCCAAGACTGTCCTCGACCAGGGTCGCCTGCGATTGTCTGACTTCTTCCTCATCTCGGCTTCTCCTCCCTTCACATTGTGGATTGCCGCGCCAATCAGTTTGTGAGTCAACAAAGAGGCATCCACATTGCGACCGGGTTCGTCAGTCGGAGATCAGGCGTCACTGCTGGCTCCTGCTGAGCGGCACCCGCCGCTCACGCCCGCGGTGGCCGGCGCCGCTCGTGGAACCAGGCGCGGTATTTGCTCATCTTCTCGCGCTGCGCTGCCGGCGCGTAGCGCTTGCAGGTCGAGGCCTCGTCGCTCTTGGCCGGCGCGCCCCAACGCAGCTCGACGCAGTCGTTGGGGTTGTACGCCATCTCGAGGTCTACCGCACGGTCGATCACGTCGCGCAGCGTAAGCGTCCACGCGGAGCCGTCGCTGCGCGGATACGACAACTTGCGCGTCGCCAGCTCGGACGTAAGCACGCGCTGCAATTCGGCCTTCACCTCCGCGACACTCATGTCCCTCGGCATCGCGTAGCGCTCGGGCCGCCGCGCGACCCGATCCGGGAAGCGGAGCACCACGTCGATCGCGATCAACAAGCGCAAGTCGCGCGAAGGAGTTGAGAAGTCTTCCCACGCGCCGCTCGTCTCGAAGATCGCCGGGCCATCCGGCATGGTCGCTTCGCCACGCTTACTGTTCTGGAATTTGCGCCCGTTCTCAACCGAGGTCACCCGCACCTTCACTTGCTCTTCGAGCGACGTGATCGCCTCTTTCATCGCGCGCGTCGGATCGAGCGGGGAGGGTGACATAACATCGTCCATGCGGTCGTAGAAGTCCTCGACGCCGAGCTGCGACTGATCGAGCGAGAACTCGGCGTATTGCGGATTCTTCGCGATCTCGGCATTGATCAACCGCCGCATCGCGCCGTTTGCGACCACCACCGGACGGAAGCGCTTGAATCCCGGCCCGCCGAGCGCGGGTTCCTGCGCAAACAGGAAGTTGCCGCGCCAGAAACGCTTGCGCGCGACCGTGCCGTCGGGCTGGCCGTCAACGGCCAAAATGATGCCGGCTGCGTCCTCCGTTTGCGCGATGCGGCGCACGATCATCAGGATGTGCCCGTAAGGATCAGCATAGACGGTGCCTGGGCGCAACGTGTCCGCTGAGAGCGGCACGGGATAGTAATCAGTGTTGTTGTCGGCGAGCGCGGTGCGCGCCGAGCCGGAATGGACGCTGTCCGAGACGATCTGCACCAATTCGGCGAATGACGGCGCGGGCCCGGTCCGCTTCGGACCCGGCGGCGCCGGTGCGCTCGAAAACCCGAAATATCCGCTCGCGGTCGGTGGGATGGGCGCCGCGACCGGAGGCGGCGGGGGCTTGGCCTCTTCGGCGTTCTGCAAGCTGAACCATTGCGGGCAGGTGGGTGCCTTGCCGCCGCTGCCGCGCGAGCATTTCGAGAAGCCGTAGGGCAGCCCCATCTTGTACGCGAAGTACGCTCGCAAGGTGTAGGGAAGATCGGCGCAGTCGGGACGAAGAGAGATTTTAGCGTCTTCATTGAGGCCAAGATGGTTGAACAGGAAATTGCGCGAGGGGTCGCGCACCACCTCGTGCAACGCCGGCCACGACGGCTCCGCATCGAGCGGATCGTCGAACAGCTTTTCGATCCAGGCGGAGAACAGGTTCTCGCTTGCGCGATTCCAGGTGTTGCGCAAGGGCCAGGTGCTTCCCGCCGCGGAGCCCGGCCCGCCCGGTTTGTCCGGGCGCACCTTGATCTCGCGCGTGATCGGGCCGCATCCTGCTCCCGCCTGCTGGGGCGTGAGCGTCGCATGCCAGGAGCCCGACGCCGGCGCCTTAATCTCGGTGGACCAGAAATACGGCGGGCCGCCATGGCGCTCCCGCGAGGTGGCGGCCACGCTGCCATCGGGCCCGGTCAGCGAGAGCTCTCCTTGCAGCGGCTTTTCGGTCACGAGCATGACGCGCAGCGGGGCGCCTCTCCACGGCGCCCATGGCGAGGGCAGAAGCGCGATCTCGCCCGCCGCGTCACAGGCGGGCGCCGAGCCTTGCGCCCTTGCGTTCCCCGCCGCGAGAGCCAGAAGGAATGCGCCGGTAATCAGCGACAACGCTGTCGTTGCGGCCCCAATGAACCGGCGTGCCGAAAGCACTGGCAATCCCTTGCCTCTGTTGCGCCCGGCGACACAATCGGCTGAAATCATTGCAAAAGTCGATTGGCCATGCGGGTTTTGCCACTGTGGGGGGCTTTTACCTTTTTGGCGCGCGTCGCGCGTCTAACGCTGACTCTGTGGTTGCTGGATCACCACGCGCGACCAACTCTGGTCAGGATTGAAGGTCGTCATCGCGCCGGCGATGCGCGCGGTGCTCAGCCCCAGATCCTTCTGGAACACGACGCCCTGGTGATTGACCACAAAAGTCATCACGCCGGAATTGCCGTATTCCGCCGGATAGGCCACCAGCGCGAACCCGCCGATCATCTTGCCACGTACCACGTAGTCGATTGCACCGCCGAGTGCGCTCGGCCCCTGGCGTGTGAGCACCCGGTAGTAGTACCCGTGGTACGGCATGCGCTGCCGCCCGGCACGGTAGCCTTCGGCCGCTGCGCTGGCGGCGAGGTCCCCGAGCGGGCTTTCGTCCTCCTCGCTTGCTGCGGGCCAATAAAGCCCATCCTTCGTGCCGGGGTGGCTTACGATTCGCTGGGCGTAGACGCCGTTGCCTGCAACGCCTTTCTCGGCATATTCCTGCTGCGCATCGACGAAGGCGAGGCAGGCTTCGATGGTGTTGAGCTCATTGCGCCCGATGCGGCGGGCGAGTATCTCCTCACGGCCTGCCGCCGTGTCGAACTGCCAGCTGCCGTCCTTGCGCACCAGCGGGATCGGGAACGGCCACTCCTCGTTGCCGATGACCAGCACAGCCTTGTCCCCGCCCTCCGTCACGACTTGGTGCTTGCTGTCGTAGGCTTCGAGCACGTGCTTGCGGGCGGCGGCGTCGGCGACGGCATCGCCGGACGACACGATCTCACCACTGCCTGGGCCGAGCAGGCGCATCACCGCTGCCCGATCGGTGGCTTTTGCAGCATTGACGAGTGCGGCAACCGCGTCGTCGGGGCTCTTGAAGCGCTCCTGCGCCGATGCACTGGTCGCGATAAACAGCAAGGTCATCGCTATCGTCGAGCGAATGCGTGACCACATTGACGACCGGGAATGACCTCGGAATTCTGATAAACTTGTGATCATGATATCTCCTCAACTTGCATGAACGGATGCTCGGCGTCCCGGCATTCAGTGCCGTAAATGTGGGGCAGTCGGGAGATGCGCGCCCGATGCGATCCACTGCTTGTAGGTTTGGAATCCAAGGCCGAGCTGCTCGTAGAAGACCCGCAGGTATCCGTCGCGACCACGTCTCACCGCCTGCGGCGCAACCTTTTGCACCTCGTGCGCCATGACACCGACATAGGCCTTCTCGCTGTCGTAGTAGCTGAAACGATAGAAATTCAGGCCATTGGCAAGCCGCCCGAGCAGCACGATGTCGTGCTTCAGGGCGATGTCGGACCGGCGTCCGCCTCCACCGCCACCACGCCCTCCGCCGCCGCCACGAGGACCCCCGCCACCGGGGCTGACGCGAGGACCCCCGCCACCGGGGCTGACGCGAGGACCCCCGCCACCGCCACCGGCCACCCTCGGAGCTCCCCCGCCTCCGCCCATGCTCTGGCGGCCGCGATCGGCCTGGGCGCGGGTCTTGGCCCCCGATTGCACATTGGAGAATGCCGTGTCGCGCGATGTGCTGGGCTTCGGGGCCGGTTTTTGCGCCGGCTTCTGAGCGGCCTTCTGGCCACCGCCGGGCCGGTCGGCGCGCGATGCGCTGGGCTTTGCGGCCGGTTTTTGTGCCGGCTTCTGAGCGGCCTTCTGGCCGCCGCCGGGCCGGTCGCCTGCGCCCGACCGATCACGATCTCCTCCGCCCGGGCGATCTCCAGCGCCCGGGCGATTACCCGCGCCGGGGCGGGCGGAATCAATCACCTTCTGGCCGTCCTTGCCTCGGAAGTCCTGGCGCGCACTCTTGCCAGCCTGAATGTCGTTCTTGGCAAATTTCTGCCGCACATCGGCGTTGTTGTACTTGACGCCGTGTCGATGGTCCGCGTTGTGCTCCCACTTGTTGAAATTGTTGATGTTGCTGCGATCTAAATTGTTGATGTTAACGTTGCGATTGGCGACGTTGATGTTGCGGCGGCCCCAGTCGCAGTTGCCCCAGATGGCGTGACCGATTGCGACGGCGCTGCCGAATGCGATCCCGGCGGCAACCGCACCCCCAGCATAATACCCAGGTCGAGGCGGAAAGTAGTACGGCGAATAATCAGGATAAGGCCAGGCACCGTAAACGACCGCTGGATCGTAGTACGGGACATACATCTCGGTGGGCGACGTCGGCTCGATGACGATGTACTGGGCCGGCGCCTGTCCTTCCTGTGCCTGGCCACCGCCTCCCTGCGCCGGGGCCGCGCTCTTGACCGTGACGGTCTGCTCTTTGGTCGACTGCAGCTTGCCGTTGGCCTGCGCGCGCCCACGCAGTCGCTGGATCGCGTCCATAAGCTCCGGCTGCTGCGCCAGCACGGCGTCGCCGAGCTTTTGCGTCCAGTCGAGCTGGTCGGCCATCATGGTGAGCACATTCGGGACCTGGGCGAGCGCCTTCACGCTGTCGTCCCAGCCCTGCTTGGCGAGCGCAGCCGTCAATGCTTCGCCCTTGAGGCTGTTGTTCGACTTCGCCCAGCGGTCAGCCTGCACCACCTCGAGTGGATAGGTCGATGCGATCAGGACCTCCGAAAGGAGCGCATCGGGATAGAGCGCGATCGGCGCCACCAGTTGGTCGAGCTCCGCCGGCTTGAGCAGCGCTTGGCTTGGTGCCGCGGCCGGCGTCTGCGCGAGCGCATCGAGCGGAAGCAAGCAGAGCAGCGCAGCCGTGATCAATCGCGACAATGTGCCCACCATGGCCATCTCCTTGTTCATATTCGGGTGCCATGACACCAGTCGTTAACCACGAGAGCCTTGCTGAGCGCTTCGATGTCGTCACATCATAGCCTGTCTTCCACGGCCTTCATCATCAATACTGCAGAATCAGGTCTTGCTTGGCGAAGGTGTCATTAATCGCGGCGAGACGCTTGGTGAACACAAAGGTTGTGCCGCTCGCGTGGGAGCGACCGTGATCGGAAGATCGGGCAGCTTCAGGTTCGGGTTCGCAGCCGCGATCCGGGGATCGTTCCAGCGGGTCAAATTGCCGAGATGAGTTGGCGTCCAATCAATGGGCGAAAATGAACACGGCAACGCCGTTGCGTCACAGGCGATGGCCTCCCCGTCGATCAGGCATGAGCGCGCCTCGAGCCGATTGATCGCCTCAACGATCAGTGGATACCGCGGAGCCCAGTCGTGGCCGTCAACGCGATAGTCTGCGCTCGATTAATCGCAGCTTGTGGGCCCGGCAACACGATTAGCCCGGGATTCGGTTCACGCACGGTCTCATTGCCCCCTTCCCCTGAATGTTCGGCACCATCATCAGCCAATCTGGCAAGAGCGCCACTAGTCTTGCGGAATTGGCGCGCAGGCGACGTCAGCAAATTCCATCCGCAGTCCCCGCCCCTAGGTTTAGCGGGAACTCCGTCATATGGGGCGAGATGGCGGTCGGAAGACGCATCGAAGTGCTTCGACGAAGCTCGGCGGCTGCGCGTTAGGCTGAGATTGTTTCAGATCGGACGGATTTGCCATGCAAGTTCTCCGCCAACTGCGCAACCATGCTGAGGTACTATTGTACACGGCTGCGATGCTGCTCCCTACTTGGGGCGGGGACTAGAAAATCATTTTTCGATGCACCTTGCTGCGCATGAGGTTTTGGTGCGCGTTCCGATTCGGGTGCGGGGGGAACAAAAATGCGCTTGTCTCAGGCACCTTAACATGGCCGCAGGCGTGGGAAGCATATCCCGGAAACTAAGCGTCTTCCCGGTCCACCTTGTAGTCGGCGATGCAAATTCCGTTTCAGCGTCTCAAATCGGAGACCAAAGGCAGTCGTTCATTCTGAGCTGTTTCTGATCAGCTCCATGGCGCGAACATACTTTGCGATCCGCTGGTGATCCTTGACGGATGGATTTGCGATGCGGGCGAGATCACTGTTATCCCGCAGGTCTGCAAGTTTGACACGCCGGCCAATTGGATTTATCGCCGCGCGCAACGCGAACTCTTCGTAAGTCTCACCTTCTCTCTTTGTCACCGAATCCAAGGCAGCGAGAATTTCTTCCGAAAAGCCCTCGCCCCTAAGTCTCTCAAAGGTCCACCCTGGGCAATCTTCGCACACATCATGGAGTACGGCGACAATACGCTCTTCGGCAGATTCAGGTCCATCATCATGCGCAACGGATGCAAGATGTATGGTGCGCCTCCCTTATCAGTTATGCCGGCATGGGCCTCTGCCGCGATAACGATAGCCCTTTCTAGCGTGCTCATTTCCGATTACCTCAGCAACAAACGGATTCTTTGGTGCCATTTCGGCTGTCACACGCGGAACACCTTCATGACTTGATCGCCCAAGTGATTGATCACCTCACGGCGATGCGGCCCTTCGTCGGCTTGTCGAATGGGCGTGCGCTGTGGAGCGTCGCCCAGGCGTCGGGGTCGATCTCCGCCCTCAGTCGTCTTCAGCGCTGAAGAGATCGTTGGCGCCTAGGAAGTAGCCCCGGCGAGGAGCCGAAGCTCCACATGTTCGGAGAGCCTGCAACGCGGTCTGCAATCCACTTGCCTCCATTCGAGATCCACGCGCGCTCCTGCAGGGCCAGATTGGACGCGCCAGATGCCGACCAGAAGGCAAACGCTACTTCCCATGCCCTTCCCAAACGATGATTTCTGGGAAGGCCAAGGTCACAGTTTCCATCTAAGTATTTGATTTAATTGGTGGGCGCACCAGGGCTCGAACCTGGGACCCGCTGATTAAGAGTAAGCTTTTGTCGCATGTCATAGGCCGACACCGTGCGACACCAACCGTTGCGGACCCTCATTTAGGCGTTGAAGTGCTTCCATTTCCGTGAGACCTTCTGACTCGGCCCGCCCCCCGCCGACAGGACATGCCATCCGGCGAGGTCCGCTACGGGTCCGCAACCCAAGTGCGGACCTTCTTACAAGTCTCGGATGCCATGAGGCTGACTGAGCGAAAGATCGAGACGCTAACCGTCGCCCCCGGCAAGAAGGATAGGCTTGTTTTTGATGATGCGCAGCGCGGGCTTGCCGTGCGCGTGACGGCCAGCGGCAGCCGAACCTACCTTTGCCAATACACCCTCAATCGCCAGAAATGGCGGGTGCCGCTGGGGTCCTGCTCGGCGCTCTCGTTGTGGAAGGCGCGAGAGGCCGCCGCCGCTGTGATGGGCGATGTGGCGAAGGGCAGGAACCCGGCGGCCGAACGGAAGGAAGCCGCCGCAAGAGAGTGGGCGAAGCGCGCGCGGGGGCGTCTCACACTAACAGTACTCATCCAGGAGTGGGCGCAGCTACATCTCATCCACCGCCGACCACGATACGCCGCCGAAGCTGTGCGCGCCCTCCGCCATGGGTTGCTCTAACCATCTCGACCGGCCCGCTGAGGCCCTCGACCGCGCTGCGGTCGTGCAAGCGTTGGATGCACTCAGCCGACACCTTAAGGAGAAAGGACATGGCAAAATTTCGATCAGGCAGGGAAGCGCTATCGCTGGCCGCACCGCAGCCTATGGCCGGGCGTGCTTCGCTTGGGCCATGAAACGGGGCTCAATGCCCTTCTAACCCGTTCGCCGAACTGCCGATGTCGAACTCCAATACCAAGCGCGAGCGCGTGCTGAGCGACGAAGAAGCTGTCGCCCTTTGGCGAGCGGCGGGCGAAGCCCCCCTCCCCTATGGCGCGATCGTCCGTTTACTGATGCTCACGGGCCAACGGCGCGAGGAGGTGGCGGGGATGAGGTGGTCCGAACTTTCGGAAGACTTGGCGACTTGGACCATCCTTGCGAAGCGAACCAAGAACGGCGCTCCTCATCTCGTGCCTTTAAGCCCGCCAGCTCGTGACCTCCTTCACGCCCTCCGGTCCGACAGGCCGGTGGATAGCGCAAAAAACTGCGGGTGTGAAGCTCGTCTTCCCTGGCGAACGCGGAACGCCCTTTAGCGGCTGGTCGAAAGCGAAGTCAGCGCTCGACGCCGCATCCGGTGTTTCCAGCTGGTGGTTACATGATCTGCGCCGGACGCTTGCGACAGGGCTGCAGCGCCTCGGGGTGCGCCTCGAAGTCACCGAGGCGGTGCTGAACCATCTGAGCGGAAGTCGGGCCGGCGTGGTTGGCATTTATCAAAGGCATGATTGGGCAGTGGAGAAACGCGCTGCACTCGACGCATGGTCTGCGCACCTTCTCACCGCAGTGGAAGGCCAGGCTGACCGCTGTAAAGGTGTAGGCATTCAGCTGAGCGGGCTCAGCTCAGTCGGATAGAGCGCTGCCCTCCGAAGGCAGAGGTCACAAGTTCGAATCTTGTCGGGCGCGCCAGCGGATCAATGGCTTACCTGGACCGTCTGCTGATCGAGCCTCGCCTAGCTACCCTGTAGCTACCAAGCTCTCGAACGAAGGCTTCAAGCGACGTTCCCCCTTGCAAACAACCATCGGGAGTTCATGCTCGATCTGCGCGAGCGCGTTTAAGGGCTACACCTGCCCGGCACGCGCCTCGGTGGCCCGCCGGCGAGCGAGCCGCGCATCGAGCACGCTAGTGACCTGAGGCCAATAGCGCCCTCTCACGGCGAAAACAGGGGTTCGAGTCCCCTAGGGAGCGCCAATGATTTCAGCATCTTAGCGCCAAAATAAGCCTGGTTCCGGTCGGCATCTCCAATTTTTCTCCAATGGACGGTGCTTCAGGCGATCAGTTCGAGATCACGCTGTGATCGTCGGCTCGAGGAGGCCGGAAGCGATTTGCGCGGTCACCGCCGAGCCGGCACGGGTGCTTACTTTCTAAAGATGACTCGCGCTCGCATCGCGGCACTCGCAGCGGAGCAAATTGAACATGCGCCGTGTCTGCGAGAAGACGGAGCGACCTGTTCAGCCTTCTCTCATGTAGGCGGGATTGCCGCCGAGTTGCGCGGAGACCTTCGATTGATCTCAGCCGAACCAGTTCGGCGTCTCGTACACGATCCGGCCCCCGACCATCGTCATCAGGGATTTGATGTCGCGAATGCCAATTTCCTCCACGGTGAGCGGGTCGGCGCTCAGGACCGCGAGGTCCGCAAGCTTGCCGGGCTCCAGCGAGCCCTTTCGGCCCTCGTCGAAGGTCAGGAACGCGTTGTTGTACGTCGCGCAGCGCAGCGCCTCGATGCGAGTGAGCGCCTGCTCGGGCGACACGCGCTCATTCGTGACGCGGTCTTGGCGGGCGATCGATTGCCAAATCGGCCAAAACATCGAGACCGGCACGTTGTCGGTGACCAGGCCTACCTTGACGCCGGCATCGAGCAGATCGCGTAGCGGCGTGTTCTCGCGCTGTCGGTCCGGCGGCAATTTCGCCTGGGCGGCGCGGGCCTCTTTGTAGATGAACTCGTTGGTGTGCGGTGTCACCAGCAGCCCCATCTGCACGATCTTTTCGATGTCCTTGGGCGACAACAGGCTGATGTGGCCGACGACCCATCGCCGTCCCTTCAGTTGCACCTGGCGGTCGACCTCGGACAATAGGTCGATCAGGCCGGGTGAGATGTTGACATTGCAGATCGCGCGGATGTCGTTTGCGGCGAGTTGTAACAACACCTCCTTGAGCCGTTCGCGCGGCAGGCCGGTGTCGTAGTTGAAACCCGACCAACCGGTATAAGGCGCCGCACTGGCGCGCAGATCGTCGGACAGGCGCTTGCCGATATTGACGTAGAGACCCGTCACCTTGAGCCAATCGTCGCCGAGTGCGGGCTCGCCAAGCCAGCCCGCCCAGGCCTCGATGAAAGGACCGAGCGGCGCGTTTCCCGCGGCCTTCCAGTTGGGGCTGAACGCGAGCGCCGAGCGCATCGTCAGGGCGCCGTCCCGGTAGGCATCCTTATAGGCCCGTATCACCTCGTTCGCGACGCCGTGCTCCTCGAACACGCTGGTGGTGCCGTAGGCATGATAGGCCTGCATCGACAAGCGCAAGGCCCGGGCCCGGTCCGCCCGCGTGAATCCGAACGACTGCCGAAACCAGATCAGCTCCGCCAGCGGCTGCATCTCGCGTTCGACAATTACCCCGGTCGGCTCTCCGGCTCCGTCTTTCTCGATCGTCAGCGACGCCACCGGCGAGACCGTGTCGCGGGTTATGCCAGCGCGCTGGAGCGCCTCGGTGTTGGCGATCGAGACGAGCGGCAGGCTATGACGCCAGAAGCCCCAGATCGAACGGATGAAAACCGGATTGTTCGGCGCCGCTGCGTCGAGCTCCTGCCGGGTTGGCCAACGCTTCTCGGCCAAGATATCAGGCACGTCGAAATAGTACGGCGGATCGCCGATCGGCATCGTCACGATCCACTCGCCGCGCGGTGTTACGCGGGCGAATTCGGCGATGCGGTTCTGAATGTCCCGGATCGAGCGCACCGGTCCGAGCGCTGGATAGACGCTCTTGAGGCCCTCGCGATCCATGTGGGCGTGGCCGTCGATGATGCCGGGCATGACGGTCCGACCCTTGAGGTCGACCACGCGCGTCTCGGGCGCGGTGTGGGCCGCTAGGGCATCGTTCGAGCCCACCGCGAGGATCCGGTCGCCGGCAATAGCGATTGCCTGCGCGATGGTGAAGTCGTGATCGACGGTGAGGACCTTTGCGTTGCTCAAGATCAGGTCAGCTGATCGAGCCGCCGGGCGGGCCGTCACGGTCTGTGCGGCTAACGGCGGGCTTGCCGCAGCCAGCCCAGTCGCCGCGGCGGTGCTGGCCGCGCCGGCTTTCTTCAGGAACTGTCGGCGCGGGATCGGTTTGTCGCTCATGGTTCGAGATTGGAGGTTCTATTTGATGCCGGCCGCCCTGATCAGCTTTTCGTTCGAGCCCAGTTCGGCGACGACGTGCTTGTCCATCTCGGCCGGCGTCATCGGCATCGGGTTGATCGCGAGTTGCTTGAGCCTCTGCTTCATCGCTGGCGTGGCCAGTACCTGGGTCGCCGCCGCATTGAATTTCTCGACGATCTCGCGCGGTGTCTTGGACGGCATGAACACGCCGTACCAGATGGTCAGGTCGGACTTCGGATAGCCGGCATCGAGCGATGTTGGCACGTTGGGCAGTTCAGGCGCCCGCGTCGACGTGCTCGCGGCGAGGGCGAGCACGCGTTTGTCCTCGATGAAGGGAAGCGCCGTCGAGATCGGGCAGTAGTAGAAGTCGATCCGGCCCGCGAGAATGTCGGCGAGTGCCTCGGCGCCGCCCTTGTAGGCGATGTGGACCGCCTCGAAGCCCGCGGCGATGCGGAATTTTTCGGCCGCGATATGGGTCGCGGTGCCGACGCCGGCCGAACCGTAGTTGATCGACCCGGGCTTGGCTTTGGCCGCGGCGACCAGGTCCTGCACGGTCTTCCAACCCTTGGCGGGCGACACAATCAAGATATTGGCGTTCTGGCCGATCATTAGGGCGCCGGACAGGTCTTTGGTGAGATCGAACGGAAAGTTCGGCACGATCCAGGGCGCGACGGTGTGTGCCGACGAATTCGCCAGGATGGTGTAGCCGTCGGGGTCGGCCCGGACGACCGCGCCCATACCGAGCGTTCCGCCCGCTCCGCCGCGGTTTTCGACAATGATCAATTGGCCGAGCTCCGCGCCGAGAGGCTCGAACAACGCACGCGGCACGATATCGGTCGCGCTGCCGGCGGCGAACGGAATGAAGGCCCGGATCGGTTTGGACGGCCAAGGCTGCGCGAGCGCCGCGCCGGAACCGAGACCGATCGCCGCGGCTATGATCGCCGGGTACCAGCAGGATTTCATGTCATGCGTCCTTCGACATGCCACGGTCCAGCTAGAATGCGTGCTGCCGATTATGCGGGCAAGCGCGAATAATCAGCATCGCACTGAGCCTTTCCTTGCTGGCGGGGCGATTTTGGGGGAAAGTTGAGGAACCGAAGCAACGGAGGGCTCGCCGATGGAGATCGTCCCGCTGGGTCCGGGCTTCACCGCCGAGTTGCGCGGCGTGACACTCGCCGAGATCGCGGCCGACACCCCCGCATACGAGGAGACGCGCGCAGCGTTCGAGCAGCATTCAGTCATTGTATTTCGCGGCCAGGACGTGACCGACGAGGCACAGCTCGCCTTCTCGCGCCGATTCGGACCGCTCGAAGTGACCAAGGTCGGCTCGCTGGGCGCGGGCACCAACCTCGTGATTCTCAGCACGATCGACGAGAGCGGCAAGGTCGTGGCAGCGGATCACCGGCTTGCCCTGCGCAACAAGGCGAACCAGCTTTGGCACACTGATAGCACCTTCAAGCGCGTGCCGGCGCTGGCCTCTGTACTCTCGGCGCGCGTCATCCCGGCGCTGGGAGGTGAGACTGAATTCGTCTCGACCCGCCTCGCCTGGGAACGGCTCGACCCGGCGCTGCACAAGCGGCTCGAGAGCTCCTTCGCCTGGCACGATTACGCCCATTCCCGCGGCAAGATTGCGTACGACCTGGCGAGCCCTGAGGAGCGTGCGGCCCTACCACCGCAATGCTGGCGCATGGTGTGGAAGAACCCGGCGAACGGCCGCAACGCCCTCTACCTTGCCTCGCACGCCTATGCGATCGAGGGTATGGAGCAGGCGGCAGCGCAAAGGCTGCTGGCTGAGCTGATGGATGCCGCGACCGCGCCGGGGCTCAGCTATGTGCACACCTGGCGTAAGGGTGACGTCGTCATGTGGGACAACCGCGCGACCATGCATCGTGGTCGACCATGGCCAGCCCACGAGGCGCGGCTCATGGTGCGCACGACGATCTCCGCGACTGAGGCGGACGGGCTTGAGGCCGTCCGCTCACCATCACGGCAGGCCGCGGAATAAGCACTCGTCGCGATCTGACGAAAACGACCAACGGGGCTCATTAACTTCGAGGGAAAGCGGCCGACCTGCCAGTCATGCAGCCGACGAAATTCAAGACTGCCAAGGCACTCGGCCTCGAAATTCCGCCAATGCTACTCGCCCGCGCCGACGAGGTGATCGAGTAAATCATTGCAACCAGTGGCAACAAAGCGGTGGTGCTCGATGCCGAGACGCTTCCGCGCGTGCAGATGCCAAACCGCAACGGCTTCATTCCCGATCCAGGACCCGAATTGTTCAAGTAGCGTTCCGACGCGATACTGCTGTCCTGCGGTGGATCAGATTGGCTCACTTCCTGCGCACGCAAGACCAGGCCCCAGGCATGTGGGAGCCGGACCGCTGGGGCCCTATCGATGGATTGCCAACGTATGCACAAGTTCTGAAAAAGCAGTAGCTATGCCGGACGCTTCAGAAGATTTGCAGGCAAGGGTCGAGCGCAATGAGATGCACAAGCTCTATTGAAATCGCCTGCATTCCCTCCGGTTCATCAGCCTTGCCTCCAGTTCCCGCCGACCGCCCGCCATACGGCTCCAACTGGATCTACCTTCTGAAACTCGATGCCACGCGTATTCGCCTGGAGCCCGTCACTAGGCGGAAGGCGACGGTAGCGCGCATCTGGCGCAACAGCCGGCCCGGCGTGCGGCTCAACGAACACCTGGAGCAGCCCGACGGGTGGATCGCGCTATCGGTTCGTCCGGCTAGCCAAAGTTCAAGAGACCTGGCGCGCCCGGCGGTCCGCCGGGAAGCGGACGAGGACTAGGGCGTGCTGTCTGGCAATTGCCCGCGCCGGTCCATTGGGGCAGTAGGGTCGATGGGGGCCCCAGTTTCGCTAATTCAGAACAATTCAGGACACCTTAAGTACCTATCGCGTGCGGTCAGTTATCGTCACAATCCTGAGGACGTGGTGCAAAACGGAAGGAGACACGTCGATGTCAACTTGCTGGGCATGTGGTGGAGCGCCCCCGTCGTGGTCCTTCATTTGCGAGGAATGCGGCGGTAGAGGCGTGAGCTCGAAGTCTGCACAAGAGCAAATGGAAATGGTTGAAAGAGATTATTGGCGAGGATCAGTGGGGCAATACAGCAATCCATTTCGTAGCCGACCGCCTGAGCTTGGCTTCATTGCCCCAGCAATCCCTAATCCAATCTTATTTTGTCGTTAACCGCCGAACACTCAAATATTTTCGCCAAGCTCTCGGAAGATATAAATCGCCTCATCGTGCAGTTTTTGCGCCTTGGCGATGTCGCCGGCGAATAACCGAGCGGACGCCAGGGCGCTTAGGCATTTTGCCAACGTCTTCGTGGGACCGAATGGGCGAAGCAGCGCCTGCGCTTTCCGCAGCAAGCCTTCTGCCTCCTCCGGAGTATCGAGCGATAGCCGTGACGTACCCGCCCTTAACAGCACACGCCCTTCCTGGAAGCCGTCGCCAACTTTTCTATAGAGCTTAACTGCACGCATGGCTTCCTCGTAATCGGTGGGATCATCGATCTCCCGCACATCGCCAGCCTGCCAAGACAGGAGCCGTGCCATGATCTCGGGAGGAGTCACGTTGCAGACGTTACCGAGCGCTCGGTCGACCCAATGCCGATGCTCCTGCACTAGGCCTAGCTCGGCCCATAGCACGTGGCTGTGGCCTACGAGATTCAGCCCGAGACTCAAATCACCGCTCTCCCCAAACGCCCATTCCAACGCACCCCGCAAATTGTCGAGATCAGGTTCATACCGCACGATCCATTGCTGCGTCGGCGTGCTTTCCCATTCAGCGGTTGCTACCGAAAACCGATCGAGAAAATGCTCGGCATGCCGTCGTCGAATGTCCGCTGCAGGTCCAAGCTTCTCAGCTGCAAAATACCGCGTTGATTCCAACAAGCGGTAGCGGGTCTCGTTACCGACTGGATCGGGGTAGACCAGGGACTTCTCAGCCAATGAAAGCAGGAGATCCCCAACCTGCTCGGGCGCAATGACAGTGCATGCAACAACTGCCGTAATCGAGATCTGAAGAGCGCTACCTGAGAAAGCAGCTAATCGGGTCAGCAAAAGTTTTTCAGCGTCATTTAGGAGAGCATAGCTCCAGTCGATCAGAGCATACAGTGTCTGTTGGCGCGGCAAGGCCGTGCGGTTGCCTCCCGTCAACAGCCGGAAGCGCTCCTCAAGGCCTCTGGCCAGCTCACTAACAGAGAAAACCCTTAGTCGCGGCACTGCCAGTTCAATGGCCAGCGGAATTCCGTCCAGCCCACGGCAGATCGATCCGATTACGGGCGCGTTGGTGTCGTTCAAAATTAATCCAACGCCGAGGGCGTTCGCTCGTTCAACGAATAAGCGCACCGCTGCGTATTCGCATGCCCCCCTCGCGGAGAGACTGGCACTCGCTTGTGGCGTTGGCAATGATGGCACCTGGATGACAATTTCGCCCGCAATCGCCAGGCGCTCACGACTGGTTGCCAGGATCGTCATCTGCGCACACACCCGGATCAGCGCCTCCGCGATGCGCGCAGCTTGTTCGATGACATGCTCGCAATTGTCGAGGATCAATAAGAGTTGTTTGGTCCTGAGCGCCGCGGCCAAGGCCGTGTTAGGCGCGCTCGAAGCGCCTAGGCTAACCCCCAATATCGCGCCGATGGTCGGACTGATCAGCTGCGCATCGGTAAGCGGAGCGAGCTCCACGAACCACACTCCGTCGGGGTACCGCTCGAGAAGGCTTCGGCCCACCTCAATCGCCAGCCGGGTCTTGCCGACGCCCCCGGCGCCGGTCAGAGTCACGAGGCGGTAATTGGAGAGTTCTGCTTTGATCTCTGCGACTTCGGTCTCCCGACCGATCAAGCTGGTCAACTGGTTGGGAAGATTGTTGCCAGCCTGCTGACTTCCCACTGTGCCCGGTGCTGCTACTGTTTGCTCGGCCAAGGCGGTCGTCGATGGTGCAGAGTGGTCCGCGCTCCCGGTTTTTACAGGTGCCACGAAACGATAGCCCCGCCCGGGTACAGTCACTAAGTAGCGCTTGGGGTCCCCATCCGTTCCCAGCACTTTGCGCAATGCCGAGATGTGTACCTGAATGTTATTTTCCTCGACGATGACGCCTGGCCACACCTCGGCCATGAGTTCGTCCTTGGTGACCAGATGGCCATGGCGGCTTACCAGCACCAACAATATGTCAAACGCTCGCTGTCCCACGGGAATGGGTACGCCGTGGGCGAAGAGCTCGCGCTGATGGGCCAGCAGACGGAACGGTCCGAATAGGTAGGCTTCCCGCATCGAGGCGATCTCGAACTATGGCGCCGGTCCTACTTGCTCTTCGAAACGCAGGGTCAAGCGATTGCGACCATGACGTCGTTCATAATCCATTCGGCTCGCAAAGCTACGCACAAGATGGATGCCAAGATCACCAATCTTCGCATCCTTGAGCGTGCTCGGTAGAGGATGTGGTGCCACTTGTGTTGGATCGAAGGGTTGGCCATTGTCTTCAATCCGAGCGACCAGCGTACCACCAAGGCGTTCCAGCTCGATCGCAATTTTGAGCTCACCATCGGTCGCTCCATACATGATCACATTGGCGACTGCCTCTTCGAGGCAAAGTTGAAGAGCGAACGACACGTTTGGAGACACGCCTTCTTGCGTCCAGCGCTCAACCCAAACTGCGAGTCGCCTCAATTCGGCAGGATGGTTGCGTAGCACTAGACGACTTACATCCGAAGTTGACATTGGTCGTCACTATTTCAACGCCGCGATGGCAGTACTTTCGCTGTCAAAGATCGGAATCACCTGGTCAATTCCGGCCATCTTCAAAACTTTGGCAACGCTGGGATCAGGACACGAGAGCACAAGCTTACCGTTTTTACCGTCTACGATCTTGGCGCCGACTAGAAGCACGCGGATGCCGTAGGAGGCTAGGAAGCTCACGCTCGAAAGGTCAACGAGGACCTTCCGTTGCTCGGTTGCAAGTCTGTTGAACGGTAATTCGAGCTGGACGGCCCCTGTCGTATCGAGGCGACCACGCAGGGTGACCTTCGTAATTTCGCCCCCAAGATCCTCGGTCGCGATATCCATGCAATCACCTGCAGGGGGTGGCGGCGGTGAAACGCCTGTTCTCTCATATACCACATCGACTTAAGCCTAAACTCCGGCTGCAACCCATTCAGGGGATTTCAGAACAATTCAGCGCGGCTGAAAACGTAGGACTTTCCCTCCTAAGGCAAGTTGCATGCCCATCGGAACCAGGCCCATTTGCGAAGGGTGATCCAGGAAGACTGCTTCCTTGTTCTCCACGAAGACAGCGAGCACTGGCCAATATCGTAGGGCCTCGGTAGCGCTAGGGCCACGCTCAGGATTATGGCAGACAAGCCCGGTGCCGCGCTCAGCTAGGAGTATCGGTTTTCGGTCGAAATCAGAACGTTTAAGGATCCGCTTAAGTACTTCGTCCGATCTACGGTGCACACTTCTCTCGTAGCCGACAAGCCGGCGCAGTGCGAACGATCGCATCCTTCGCTCCAGCTCGGGAGGGGCCAATGTTGACCTCGGCGGACTATAGAGAGATGGCTGATCGATCCGCCCAGCTTGCGATTGCATCTCCAGCCCCAAGTGTCGCAGAAGCGCTGCTAGCGCTTGCGTTGCACTACATGACACAAGCTGCTAGCCGCGGTTCCAGTACGAGCCCGCAGCAATGGCAAAGCCAAAGTCCTTTGCAGGGGTTCGGAGATTAGCCGCGATATCAGAAGGGCAAGAGGTGAACGTTCGTTCCATGCCTCACGAATACTGATGTCGATGAGCCGACTGTTCCCTCGCTCGTCTTGATCACATTGCGGGTGGTCATCGATCGTGACGCGCACGCACAAGAGGATGCTCTCCGACTAAGCGCGCGATGGAGCGCCGCCGCGATTGGCGAGCAGGCGGTGCACCTTCGTGACCAGACGGTCGAATTCGATCGGCTTGGTATCGAACTCGTCACAGCCCGCCGCGAGCGCCTTCTCGCGCTCGCCAGCAAGCGCGTGAGCAGAAAAGGCGATCACGGGAATGTCGCGGGTTTCGGGATTGCTCTTAAGTCTGCGCGTTGCCTCCCAGCCATCGACGATTGGCATCTCCAGATCCATCAGAATGATGTCGGGCCGCTCAGCAACCGCCGCCTCATAACCTCGCTCACCATTCTCAGCCGTCAGCACCTCGAAACCATCCAGTAGCTCAAGCCGCATCTTCAGCATGTAGACATTGTCGTCGTTGTCTTCGACATACAGTAATTTGGTCACGATACACCTTCCATCTGGTTGGTGGCTGCCGGCCTGCTCTGCACAAGGCGGCGGATGCGCTCGACCAAGTCCTCAGGCCGGAACTTGTCCTTGACCAGCACGGATTTTACCCCGGAGTTCAGTCGTTCGCGATCTTTAGCCGTGAGATCAAGCGAAGTGATCACGATGACCGGAATGTCCTGCCAGCCAGTGTCCTTTTGCAAGGCGGCGACGACCTCAAAGCCGTCCATCTCAGGCATCATAAGGTCGAGCAGGATGACGTCCGGCCGTTCCCCTCGCAGGATCCTCAATGCCTCCCGTCCGTTCGCTGCCTCCCGCACGACCCATTGCGGAGGTTCGAGCCATCCGCGTATCCGCTCGCGTTGCACTGCATCATCTTCAACCATCAACACACGCGTCCGCCGCGACGGTGCCTGAAAGCGACGTATTAGCCGCTGCAGATGCTCGCGGTCGACTGGCTTGGTCAGATACCCCGCTGCGCCAAGTGCGATGCCGCGGCGGTGCTCATCCACGATCGACACCATAATGACGGGGATGTCGGCGAGGTCAGGATTTTGCCGCAGCGCCGCCAGGACCGACCAGCCGTCGAGGTCCGGCATCAT
Source organism: uncultured Alphaproteobacteria bacterium (assembly GCA_963725065.1). Classification (GTDB taxonomy): domain Bacteria; phylum Pseudomonadota; class Alphaproteobacteria; order Rhizobiales; family Xanthobacteraceae; genus VAZQ01. Next base: position 320,538 of record CAVRXD010000053.1, read on the forward strand.
GACATCAAGCGTGATCGCGGTTGGGCGCAACTCCTTAGCCAGCCTAAGGCCCTCCATCCCACCCGCGGCGGTCACTATGGAAAATCCTTTTGCCTTGAGATGATCTGAGATCAGCTCGCGTGCCGTGGCATCGTCGTCAATAACCAGAATGCAACCGGCACTGGCTGAACGGCCGTCCTCTGAACTGATGAGGGTCTCGCCAGAAGCAGCAGGGCCGACGGGTAACCTCGCCGTAAAGGTCGACCCCTTCCCGACCTCGCTGGTCATGGTCACATCGCCGTTCATCATACGTGCGAGCTTGCGCGTAATGGCCAGACCGAGACCTGTCCCGCCGTACTGCCGTGCGGTTGAGGAATCAGCCTGAGTGAATTCCTGGAATAGCTTCTCCTGCTGCTCCGGCGTCATTCCAATCCCGGTGTCAGAAACCGCGAACTCTATCCAAGACCCTTGGTTGATTACTTTACGGACAAGCAATGTCACCTCACCTTGCTTGGTGAATTTGCAAGCATTGCTCAGGAGGTTGAGCAGGATCTGGCGCAACCTCATCGGGTCGACTGTCAGCGAACCAAGGTCCTCCTGAGCTTTGACTGTAAGGCGGTTGTTATTCTGCTCGGCTAGCGGCCGCGCGGTATCGACCACTTCATTGATCAAGGGATCTAAAGCCACCAAATCGGGGCTTAGCTCGAGCTTGCCCGCTTCGATCTTGGAGAGATCGAGAACTTGGTTGATGAGCCCGAGAAGATGATTGCCGGCACGGTGCACCCTGCGCAGCGGCTCCGCCGCCTTTTCCGTGCCGAACCGAGCCGCATTGGTCACCATCATTTCGGTGAGGCCGATGATGGCGTTAAGCGGTGTCCGTAGTTCGTGGCTCATACTGGCGAGGAACTGAGATTTGTGCTGGCTCGCGATTTCGAGCTGACGGCTCTTCTCCTCCACCTCGCGCGTGCGCTCCTCGACCTTTCGTTCCAGCCCGGCGTAGGATTCCTGCAGCCGTCCCGCCATGTCATTGAACTGGTTGGCAAGCGCTTCTAGTTCGTCGCCCGTCTTGATGCGAATTTGCTGGGACAGGTCGCCTCCACCGATGCGCTCGGCACCCGCGCGTAACGCCTGGATCGGTCCGACCATGCGGCGCGCCAGAAACAACCCGGCCAACACCGCAAAACCGAGCGCCGCAAGCAGCACGAAGGCAAGCCGCTGTAGAGCTGCATAGAGCGGCGCATAGGCCTCCGTGGCCGGTAACTCCACGAAGACCAGCCAACCAAGTGGCGCCACCGGGGCATAGGCAGTGAGCACCTTACGCCCCACGATGTCTTCGCTTTCCTGCACCCTTTCCGATGCACCCCCCCCGCCGCCGGTGGTCCCTCGGGCTGCATTCACCTGAGCCAGGCGGGACATGTCCGTGTTGCGCAGAACCAAGCTGATGTCTGGATGCGCAATCAGCCGGCCCTGCGCATCGATAACATACGCATGCCCCCGCTCGCCCACCTTGATCTGCGAGACCACGTCCCAGATCAGCTTCAGATTGACCTCGGCGACGCTTACACCGGCGTCACGTCTTGTTCCTGCAATAGCGAGCGTCATGTAGGGCTCGGATTCGCGGCGGAAATATACCGGGCCATAATACACCTTTCGCGTCGCCGCTTCTGTGAACTTGGCATCCTTCGAAAAGTCGGTACCGCTCGCCACCACATCCATGGCCAAACGTGATACGCGCAGCCGCTCCTTGCCACCGGCATCGAGCTGAGCCAGCTCGGTGATGGCTGGCACCTGGCGTAACAGCCGCAGAGCATCGAATCGGCGCTGTTCAATTGAGCCCGCTGACCACGGCAGTTGCGTCGTCCAGCCAAGCTGGCTCTCGATCTCCTTCACGAACTGGCTGATCTTGGCCGAGGCGGCTTCCGCCTGCTCACGCTGGATACGGATCAGCGAACCCTTGTGCTCCTGATAATAGAAGAACACGTCGAAAACGCCGTTAGATAGGAGCGCCACACAAACGACTGCAACGAAGAGCGCAACGTACTTTGCAAACAGGCGTCTGCGCGTTTTTGGGATAGGCACTTTGCCGGGGAGTTGCTTTTCTGCATTATCGTTAGGGGCCGCTGAGCCCTTCAAGGCAAACAAGAGCGCCATGAAACCGCGAGTGGTCATTTTCGCGACCGCATCTGGATCGGTCGCGATGCGTCCTTTGCGACAAACCTTCCCCTCACTCGATGACCTCATCGGCGAGCGCGACCAAGGTTGCCGGCACCTCGAGGCCAAGCATCCGAGCTGTTCTGAGATTGATGGCCAACTCGAACTTCGTGGGTGCTTGTGCCGGCAGATCGCCTGGGTTGGCGCCTCTCAAGATTCGGTCAACATAAGACGCCGCGCGGTGAAAAATAGAAGTGGTCTCTGGTCCGTAGGTGATCAATGCCCCTTCGCGGGCAAATTGCCGGTATGTGAAAATCGCGGGAAGACGATGTTGCGCTGCCGAGCTGATGACCAGACCGCGATGTACCACCATATAAGTGTCAGGCGGGACCATCAGGCCACCACCCGGATCTTTAGCGAGTTTCGCCACTGCCCGTTCGATTTCGGCTTGGGTGCCTACAGGGGCTGCCTTGATCTCCAGCGGGGTGGGCGGCGGAACGGTTTCAAGCGAACGTAGGAAGACATTGTAGTGAGGCGCAGTCGTCGGATTGAACATAATCGCGAGTCGATTAACATTCGGCGCGAGCTGCCTAAGCAACTCCAGCGCCTTCCCGATCATGGAATATTCGAGAAAGCTGAAACCGGTGATGTTGCCGCCCGGACGCGCCAAATTCGCGATGAAGCCCTGGCCGACCGGATCATTGACCAAAACGAAGACAATTGGGATAGATTGGGTTGCATCCCGCAACGCCCTAACCGCCGAGGTTCCATTGCCGATGAGCACATCGGGCGCCAGTGCCACTAACTCCGCGGTGTAAGCGCGAATGCGGTCGGTCTCGCCCGCTGCCCACCTATAATCGATGTGCACGTTTCGACCATCGACCCAATTCAGCTCCGCAAGACCTTGCTGAAAGGCAGCAACACGCGCCTGCCCCTCTGGATCGTTCTCTCCTACCCCCATCAAAACCCCGACCCGCCGCACGCGCTCGCCCTGCTGCCCGCGCGCAGCAAGCGGCCATGCCGCCGCCGCACTGCCGAGCAGCCTGTTGAACTCACGGCGTCCGATGAAAGCCGTCATCTCATCCCTCCAGCGGGAAGGGTACAGCTCGCGGCCGGCGGTTTTCGAGCGCCGGCCACGCCACGGCCGTACTCCGGACCGCCGCAATGAAGTCCCGCCAACTCATGCCGGCCATGGGGACTTTCTCCGTCCACATACCTGATGGGCATCGTTAGCGGATGCACACGGGTACCGTTGGAACGCCAGGCTGGAACGTATACCCAGAGTAGGAAAATCAAAAGAACAGAGATCGAATACAATGCGAGCTCTACGATGTCTGACACCGCGTTCCGGCTACTCTCTGCAAAGCGACGGCTCATAGGTTTCCTTGGCTCCGCAAAGTCCCTGCACCCTCAAACTACCCATTAGAGCTTGGATAAGTCCTTGATGCAGACCTGAATCGTTCTGAAATCCAGGCGATCTTGTAACGTAGGCCTCGTGAGCAGGCAGCGGGACGCGCCGAAATCCCGTCAGTGCCCGGGGCGACCAGTCTACTTCGCGCGCCGCTCAGATTTTGCTGCCTGGCCCTCCCGCGCCGTTTCGAAACGATCTGGTCGAGCCCCAGATGGTAATCGTTTTAAGAACGATTCAGCTCTGCCCCAATGACCGACTGTCCCAAGCCCCGCAAGCTCCTGATGCGTCAAAACCGCCAGCACCCGGCGGTTCCTACCTGCTATGGTAGGCGGCGGCACCCGTGGGAGGGGGCCCCGATGCTCGGCATGAGGCGGCGAGACTTTGTAGCGCTGCTCGGCGGCGCGGCTGCGTGGCCACTGGCCGCGGGCGCGCAGCAATCCGCGATGCCAGTGGTCGGCGTTCTCAGCAGTCAGTCGCAGGAGTCAGAGGCCGCAGTATTGGCGTCATGGCGCCAGGCATTGAATGAGAGCGGCTATGTCCGCGGCCGAAACGTAGAATTCGAGTATCGATTTGCGGATGGCCAGCTCGATCGTCTGTCGATTTTGGCCGCCGAACTTGTTCGGCTGCAGGTGACGGTGCTCGTCGCAAACACCACGCCTCCGGCTTTTGCAGCCAAGGCAGCGACTGCGACGATACCAGTCGTATTTGTGACCGGGGTCGATCCCGTCGAAGTGGGGTTAGTCCAAAGCTTCAATCGACCCGGCGCAAACGTCACGGGGGTCACGTTCCTCTCCAACAAGCTGGTCGCGAAGCGGCTGGAGTTGTTGGCTTCGCTCGTGTCAGGAAGCGCGCCGATAGGCATGTTGGCGCATGCGCGTAATCCCAACACGGTCACCGATGTCCGAGACGCCCTGGCTACGGCTGCGGCGTTAGGAAGGACGTTGCACGTCCAGAGGGTCGCGAGCGTAAGTGAACTTGATTCCGCGGTTAACTCATTGGTCCAGCAAGGTGTAGCGGCTCTGTTCATTGCACCACAGGCGGATTTTAGACTTTGGCGAGAGCCAATTCTAGCGCTGGCGGAGCGCCATAGGTTGCCTACCAGTTTCTCAAATAGCGACTTCGTTATCGCCGGAGGGCTGATGAGCTATGGCCCCAAGCAAGCCGAATCCTATCGTGACGCCGGCATTTACACTGCCCGCATCCTTAGGGGTGAGAAACCGGCGGAGCTGCCTGTGCTCGTATCGACCAGTTTCAATTTTGCGATCAATCTCAAGACTGCGAAGGCTCTCGACCTGACAATCCCGCCGACCATGCTCGCCCTTGCCACCGAGGTTATCGAGTGACGCGGCGGGAGTTTATCAGGCTGCTTGGTGGCGCGGCCGCGGTGTGGCCGCTTGCGGCGCGCGCACAGCAGCCCGGTCGGATACGGCGCGTTGGCGTGCTGATGCTATATGTCGAGAACGATCCGGAAGGACAGGCTCGCGCTACGGCGTTCCGGCAAGGGCTCGAGAAGCGGGGATGGACCGTCGGCCGCGACCTTCAGATCGATTACCATTGGGGTGTGGGCGACGGCGACTGGATACGATCTGCAGCCGCAGGATTGTTGACCGAGGCACCGGACGTGATTCTGGCCAATGGCGGCGCGGCGGCACGGGCAGTGCAACAGTCGACCCGCGCGGTTCCAGTCGTTTTCATCGGCGGGGCCGATCCAATGGCGGACGGTTTGGTGCAAGCCTGGCACGTCCGGGCGGCAACCTCACCGGTTCACGACCTTGGAGACGAGCGTTGGCGCGAAGCTCCTGGAGCTGCTCAAGGACATCGCACCGCGCCTCACGCGCATCGCAGTCTTGATCAATCCGGACAACCCCGGCTCCCCACGGCTTTCGGAATCAGCGGCATCCGCGGCGCGAAAGTTTGCCGTGGACGTGGTCGCACTCCCGGTTCGCAATTCCGCGGAGATCGAAGCTGCGATGGCGAGGTGGGGACGCGAGCCGGGCGCCGGCTTGATCGTGCCACCGGATCCCTCCACAAACTCTTACCGCCAGCTCATCGTCGAGTTGGCGTCGCGCTACCGCATACCCGCAATTCACACATTGCGCGCCGCCGCCGTTGATGGCGCCTTGATGTCATACGGCGTCGACATCCCTAGTCTGCACCGGGAGGCGGCTTCGTATGTGGACCGCATTCTCAAAGGTGAGAAGCCCGCCGACCTGCCGGTGCAACAACCGACCAAGTTCGAGTTCGTCATCAATCTCAAGACCGCGAAGACGCTCGGCCTCAAGGTGCCGCCGACGCTGCTCGCCCGCGCCGACGAGGTGATCGAATAGCATTGCGATTGCTGCATCTGCTCGCGACCGGTTATGGCACGAACCTGCCGATCCGGAATGTCCGCTTTCACGGCAAGTCTTGGAGGGTAAGCGGACGTGCCACGGAGATAGCGAAAGCGACGTTCATGACCCGAAGATGGGGTAATCGGCCGGCAGCTTGTGGATAGCTGAAGATTTTGGGTGCTGCGCTTCAGGCTGATGGTGAAACGAGGTCCGTGAACGCGGCCTCAAGCATCAGAAGGAGAAGCGCAGCATGGACCATTTTGCGGGACTGGACGTTTCGGTCAAGGAGACGAGCATCTGCATTGTGGATGACGCAGGCAAGATCGTTCGGGAAGTAAAGGTGGCGAGCGAACCTGAAGCGTTGTTGGCGGTGCTGAAGAACCCCGCCTACCACTTCAAGCGAATTGGGTTGGAGGCTGGACCGTTGTCGCAATGGCTGTTCAGCGCTCTCGCCGATGCAGGATTGCCTGTGATCTGCGTTGAGACGCGGCACATGCAAGCGGTGTTGAAGGCGCAGATCAACAAGACGGACCGCAACGATGCGCGCGGTATTGCGCAGATGATGCGGGCTGGGCTTTACCGTCCGGTGCATGTGAAGACGATACGCAGTCAGAAACTGCGGATGCTGCTGACACATCGCAAACTACTGCAGTCGAAGGCGATCGCAATCGAGAATGACCTGCGCGGCACTTTGCGCAACTTCGGTCTCAAGGTTGGCATGGTTGGGAAGGTGAAGTTTGAGGCCCGTATCAAGGAGCTTGTTGAGAACCTCCCCGACCTGGCGGCGCTGGTCGAGCCGATGCTCATTGTCCGGCGGACGCTTCGCGAACAGATCGTCATCCTGCATCGCCGCTTGCTGGCCATCGTCCGGGATGATGAGGTGTGCCGGCGCCTGATGACGACCCCCGGTGTCGGCCCCGTTGTGGCGTTGACCTATCGCGCCACCGTCGACGTGCCCGCTCGCTTCCGAAAATCCAAGGCAGTCGGGGCCGTGTTTGGGCTGACGTGCGCCAAGTATCAATCGGGCGAGGTCGATCGGAACGGCAGAATATCACGCTGCGGAGATGAGATGATGCGGGTGATGCTCTACGAGGCAGCTCAGAGCATGCTGCATTCGAAGAAATGGTCCTGGCTCAAGGCCTGGGCGATGCAGGTCGCCAGGCGCCGTGGGATGAAAAAGGCGATCGTGGCCCTGGCGCGCCGGTTGGCTGTGATCATGCACCGCATATGGGTTGACGGCACCGAGTTCCGCTGGACCCGAGAACGGGCCACAGCAGCAGCATGAAAACCGTGCAGCATCTAATCCAATAGGAGGAAACTCGAATTCCACTGAGCGGTGGAATGATGTCCCTCGCGGGACGATGGATGAGGTGAGATCGTATGTCCGCTTGGACCTGCCGTCACACTGACGGCAAGGCCGTCCCAAAGATTGTTCCGCCTCGTCTTCGAATCCCATGATGGAAGGGCCTTGGCGCCGATTCCGAAGAGAAGCACGAGCCCGTGAGCGACATCGACACTGTGCTGGTGGATAGTCTGAAAGCGCTTGACTCCAAACGGCCGATTAGAGAAGCGGACATAGCCCGAGCTGAAGTCCCGGAGTGCAGCGACCGCCTGCCCATGTCTGGCTGGAAGTTCAAGAGAGGGTGGGCGGATGGCGTCGCAAGCGACTTGAGGCGCACCGCGCGGCCGTCTCACAGGAACATAAAGACAGAGTCGCCCGAGACCACACCGCTGAGCTGGATCATGCCGTCCGCGGCCAGATCGGCGTCCGTGTTGAACTGGATGAAGGTGTCGATGCCGTTGCTGAACCAGTTGATCTGGCCCGGCGCCGTGAACGCGGCGGTGCTGATGAAGGCGAAGTCCTGGTTGCCGGCGACCGTCTCGTCCGCATCCATGTTGGTGAAGTGAAGCACGTCGCCCTGCGCAGTGCTGTAGTCGGCGACGATGTCCGGGTTGTTCAAGCCAACCTCGTCGATGGACGACCACAGGAAGGCGTCGGCGCCGCCGTTGCCGCGCAACGTATCGACGCCGAGGCCGCCGACGAGGACGTTGACGCCGTCATTGCCGACGACGATGTTGTCAAGCTCGTTGCCGGTCAGGTTGATCGCGGCCGTGGTGGTGGCCGGGTCGGCATACAGCACCTCGACTTCGGACCCGTGCGCGAGGCTGTAACTCACGGTGGTCTGCACCTGGTCGAAGCCTTCGCCGGCATACTCCAGCACCAGGTCGTTGGCATCGTCGACGATGAAGATGTCGAAGTCCTGGCCGCCCAGCATCGTGTCGGCGCCGGTGCCGCCGTCGATGATGTCGTCGCCGGCGTTGCCCGCGATGGTGTCGTCGCCGCCGCCGCCGTTCAGCAGGTTGGTGTTGTCGTTACCGACGATGACGTTGTCGAGGTCGTTGCCGGTGCCGTTCTGGCCGCCATTGTGGACCAGCATCAGGTTCTCGACCTGGTCTCCGAGCGTGTAGTCGATGATCGAGGCCCAGACCGTGTCGGAGCCTTCGCCAGCAAATTCCGTCACCACGTCGCCCGCGTCGTCGACGGAGTAGGTGTCATCGCCGGTTCCACCCCACATGGTGTCGGCCTGGTCACCGCCGTCGAGGATGTCGTTGCCGCCGAAGCCCTTGAGCACGTCGGTGCCGTCCATGCCGTCCAGGCCGTCCTTGTCCTCGCCGCCCCACAGGACGTCGTTGCCGCCGTAGCCGTAGAGCCAGTTGTCGCCGGCGAGGCCGTTGAGGACGTTATCGCCATCGTCGCCCGCCAGGGTATCCGCGTGGGCGGAGCCGATGAGATTCTCGACTTCGCCGAGCTGGTCGCCGGCGGCGTCGCCGCCACTAGCAATATCGTAAATCAGCCAGACGTTGACTCCCTCCGCCGACCCCTCGTACGACACCGTGTCGATGCCGTCGCCGCCGTCGATGAAGTCGCCGCCGCGGCCGCCGTGAATGAAGTCGTTGCCTTCCACGCCCCACAGCGCGTTGACGTGATCGTTCCCGTAGAGCTCGTCGTCATACTTCGAGCCGGCCAGGTTCTCGATATTGACGAGCGTGTCGCCCTCGGCGTCGCCGCCCGAATTCCCGCTGCCGGGCCACTGGGCGGGGTTGAGCGAGACGTGCACGCCCTCCTCCGAGAGGAAGTAGGCCGCCATATCGTTGCCGTTGCCGCCATCGAGCGTGTCGGCGCCGGCGCCGCCGTCGAGGTAGTCGTCGTTATTGCCGCCGTCGAGCTCGTCGTCGCCATCCTCGCCGAACAGGTAGTCGTTATCATCGCCGCCGAAGAGGCTGTCGTCGTTCTTGCCGCCGTAGAGCCAGTCGACACCGTCGCCGCCGTAGATCGTGTCTCGGCCGTCCTCGCCGTAGAGGATGTCGTCGCCGCCAAGGCCGTGAATGGTGTCGTGTCCATCACCCGCATAGACCGTGTCGTTGCCGGATGTGATGCCGTCGTCGGCATTGAGAATGTCCGAGCTCGTCGTTCCAGTGACGTAGGCCATGGTCCAGCCCTTTCCTGGTCGAGGCTTTCCGCGCCGCCTGGATGGCCGGCGCGCGCAGCCGTGCTGCCGGTCGGAGCTCGGTTCCGGCGGTGACTGTCTCCACCGCTGTCCCTTGGTTGCGCGAAGGTCCCGGCGGTTCTCGCGTTGCGTGTCACAAGGACGTGACGCCATTGCGCGAGTTGTGTCGGCCGGCGAGATGGTGCATCGCACCGGGACACGACGCCTTCGAGCACGAAAGCTGGCGTCGACGTTGTGCGTCGGTGACGCGGATCGTGGCTTCGTCGAGGTTGCGATCTGACGAAGCTATAGCGCCAAACTATGGGGACCATTGTCGCGAAATAGGCGTTGTTGGACGCATTCGGCCGTGAGGCGTGAGCCGAAAAGTTCGTTCGAGTGGGTTGGTTCTTTTTTTGTGTTGGGCATCACAGACACAAGATGCTCGGCTTTCTAGGGTGCGGTGAAATAATCTCTATCCGGAGGCGTCGCGTGACGACGCCGCCAACTGAGGACAGCAATTCATGGGAGCCTGGGCAATCTTGGCCTTCTGCATTGTCGCGGAGGTCAGCGCGACCTCGCTCCTCACAAGATCGGAAGGATTTGCCCGGCCCGTGTACGGCCTCCTTGCACTCGTGATCTTGGGCGGCTGTTTTTGGGCTCTGTCTCAGGTCCTGACGCGAATACCCATGGGTGTGGCGTACGCGATCTGGTCTGGCGCTGGCATAGCGCTGATTTGCGTCGCTGGTTGGTTATTCTTTCGGCAACCCCTCACCACCATCCAGGTCCTGTGCATCGGGTTGGTCGTTGTGGGTGCAATCGGCTTGAGCCTATCAACCAATCTGGCTTAGTCCGAGACTGGCGGGGGGCACCTGTCAGAAAGGAATGCAGCACTTGCGATGGCGTGGGGAAGGAGGTTGCAATGTCTCTTCCTGGCAGTTTTCGACTGCCGCCAATGACGAAGCTTTCCGACGCGCTTTGGCGGCCGGCGGCGAAAAGCGCAAGGCACGAAATCGCGGACAATGGCGCAGCGGCGGTGCCGAGGCGCTTGGCCGATTTGCGCCATGGGCGGCTTCAGGAGGTTCGCAGCGCAAAAGCTTGTTCGTTCGGCTTTCTGCATAAGGCGTGATCGCGTCCCTGCATGCACACGACCTCCGGCGGGAGGGTCGCATGGCAATCCACATCCGACGGCGAGAATTCGTTTTCACAATGGGCGGCGCAGCAGTGGCGTGGCCGCTCGCGGCGCGCGCGCAGCAGCCGGGCAAGTCGCCCACGATTGGATTCCTGGGTGCGACCACGCCGACGATCTGGGGTCCATTCGTCGGGGCTTTTCTGCAGCGCCTGCGCGAGCTCGGCTGGATCGATGGCCGCGACATCGCAATCGAATATCGCTGGGCGGAAGGGCGGGATGACCGTTATGCCGCGTTCGCGGCCGAAATTGTTCAGCGCAGGGTCGATGTCATCGTCACGGCAGGCACCGCGGCTACCATGTCCGTCAAGAAAGCGACGTCGACAATCCCGATAGTTTTTGCTTCCGCTGGAGACCCGGTCGGGACCGGGCTGGTCGCCAGCCTGGCGCGCCCGGGCGGCAATGTCACCGGTCTATCGAACATGCAGACCGATCTTGGGGGCCTCAGACTTGAACTGTTGCGTGAAGTCGTACCTGCTCTCAATCGAGTGGCTGTCCTTGGCAATGCCGATAGCCCTCTCATCAGGTTGGAAATGGAGCGGGTCCAGGCGGCGGCGGTCCGGCTCGGCCTTGATGCGTTCAGGCTCGAAGTCATGAAGGCCGAGGATATCATCCCGAGCATCGAAGCGGCCAAAGGCGCTGCCGATGCGCTGTATGTTTGCAGCGATCCCTTCCTCACCACGCAGCGGGTTCGCATCAACACGTTGGCGGCCAGCGCCAGATTGCCAACCATGCATGCATTTCGAGAGCATGTTCTAGCTGGGGGCCTGATGTCCTACGGACCGAACTTCCCGGCCTTGTTCCGACGTTCAGGCGATTACGTCGACAAGATTCTTCGTGGCTCGAAGCCCGCCGACATCCCCGTCGAGCAGCCGCTCAAGTTCGATCTGGTCTTCAACAACACGACCGCGAAAGCACTCGGCTTAACCATCCCCGAATCGTTTTTGGTGCGCGTCACCGAAATGATCGAATGATTTTTCAGCAACAGTTTAAGGGGGCGACGCCAGTCTTTGCAATATATTCGTCGCGTGCAAGCGTCGAAGCCGGCGGGCTGATGAGCTACGGACCGAGCCTGACAGATGCGCATCGGCAGATCGGCGTCTATGCCGGCCGCATCCTCAAGGGTGCCAAGCCGGGACTTGCCGGTCGTACAGGCGAGCAAATTCGAGTTCGTCATTAATCTGAATGCCGCGAAGGCCATCGGCCTCGAAGTGCCGCCAAGTCTGTCCGCCGCCGCCGACGAGGTCATCGAATAATCTAGCCGATGTCTGAGTTTGGCACTTTTCTGCCGTGCCAACCGCGCCGAGCGATGTCCGGTTTCAGTGGCATTCCACGATCAATTTTGCTGCGATGCACGGCAGCGTTCTCGCGCGACGGGTGTGGTAATGTGCGGCTCCCGATCTGAGGAGGGGAGTCGATGAAACGCCGCGAGTTCATCACGCTGCTCGGCGGCGCGGCGGCAGCATGGCCGCTTTCGGCGCGGGCACAGCAACCGGCGATGCCGGTGATAGGGTTCTTCGACTGGGGTTCGCCCGGACCGAGCGCAAGAGACGTAGCAGCGTTCCGTCAGGGTCTCGCTGAAGCGGGCTATGTCGAAGGCCAGAACCTCTCGATTGAATATCGCTGGGCGGAGGGTGAATACGATCGCTTGCCGTTACTGGCGGCCGACCTTGTGCGTCGTCAGGTAGCCGTGATTGTAGCAAGGGGCTCAATCGGCATGGCAATTGCGGCGGCGAAAGCAACCTCGACGATTCCGATCGTCGTCGCGGCCGGTGGCAATCCGGTGGAGTACGGCCTTGCCGCAAGCCTGAACCGGCCTGGCAGCAACGTCACGGGCGTCACATTTATTTCTACCGAGCTTGCCGGCAAGCGGCTCGATCTGCTGCACGAGATGGTTCCCCAAGCGACGACAGTCGCCTATCTTTCCGGCGGTCCATGGTCGCGGAAGTTCGAGAACGAAGCGAGCAGCGTAGTTGAGGCGGCAAGTGCGCTCGGGCGGCAGGTCATTGTCGTGGAAGCGAGGAGTGACGGCGAAATCGAAGCGGCCTTCGCGACCCTTGGCCAACGCCAGGCTGGGGCGCTCATGGTCGGGGTCGTTCCCCATTTTACGTACAACAGCAATAAGATTGTGGCGCTGGCGGCGCGCCACAAAATTCCGGCGATGTATCCTTTCCCTGTCTACGCCTTCGGCGGCGGCCTAATGAGCTACGGCGCCGACGTTTTAGGCACCCTTCGCCAAGTAGGCCGCGACTATGTCTCGAAGGTTCTCAAGGGCGCCAAACCCGCCGATCTACCTATTCAGCGACCGAACAAATTCGAGCTTGTCATCAACCTCAAAACCGCGAAGGCGCTCGGCCTCGATGTGCCGTCGACCCTGCTCGCACTCGCCGACAAGGTCATCGAATGAAACGCCGCGAGTTCATCACGCTGCTCGGCGGCGCGGGGGCGGCGTGGCCGCTGGTGGCACGGGCGCAGCAGCCGGCGATGCCGGTGATCGGCTTTCTCAACAGCGCCTCGCCCGGCCCGTTCGTGCGGCTCGCGGATGCTTTCCGTCAGGGCTTGCGCGAAGGCGGCTATGTCGAAGGCCGGAACGTCACGATCGAGTACCGTTGGGCGGACGGTCAATTTGCGCGGCTTCCGGAGCTGGCAACCGAACTGGTGCACCGTAAGGTATCCCTGATCGTCGCGACGGGGGGCACAGTGTCGGCGCGGGCGGCGAAGGAGGCGACCGCGACCATTCCGATCCTCTTCATTGCCGGCCCTAATCCAATCGGCGATGGCCTCGTGACTAGCATTAACCGGCCGGGCGGCAATGCCACCGGCGTGGCTTTGTACACTTCGGAGTTGCTGCCGAAGCGGCTGGAGCTGCTGGGTGAGCTGCTGCCCCGCGCCGTAACGATTGCGCTACTCGTAAATCCAAGCGATGCCGCTTACGAACTCGAGACGAAAGGCGTCGAAGACGCGATGCGCGTAACCGGACAGCAAATGGTCCTCCTCGGGGCCAGCGCCGAGGGCGACTTCGAACCCGCGCTTGTCTCTGCCGTCCGGCAACGGGCCGACGCGCTCCTGGTCAGCGCCAACCCGTTCTTTACGGGACAGCGTGCCCAACTTGTCGCACTCGCAGCACGCCTTGCCGTGCCCGCAGGTTATCCGTGGCGAGAATATGCCGACGCTGGTGGGCTGATGAGTTATGGTCCCAGTATCGCGGGTGCGTACCATCTGATTGGACGGTACGCCGGCCGCATCCTCAACGGCGAGAGGCCGGCCGACCTATCAGTGCAGGGACCGACGAAGTACGAATTGGTCATCAATCTCAAAACTGCCAAGGGTCTCGGCCTGACCGTGCCGCCGACGCTGCTCGCACGCGCCGACGAGGTGATTGAATGAGGCAGCCCTGGAAACAGGCCCGGCCATGAAACTCCCCCGCCGTCGATTTCTGTATCTGGCCGCGGGCTCCGCCGCGCTCCCGGTTGCGTCACGCATCGAGAGGGCGCAAGCGCAGGATTATCCCGCCAAGCCGGTACGGATCATCACCCACTCAGCACCGGGCGGCTCGCCGGATGCGCTGTTGCGCATCGTGGGTGACCGCCTGTCGCAGATGTGGGGACGCCAGATCGTCGTGCTCAATCATCCCGGTGCCGGCGGTGCCGTCGCAGCCCGCACCGCTGCGCAAGCCGCTCCCGACGGCTACACGCTGTACATGCCCGCCTCATCGGCCTTCGTGACGCTGCCGGGGCTCCAGGCCAATCTGCCGCTCGAAGTACCGCGCGACTTCGTGCCGGCCGGGTTCGTCGCCTTGCAGCCATTCTTTCTGTCAGTGGTATCGTCGCTTGGCGCCAAGACCCTGCCGGAATTCATCGCGCTCGCCAAAGAGCGATCCGGCGAACTCTCCTACGCCGCAACGGGGCGCGGGACGCTCTCCCACCTCACCGGCGAAGCGCTGCAACAGCGTGCCGGCATCAAGCTTCTCATGGTCCCCTATCTCGGCGGCACCCCGCAGGCGCTCAACGACGTCATCAGCGGTCGCGTCCCGATGGTCATCGACGCCTATCCGCCGTTGTTGGGCGCGCTGCAGGCTGGAGCCATCAGGGCGCTCGCCGTCGGCTCGACCAAACGGCTGCCCGACTTTCCGGACCTGCCTACCGTCACCGAGACACTCCCAGGCTTCAGTCCCGGCGGTTGGCTCGCTCTGGTCGCCCCGGTCGGCACGCCCGACGCGATTGTGCGCAAGCTGAGCGACGACTTGCGCGAGGCAGTCCTTGATCCGACAACCAGGACCAAGCTTGAAACGACTGGCAACTACCCCAATCCGATGTCTCCGTCCGAACTCCTAGCGTTTATCCAGGCGGAGCAGAAGTCGTGGAAGCCCGTGCTGGAAGAGATCGCGCGCAATCCCTAGGGTACGCCGAGCGATGTCCGGTTTCAGGGGTAAAGCAGCCGTGCCGCAGAAATCCTGAGACGGCAGAGGTTGACCCGGAGCAGTCATTTGCTCAAGTCCGTCTGAATGAAATCGCCAATCGAAATAATTCCATCCGACAAGACCTCGGCCCGTATGCCGCCGCGGCCGTGATATGCCTCCGCAAATCCAGTCTTGCCAGCCACAGCGGACGGTATTCGGCAAGGTAGGGTCGGTTCGGAGCCGCTTAGGCGTACGGCACCAATACGAAATTCGCGGTGGAGCAGTGCATAGACGTCGACGCCTTCGACGACGACATTTCGTCGTGTTTCCCCCGGTTCAAATGGGGTCAGTTCGCGCCGGACCAATTCTTCGTTGGAGGCTTCGATTGCCTCGCGTGCAATGAGGGAAATATGGCGCGCCGCCGGGCGCGGCAGATTTGAGTAAGAGCCCTGACCGAGTGCGTATCGATCGCCGTGCAATCCGCGGCCAGCCAACGCCCGCACAAATGTGCGCGGCTGCATTGGCTGTCCAATACCAGGAGAAACGAAAAGGCTGACAACCCTCGCCATGCGGGCCTCCTATCTTTCGACTTGGTGACGACCACTCGGGATTTGGCTGTTTGAAGTTCACACCGCTGGCAGCTATAAGTGAACTTGCTATTTGGCTATACCTGAATAGGAAACGCCTATGGCTGCTGAGCGTGATTGGGAACGCCGCATCGGCGGACGGCTCAAGCTGCGCGACCTTCATATTCTTTCCAAGGTCGTTGAGTGGGGCAGCATGGTAAAGGCGGCCTCACATCTCGGCATGTCTCAGCCGGCGGTGTCGGAAGCAATCGCTAATCTTGAGGCCGCGCTTCGCGTGCGCCTGTTGGATCGCAATGCACGCGGAATTGAACCGACGATCTACGCTGCCACACTGCTCAAACGCGAGCGCGTTGTTTTCGACGAGCTGCAGCAGGGTATCAAGGAGATCGAATTTCTCTTGAACCCCGAAGCTGGCGAAGTGCGGCTTGGAACGTCAGAAATTCTGGCAGCGGGTTTAGTACCCAAAGTCATCGACCGCCTTTTGCGGCGGTATCCCAAAATCTTCGTCCGCGTATCGCTCGTCGACACTGCGACTGTAGAATTTCGGGAATTGCGCGACCGTAATGTCGAATTGCTGTTGGCGAGAGTTCCCGAATCCTTGGTCGATGACGACATCAACATTGAGGTCTTTTTCGATGATCCCCACTTTGTGGCTGCAGGCGCGAGCAATCCGTGGGTCAGGCGTCGCAATGTCAATTTGGCCGACCTAGTGAACGAAGCCTGGGTCTTCCCCAAAGGCCAAGTGGTCCGCGGCATTATCGCCGACGCATTTCGTGCGGACGGCCTTCCTATGCCCAACGAACACGTTACGACTGACACGGTGCATATACGAAATCACCTTTTGGCGACCGGGCGTTTCCTTACGATCATTGCAGGCTCTGTCCTGCACTACAATGCGCGGCAATGGTCCCTTAAGGCGCTGCCGATCGATTTGCGCGCGAAGCCGCGACCGCATGCCATCGTGACGCTTAAGAACCGAACGCTCAACCCGGTCGCCGAACTGTTCGTTCGTGAACTCAAAGCGGCGGCGAACTTTTCGCTTAGCAAGTGTCCAGCGGTTCCCGTCGCTTACCGCAGCGATGGAGCACCGACGGAATTCCCTCCCTGAGATGCGCCCATTTCTTGAGCAAATAGGTGACGACAAACGTGAGGCGTTATGGAGAGAGATCGAGACAGTCATGCGGCAGTTTGAGCGGAGTGATGAAGTTATCATCCCCACCGAACGTCTCGTCGCAGTGGGAACAAAGTAGCAAGAAAGTCTGGCATCGGTAGGCTGAGTGCGGCGAGCAGACCAGTTTCTGAGCGGCTTGATGGCACGAATTCGGTCATGCCCGCTCCTGGCATTTTTGAGACTCGAGATGATCAGTAACAAATGGCTGGCCAAGCCGCTCCGACAACCATTGACCCACCAGGCGCCCGACTATGTCGGGCGAGCTGCCGGCGGCGGCTCCGACGACGATGCGCACCGGCCGCGATGGATAGGACTGCGCCCGTGCGACGCTCGATACTGCTGGGAGCGCGGCCGCGCCCGCGGCCAGACGCAGGACGTGTCTACGGTGGGGAAGTTTCATTGGGGGACCCCTCCCTCTCACGCCGTCATTCGATCACCTCATCGGCGCGGGCGAGCAGCGATGGCGGGATTTCGACGCCGAGCGCCTTGGCGGTTTTGAGGTTGATCACCAGTTCGAATTTGGTCGGCTGCTCGACCGGGAGGTGGGCTGGCTTGTCACCTTTGAGAATTCGGCCGGTGTAGAGCCCCATTTTGCCGGTAGGCTTCGGCGATACTCGTCGGGTGCAGGCCAAATGCGCGAGTTATTGCGAAACTGCTCGCAGCGCAATTGGACGCCTCCAACCATGTTGTTTCAATCGATCTTTGCGCCGGTTAGCTTGATGACGGCAGCCCATTTGTCTGAGTCGCCCGCAATGCGTTCCGCAAACTCCTGCGCCGATCCGGGCCACGTCTGGAAACCGATCTTGGTAAAGATCGCTCGCGCCTCTGGGGATTTCAAACCTTCGTTGATGGCGGCGTTGAGCCTCTCGACGATCAGCGCGGGCGTGCCCGCAGGGGCGACGAGCCCCATCCACGCTTCGTCCGGATACCCGCTTAACCCTGCTTCGACCAACGTCGGCACGTCTGGAAGCTCAGGCAGGCGCTTGGTACCTGCCACCACCAACGGTCGCGCGGCTCCGGCCTGGATATGCGGCAGCATGACCGAGATGCTCTCGCTGGTTGCCTGAATCTGCCCGGACAGGAAATCGGGGATCGCCGCAGCTGTGCTTCGATAAGGAACATAAGGCATGTCGATGCCAGTCTTTGCCCTGACGAATTCGCCCAACAAATGCGGCGGAACGCCAAGCGAAGCGCCGTGATTGAGCTTGCCGGGATTGCTCTTCGCGTAAGCGACTAGTTCGCCGACGGATTTCACCGGCAACGCGGAGTGGACTGCGAACAGATTGGTGGTGGTGACGATCATGCCTACCGGGACGAGGTTTCTGATCCCGGGAAATTCGATGTTCTTGAATAGGATTGGATTGATCGTCAGCGACCCCGTGCTGCCGAGCAGCAGCGTATAGCCGTCGGGTTCCGAAGTTGCGATCGCTTTCAAGGCGATAGTGGTGCCGCCGCCCGGCCGATTGTCGATTACCACCGGTTGCCCAAGCAGGGCAGAAAGCTGTTGTCCGATCTGTCGCGCGACAATATCCACAGTGCCGCCGGCCAAAAATGGAACGATGACCTTGATCGGTCGGGTCGGATACGCTTGTGCCAAAGCGGCGCTGGCCGTGACGGAGCCGAGTCCAATCGCTGCCATCGCGGCCAGCAGGAAACGCTTGTTGATCATGTTCTCCTCCCCGTTCTAAGACCGAACCTCCTCTTGCAGAAGCGGATGCCTCAGGTCGTGTTCAAGGTCGATCCGGGCACGGTGTAGCGCATTAGCCGCCCTTTTGAAGGCGACGCCCTCGCCGTGTAGCCCGATAGGGTAAGGCGGGCTGCACGTAGCTGGGATAAAATCGACCCCGGGGTGGGGGAGAATTTTTGGGTCCCATCTATGGGACTCCAGCGACACGATTGCCTGTCGACCGCGGCCGTCGCCGGCGTTGTGATCGAAACGATGACGTCGGGATGCAGGTCGACGAGTTGCTGCGCGAGGATGGGCAACTGGTCGGGCCTCGCTCGGCGTAGCGCCAGTCAATGGCAAGATTCTTTCCCTCGACATAAGCCAAGTCTTGAAGCTGTTTGCGAAGGGCCTCGAATTCGGGAAGGTGGGTTCTCTTGGCCCGCGAGCACGCCGATCCGCCGCATGGGCTCCGGTTGCTGCCCGCGCGCCGTAATCGGCCATGCCGCCGCCGCGCCGCCAAGCAGCGTGATGAATTCCCGCCTTCTCACTCTATCACCTCGTCGGCGCGACCGAGCAGCGTCGTTGGCACCTCGAGCCCGAGCGCCTTTGCGGTCTTCAGGTTGATGACCAGCTCATATTTGGTGGGAGCCTGCACAGGCAGGTCTTCAGACTTCTCGCCCTTGAGGATGCGATCGACATAACCAGCCGCGCGCCGGTATTGGTCCATCAAATCCGGCCCGTATGAGATCAAGCCGCCGCTGGTGACGAATACGCGTAGGTAGTAGACAGCTGGCAATCGATGCCGGGCCGCGAGCGTCACGATCCGGTCGCGATGAAAGGCGGCCAACGGACTCGACGCTACGATTAGGCCGCCATTAGCACCGCGTGCGAAGTCCGCGACGTCACGCTCGATCTCGCCGGCATCGGTGACGTTGACCGGGCTTATTTCGACTCTGAGGGACGGCGCGACGGCCTGGATTGCGCCCCATTGGCCAATCCCGGCCGACGCGGCGGAGTCACGAAGCACCGCCGCTCGTGTGACGCCCGGCGCGATCTGCTTGAGCAGCTCCAGCCATTTGCCGCCCAGTCCATACTCGAACATTGTGAAGCCGGTCGCATTGCCGCCCGGGCGCGCCAGGCTCCTAACATATCCCGCGCCCACCGGATCGGGGACCTGCGCAAACACAATCGGCACGCTGCGGGTCGCTTGCAGCAACGGCGCCACGGCGGTGCCGCCACTGGTCAAGATGACGTCCGGCGCGAGAGCGACCAATTCCGCGGCGTGTTTGCGGGTTCGTTCGGCATCGCCGCCGCCCCAGCGATAGTCGATGCGCACATTGCGCCCCACGGCCCAGCCAAACTCCTGCAGTCCCTGCAGGAATGCTCCGATGCGAGCTTGCGCATCGGGATCGTCCGAGGACAGGTTCGTGAGCACACCGATGCGCCGCGGACGCACGGACTGCTGCGCGCGCGCCGTAAGCGGCCACGCGACGGCCGCACCCCCGAGCAGGTTGACGAAATCGCGCCGCCTCATGCCGGGCATGGGGGCTCCCTCCCAGGTGCCGCCGCCGATGATAGCAGGTAGGAACCGCCAGGCGCAGGCGGTTTGACGCATCAGAAGCCTAACGGCGCAGGTCCGCAGGTCCTTGGCACTTATGCGGAGGCTGCGGATACGTCGGAACCGCCGAACGCGAACCCGATCCCCCACCACTGCGCATAAAGCTCGCCAGGCAATTGCCCTGGCTCGACCACAAACTCCCCGCGGTCCTCCTGTTTCAGTGCATCAACTGCGGGCATGTCGACATGGTCGAGTGGCCCAAGTCCGACGAAGAGGCGCCTTGAATGTAATCGCTTTCCAACATGGGCCGTTGTTACGGCTTCAATCGGGGCATGCGTATGGCGTGCCCGGCGCACGCGCATGTCAGCCTGTGTCTATGGTTGTCGAAGCGTTACCCACGCGATAAATCCAACGCGCGTTAAGCCTATGCAATGACTGTGCGGTCGATCTAAACGCCTTCCTAACCAAGTTGGGGCAGCGTGCGATCCTAGATCGCCAATGGACGCGTCGATCCCCCAAACTGAGCGAGCTCGGGCAGAACGGAGGGCTTCTCAATGTACCATCTGTATGGGTGTGCGCACGCGGCGATCCACTTTTTCGCATGATACGTATCCAAGCTCATTTGGCGTCGCAGCGCGTTTGATGGCCTTGTATGCCTTCCGATGATACCGGCGCGGCTTCGGGGGACCTACGCCGGCTTTCAGCCATTGTGACGGCATTGCAACTGCAGGCTCAGACTCAGGGGCCTGAGTCAGTCGTTCCGGTCGGTCATGCCGATGGCAAGAACGTCGGAGCGCCAATCTTGGCCTCTCACGCTACTTGTAGCACGCACCCCCTGACCGGCAGCCGCAACAGATTTGAATTTCTCATCTTGATTGGCATGCTCCTAGTCGGCATCGGATTTGGGTTTGCCCTAGGCTCATACTCTCCTCGGACACCGACCCCCTCCCAAGAAGCATCGGAAGCCGTGAACATCGATGCCGTTGTCGAACAGATCATCAGCGTTGAATCAAACGGCGATCCCAATGCCAAGAACAAGCGCTCCAGCGCAATGGGTCTCGGTCAGTTCTTGGACGAGACTTGGCTCGTCCTGATCCGAGCTCATCGGCCTGATCTGGCTAAGGGGCGCAGCGAAGGCGATATCCTAGAACTGCGGCGTGACGCCAGCGTTGCGCGCGAGCTCACCACGCGATTTACCGAGCGTAATGCCCATGTTCTGAAGAAACGTGGCTTACCTGTCACACCAGGAACCCTTTACTTGGCCCACTTTGCCGGAGCTGCGGGGGCGATAGCGATTCTTTCGGCGCTGGAGGAAGCCGATGCGGCCTCAACCATGGCGGGCGCAGACGCGACGGGGCGAACCAAACGAGAGAAGCTCGTTAAGGCGAACCCGTTCCTTGAACGCTTTACGGTCGCCGATCTTAAAAGTTGGGCTGATCGCAAGATGCGCATCCGTCGCTCGTAGCCGCGCTCGCAAGTGGATGACATGGACCATGTCTGGAGTGGCAGCTTGTGTGAGCTAGTTCACACAGATGCCGAAATGGTGTGTGCAAAGGTGTAAGCTGAGGGGTGAGGCGAGCAATGGTCGGAGGGGAGAACGATGTCCGACCTGGACCCCGCACAGCAATGTGATTTCTGCAAGAACGGCCGCGTCATCGCGCGCAAGCAGCAGCTCGCGTTTCGGCAATGGACCGACAGAGGCTACGTCCACTGCCGCGCCGAGATCCCAATCGGCTTGTGCGACCACTGCGGCTCGAAGCACTGGAACCAGGAGGCGGAGGCGATCGTCGAGGAGGTCGCGCGGTGCGAATACGAAAAGCTGCCGCGTCAAGCTGCCATGCGGACCGACGGTGATCCGCAGCGAGAATGATGGTCGCCGCTTCCTGACTCCCCTCGAAGCCGTGTCGGCAATAGCAACGTCTCTGGGCCGAAACTCAGGCGAGGCTAGTCACACGGCTGGAACTCGGTAACAGTAAAGGAAATGTTCGGGCTCTTGGTGGCGAGTAACTCAGCGGCGACGGCCTCAGCCTCGGGGCAGGAGTCATAGACGACGACATTCCCGTCACCGCCCCGGTATGCCATGGGGGGTCCAGGCGCGTCCTGGTGTTGGACGAATATCATGAAAAAGCTATTCACGGCGGCTCCATAAAAGGCGCTGGTACCCTGGTCCTCAGCTTGTCGTGAAATCACGAGAATCTCCTTGGGGTAGACCTGAATCGTTCTGAATCGATGGGCTGCGGGGCCTCCTGCTTTCTGTCACCACCTCCAACAGGGATCAAAGGGGGCGGACATGATGACGCGCTTATGTCCGCTGAGTTGGCCGCCCCAGTCTGTGACCCAAATCACGCCTCAGCAAAAAATTCAGCTTTCGGGCACGCTAGGTCATCATGGAGATAAAGAGAGTGACTTAGACGACCCAATCGGAAGCCGTTCAGCTCGCCTTAGATGTTGGGTCGCTTTCAAAGCGGCGAGGCCGCGAGCAGTGATCGAGACCGTCGCTTTGGGCAGATTCATCTCGACGAAATTCAGCATCAGCGCCTTGTCGAGCGTGTGATTGAAACCTGCCGCGACGATCTGCGCTTCGGGCACCGGAGCGTCTTCAAGCCAACCGAGCAACTTGCGAACGTCCTTCGTCACGCGCATCGCCATCCCCTCGCATATACCGAGGCCAATCAGCCGTCACCGATTGCGCTGACCGAGCCGCAGATGTCCGCGCTGCTCGCCGCCTCACCGCCTCACATCCGTTGCCGCGAGCCGCGCGTGCGGCGTTTCTCGAACATTGCGCGCGTGAGATCGCAAACCTGCCCGAACTCGGCGACGGCGTGTTGCATCGTTCCGATACGACCGAGCATCGCAGCCTCGCAGATAGCCGTGGCTTCCGGTCGCGAATTGGTGCTCGCCGCCCCGGGCGTCATTTCCGGGCGATACTAGAGACTTCTGTCGCTCTGTCGGGTGGTGGTGAATAGAGACCCGCCAATGCCATCGCTAGCATTCCAATCGCCAAGACCGAACCGACGACGACATTTGCCTTGAGCCACCGGTCGAATCCGGGCGAGCTTCTCGGATCGTCCTTTCCCATGGGTACCTCCCCCAGGGTCTCATAAACACCAACACTGTTCCATTGCTTCACGTCTGCGGCAATCATCCATATGGCCCGGGCCGGATGGCCTGGGGGGAAAGCCCCGCCGAGGGGTCTGACTGCGGGAGATAGGGATGCGGTGGCGGATACAATCAGGTGCCGGAAAAAACCGCCAGCCCCCTGCTCGACGGTGAGGCACCTGCGGGTTGGGGCATCACCCACGATCGTACGCGTGCAGAAGATGTGCTTCGACCCGCGCCCGATGTCGACGGCCGCATGCCGCGCGTCAGCAAGTGGGAGCGGTGATCAGGCCCTATTCGATCACCTCGTCGACGCGGGCGAGCAGCGTCGGCGGAACGGTGAGGCCGAGAGCCTTGGCGGCCTTCAGGTTGATGACCAACTCAAATTTGGTCGGTTGCTGGACAGGCAAGTCGGCCGGTTGGGCCCCTTTAAGAATTTTGTGCGCGTATGTGGCTGTCTGCCGGGACAAGTCGGGCAAGTTCGCACCGTAAGACATGAGTCCTCCGGCGGCTGCTCCCTCCCTCGCCGCGTATATCGCGGGCAATCGATTGTCCGATGCCAAGCTCACAATGCGGGGGTACTCGGCAAACAACATCGGGCTGGGAAAAACAATGAGTGCGGCGGCGCTCTCTTTGATTATGGCGGAGAATGCGTCTGCGATATCGTCGGGAATGGCCGCTGGCACCAGTTGAATATGTATTCCCAAGGACCGGGCCGCGCTCTCGATCTCCTTCAACATGCCGGCCATTGTTCGATCGCCGTATGCTCGAGGATGCCAGAGGACAGCCACGCGAGAGAGTTGCGGCACTACCTCACTGAGCAACTGCAGCCGCTTGGCAACCAGCTCCGGGCCAAGAAAGGTTGTGCCCGTCACGTTCCCGCCCGGCCGCGCCAAACTCGCCACCAGTTCGTCTTCGACAGGATCGGCCATGCCTATTGCGACGATGGGAATCAGGCTGGTCGCTTGCTTTGCCGAGCGGGCGGCCGTCGTGCTCTGCGCCACAATGAGGTCAACTTGACGCTCAACCAATTCAGCAGCGGCTAGGCGAAGTCGATCCGGATTCGATTCTCCATAACGGCGCTCAAAGGTGATATTTTGCCCGTCCGTGTAACCGAGATCGGATAGGCCTTCGATAATTGCGTTCATCATTACACGACTTGCGTCCGGCCCCTCAGCGTGGCCCGGCATTAGAACACCTATTCGTGGAATCTTGGCTCCATGTTGCGCTAACGTGCCGAGCGGCCATATCGCAGCCGCACCGCTGAGCAGCGTGATGAACTCGCGCCGCTTCATCATTCGATCACCTCGTCGGCACGGGCAAGCAGCGTAGCTGGAATCTCGATGCCAAGCTCCTTCGCGGTCTTGAGATTGAGAATGAACTCGAACTTGGTTGGCTGCTGCACGGGCAGGTCGCCCGGCTTGGCCCCCTTGAGAATCTGATCCACGTAGGTCGCGGCGCGTCGACACTGGTCGTAAAAGTTCACCGCGTAGGACATCAGGCCGCCGACATCCACAAACTGGCGATGGCCCCACAGCGTCGGTATCCGACTCTTGGCAGCGAGCCCCACGACGGTTTTTTGGTGTTCAAAGGTCAGAACACCTGGAGCCCCGAAAAGCGCGTCGGCGCGCTCCCGGGAAATCGCGATAAAGGCGCCCTCGAACTCGCCAAGTTCTCGCACTTCAAGCGGTTGCAGTGTCAGGCCGAGCGCCGGGGCCGCTTCCTGCAGTCCCTTCAATAGCAGCACATTGGATCGGTCGGCCGGATCATGGAGGACCGCCACGCGGGAAGCCGTGGGGACAATTCCTTTCACGAGTTCCAACCGTTTCCCGCCCAGTTCGGCGCTAATGCTGGTCAACCCGGTAACGTTCCCGCCCGGTCGCGCAATGCTGGCGACGAGCCCGGCGCCAACCGCATCGGCTACGCCCGCGATGACGATGGGAATTGTGCCGGTTGCTTGTTTGGCGGCCAGAGACCCCGCCGTAGTTGGGCTGACGATAACATCCGGTTTTAGATGGACCAGCTCTGCTGCAAGCTCGGGCAGTCGCTCGACCCGCCCGCTTGCAAATCGATATTCGATGTTGATGTTCTTCCCCTCGATGTAACCAAGATCACGCAACCCTTGACGGAAGGCGTCGACTTCCGGCGAGGGTCCGGGAGAGCCGTAATGCAGGAAACCGATCCGCGGGACTTTCGCTGGCTGCTGCGCATGCGCTGCGAGCGGCCACGCCGCCGCCGCGCCGCCGAGCAGCGTGATGAACTCGCGTCGCCTCACTCGATCACCTCGTCGGCGATCGAAAGTACGCCAGGCGGAATGGCCAATCCCAAAGCCTTCGCGGTTTTCAGGTTGAGCACGAACTGGAATTTTGTGGGCTGCACGACCGGCAGATCGACGGGCCTATCGCCTCTTATAATGCGGCCAGCGTAGACGCCGACCAAGCGATACGTGTCGAGCAGATCCACGCCATAACTCATCAGTCCACCGGCCAGAGGGACGTCGCGCAGGGAGTAAATTGCCGGCAAAGCGTGGCGGGTTGCCAGCTGAGCGAGCTTGTCGCGCGCTCCGGCGAAAAACGCGTCGGCTCCCACGTGCAGCGCGGGAATTTGGTTTTGCGCCATGGCTTCGAAGGTAGCCTCGAGTTCAAGCTCGGTACTGGCCTGCCAAAATCGAATCTGTAGGCCAATCGCACGCGCTGCTTCCTCAAGGTCTTTTTGTTGGGTCGCGGCAGTTGGGCTGTCTGGGTTCTGCAGCGCACCCACCATACCGGCCTGCGGGACCAGTTCCCGCAGCAGGCCAAGGCGCTTGGATTCGATCACCGCGTTCAGATTACTGACCCCGGTGACGTTGCCGCCGGGTCGGCTCAGACTGACGACGAGGCCGTTTGCGACAGGATCACCGATGAACACAGCGACGATGGGTATCGTGCGCGTGGCGGAGATCGCCGCCCGGGCTGTCATGTCCCCGCCGACCGCCACGAGTACGGCTACCGGCCTGCGGACGAATTCTGCGGCCTGTTCGGGGAGCCGATCGTAATGGCCGTCGGCCCAGCGATACTCAATAGCAATGTTCTGCCCCTCGACGGGGCCTTGCTCGGCTAGACCGCGCTGAAATGATGCTACCAGGTGCGCGCTTTCCTCGCGCGAACGCGCACTAAGGAAACCGATCACTGGCATCGTCGGCTGCTGCGCGCGCGCCGCGACCGGCCACGCCACAGCCGCGCCGCCGAGCAGCGTGATGAACTCGCGCCGCATCATTCGATCACCTCGTCGGCTCGGGCGAGAAGCGCCGCAGGCACCTCGAGGCCGAGGGCTCTGGCGGTCTTCAAGTTGAGCGTGAGAACGAAACTTGTCGGCTGCTCTATGGGCAGGTCGGCGGGTCTCGCTCCCTTGGCAATGCGGTCGACATAGTCGGCCGCCCGCCGAAACGCGGTCGACAGGTCCGGCCCATAGGAAATCAGCCCACCGGCCTCCGCATAGATCTTGTCTGTGAACATGCTCGGCAGGCCATGTTGCAACGCCAGTGCTGCGATATGCGCCCGGTCTTCGGTGAAAAGACCACTGTGCAGAACGAGGACCATCTGCGCGCCGCGCTGGGCCAGGCTGCGAAACGCCGCCACGAAATCGTAGGGAGGGTTCTCAAGCTTCAACGGCTCGAGTCCCCACCGCAGCGCAATGGCGGTCCGCTCTGCTGCGGGGAATGCCTCGCCCGAAACCGCATCCCAAATCACACCCAATCGGGTCCTTCCGGGAAAAGCCTCAGCGAGCAGTCCGATCTGTTTTTCCACAAGTTCAGGCCGGCGAACGTAGAAGCCAGTAATGTTCCCGCCCGGTCGCGCGATGCTCGCCACGACACCCAGGGCCACGGGGTCGAAACTGGTCGCGATGATGACGACCGGCAAGGTGCTCGTCGCGCTCATGACCGATTTCAGGGTGATGTGGTTTTCCAGGACAATGATGTCCACATTGCGCTGAACCAGTTCCCGCGCCGCCTCATCGATCCGATCAGGACGGTCGGGTGCGTTGATGTATTCGATGACGAGATTTTGCCCCTCTATGTAGCCCAGTTCACGCAGCCGCTGTTCGAATGCCACCCGCTGCGCACTGGCCCGCCTGTTCAGCGAGACCGTGCCGATGCGCAACGGCGTGGGCCGCTCTTGCGCATGGGCGAAGAGCGGCCACGCAGTCGCCGCGCCGCCGAGCAGCGATATGAACTGCCGCCGCTTCATTCGACAATCTCGTCGGCGCGGGCGAGCAGCATGGAAGGGAGTTCGAGTCCAAGCTTCTTCGCGGTTTTTAGATTCGCTATCAGCTGAAACCGAACCGGACGTTCGGCGGGCAAATCTGCCGGTTTGGCACCCTGCAGCACCTTGCGCCCCATAGCTCCCGCTTGCCGATAAAGCCCCTGAATATCTGGCCCATACGCGAGAAGCCCACCCTCTCTTGCGATATCTGGAAAAAGCGAGATGGTTGGTACATGTCTGCGTAGAGCGAGGTCCGCGAGCAATTGTGGATTGCCCCCGAATAGTGGCGACGACAGCACCAGCACGCCCTGAACGCGTGCGAGGTCGAGCCCATAGAACGCGTCCGCGATATCGGCCACCCGACGCGCCTCGAAAATCTGCACATCGATGCCTAATTCTCGTGCGGCAATCTCAACTGCACCGAGTTGCAGGGGCCCGGTTGTGGGGTCCCAGAGGACGCCGATGCCGGCAAGCGCCGGACAAGCCTCGATGAGCAGTTGCAAGCATTTCGCACTGAAGGTTGGGAAATCCAGGAAAACGCCGGTTACGTTGCCACCTGGACGAGCGAGACTTTCGATCCATCCGCTGGCTACCGGATCGCTCTCAAGATCAATCGCGATCACAGGGATATCGGCAGTGGCGGCTCTCGATGCCTGAACGGCGGGAGGGCCAGCAGCCAGGATCGCGTCCACATGGTCCTTGACCAGGCTCGTCGCCAGAGCTGGCAAACGGGACAGTTCTCCATCCGCAAGCCGAATGACCAGCTCGGTCTCGGAACGTTGGGTAGAGGAGCCGCCCAACCCTTCGTGGATTGCAGTAATACGCGCATTCACGGCCGCCGCTTGCCCCGGATGCAGCACTCCGACTTTGCGGCTTCTTCCCGCCTGCTGCTGCGCTCTTGCCGCGAGCGGCAACGCTGCCGCCGCCCCGCCGAGCAGCGTGATGAATTCACGGCGCCTCACTCGATCACCTCATCCGCGCGGGCGAGCAGCGATGGCGGTACATCTAGGCCAAGCGCCCTGGCGGTCTTGAGGTTGATCGCCAACTCGACCTTGGTCGGCTGCATGACAGGCAGATCGGCTGGCTTCTCGCCGTTCAGAATGCGGCCGACATAGAGACCTGATAGGCGATAGGCCTCGGTCAAACTTGGCGCATAGCTGACGAGTCCGCCTTCGGTCACAAACTCATTCCATGGATACATGGCGACTATGCCGTGACGCGCCGCCAGGGCCACTACCTGTGGCCGGTGATTGTTGAATAACGCATCTGCGCCGATTAGGAGCGCTGCGATCTTCCGTTCGGTGAGCGTGGCGAACGCTATTTCGATCGCGCGCGAATCGCCAGTATGAAGCACGGTCAGCTCGCGACCGGCGGTTTTCGCTGCTGCGAGCATTTCCTTCTCTTGGGCTTCGACGCCGGGACGATTGGGATTGACCAGCGCGCCGATGGCTCGTGCGGCGGGAGCAAGTTCGCTCAGCAGTTCAAGGCGCTTTGCGTCTAGCTCGATCGAAAAGCCAGCGTTACCGGTGATGTTGCCGCCAGGCCGATTGAGACTCGCAACTAAGCCGCTCTTGACCGGATCGGAGACAGCGGCGAACACAACCGGGATGGTCGAAGTCGCTGCCTTGGCCGCGAGCGCCGCCACCGGCCCGCCAGCGGTTGCGATCACCGCTACAGGTAGGCGAACGAATTCGGCGGCGAGCGCTGGGAGACGATCGTAATTATCGTCAGCGCCACGAGATATGACGGTTACGTTCGTACCGGCCACGAACCCCGTCTCCTTCAATCCGCGATGAAGGCCGTCGAACTGGTCGGGCCGCAATTGCTCTGCGCCGCTGTTGAGGATGCCGATCAGCGGCAATACCCGCGGCTGCGCCAGCGCTGCAACCGGCCACGCCGCCGCGCCGCCAACCAGCGTGATGAACTCGCGCCGTTTCATTCGATCACCTCGTCGGCGCGGGCGATCAACGTCGGTGGAAGCTCGAGGCCGAGCGCTTTGGCGGTGCGCAGATTGACCAGAAGCTCGAGCTTGGTCGGCTGTTCCACCGGCAGATCGCCGGGCGAGGCGCCTTTGAAGATCTTGTCGATCAGCCCGGCCGCCCTGAAATACAGACGCGGGTAATTGACGCCGTAGCTCAGAAGGCCGCCGATCTCCACCATCTCACGCGTCGGGTAGGCGGTCGGTATGCGCTGTTGGGCCGCCAGCTCGACGATCCGCGCCGCGTGCGCCTGGATCAAGAAATCGATGCCGACCGACAACGCGCCCAAGCGCTTGTCGACCATTGTCGAGAAGGCCTGCACGATGTCGGCTTCGCTGCGCACGTCGAACAGCTCGGCCGTGAGCCGAAGTTGCGACGCAACGGCTCTGGTCGCCTCCCATTGCGGCGGCGCAACGGGGTTGCCGAGATTGTTCAGAAACCCCACGGTCGAAACGGACGGAAAGGTCTCCTTGAGCAACTCGATCCGTTTGCCCGACAGCTCCGTAACGAACGCGCTCAGGCCGGTGACATTGCCGCCCGGACGCGCCAGCGAGGCGACCACGCCGACGCCCAGCGGCTCCCCGATGGCGGCCATGACGATGGGGACGGTCGTGGTGGCGGCTTTCGCGGCCCGCGCCGCCGGCGTTCCGCGGGTCACGATCAGGTCGACGCGGTTGCGCACCAGCTCCGCGACGAGCTCGGGGAAACGCTCGCCTTGGCCGTCGGCCGAGCGGTAGTCGATGTGGAGGTTTTGCCCCTCCACGTATCCGAGCTCACGCAGCCCGTTGAGCAACGCCGCAAAGTTCGCCTGGTTCTGTGCCCGTGGAACGGTCTCCAGGATGCCGATGGCGTAGACCTTCGCTTGCGCGCGCGCCGCGAACGGCCACGCCGCAGCCGTGCCGCCGAGCAGCGTGATGAAGTCGCGACGCTTCATCACTCAATCACCTCGTCGGCGCGGGCGAGAAGGGTCGACGGCACGGCGATGCCAAGCATCCTGGCGGTCTTGAGGTTGATGATCAGTTCGACTTTTGTGGACTGTTGAACCGGCAGGTCGGCCACCTTTTCGCCCCTGAGAATCCTGCCGGTGTAAAGGCCGGCCAGGCGGTACAAGTCCGTATTGCTGCCTCCGTAGCTCATTAGGCCGCCGGCCGCGGTGAACTCGCGATACTGGTAGATCGCAGGTACTGCGTGGCGGGCAGTCAGTGCGGCGAGCTGTTCGGTCCTGCTATTGAAAAATGTGTCGGTGGCGATCATGAGCGCGCCGGGTTTCAGGTGGTTTAGGGTTGCGAAGGCGGTGTCGAGGTCGCGCTCGGTGCTGGCATGCAAGGCGTGGAGCCGCAGCCCCAGCGTCCGGGCCGCCGCCTGCAAGTCTCTCGACAGTGTCTCGGCGGTCGGACTGGTCAAGTTGATGAGGAGCACAATGATGGTCGCCGTGGGCATCAATTCGTGCAGTAGTTCCAGCCGCTTTGGCCCTACCTCCAGGTTCAAACCGGTCACGCCCGTGAGGTTGCCGCCCGGGCGGTTGAGGCTGGCAACGAGGCCCTCCTGGACCGGATCGACGCCGGTAACGAAAACAATCGGAATCGCCGTGGTCGCTGCCTTTGCTGCCGGTGCCGCAGGAACAGTGGTTGCGGCAATCACTGCCACTTGGCGTCGAACCAGATCGGCCGCGAGTGCCGGCAGTCGATCATATTGACCTTGCGCCCAGCGATACTCGATCGCCACGTTCTGACCATCGACGTAGCCGACTTCCTTCAGACCTTGGCGGAACGCGGTCACGTAAGGCGCGTATCCCTCTGGCGATGCGCCGTTGAGGAACCCGATCACCGGCATTGCCGGCTGCTGCGCGCGCGCCGAAAGCGGCCACGCGGCCGCGCCGCCGAGCAGCGTGATGGCCTTGCGGCGGTTCACTCGATCACCTCGTCGGCAAGCAGCAGCATCGAGTTGGGCACCACTAGGTCAAGAGTGTTGGCGGTCTTGAGATTGATCACGAACTCAAATCTCGTTGGCTGCAAGACCGGCAGATCAGCGGGTCTGGCGCCTTTGAGAATTTGGCCGGCATAGATGCCCGCTTGCTGATAGCCGTCGGCTATGCGCGGACCGTAGCTGATGAGGCCGCCCGCAGTAGCGAATTCGCGAAAGTGATAGAAGGCCGGAAGCTTTTTCTGCGCCGCGAGCGAAATAATTTGCTCGCGTCGGGTGTCGAAGTACGGATTTGCCGTCACCAGCACGGCACCGACTCTTTGCTGGGCCAGTGACTCGAAGGCCGCGCTCAATTCTTGATCATTGTTGGCTTTCGCCACGAAGAGTCTCAGATTGACCGCCCTTGCGGCCTCCTCGACGTCGCGCAATTGATCCGCGGCCGGCAGAAATCCCGGATTTAGCAGAGCGCCGAGAAGGGAGGCGGTCGGCACGAGCTCATGCATGAGGCCGACCCGCTTGGGCTCCAGCTGATTGGTCAACAAGGTAAAGCCGGTCGCATTGCCGCCGGGTCGGTTAAGACTCTCGACCAGACCGGCCTTGATCGGGTCACCGCCCATTCCGAAGACGATCGGAATCGTGGATGTCGCGCGCTTCGCCGCGACTGCGGAATTGTCGCCACCTACTCCCACCAGGACGGCCACGTTACGGCCGACAAGCTCGGCTGCGAGCGCTGGCAGCCGGTCGTAGTCACCATGGGCCCAGCGAAACTCGACCGCGACGTTGCGACCTTCCACGAAGCCGCTCTGGATCAGTCCTTGGCGGAACGCGTCGACAAGATAAGACGAATCCTCCGGCGCCCGGCCGCTCATGAAGCCGATCACCGGCAACGCCGGCTGCTGCCCGCGCGCCGCGAGCGGCCACGCTGCCGCGGCTCCACCAAGCAGCGTGATGAAGTCGCGACGCCTCATTCAATCACCTCGTCGGCGCGGGCGAGTAGCGAGGGTGGCACGGTCAGGCCGAGTGACTTGGCCGTTTTGAGATTGAGCACCAGCTCGAACTTGGTCGGTTGAATAACTGGCAGATCGGCGGGCTTAGAGCCCTTTAGAATCTGGCCGACGTAAATTCCGGCCTGACGATACCCGTCCGGGATTCTGCTTCCGTAGCTTACCAGGCCACCGGAATCTGCGAAATCGCGCGTCGCATAAATGGCGGGCACATTGTGGCGTGCCGTCAGCGCGGCCAGTTGCGCATGCCGGCTGGTGAAAAACGGGTCCGCGACAATCAACAGCGATGTGATCCGCTGCCGCCCCAGAGCCACGAAAACCGCATCGATGTCGTGCTCGCTGCCGGCGTTGAAGACGCTCACTTGCTGCCCGAGGGCTCGCGCTGCTTCCTGCACGTCCCGCGACTGGGCCTTGGCATCCGGACGGTTCGGGTTGACGAGCGCGCCGATTAGGTCACCGTAAGGCACCAACTCGCGCAGAATTTCCAGCCGCTTTGCGTCCAACTCGGCGGTGAGCGCGGCTGTCCCAGTCATATTGCCGCCCGGTCGATTGAGGCTGACGACGAGCCCCGCTTTGACGGGGTCGGGCATGGCCGTGAAGACGATCGGAATGATCGAGGTCGCCGCCTTTGCCGCCGCAGGAGCAACGCCGCCGCCGCTGGCGACGATCACGGCCACCTGCATGCGGACCAGCTCGGCAGCCAGGGCTGGCAGGCGATCGTAGTGGTTCTCCGCCCAGCGGTAATCGATCCGGACGTTCTTGTCTTCAATATAACCCGCCTCACCCAAGCCCTGATGGAAGGCGGCAACGAAACTTGCGAACGGCCCGGGCGACCCGCTGTGGAGGAAACCGACCACCGGCATCGCCGGCTGCTGCGCGCGCGCTGCGATCGGCCACGCGACCGCACCGCCGATCAGGCTGACGAACTCCCGCCGCCTCATGCTGGGCATGGGCTCCCTCCCAGGTGCCGCCGCCGATGATAGCAGGTAGGAACCGCCAGGCGCAGGCGGTTTGACGCATCAGAAGCCTAGCGGCGCAGGTCCGCAGGTCCTTGGGACGGGCCTGAATTGTTCTGAAATCCAGCAAGCTCGCGGCCAGTCCTCCCCTACCTCACGAATCGCCTCTGAGCGGCGTACCTTCCGGTCCGCTTAACGGAGGGGCTTCATGGGGTCGTGGAGGACGTGATGCGCCTTCAACTGCACTGCCACAGCGATATCGACCTTAGTCAACCCGGTATGCAAGCAGAGATTCGCAGCCACATCGCACGGTGTCTGCGCGACTACCCCAACGGCGGCGAGGGAGTGATCACTCTTGCCGGGGTCGAGTATTGTTTCATGTACGTCGTCCAGAACGACGTAGTCGACACCGTCATGGGACCGCCCGACTACATCGAGCAGGTCTTCAATGAGGGACGGCAAGACATGCAAGAAGGGCAGTCTCCGCTGCCGCGTAAGGACCACGACTGAGCCGTACGAAAGAGTCTCGCGCGGATCGGGGCCAGCCGAAGCGAACGATGCGTACGAGGTTGCCGCTGATCGCTGGAGCGTTCACCCGGCCGCCGCGGTGCCGCTGCCGGTAAGGCTGCCAGCGATGGCGCACAGCCCAGCGCCGCGATGGCAGCGCGGTGTCGAACGGCTCAATTCATTCGGGTGGACCCCGCCGGGCGCGTGAGCCTGGCGCCGCGCTAAACCAGCCGCCTAGAAGTCCGGGCAGGCCTTGCATGGGTGGAGATGAATCGACGGCGAGCGCTTGTCGACGAAGGCGGTCCCTTGCCGGACGCGGTAGAAATAGCGGCAGGACGTTTCGCCGACCAACGCGCCCAACAGATGGCACGGGCCAAGGTGGGAAGCTTCACGAACGACGACGACCGCCATGGCGCGTCCTCCTACGCCGCCTCGCGCGGCTCTTGGTGTTGATGATCGTCCCGGCACATCGTGCAGGGCGCCATATGGAGCGCCGGCGAGCGCTTGTAACCGACACGGGAACCTTGACGAACGGTAACGCTGGCAGACATGGCGGGTCCCTCCCGACATGGCGGGTCCCTCCGGTCCTTTGTGGGACCGGCCCCCTTCGCAGTTCACACTCGCTCATCACGAACTCGCGAGCCGTCGCACTTCGCTTAATCCAGAAGGTTGCGCGCCTTCGTAGTGCCGCGATTCACTTTGCTTTTTCGCCGCCGGACAGCCTGCGAGCCAGCGTCGGCGGCCTGCGCTGCGCTTCTCCCGGACTACTCATCGCCAGAGACCACCAGCGCCGCAATGCGCTGGACCGTGTCCGTGCCGACGCCGAACTGCTTGGCGATCTTGTGAATTAATCAACGATTAGTGACGGGTAGGGGAATGGGGTGAGCGGGAGGCGCTGTTGGCCGCCCCCTCTTGCTTTGGTCGGATTGTGGTCCCCTCGGCTGGTCCAGCGCAGTGCCACTGCTCGCAAGGCCGAGAAGGCAAGATGGCACAAGAAGCCTAATTCGCCCTAAGCTCAGCCCACACCGCCAGCGTCGACCACTCCTTTGCAGCCGCTTCGAAGTTGTCTCTTATCGACGGGTTAGAGGCACGCGCCGCGCGCTGCCTCGCCTCATTAGCCAGCCCTTGGTAAAAGTTCGCCCACGAGCACATCTGAACCTCCTGAGAGAGATCCGATCTCCATGCCACCAACATAGAGCGAAGCGCATTACTGCGGCGTGGCGGCGGAATTAATGATTGGCAATCTGCTCATGATGGCCGGGCACCTAGGTTGAGGTCGGCGATTTGAGATTGAGCTGCCGATCGTAAAACAAGGCGAGTTCGAGCTGGCGGCTGATCTCAGATGCGTCCGCCAAATCCAAGAGGAGTTGAGCAGTGCGATCCCAATGGGCCCGACGCCGATCTTCCGGGAGTGCGACAATATATTTGGCCGCATCGGCCACGGTGTGCAGGGTCCCGCCGTCCTTCGTCGGCAGCGGTCGGCGTAACGTCTGGGCGAGATAGCCGTGGTTCAGCATAAGCGAAACATACCTCAATCAGCGTCCAAAGCGATAACAAGTCGCCGCCGACCGCATTTTGGTAGATGAACGCCGTCCAAAACGAGAGTGCTTGCCGGAATGCCTCCGCCGCGGCTACGCGGGGATGACTAGCTCCATCCGCTCACAATAAAGCTCTGCGACGACGCGGCTTGGATCCACGGGCGAGCTCTCCAATCGGAAGATTCCAAGGTTGAAAAAATTGATTGTCGCCAGCACCGTCGTCAGGTTCGTGCTGAGGAAAGACAGGTTGCCTGTCTTTTCATTCGCGGCGCTGGAGTCAATCAAAAAGCTTTGGAACCAAGTGCGCCAAGTCGTCGCCGAGACGCTAGAGAGTTCGATCCGAAGGTTTGGAAATTCTGCAAGACCGGTTCCGGGAGTTTGCTTCACCGTGAAAGAATCGATCTTGGCAACTCGGGTGCAGTCGAGGCCGGCGATATTGAGTCGGAAATTCGACGACAAGAATGGTGCGTCTCCGGGGGCCGGACTGCCCGAAGGTGGCAGGGTTGTCGGTGGAGTCACGTCACTTGTGCGCTCCGGTGCGAGACGAACCGTGAAGTCGGCGCTGCTGTTCGATGCGCCGTCGAGCATCGGAACGGTTGTCTCGACGAGGATCGCTTTGACGAATTCACGCTTCGACTGTGGGCGCCCATTAGCGCCCACGCGGATGATTGCCCCGTTCTTTTGTGCGAGCGTTCCCTGCCAAGCTGTCGTGATCCAATCGAATAAGCGCCGCGGGCGGCGGGACGAGGCGGCGATTGCGATCGGTTCGTATCGCACGCCAGAAAGGTGCTTCTCGCGGAAGCGGGAGCCAGCGGTTGGAGCGGCGATAACAACGACCCCCACGGCGGCCCCGCCTTCGATTGAGCTAACAGGGACGGACTGACCTTCGACCTCCAGCACGAAGCTGCCCGTAGTCACGTTCGTAGCGGGCACGACGCCCTCCCTCGCAGCGTTGTCTCACCTTGTCTAGCCGACAAAAGGTACTTCGTCTTGGCTGGAAATAGAACCTATTTGTCCCGTTCCCATACTAGCCTGCCAACCGTCATCTTGCCTGGATACAGCACGCTCGGCTGCCGTGCGGTATCGATCAAAAGTTTGTCGCCTTCGAACCTGTAATGACGCTTCTGCTCCGTGCCATTCCAGGCTTCGTTCCAGGATACATCGACTGTGGTGATGAACGTATTGCCTTCAACGCGGTATCTACCACTGTAGGAAAACATTGTTTTATGCAACGCTGAGCGTTCGGGGTCGTCGGCTCCGGCCTTGCGGTCGCTGGACGTGATTAACGTCATCATTCGTCCCTCGGGCGTCAGGATCAGATAGCCCTTTGGGCTCGGGCCGAGGGCGTCTCGCGGGGGCTCATTGTCAAGGATGGTTTGGAAAGCAACAAGCTTCCAGTTGCCGACGACACTGGGCTCGGCCGCAAACACGGGGCCGCAAATCATCAGCAAAGAAATTAGCAACAAGCGCATTGTCGGTCCCTCCCTTAAATCTTTCGAGCGGACCGTCGCTAATCATCAGACTGTACCCATACGGGCCGCGAAGCCGCCAATCTGACAGTCCGTTTCGGCCAAAGGGAGGGGGGCAGGTCGGAAAAATCCGATGTCTTGGATTTCGCGGCGCGGCGGCGGCCGGGCTTTGCAATTGGCAACAATCGGAATAGCGATGAGCTTAGGATTTCCTTCTCATCCGGAATCTTCGCCCCCAATCCTCTTCGGCTTCCCGCCGTCAGCCCCGCCGACAGTTTCCGCTTGCGCGCATCACGGAGCATCTTGCGCAATTGACCGACGCGCCCGGCGTTCGCACATTTCACCTAAATATTTAAAACCTCTGATTAATTGACTGCAATTTGATGCCGTGAGTACGTGAGGGGCCTTTCGAAACATTGAGTAGTATGATGCGCATTACCGAAGAATACGCATCCCCGACTGAGCTTACGCCATGGCAGTTGGAAGATCAGATCGACGCCTTTCAAAGGATCGAACGAGATTGGAAGAGGCAGGGTCAACCGTTCGCCCACATCGAACGCTTGGTTCAGCTCAGGAAATGTTACCAATACGAGCTTAGAAGCCGCCGTCTTTGTGGACCGCGTTCTTGAGCGTCTCGATTGCGAAAGAGCGCGCTGCTTGCGTGCTGAACGAATCCGGGCTGAGATCATCGAACGAAGGACGCGCAGAGGTGCGGATAAAGACCGACTACCTTAACGCTAAGATTCTGAGCCATCGCGCAAATCTGCAACGATACGCGATGCTACTTGCTACGCAGCTCACTGAACTTGAGCGTAAGTCCCTCCACAAACGGATCGCGGAGGAGCACGCGGAAGTTGTCAGGGTGGAGTTGCTACGGGAAGCGAAAGCAGCGAAGCCGAAAAAGGGAAGAAGTCCTTATCGCCCCCAATCCTCCTCCGCTTCGCGCCGGACCGCCGGAGCCTCCGGGTTCTTGAACTTGAGCCAGTCGGGCGAGCGGCCGGAGCGGTAGCGCGAGCCGAGCCGCTTTGAGACGATGCCTCGCAGCCGAGCTGGCAGGCGTGTTTGGAACACGACCACGCCCTCCGGATGTTCAAGGTGTTCGTTCAGCCGCAGGCCTGGTCGGCTCTTGCGCAAGACGCTCGCTAAGGTCGCCCTCCGGGTCTCGATCGGCTCCCGATGTAAGTCGGTACCGTCCAGCTCCAGCAGGTCGAAGGCGTAGAGGGAGGCGTCCGCCTTTCCTCATCGCCCGTGCATGGCGCGCTCCGCGGCGAACAAAGTTCCGGCCGCCTCGTAGCAGCACTGGCAGAGGCGGTAGCCGCTCCCAAGGCTGACCACGATCCGCTCGGGACTCGGGGGCAGGACGCATTCTGAGCACCACTGCTCCATCACCTTCGGCTTTACGACCCCCCGCGTGGGCAGTCCTGCCCGTTGACGGCGCATGTATTCGCGGTGATAGAGTTTTTTGGCTTCACCTTGGAGCGCCATCGGCCACCTCCGCGGTTCACATCGAGGACGTACTATACAACGAGCCGTCCGCGCCCGTATGCCGCCGCACCTAGAAAATCATCCGCCCCCCGGCTCGGCGCTGCCCTAATCGATCTCTTCCAAGTTCGCCCACGCCTTCCAGGCGTCCCAGCTTTTCCAAAGCTGCGCTTTGGCTTCCTCCAAGGTCGCCCCGCGGCCCGAGCGCGTCATCGGGCCGGCCGTGGCAGTCATCGACCAGAACCAGCGCAGGCTATCGGGACCGCCACGACTTTGGTAGATGCGGCTCGCCGGTGTAGACCGTGTAGTCAAGCCGGTCCTTGTCGATCCCGGAGCCGAGGCCGGTTGGGCGGAGCTTGAGGGACATCGCTCAAGCCCTTGTTCGCACGTTGCAGGACCACCCCCGATCCGAGAGTCGGAAAACATTGCGGAGGCGCATCAGCGAATTGCCTTGCAAAATCTTTCGCTCTCGCGATCCCGCACTCGCGCGCTTCCTCATCCGAATCGTCATTCGTTACTGCGACTGTTATTGTCATAAACTCATTTGGACCGCCAAGCTCGGCGCAGATCGTAACGAGACGCTTGCTTCGGCTGGTCGCCTTCCGCTCTCCAACTTTCGCATGTGCAATCTTCATGAGCGCTCCATTCCGTTAGCAACCACTGGTTACAGATCCGGAAGCGGTCGCGCCAACTTTCATGAGGTATAAGGCTCGCCATCCCTTCAGGACCGTGGCTCACCCTGGCCTTAGAGCCACCGCAGTCACATCGCCACTTTTCAGGTCTTTGACCTCGACCATGCTGTGCGGCTGCTTGCCCTTGAGATACCGTGCGGCCTCCATCGCGAAGTCCTTTCGGTCGCGGTAGGTGCGCGGAGTGCCGTCGATCCGGATTTCGA
This sequence comes from uncultured Alphaproteobacteria bacterium, assembly GCA_963725065.1. Taxonomy (GTDB): domain Bacteria; phylum Pseudomonadota; class Alphaproteobacteria; order Rhizobiales; family Xanthobacteraceae; genus VAZQ01. Next base: position 359,557 of record CAVRXD010000053.1, read on the forward strand.
ACTGCGCGCCTGTCATTGCAGTTGATCCTGCGCTGGGTGCGGCATCGGCCCTTCGTGCTCGGACACTTGGCCGAGATCACGGCAATCGATCCAGCCGCCGCAGGCAGGGCACTTGATGTAATGCTCAGCTTCGTCTTCGGCGGCTCGCCGATGGACCTCCCGAAATAAGTGTCTCTTCGGATCATCGTCTCGGTGGCAGCTTGTCGACCAGTTCGGGCCATTCGCTCTCGACCACGACACGCATTTCGTCGGAGATGATCGCGATGGTCTCCATCTCGATGAGATACTCATGCAGTCGCCGCAGGTCGTCGGGCGTCATGGGTTTGCCATCGACGGTGTACCGCCTGACCGGTTTCTTCGTCATCGTCCCCATTCCTCCTCGGCCTCGCGCCGCACCGCTGCTGCCTGCGGTTCTTGAACTTGAGCCAGTCCGGCGATCGGCCGGAGCGGTAGCGCGAACCCAGGCGCTTGGAGACGATGCCTTCGCAGCCGAGCCGACACGCGTGCGCGAACACGGTGAGCCCGGAGTCGTGCGCCAGGTGCTCGTTCAGCCGTACGCCGGGCCGGCATTTCCGCAGAATGCTGGCGAGCGTGGTTTTGCGGCCCTCAATTGGCTCGCGGCGCAGATCCTGGCCGTCGAGTTCGAGGAGATCGAAGGCGAAGAGGAAGGCGTGCGGCTCGTTGCGACGGCGGCGCAGGACGTCGAACCTGGCCAGCCCGCGCTCGTCGCAGCAGACGACCTCGCCGTCGATCAGGCAGGAGCGGACCTTGAGGTGGTTCACGGCCTCGACGACGAGAGGAAAGCGGCTCGTCCAATCGTTGCCGCGCCGCGTGATCAGCCGGATGCCGACCGGACCGCGCCGGGCCATGAGCCGGAAACCGTCGTGCTTGATCTCGTGGATCCAGTTCGCGCCCGACGGCGGGCGGTCGGCAGGAGACGGGAGGCACGGCTCGATGAAACGCAGAACAGCAGGCATCGCGTTACCAATATAAAGTGACACTTTAGGATATCGAGTCTGAAATTACCGGCACGAGGCCGAGCTTTGTGGGAGACCCGACACAAAAGCCAATCCGGGCGCGCGCCGTTAGTCAGTGGGTTTGCCAGCAGAACGCCCTCCCCTGGTCAGGCCGGCAAGCCCGCTCACAGTCTCGTTAGCCCTGCCGCTGCCGGCGGAGCTTTTTTCCGTTGGGCTGCGCCAGCCTCGGCCAGGAAGCACATCCCAAGCCAGGGCCTGGCTGAGGTCGGGCTGGCCGAGCTCGCCCCTTCGCGGCCAGCCCCTTCCGTTCCGCACGCCACGTCAAGTGATCAATTCGCAGGGAACCAGAGCGCGCCTCTGCGCTTCATCCGGTTGTCGACAACCGCGTAGAGCCAGCGAGCGGAGGCGACTATATGCTGGAAAAGACAGTGCGCGAGGCATTCCAGGAGGGCCAAGAGAAAGGCTTCGGGAGGCTGATCCGGACGTTTGATCCGGATGTTCCCGGCTACGTTTTTTGGCCGATTATCTTCGGTCTAGGTGCGATCTTCGGACTTGTGGTGCTTGGCGGCTTCTAAGCGAGAGCGCGCGCGCCCGCATTCGCGGCCTCGATGCCGGGTTAAACTTCGGTGAACATTCCCACGACTGAAACGGCAACGAGGGCCCCCACGAGGAAGCCGTAGAATGCGATCAGCCCGTGCATCTGTAATACCCCGCCGTGCGCCTCAGCATTGCACGGCGGAGGGCCGTCAAAGTTGCGGCAACCGCGCATGATCCGAAGGCAGAGGGCTGCCGCGTGTAAACGGCTTTTTGCGCCCTGTCCGTTCTCCGTTCAGGCCGAGCGAATACTTGGAACGGAGGTCTGCGTCGGAGGCGTCGCCGGCAAGGTGACGGGCACGAACTGAGACGTGCTCGATTCCTTGCTCGCCCGCACCGTCGCTTCCAGTCGGAGCATAAAGATTTCTGCCAGCATGACCATACCCTCCACGTTTGCCCTTAACAATTAGATGCGAGCGGGAGGATTCCGGTTCAAATAGACGGCGCCCGCGATTGGAAGGACAGCGCCGAGCGCCCTTCGGGGTCAGGGATCAGACGAAGTTGCCTCACCGCTTCCCCGCACTGGGGACGGCCAGACGACCGGGAAGGCAAGGCATCAGCGGCAGAGTCCGCAGGGGGTCGGCACACTACCGATCGCCTTCGCTACATTGCCCTGCTGCTCGCGAAGCCTGTCCTTTGCAGCATCGACTGCCTTCTTGTCAGCAGCGGCCTCGGCCTCCTGCGCCTTCATCGCATTGGACCCGTCGTTATAGACCTTCTTCGGGGCGATCGACTTCCGCCATTCATGGTAACCCGCCGAGCGCGACGAATAGGGCCGATAATCGTAGGCAGAAGCAGGAGCGACAAAGCTGAGAAGAATTGCGAAGGCGAGGAAATTGCGCATGATTGTGTCCCCTGTTGTTGCCGGTTCAGCCCACACAACACTGGGCTCAATGCTTCCTTGCCGATGTGATCGCCATCACGAAATGTCGTGCCGGGTCGCAGATATCATCGAGGCGCTGCGGGGGAACTGGAGCCCGCCGCTGACGAAACAAGGTCCACGAGGCATTGGGCATAATTTGCGAGATTGCTCGGCAAGTCGATGGATCGACGGGTCCAGTCGTTCACGTTGGTGATACGACGGCCCCGATCCTTGGCTGCATAATCACTCAGTTGATGGATAAACGGAGCGCTCCTCTCTAACGCCGAGATCGCCTTGTGGAGTTGGGCTACTGGCGTATCGGGTGTCTGAGGACGAAGTTCATGTTTGATGATAGCGCCGCTCTCTTTGAGCATGTGTGTTGCCCACAGTGGATGAGCAATTGCCTGACGGAACGCCTTCATGTCGGGGCCATCGACGGTGACCGCTCTGCCAGAGACGGCGGCCCTGAATTGTTGAGCAATGTCCTCCGGCACCTCCTCCGCTGTGGATAGGAACCAGTCGACACTTTCGTTCAGATTCTCTATCTCGATTTTTCGTTGTGCTTCTGTGGCACACTCCACACCGAATGCCTGAGCGGGGGCGAGCAACACAAAGATCACCCCGCAGAAAGCGCTAACCACATCCCGCAATGTCATGGCCCGCGTCTCCTTGTCGTGTCAGTGGTCCCGATTTTGCAAACCTACATCGTCAACCTTCGCCCGGAGCACACGTGAGGAGCCCCCCAGCCTAGCGGGTGAGGCTGGCCGAGCAGGCTTGCCCCTTCGCGGCCAGCCGCTGGCGTTCGCATAATTAGCGATTATGACGTGGCGGGAGCCATCAAATCCGTCCAGCCGCTTTAGTTCCGGCGACCGGATGAAATATATCCCTGAACCTTTTTCTCTCACCCTGGTTGGCTTGGCGGGACGTGAATTCGGGGGATTTAGCCATGTCTATCGCATTGACCCGCTCGGGATCTCTCACCGGGGCAGTGCTTGCGCGCGCCACGGCTTCCGACACCTCCGTTGAGATGCTGGTTAAGCGCATCGCAGCGGGCGACAAGCTCGCCATGCAGGTGCTGTTCGCCCGGCATCGCACCCCCATTTACCGTTGGCTGCTCCGGTTCGTCGGCAATGAGACCGTCGCCGAAGATCTTCTGAGCGACGTGTTTTTCGACGTGTGGCAGCAGGCTGGCCGCTTTGAAGGCCGTTCCGCCGTCACCACTTGGCTGCTCTCGATCGCGCGCTTCAAGGCGCTCTCGGCGCGCCGCCGTCGGACTCATGCCGAGTTGAACGAGGTGATCGAGGCCACCGTTGCCGACTCTGCTGACAATGCAGAGGTTGCCCTGGAGAAGAAGCACGAGGGTGAGATGCTACGCGTCGCCTTGACCAAGCTCTCGCCCGAACACCGTGAGATTATCGACCTTGTCTATTATCACGAGAACTCAGTGGACGACGCCGCAGACATCCTCAGCATTCCACGCGCCACCGTAAAGACCCGCATGTTTTATGCTCGCAAAAAGTTGGCCGAGCTGGTCCAGGCGGCATAAGGCAACGGAACCAATTACCTCGTCGCCGGATTGAAGGGCATGACTTGGTAGGACACGTCCCCCCGTACCCCGCCAGGCCAATTTAAGCCCCGCCGGCTCCCCTCCGGCGGGGCTTTACTTTGGGGGCGGCAGTTCGCGTAATTCGCAATTATGGAATGAAAAATGCCAGGTGCGGCCGCATTGCCGTGGCTCTTTGTGTGTCCCTTCCACCCCCGCGACCTGCCAGCTTAGGCTCCAGTTACCGTTGGATGCGACTAATCTTGGAACCTTCGAGCGTCAGATTGTACATCAGCCCCTTCTGATCGAAGATGAACCCGATAACCGGACTGCGGATGCTGTTGGTGTCGATCTGCCCGCCTGCCCCAACCGCGATGATCGCGATCGATCCGTCGACGCCGACCTTCCAGCCGTCGGTGCGCTGGAAGTCGGCAAGTGCCGCCTCTGTCATGAACATGATGATCGCGGATCGCGCCTGGGCACCGAACTGAAACCCGATCGAGGCCGAAATGATGTTGTAGTAGCCGGCGGTGCGGCCACGAATGTGCAGCGCGCCTTCGCCATATTCACCGCCAATTCCGAAGCCCGCCTTGACGATGGTCGGGAAGACCAGGATTGCCACCGCCTTGTTGGCAAGCTCCCGCCCCGACCAGACCTCCCGGAAGAAGTCTTCGAGCGTCGCGCGCACGCTGGCGTCGATCTCCGGAGGCGATGCGGCCTGGGCCCGTGGGGCCAAGCAGAGTGCTGCAAGGAACGCCACCACGGCAATCTTTGTTCTGCTGATTTCGCCGGCCATTAGTCCCTACTTGTCGGCGGCGTTGATCACCTGCACACGACGATTGTCGGCGGCGAGGGGATTGGCCGGATCCTTCAGCTGCGTGGCACCGTACCCAACCGTCACAAGATTGCCCGTCTCAATCCCGTATTTCTCTGAGAGAAACTGCTTTACAGCATCTGCGCGACGCTCCGAGAGGCCTTTGTTGTAGGTTTCGCTGCCTTTGGCATCCGTGAAGCCCGCAAGAATAAAGGTGTGGCCTTTCAGATCTGAGCTCGTGAGCGCCTTACCCAGCTCCGTCACCTGGGGCATTGCCTTCGACCCAATCACGGCAGAGTTGAACTCAAAGTTGATTTCAAGATCGATTTTCGGTTTCGAGCTCGCAATCGATGCGATCTTGTCCCGCTCCTCGGTCGACAATGAACGAGTGGGTCGGTTGCGCACCGCACTAAGAAATTGGCTCTCGTCGGCGGCGCGAGACGCGTCGGCGGGCGACGTCGAGAGACCGCGGGTGGCCCGAGGCGATTTTAGCGCATTTATGATGTCGTCCGCTGAGCGTTGCTCCGCCGCGAGCGAGGGCCACGAAGACACCGTCAAGCCAGCGGCCAAAAGAATGCTCGACAGACCCACGATATGATCTCTTGGAGCCATGGATGTTTCTCCGATCCTAAAGCCAACTCCTACAACAATAACGTTTGCAAGAGTTGGCACGCAAGCGCGACATGAAGAAGAGTGTGGAACCGGGGATAGCGTCCAAGACGGCACGCGACCGCGAGCCGGTATGACCGCGTTGCAGGAATGGCGCGGCGACGGGCCCTTGGGTTGAAAACCCCGATCGGCCGAACTCAGTGCCAAATCACTTCTTGGCTCTGCGTTTTACCCTCGCCTTCCCCATCGTTTTGTCGACCAGGAAGTCTTCAATCTTCTTTCCTTCCTTGAGAGCGGCTTTCAACCATCTGGGAGTAGCCCCGCGACCCGCCCAGGTCTCTCCGTCCGTTCCTCGATATTTCGGCGGAACCTTCTTCCCCTTCATTGAAGCACGTCGCCCACTTCCACCCGCAAGAGAAGCGATTGCACCTCCCATCGATGCCAATTGGCTTTCCAATGTCCTGCGATGCTCCTGGAGCCGTTGCTCAACTTCTCTCCTGAGTTCCACCAATGATTCGAAATCCATTCCCGCAAGAACCGTCTTCGTCCGCTTTGCCATGAGTTATTCCTTCTTGTTCGTGGGTCCGCTTGATGGCACCAACATTGGGGCGCTGCAACCTTTACCGCCGTGTCACGGACAAACGTCTCCGGCCAGCGTAATGTGACCCCCATCTCTCATTAAAAATGCGGTTAGCGCGTGTCGAGGTGATAGCCGAGAAGGCTAATTATGAGCGCTCATTGACAGCAGAGCGCACAGTCGCTGCTACACGAAGCCGCCGACGAAGACACCAGCGATGAATGCCGGGCCGCGAACTCCTATTGCGGACGGGGCCGCCGAACCAACAAAGAGTACCTTCGTCTCGTTCCCGTGTGGGTGGAAACGCCATCCATCGCGCATCTTGTTAGGTCGGCCCTCCAAGAATGCCGCTTAGGGTCGAACTCGGCCGGCCCTGGCGTGATGTCGGCTCAGTGTCCGGATTACTGCCGCGAGCGAGCTCCCGCACTTAGCCAACGCAAATCTAAAAAGTGCCACAAGCCAACATCGGGGCATTGATTCGATCAAAATCTTCTCCCGCACCTGAAAATTTTTTCGCAAAGAACGCCCTCACAGAAAGGCCCACCCTTCTGGGGCAGAAACGGTTTTTGGGCACGTTTTTGCGAGAGGGGGCATGAGTAATTTTCAGAATCCAAAAGACCCCCTAAGCTCGTAGGTCTGCAAAACGTTTATGATGCGGACCGCGAGGGAATATTGTCCCCGTTCCGATAGCCGCCCGAAGGCTGACAGCACTGCCGCAAAGTTCTCAGGCGGGATTTGCGCGCGCCATAGTTGCGTTACTACCGAGATCCGCAAGTCAGAGGCTTTCAGAACCGCATCTGCAGCACCTGCCGCTGTGGCGTTCGCCACGGTTCGTTTGCGATTTGAGCCTCTGCCTGCACCTACCCGCCCGTGGTCGGATGATGATTTCATCAACCAATAATGGCTTTCGCTGCGGCGCGCCGCCAGAGCATGACAGCGATTGTCATCCACAACACAGTCGCGTACCTCGCCACGCGGTGCTTTCAGATGCCAGGCCCTTTATCGGGGTCCGCTGGGGGTCCGCCGCGCCAAGCGCGCTATAAAATATCGGGTGCCAGAACACCATAACTACCTGAAAATATTCGCTTAAAAATTGGTGGGCGCACCAGGGCTCGAACCTGGGACCCGCTGATTAAGAGTCAGCTGCTCTACCAACTGAGCTATGCGCCCTAACCGAGGAATTCCGACGGGTTAGGCACTTCCACCACTTGCGGAACACCGCAGTGCTCCGAACGCCCCTTGCCGCTCGGGGACGAGAGGCCCCGCAGCGCGGGAGCCACACATAGGGCATCGGCGGGCGCTTTCCAAGCGCGACGATGAGAAACGCCGCCCCGACGTCCACACCAAAATTCCCATGCCGAAACGGCCGAATGGCCCTTTCTTTGCCGATACATGCGTGCCTAGCCCCCGCGCCGTCCGACAACCACGACATCTCCTTTCCACGGCGTCCAGAGCCGGGAACACATGGTGAACGCCGGTCATGGCTACGTCGACATGCGGGTTCATGAGCGGGCGCGGCAGGCGATGGAAGGGTTCGCTCTCATAGCATTGGCCATAGCGGCGGTGCTCATCGGCTTTTTCCTCATTCGCCAGTCGAAAAAGAAAGGCCCGTGGGGCATCGGGCCGCTGACCACGACTTGCCCGCGTTGCCGCACATCCATGCCTGCGCTTCGCAAACCCACATCAGTGGCGGAAGGGATGTGGGGCGGATGGACGTACCCCACAGGCGGCTGCAAGGTTGGCAAGTACGGGCAAGAACGGGCTGCTCCCTGAGTGTCAGGGCGCTTTGCGTTTTTGGCTCGGGCGCATTGCCGATGACGATATGCGAAGGTCAGCGACGCGGTCTCGTCGCACCGGTTGCACTGTCTTATCCGCTCCGGTGCAAGACTCCCTGTCTCATGACTTCCTGTCTACGTCCGACGGACAACAACCGACCAGCCGCCCTCCACCTTGCGCGCGTCGAAAATCATATCGCCCGGTCGAGCGACGCCCCCTCTCGCAAAATAAGTTGCCTTTGTAACCAACTCGAATTTGTTAGGTATTCCGCCGGTTGTTACGTACGATCGTTGATCGCCGCATGAGGTCACCATGATCAAAGAGCCGCAGGAATGCCTGAAGCGAGCCGGCGAATGCGTCCGATTGGCTGAGACCGAAAGCGACCCCGAGTTGCGGGCGTATCTGATCAAGCTCGGATCGTCCTGGGCACAGGCCGCGCGCGAAATGGACGAAGCCAAGTCGCAGGACGCATAGCCCCCCGCTGACGAGAGCCCTCCTCCTCGGCCCGGCCTCTTTATGAAGACAAGCACTGGTGCGCCTGCGATCGGCGCTGCACTTGCCTTGCCGATACTCCTAGACATTGCGCGATCATTCGGAGACGGTGCGTGCAACGCTCGCGGTAGAAGACGTTGGGCGTTTCATCCGGAGCTGGCCTTCTTGCCAGTCCTTTTGATTTTCCATCCGCCGCAAGAGATGTCGCTGACGAGTCCCGACGACGTGGCGAGCCGCGCCAAGCCGTGCAACGAGCGACGGTCGCGATAGCTGACGCGCCTACCCCGGCGACGTCGATGGAACGACGTTCACTGCTTAATGAGTCGAGCACATCAAGGCGCGCGAAGGCTCGGCGTCTCGTGAGCTTGGGAAGAAATGAGCGGCGCGCTGGAGCGAGCCACGCGCTCTGGGACACGCGCATCCGCGCATACGTGCCGGCACGAGAGCAAGCGACTTTCCAAAAAGGGAAAGCCGCCGGGTGGGGACCCGGCGGCTCCCGTACGTCGGCGATCGTGTCGGGGGGCTGGGAGTGCGACCGCCGGCGCTAGACTATTAATGTGGTAACTACAGGCGTTGTCCGCCAGAGTGTTCCATATCGGTTGGCCCAGTGTTGGTGCGGCGCGGACCCCAGTGATGGCGCATACCGTCGCCGTCACGTCCACCGCCATCACGTCCGCGGAACCCTTCCCGATCGGTTCCGGTCAGGCGGTTGAGAATCGCAAAGCGCCGCTTCTGATTCTCATCGAGGCTCTTGTACAGAGGATCTGTGGCGTCAGCCAATTTCTTCAAGGCCGCACCGGTGTCCGTCAGGGATGTGGCGCGCTGACGCAGGCGTTCGACCGGATCGTCGCTGGACGGGGCGTTGCGCATTGCCGTCCTGCGCTCCATCCGCACCTTGCCGAAATCACGCGCCGCCTGCTCGAAGGCCGGCCAGTTCTTCTCCTGGTCCGGCGTCAGCGTCAGGCCCGCCTTGAGCGCCGCAAGCCGCGCTTCGCCGAACGCGCGCATATCCTCGCTGTTGGGCCGCCAGCGCTGGGCTCCGTCACGGTCACTGCGCTGCTGCGCGTAAACGAGCGAGGTGCCGGCGATCGCGAGTGTTGCTGTTCCGGCGACGATGGCTTTCCACATGGGCATTTCCCCTTCAGTCACCTTACGATGGACGCGAGTACAGAGGGAAAGGACCGGCGTATCAAGTTAAAGTTCGGTTAGGTAACGAACGCGGAACGCAAGACTAGATAACGTTTTCGCGAGCAAGATTACGGGTTTGTCATATTAGTTGAATCGCTTCTTCTATGGCCGCGAGCTGCTGACCTTGCCCGCAGCGCGGGCACGTCCCGCGAGGGACGCGCCCGTTTCCTTACGGTCGCTCAGCCGACATCGGTCGAATGCAGACGCCGCGCCGGCAACAGCGGCTCCGCCGTACCCTTCTGCCGGCGGGACAGGAGCTTGTTGAGGGCACCGAGATAAGCCTTGGCGGAGGCGACCAGCGTGTCCGGATCCGCACCCTTGGCGGTGACCGATCTGCCGCTCTCGGCAAGCCGTACCGAAACCTCGGCCTGTGCATCGGTGCCCTGGGTGACCGCGTGCACCTGATAGAGCTCGAGCACCGCCTCGTGCGGAATCAGCGCCTTGATGCAGTTGAAGGTCGCATCGACCGGCCCGTTGCCGGTCGACTGCACCGTATGGTGGCGGCCGTCGATATCAAGCGTCGCGGTGGCCGATTGCGGCCCGACCGTGCCGGCGATCACGGTGAGGCTGACCAGCTTCACGCGGTTCTGCGCGTGCGCGATCTCCTCGTCGACCAGCGCCTCGAGGTCCTCGTCGTAGATGTGCTTCTTCTTGTCGGCGAGCGCCTTGAAGCGGACAAAGGCGTCCTCGAGCTGGTTACCGGACAGGCGATAGCCCATCTCCTCGAGCTTGTGCACGAAGGCATGGCGGCCGGAATGCTTGCCCATGACCAGCGACGTCTGCTTCACGCCCACGGTCTCCGGCGTCATGATTTCGTAGGTCTGTGTGTGCTTGAGCATGCCGTCCTGGTGGATGCCGGACTCGTGCGCGAACGCGTTGCGTCCGACGATCGCCTTGTTGTACTGCACCGGGAACGAGGTGGCGGCCGCCACCAGCTTCGATGCGCGCGTGAGCATCGTGCTGTCCACATTGGTCCAGTACGGCATCACGTCGTTGCGCACCTTCATCGCCATCACCACCTCCTCGAGCGCGGCGTTGCCGGCGCGCTCGCCGATGCCGTTGATGGTGCATTCGATCTGGCGGATGCCGGCGCGGACGCCGGCGAGCGAGTTCGCGACGGCCATGCCGAGATCGTCGTGGCAATGCGCGGAGAAGCGCGCCTTGTCGGCGTTCGGCACGCGCTCGCGCAGCATCCTGATGAGCGCGAAATACTCTTCCGGCACCGTGTAGCCGACGGTATCGGGGATGTTGATCGTGGTGGCACCGGCATTGATCGCCGCTTCGACGCAGCGGCAGAGGAAGTCGTGCTCGGTACGAGTGCCGTCCTCGCTCGACCATTCCACGTCGTCGGTGTAGTTGCGCGCGCGGGTGACCTGCGCGATCACCATCTCGTAGACCTCCTGCGGCTCCTTCTGGAGCTTGTATTTCATGTGCACCGGCGACGTGGACAGGAAGGTGTGGATGCGGCTGCGCTTGGCTGGCTTGATCGCCTCGGCGCAACGGTCGATGTCCTTGAACGCGGCGCGCGACAGTCCGCAAACGACCGCGTTCTTCGTGCGCTTGGCGATCTCATTCACCGCGGCGAAGTCGCCCTCCGATGCGACCGGAAAACCGGCCTCGATGATGTCGACGCCCATCTGGTCGAGCAGCTCGGCGACTTCGAGCTTTTCCTCGTGGGTCATGGTGGCGCCCGGACACTGTTCGCCGTCGCGCAAGGTGGTGTCGAAGATGACGACGCGGTCCTTCTCGGACTTCGCTGGGGTGTTCATACGTGGTCCTTCTCGTCGGTTGGCGCCCTCTCGGTTCGGGCGCCGGCGCGTTTTCGGGCTAAGGGGTTACCGGTCAGCCATCGGAAAACACGCCACTTGAAGAGGTGGAGCGCGCAAACCGGTTCCCACTTTTGCTGAGCGCGCTCTGGTTCCGTCCTTCGGTGCCCCCTGAGCGCCCAGGCGTAAACGCCCAGCCGGCCCTCAGGGGAGGGTAAGGAGCAGAAGGCCGCCGAGAATCAGGGCAGCGCCGGGCCGGGGCTGAGCCCCCCGGGTCATCGCGCGGAAATCACGGCGCGTCGGCATCACATTCGCCCTCGGCATGGTCACGCAAGGCACGGCACAATCGCGGCCGCAGCTTTCCTGTATGTGACCGCCGCCTTTCTAGCGGAAGTGCGGTCCGCTTCGCAAGATCGAATCCAGTCGACGACGGCCCAGCGACAGTTGCTTCGCGCGGCATCGTCCATTCGCGCTAAACCCTTGCAAGGCCGGCGATCTTGTCGGGAGGCTGGCTGTCCGCGCGATGATGCCAGGACAGCACTGCTGACCTTTTACGGGCCCGACCGACAGCTCGGCGCCCTCGGTCGCGTAGCGCGCGTAACGGAAATCACGGATGTGCATCTGAGACCGGCGGCGGCTCGCCCGTGAGCCGATCGCCCGCCGCTATTTGCTGACCACCGCGGTCACGTCGATCTCGAGCAACATGCCCGGAATTGCGAGCGCACTGATCACCAGAAAGGTGTTGGCCGGGATCGGCCCGTCGCCATACGCCTCGCGCCGGCACTTGGCCACGTCGGCCTGGAAGCGCACGTCGGTGACGTACACGACCTGTTTCACCGCATCGGCCAAGGACGCTCCATACGCGGCCAGCAGGCGTTTGATCTTGTCGTATGCGTATCGGCACTGCTCGTAGGGGTTACCCGGATGCAGGATGGGGGCGCTTGCTCCCGCCGCGCCGTGCTCATCTTCCGCGCCGATGCCGGCCAGATAGATGGTTTTGCCTGGGCCATTGACGGTGACAACCTCGCTGAACCGACCCTTCGTCCATTCCGACGGGTTGTAGCGCCGGACCTCCAGGCCCTGGGCCAGCACCGCGGTCTGCGCGGCGACCGTTGCAACAATGAGAGCGGCTGAGAATCTGGCGACGGACGACATGTTTCTCCTCGTGGGTCTGAATGGCTGCAGTCCGAGATGCCGATACGATATACGTGGCGTCTCGTCATCGTCCCTTGGGCTTCGACGTTTGTTTGGTTGCATCCGCGGGCGCGCCCCCTTCGGCCTCGAGCGCCGCGCGCACCTGTTCGAGCTCGCGAGGCGGAAACCGTCGGGATCGTCAATGCGTAACCGCTTGAGAAGTCTTGACGGGGTCATGACGCCTCCTCCGAAGCCCGACTCCAGACGTGGGTAAGGAACGCCGTGACGAACGGCGGCATCATCGGGTCGAAGTCGGCGGGGCCCCGCACAATGCGGACACCGGCGAGCTCGGGCTGCGCTTCCCGGGCGAGATGCGCGAGAATGCGCGCGCGAAGAGCGTCAGCGGTCGCGCGCGCATGCAGCGTCTTCACCTGCGCAATGCGGGGTCCCGCCAGCACCGTGATCCAGCCCGGCTCCGCCTCGAAGTCGTCGGGTGTAAGCCCGGTCTCCTCCCCGACCTCGCGCACAACGTTGCGTGCGAGGTCGACACGGGCGCCGTCGACGTCGTTCAAGTCCGGCAGCCCGGCAGGAAAATAGATTCGTCCCGGATTCGAGGTGTGTGCGCCCATGACACCGAGGACGAAGCCGCCGTCGCTACCGCGCAACGCACCCATGGCAAAACAGTTCTTTACGCATGGGTCCGGCGAATCCCACTGGCGCCACGCCAGCATACTGGCGAAATCGGTCTCGAAATACGCCCCGTGAAACACCGGAGCCTTGATGGCATGCCGGTGCAGCATCAGCACGCGGCCGTTCCAGAGCGCCGGGTTGGCCCGCCGCAGCGCGTCAAAATGCGCCGCAATCTCGTCCCGCCTTTGGTCCGCGAACGGCCACGGCCGCGGTGACAGGACCAGTTCGAGCCGCTCGACAGGTACGATCGTCATCTCGGTCATGCGCGGTTCCCAAGCGCGTTCGGCAGACTTGGCGGCAGAGACCGAGCCGAGAGGATCATGCCTCGATCGTTCCCTCGGTCACGACGACGGCGTCGCCGCCGATCGAAGCGGAGAGAACTCGCCCTGCCTCGACCACCGCGACCAGCCGCATCAGGCTCGGCCGTCCCATCTCGTAGCCCTGCTCGATGGTGACGGGATGTGTTCCGTCGGACAAGTGCGAAGCGAGCAAGCCGGCAAACGCTGCGGCCGCGGAGCCGGTGGCGGGGTCTTCCGGGACGCCCATGCCAGGCGCGAACATGCGGGCGTGGAAACTATGCCCGGGCTCGACGGTCTGGCGGCAGACGACATAGGCCGCGCCACCCGCGCCAAAGGCGCTGTCGAAGCTGGCGGGGTCAGGCCTGCAACGCTCGACCGCGGCACGCGAGGTTAGGGGTACGAATGTGAAGGGCATCCCGGCCGACCAGCGCGCCGGGCGGAACTCGCCGATGTCGGCCGCCGCAACCCCCAGCGCCATGGCGATGATCGCATCGTCCGGTACCGGTTCGACCTCGGCCGGCAGTTGCGGAATGGTGAAGGCGGCACGACCGCCATCATTCGCAGTCGTTTCGAGCGTGCAACGCACCGGGCCGATCCCCTCCTCCAGCACGATCTCGCGCCCCATGACGCCGCCATCGCGCAGGCCGAGCAGCACCGCCGTGCCGACCGTCGGATGACCGGCAAACGGCAGCTCGCGGCGCGGCGTAAAGATACGAATGCGGGCGCGATGAGCGGGATCGCTGGGCGGAAAGATGAACACAGTCTCCGGGTGATTGAACTCGTGCGCAATTGCCTGCATGGCCCCGGTATCGAGACGCTCGGCGTCGAGCACGACCGCGAGCGGATTGCCGGCAAAGCGGCGGTTGGTGAATACGTCAAGCGTGACGAAACGCCGGCGCATGAAGGCTCCTCATCGTCCCTTGTTGCGAAGTGCGATCCCCTTCGCCGCGCAATTGCGCCTCGACATCATATCCGATGGGCGACGAAAACCTCGCTTGGTGTCACCAATTCGTCCTGAGCTTCGACCAGCAGCATCTCACTGGCGCCCGCTTCGGCGGTACGGTCGAGGATGCCGAAGATCGACGATCCAGCCAGCGACATGGCCTCAGCCACCGCGCCGGTGCTGAGGTAATGCGCGAAAAACAGGGCGGCGATGGCATCGCCTGCGCCGTTCACAACGATGGGCAGCAAAGGCGTGCGCAGCCGGCAGCGATCGCTCCCGTCGGATACCACCAGGTCGAGACAATCTGCCGGCGTGTCGTCGGTACGCACCGAGGTCACGAGCACCACGCGCGGCCCGCAGGCATGGACCGCATCGATGGCCACACCCAGATCGGCCATGCTGATGCTCGGCCGGCCCACCAGGTAGTCGAGTTCGAACTGATTGGGCGTGACGACGTCGGCGATGGGAAGCATGCGCTCCTTGATGAATTCGGGAATGCCGCGGCGCACGAACACCCCCTGGCTGACATCGCCGATCACCGGATCGCAGCAATAGCGCGCGGCGGGATTTGCACCCTTCACCCGTGCCACCGACTCGACCACGGCCTCGCCGGTATCGGGGGAGCCCAGATAGCCGGAGATCACCCCATCGCATTCGCCCAGCACGCCACGCTCCTCAATTCCCTGCACCACCAGGCGGATCGTCGCGGCGCTGAAGACGCGGCCGCGCCAGGCGCCATAGCCGGGGTGATTGGAGAATTGAACCGTCTGCACCGGCCAGACCTCGACGCCGATGCGCTGCAACGGGAACACGGCAGCCGAGTTGCCGACGTGGCCATAGGCAACATGGGATTGGATGGAGAGAATGTTCATGCCCGAGCCGGATAAAACGAGCGCCGCTTATGCACCAACGCTCGTGTGCAAGCGAGCGCAATCAGCACAGCGCGACTTGAAGTGCCTAAAGCACCCTTGCGGCGTGCCCGCCACGCGGGGGCGAACTTGCCCATCCGACGTGCAGAACCTCGCGAGCCATCAGAGGCCTTTGATCAGCCCGGCGTCAATCAGAAGCCGGTTGAAGCGACGCGCTTCCGCCCCGCCCGCACAGGCGTAAAAGAGCCCTTTGCAGCGCTCGAGAATTTGCTTTTGCTCGGCGAACGACGGATCGAGCGGCAGTCCGGCAGCTTCCTGGATGACCAGCGGCAGATAGGGTCCCTCGATCGTGTCGAGTGCCGAGGAGAGATTGACCGGTTTGAAGTTGATCGCGTCGATCGCGTAATAGGTCGTGAAATAGCGCGGGTCATAGACCATGAGATGCCGGTTGATGCCGGCCTCGTCGAGCGACGGGTCGAGGATGAAGGAAGCGAATTCCGGCTGATGGTCACCATAGCGCACCAGGAGGAACGACTCGTCTGGATAGTCGCGTTTGAGGCGATCGAGCAGGCCGGCATAGTCGCGGAAGCTCATGCTCTGGCGCCGCAGATACTCATCGACTTCGGGCGCATTCCCCAGGCTGCTCCAGTCCGGCACCAGATCGGGGCGCCAGCGATAGCTCCAGGGATAATGGTTCGCCGCCAGATAGACGAACAGGAACATCGGCCCCTGCCCGCGCTCGCGCTCGATCATTCGCAGCGCCGCATCATAGTAGAAGCCGTCCGGCTCGATGCGGTGGGTGCCGAGCGCGTCCTGGTCGAGAAATTTCTGCATCCCGGTCGTGGTCTGAAAGTTCCTGGCGCTCATGAAGGCACCGAGCGCCGGGTAGATCGAGAATGTGCGGTAGCCGCATCGTCGCAACGCGGTGGGAAGTCCGCGCGAGACCCGTCCGGCGGCAATCTGCGTGACATAGTAGGCAAAGCGGCCGAACGAGCGCGCCGACAGTCCGGCAAGCACGTTGTATTCGGTGTACCAACTCGGCCCGCCGGCGCCTTCGGCGATGAAGTGGCGCCGCTTCCCGTCGCCCGACTGGAAATGGCTGCCATAGTCGGCCGGGACCTTCACGCCGGGCGCGACCCGGATGTCGAAGCTCGATTCGTCGTGCACCAGAATGATATGCGGGGGCTTTGCGCTGGGCGTGCAGCTCGCCTCCGGCAGCATCTTCAGGCGCTCGGTGAGGGCCAGCCCGGAATCCATATATCCGCGGGTCGCCAGGTCGAAGCTGGCAGCAACGCCCGAATGCGCGAACTTCGACACATAGCTGTCACCGGAGAAAGTCTCCCAGTCCTCCTGCTCGATCGCCAGGCCGATGCCGACGAGCGCGGCGAGGCACGCGAGGAATCCCGCCACCGCCGTTCGCGCCCGCACCCGAAGACTGTCGATCCACCAAAGCAGCGCCAGCGCCGGAAGGATCAACGCAAGCGCGAGCAGAACCTTGAGATGAAGATCAGGTTTCACCGCGAGCAGAAAGCTGATCGTGTCGGCGTTGATGATCATCAGGTCGAGGAAATTGGCGGTCATCCAGATGATGTCGTATTTGAGCCGAGACACCAGGATCAGGACGACGATCATCGCCAGCGAGAGCGCCGCCGAGATGGCGGGCCGGCGCAACAGGACGAGCCAGAAAAAGTTGAGCACGCCCCACGTCAGGCAGAAGATGAGCTTCGGCACGAAGCCCGTTTCGCTCCACAACATGAGGCCGAGTGCCGCCACGTGCAGCGCGGCGATCAACACGATCGGCAACGTGCGGCGCGACGTCACCGCATGCGGCGCCGTCTGGCGGCTGAACAGAAATGCAAGGGACGGCGGCATGGCGGCAGCCCGTGCCCGGCAATGACCACCCTAACGCCCGGCACACGGACACCCGTCATAAAAGTGCATTAATCTTGTCATTTCAAGGTCACATCACGCGATAGCGGAATGACTGTCACTATTTTATCGCTACCGGCGGCCTTCGATTAACGCTCGTTCATTGCGGGCGAGCGCCGGTGCCTTCAAAACCCCTGGATCAGGCCGGCATCGATCAGCAGCCGGTTGAAACGCCGGGCTTCGGCGCCGCCGCCGCATAGATAGAACAGGCCGTGGCAGCGGCTGAGGATTTGCTTCTGCTCCACGAAGGTCGGGTCGAGCGGCACCCCCGCTCCTTCCAGCACCACCAGCGGAAGGTAGGGCGCGTCGAGCGTATCTAGCGCGGACGAAAGATCGAGCGGCCGGAAGTTCAGTCCTTCGATCGCATAGTACGTGGTGAAATAGCGCGGATCGCGCGCCAGGATGCGTCGAGCCACCTCGTCCCGATCGAGCGTCGGATCCAGGAACTGTTTGGCGAATAGCGGCTGGTGGTCGCCGAAACGCACAAGCAGGAACTGATCGTCGGGAAGCTCGCTGCCGAGACGCTCCTTGAATTGGCGGTAGTCGTGCGCGCTCAGCTCCTGCCGGCGCAGATATTCATCGATTTCGAACGGATTTCCGGGGTTGACCCAGCCCGGCAGGAGATCCGGACGATAGCGGTAATTCCAGGGGAAGTGGTTGACGGCGAGATAGACGAACACAAAAACCGGGCCGTTGTCGCGCTGCTCCGCGATGATGCGGGCAGCGTGGTCGTAGTAGAAGCGATCCGTATCCGCCGCCCCGCTGCCCAGTTGTTTGGAGTCGAGGAAATGCTCGATACCGGCGGTGGTCTGGAAGCCGCGCGCGCCCACAAATCCGCCGAACCATGAATAAAGGCTGTAGGTTTTGTAGCCGCACTCGCGCAAGGCATGGGGCAACCCGCGCTTGACGCGCCCGGTGGCCAACCGGGTGGCGGACTTTGCGAAGCGGCCATAGGAGCGCACGGACAGTCCGGTGAGCACGTTGTATTCGGTGTACCAGCTCGGGCCGCCTGCGCCCTCGACCACGAACGAGCGCGTCTTGCCGTCGGACGAGCGGAACCGGGCGGCGTAGTTCGGCGGAACCTGGACGTCCGGCAGCACGGTGGCGTCGAAGCTCGATTCGTCGAACACCATGACGATATGCGGCAGCTTGCGGCCGGCGTCGCACCTCCCGGCAGTGCCCAGGATCAGCCGGCCCGGACTTGCAGCGTCGGCCTCGAAGACACCGTGGGCGATGAGATCGACCGTCGCGACGGATGCCGACCGCGCGAACTTGGAGACGTATTGATGCGGATAGAACTCGTCTTCCCGGTCCGACGGCAGGGCGAACGACAGCGCAGTCAGCGCGCTCAGGCAGCCGAGGCAGCCAAGCAGAGCCATGCCCCGGCGTACCCGGAACGGATCGGACTGCCACACCACCAGCAGCACGGGGATCGCCAGCACCACCGCCAGTCCGACTTTCCAGGCGAGACCCGGAATGATGGCCATGAGGAAGGAGAACGTGGCGAGGTCGATGATCATGACATCGACGAACGTCGCGGTCATCATCAGGACGGCGTGCTTGAACTGCGACAACGCGATCAGGATGACGATCAGCGCCAGCGACAGCGCCGCCGCCGTCATTGGCCGCCGCAGCAGGACCAGCCAGAAGAAATTGAGCAGGCCCCAGGTGAGCACGAACGCCATCCGCGCTGCCAGATCATCCTCGGACCAGATCAACAGGCCGGCCGCTGCGAGGTGAAGCGCGGCAAGGAGCGCGACGGCGCCCAGACGCCGGCGATTGGCGGTCACGAGGCGGTGCTTCAGGTAGAGGACAGCCGGCGGCATGATGGGTGCCAGGGGTCGCGCCCTGGCGACAATCCCCGGCGCGGAGATTGTCATCTTTCTGTAATAAAGCCGTCATGGCAAGGGCCTGGGCGGCCACTGCCCGAGCCTGACCCCGGCGACGATCCTGCCCGCGAAGGCCAAAGCGCAGGACCAACCCCAGCGCGGGCGCCTGTCAGCTCCCCCGATCCGTTCCGGATGCGATGCTCATTGGCCCGCCGCGGCCCTTTTCACGAAGCGGTCATCGAAGGTCTTTGCGAGATCGATGTTGGCTCCTCTGAGCTCTTCATCGAAGGCAAGCAGCATGTCGGCGGCCGATTTCATGCCGGCGGCAGGGATGATGCCGGTGAGCGAATAGACCGGTTTGTTGGCCTTCACGGCGGCGACGTAGAGCGCCTTGTCGCCGAGGAAATATTCCTCCGGCACGGTCGCCGCGATCTGCTCGGGCGTCGCCTTTTCGAGCCATTGGAGCGTCTTGTGGAAGGCATTGACGAGCGCCTGCATGGTGTTGGGATTCTTGTCGATGAAGTCCTGCCTGGCGTACAGCACCGCCGCCGGATTGGAGCCGCCGAAAATCGCGCGGGTCCCCTCCTCCGTCCGGCTATCGGCAACCACCTTGATGTCGCCCTCCTGCTCGAGCTTGGTCATCATGGGATCGAGGTTGGAAATGGCGTCGATCTCACCCTTCTTCATGGCGGCGACGGCCGAGGGACCGATGCCGACGCCGATGTAAGAGGCGTCGGCCGGCTTGAGCCCCGCCTTCGACATCAGGTACATCACAAAGAAATTGGTGGAGGATCCGGGCGCGCTCACGCCGATCTTCGCGCCCTTCAGGTCGGCGGCTGATTTATAGCCTGCCGCTTTCTCCTTGCGCACGCCCACGACGATGCCGGGGAAGCGGCCGAGCTCGATCACCGCCCGGATGGCCTGGCCCTTGGCCTGCATTCGGATGGTGTGTTCGTAGGCACCGGTAACGACGTCGACCGAACCGCCGACCAGCGCCTGCAGCGATTGCGCGCCGCCGCGGAAATCGTTGATGGTGACGTCGAGCCCCTGTTCCTTGAAGTAGCCGAGGCGCTCGCAGATCGTCAGCGGAAGATAGTACAGCGCGGTCTTGCCACCGACCGCGAGGGTGAGCTGCTTTTTCTCGGGCGCGGGACCCGGTGCCTGGCCATGCGCGGCACCGGCGAATGAAGACGCGAGCGCGAGCGTCACCAGCACGGCCTTGATTGATTTCATGCGGTCCTCCCGGGTGGCAAGCCGTTGTTGTTGTCGGACTTTCTTATAGGGTGACGACGGCGCGACGAAAAGCCGTCCGGAGAAGCGGCGGCATCGCTCAGGTGCGCGTTTCCGCCGCAACCGGCCGCCAGACCAGGAGCCGGCGTTCGACCAGCGTGACCAGATAATCGATGACGAGCACGAAGGCGGCGAGCACGAACATCCCGGCGAACACGCCGGCCACGTCGAACACGCCTTCGGCCTGTTGAATGAGATAGCCAAGGCCGGCAGCCGAGCCGAGATATTCACCCACGACGGCGCCGACGACGGCAAAACCGACGGCGGTATGAAGCGAGGAGAACATCCAGGAGAGCGCGGAAGGCCAATACACGTGGCGCATGAGCGCCCGCTCGTTCATGCCGAGCATACGGGCATTGGCGAGCACGGTCGGGCTCACCTCCTTCACGCCTTGATACACGTTGAAGAACACGATGAAGAACACGAGCGTGACGCCGAGCGCGACCTTCGACCAGATGCCCAGCCCGAGCCAGAGCGCGAAGATCGGCGCCAACACCACGCGCGGCAGCGCGTTGATCATCTTGACGTAAGGATCGAACACCGCCGCCACCCGCGGCTGCTGCGCGAACCAGAAGCCGATCAGGACCCCTGCAACCGAGCCGATCACGAAGGCGAGCACCGACTCGACCAGCGTGACCCACAGATGCTTCCAGATCGTGCCCTCGACGAACCATTTGACGATGCGGGCCGCGACATCGGACGGCGTCGAGAAGAAGAACGGCGGCAGCAGTTTCACGCCGCCGATCGGCACGGTGGTGAGCACCTGCCAGAGCAGCACCGCGGCGACGGCGACGAGAAGCTGGAGCGTGAAAAGCGTGAGACGGGACACACCGGGAGTCCGCTGTCAGGTGATGCAACGGCCGGGCTGGACCAGGCCATCCATCCTCTTGCGAAAAAGGTGCACCCCCGGGTCGAGCCCGGGGGTGACGAATGAATATCCGCGTCGCCCCAACTTACGGCTTCGAGAACGTCCCGATGATGCCGGTCGCTCCCTTGGCATGGCCTTCCAATGCCTTGATGAGTTCGTCGCGTGTCATGCCGGGCTGCAGTGCCGTCGGCTCCAGGTCGGTCGCGATCAAAGTGAAGGTGTAATGATGCGGCGCGCCGGGCGGCGTGCACGGGCCGAAATAGTGCGGCAGCCCCATCAGGCTTTTGCCGCCGACATATTTGTCGGTCTGCTTGGAGACCTCCCCTTCCGCAAAGCCGGTCACGGAAACCGGGATGCCGTAGGCGACCCAGTGGCTCACACCACCTGGCGGCCGCCCTTCCGGATCGAACATCATCAGCGCATAGCTCTTGGTGCCTTCCGGGGGATTTGCCCAGGACAGCGCCGGAGACACGTTGTCGCCGACGCAATTCGGATTCTGCTTGTTGTTTCCCGCCATCTTCGTGGCCAGACGCTCGCCGTCCTTGAATGACGACGAGGTGATCGTAAACGCGCTCTGCGCATTGGCATTCTGACTGTTCCAGGCCATGGCCAAGGCCACGCCGCCAGCCAGCAGAAGTGTTCGCTTTACCGACATCATGTTTCCTCCATATGGGCCGCTTCGCCCATCGCGGCGAGTGTAGCCGTCACCGCAATATCAAGGCAACAATACAACGCAATGTCATCCGCCGCCGGTCTGGGCGTAGCCCTTGAGCACTTCGGCCTTGAGCATCGCCCAGATCTCGCGATGGAGATGGTGGAACGCGCGCTCGGCCTTGATCTCGGCGATGTCGCGCGGCCGCGGCAGCGGCACCTTCCAGTCGCCGATGATGCGCGCGGCGGGACCGGCCGACATGATCACGACGCGGTCGGAGAGCGCGATCGCTTCCTCCAGATCATGGGTGACGAACAGGACCGCCTTGCGGTCGGCGTTCCATAGATCGAGCAGCAGGTTGCCCATGATCTGGCGCGTCTGTGCATCGAGCGGCCCGAACGGTTCGTCCATCAGCAGGATCTTGGGATCGCGGATGAGCACCTGGACCAAACCGACGCGCTTCCTCTGGCCGCCCGAGAGCATATGCGGATAGCGCGCGCCGAACCCGGCGAGGCCGACGCGGCTGAGCCAGGCCTGTGCGCGCTCACGCGCTTGAGCGTGCGCGATGCCGGCGGTCTCGAGCCCGATCGCCACGTTTTCGAGCGCGGTCTTCCATGGGAACAATGCGTCCGCTTGAAACAAGTAGCCGGCTTGCCGGTTGATCCCGGTCAGCGGCGCGCCGAAGATCTCGATGCCGCCCGATGACGGTCCGACGAGCCCGGCTGCGACGTTGAGCAAGGTGGATTTGCCGCAGCCGGTCGGGCCGACGATGGCGACAAACTCGCCATCCGCCACCGCAAGCGACGCGCGCTCGACCGCCGGGTATGAGCCCCCGTCCGCAAGCCGGAAGCTCACGGTCACCTGTGCGAGCGCAACGGCGGGCGCCATGGCGGCAGGCCGCCGCCGCTACTGCTTCATCATGCGCGCGGCGAGCGCGGTGTCGCAGAACTCGAAAAACGACTTGATGCGGCCGCCCTCCAGTTCGATCAGATCGAAGAGATCGGTCTCGACGGTTTCTCCGGTGACGGCGGAGCGTATCTTGGCGCGCCATTGCACCGCCGCCTTCGATCCATCGATCAGCATGGACACGATCTTGTGGTCGAGAACCTCGAAGGTCTTCATCATGCCGGCAAGCAGCGGGCGATATTGTTCCGCCCCTTCCGCCAGCGCGGCAACCGGACTCACATTGGAGCCGGCCATCTGGAAGCGGGCGTGGGGCGCAAAGATCCCGCCGAGCGCGTCGAGATCGCCGCGCTGGCGCGCGGCATAGGCGTCACGCAGGGTGTGTTCGATCTCTTCGCGGCTGCTCATGCTGTCCTCCCTCCGACATGACTTCGCGCATGGCGGCCATCATGCCGGAACGAGACTACGAGGGGAACTGCGCCGTGGACGTGTTCAGGCCGCGATCCGACCAACGCCCACGCCTCGATCCGCGTAGGCTCGCTGCGGCGAGCCCGTGCATGGATTTGCCCTGGATCAGTTCCGGCTGCGATCCACCATCGCACGCTGCTTGATCCACGGCATCATGGCACGCAGCTTGGCCCCGACCTCCTCGATCGGATGCGCGGCCATCTTGGCGCGCATCGCTTTGAACGAGGTCTGGTTGACGCGGTTCTCCAGCATCCAGTTGCGGGTGAAAGTGCCGGACTGAATGTCGGCGAGGATGCGCTTCATCTCCGCGCGGGTCTCGTCGGTGACCACCCGCGGGCCGGAGACATACTCGCCGTACTCAGCCGTGTTGGACACCGAGTAGTTCATGGTGGCGATGCCGCCTTCATAGATGAGATCGACGATCAACTTGACCTCGTGCACGCACTCGAAATAGGCCATCTCGGGCGAGTACCCGGCGTCCACCAGGGTCTCGTAGCCCGCCTTCATCAGTTCGACGAGGCCGCCGCAGAGCACCGACTGCTCGCCGAACAGGTCGGTCTCGCACTCCTCGCGGAACGTGGTCTCGATGATGCCGGCCCGTCCGCCGCCGATGGCGGCGCCGTACGAGAGCGTGAGATCGTGGGCATTGCCCGACACGTCCTTATGCACCGCCATCAAGACGGGAACGCCGGCGCCGCGCTGATACTCGGCGCGCACGGTATGACCCGGCCCCTTGGGCGCGATCATCATGACGTCGAGATCGGCGCGCGGCTCGATCAGGTTGAAGTGGACGTTGAGGCCATGGGCGAACATCAGGGCCGCGCCCTTCTTCATGTTGTCGACGAGGTGTTCGCGATAGATGTCGGCCTGCAGCTCGTCGGGCGTGAGCATCATCATCACGTCCGCCCATTTGGCGGCGGCCGCAACCTCCATGACCTTGAGCTTCTCGCCTTCGGCCTTCTTCACGCCCTGCGAGTCCTTGCGCAGCGCAACCGCGACGTCCTTGACGCCGGAGTCGCGCAGATTGAGCGCATGGGCGTGACCCTGGCTGCCATAGCCGATGATGGCTACCTTCTTGCCCTTGATCAGATTGATGTCGGCGTCGCGATCGTAGTAAACGCGCATGGTCCCTTACCTCTACTCCGGCCCGACGGCCGCTGTTTAACGTGCTGCTTCTAGGTTCATTGCATCGCGGGGACAAGCCCGCGATGCGGAAAAGTGCTCACATCCCCTCCGGCCCGCGCGCGATGGCGACGATGCCGGTGCGCGAAACTTCGACCAGGCCGAGCGGCAACATGAGCGCCACAAAGCTCTCGATCTTGTCGCTCGCGCCGGTGATCTCGAACACGAAGCTTTCGGTCGAGGCGTCGATCACGCGGGCGCGGAATGCGTCGGCGAGCCGCAGGGCCTCCATGCGGTGCTCGCCCTTGCCGCGCACCTTGACCATGGCGAGCTCGCGCTCGATGTGAGGCCCGGCGACGGTCATGTCGACGACGCGGTGCACCGGCACCAGCCGATCGAGCTGGTTCTTGATCTGCTCGATGACCATCGGCGTGCCGCGGGTGACGATGGTGATGCGCGACAGATGCTTCTCGTGCTCGGTCTCCGAAACGGTGAGCGAGTCGATGTTGTAACCGCGGCCGGAAAACAGGCCGATGACCCGCGCCAGCACGCCCGGCTCGTTGTCCACCAGGACCGACAGGGTATGGGTCTCGACCTGCTGCGCCACCGTGGCGGCGGGATAGTGGGTGGTGGTGTTCACTTTGCTCTCTCGCATTTAACGATGTCATCGCCCGCCTTGACCGGACGATCCATCCTCGTCGCAAAGATGATGGATGCGCGGGTCAAGCCCGCACATGACGGGAGGAAACGTCGCACTGCGCGCTCACACCATCACCTTGCCTTCCTCGGTGATGGCGTCCTCGATGCTGACCGTGGCGTCGCCCAGCAGCATCTCGTTGTGGGCACGGCCGGACGGGATCATCGGAAAACAGTTCTCGTTGGGATCGACCACGCAGTCGAAGATCACCGGCTTCTTCACGCCGATCATCTCGTGGATCGCGCCGTCGAGGTCCCCCGGTCGCTCGCAGCGGATGCCGACGGCGTGATAGGCCTCGGCGAGCTTCACGAAGTCGGGCAACGCTTCGGTATAGGAATGCGCGTAGCGCCCGCCGTGCAGGAGCTCCTGCCACTGGCGCACCATTCCCATGTATTGATTGTTGATGACGAAAATCTTGATCGGCAGGTCGTGCTGCACCGCCGTGGACATTTCCTGCATCGTCATCAGTACGGACGCTTCGCCGGCAATATCGATGACCAGTGAATTCGGGTGCGCAAGCTGCACGCCGACCGCGGCCGGCAGGCCGTAGCCCATAGTGCCGAGGCCACCGGAGGTCATCCAGCGGTTCGGCTCCTCGAAGCGGTAGAACTGGGCCGCCCACATCTGATGCTGGCCGACTTCGGTGGTGATGTAAGTGTCGCGATCCTTGGTCAGCTCGTAGAGACGCTGAATGGCGTATTGCGGCTTGATGATCTCGTTCGAGTTCTTGTAGGCGAGCGATCTGCGCGACCGCCAGGTCTCGATCAGCTTCCACCAGGCGTCGAGCGCCTTCTTGTCCGCATGCATCGCGCCCGAACGCCATAGCCGCACCATGTCCTCGAGCACGTGCGCGCAGTCGCCGATGATCGGGATGTCGACCTTGACGTTCTTGTTGATCGAGGACGGATCGATATCGACATGGATCTTCTTCGAGCCGGGCGAGAAGGCGTCGAGCCGGCCGGTGATGCGATCGTCGAAGCGGGCGCCGATGCAGATCATCACGTCGCAATCGTGCATCGACAGGTTGGCCTCGTAGGTGCCGTGCATGCCGAGCATCCCGAGCCATTGCGGATCGGCGGCGGGATAGGCGCCGAGTCCCATAAGCGTCGAGGTGATAGGAAAGCCGGTGAGCTTCACCAACTCGCGCAGGAAGTGGCTCGCCTCGGGGCCGGAATTGATGATGCCGCCGCCGGTGTAGAACAGCGGACGCTTGGCGTGCCGCATCAGCTCGATCGCGGCCTTGATGCGCTCGAGGTCGCCCTTGAGCTTGGGCCGGTAGCCCTTGTGTTGGAATTCCTTGGGGCGGGAATAGAGGCCCTTGGCGAACTGGATGTCTTTCGGGATGTCGACGACCACGGGACCCGGCCTGCCGCTCTTGGCGATATGGAACGCCTCGTGCAGCACGCGCGGAAGGTCGGCGACGTTCTTCACCAGGTAATTGTGCTTGGTGCAGGGCCGGGTGATACCGACGGTGTCGCATTCCTGGAACGCATCGTTGCCGATCAGGTGGGTCGGAACCTGGCCGGTGAGGCACACGATCGGGATGGAATCCATGAGCGCATCGGTCAGCCCGGTGACCGCATTGGTCGCGCCGGGTCCTGACGTCACCAGCACGCATCCGACCTTGCCGGTGGAGCGGGCATAGCCTTCCGCCGCGTGCACCGCGCCCTGCTCGTGCCGCACCAGGATGTGCCTGACCTTGTCCTGCTGAAACAGCGCGTCGTAGATCGGCAGCACCGCGCCGCCCGGATAGCCGAAAAGATGTTCGGCCCCTTGGTCCGCGAGCGCCTCGATCACCATCTCGGCGCCGGTCATTTCTCTACTCATGTGCCTACTCCAGATACCCAGACCGTTCCTGCAAAGAAAAAGGGCCACAAGGGCCCCGTTGCACACCGCCAGTTCGTGGATGGCCTAGCCATCCCCGGCGGTGCGCCCTCGTACGATTACCAGCTCCTGAGCAATAAAATTGCGCACAGCGCCGTCCTCGGCATCATTTCGTTGCGGCAATTTATATGGGTTGCCGCCGCCGGCGTCAAGGAACTGTCCGGATTCACTCAGAGCTGGACAGTCCGCTCGCCGTCGGCGATCGGCGCGGACACTTTTCACCCGGGTAATATTGACTTCGAGTTTTACCCGGATATAAACACCGTGAAGCAAGGATATTCGCCATGCCTGCAGGACTTCAGACCCATTGCACCGCCTTCAACGGCGCGCGGTGCATCGCGACCGGGCACCTCGCGGAGGTCGCATTGAAGGCCAAGACCGCTGTCGACAACGGAGAGCAGGTGCTGATCTTCGACGACACCACCAGCCAGTCCATCGAGGTGGATTTCCGCGGATCCGCCGAAGAGGTGCTGCTGCGGCTGGCGCAAACGGACGGCAAGGAGACCGCCGCGGTCTCCGACGCACCGCGCGGACCCGGCCGTCCGAAGCTGGGCGTCGTCGCGCGCGAGATCACGCTGCTGCCGCGGCACTGGGATTGGCTCAACGCCCAGCCCGGTGGGGCTTCGGTCGCGCTCCGCAAACTCGTGGAGGAGGCCAGGCGTACGAACGAGGGCAAGGATCGCGTCCGCCAATCGCAAGAGGCTGCCTACCGGTTCATGTCCGTCATGGCCGGCAACCGGCCCGGTTTCGAGGAGGCAACGCGAGCCTTGTTTGCGGGTCACCGCGACCGCTTCAACCAATTGACCGAGCCGTGGCCCAAGGATGTTCGCCAGCACGCAAGAAAGCTCGCCGCTGAAGCGCTCGACACCCTCACCGCCGCGCGACCGGGCTCCTGAAATCGTGATCGGCGATGAACGTGCCGCGCGCGTCATGTGATTGGGCGTTATCCGACCTGCCGATATGTTCGGCGCGTTGGCTGGAGCGGGCCTGAGCAATGCCATTTCTGCGGGAGCGGTCCGGGCGCTGGTCGCCGGTGAAGAGCGTCGCCTTCGCGGCATCGATCCTGCCGGCAATCTGGATCGCCTACCAGGCCGCAACCGGCGATCTCGGCGCACGGCCGGTGACCGAGGCTATCCACCAAGCCGGCGACTGGGCCCTGCGGTTTCTGTTCGTCACGCTGGCGATCACGCCGGCGCAGCGCGTCCTCCATTATCCGCGCATCGTTCTGGCGCGGCGCACATTAGGGGTCGCATCGGCGGGCTACGCCCTCTTGCATCTGTCGCTCTACGTCCTCGACCAGCATTTCGATCTGTTCAAGGTGGCAAGCGAGATCGTCCTGCGCATCTATCTGCTGATCGGAGCGGTCGCATTGGCTGGATTGATCACGCTGGCGTCGACCTCGACGGACGCCGCCATCAGCCGCCTGGGGTCGGTGCGATGGAATGTCCTGCACCGGCTCGTGTACGGCATCGCCGTGCTGGGCGCCGTGCATTTCTTCATCCAGTCCAAGCTCAATATCTATCAGCCGGTCCTGATGGCGGGATTTCTCACCTGGCTGCTGGCGTATCGCGGCTTGTTCCGGCGCAACGGCGAGGTGACTCCGCTGCAACTGCTCCTTCTCGCCGTTGCCGCGGCCATCTTCACCGCGGTCGGGGAGGCGCTGATCTACATGTTCACCAGCGGCGTCGACGCGCGGCGGGTGCTGCTTGCCCATTTCGACGTCGACGCGGAGGTGCGGCCGGCATGGTGGGTGCTTGCCGCCGGACTTGCAGTCGCTGCGCTCGCCTTCTGGCGGCAAAAGCCCGCACGTCAGCGCGCGAGCCGGCGCCCGATCTCCTCCGGCGCCATGTCGGGGGCCACCCAGGTCCAATCCGGCAGCTGATGGCGGAACCAGGTGGCCTGACGCTTGGTGTAGCGCCGGGTGTCGCGCTTTCCCTCCTCGGCGGCGGTCGCCAAATCGATCTCGCCTTTGAGGCTGCGGATCAACCACGGCACCCCGTGCGCCTTCATGGCGGGCAGCGCGGCGTCCAGACCGCGGCGGCTGAGCGCGCGCACTTCGTCGAGCGCGCCGGACTCCAGCATCGCATCGAAGCGGGCATCGATGCGGCGGTAGAGTTCCGCCCGGTCCGCGTCGAGGAAAATCTTGACCGCGCCATCGGCATCGAGCGCAGGCTCCATGCCTTCGCGGTGCCAGTCCGAGAGCGAGCGGCCGGTCGCCAGGACCACCTCCAGCGCGCGCGTGACGCGGGCGCGATCGCCGGGACCGAGACGCCGCGCGGTCGCAGGATCGCGATCGCTGAGCTCGGCATAGAGCGGCGCGATGCCCTCGCCCTTGAGCCGGTCCCTGACGGCTGAGCGGATGTCGGCAGGGATCGGGGGGACGGCGGCCAGCCCCTGCGTCAGGGCCTTGAAATAGAGCCCGGTGCCGCCGACCACGATGGGCAGGCGCCCTGCCCGCTCCACCGCCGCGAGCGCCGCGCGCGCATCCACGCACCAGCGGCCGACGGAATAATTCTCGGCGGCGTCCACATGGCCGTACAGCAGATGAGGCGCGCGCGCCTCCTCCTCCGGGGCTGGCCGCGCGGTGATGACGCGCAGATCACGGTAGACCTGCATGGAATTGGCATTGACGATGCTGCCGTTAAGCTGCTCGGCCAGCGCGAGCGCGAGCGCCGACTTGCCGCTCGCGGTCGCCCCTGCGATAAGCACCGCCCGTTTTGATGGTGCCCGGCCGGTCATCCCATGACCTTCGTCGCTACCCTGATTTCAAATCCCGCGGCGCCCGCCCTCGATGCCGCCGCAATCGAACGCGCGCGCGCCGCACTCCCGTCGCCGCAGGCGCCGAACTGGCTGGACCCCGGCATTGCCGCCGACATTCCCTTTATCGCGACCCGCACCAACTCCCAAGTCATCGACAGCCGCGCGGTCGCCGATCGGGTGCGCGCGGCGCTCGCCGGCGCGGCCATCGATGTCGTGGTGCAGCCGGCGGGTGGCCGCCGCAAGGCGCTTTTTCTGGCCGACATGGATTCGACCATGATCGGCCAGGAATGCATCGACGAGCTCGCCGATCATGTCGGCGTGAAGGAGCATGTCGCCGCCATCACCGAGCGCGCGATGCGCGGAGACATCGAGTTCGCGCCGGCGTTGCGCGAGCGCGTGGCCCTGCTCAAGGGCCTGCGCGCCACGGCCGTCGACGAGGTCATCGACGAGCGCATTCGTCTGACGCCGGGGGCGCGCACGCTGGTCGCTACGCTGCGCGGGAACGGCGCCTATACCTGCCTCGTCACCGGCGGCTTCACGCTATTCTCGCGGCGCATCGCGGCGCTCATCGGGTTCGACGAGAACCGCGCCAACACGCTCCTAGTCGATGGCGACGGCCGCCTGACCGGCGACGTGTCGGAGCCGATCTTCGGACGCGAAGCCAAGCTCGCCACCCTGATCGAGCTCACCCGGAAGCTTGCGCTGGCGCCGGAGCGCACCCTGGTGGCCGGCGATGGCGCCAACGACATCGCGATGATCCAGGCGGCGGGCCTCGGCGTCGCCTACCACGCCAAGCCCAAGGTCGCGGAGGCCGCGGCCGCGCGCATCGATCATGGCGATCTCACCGCGCTGCTCTACGCCCAAGGGTATCGCCGGGACGAGTTCGTATCGGTCGAGGGATAAAGGCAAGGCGACGGAAGCGTCGGCTCCCGTCGCCCGTCGTTCGCTTTCGGTCGGCCCGACTACTGCAGGCTCAGGGCGACGAACCGCAACTCGCCGTCGGCCCCCGCCACCAGTATCAGCGCCGACTTGCGGCCGTCCTTCTTGAGCTTGTCGATCTTGGCCTGGAGGTCGTCGGCGCTCGCGACCGCCTCCTGCGCGATCTCGACGATGACGTCGCCGGCCGACAGGCGCTTGTCGGCCGCCGGCGAGCCCGCGTCGATGCCGGTAATGACCACACCCTTCACGCTGTCCTTGATCTTGTAGCGCTTGCGCAGATCGTCGGACATGTTGGCAAGCTCGATGCCGAGCGTCTTCTTCACCACGCCTTTGTCGGGCCCGGCATCGCCCTTCGGATCGGCCGCCGCCACCTTCTCACCGTCCTCGAGCCGGCCGAGCGTGACGGTCTTGGTCTCTTCCTTGCCCTTGCGGATGATGGTCACCGGCGTCTGCTTGCCGATCGGCGTATCGGCAACGACGCGCGGAAGGTCACGCATCTCCTTGATGTCCTTGCCGTCGAACTTGATGATCACGTCGCCCGGCTCGATCCCGGCGGGTTTCGCCGGCCCCTTGTCGTCGACCCCGGCAACCAGCGCGCCGCGCGGCGGGGCGATCTTCAAGCTCTCGGCGATTTCGTCGGTCACCTGCTGGATGCGCACGCCGAGCCAGCCGCGCCGCGTCTCGCCGAACTGCTTCAATTGATCGATCACCGGCAGCGCTGTCTTCGAGGGCACCGCAAATCCGATACCGATCGATCCGCCCGACGGAGAGATGATCGCCGTGTTGACCCCTACCACCTCGCCTTCGAGATTGAACAGCGGGCCGCCCGAATTGCCCCGATTGATGGAGGCGTCGGTCTGAATGTAATTGTCGTACGGGCCGGAATTGATGTCGCGGTTGCGCGCCGAGACGATGCCGGCGGTTACCGTCCCGCCCAGACTGAATGGGTTGCCGATGGCGATGACCCATTCGCCCAGCCGCAGCTTTTCCGAATCGCCGAACTTGACCGCCTTGAGCGGCTTGTCGGGCTTGACCCGGAGCAGCGCGAGATCGGTCTTCTGATCCTTGCCGAGCAACTCGGCCTTCAATCGCGTGCCGTCATTGAGAATGACCGTGATCTCGTCGGCCTCCGCGATCACGTGGTTGTTGGTCACCACGATGCCGGTCGCGTCGATGACGAAACCGGAACCGAGCGAATTGACCCGGCGCGGCCCGCGTTCGCGGTTCTGCGGGTCGTTCTGGCCGCGCCGATTGAAGAAGTCCTTGAACAGCTCGTCCAGCTGCGGATCGTTGGGCAACTGCGGCATCGGCGTGTTGCGCGCTTCGACCTTCTGCGAGGTGGAGATGTTGACGACCGCGTCGATCACCCGTTCGGCCACGTCGGAGATGCCGTCGGGACCGCGCGCGAACGATGATGTCGAGAGCGCTGGCAAGACCATCGCTGCCGCGGCGACCGTGGCCAGAGCAGGCCGACGGACCTGCCGCGCAAATTGGGCGAGAGTGCCGAGCATGGACGTCACAGCTCCTGAATTGGTGGATGCGAGACACTGCTCCCGTCCCGGAATGGACGCAAGGGCGACCTCGACTTGACGAATTAGGCTGGGGATTGGGGCGGAATCGGGACCGGGGGGCGGTTGCGCCAGCCTCGCGGTCTCATCCGCGCACGAACCAGATCAGCACGATACCCAGCACGGCCGAGACGATTCCCGCGATCCGCAGCGACGTTTCCGGGCTTTCCAGCGCGCTCGCCGCCAACCGTTTGGCGACACGGGGAAAGGCGGCGAACAGCAGTCCCTCGATCACAAGCACGAGACCGATCGCAACGATGAACTGGGCCATCTTTGCCTGACCGGTCTCGCGATATGACGTCCCGCCTGCTGCCTACTTCGCCGGCGCACCCGCGGACGGCACGCCCGCGGGGGGCGCGCTTTCGGGCGCAGCGGCGCCTTCGCGCGATTTGCCAGACGGATCGACGAAGTAGCGGAAGAACTCCGAATCGGGCTTGAGCAACATCCGCGTGTCGTTGGCCTTCAGCCCGGTCTCGTAGGCCTGCATCGAGCGGTAGAACGAGAAGAACCCGGGATCGCGTCCATAGGCCTCGGCAAAGATGCGGTTGCGCTCGCCATCGCCCTCGCCGCGGGTCTGCTCGCCCTTCGACTGTGCGTCGGCGATCAGCACGGTCACGTCGCGATCCGCGCGAGCGCGGATCTCCTGGGCGCGCTGGGCGCCCTGGGCGCGGAACTGCGCGGCCTCCTGCTGCCGCTCGGTCTGCATGCGCTGGTAGACCGCCTGGCTGTTCTGCTCCGGCAGATCGGCGCGCCGGATGCGGACGTCGACGACGTCGATGCCGTAGGCCTGCGCCTCGTTGTCGAGCTGCTCGCGCACCCGCGCCATCAGGTGATCGCGCTGATCGCGCACGACCTGCGTCAACGTGGCCTCGCCGAGCACGCGCCGCAATGCCGAGTTGAGCAGGATCGACAGCTGCAGGTTCGCGCCGTCGACGGTGCCCACGGTCTGATAGAACTTCAACGGCTCCTTGATGCTGTAGCGCGCAAACGCATCGACCACCAACCGCTTCTGGTCGGAGGCGATCACCTCTTGCGCCGGGTTCTCGAGATCGAGAATGCGCTTGTCGATGCTGATGACGCTGTCGATCAGCGGGATCTTGGTGTGCAGTCCGGGCTGCGTGACCACGCGTACGGGCTGTCCCAAGCGCACGACCAGCGCCTGACGGGTCTGGTAGACCGTGAACAGCGAGCCATAGGCGATGATCAACGCCACGATGATGACTGCGGCGACAATGCCGCCAACGAGATTGAGTCTCATCGGGCGGCTCCCGTCTGCGGCGCCGCCGGGGGTTGCGGGCGCCGCGAGAGCTGGTCGAGCGGCAGATAGGGAACGACTCCGCCGCCGGAATCCATGATGATCTTGTCGGTGCCTCCGAACAGCCGCTCCATCGTCTCGAGATACATGCGCTGGCGGGTGACGTCCGGCGCCTTCTTGTACTCGTCATAGACCTGCAGGAAGCGCGAGGTCGCGCCCTTGGCCTCTGCCACCGTCTGCTCGCGATAGGCCTCGGCGTTCTGGGTGATCTGCGAGGCACGTCCGCGGGCTTCCGGGACGACCTTGTTGGCGTAGGTCTGCGCCTCGTTCTGTGCCCGTTCAAGGTCGGCGCGCGCCGCCTGCACGTCGCGGAAGGCGTCGATCACCTGCGACGGCGGATCAACCTTCTGCAGCTGCACCTGCGTGATCTGAATGCCGGCGCCGTATTTGTCGAGAACGGATTGCATCAGGTCCTGGACCCCGGTTTCGATGTTCTGGCGGGCGCCGGTCAGGATCGGCTGAATGTTGGAGCGTCCGACCACTTCGCGCATGGCGCTTTCTGCCACCGCCTTCACCGTGCCTTCGGGCTGCTGGATGTTGAACAGATAATCGCCCACGCCGTTCGGCTTGATCTTCCACAACACGGAGAAATCGACGTCGACGATGTTTTCGTCGCCGGTGAGCATGAGGCTCTCTTCCGGCACGTCACGGATCGAAGTGCCGCGGCGGAGATCCTCGACGATGCGCATGCCGATGTCGATCTTGTTGACGCGCAGCGCCTTGGGCGTGAGCACCGTCTCGATCGGATACGGCAGGTGATAGTTCAGTCCGGGCTGCACCTCGCGCACATATTTCCCGAAGCGCAGCACCACGCCGAGTTCGTCGGGGTCGACACGGAAGAAGCCCGAGGCGCCCCAGATGGCGACCGCGGCGAGCACGATCAGGATGATCCCCTTGCCGCCGAGACCGCCCGGCAGGACCGAACGCAACCTGTCCTGGCTGCGGCGCAGAAACTCCTCGAGGTCCGGCGGTGTCGGGCCGGTCGGCTGCTGCCCCGAGCCCCAGGGCCCCTTGCTGCCGCCGCCTGATCCCCAGGGTCCGCCGCCCTGATTGCTCCACGGCATCGAGTATCTCCTTGCTGCAGCGGCCCCAAGGCCGCCGCGCCTGTTTCAGTTTGAGGGGTTTATAGGGGAGGTGTCACCGCGTTACAACGCAGGTCACGGGCGTGCGTCGCGGCGGCGCATGGGCTTGAATTCCGGTTGGCGGCTACCATTACTCGTCCGTGCTGCGATCCGCCCGCTCGTAGGCGAGCACGGTGAAGCTTGCTTCATCGCCCGGGCCTGCCTGGTGCTCGGTCCGCTCCGTTTCCTTCCAGACCCCAGGATCGATGGCAGGAAACGTGGTGTCGCCCGCCGGACGCAAATGCACGCGCGTGATCACCAGCCGGTCGGCCAGCGCCATCGTGTCCGCATAGATGCCCGCGCCGCCAACGATCGCAATTTCAGTCACGCCGCGTCGAAGTGCGTCCCCGCGGGCGGCCGTCAGCGCCTTCTTCAGGCTGGGCGCCGCCACGATGCCCGGCGCGGCAAAAGTCGGCTCGCGGCTCACCACGATGTTGGTTCGGCCCGGCAGCGGCCGGCCGATCGAGAGATAGGTCTTGCGCCCCATCACGATCGGCTTGCCCATCGTTACTCTGCGAAAATGCGCCAGCTCCGATTTCAGTCGCCACGGCAGGCGGCCGCCCTGCCCGATCACGCCGTTGTCGGCCACCGCCACCACGAGGACGAGCGCGATGCGTTGCGAGCCGTCGGCGGATCGGACACCGGCGGCGCCGGTCTTTGCATTCACACCGCCACCTTGGCCTTGATGTGCGGATGCGGATCGTAGCCTTCGAGCGAGAAATCTTCGTAGCGGAATGCGAACAGGTCGGTCGCGGCCGGGTTGAGCACCATTCTCGGCAGCGCGCGCGGCAGCCGCGCGAGCTGCAGCCGCGCCTGCTCCAGGTGATTGAGATAAAGATGCGCGTCGCCGAGCGTGTGCACGAACTCGCCGGCTTTCAGTCCGGTCACCTGCGCCATCATCAAGGTCAGCAGCGCATACGACGCGATGTTGAACGGCACGCCGAGGAAGACATCGGCTGAGCGCTGGTAGAGCTGACAGGAGAGCCGCCCCTTGGCGACGTAGAACTGGAACAGGCAATGGCACGGCGGCAGCGCCATTCTGTCGACGTCGGCCGGATTCCAGGCGGTGACGATGAGGCGGCGCGAATCCGGATTGCGGCGGATGGCGGTCACCACATTGGCGATCTGATCGATGCTGCCGCCGTCGGGCGTCGGCCACGAGCGCCATTGCCGGCCATAGACCGGTCCGAGCTCGCCGCTGGCGTCGGCCCATTCGTCCCAGATGGTGACGCCATGCTCGTTGAGATATCTGACGTTGGTGTCGCCGGCGAGGAACCAGAGCAACTCGTAGACGATCGATTTCAGATGCAGCTTCTTGGTGGTGGTGATCGGAAAGCCTTCGCCGAGGTCGAAGCGCATCTGATGACCGAAGACGGATAGCGTGCCGGTGCCGGTGCGGTCGTGCTTTTCCGCACCGTCGGCAAGGATCCGTTCCAACAGGTCATGATACTGGCGCATGGGCTCGATCCCTCATGCGGCAAAAGCCAACTCGGGAGGCGAAGTCTACCGCCGTCCCGGCTGTCGGCAAATGTGCAGAGCGAGCTATGAACGCAAGTATCAGTTCAGCGGCCCGGCAGCCTTGATCACCGGCGTCCAGCGATCGATCTCGCTCTTCACCAGCGCGGCGAGCGCCTGCTGCCCGCGGCCGCTCTTGTCCGGCAGCACGCTCCCGAGCTCGAGCAGTCGCTTGCGCGTCCCCTCGTCGTCCAGTGCCTTGTCGAGCGCGTCGGTGAGCTTGTCGAGAATGGGCTGCGGCGTGCCCTTCGGGGCGAACAGGGCATTCCAGGCCTGCGCCTGGAATTCCGGCAATCCCGCTTCCTTGCTGGTCGGGACGTCGGGCAAGGCCGGATTGCGCTCGGCCGTGCCGATGGCATAGGCCTTGATCTGCCCCGCCTGCACCTGTTGGACGATGTTGACGATCTGGTCGCACATGAAATCGACCTGACCGGAGATCAGCGCCGTCAAAGCCGGCCCGGTTCCATTGAACGGGATCGAGGTCGGCTTGATGCCGAGAATCGAATTGAGCAGCAGGCAGGTCGTGAACGAAACCGAGCCCACGCCGGCATGCGCCATGTTCAGCTTGGCCTCGTTCGCCTTCACATACGCGACGAACTCCTTGAGGTCCTTCGGCTGAAAGTCCTTCTTCGCCAGGATCAGGACCGGCGTGCCGGCCACCAGACCGATGGGCGCGAAGTCCACATCCGGCTTGTAGGCCAGGTTGGGGTAGAGCGCGACCGATGCGGCATGGGTTCCCATATGGCCCATCTCGATCGTGTAACCGTCGGGAGCGGCGCGCGCCGCACGGGTCGAGGCGGTGGTGCCGCCGGCCCCGACGATATTCTCGATGATGATCGGCTGCCCGAGCGTGCGGGTCATGTTGTCGGCGGCGATGCGGGCGATGACGTCGGTCGGCCCACCGGCGGCGAACGGCACGATCAGGGTGATGGGGCGGCGCGGATAGTCGGTCTGCGCCGCGGCCGGCAGGGCGGCAAAGCCGATTGCGAGGCCGGCAACCAGCCCACGAAACAGGGTGCTCATCATGGTCGTGTCCTCTCGCTCTAAGTATGCTTCTTGTTGCTTTATTTATGCTTCTCCAGCGCCAACGCCATAATACTAAGGACGATACAGGCGAATGCTACCACCGTGCGGAGGCCTCGGCGGCCGCCGCCCGGTGGTAACTTGTCGCAGCCGCGCTGTAAGCGGACGCGTCCTACTCGACGAAGACTTCGTCGCGGCGACGCCGGATCTTGGGCATCGCGGCGATGATCAGCAGGAAGATGGCGATGCCCAGCAGGACCGCGGAGATCGGGCGGGTGAAGAACACCGTCCAATCGCCGCGCGCGATGAGCATGGCGCGCCGGAGGTTTTCCTCCATCAGCGGCCCCAGCACGAAGCCGAGCAGCATGGGCGCCGGCTCGAAGTCGTGCTTGATCAGCCAATACCCGATCACGCCGAATACCGCTGCGATGGTGACGTCGAACGGAGAGTTGTTGATCGAATAGACGCCGATGCAGCAGAACACGATGATCGAGGGAAAGAGCAGCCGGTAGGGAACGCGCAGCAGCGTGACCCACACGCCGACCAGCGGCAGGTTGATGACGACAAGCATCAGGTTGCCCAGCCACATCGATGCGATCATGCCCCAGAACAGCTCCGGCTGCTTGGTCATGACCTGCGGGCCCGGCACGATGCCGTGGATGGTCATGGCGCCGACCATCAACGCCATCACCGCGTTGGGCGGGATGCCGAGGGTGAGCAGCGGGATGAACGAGGTCTGCGCCGCGGCGTTGTTGGCGCTCTCCGGCGCCGCGACGCCCTCGATGGCGCCGTTGCCGAAGCGTTGCGGCGTTTTCGACATCTTCTTCTCGAAGGTGTAGGCGGCGAACGACGCGATC
The DNA here is from genome assembly GCA_963725065.1 of uncultured Alphaproteobacteria bacterium. GTDB lineage: Bacteria > Pseudomonadota > Alphaproteobacteria > Rhizobiales > Xanthobacteraceae > VAZQ01. Next base: position 397,430 of record CAVRXD010000053.1, read on the forward strand.
ACCGCCCCGCCGCCGGGCAGAATGCCGAGCAGCGAGCCGACGATGGTGCCGCGGGCGATCGCGCCCGACGAGTCGATCAGGTCCTTGCGGGTCGGCATCAGTCCGCTGACCTTGGCGTGCAGGACGTCGCGACTCTCCGCCGGCAGTTCGAGATTGCGGATGATCTCCGCGAATCCGAACACGCCCATGGCGATGTTGGCGAAGCCGATGCCATCGGCGAGCTCCGCGAGATCGAAGGTCATGCGACCGGCGCCGGTTTCGAGATCGGAGCCGACCATCGACAGCAGCAGGCCGAGCACGATCACGGCGATCGCCTTGAGCACCGAGCCCTTTGCCAGCACGACCGCAAAGATCAGACCGAGCACCATGAGCGAGAAGTATTCGGCCGGCCCGAACAGCAGTGCGAGGCCGGTCAGCGGCGCACCGAGCGCCGCCACCAGCACGGTCGCCACGCAACCGGCGAAGAACGAGCCGATCGCCGCGATCGACAGCGCGGCGCCCGCGCGTCCCTGCCGCGCCATCTGGTGGCCGTCGAGCGCGGTGACCACGGACGTCGCTTCGCCCGGGATGTTGACCAGGATCGACGTGGTCGATCCGCCGTATTGCGCGCCGTAATAGATGCCGGCGAGCATGATCAGGGCGCCCACGGGCGGCAGCCCGAAGGTGATCGGCAACAGCATCGCGATGGTCGCGACGGTGCCGATGCCCGGCAGCACGCCCACGAGCGTGCCGACCAGTGCGCCGAGAAGACAGAACAGGATGTTGTAGGGCTGGGCCGCGACCCCAAAGCCCAGCGCCAGGTTCGCGAGAAGGTCAGACATGTCTCATACCCCCCGCGTCAGAATCGCGGCCAGAGTTGGAAGGGCAGATTGAGCAGATAGGTGAACAGAAAAACACAGAACGCCGTCATGACCGCGGCCGCGATGATACTCTCCAACACCCGCATCTCCCTGGATCCCAGAATCGCGACCATAAATGTCACGTAACTTGCGATCACCATGCCCACCGGCCGGATCATCGCCGCGAATCCCAGGATCGCCGCAATGACCAGAACAGGCCCGCGAATCTTGTATTTCTCGATGCGGGGTCCATCGGTCACGAGACCGACCAACGCGACCAGAGTACCAAGTACGACGAGAAGGCCGGAGAACAGTCGCGGCGCAGTGCCCGGACCGAATGCAAATCCCCGTTGACCGGGAAGGTCCCGCGACGCCCAGATGGCAAGGATCGCCACCGCGACCAGAACCAAACCACCCCAGAAATCCCGCGGACTGCGGATCGAAAAACTAAAGCGCCGTCCCTTTGGGGACGGACTGACGCTTTCTGACATGCTCCCTCCGTCGGCCCCGCACTGTCGCGCGGAACCTCCCATCCCGCGCTGTCACAGTTCGTAGCACATTCCGGTGGGCGACGGGAAGCAACTGCGTCTAATTTAAGTTCACAGCAGCCCGCCGAGTCCGAGCAGTGCAGCCGCGGCAAAAATCCACAGGGGATTCAACCGCGTCGTGTAGGTGACGACGGCCGTCGCCAACGTCGTAGCCACTGCCACAAAATTGTGCGCTGTCGCTGATGCCACCACGATGCCGCTCGCCGCGATCAGCCCGATCGAAATCGGGAGTAATCCGGCCTGGATCGCACCGCGCCACGGCGCGTCCTTGAAACCCTCCCAGACGCGGCCGACATAAAACGCGAACAGCGACGTGGGCCCGCACATCGCCAGCGTAGCGACCAGTGCGCCGACCAGGCCCGCCACGTGGTAACCGATGAGGGTGACGATGATGACGTTCGGCCCCGGCGTCACCTGGGCGATCGCGAATATGTCGCTGAACTGGCGCGCGGTCATCCAATGTTCGACCTCGACCGCCACGCGCTGCATTTCCGGTACCGCGGAGTTGGCACCGCCGATCGCAAACAGCGACATCACGGCAAAATATCCGGCCAGCGTCAGCAGTGTGCCGCCGTCGTCCTTCATCGCCGCACCCAGGCGATCGCGATGCTCAGCGGAATGAGCCCGCCCAGCGCCCAGTACAGCGGCCAGCGCAGCACGCCGACCGACACCAGGGTCGCGAGCGCCAGCAGCGGTGCGAGGCCGAGCGGATCCTTGAACAGCGGGAGCGCCATCTTGGCGCAGGTTCCCATCACCAGTCCGACTGCCGCCGCCGCGACCCCCACCAGCATGCGCTGCAACGCAGCGATCTCTCCGAACTGCGCATAGATCAGGCCGATCACCGTCACGATCACGAACGGCGGCCCCAGCAATCCCAGCAGGGCGACGGCCGACCCGACCGCGCCGCGGATGCGTCGGCCGAATACGACCGAAAGATTCACGACATTGGGGCCGGGGAGGAATTGGCACAGCGCGTACGCGTCGTTGAACTCCTCGGGAGTCATCCAGCCGCGCTCCTCGACCAGCATGCGCCGCGACCAGGCCAGAACCCCGCCGAACCCGCACAGCGCGATGATGGCGAAGGCGGCGCATAGCTCGAGCAGGGTGGGCACTGGCGGGGAGGAAATCGGCGGCGGTGGGGCCGAAGCCGTGGAGATCGTCTCGGACATGGCAAAGTCTTAAGCCGGCCGCCCGGCCGCAACCAAATGATATTCCGGCATGGTGGCTATTGTGCTGCGCCCCTGTCTTGCGCCTTCGTCTTGCGCGGCTGACCTGTACCGCTGACTTGTCCTGTTGTCCCCGGCCGCCCGGCCGCGCCCTCCCGCGAGCAAGCATCTCCTGGGGTCATTCGCCAGGACAGCCGTTGGGGGATGTCCCCGAACGGCCGGCGGACGCGCTCACTGCCCGGTGCCGCGACCGGGGATTGTGGGCTGGACCCTGCCAAGGCTCTTTTTTCGTCAACCTTCCACGCTTATATTCATGGCGCCGGCGCAAGCCGGATATGGCGATAAATGGCCGTCGTAATAAACCTATCGGACCCGGGGGCAGTACCCGGCGCCTCCACCATCGGGGGGTCAGTGGTCAGAAGCCAATGATTGGATGCGTGCTTCTGATGGCTGGCCACTGATTACTGATCCCTGATACGGGGGCGAAACAGGATCGACGAGGGCGTAAAGGGCGTGCTTTTGCTCGGCATGGTTCCACCGTTATCGGGCCTATCCATAGTTGCAAACGACAACTATGCTCCGGTTGCCCAGGCCGCGTAACGCGGTTTGGAATACCGATCTTAAAGTCCTGACGGGTTAAGCTCCGGCAGGCGGGGTTCGGAGGCACCTGGCAACAGAAGCCTCCACTTCCATATTAAAGGTGCGAGATTGCGGGCTTGCGGTCGCGCCTGGTCTTCCAGTCCGACGTCTCGCGGCAATGCTGCTAGGAACGTCAAATCCGCCACGCTAGCATTCGTCCGGTGAGTCCATGGCGCGGGTCCGGGCAGTCCGCCCGGGACGTAGCGCCCTTTCAAGGCAAACGGATCACCCCATGGCCATCGATCACATCCGCTACGATATCCTGGCCCAGGAGGCCCTGCGCGGGGTCGTGCACAGAGTGCTCGTCGACGCCGCCAAGAACGGCCTGCCCGGGGAGCATCATTTCTATATTTCCTTCGACACCCGCGCGGACGGCGTGCGCCTGTCGCCGCGCATGCTGGCGCAGTATCCCGAGGAAATGACCGTCGTCCTGCAGCATCAGTTCTGGGATCTGATAGTGACCGACGAAGGCTTCGAGGTCGGCGTGTCCTTCGGCGGCATTCCGGAACGCCTGAACGTGCCGTTTGCCGCCGTGAAGGGATTCTTCGATCCATCGGTTCAGTTCGGCCTGCAATTCGAGGAGATCGGCGCCGCGGCGGCCGATGAAGCCGAAGACGCGAACGATCCTGCGGGCGCAGAGCGCCGCGCCGCGCGGCCACCGGCGGAGCACAAGGGCGTGCCGCCCAGCGTGGCGGCGGTGCCGACCCCGGCCAATCCCGATCCCGCCCAGGACTCGGCCGATGGCGCCGGCAAGCCCGCCGGCGGCGGCGAGGTCGTGCGGCTCGACCGCTTCCGCAAGAAATAGAGGGCGCACGACCCGGACAGTGCCCGGGGCTTCGCGCCCGTGTCGCCCGTCGTCCGAGCAGCCATGGCCAACTCTTCAAAGAACAAGTCTTCACAGAACAAGCCTTCAAAGAGCAGGCCGGCCTCGATCAAGACGCGCATGGAGAGCGACACGTTCGGGCCGATCGCGGTGCCGGCCGATCGCTATTGGGGCGCGCAGACCGAGCGTTCGCGGCACAATTTCAAGATCGGCGACGAGCGCATGCCGCGACCGGTCACCCGCGCGCTCGCGATCATCAAGCGCGCGTCGGCCGAGGTGAACCAGCGGCTCGGCTCGCTCGATGCGCGGCGCGCGAAGACGATCGCGCGCGTGGCGCAGGAAGTGATCGAGGGAGCGCTCGACGATCACTTTCCGCTGTCGGTGTGGCAGACCGGCTCCGGCACCCAGAGCAACATGAACGTCAATGAAGTGATCGCGGCGCGCGCGAACGAGATGCTCGGCGCCAAGCCCGGCGCAAAATCGCCGGTGCATCCCAACGATCACGTCAACATGAGCCAATCGTCGAACGACAGCTTTCCGACCGCGATGCATATCGCTGCGGCGGAGGAGATCACGCATCGCCTGCTACCGGCGCTGGCGCATCTGCAGGCGGCGCTGGAGCAGAAGACCAGGGAGTTCGCGCGCATCGTCAAGATCGGACGCACCCACACGCAGGATGCAACGCCGCTGACCCTCGGACAGGAGTTTTCCGGCTACGCGGCGCAGGTGAAACTGGGACGTGCGCGGGTGAAGGCGGCGCTCAAGGAGCTCTATCCTCTCGCCCAGGGCGGCACCGCGGTCGGCACCGGCCTTAACGCCAAGCCGCAATTCGCCAGGCTTGTTGCCGCCCAGATCGCCACGCTCACGGGTCTGCCGTTCGTCAGCGCGCCGAACAAGTTCGAAGCGCTCGCCTCCCACGACGCGATCGTGTTCGCGCACGGCGCGCTGACCTCGGTCGCCACCGGTCTGTTCAAGATCGCAAACGATATCCGGCTGCTCGGCTCGGGCCCGCGCTCCGGACTGGGCGAGTTGATCCTGCCGGAAAACGAGCCCGGCTCCTCGATCATGCCGGGCAAGGTCAACCCGACCCAATCGGAGGCGCTCACGATGGTGTGCTGCCAGGTCTTCGGCAATGAAACCACGATCACGGTCGCGGCGAGCCAGGGCCATTTCGAGCTCAACGTCTACAAGCCGGTGATCGCGCATGCCATGCTGCAGTCGATCCGTCTGCTTGCCGACGCGGCGATATCGTTCACCGACTATTGCGTCGTCGGTATTCGCGCCAACGAGGCGCGCATCGCCGAGCTGTTGAAGAACTCGCTGATGCTGGTCACCGCGCTTGCACCCAAGATCGGATACGACCGCGCGGCGGCGATCGCGAAGGCGGCCCACGCCAAGGGAACGACGCTGCGCGAGGAGGCGATCCGTCTCGGCCACGTCTCGGCGGAGGAGTTCGATCGCCTGGTGCGTCCGGAGAGGATGATCCATCCGGGGTGACGGTCGCGGGCGCGGCGCCCGCGATAGCCTTCGCGCGGCGGTAAAACTTTTGTGAAGGGCATCGCCGGCCCGGGCACAGCCGCCGGCGGGATTTCCGCCCCGCCGGTCGCAGTCGCCGCCAGTGTTGGCGGAGAGTACGAAAGATAAAGCCTGTGGCCCCGGGCCGGGGAGACGTCGGGGTGCATCGGCGAATTCGTCGGAAATCAATAGGTTAGAATTTTTCTATTGTAGCGGCGGGACAAATAACATTAGATTACTGTGATTATTGTCGCCAGCGGGTGGGCAACAGTCGATCCATCGTTTCCCCGGGCAGGAAATGCCCTTGGCCGTCCCTCTCGCCCATCGGCCCACGCCCCCGTCGCCACGTTATGGGCACATTTGGCACCGAAGCCACGGAAAGGGATCTGATGCATCACCCTGGATCACATGGTCGAGTGCAGGATGGGCGACGTCGTCAACCTTCGCAGAGCGCGCAAGAAGGCGCAGCGGGAGCTCGCTGAACGCGAAGCGGCCGCCAAGCGACTACTGTATGGGCGCAGCAAGGCCCAACGCGATCTGGACTCCGAACGCGACGCCAAGGCCAGCCGGGACCTCGAGCGCCACCGGATCGAAACGGGAGACGAGCGATGAAATCTCGGGTGGTCAAACGCTCCATCGTCATTGCTGGTCACAAGACCAGCGTCAGTCTCGAGGATGGATTCTGGAAGAGCCTGAAGGAGATCGCGGGCGAGCGGCACGTGACCTTGTCCGAGCTCGTGGCCTCGATCGACACCGACCGTCAATACGGCAACCTGTCGTCGGCCATTCGCCTGTTCGTTCTCGATTTCTATCGCAACCGGCCGGCAAACGACAAGGACGGGCGGGACGGCGCGCGCGACGCCATCGCTGTGCCCCCAGCTCCGACGGCATAGCGTCGCGATTGCGAACTCCGCCGCCGCGCCTTTGATGCGACCTTTGGAATCAATCGCGCGCGGTGGATTTGAAGCTCCGCAGCGCGCTTGCAGCTGCAATCAGTTGCCGAACAATATTTCCGACCACGTGCGCTGACGCGGAGGTGCGGGAGCCGCCACCGGCTTCTGCGGCTGCGGTTGGGTTGCCGCGCCGTGCGCCCCGGCGGCAGCGGCGCGCGGTGCGGGCGGCGTCGGCGCCGGACGGACGTCGATCGGCGGCGGCAGCGTGGGCGCCCGTTCGGCCGTGGGCACGGCGGGTTTCGGCTTCTGCGCTTTCGGCGTCGCCGGCTGGGGCCGCGCCGCGGGCTGCGGATCGGCCGCATCCGGCTCGGTGTGCAGCGCTGCCGGCACCGCGGCGTCGGTCGCGAGCGCGGGCTGCGCCGGCGCCGTGCGCGGATTGGCGTTTGCCGTGGCTGCAGTCGCGGGCGTCGCCGGCGCGCGACCTTCGAGCGCCTCCAGCTTCTTCGACTGCTGCTCGACCGCGCGCAACGCGAGCCAGCTCGAGAGCGCGGCGACGTCGATGCTGCGCTTGGGCGTATCGACTGGTCCCTTCAGTCCGATGGTGATTTCCGGACGGGTATTCGCAGGCGCGTTCGTTCCGCCCATCCCGGACAAGGTCAGCCGTCCTTCGAGCGCGGCGTCGGCCAGGTTGACGCTACCGCTGACGGCGACATCGGCGCGCTGCGCGCGCACCGTCACGTCGCTCAACCTCGCCTGTCCGGCATTGACTGAAATCGCGCCTTCGGCAAGCGCGACGGACAAGACGCCGCTCGCGAGCGCCGCATCCATTCGGTCTCTGATTCGCGTGGTATCGATCGGAAGACCCTGGTCCACCGCCCGCATCACGGTCTCGAAGGCCGCGGGATCAAGACGCACCACGCGCCCGTTCTCGAGCTTAAACGTGCCGTCGCCGGCGAGGGAGCCCATCAGCGCAACGGCGCTCAGTCCGCTCCCTTCGACCTTGGCATCGAGCGTCAGCTTGCCGGTGACCACGCCGTCGCCGGGAAGCAGCTCGGCGGCGTTGACGCCGGCGAGTTGCACGCTCGCGCGCGCGGCGAGCCCCTCGGGGCGGTGCGACAGCGTCAGCTCCGCGCCCAGCTTGCCGCCGGCGATGCTGCCCTCCACCGCCTGCACGGCCAGCTCCAATTCACCGAAGCGGACCACGGCGCGGACATCGCGCGCGGCGAGCTTGGGCGTGAGCTTGACCCGCGCCGATTTGACCGCGACCTGACCGCTCAGGCGTGGCAACGCCTCGAACGGCTCCGACGGCCACGGCCCGAGCGCACCCCCGCTCACGGCTGCAGCGGTGCCGACGCTTGCGCCGGGGCTCTGCGCCGGCAGTCCGAGCGCGACGGCGATTGCGGCCTGAAGATCCACCGCGCCGGCATCGAGGTCGCCGTCGATCGTGATCGGTTGCTGCTGCAGTCCGACGGCGAGGCGTCCGGCGATCGTGGTGCCCGCCATCGTTCCGGTGAGGCCGGAGAAACCAAGGATGCCGTCGGTCCATGTGAGCCGCGCGTTCGCGGATGTGGGCAGCACCTCCGGCGCACGCCCGGCCGCCGCCGGACGCGGCGAGCGGAGGTTTGCGTTGGCGACTTTGAGATTGAGTGCGGCGCTTGGACTCGGGCTTCCCGTCAGACGTAGCGTGCCGTTGGTCGCGATGTTGAGCGAACCGGCGGCAAGCTGGCCATCGATGGCAAGCTCGCCGTCGAGCGGTCCCTTGGCCGTCAGCGTCAACCGTCCCGGCCGCTTGTCGGCCACGACGAAACGATCGAGCCCCATGAGCTCGACCAGGGCGGCGCCGTCATCGCCGTCCAGGCGGCCGCTGACATTCACCTTCGCGCCCGCGAGCGCCGCAAGATTGTCGAGCTTGAGAGCATCGCCGGCGGCGCCCGCATCGCCTTCCAGTGCGATCCGGAAGGCGCCGGCGCGGCCGACGATCTTGAACTTGCCGTTCGCGGCCGCGGCTCCGGTCGCGCTCGGATCGACCGCAAGCGTGGCCCGCAATACGAGCGGGGTCAGACGCCCGGCCGAGCGGCGAAGCCGGTCCGCCGTCTGCGGAGCGAATTTTTCCAGCGCCGCCGTCACGCCGTCGAGCGCGCGCGCGTCGAGGTCGAGCGTCAATGCGCCGCGTGGCGCTTGCGCATTGGTGCCGATGCGGCCTTTGACCGCGAGCGCCGCGCCGCCGAAGTCGGCGACGGCGAGTTGCTCGATCGCAAGCCCGGTGGGGCCGAATTTCACGTTCACGTCGGCCTGCTTCGCCTCCACTCCGGCGATGAAGCCGCGGCCGATCTTGAGCGACAGCGCGCCTTCCCGCGGCCAGTCGAAGACCGCGCCGCCGAGCATTCCCCTGGCAAGAAGCTGAACGCGGTCGAGGTCGATCTCCGTCGCGGTGAGAGCAGCATCGAGCCGCGCCGGCCGGTCCTCGACTGTCCAGGCATAAGCGACACGGCCCGCGACGGTCATGCGATCGAGCTCGAGCTTCATGCGCTCGATCGCGATCGCGTCGCTGCCGAGCGTAACATCGCCGGCAAGACGCCACGGCCCCGCGCTCGCGGACTGCTCTTCGGTGCGCTCGGTCAGCCAGGCAACGAACGCGCGCGGGTCGTTGGCCTCGACCTGGGTTGATCCTTGGAATTGTATTCCCGCCGGGGTCGTGCCGAGGCGCCCGCTGAGACGCAGCTGGGTGGCGCCGGGCGCGCGCAGATCCAGCGCCTTGATCTCCAGGCCATCGGCGTCGGATTTCATCTCGACGTTCACGCGCGCCAGCATCGTGCCCGCGAGCGTCACGCTCTCGACCGCAACGCTCAGCGTCGTGGGAACGGGCAGCTGCGCCATCGGGACCAGGGTTTCGGCCATGGTCTTGATGGCGGTCAGTGGCTGGCGGCGCGTTGCGTCGGGCAGCGCCAGCACACGGTCCAGGTCGATCTGCGGCGACGACAGGACGCCGGTGATGTCCGGCCGCGCGCCGAACGTAAGATTGGCGTTGCCGCGCAGCTTGATGGCCCTGTCGTCCGGTCCGTACTGGAATTCGATTTGATCCAGCAGGGCCGCCGTGCTGTCGCCCTTGATGCGGCTGGTCACGCGCCAGGCGTCGATGATGAGCGCCTGCGCGCCGACGGGAGCGCGGCCGACCGGCCGTACCATCTGCACGCTGCCCTCGAAACGCGGCGTCCCCTGCTCGGTCCAGATCGTGACGTCGGCGTCCGTGGTCAGCGGAGGCTCTGCCAACTCCACCGAGAGCCGCACCTTGACGCCGCCGTCCTCGGCGATGCGACCGGTGGAGATGCGATAAGGATAGCGCCGGCCGGAGACGACGAAGGAGCCGTCGCCTTTGACCGGCCCCGCCAATGACCGCATCTCGCCCTTGAATTCGACCTTCTCGAGCGTGACGCGCGTATCGCTCGCGGCGTCCGCGAGCACGGCGCGCCCGTCCTCGATCTGCATGCGATCGATCGAAAGCCCTTCGAGGTCGAATCCGAGTTTCGGAAGCGGCCAGGCGATGTGACCGGAGCTGTCGAGGCCGGCCGCAAGCTCAGGACCCTCCAGCCGCGCCTCGGCGATCCGCCATTCGCCGCGCATCAGGGCGCTCAGCGCAAACTCGATGCGTAACCCGCGTGCGCTGACCTTGCTGCCCTCGTTCGGACGGCCGAATTCGACGCCGTGCAGCGTGATCGAAGGGGTCGGAAGCACGCGGGCATCGATGGCGCCGGTGACGCGGAAATCGAGCCCGGTCAGGCGGCTGGCCCTGGCCTCGAACTCCCCGCGATAGCTGCTCCAATCGACAAAGAGGGGCCCTACCAGCGCCGTCACCAGCGCCAGGATGATCGCGAACGCGAAACCGAGCAGCGTCGTCTGCACGCCCTCTCCACCTCAGGCCTGGCCGAAGTCCTCGCACTGGGCGGTGGTGCGCAGGCCTCCGAAAAGCCTGATCGCCAAGGAGTTGAGCACGATCATGTTTACCGGCCGGAACGGCCGCACGTGCCCACGATCCCCTTCGTAATGTCCTCAGGCGCCCCTTACGGCTGCAATGTCGGGCGGATTGACGGCAAATCTATGTCCGCGGACAAGGGCTTAGTCCGAAATCTTAGCCGGGTGGCGGAGCGCTCATTCCACCGCCACGATCTTTCCCGGATTCATGATGCCATCGGGGTCGAGCGCCCGTTTGATCGCGGCCATCGCGGCGAGCGCCGGTTCGCCCAGCTCGCCGGCGAGATACTTCATCTTGCCCTGTCCGACGCCGTGCTCCCCGGTGCAGGTGCCGTCCATGGCCAGCGCCCGCTCGACCAGCCGCTCGCACAGGATTTTTGCCGCCTTCACCTCGGCCGCATCGGCCATGTCGACCAGCAGGGTAAGGTGGAAATTTCCATCCCCGACGTGACCCATGATCGGCGCCACCAGCCCATGCGCCCCGATCTCGCGCTGCGTCTCGGTGACGCATTCGGCCAGCCGCGAGAGCGGCACGCACACGTCGGTGGCGATCACCTGCACGCCCGGGCGCAGGCCGCGCCCGGCCCAATAGGCGTCATGGCGCGCCTGCCATAGCCGCGTGCGGTCCTCGGGCTTGGTCGTCCATTCGAACGGGCCGCCGCCGAGATCGTCCGCGATCTCGCCGAACCGCTCGGACTGTTCGGCGACCCCGGCCGGCGAGCCGTGGAACTCGACGAACAGCATCGGGACCTCGGGCAGCGTGAGCTTGGAATAGAGATTGGTTGCCTTGACCTGGAGCTCGTCGAGCAGCTCGATGCGCGCCACCGGGATGCCGGACTGGATGGTCGCGATCGCGGCGTTGCACGCCGCCTCGACCGATGGGAACGGGCACACGCCACCCGAGATCGCCTCGGGAATGCCGGTGAGCTTGAGCGTGAGCTCGGTGATCACGCCCAGCGTGCCCTCCGAGCCCACCATCAGCCGCGTGAGGTCGTAGCCGGCCGACGACTTCTTGGCGCGGCGGGCGGTCGTCATGAGCTCGCCGTTCGCGAGCACGACCTTCAGCCCGAGCACATTGTCCTTCATGGTGCCGTAGCGCACCGCATTGGTGCCGGAGCAGCGCGTCGCAGCCATGCCGCCGAGCGACGCGTCGGCACCGGGATCGAGCGGAAAGAACAGGCCCTGGTCGCGCAGATGCTCATTGAGCTGCTTGCGCGTGATGCCCGGCTCGACCACGCAATCGAGGTCTTGCGCGTTCACCGCCAGCACCTTGTTCATGTCGCGGAAATCCACCGACACGCCGCCAAAGGGAGCGTTGATGTGGCCCTCGAGCGAGGTGCCGGTGCCGAAGGGAATGACAGGAACGCGATGTGCGGCGCAGATGCGCACGATCGCCTGGACGTCCGCGGTCGTCTGCGGAAACACCACTGCGTCCGGCGCCTCGTTTTCGATCCAGGTGGTCGTGTTGGCGTGCTGCTCGCGCACCGCCTGCGAGGTCACGAGCCGGTTGCCGAATTGCGCCGCCAGCGCGGCGATGACTGCGTTGACCGCGGCGGGATCGCGCGCCCTCCCGGCCGGCTGTTCCTGCACCGCGGCCGTTCCCTGCGCCGACGTCATCACCACCGATCGCTCAATAGACCTGGAGATATTTGGTGATGTCGACCTTCTCCGGCACCGTGCCGACCTCGGTCGAGAAGTCGATGAATTTCTGAAACTCGGCCTTGTGCTGGGGGGTCAGGTCGGCCGCCATGAAGTACCGCACCATCGGCACCGTATCGACGACGTCCTCGGGCGTGAGCGTATTCTTGGCGAGATACTTGCGCGCCTCCTGCGGATTCTCGTTGACGAACTCGATGCCCTTCTTCCAGACGGCGGCGAAGCGCCGGGCGACATCGGGACGGCCCTTGATGAAGTCGCTGGTGAGCGCGCAGCCGGCGGCGAACGCGTTGCCGTTCTCATTGCCCAGGATGTACTTGGTGATCACGCCGGCTTCGAGCGTGCGCGCGACGCCGAGCTTGCGCATGGTCGACGCCTGTGGCTCGAGCGTGTAGCCGGCATCGAAGGTGCCGGCCGTCATCACGTTGACGTGCTGGCTCATGTCGAGCTGGTCGATCGTGTAGTCGCCCTCCTTGAGCCCGACCTTGGCGAGCACCGCCTTGGCGGCGACGACGTTGGCCGGTCCGGGAGCGGACATGATCCGCGCGCCCTTGAGGTCCTTGAGTGATTCCGCAGAATAACCTTTGCGGACCACGAACTGCTCCATCTGGTAGGTTTTGTTCTGGCTGTGCACGCCGATATACATGGCGACGCCCGGCTTCTTCAGATTGGCGTTCATCGCCTCGATGGTGACGAGCACGATCGCCGCCTCGATCTGGTTGCTGATCATCGCCGCGATGTTGGGCGGGCCGCCGATCAGCCGGATCGTCTCCGGCTCGATGTTCTGCTCCTTGAAGAACCCGCGCTCGATCGCCACGAAATACGGCAGCGAGGACGCGGTCGGGAATACGCCCACCTTCACCTTGTCCTGCGCGACGGCAGCCGGGCCCGAGCCGGTCATCACCGCGGCGACCAGAACCGCGATCGCGCCTAACGTCTTCAACGGCTTTAACATCGTACCCCTCCGTCCATCTCCGGATCTGACGCGCGACCGGGCCTCGCCGTGCCGCTTCCCTCGGAACGGAGGCAAGCAGACGAGATCGCGGCGCCACCCTACTCCAATGGAACCCGGCGCGCGCTAGTTAACCTGCCTCCCGCGCTGGCGAACTTTACCCTTCGATCCAATCCCCACACTTCTGCACCTCGCCGCTCGCTCCCCAGGGCATGATCGGGACCGACGAGGTGGAATTCTTCGGTGAACCTTCAATGATCTTGTCGGAATAGACCATGTAGACCAGCACGTTCCGCTTCACGTCGCAGCCGCGCACGATTTGCATCTTCTTGAAGAACAGCGAGCGCCGCTGGCGGAACATGTCCTCGCCCTGCGAGAATTTCTGCTTGAAATGGATTGGCCCGACCTGGCGGCAGGCGAGCGAGATGTCCGACACCTCCTCGGCCACGCCGATCCATCCCTTCAGCCCGCCGCGCTCCGGCACGGTGAAGTGGCACGCAACGCCCTCGACCTCCGGATCGTCCAGGCCGTAGGTCGCGAGCTTGTCGTTCGGGGTGAGCCATTTGAAGACCGTGGAGCGCTTGAAGATGAGGTCGGGCTCATCGGCGGCGAACGCCGGGCACGCCACGGCGATCGACGCCAGCAAGGCGCTACTCAGAGCAAGCGTACGGCACCAGCGGTGGAAGGTAGGCATGTGAGGAAGCTCCCGGCGAGAGGTTCGAGGCATTGCCGGAAGACTTAAGGTCGCGGAACGCGTGCGGCAACGGTGCGACGCAAAAGACGCGCGCGGCCTCGCCCTTGGCGCCCGGCGCACGACCCGTCGGCCTCCTTGTTCCACTTGCAGCCGTCCGCCCTGCCCCGCCGGGTTCTCTTGCCGGCAGTCGATCGCGACCCCGCAAGCGAAAGCCCGCCTACGCGGGGCGTGGGCGGGCCTTCGTTCGTGATCCTGGGCTCGGCGGCCGATCAGGCCGCGCCGACCATCTCGGCCAATTTCCTGCGGGCGTAGAACATCCGCGTCTTCACCGTCGCTTCGGCGACGCCCACGATCTCCGCGACCTCTTTGACCGACTTGTCGTGATAGTAAACGAGGTCGATCACCTCGCCGTGCTCCGGCGACAGGCTGGCCAAGGACTGGCGCAGCTGCACGGCCCGGTCTTTCTTCTCGAGCACGACCTCCGGATTGTCCGCAGGATCCGCCACCGTGGCGGCGACCGTGTCGTCGAGTTCCGCGTCGGTCCGGCGGCGGCGGGCCGAGAGCGCCTTGTATCGGGCGATCGCCAGCAGCCAGGTCGAAACCGATGAGCGTGCCTCGAACGCGGCGGCCTGGCGCCACACGTCGAGGAACACGTCACTGAGGAGGTCCTCGGCAAGCGCCTCGTCGCGCACCAGCCGGAGCAGCCAACGATAGAGCGCAACCCGGTGGCGGCCGAACAGCGTCCGCATGGCAAGCTGATCGCCTTGGGCGATGCGCTCGATCAGCATCTCATCAGAGGAGGTTTCGCGAGCCGCTGCCTTCGCAGGCGCGGCGGCCGATCCCGTATGGGTGTAGGCCATATTCATTGTAATCCCCTTTAGTCACGTCCCATCCAATCAACTCGATTCCGAAAGAAAGGTTGCAGAAAGTTTTGCCGATCAAGCGACCGTGAGGAACCCGCCGTGTTCCCGCCGCAACAGTAAACACCGCACATCTTCTGTTAAATCGGCGGCGTGAAGATGGCCCGGCGTACGGCTTGCGGCCGCTCAATCCGGTTGGGCTTCCGAGCGGCGCCGGACGACGTTGCCGACCAGCGACGTCACGCTCGGAACGTCGTTCTCCTGGAACGGAATCGGCCGGCACAGGTCCATGACGATGATGCCGAGCCGGGCCATGCGATACGAAGCGTAGAGCGCGTCAGCCGCGCTGGTCGCGAGCCGCTCGGTCACCGCGCCGCCGAGATGCTGCACCAGCGAAGCGCTGGCGATATCCACGGCGCCGAGCTTTCCGGCTTCGAGCACGAGCCGGCGCAGCAGGTGGATGGTGGTGGCGGCGGTCGGACGGTGGCCGTACGAGGCCGCGATCCCGCGCACCATGCGTACCCCGCAGGCGAGGAAGAACACGGCGTCGGTCAAGGCGGTGGGACTGATCGCGGTGATGCCGAACGCGCGCAGCACGGCCGTGCGCACATGCGCCTCGGCACGGTGGTCGAGCGGCTTCATCACCGTGCGCGAGAGAATCTCGATCTGCTGCGCGGTGGAATGATGAAGCTGGACCTGCCGCTGGAACAACTCGATGGCGGCGGCGATCTCCCGCTCGCGTGGGACCACGGCGAGCACGTCGGCGATCGCACGGCGCGCGTCGGCGGGCGGCACGTGCTGGTCGGAAAAGCGGCGATGGATGGTCTCGACGTTCTTGAGGCGGAACAGGCTGCCCAATTCGCGCGCGATCACCGCGCCGGCGCCGGCGACACCGGCGCTGATCGCGACCGCGGCCATGACCCCCAGCGGGGCGCTGCGCTCGAAAGCCGCCGAAACCCAGGCCGCGGCGTCGACCACGAGCCAGCCGACGAAGAACACCGCGACGCTCGCGAGCCCGAACGTGATCACCCCATCGCGGCGGCGCACCGGTGGCGGGGCGGCCACTACCACCGACCGCTCGGTCGGCGTCACCGGTTCGGTTCGCTCGGTGGCGATCACCTGCGGCCCGATCGGGCGCGGCCGCGCGATCTCGTCTGCCGCGTCGATCTCGATCACGCGGGCGGTGATCGGCGGCCGGCGGTCGGATTGATCCGTCATCGCAACCGGTCTCCCAGCAGGAACTCGAGCGCCAGGTCGAGATTGATGTGCGCGATCCCATCGATCGGCGATGGATCGATGGCGGGCGGCTCGAACACCGGAACGTTGAGGAACGGGGAGCCCCAGGCATCCGCGCGCGGCGGACGGATCGGGACGTTGCCGACGAAGAATTTCGCCTGCTTCGCTGCACCCACCGGCCGGCCGACCACGACCTGCAGGCGCTGGCCCTCGATCTCCTGGGTGTCCTCCGCAGTCGAGATGACCGACGCCAGCGCCGTCACCTCGAACTGGGCGTTGCTGCTCTTGACCTCGATCGCGGGGAAGGCCGCCATGTTCCGCAACAACGCCGCGAGATGGTCGCGCTGGATGTCGGGCACATGATCCGCCTTGGTGGCGGCGAACAGGACCTTGTCGATATGCGGCCCGAGCAGCAGCTTGGAGAGAATGCCGCCGTGACCGTAGCGGAAGCTCTCCAGGATGGTGTCGAGCGCGAGCCGCGTGTCGTCGAAGGCGTCACGGCCCGCCAGCAGCGCGCGCAGCACATCGACCAGCACGATCTGGCGTGAATAGTTGCGGAAGTGATCGTGGTAGAACGGGGCCACCGCTTCCTGTTTGTAGGTTTCGAAGCGCTCCGCCATCAGCGCGCCGAGCGTGTGGGGCGCGAACATGCCGTGCTCGCGCACGTCGATCGGCGCGAACCACAGATAGGGCACTTCCCCGAGCGATCCCGGACAGAGGAAACGACCCGGCTGCAAGAAGCTCAAGCCATGGCGGTCGCGGGCCTTGACGAGATAGGCGCAATAGAGGTCATGCGCCTGCTTCGCCACCTCTTCGCTGGCGACCTCCTCGGCCCGGTGCTGCCCGAGAAACGTGAGAAACTCGCCGCTGATCTCGGCCCGGACGCCTTTGCGCAACAGACGCAGCGTGGCGCGCGACCAATCCGCATAGCTTTGCCCCAGCAGCGGGAGATCGAGCAGCCATTCGCCGGGGTAATCGACAATTCGGATCGTCAGGCTGGCGGGATTGCCGGTGATCTCGCTCAGCAGCCTCCCCATCGTATTGGCGGGCGCGAAGCGGACTTCGATCCCGATCTCGCTGAGATCGGCGGTACGTAGCGGCCAATCCGGGATCGCCATCTTCTCGATATTGCCGAGATAGGGAAACTGCGGCAGCCGGTTCGCCCTCGGCCCCTCGAGATGCGCGGCGAGCAGGCGACGCTCGCCCACCACGTTGAGCAGCGGCATCCGGTTGGGATTGTGCAGGGAGCTGAGCAGATTGTGGATCAGGCTGGTGACGAACACAGTCTTGCCCGAGCGGCTGAGCCCGGTCACCGCCAGCCAGACGGTCGCTCCGCCGGCCAGGTCGCTGAGATTGCCGGCCAGCCGTTCGGACGCCTGCACAACGATCGGCGGCAGCCAGCTCAAATTCACCATGGATGTCATTCGTCGGGCATCTCGTATGTCGGGTTCCAAGTGGCCCCAAAGTCCGCCGGCCGCAAGTGGCCGCAACCAAGGGCCCGGCATCAGCTGGCCGACCACGTGGACGCTGGCCGCGCCGGCGTCGTAGGATCGTCGCATGCTCGACCGGCTCGATCTGGAACCCGTATTCTTCGCCCCGTTCGTCTCCTCGGTGATGACGGTCGAGCCGGCCTGGATCGACTACAACGGCCACCTCAACATGGCCTATTACAACGTGCTGTTCGACCGCGCGGTGGACGAGGCCTTCGAGCTCCTTGGTTGCGGCCTCGACTACGTCAGGAGCCGCAAGCATTCCTGTTTCACCGCCGAGGTGCATGTGCGCTATGTGCGCGAGCTGCACGCCGGCGATCAGGTGCGGGTGACGTTCCAGCTGCTCGATCACGACGCCAAGCGCATGCACTATTTCGAGCAGCTCTTTCATGCCTCCGAGGGCTGGGTCTCGGCCACGTCGGAGAACATGTCGCTGCATGTCGACATGGCGGCGGGCAAGACCGCACCCTTCCCCTCTGAAGTGGCCGGTTGTCTTGCCCGCATGAAGGCCGCGCATGCCCATCTGCCCCGCCCCGAAGCGGCTGGCCGCCGGATTGCAATGCGGTAAAAAAACCCGGGCCGCGGCGTTTGCCGATCCCGCTTTCCGGCCACGCCTTCTTTTCAGCCCTTAGAGCCGCGGAACGAGTTCCGCGTTCGGCGCTTAACGCTAACGGGCGACGGTTGCGTCGCACATTCATCAAAGCCGGAGTTTGAGATGGCCAACAAGACGCCGAAAGGCACATCCGCGCGCGCGAAAACGGGCAATGGCGGGGAGACGCACCAGAATGCCGGCGGTCCGGACCAGTGGCTCACAACCAACCAGGGAACGCCGATCTCCGACAATCAGAATTCGCTCAAGAGCGGCGAGCGCGGCCCGAGCCTGCTCGAAGATTTCATCCTGCGCGAGAAGATCACCCATTTCGACCATGAGCGCATCCCCGAGCGCATCGTGCATGCGCGCGGCTCCGGGGCGCATGGCTACTTCCAGCCGACGAAATCGCTCGCCAAGTTCACCAAGGCGGCCTTCCTGCAGGACCCGAAGAAGAAGACCGAGGTGTTCGTACGCTTCTCCACCGTCGCCGGCGGCGCCGGCTCGGTCGACCTGCCGCGCGACGTGCGCGGCTTCGCCGTCAAGTTCTATACCGAGGAAGGCAACTTCGATCTGGTCGGCAACAACATCCCGGTGTTCTTCATCCAGGATGCCATCAAGTTTCCCGACCTCATCCACTCCGTGAAGATGGAGCCGGACCGCGGCTACCCGCAGGCCGGCTCGGCGCACGACACGTTCTGGGATTTCGCGTCGCTGATGCCCGAGAGCATGCACATGCTGATGTGGGCGATGTCGGATCGCGCCATCCCGCGGTCGTACCGCATGATCGAAGGCTTCGGCGTGCATACGTTCCGCCTCGTCGACGCCAAGGACAAATCGACATTCGTGAAGTTCCACTGGCGTCCGGTCGCCGGCGCCGCTTCGGTGCTCTGGGACGAGGCGTGCAAGATCAGCGGCGCCGATCCTGATTTCCATCGCCGCGACCTGTTCGACGCGATCGCGCGCGGCGATTTCCCCGAGTGGGAGTTCTGTATTCAGGCCTTCGACCAGAAAACCGCCGACGCGTTCGAGTTCGACGTGCTCGACGCCACCAAACTGATCCCCGAGGAAGACATCCCGCTCGAGGTCATCGGCAAGATGGTGCTCAACCGCAACGTCGACAACTTCTTCGCCGAGACCGAGCAGGTCGCCTTCCACCCCGGCCACGTGGTGCCGGGCATCGACTTCACCAACGACCCGCTGCTGCAGGGCCGGCTGTTCTCCTACACCGACACCCAGCTCATCCGGCTCGGCGGGCCGAATTTCCACGAGCTCGAGATCAACCGGCCGCGCTGCCCGATGCGCAACTTCCAGCGCGACGGCGTCAAGCGCCAGAACGTTCCCACCGGACGCGTCGCCTACGAGCCGAACAGCCTCGATCCGGCCGGACCGCGCGAGAGCGCCGAACGCGGATTTGCGACCTACGCGGAGCAGGAGTCGGGCGACAAGCAGCGCATCCGCCCCGAGAGCTTCGCCGATCACTACAGCCAGGCCCGGCAGTTCTTCCGCTCGATGAGCGAGCCGGAGCAGCGCCACATCATCAGTGCCTTCGCCTTCGAGCTCGGCAAGGTCGAGACCGTGGCGATCCGCAAGCGCATGCTTGGCCATCTGATGATCATCGAGCGGACATTGGGCGCCGCGGTCGAAGAAGCGCTGGGCATGGTGGGCGAAGCCGAACGGCTCACACCGGCGCGCGCTCCAATCGATCTCGACGATTCGCCTGCCCTGAGCCTGATCAAGAAGGCGAAGCCGACGCTGCGGGGCCGCAAGGTCGGCGCGCTGATCACCGACGGCGTGGACGACGGCGTGCTCGATGTGCTCCGCAGCGCGGTCGAGAAGGAAGGCGCCGTGTTCGCGATCGTGGCGCCGAAGATCGGCGGCGTGAAGACCGCCAAGGGCAAGCGCGTCGCGGCCGACCACGCGCTCTCCAGCGGCCCCTCGATCTTCTTCGACGCAGTCGCGCTCGTGCCCTCGGCGAGGGGGGCGGAGTTGCTGGTGCGCGAGGCAGCCGCGATCGACTGGGTGCGCGACGCCTTCGGCCATCTCAAGGTGATCGGCACGGTGGAAGCCGCCGGGCCGATCCTCGAGAAGGCGGCGGTGGAGGAAGACGCCGGCGTTGTCGATCTCGCCGGCCGCGGCGGGGTCAAGATCTTCATCGAAGCGGCCAGGCGCCAGCGCGTCTGGGAGCGCGAGCCGACGCTGCGCACGCCTGGGTAAGTGCGGTCGTTGTTCCCGACGGGCGCGGACCGGCGAGCGGCCAAGGCGCGGTGCTGACGTTCTAATTTCGCTTGCGTGGGGCGTGAAGCTCGCGCGCGAAGCGTGTTCGCTGGTGCTGCGCCGCGTGATGCCGACGCCGACCCCTCCCCATTTGCCCGTCCGAGTGCCATCTTAGCCCGAGATTCGCCGCGACCCGCGGCGCGCCGGCCCGAGCCGCCGGCCCCATCACGGAACCAGAATGGCCGAACCGGGCAAATCGCCGCGCGATGACAGTGCCGTGCCGCCGCTGCCGCGACCCGGCGGGATCGCGGACCGGGCGCGCGCCGCCGCGGGCGCGCCGTATCTCAACGATCTCAACCCGGAGCAGCGGCTGGCGGTGGAGACGCTCGACGGGCCGGTGCTGGTGCTCGCCGGCGCGGGGACCGGCAAGACCCGCGTGCTGACCACGCGCATCGCGCACATCCTCGCGACCGGACGCGCCCGGCCGAACGAGATCCTCGCGGTCACCTTCACCAACAAGGCCGCACGCGAGATGAAACTGCGCGTCGGCACCATGGTCGGACAGATCGTGGAGGGCATGCCGTGGCTCGGCACCTTCCATTCCATCGGCGTGAAGATCATCCGCCGCCACGCCGAGCTGGTGGGCCTGAAGCCCGACTTCACCATCCTCGACGTCGACGACCAGATTCGTTTGCTCAAGCAGTTGCTGGCGGCGGAGGGTATCGACGAGAAGCGCTGGCCCGCGCGCGTGCTCGCCGGCCTGATCGACAGCTGGAAGAACCGCGGCCTCACCCCCGACCAGGTTCCCGCCGGGGAAGCCGCGAGCTTCGCCGGCGGCAAGGGCAAGAAGCTCTATGTCGCCTTCCAGGAGCGCCTGAAGGTGCTCAACGCCGCCGATTTCGGCGACCTGCTGCTCGAATGCATCCGGCTGTTCCGCGAGCAGCCCGAGGTGCTGCGCCAGTACCAGGGCCGCTTCCACTACATTCTGGTGGACGAGTATCAAGACACCAACGTAGCGCAGTATCTGTGGCTGCGCCTGCTGGGGCAGAATACGGGTGGAGCGGCACGTTCCGACGTCATTCCGGGGCGCGCTGAAGGCGCGAGCCCGGAATCCATAACCACGGACAACGATGATGGATTCCGGGCTCGCGGGCTTGCGCCCGCGCCCCGGAATGACGCAGATGCTGCGCTCCCCGCTGCGCGCACGCTCAAGAACATCTGCTGCGTCGGCGACGACGATCAGTCGATCTACGGCTGGCGCGGCGCCGAGGTCGACAACATCCTGCGCTTCGAGCACGACTTTCCCGGCGCCAAGGTCATCCGGCTCGAGCGCAATTACCGCTCCACCGGGCACATCCTCGCCGCCGCCTCGCACCTCATCGCGCACAACGAGGGCCGGCTCGGCAAGACGCTGCGCACCGAGGACGTGCCGGGCGAAAAGGTGCAGGTCACCTCGTGCTGGGATTCGGAGGAGGAGGCGCGCGCCATCGGCGAGGAGATCGAACAGCTCCAGCGCAACGACGGCAACGGGCGCCCGCACCCGCTCGACGAGGTCGCCATCCTGGTGCGCGCCTCGTTCCAGATGCGCGAGTTCGAGGACCGCTTCGTCACGCTCGGCCTGCCGTATCGCGTGATCGGCGGCCCGCGTTTCTATGAGCGCCAGGAAATCCGCGATGCCCTCGCTTATCTGCGCGTCGTGCACTCGGGCGCCGACGACCTCGCCTTCGAGCGCATCGTCAACGTGCCGAAGCGCGGCCTGGGTGACGCCACCGTGCAGTTCCTGCACGACCACGCCCGCAGGAAGCGCGTGCCGCTCACCGAAGCCGCGCGCGCGCTGATCGAGACCGACGAGCTCAAGCCCAAGCCGCGCGGCGCCTTGCGCGATCTCCTCGCCGCATTCGAGCGCTGGCGCGCGCAGAAGGACGCCCTGCCCCACACCCAGTTGGCGGAAATCGTGCTCGACGAGTTCGGCTACACCGAGATGTGGCAGAAGGATCGCTCGGCCGACGCCGCCGGCCGGCTCGAAAACCTCAAGGAGCTGATCCGCTCCATGGAGGAGTTCGAAAATCTCGGCGGCTTCCTCGAGCACATCTCGCTGGTCATGGACACCGACAAGAGCGAGGGCGAAGCGGTCTCGATCATGACCTTGCATTCCGCCAAGGGGCTCGAATTCGACACCGTGTTCCTGCCGGGTTGGGAGGAAGGCCTGTTCCCGCATCAGCGCGCGCTCGACGACCAGGGCCGCGCCGGGCTCGAGGAGGAGCGGCGACTGGCGCATGTTGGGCTGACGCGCGCGCGCCGGCGCGCGAGAATCTATTTTTCCGCCAACCGGCGCATGCACGGCCTATGGTCGTCCAACGTGCCGTCGCGCTTCCTCGATGAGCTGCCGGAAGGCGACGTCGAGATCACGGAATCCAAGGGCAGCTTCTCCTCCTACGGCAACACCGGCGCTTCGCGTTTCGACGAGATGACCCATTTCGGCTCGAGCTACAGCACGCCGGGATGGCAGCGCGCGCAGGCGCGCGGCCGCGGCGGCTTCGGCGGCGGCTTCGGCGACAAAGGCGGATTCTCCGAAGACGCGGACGAATACGCGGCGCGC
The DNA here is from genome assembly GCA_963725065.1 of uncultured Alphaproteobacteria bacterium. Classification (GTDB taxonomy): domain Bacteria; phylum Pseudomonadota; class Alphaproteobacteria; order Rhizobiales; family Xanthobacteraceae; genus VAZQ01. Next base: position 420,115 of record CAVRXD010000053.1, read on the forward strand.
GACATCGGCACGGACGATGCCCCAGCGTCCCCTCCCCCTTTCAATCGCGGCCGTCCACGACCGCGCGCGCGCCTTCCCCTCACCATCGAAGGCGAGCTGGTCGCCAAGTCAACCGGAGCCGTCTCCGATTTCGCGGTCGGCGAGCGCGTGTTTCACCAGAAATTCGGCAACGGCAACGTCACCGCCATCGACGGCAACAAGCTCACCATCGCGTTCGACAAGGCCGGAGAAAAGCGTGTGGTGGACAGCTTCGTGGAACGGGTGTGAGCTTTCGCATCTGATCCGACGCTGTGCGGAAGACACGCTGTTGTCCCGTCCACCACGTCGAGATTTATTGCGATGTACAGATATTTTTAGCTACGTAACGAAGATAATTATTGACTACGTTGCGAATATATAGTACAAGACTTGCCTCCTCGCTCATGGAGGGGCGTCTTCCGGAGACGGTCCTGAAAGGCGGAGCGGGGAGTGGCGTCCTGCGGCCGCGGCTCGTAACCGCGGGCTCGGGAGGTCCGGGACACCGCCCGCCAGGCACGATGACCTGGCTGCGAGGAGCTCGCTGCACGGATCCGGAGGCAATGCCGGAGATGGAAGCGCGGCCCCCGGCCGAAAATCGCCACGGTGGAGCGCCGAGAGGCGAGCGTCCCGCGTCATGGGACGCGCCGCGCCTCACTCGCGCGGACCAGTCGCGTCTCGCAAACGCGACAACAGAGATAGTGCGCCTGTCGGCGCTCCGCCCACCCCTCTTGGGGGTGGACGCTAAGAGACAAAGATCAACCCGGGCGCCGCAACGCGCCGCGGGAACGAACAACACTGCGCTGTTTGACATCGTGAAATAAGAAGCGGCCAACGGCTCATTCGCGAGCCGAGACTTCGCACGCTCGTGCGCGCACCTCACTCTCGTGTCCCGGGCGAGCGCAGCGAGACCCGGGACCTAGGAGCTACACGGCAAAATCAATGGACAGTTGAAACGTCCGTCGTGTTGCCTCTGGGTCCCGGCTCTCGTTGCGCTCGCGCAAGAGCGCTCCCTGCACTCGCCCGGGACACGAGAGAGAGAGCGCAATAGGCCGGCGCCTTACGCCTTGAGATGCTCCGGCACCTTGCCGCCGGTCTCGGCGAGCTTGGTCATCACCTGCCGGTGCAGCCAGATATTCATCTCCGCCGAGCCGTCGAGCGCACCGGTATAGCCGAGCTCCTTGGCCAGCTCCTTGCGAGCGCCGAGGCCGCTGTCGAGCTTGAACAGCTTCATCAGGTCGACGATCAATTCCCGCCAGTTCAAGTCTTCCCGCTGCTCCGAGGCAGTCTTCTTGATCAGCTCTTCGAGTTCGGGACGCGACATCGGCTTGCCCGTTGCCCCCGGTACGCCCGCGCTCGCCGGTGAACTTGTCGGCGCGGCCGGCGAAGCCGGGGAGGCCGGCGCAGCCGGAGATGCCGGCTTGGGTGCCGATGGGCTCCAAGACGTGGGTGCGGGTTCGGCGGCGTGCGAGGAGCCGAAGATCGCGGAAACGAGTTTGCCGAAGATGCTCATGGTGTCGTCCTCTGGTGCGCCCTGCGCGGTTTTCCCAACTGCCCCGGAATGAACGGGCATCGATGGATGACGGGCATGGGTACACAACAACGGCCGTGACGCCGGCATGTTCCGGCGGCGGGACACGTTCCGAACAACACACCAGCTCAATACATCGCTGCTGCCCTTCGATTCCGACGTTCGCAAGCGAAGGCGGCCCGCATGGTGCGAGCTCCGGTATCGGGACACTGGCATTGGCCAGGACGCAGCGCGGCGCACATCCCAACTGTCTTGCAACAGTCATCCCGGCAGCAGATGCTGCTGCGGGGTTGGGACCAGTCAGGAGGTCGATATGGGCTTGCTCGACATTCTCAACAGCATTGGAAGCGCCGCCAGCGATCCGCGCGCACGTCCGGCACCGGCGGGTCCGGCGACGAACCAGGCGGGCAGCCAGGGCATGTCGCCGATGGCGAAGGCGATGCTGGCCCTGCTCGCGATCTACGCGCAGAAACATATGCAACGCGCCGACGCGCCGACGCCACGTCCGGCGCCACAGCCGGCGCCGCGCTCGGGCAGCGCCGGGGCCGGACCGGCCGACGGCGGCAATCTCGGCGATCTGCTGCGCGGCACCCTCGGCGGCGTGCTCGGCGGCGCGGCGGCCGGCACGGTGCTCAATGGCGGGCTCGGCGGGCTGCTCAAGCAGTTCCAGGAGAACGGCCAGGGCGACGTGGCGCATTCGTGGATCGGCACCGGGCCGAACAAGACAATCTCCGATGGCGACCTCGCGAGCGCGCTCGGAGGCGACACGCTCAATACGCTTTCGCAGCAGACCGGGATGGGACGCGACGACCTGCTGGAAGGGCTGCGGCAGTATCTCCCCCGCTTCGTCGATCAGCTCACGCCGGACGGGCACGTGCCGAACGAGGACGAAGCGCAACGCCTGCTCTGAGCGCAAGACGGTCGGCGCCGCAGGACGGGGTCATCCCCTGCCCTGCGCTACCTGCGCAGCTGGAACGCGACCAGCGCCCCAAGCATGACGGCGCCGCCCAGCGCCTGCAGCGGCGTGATGAATTCGCCCAGGAACAGCGCGCTGCCGATGGTGGCAAGCAGCGGCTCGAGATTCATGAACAGCGCCGTGCGAAACGGGCCGATGCGTCCGGTCGAGGCGAACACCCCGAGAATCCCGGCCATGACCGCCACGGCCAGCGCGATCAGGGCGACCCAGCCCGACATCGTCGCCGGCGGCTGCCAGTGCCAGGCCACGAGCGCGGCCGCCATGAACAGCACGCTCGAGGAGACGATCGAGTACCAGGTGATCTGAAGCGGGTCGGTTCCCTGCAGCGTCGCGCGCGTCACCAGCAGCATCACCACGCGGCAGCAGGCGGCCGCAAGTGCGCCGAGGATGCCGACCGTCGCCAGCGTGGTCGGATGCGCGCCGATCATCAGCATGAGCCCGAGAAACGCGGCGATCGCCGCGAGCGCGCCCCGCCATGTGATCTTCTCCAGTCCGGTGGCCGCGGCCGCCAGGCCGGTCAGCAGCGGATAGACGAAATAGGTGAGGATCGCGATCGGCACCGGGACGGTCTGGAACGCCTGGAACAGGAGATAGACGTTGCCCGCAAACAGCGCGCCGAGACCGAGCGAGATCCATTTCGCGCGCGGTGGAAAGGCGGGACGCGGATTGAACCGCAGCCACGCATACAGGATCGCAATGCTGAGCGCGCCGCGGATCGCCGACATCGTCAGCACGTCGGCGCCGTCGTTGAGCACGACCTTGCCCAGCACGTCCGCGCAGGCGAACGAGGAGGCGCCGAGCAAAGCCGGGCCGATCTGCGCCAGACGGCTACCGGCGCGCGAGGTGGTGAGAGAGGTCACGATGAGACTTGCTGCAACCGGGATGGGGAACGGTGACGTGCGCTAGTGTGGCGGATTTGACGTTCCTATCAGCATTGCCGCGAGTCATTCATAGGAACGTGTCCCTTTGGTTTCGACGTTCGTATGAGCGCGTGCTGCAAAGGGATACGAACGTCGAAACCGGGACGCTAGCAGATCACGTTGTCACCGGCAGGAGCAAGGATGCGGTGGGCGGGACTGGGCCGCAACCGGCCGACGCGACCGCAGGATCGCGCGGCGCACGACGTCACTTCTTCTCCAGCATCAGGGTCGCTTCCTTGCGGATCGCGGGGGTGAGCTTCTCCGCGAACTTCGCCAGCAGCCAGGGCAACGTCACCTCGAGGCGCACGTGATCGTCGGCGATATCGATGCGGCCCGCCGCGCTCTGGCCGAACGTGCTCATGTTGAAGACGAGGCTGTCGCCGTTCCAGGTCTCCTCCCGGATGTTGAGCAGCGCGGAATAGTTCGTGCGCGCCGCCGCGAGCCCGGATTTGATGCGCCGCGCCGCCTCCTCGCGACCGAGGTGATGGGGAATCGAGACGATGACCGGCTGGGACAATTGAACCTCCAGAGCTGCGAGGGCTCATATAGGACGTCGCGCGGCCCACGCCAATTGCACAAACGCAAGGATTGCCCCGGCCGGTCCCGGTACCCACCGGGGGCTCCGGCGTGCCACGACCGCTCCAGGCCGGCGGGCCGATTTCAACCGAGGCATTGTTGCGGAGCGGCGCGGGCCGATGCACAATCGCGCCCAACGCGCAGGCTGGGCCGCGCGCAATCGCCCACGCACAATGCCCCACCAAACAAAAGCACGAGGAGCGCACGAATGAGAGTCAAAGACAGGCTGTATTTGAGCGGAGCGGCGATCGCCCTCGCCGCGGTGCTCGCGGCCGCGCCGGCGGAGCTGCGGGCGCAGACCGCCGTCGCCATCGACAACGACGATATCGGCGGCGTGGTCACCGGAGCGAGCGGACCGGAGGCCGGGGTTTGGGTGATCGCGGAGACCACCGATCTGCCGACCCGCTACGCCAAGATGGTGGTTACGGACGACCAGGGCCGCTACGTGGTGCCCGACCTTCCCAAGGCCAAATACAAGGTGTGGGTGCGCGGCTACGGCCTCGTCAACTCGCCGAAGGTCGACGGCGAGCCGGGCAAGCAGCTCGATCTCAAGGCGGTGGCCGCGCCGAACGAGGCCGAGGCGGCTAAATATTATCCGGCGATCTACTGGTACTCGATGCTGAAGATCCCGGACGCCAGCGAGTTCGGCAAGAAGGACAACGATATTCCCGACAAGATCACCCAGGCCGAGTGGCTCAGCGTGATCAAGAACCGGGCCTGCGTCGGCTGTCACCAGCTCGGCCAGCTCTCCACCCGCACGATCCCGGCGGCGTTCGGCGAGTTCAAGTCGGGCGAGGACGCCTGGCGCCGCCGCACCATGTCGGGCCAGGCCGCCCCGCTGATGATCAATCCGCTCGCCGGCTACCTCGGCGGCGCGCCGTATCGATATTTCGGCGACTGGACCGATCGCGTCGCCAAGGGCGAGCTGCCGCACGCCAAGCCGCCGCGGCCGCAAGGCGTCGAGCGCAACGTGGTCGTCACCACCTGGGACTGGGGCAACGAGAAGCAGTATCTCCACGACCTGATCTCGTCGGACCGGCGCAATCCGACCGTCAACGCCAACGGCAAGCTGTTCGGCTCGCCCGAATACGCGACCGACGTGTTGCCCATCCTCGATCCCAAGACCCACACGGTGACCAACTTCAAGGCACCGGTGCGCGATCCGAAGATGCCGGAATCGCTCGGGCCCGGCCACGCCGCCGTCGAACAGCCGGTGGCGCCGTCGGCCTATTGGGGCGAGGAGAAGATCTGGGACAGCCGGGTCAACAATCACAACTCGATGTTCGACGGCAAAGGCCGGGTGTGGCTCGCGGCGGCGATCCGCGGTCCTGACAATCCCGACTTCTGCAAGAAGGGCTCCGAGCATCCCTCGGCCAAGGCGTTCCCGATCGAGAAGAACGTCCGCCAGGTCAGCATCCTCGATCCGCAGACGATGAAATACACTTTCGTCGACACCTGCTTCGGTTCGCATCATCTGCAGTTCGACGCCAAGGACCGGGTGTGGACCAGCGGCGCCGGCGGGATCGCGGGCTGGGTCGACATGAAAATCTTCGACGAGACCGGCGACGCCGCCAAGGCGCAAGGCTGGTCGCCGTTCGTGCTCGACACCAATGGCAACGGCAAGCGTGACGAATACACCGAGCCAAATCAGCCGGCCGATGCCGCCAAGGACGCGCGCATCACCGGCGGCTCGGGCACCTACGCCGTCATGCCGAATCCCGCCGACGGCTCGATCTGGTACACCGTCGGCGTGTTCGCGGGACGCGGCGGCGTGATGCGCTACGATCCCGACACGCAACTGGCCGAGGTGTTCAACGTCCCGACGCCGGGCTTCGGCCCGCGCGGCGGCGATATCGACAGCAAGGGCGTGGTGTGGGTGTCGCTCGCCAGCGGCCATATCGGCAGCTTCGACCGCAGCAAGTGCAAGGCGCCGCTCAACGGCCCCAAGGCGACTGGAGACCACTGTCCGGAAGGCTGGGCGTTCTACCAGTATCCGGGTCCGGGCTTCCAGGGCATCGGTGAGAACAGCGCCGAAGCGAGCTACTACAGCTGGGTCGACCAGCACGACACGCTCGGGCTCGGCAAGGACGTGCCGATCTCGACCGCCAACCTGCAGGACGGCTTCGCCGCCCTCAAGGACGGCAAGATGGTGCTGCTGCGCGTGCCCTACCCGCTCGGCTTCTACGCCAAGGGGCTCGATGGCCGCATCGACGATCCGAATGGCGGCTGGAAGGGCCGCGGAATGTGGTCGTCGAGCGGTGACCGCACGCCCTGGCTGATCGAGGGCGGCAAAGGACGACTGCCTATGGCTGTGCACTTCCAGGTTCGTCCGGACCCGCTGGCTAAGTAAGCCACATCCGCGCGAAGATCGATCGCCCGGCGCTGCGGCTCAGCGTCGGGCGATTTCATTTCCGAACTGCTTGTTGCGATCTGAAAAGCGAAGGACCGCACGCGCGGTCCTTCGCCACGAACGGCCGTCAGTGCACGACCGCGGTAGAGCTCTGATAGAGTTCTCAATTCGCGTTACGGACAGGAGTGGCGCCGGCCGTCGTAGCCCATATAGGTGCCCGACGACGGATCGTACGAGCGGAAGCGCTGCGAGCAGTAGGCGCCATCGTCGCCGCCGCTATAGCCTGTCGCATAGCCGGGACCGGGTGCATAGGCCGGGACCGGGTGCATAGGCGGGACCGGGTGCATAGGCGTAATCGTTATAGCCTGCCGGCCCGGAGGCGTAGCCGGGCGCGTAGGCGTAGCCTGGAGCATACCCGTAATTGTCGTAATAGCCGTAGTTCCACGGCTGCGCTGCGGCGATCGCGCCGCCAACGATCGCGCCGGCCACGGCCGCCGGTGCCCAACCGTTGCCGCGCCAGCCGCGCCGCCACTGCACGGTTTGGACGTTCGCCGCGGCGTTGTGCAGCGATGAGGGCGCAGCAATCGGCGCGGCGCCGGCCGGAGCGGCAAACGCCGCCGCACCCGTGGCCAGCACAGCTGCGGCGAGGAGTTTGCAAGGCATATTCATGACGCGTTCTCCATTCTCTTGACTGACAACACGGAAACGGTGTGACGCTGGTCGGCAACGACCCACGGGCGCGTTCCGTTCCGGGTTCCATGGCGCGCGCGTGCGCTGCGATGTTCACATCCGCGTGTGATTGGAAACCGCCCGCCACGCGATCCGCTTCGGGCTCCGTGCCGCGCGGTAAGCCGTTGCGCCGGCCGGTCGCGGATGCCGTTGCGGGCGGCAATGGACTGTGCATGGATATGCGGCGAAAGCGCTCGGCGGCGTTCGACTCGTCAGCTCGTGAGCCGGATCGCAGATCCGCCCGCAGGCGCTGTGATTGTCAAAACCGAAACAAGACAAAACAAAACCAACACGAACGCGAGGAGCGCACCATGAGACTCAAGACCAGTCTTTATTTGTCCGTGGCCGCTATCGGGGTCGCGGTGCTGTTGAGCACTCCCGCGGCGCAGTTGCGCGCGCAGCAGAGCGCGCCGCCTGGTGTCAGCGTCGGTGACGGCGATCTCGGCGGCGTGGTCAGCGGCCCGAACGGGCCGGAGGCCGGCGTCTGGGTGATTGCCGAGACCACCGATCTTCCGACCAGGTTCGCCAAGATCGTGGTGACCGATGATCAGGGCCGCTACGTGCTGCCGGAATTGCCGAAGGCCAATTACAATGTCTGGGTGCGCGGCTACGGTCTCGTCGACTCGCCCAAGGTCGCGACCGCGCCCGGCAAGATCCTCAACCTCACCGCGGTGCCGGCGCCGAGCGCCGCTGCGGCGGCGGAATATTATCCGGCGATCTACTGGTATTCGATGCTCAAGGTGCCGGACAAGAGCGAGTTTCCGGGCACCGGGTCCCAAGGCAATGGCATGCCGACCAACATCAGAAGCCAGGCGCAGTGGCTCGATGTGGTCAAGACCAATGGCTGCTACACCTGCCACCAGCTCGGCAACAAGGCGACGCGCACGATCCCGAAGGATTTCGCCGACATGAAGCCGGAAGAAGCCTGGGCGCGGCGCATCATGTCCGGCCAGGCGCAGGTGCAGATGGCGAATGCCATGGGCCGCCTCGACGTGCCGCGCGCGCTCAAGCTGTTCGCGGACTGGACCGACCGGATCGCCGCGGGCGAACTGCCGGCCGCGAAACCGGTGCGCCCGCAGGGCGCCGAGCGCAACATCGTCATCTCGGTGTGGGACTGGTCCGATCCGAAGGCGTATCTGCACGACCAGATCTCGACCGACAAGCGCAAGCCCACGGTCAACGCCTACGGAAAGGTCTACGGATCGACGGAGGACAGCACCGACTTCTTCCCCGTGCTCGATCCCAAGGCGCACGCGGCGACCGCGATCAAGATGCCGGTGCGCGATCCCAAGACGCCGACATCCAAAAACAACAGCATGGCGCCTTCGCCCTATTGGGGTGAAGAGGTGATCTGGGACAGCCAGGCCAGCATGCACAATCCGATGATGGATGAGAAAGGCCAGGTCTGGTTCACGTCCCGCGTCGGGCAATTCGCGAATCCGGACTTCTGCCGCAAGGGCTCCGAACATCCTTCGGCGAAGCTCACGCCGATCGAGCAGTCCACGCGCCACCTCTCGATGTACGATCCGAAGACCGGCAAGATCACGCTGATCCGCACCTGCTTCCCCACGCACCATCTGGTGTTCGCCGAGGATGCCGACAATACGCTGTGGACCAGCGCCGGTGGCCCGCAGAGCGGCGTGATCGGCTGGCTCAACCGCAAGAAGTTCGAGGAGACCGGTGACGAGGCCCAGTCCCAGGGCTGGTCGGCTATCGTTCTTGACACCAACGGCAACGGCAAGCGCGACGAGGACTATGTCGAGCCGAACCAGCCGGTCGATCCGGCCAAGGACAAGCGCATCACCGGTGCGCTCTACGGCATCGGCATCAATCCGGTCGACAATACGGTGTGGGGATCGGTGCTGACGTTCCCAGGTTACGTCATCCGCGTGAACCCGGGCGCCAATCCGCCGGCGACGACACTGGCCGAAATCTACGAGCCGCCGATGCCGGGATACGGGCCGCGCGGCATGGACATCGACCGCAACGGCGTTGCCTGGGTGCCGCTGTCGAGCGGGCACATGGCGAGCTTCGACCGTCGCAAGTGCACCGGCCCGCTCAACGGCCCGGCCGCTACCGGCAAGCATTGCCCCGAAGGATGGACGCTCTATCCGTTCCCCGGCCCGCAATTGCAGAACGTGAGCGAGACCGGCTCCGCCGAGGCGAGCTATTACACCTGGGTCGATCAGTTCAACACGTTCGGACTGGGCGAGAACGTGCCGATGGCGACCGGCAACGCCAACGAGTCGCTGCTCGCGCTGGTCAACGGCCAGTGGATCAATCTGCGCGTTCCCTATCCGATGGGCTACTACGCCAAATGGATGGACGGCCGCATCGACGACCCGAACGGCGGCTGGAAGGGCCGCGGGCTGTGGTCGACGTTCGGCAACCGCACGCCCGCCCACGTCGAGGGCGGCAAAGGCACGTCGCCCAAGGTCGTGCGCTTCCAGCTGCGACCCGATCCGCTGGCGCGGTGAGCGCATCAGCCTTGCAGGCGGCGAACGCCCGGCGTCGCATCGGCCGCGCCGGGCGCTTTGCAAACCTGAGCTTCGCAGGAAGGGGAAAGGACGTGACCAGACAGGACGATCGCAACGGGACGAATCCGCCATGATGAAGCGCGAGACATTCCCGATTGCGAAAATCTATGTGCCGGCGAAACGGCGCGCCACGCTCGACGTCGCCAAGGCGCGGGAGATCGCCGAGAGCATTTTGAAGGACGGCCAGCAGACGCCGATCATGGTACGGCGGGATGGCGACCGGTTCGTGCTGGTGGAAGGCCTCCACCGGCTGGAAGCCTGCAAGCAACTCGGCGAAGAAACCATTCTCGGCTACCTCGTGCAGGCGCGTCTGCACTAGTGCGGTGGATTTGAAGTTCCTATCATTATAGCCGCGCGTTTGTGTAGGAACTTCAAATCCAAAAACCGCACTAGAATCATAGATTGCTAGTGTCCCTTTGATTCCGAAGTTCGCAAACGAGTGTGCCGCGCAATGATGCGAACTTCGGAATCGGGACACTAGCGCCTTCAGCCCCGCTCGTCATTCCGGGGACCGAGCGTAGCGAGGGGGCCCGGAATGACGGCCACCGATTTCACAGAAACAGCTTCGGCCGTCAGTTCGGCTTCTGGTATTTGAGCACGAACTCGTCCACTGGTCCGGTCGGCCGGTTGACCGAGAAATCGCGGGTGTCCTCGGGGTGGCGGAGGAAGTCGCCCTCGCCGACCACCTTGAAGCCGGCCGCCTCGACCTCGCGGCGCAGCACGCTCTCCTCGATGCGATGGATCGTCTTCGCGACCGAGGTGCCCTCGCCCGGCCGCGCGGAATGGTCGGCGATCACCAGAACGCCGCCCGGCTTGAGCGCGACGAAGAGCTTGCGGTTCATCTCGGCGCGATCGACCGGCATGTAGGTCGTATCGTGGTAGTAGAAGAAGAAGGTGACGAGGTCCAAATCGCGCGTATCGGCAGGCAGCGGGTCGTCGAACGGCCGCGCCAGCATGACGACGTTCTTCATCGCCGGGGTTTGCAAGCGCGCCTCGATCCGCTCCTTCGCCCGGCCGCCGAGGTCGGGAGCGTTCTGGCCATAGACCTTGCCGCTCGGGCCCGCGGCGCGCGCCATCAGCTCGGTGCTGTAGCCGCCGCCTGCGCCCATATCGAGCACCTTCATGCCCTGGCGCACGCCGGTAAACGCAAGGAGCTTCACCGGATCGCGGCGCTTGTCGGTCTCGCGGTCGGCGTCGCTGCGGTCGGGCGCTGCCACGATGGCGGCGTAGTCGGGCACGGCTTGCGCACGCGCCGGCGGAGCAAACAGCCCGGCGAGGACCGCGACGCAGGCGAGAATGCCGATCGCGGCGGGAGCGTGGGGGCGTTGTTGCGGCGGCGTCATGTCGAGTCCGAGCTGCGGGTTCATTCTCGCTTCCTTCGTGTTTGGCGCATGCATTTCGGCGCTCGCGACCTGCTGCTATTTCTGGTCCGGCTTGTAGAGAATGTCCAACATTCCCTGCGCCTCCGCCACCGTCATCGGTGTGGGAATGTACTTGAACTCGAGCGCCTGTTTCAGGGTCACATCGATTCCCTTCACCTCCGCAAGCTGCAGCGACTGCTTCGGAAAGAACTCGTCGCGCGTCTGCTGCGCGAGCGCGCGCGGAACCTTGGCGATTTCGGCGTAGTTGTCGATCGCATGAGGGTCGGAATACGCCCAGTCGATGGAGCGTTTGAGGACTTTGACAAAACGCACCAGCGCGTCGCGCTTCTCCTTGAGCGCATTGACGTTGGCGACGTTCACGCGAATGGTCTGCTGCGCGAGGGCGGCGACGTCGCTGCCGCGCGCGATGATGACGAGCCTCCCGTCCGCGAGTTGCTGCAGCACGAACGGCGGCACCGACCAGCCGACGTCGATCTGTCCGGACATCACTTGCGTGAGCGTGCCGGGCGCGCCGCCGGTGGCCACAAGCTTGGGCGTCGCCTTGGCCTGGTTGATGAGCTGCAGCAGAATCAGATTGGTGGACGAACCCGGCGAGGAGAAAGCGACCGTCTTGCCGTTGGTATCGGCGAGCCCCTTGATGCCGCTCTCCGGTCGCGCATACCAGAACGCGTCCGCGGCGCCGGTCGCTTCCGCGCTGATGATCCTCACCGGCATGCCCTTGGCATAGGCCGCGACCACGCCGAGTATGCCGTTGGTCATGGCGATGTCGATGCTGCCGGCTATCACCGGCGTGAGCGTGGACGCACCGCCTTCGGTGTAAAGGATTTCAATGTCGAGCCCGGCCTCCTTGAAATAACCCTGCTTGAGCCCGACATCGATGAAGGTGCTGTTCCAGAACCCGCGCTGGGCGACCGCGACCTTCAGAGTTTCGGCGCCGGCGCCGTGCGCGGCGGCAATGGCGGACAGGCCCGCCAACAATGCAAGTGTCTTCCTCATGGCATTCTCCCTCTGAATTGCCGCCGATGACTGTTTTTTTGCCCTTTCTTCCAGATCGCCTTTTTGGCATGACGGCATCAGGGAGAAAAGGACGTGCTGTGCCGGACGGCATGTAGAGCGTCATGAAGCTGCGCGATTGGCTGACCTTGGCCGCAATCGTCGGTGGGCTGGTGGCGATGTTTATGATCACCCGCTACAGCCAGCCGGAGCGCGTCAAACCGGGCTCCCCCGAATACGTCGAATATATCGAGCACTACATCGGCGAGTGCCTGCGCAGCCCGCAGGCCTTTGACAGAACCCACAGCGAATCGCTTTCCGAAGCCGAGCGCGAAGCGGCCTGCAGGGTCACGGTGCAGCAGGCTGACCGTCTCAATCCTGAGAACAGGCCGCTGAAGCATCCCTAAGCTGCATGCCGGCCATCGCCGGGCCGCAGGGGCGGCGGCCGTCAAGCATCTCAGCAGGCTGCGCCAGCGTCAGCTCCGACATGCCACACTCGCGCCACGATCGAGCGGCTGCGACGCCCACACTGATCGCGCGCAAGTTCCATCTCGGCGCGCGTCCTCGCTTTGACAATCGCCGAATGCTCCGTAAACTATCCGAGTCGTCAACAACTGAAAGGAGGTGATCCAGTGTCTCATTGTCTATCGCCGCGGTCGCCGGCATCTGTGAGCTGGGTCCCTACCTCTACAGGGCTCGGTGCCGTCTAATCAACGGCGTCGTCACAGCAGTTTAGCCGGACCACGGCTCGACAATGGAAGGGCTGCCCGTCAGGGCGGCCCTTCTTGTTTCGCCCTAACTCAAATGGTTAGGGGCACACCCGGGGCACAAAATAGCTTGGTTACCCCGCTTCGTTCAGCGGCTCAGGAAAGTCCCCGAGGAAGACGGACGGGCGAAGCAACGCATTTCGTTTAGGTCGCGACCGAGACATCGGCAGCCATGTGCGGACGTTTCACTCACCGATACACCTGGGCCGAAATCCAGCGGCTCTACCGGCTCACGTCGCCGGCTTCGAACGTTCAGCCGAGCTACAACGTCTGCCCCACTGACACCGTCAACGTGGTCACCTCCTCCGACTACACGCGCATCCTTCAGCCGATGCGGTGGGGCATGGTCCCGCGCTGGTGGTCGAAGCCGCTCAAAGAGCTGACGAGGCTGTCCACGTTCAACGCGCGGGTCGAAACCGTAACGACGAAGCCGTTCTTCCGCGAAGCGTTCAAGCAAACTCGCTGCATCATCCCCGCATCCGGCTACTACGAATGGCAGGACACGCCCGGCGGCAAGCAGCCGCACTACTTCACGCGTACCGATGGTCAGGTGATCTCGTTCGCCGGTCTATGGGACGAACAGAAAGACCGCGCGACTGGAGAGACGTTGAAGTCCTGCACAATGATCATCACTGAACCGAACGCCATGGTCGCGGAAGTTCACGACCGTATGCCAGTGGTCCTCGAACCGGACAATTTCACGCCGTGGCTTGAACGCGAGGTGGGCTTGGAGATATTGCTGCCTGCGGCCGAGGGCATCCTTCAGCGTTGGCCGGTGTCAAAGCGAGTAAACAGCTCGAAGGCGCCGAAGGACGATGAAACGCTGACCCAGCCCGTGGACATCGACGCTCCACAGCTCCAAGTGTAGATTTGTGAGGGCAGGCGCTAGTTGACGCCCTTCGCTTTAGCTGCGGTGACGTTCTTATCGACAACGGCTTGGATGTCGGCGGCACGCGCCTGTGGTCTTGGCGCGAAGTCGAGCGCCACCTTGCCAGAAACGGACAGATCGAGGGTTCGTTACCAGACGAACTGGCCGAGAGGATCAGCACAACGTAAAGCTCGCGGAGAAGAACAAGTCGCCGCCATGGAATGCTATCGGCGTGCCATGATCGGCGAGCAGACGTTCGAGGGGCGGCGCGATAATTTGAGCCAGGCGAACAAGCTCTCCCGCACCTACGCATTGTTGCTCGATGTGCTCAATCGTCACCGCGGCAAGGGTCAGCAGAAAGTCACAGTCGAGCACGTCCATGTGCATTCCGGCGGCCAAGCGGTCGTAGGCGTGGTCGAGACCCCGGGGGGAGGGGACCGACCGAAATCAGAGGATCAACCCCATGCAAAGCAGCTTGCCCATGCACCTGAGCCCGCGATGTGGAGCACGGACAAGGAGCGTGAGACCGTGCCTATCGCCGCAATGCCGAACGGCCGCTGCCGGATGCACGGCGGGCTATCGACGGGCGCTCCGAGGGGTAACCAGAACGCCCTGAAGCACGGCTTCTATTCGGCGGAGGCCATTTCGCGTCGGAGATCAATGGCGATCCTGATCCGCTCTGTACGGAGGCAGTGCTCGTCGGGCTAGAGCACCTCCTCCAGCGCCGCCTACGCCTTCCATTCATCCCTGGAAGCCAGTCTGGTGAGTAGCCGTTGATTGGGGGCCGGGGATCGCCCCGACTGTGGTGTCCGTGCCACACTCGAACTGAATCAGCCCCTTTGCGATGCTTGGTAACCGGGCACGCATCATTTTTCTCTTCGGCGTGTCATCTTGGCCTCGACGCTCGGTTCGGAGTCCAGGAGTCAGCCCTCCAAGGCGAACCGCCCGTTGAAAGCCCCGCGCTGGCCCCACCTGCGGCGGGGTTTTTCTTTGGTGGCCGCGGGCTAAACGCCAGCTGAGGAACTTCGTCAAATCCGGCAAGTTGCTTAGCAAGCAAGGAGGGTCGAGACAGGCACTTGAGCCCCGATCCTGATTTCGAGGAGTTTGCTCTCTGCATACGGCTAGCCAATCAGGAGAGGTCCCCCATACTGCGCCTAAGTTGCTGACGTTAGAAATGCATGCATGCCGCAATGCATCGGCGGGGCGTGGAGATACATCGAGTGAGTACCGAACCGATGGACGCAAATTCAGGTGAGCCCTGGTCCGAGATGGATATCAGTGACCTGACGCATTCCCTCGATTACGGGGACACGTTCGCGCAAACAGCGAGGCGCGCCATCTCCGTTGGGTCTTGGGCCGCCACGACTTCTTTGAACGTCCTTGGCCTAGTGTGGCGCAGGGGCGTCTAACCCTTCCTCTGCCCCGAACGTTCCAAAGTGGGTCATTTCGCCCAGTCCTCTCCGCCTCCCGCTTCACCACCGGCGCGCCCGAGGTCGGGTCTAGGCCCTGCCCCAGACAGGTTGGGAGGTCGGGCGCGTTCCGCCAATGCTTGGCTCCCAGGGTCCAACGCCCAGAGCTAGCGCGTAAAGTTGAATGGGGTCTCGCTCTCCCCTTGCGGCCGCCGCAAGGATACCAGATGCCAGTCGGGCCTTACGCTCGTCGGTGCGCTGCTCGCGCGGAAGCCCAGCGACGGCTCGCTCAAGCACGGTACTGAGCATTGAGATGGTTTCTTGATCGTAAGCTGCCTGCTTGATCGTCGCCGCCCAAAACATGCCCGATGAATCTCCCCTGATCGACGTTGGTCGCGTTGCGCTAGACTACCGTCAATCCCCGCGTTGCACCCCATCAATCTTGGTAACACGGCGAAACCTCGCGCTATCCCTCGGCTAACGTCCCCAATCCTCTTCCGCCGTTTTGTCATCCGGGACCAATCAGCCGAGAAGCCAGATCACCTCGAGATTGCGACCGCCCACGCTCCAGCCGCCGGCTCGATTGCACCCGATTGAGATAGCCGTAGATGTAGAGCTTGAGCAGGGCCAGGGATGGTAGGAGGGCGGGCCCGTTACTTCCGGCACAACGCACTCGAACCCGAGCTTGCCCCTTGACACGGTGGCTGTTAAAAAACGGGTCCGCCCCAACCACCAGCGCACTGATCTTCAGTTCAAGCACCCTGGCAAATGCGGCGTCTATATCAGCCTCGCTCTCGGCGTTAAGGATGCGCACTTCCCAACTAAGTGCGCGCGCCGCGTCCTCTACGGCGCGCGACTGAGCATCAGCGTCGGTGCGAGTTGGATTCACGAATGCGCCAATCACGCGCGCCGTTGGCACTATTTCGCGCAGCACTTCCATGCGCTTCGCATCCATCTAAGAGGCAAAGCAGCAACCTCTGCCTAATCCCGCAAGATCACCGGCTCATGACAATTGCGGGCCTTGCCTCGTAGCTACTTCGATTCTAAATCGGACCAATGGACAAACCACAGAAATACCGTGTACAGATACGGCAGTATCCACGCGCCGGTAGTATCACTTGGCGCTGGTGGGTGTTCGATCGACGTGGAGGCACCCATTTAGATACGGGGCTGATCATTGGCGGCGATCGCGCTGCAGTCGAGCGGGCTGCGACCCATGCCATCGAACTTCTGAAGCAGCAGAAGCGAGAATGGTCCCCAGAGCTGCCAGCAGGAGCTCCGAGGACCACACAGCTCTAGGCAGGGCTGCCACCCGAGCCACCGCAAATTCAAAGCACCGCCTGTGAACACCGGATGACGCAGTCATCAAGTTTGCGAAGGTTAATATCGCACCAATTGAACCGGAGTCGCCCGTGGCCGTCTAACTTGCCAGAGTCCTCTGGTAAGGAGCGCGGTCATGTTGGCAGAAATCTATATGCTGCGACTGGAAGCGGCTGCACGGGCGGCCAAGGAATCAGCGACTAGTTCGTCTCAGTTCGTGCCTGTCTCCTTGCCGGCTGTGAAGGCGTCGTAGGCATTCCGGGCTGCTGGTCTCAGACGGCAATCAACGCCGCGTTAACCATTTGCCTCTAATCCTCGCCCGGTCGGACCCCCGTCCGACGTGACACCCAAAGTGACGAGACCCCCGGTGCTTGGGCAGCGCTGGGGTCTTTGCTTTTGTGGGATGCCCATAACCATTTAAGCATCCCGTTAATCAAATGATGGAATGAGGCAGGTCGCGATCTATCAGGCACCATGCTTGGGCTTCACCACAATGGTGCGGTGAGCCTCCTTCTCTGGCGCCCATCAGCATCGGGCGCCTCTTTTTTCAGTCCATCTCCTCTAGCTTCGCTCACGCCTTCCAGGCGTCCCAGCTCTTCTGAAACTGCGCCTTAGCTT
Organism: uncultured Alphaproteobacteria bacterium; assembly: GCA_963725065.1. GTDB lineage: Bacteria > Pseudomonadota > Alphaproteobacteria > Rhizobiales > Xanthobacteraceae > VAZQ01. Next base: position 437,106 of record CAVRXD010000053.1, read on the forward strand.
CTTCCAGAGTCGCCACCTTATCCGAGCGCGTCATCGGAGGGTTGACGGTTAGCGACCAGAACCAGCGCAGGCTCTCGGGACCGCCGCGCGTCTGGTAATGCGGCCAACACACCACTCGCCGCTATACACGCCATAGTCAGGCCGGTCCTTGTCGATACCGGAGCCGAGGCCGGTTGGGCGCATCGTAAGGGGCATCAGTCCATAGCTCCGGCATATTTAACGCTTCGCCTTAACAAAATTGGGGGCGCAAAACTTAATGGAAACTGCTTCCCGTTCAAAGCATGCTCTAAGAATGGTTCGCGGAACATCGCGTTCCGGGACAGCAGGGTCCCGACCCATGTCGCCCACTGGGGTCGGGACCCGCCCAACTCGAATCGGTCGGTCACCGGCGATTAAGCCGGAAGCGAGCAGGACTATGCCAGTATGGCATACGAATATCGCGTAACAGAGGCTGAGGACGGGACTTTTCCCGTGGAGTTGTGGAGTTCGCATCGCGGACGCGAGCAGCTTATCTTCAAGACGGCCGGATTTCAGAATCGGGAGTTGGCGGAGTCTTGGATTATCCCGGCGTCGCCGCTTCGATCTATTGACCAACTAACCCAAGCCCGCTGCGTCGTCGTTTATCGCAAGCCGCGACGCGCACGTGTCAGCTTCCCCAATCCTCTTCTGCCTCTCGTTTCACCGCCGGCGCCTCCGGGTTCTTGAACTTCAGCCAGTCCGGCGACCGGCCCGACCGGTACCGCGAGCCCAGCCTCTTAGAGACAATCCCCTCTAGCCCCATCTTGCAGGCATGCTGGAATACAACGGCGCCCTCCGGGTGCTCCAGGTGCTCGTTCAGCCGCAGGCCTGGGCTGCTCTGGCGCAAGACGCTCGCCAGCGTCGCCTTTCGCGTCTCGAGCGGCTCGCGGCGCAGGTCGGTGCCGTCCAGCTCGAGCAGGTCGAAGGCGTAGAGGAACGCCGTTGCCTCGTTCCGGCGTCTGCGGAGCACATGGAAGGCAGCCACCCCCCGCTCGTCACAGCACACCACCTCGCCATCGATCAGGCATGACCGCACATTGAGGTGATTCACTGCCTCGACCACGAGCGGATAGCGCTGCGTCCAGTCGTTGCCCCGGCGGGTGATCAGCCGGATGCCCACCGGATCGCGGCGGGCCATGAGCCGGAAGCCGTCGTGCTTGATTTCGTGAATCCAGTTGGAGCCGGACGGGGGCTTGTCGGCTAAGCTCGCCCGGTCAGCGCCTGCAGTTGCTTTCGGCAATAGCTCTCGGATCAGCTCGAGACGCTTTAGTGCCAAGGCCCGGCTGACAAAGCTGACGCCGGTGACGTTGCCCTCGGGCCGTCTCAGGCTGGCGACAAGGCCGGTCTGCACCGGATCGGCACCCGACGTGAAGACAATGGGGATCGTCGTTGTCGCTGTCCTGGCAGCGCGTACCGAGAGGCCGCCCCCACCCGCGACCAGCACGGCCACCTGACGGCCGGTCAGTTCGGAAGCTAGCGCCGGCAGTCGGTCGTATTGGCCGGCCGCCCAACGGTATTCGATCGCCACATTCTGATTTGGGATAAATCCCGCTTCCTTGAGGCCTTGGCGGAATGCCACGACGTGGTTGGCATAGCCGTCGAGCGATCCGGCATGGAGGAACCCGATCACCGGCATCGCCGCCTGCTGCCCCCACGCCGGGGACGGCCACGCCGCCGCACCGCCGAGCAGCGTGATGAACTCGCGGCGCCTCATTCAATCACCTCGTCGGCGCGAGCGAGCAGCGCAGCGCTACGAACTCCCGTCGCCTCATGCCGGGCATGGGCTCCCTCCCAGGTGCCGCCGCCGCGCAGGCGGTTTGACGCATCAGGAGCCTGCCGCGTCCGGGTCAGCCGGTCCTTGGGGTGGACCTGAATCAACCTGAATTGGAGTTCATTCCGTCGCGGCCAACCACGGGGCGGCTAGGTATTTCGCGAGGAAAGCATACGGAGCGGCTCTGTGGGGCCTGCGTCCAAATTAACCAGACACCCGAATACGGAGCCTCAAAACTCAATCGTAAATGCCTTTTAACCCACCTGAGAGAGCCTGCCGCCTCGCCAACAAGTGGAGGCTCCGGTGAAAACTCTTTACGCCGCACTTGCACTTTTCTTTGTAGCCGTTCCGACGGTTTCGTCCGCAGAGTCGCCCGACCTGTCATTGTCGCCGCCACTGTGTTCGGACGACTACTACGAGGACACCGCTGGCGAGTGCGGTGCGGTCTCTGCCGGCGAAGTTCTCACGATCGAAGCGATCTTGGCGAAGTATGGCGTCATCGTTGTCGATGGCGGGGTAATAGTTCTCTACTTCGACAATTTGGATGACATGCCAGTCGATTCGATTCGGCCCCGGAACGAAGATGCAGGCCCAACCGATGAAAAATTCGAGGCTGCCCAGCAGGAGACAATTATGTCTCGGGTCGTCACGCCAGACGCGCAATCCGAAATTGATGTCGAGGCCGTGGACGATATCACAACGACTGGTCCGGCCGCGCGGCGCATCCCGGCAGCAATAGGGGCTGCTGACGAGTGAAGCCGAGTAACAGAGACGCTGCCGCGGTGGCGCGGCACCGTCATCGACGTCGGCCCTTCAGTTTCTGGGAAGCGCGGCGCCCGCCTCGAAAGGGAGCGGCGAGGCCAACCGGCTGATCGTTGCCCGATCCACGCCATAGGTGCGAGCGACCTCAGCCTGCGTCTCGCCGCTAGACAGCCGCGCCAAGGCTTGCTCACGCTGGAACGGGTTGAGCTTCGGTTTGCGCCCGAACTTCACGCCGCGAGCCTTCGCACGCACCCGGCCGGCGTCCGTTCGGTCCTTGATGAGTTCGCGCTCAAACTCCGCGAGTCCGCCGAGGATGGTCAACATCAGCCGGCCATGCGACGTAGTGGTATCCGCCCAAGTATCCTTGATCGACCTGAAACCGGCGCCCGCTTTGCCGATCTCGTCCAGGATATTCAACAGGTCCCGCGTGCTACGCGCCAGCCGGTCTAGCCGCATCACGATTACGGTGTCGCCGCGCTCAAGCTTCCGAACCAGCCGGGCCAGCTCCTTCCGGTCGGAAGCGGCACTGGACACTTTCTCCCGGTAAACCAACTCGCACCCGGCGGCCTTCAGCTCGGCAAACTGCCCCGCCAAGTCCTGATCCCGCGTGCTCACCCGTGCATAGCCCACAATCGCCATATCAGCCTCCCATTCCGCACGTGACATTTGCACGCTAGATAAGGCCGAAAATCGCATCAAGAAAAACGTGCAGAACTGCCAAGTTTCGCACGCTCAATTCCTCGGCGCTGTTGCGCAATCGCACAGGATTGGCGCTCACGACCTGTAGCTAAAAGGCGCGAAGCCTCAGTACGTCAACCAATCCCCTGGCTTCGCGTCCATTCGGTAGGGCCGGTAGCCGCTGATATTCTCCGGCGTCGGCGCATCTTTCGTCAGCACCCACGGTCGCGACATGCAGGCATAGCGCCATTCGTCACCACAATGGTCCTCGCTGTCGGACATGACATCTTCGGGCCGATCCGGGTCGTGCTGCAGGATCGGGACGGTGCGGATCGACTCCGTGCAGGTCGCAAACGTCACAATCATCGGTCGCCCTTCGCCGTCGCCCACCAAGCGGGAGCGCACCTGATCCCAGCCGCCCATGGCACCGCGCGCCGGAACGCGGGTGTTGTCGGCATGCCGGAACCACACCTTGCCGCCCGAACCAAGGGCGATGCGCTCGGCAATGGACGGGCCGCCGTCTTCCTTGAACGCGGACGGATCAAGCACACCGTAGGCGATGCTCTCGCCCTGCTCGCGCGCGGCAATGCCCTTGCCGACTTCCTCGGCATGCAGTTTTAAGCCCACATTCGGCTCCCCCGGGCGCAGGCCGTACCATTCGCGGTAACGGACCATGCACCCCCGCGGCAGGACGATGCCTCCGTTGGCCAGCGCGTGGTCATCCTGCACAATCGCCCACCAGCCGACCGAGAACGGCGAGGCCGAGCCCCAGTCCATCGAACGGAAGCGCAGCCAATCGGCCGGGATGGTAAACGGCGGGATGACGTGCCTTTCCACACTGAAGCAGTCGAAAAACGCCCCCATGGTGACAGACCAATCGCCGTCCAACCACGCGCGCACCAGTTCCTTGCTGCCCGACGCCCGCAGCCGTTGCTTGTACGCCTCAACGTCAATGTGCTGGTTATTGTCGACCCGCGATGGGATGAACACCCGTTCAAGCCCGGTCAGCGGGTCGCGGATGATGCGGTTGCCCAAGGGGGCGGGATCAATGTAACGCTGCCGCACCCATTGATGCCCCGGCCCGCCCGGGTTTCCCGTAGCGCGCAAACCGACTGGCACGCCCGCGCCGGACCGCAGCGTCGCTATCAACTTCATCACTGGCGCGGGGCTCGGGAAATTCCCGATCTCCTCTACATAAACTCGCGTGTAGTTGTGGCCCTGGTACATGTCGGCATCGGCATCGCGCTCCAGATAGGCCAAGCGTAACCGGGCGCCATCCGGCGCACGCCACATCTTCTCCGTCTCGTTGAGTTTCCAGCCGAGCGGGCCGTAGATTTCGCGCGACCGCTCGATGGTCTCAACCAGCTCTGCGCGCGAGCGGCGCACCATCAGGCCGATGGCATCCTTGCCATAGCGGCTGGCATGAGCGCCGAACTCGCCGAGCACACCGTCAGTCTTGCCGCCGCCTCGAGCGCCGCCGAAGAAGATTTCGAACACCTGGCACTTCAGCAGCCGCACCTGGGCTCGGTTGCCGCGCGGTGACCAAGCAATCCTAACGGGGCGCTCGTCGGCCATGGCGCCATCGCCTCTGTCGCGCCGTCGCCGCCGTCCGCCGGCGCAGTCGGGGCATATTGTAGACGCTACATATGTAGACGTTACATCATCAGGTCGCCGGAATGCCACAGCGTTAACGCGCTCGTATACTGGTGCGAACGCCACGGCGCCCGAGAGCGGCGGGCTTGGCCACAGCGGGGCGCGCCGCGTCGGCGGTTTCAGAGACCCGGTTGCGGCCGGGGCGGTTCGGGCGGCGGTCGTGGTGGTTTCGGATAAGGGGGCGGCTTCGGCTTTGCCATTTTTAAGTGCCCCCTTCGCGACGGCCCAGAGGTACCACGCGCGCAGTTTGTCGCGAGCCTGGCGTAGAGGGCGGCTGGCCTTGTTGAGCATAGGTATTCCCGCCGTCAGGACCGTAGATGAAGAACAGGTCCAACGGGCTTTTGCTGAGGCCGGCCGCGCGGTTACGAAGCGAACGGCGCCAGGGATGCCGAGCCCCATCAGCGAATTCGCCATGCCGCCGGTGAGCGCGCCAAAATTGCCAGCACCGGCCACCACCAAGGCGGAGCAGCAGAAGGACAGCGCCGACGTGTTCGGCGAGGCCAAGCCGCTACCGGGCGTTTGAACGCCGCGATGGCACTCGCCGCAGCTACCATGGCCGAGTGCTATGGCGGTGGCGGACCCGGTGGCACCGATAAACGAGGTGAAACGAAAATGACTTCTCGGACCACGGGAACGAAAAAAGGGTGCCAATTCGCGTACGCCGGCTGTCTTCAATCACCCACGTGTCCTGCCGCGCAAGGTCATTGCCGCTTTGGGCCAGCGTTTGCGGGCAGCATGGTAGGTCGCCATCGCGATCTGGAAATCCTCGGCGCCCGCCACGTGCTCGACGATGCGCTCGCCGTCGTCAGTCCACCGGTCGATGCGGAACGCGAAGTCATTCTGTGTCATCGACGCGCCCTCCCGCGCCTCAGCTTCGGCTCGACTTTCTCGACCAGCTTCGGCTCGACCAGCAAACCGAATTGCTTACTGAGGCATCTGCTCTTGGCGGCCCTCCACCCGGATAGGTTCCCAGAAACCAGTAGCGCCTGTTCCACGACCCCAATCGTCGGTGCTGCTGCCGGCGAAAAAACCCGACTTCGCCACGAGACGACTTGGCGTCGTAATCTTTGTGATGAAGAACAGCACGACGATGATGGCCAAGGTTCCGATCACAGCGGCGAGGGTTTTGATGGTCATTGTGCGCGCTCCCATTGCTGGCTACCCTTCCTGTGAGCGGCAAGAAACGTTCCCGGTCAGGGCCGGAAACAGCACCGGGCGAACGCCGTTCGGTCAGCCGGCACAGCGCATTGACGTTTTGTCGAGCTACGTACGCGATGCCGATGCATTCACCGACCATGCCGGCGCCGGGCTTTTGTGAAGAGAAGAATAGCAAGATGGCGGGGCCCACTCAGCGTGTGGTGCGGGGCCGTCGATTTCTCGCTGGAACGACCGATCCGATAGAGAAATCGACATCGGTTACCGTTGCGTGCCGGCCCGTCGCAGCATTGTTCTCATTGGCCAGTCTGATTTCAGCGATGCCGGGTGCTCCAAGGACCGTAGGAACGGTCTTGCGTGCAACGCTCTCGTCCCCCGCACGCACTCGCACCACAGCGACGAGGTTCACTTTGAATGTGAAATCTTCCATCAGAATACCGGCGCGATCTGAACGTACTCCGCCCCAAGAATGCGAAACATTGACACTTCGTTCCCTCGCCTTGAAACTCAATTTCTTCCGGACGCTGGGTGCTCGACATATTGGACGCCAGCTCCGTTTTGGGGCTCTCAGAACCCAAGACCGGGCTTCGCCCATTGCATTCAATAAAATGCGCACACGCATTTGTGCAAAATCGCGGCGGCCAAATTCGCATGCGTCGATTGCATTGAGGCAAGGACATTGACCGCAAGACCATATAGCAGTCCTTCGACCGAATTTTCACTTATCCGCTTTTTAGATGGAGGGGCAGTTGTTCGGACCGTGCTTGTGCGCGGTGGCAAGAAGACCACTGACTACCGCAGTCCGAACAAAAAAAAGATCACGACAACAAGCCCGCCGCGCGTCATGGCACCTCCTCCAACATCGCCCACACCTTCTAGGCGTCCCAACACTTTTGAATGCGCCTTGGCCTCCTCCAAGGTCGTCACTCCGTTCGATCTTGTCATCGGGCCGTTGACGGTCATCGACCAGAACGAGCGCAGATTGTCGGGACCGCCGCGGGTCTCGTAAATGCGACCGACCTCCCACTCGCCGGTAACGACGGTGTAGTCAGGGCGGTCCTTGTCGATCCCGGAGCCGAGGCCGGTCGGGCGGAGCTTGAGCGCCATCGCTTACCCCGGCCGATGAGCCACCGCAGTCACGTCGCCACTTTGCAGGTCTTTGACCTCGACCATGCTGTGCGGATTCTTGCTCTTGAGGAACCGCGCTACTTCCATCGCGTAGTCCTTTTGGTCGCTGTAGCGGCGGCGCGCCGAGTGGCTCTAGCCTCGCTTGCGCAAGGTGAGAATTGCTGCCACAGCGAGCTTCATCGCTTCGGTATTCCGCTTGTCCCGTAGCTTCACCAATCCAACCTCTCGCACTGCGCTTGGACTGAGCGGCCTGACGATCATGTTTGAGTTGGAGACGTGGCCCGCGCCCAGGCAGAGGCTTGGAACGATCGAGGCGCCCAGGCCAACCGCCACCACGCTCTTGATCGCCTCGACGTTGTCGAACTCCATCAGGGGCTTTGGCGAAGTCCCGGCGGCGCCGAGCCATCCGGTGACCGTTCTGCGCAGAGCCGAGTTCACGTTGACGAGAATCAGCGGATTCTGCGAAAGAAATGCTGGGGTCACCTTTTTCGGAATTCGCTTCATGCCGGAAGGCAGAATCGCGACCAATTCATCCTTGAAAAGCGGCGTCACCTCGAACGCCGGATCTTCGACCGGGAGCGCGCACAGGCCGAGATCGAGCGCGTTTGTCCTCAACATCTCCAGCGTCTCCGCACTCTTTCCTGCCTTGAGACTGATTTCCAGTTGCGGATGATCGGTCTTGAGCTTCCGTAGAAGCGACGGCAGCAGGTACATCAGGACAGTCATGCTGGTTCCAATGCGGACTCGGCCGAGCCACCCATCGGCAAACCGGCGCATGTCAGAACGCGTGCGCGAGTCCTCGTCCAGCAGCGACCGCGCATGCTTGATCAGCTTCTCCCCCGCTTCGGTCAAATAGGCGCGCTTGCCGAGCCGCTCCACGAGCGTGACATTCAAACGGCGCTCCAGTTCCTGGATTTGATGCGTGACCGCAGGCTGCGACAGATTCAATTCTTTAGCAGCGGCGGTGAAGTTGCCGTGTGCGACCACTTCAACGAATGCCCTGAGCTGATCCAGATTGAGGCTCCGCATGGCAATAAATATCCCTTATTGTTATCATGAAAACAATCATGTTGCGCGATGATTGGAATTGGACACCATGGCGTCCCCTGGGAGGCTCGTTGCTCGGGAGTATGCGGAGGGCAACGGAGTACAACCTGCAGGAATCGTACTCCGTTAAATGCGGCGTCGGGATCGCCGCAATCTGGATTGTCCCGCCATTGGCGTCGCGGGGATGGTCGTTCACGGCGTATCCAGTGTTGCCGCCCTTCACTGAGAGCAGACGGCAACGGTGACCCAGGGCTGTAAGCAGCACTTGCGGCGCTGCCCGGGCCGATTCAGAACGATTCAGATCTACCCCAAGGACTTGCCATTGCTTCCGCAGTAGCCTGAGCGTGGGGTAATCAGAGGGGGTTTGCATGAAGAAAAAAATGCCCGCCAATTTGCGCAAATTGCTCGAATGGCTCGATGGGGTTTCCCCGCTGCTTGAAACGAAGATCGTTGCGGCCGGTTTGAGTCACACGCTAGACAAGGCGCTGATGCGGAATTTTGCCGAGATGAACCTCCGCGAAGCGACGGTCTCGATCACGGCCCGCGGACGCGATGCATTAGGCAAATTCCCCGTCACGTGCCTTCGCACCAGCCCGCATCAAGTATTGGTCCTATGCGGTGGAGGGGCTAGCCATGCCAACTCTGGCTCAAGTGTATGAAAATCATGCGGAGGAATGCCTCTGTGCTGCTGCAAAGGCGGACGATCCCAAGCAGCGTGCTTTGTTGCTCAAGCTCGCAAGCGCCTGGCGAGAGGATGCAGAAGCATTGAAACGAGGCCAGGAATTACAGCCCGCAAGTTCCCCACGAAAGGCAAAAAATCATTGAGGCACGGTGCGGAAGGCACGCCGAGAGAGGCATCTGTTGCGGGTTGAGTGGGGTCAGACGTCGGTCGAATTGTACGAGCCGCAGGAGATGCAAAGGATGATGAGAGGGTAGTTTTTACTTTCGTCCCCACGCATTAGGATGGCACCGCAATTTCCACATTTGCATTCGACCGTAGGATTAAGCGCTTCAAGCACTGGCGGCGCCTTGGGCAGCGCTTCAATGACAAGCGGCGCCGGAACGATCTTGAATGTCTTCTGTAGAAGGGCGGGCATTGCTCGAACCAGTTCAGTTCCAAATTCGGAACTCAACATAACTTCGTTCGGGCAATTGCCAATTAATTTTCAGCGAACCAGCCACGCGTTTTCAGCGAACTAGCAGCGCGATGCGGGTTGGGTCGGGTTTCCGACACAGCTGGCCGCAATCTAATGTCGCGAAGAACATGACGGGGAATATAAGGGCATTGGGCGAAGGCTTTCCCCTCGTTTCACCGGCTCGTCGCTCGGCGCACCCCCCAATTGGGTGAGACGATGTGACTTAGTCCGGTTCCCCAATTCGCCGGCGCTTACCCCGTTGAGCGCAGCCAGCGCCAAGTGCAAGCCCCCTATCCTGCCCCGGATCGTGTCGCCGCTCATGGTCCTGCCGTCAGGCAAGCTCCTGCACCATGATGCGGTTGCGCTGGATTTCGTCCAAATCAAACTGGACCGCTGCGGCCGCCTTGGCCGATGCCACGTCGGAGGCTTCGACCTCGCCGAGGATTTCACCCTTGCTGCGAAGCAGGACGACGCGCCAGCGGCGCTTCATCCGGGCGGCGAGCTTCGCTGGGCTGTCTTTCTTGGAGCGGCGGGACGGCATGCGGCTAATTTAGGTGGCCGCTGCGGAGAGTTGAGTCGGAATGCCCCGCGCCCAGACTTAGCGGGGGCCGTGGATTCGTTTTCGGGGGCGGGACGCTGCGCACCAGAAAGGCCCCGAGGTTGAAGGATGCCGCGGGGCCTTAGCGCCGCACCCCAGGAGGGTTCGCACCAGCCGGCGGCGCCATACCGAACAGTATTCGTCCCAACCCTGAGGTCCATTAAAAATGGGGCGCTTTATTGAGGGCGCTCTTTAATTGACTCTCTCACTTCTTGGCGCAACCCTACGTAGGTAACGTAGGGAGGGTTATATGAAAATTGCTGTTGCTCTCTTAGCCGCGGGCTTCGTGGCGTCCTTTGCCGCGGTCACTCCGGCGAACGCTCAGAAGGACCCAGCCTGTATCGAGAAATGCAACCGAAGCAACGTCGCCAGCGGCGGTGGGATGCAATCCCGGGGTACGGCTCAGGCCGTCAGGGCTTGTCTAGCGGGCTGCCCGAAGGCAAGCGCCGGCAAAGCGAAATAGCTGATGCGGGAAGGCCCCGGCTGCTTGGAAACCAGGGCCTTCCGCGTCCTTGGGGCCAAGGGGGTGGTGGTTATCCCTAAGCAGGACGCTCCTGGACAATCACGAAGTCGCAAGGTCGTTCCAGCTACTCCAGCAATGTCCCGTCCTGACTCAGGGAAGCCCGCTGGTGAGTCAATCCAGCATGGCCTTGATGGACATGGCCATTCGATGCTTGTTCGGAAAGACCCGGGAGACGGCACCGATCTGCCCCCCAATGTGGGGATGCGATGCTGCGGCTTGCCCGCAAGCTCCCGCCAGTGCGGCCCCGCTGTCTGGGCTGGTCGTCCACTTATGCGGAGGCTGCGGATACGTCGGAACCGCCGAACGCGAACCCGATCCCCCACCACCGAAGTGGCTTCGACCGACGCGCGGCGTACGAATTTCCCTGTTTCGTGCCGGCACTCGCGAACGCCAATAATCAGGCATGGACGACCAGCCAAAGACGAGGCTGATCTGTCGTCGTTGCGCGGCGCGCATGAAGCTCGCCAGGCAACTGCCCTGGCTCGACCACAAACTCCCAGCGATCCTCCTGTTTCAGTGCACCGACTGCGGGCATGTCGACATGGTCGAGTGGCCCGAGTCCGACGAAGAGGCGCCTTGAATGAACTTCGCGACAGCCTTGGCGCGCACCACACGTGCGGCTACAGGTTAGCAAATGGGTCGAGACACCGATCCAACGCTATCTGGGAAACAGGTCGATTATCTCGACCGCCCGATCGGTCAAGGATTCTGGAAGGATTGATGCTGCCAATAGAGAACGCGCTGGCACGCTTACACCACGCCTGCAATCCCGCACCCCGAGCGTTGCGCCGCTAATGCCCCGGCACCGATACGACGCTCCAACCATCTGGCTCATCGTCCGCATCAATCCATAATGCGATCCTCAGCTTTGGCAACGTTATCGATCCTCGCCGCGAGCGCTGCGCCATAGCCCCGTCTGGTAAATGACCCTCCGATCTGACTAGCAGGCTCTCTCCTACGACCCGCTCGTGCTCTTCGAGTGGACTTTTGATCCTATACATACGGTCGCCGTCTCGTTCCGGCATCTCACCTACGATCTTGTAGTCGCCGGGAGCCGCAAGTCGAGAAATCATCGGAATGCAGGTCACCACTTCGCCAACGTTGAATTGCCCCATTGCCCCTCTCCACGCCAATCCCGGAGAGCCAACAGTGACGACCCAGATTTTGTTTGACTGATGCCTATGTCCAGCCAAAACGGTGAGCGAAAATAGGTGTTTTCAAGGTCGCATACGGGCAAGCCTGGTCTCAAAAAGGCTTTGACCATGATAATCGGCGGCGCGAGCAAGCCGAAGCGGTCGTTCGTTAATCCAGGGACGGTGCAGTGAGTCAGCTTTCGGAGGAAGGCTCGGTAGGTTGGTTTGCCGCGCTGGTCGCTCGGTGTCGCGAAGACGATCAGGAATGGACGTAAATGGGCTATTTGTTCGGTCAGAAGCGAAGGAAGGTCGGTCGGCTTCAGCGGCAGGGCGCTCGATGCTTTCTCATGACGCAGGAAGCGTCCAGCCTGGAACCGTCCTCAAAACGAGGCTAGTCGGGCTTCACGTTTGTTCCTTGCCGAGCCAGCTTCTCGCGAACGCCGCCATCGCCGCCTCGCGTGTCGCCTCGTAACCGTGCGCCGTTCGGTTTCCGCGGGCCCAAAGAAAGAACCCCGGCCGAAAGCGGGGCTCAAGTCAATAGAAATCCAGCCCCCAGTGCATCGCCACTTGGCACGCTCGTGCCCGCGTTGATGGCCTCGCTTGCAAAATTCTCTACATTTTAGTGACGCCCGTCACAGTGTGCGGCAACGGCCATCCCTACAGTCGTGGCGATCATGAGACAGTCGTGAGCGCGTTCGAACGATCGCAAAGGAGGATCGTTTCGATGTCCCCGGCATATCGCGCGCATCCCCTCGCCCAAGCCATCGAGGAGGCGGCGCGCATCTTCGGCCCTGAGGTCACAGCCGCCGCTCTGCTGGTGGCCGCGGTAGAAGCGGCGTCTGTTCGCTCTACGACGCCGTCGCGCAGCTTCCGTCGCAAGCCGTGGACGACGCTCGCCGTCATCGCCTTCGCCGCGCTCGCCGGCGTGGTCGTCTTTGGCGGCGGCCGCGAGTCCCGGGACGCCGCCGCGTTGCTGAGCGCGCCCGCCAATGCAGCCCCATCAAGCGCAGCCCCGGCGTCGGCGGTCGAGCCCGCGATTGCGGTCGCCGCCCCAGCAACTCCCGAGCCCGAACGCGTCATCGAGGCGGACGTAGCGCCGCCGTCCAAGTCCCAGCGCGCAATGGACGCGACCACGACCACGACCACACTCGCAACCGCCGAGCCCACCGGTCAATCCACCTCCACGCTCAAGGAGCGAAAGGCATCGCGCGAGCGTGCCTCCCGCGATGACCGGCGCAACGCCCCGCGTCGCGTCGGCTTCACTGACGCCTACGCTGCCCAAACGACAAAGACTAAGAAGACGACTACGGTCGCTCAGACTGAGAATGCCCCAGCTCCAGCAAAGGACCCGAATTGTAAGGTCTTCCTCCCAGACAATGTCTTCATGTCCCATCACGACCAATTTCGTTGCTTTCGATGAACAACAAGAGGAGGCGGTGGGGGAAGATCCCCCACCGCCTTCGCTCTCAGGCCCTTTCGCTGTTTGACGCAAGCCGAGAGCGGATGATCTGGGGCCTGCGCCGGGGATGCCTCATCGGCCCCAATCCTCTTCCGCCTCGCGCTTCACGGCCGGAGCAGGTTGAACGGGTGAGGATCGGGGTCGGCCCAGTCGTGAAACGCACCCGCGGGCTCCGCTGAGTCATGGCGGGGCATCCCCGGAGGACGTCGTAGACCTCACCGGAAGCAGCGGGTGCGCGTCGGAGCAGCAGGTCAACCATAGCCGCCATTGTGCGGCGCGTGACGACGGAGCCAAGACGACCTGGGGCCGCAGCGAAGGGCGCAAAAAATGGCCGCCCGCCGACGCGAAAGACGGGAGCCAAGTTGCTTGCAGTCGCACTATGCGACCGCGGCATTCCGCCGGACACGCTCCGAGGCGTTCCAATTCAATCATCTGATGCCCGGCATAGGCGCCGGGTGAAGGGGCGGCTCGGGGTTCATCGCTCGTGGGCATTTAATTAACGCGAAATCGTTTGCCTGGCCGGTCAGTTGGCATCTAGGATTTGGGGGGGCGCACCTTGGGACGTGGTCATGAACCTGCTCCTGTTATTCCTGCTTGCGCTTCCGTTCGCCTGCCTAGCCGTGCTGAGCCTCGTCGCCCTCCTAGGCGTAGTAGCCATTGGTGGCACGCTGCGAGTGATCGGGATGGTCACATCCGTCCTTGGTATTGCCGGGCGGAAAGTTGACGACCCATGGCGCGACGCGGTGGGCGACGCTCACCCGCTCGATTGCGTTGAGGTCACGCGATAGCGGACAACGGTTGCCCACGGGGCCCCAGCGCTTGGCGTAGCTGAAGGCTGATCAGAAGCGGGAATGAAGAAGCGGCCCCATCACTCGATCACCTCGTCGGCGCGGGCGAGCAGCGACGCCGGTACAGTGAGTCCAAGTATACTGGCCGTCTGGGCATTGATAACGAGTTCGAACTTAGTCGATTGTGCCACAGGCAAGTCCGCCGGCTTCGCACCCCTTAGGATTCTGCCGGTATAGGAGCCGGATTGGCGCCACGCATCGAAAATGCTGGTTCCATAGCTCATCAGTCCACCAATTTCGGCATACTCGCGGTTCGGAAACGCCGTTGGGATTGCATAACTTATGGCCAAGCTGACCAATTGGACGCGCCGACTGGTGAAAAAGGTATCACTGCTGACAAAGAGCGCATCGGGCCGCTCGCGGATCGTTCTCGTCCCTGGGGTCGAGCGCAGGGGTGTGGCAACGCTCATTGAAATCGGCCGAATCGTTCCGCTCGATCTGCGACCATGCCCAACCTTCAGCGGTGCTTGGATCGTCGTAGGTTCCCTGCGCTAAGGCCGAGCCGACCCCCAGCCACATCGCCAACACGCCAGAAGCTGCCGTCGAATTTAAATGAAGCAACAAGGCACACCCCAGTTTGCCCACCGTCCTATCGAGATGGCGTGCGCGCGCCCAGTCGAAGCCACACGTAACTTGTGGCCAGGCCCAATCGCCAGCTCGACCTGAGATCGGGTCGCCTGGAGTAAGGAGAGAGTTCTACAATGCATGGGTGGGAGCATCACCGTTGAGGCCAGCTCAACGAGCAGTAAACCGCCGCCGCAAATGGGACATCAGTCCAGGAGCTCAATTGATCGGGACTCCGACCCTTTCTGCCCTGACTACGCGGGCTCTACCGTCGCGCCTACTTGGCCCGCCTCCAAACGTTGTCGGACCGCAGGCCGGAGGCGGTGGACGGATTGGTGACTTTCAATTCGTCCTCGGACACGCTGATGGGGCGCTTCAACTCGGTGCCGACTTGGTTCGGGAACATGCTGCCCTCATTGCGCACAGTTAGGGTCTTGTCCGCCTCGTTTACTGACCAGGACCCAAATGTTGCCGTGGTGCCCTGTACGGCAGCGGCGTTCTCTTCCGGTGAGCCCTGCATGCGATTATTGGCTTTGAATTTGGGACGATCCGAACGAACGATGATCTGAGTGAAACGGCCGCTGGCATCGAGGACCAGCATACCCGTAGGATTGGGGCCCCATATCTGGTGCTTGCTGCCGTCGGGAGCGGTATTGTCGGTCGAGACCAAAATCCAGGCTCCGACGATTTGGTCCTTGAACGATTTCTGTTGGGCGGAGGCAGTTCCGGCCCAAAGTACAGGACCGAGCAGCGCAGTAGTGAAAAGTGCAAGCGCGATAGGCCGATTCATGATTTTCCCCCTTATAACTGCGCATAGATTCTCCGTTACCGGGATGGCGCGGTATGATCCTGCAAATGTCGACGTTAGTCGCGCCAGAAAAAATAGCGCTCGCGCAGTGGGCAATGCCTGCCGACGGCATTCTTGCTGCCTATTCCCGTCTGGCGGAAACGTCGGCACGTTCCGTCTCAAAGGCAGGTACGTAAGTCTACCCTATAGCACAACTGGCTTATACCCGCCCCGATGTCGCAGTTGGGTCCATTCGCGTCGTTCCGACAGGCAGCAGCAAGGTTTCGCCGATGTCCGCTATACCTTCGATGGCGACCGAATCTGTGCGTCGCAACGAACCGACGCGATGTGCCAGTCACGGCCATCATCCCTCTTCCGCATTGAACCGTAACTGAGTAGCATACCTGCAGAGCTGCCACGGGGCGTGCCGACTGCGCCTTATTTCAGCGGCAGTATTGGTGCCATCGGCGGGCGCAAATTCAATCCTAACCAGCCAAATTGAACGCACGTCGCGTGTGTGTACACGCGATTGGGAGAACACCATGAATCCTCGCATCATCCTGAGTTTATCTATAATCACGGCGTTGGGTTTTGCGTTGCCGGGCAGCGGGGTCGCCCAGCAGAAGTCTCTAAAGGACCAGATCGTCGGATCGTGGACGCTGGTCCAGGCGGTCGACACACAGGCCGACGGCACCAAGACCAATCCATGGGGCGCCAATCCGAAGGGAGCCTACATGTTCAGCGCCGATGGCCGCTTCGCACAGATGCTGTTCCACACCGATCTTCCCAAGGTAGACAATCGGATGGGCGGCACGCCCGACCAGAACAAGGCCATCGCGCAAGGCGTCGTCGCGATGTACGGCAGCTTCACAGTGGACGAAGCAAACAAAACCATCATCGTGAAGTTCGAAGGTAGTTCGTTTGCTAAGTTCGTCGGTACCGAGGGCAAGCGGCTCATCACGTCGATCAATGACAACGAATTTCAAAGCACGAACCCAGCCACCTCGACCGGCACCAAGGCCGAATCGGTGTGGCGACGCGTGAAGTAGCAGACTAAGCCGCGATCCACCCCGGCAAACGAACCGGGGTGGATTTCTGGTTGGCATGATGCGGGTCATGCATGCCCAGTCGCAAATATCCGCGTGGGCTGGCGGCGTGAGCGAGAACAGCTCCCGTCGTGGCGAGCGTGTAACTCAGCTCAAAGACCGCTTAGGGTCGGTCAAGTGGGATCGTTGTTTTCGGATTGAATTTTCTGGCTGTGGCAAAGCAGATCTTCAGAGTGTCGGCCATGTCTTCGAACAGGTGTCGGCTATGTCACCGGGCTGGACACTTGACCCGGCAATCATCTTCCTCACGAAAAAGATTCTTGCGAGAAAGATGGACCCGCGGGTCAAGCCCGCGGGTGAGGACCAAACCACGCTGGGCGCGCGCTAAGTCTGAGTAGTGGGAGGAGTGGGCTGCGCCGCCTGCATTTTTGCCGCACGCTGCTGATAGAGCGCGACGAAATCGACGGGATCGAGCAGGAGCGGGGGGAAGCCGCCGTTGCGCACCGCGTTGGCGACGATCTCGCGCGCGAACGGGAACAGCAGACGCGGGCACTCGATCATGACGAGCGGTTGCAGTGTCTCCGCCGGCACGTTCTGGACGCGGAACACCCCAGCGAAGGTCAGCTCGAAAGCAAACAGCACCGATCCGGCGCGCTCTGCCTTGCCTTCGAGCTTGAGCGCGACCTCGTAGTCGGTCTCGGCCAGCTGCTGGACGATCACGTTGATCTGGATGTTGATCGCCGGCTGGGTCTCGGTCGGCGCCAGCGACCGCGGGGCGTTCGGGTTCTTGAACGAAAGGTCCTTGATGTATTGGCCAACAACCTTGAGCTGCGCCTGGCCGGGCTGAGCGCTCGGGCTCTGTGTGGGGCCGCCATTGCCGCCGGGGGTCGCCATCGACTCTACCTCTCACCGTTCTCCATTATCGTAGTAGGCGCCGCGTTTGACCCCATCCTTGGCTCCGTCCCTTAGTGGCGGCGTGGCTAACACAGGGGCTCCAGCCGGACAAGGACTGTCAGGCGCCACGGCGACGGCCCGCCCCCTGTGCGGCCGTAGCAGCGAGGCGCTGGTGAGCATCACAGCCGCTTCCGCACTCGCGGTGTCGGCGCGCTTTCCACAAGTGTGCTAGAGTCCCTTTTCGCTGATTGAACGCGGCGCGCAATTTCATCGCCGCTCTCGACGCGTGGCGGAAGCGTCCCATGAGAACCTGCGGAAGTTGCACATTGTGCTGCAAGGTGATGGCGATCTCCGCGCTGAAAAAGCCGATGAACAAGTGGTGCGAGTTCTGCGACAAGGGGACCGGCTGCAAGATTTATCCCACCCGTCCATCCGAGTGCCGCACGTTTAACTGCCTGTGGCTCAGCGACGAGAACTTTCCGGATGAGTTCAAGCCACTGCGGTCGAAGATCGTATTTACGGTTGAACACGGGGGCCGCCGCGTGTCGGCCCATGTCGACGCGGCATTTCCCGGCGCATGGCAGGAGAAGAAGCTATACGCGTTGCTCAAACGATTGTCGGCGGTTCAGGCGCAGAAGAATTCCCAGTTGTTGGTCTTCATCGGCAAGAGAGCCATTGCGGTTCTGCCCGACCGCGACGTCGACCTCGGAGACGTCAATCTGGAGGGCAATGCAATTTTCTATGAAAAGAACCGAACGACCGGACGCATCGAGGTCACGGTCGGCGCGGTGCCGCCCGCGTCTTGATCCTGTCCTCTGCCTTGTTCGCCCGTCATTCCGGCTTGATCTTGCCCTCGACGATCACCTTTTTCCATTTATCGTATTCGGAGCGGACGAACGCAGCGCCCTCTTCCGGACTGGTGCCGCGTGGCGAGACGCCGATCTTGGCAAACGCCGCCTTGAGCTCGGGGTGCTGCAGCACCTTGTTCACTTCGCCGTTGAGTTTCGCCAGCACTGCCGGCGGCATGCCGGCCGGCGCGAAAATGCCGATCCAGAGGTCGACATCGAAGCCGGGCAGGCCCGATTCCGCAACGGTCGCCACGTCCGGATAGACTGGGCTGCGCGTTGAACCGGTCGTTGCAATCGGCCGTACGCGCTGGTCTCCCGTGAACGGCACCGCGCCGGCGATGCTCGAGAACGCGAGTTGCACCTTGCCGCTCATGACGTCCGGATACGCCGCACCGATGCCCCGGTAAGGCACATGCGTCATCTCGATGCCGGTTTTCAGCTTGATCATTTCGGCGGCGAGATGCGGCGCGGTGCCAATTCCCGCGGAGGCGAAATTCAGCTTGCCGGGATTGGCCTTGGCGTAGGCGATGAACTCGGCAAAGGTCTTTACCGGCAAGGTAAGCGACGCAACGATCACCGCGGGAGAGGAGCCGACGATCGAAACCGTCTGCAATCCCTTGAACAGATCGTAGGGCACGTCCGTATGCAGCGTCGGGTTGGAGGCCAGAGCGGGGTCCGACAACAGGATGGTGTAGCCGTCGGGCGTCGCGCGCGCAGCGACATCGGCGCCTACCATGCCGCCGGCGCCCGGACGGTTCTCGGCCACGACCGACTGTCCCAGGCTTTCGCTCAGCCGCAGCGCGAGATTGCGGCCGGCGGTATCGATGATCCCGCCGGGAACGTAAGGCAGGATGATGCGGATCGGCTTGCTGGGATACGTCTGCGCCTGCCCGACCGTGGCGGCCGCGACAAGCACGGCCGAGCAGAGCAGTCCGCGCGCCGCCAGTGCAAAGCCCATCATGTTCGACCCTCCGTTCGTAGGATTTCATGTTCAGCCGCGGTGTGCGCAACGCGACGGCCGTTCGTGCGCCAAGCTTATCCGTGATCCAGGTTCACTCCGGCTTGATACCGACCCTCGCGACCAGTTCCTTCACGGCGGGAATCTCCGCAGCAATACGGGCGGCAAGCTGATCCGGCGTGCCGGCGACAACCTCGAAGCCGGCCTTGCGCGCCTGCTCCTGTGCCTCCGGGCTTTTCATCGCCGCCTGACTTTCCCGCGCCAGCCGCGCGACGATCTCCGGTGACGTACCGGCGGGGGCGAACAGCGCATTGAAGGTGTCGGATACGAAGCCGGGAAAGCCGGACTCGATCATGGTCGGCACGTTCGGAAGCGAGAACCAGCGCGTTGCGCCGGTCACTGCGAGCGCCTTGAGCTGGCCGTCCTTGATGAGCGCCTCCGCGGCGGCCAAGGCCACCGAGCCGACCTGCACCGTTCCCTCCAGCACCGCCATCGCCGCCGGACCGGCGCCGCGATACGGCACGTGCACCATGTCGATGCCGGCGCGCAGCTTGAGCTGCTCACCGGTGAGATGCGACTTGGTGCCCGCTCCGGGGCTCGCGTAGTTGAACGTGCCCGGTGCGGCCTTCGCGCGCGCGATGAGATCGGCGAGCGTGTCGATGCCGGAATTGGCCCGCACGACGATCACGTTGGGCGCATTGACGAGCTCTGACACCGGCGCGAAGTCCTTGATCGGATCGTAGCCGAGATTCTTGAACAGCGCCGGGTTGACCGCGATCGCGGTCGAGCTCAGCAGCAGGGTGTAACCGTCGGGCGCGGCGCGCGCCGCGATCGTCATCCCGATATTGCCGGCGGCGCCTCCCCGGTTTTCGACCACCACCGACTGTCCCAGCGATTTCTGGAAGGCGAGCGAGACGATACGCGCGATGATGTCAGTCGGTCCACCGGCGGCAAACGGCACGATCAGCGTGATCACGCGATCGGGATAGGCGGCATGGGTCGCGGTTGACGCGACCAGCAGCGGCACAACGGTCAATACGGCAAGCGCACGCAGGCGACACGCTCGCCCGATGCAGCGAATGATCCTGAGCATCTGCTACTCCCTCGATCCGTCTTTTATCATTTCCCGGGATGCGTGAAGCGCTGCCGGACCCGAAATCCATCATCGGGAGGGGGCCGAAGAGCCGTGGCAAAACGTCACCGCCAGGCGGTCGTCGATCCGGACATGGTCACCCCGGCCACTCGAATCCGGCTGCGGTCCAGACTCCGCGTTCGGCAGGTTGCGTCAGCGCGGCGATGAAGGCGGCGGCACCGGCCTGATCGGCACATTCGGAGGATACTCCGGCGGCGTAGGTCGTATCGTTGCCAAGCGGCGCGGGGATTTTGCCGATCACGCGCACGCCCGGGATCGGCACGATTTCCGCGATCAGGGTGAGGCCGATGTCCGCCTGGCCCTCGGCCACGCGCGTGGCGACCTCACCGCCGCTCTTCTGCGGCATGGCTTTGCGCTTGATCTCGTCCGCCATGCCGATACGGCCCCACAGCTCGGCAAGATGGACACCGGCCGATCCTCCGACCGCGGCGTCGCTGAACGCGATCACGCGCGCGGCGCGCAGCGCTTGCTTGAATGCCTCCGCGGTCGAGATATCCGGCGCCGATGCGTCGCTGCGCACCGCAATCCCGATCGAGGTCCGCGCGATGTCTTTGCGGCTCCCCGGTACGATCGCGCCGTCCTGCTCCATCTTGGCTATCGCGGGTGCGCCCAGAATGAGAATATCCGCGCTCTCGCCGGCTGCGAGCTTCGCCTGCAACGCGCCAACCGTTGCGAACGTGATGTCGAGCTCCTTGCCGCTTGCGCGCGTGAACTTGCCGGCGAGTGCATTGACCGCCGTCGTCATCGAGCGCGCGCACATGATCTTGAGCGTCATGTGTTCATTCCGGCTCGATGCCGGCTTCCTTGATCGCTGCGGTCCATTTCACCAGCTCCGTCCTCACGAAATCGGAGAAATCCTGCGGCCCGCTCCAGAACACTTCCGTGCCTCCGGCGTTCAGGCGTTCGATCACAAGCGGCGTCGACAGCGCCTTCTGCACGGCATCGGCGAGCACTTTCACGATCTCGGGCGGCAGGTTCGCCGGTCCGAACATGCCGGCCCAGGCCAGAATGTCGAAACCCGGCATGACCGTCTCGCTCAACGTCGGCACATCCGGCAAGACCCGGTTGCGCTCCTTGGTCAGGACCGCGAGCGCGCGGACCTTCTGCGTCTTGAGCTGCGGCAGACCGGTGTTGAAATCCGGGATCGCCATCGGAATATGGCCGGCGATGAGATCGGTGACGACCGCCGGATTGCTGCGGTAGTTCACCCGCACGAAATCGGTTCCGGTCCGCTTCTTGATCGTCTCGCCGGCGATGTGACCGGTCGAGTTGCCGACACCGTAGGAGAGCTTGCCTGGATTGGCCTTGGCATAGGCCATCAGCTCGCCGATGGAATTGACCGGCAGCTCCGGATTGACGGCGACGAAGGACGGAAAGCTTCCGATGCGCGCGATCGGAGTGAAGTCTTTGATCGGATCGTAGGGCACGCTCTTGTAGAGGCCGTTCGCGGCCGAGTGAGTCGAATTGGTGGTGAAGAAGAGCGTGTAGCCGTCAGGCTTTGCCCGCGCCACGGCATTGGCAGCAGGCAATCCTCCCGCGCCGGCACGATTCTCGACCACGACCGACTGGCCCAGCGCGTCCTGAAGCGACTGCCCGATCATGCGCGCGGCGGCATCGGTTACGCTTCCGGCCGCGAACGGCGTGATGATCGTGATTGTCCGCGTGGGATAGGGCTCGGCCGAAGCTTGCGCCGCGCTCAGCGCGAGGATCAGCGTCAGCAGCCCCTGCAAGCAGCCCGATCTCGACCACGCAACCATCACTTGCTCCCGTCCCCGTGTTTCCTGTCGCGATCGCGCGGTTTCCACGGCCTTGGCGACTTCGTTCCCAAAGCGATCCGACTCCCCGATATGATATGACACCGACCAGACGATCAAGAAATTCATGGAGGAACAGATGCCCAGAACGGGAGCGTCCATCGCGGCGCTGGCACTTGCCGCGCTGACGGCGACGTCCGTCGTCCAGGCGCAGGAATGGCCCACGCGGCCGGTGACCATGGTCGTTCCGTTCGCAGCCGGCGGGCCCGTCGACGTGCTCGGCCGGATCCTGGCGCAGTATCTGGGCGAGACCATCGGCAAGCAAGTGATCGTGGACAATGTGCCTGGCGGGGGCGGCATGACCGGGTCGCTGCGCGTCTCCCAGGCAGCGCCCGATGGCTACATGTTCGTGCTGGCCTCGATCGGTACCCATGCGCTCAATCAAACGCTGTCCAAGAAACCGCTGTACAACGCGGCCACCGATTTCGCCCCGGTCGCGCTGATCGCCGATGTCGGGCTGGTGCTCATTACGCGCAAGGATTTGCCGCCCAACAATCTTGCGGAATTCATCAGCTACGCCAAGGCGCACCAGGGCAAGATGCAGTTCGGCTCGGGCGGGGCCGGCACCTCTTCGCATATCGGCTGCGTTCTGCTCAACCAGACGATCGGAGTCGACACCACCCACGTTCCCTATCGCGGCGGCGGGCCGGCCATGGCGGATCTGTTCGCTGGCCGCGTCGACTATGTCTGCAACATCGCCTCGACCGTGGGCCAGGCGGTCGAAGGAAAGCAAGCGAAGGCGCTGGCCGCGCTCACCCGCGAACGATCGCCGATCCTGCCCGATCTGCCCACCGCGCACGAACAGGGCCTCGCCGGCTTCGACGCCTATACCTGGAACGCCGTCTTCCTGCCCAAGGGCACGCCGCCGCCGCTGGTGCAGAAGCTCAATGCTGCACTGGTGGCCGTGATGGCAAATCCGGCCTTCCGCGAGCGCCTCCATGCCCTCGGCCTTATCGTCGTGGCGCCGGAGCGCCAGACCCCCGCCTACCTGCAGACCTTCGTCGAAAGCGAGATCGAAAAGTGGGCGGTCCCGATCAAGGCGAGCGGCGTGAAGGAGGATTGATTCACATTCGCCGCACACGAACGGCAGGATAGCCGTTGCGTAGCGCGATCTTCACGCGCGCTCGCGCCGGCCCCAGCACCGCTTGACCAAGCTTCGCTTTGCCCATCCAGGGCGTGCAAGACACGAAGGAGCACCCATTGCAGACACTGCGTCAACTCATCGGGGGCGATGAGCTCATCGTCGCGCCGGTCGCGCTCAATCCGATCATGGCGCGGCTGGCCGAGGAAGCCGGCTTCAAGGCGGTCTATATGAGCGGCGGCTCGCTCGGCTGGTACAAATGCGTGACCGAAGCCAACATCACACTCCCCGAAATGGCGCAGGTGGCGGTGGACATGCGCGCCGCCTGCAAGCTGCCGATCGTGCTCGATGCCGGCGGCGGCTGGGGCGACCCGATGCATATCCAGCGCACCATCGCGTTGGCCGAAGCCGCCGGCTTCGCCGCGATCGAGATCGAGGACCAGTTGCTTCCCCGCCGGGTCGAGCATCACGTCGGCATCGAGCACCTGGTCCCGACCGAGTTCATGATCGAGAAGGTGAAGGCGGCGGTTGCCGCCCGCACCGATCCCGATTTCATCATCGTGGCCCGCACCAATGCCCGGCGCCTCCACGGCCTCGACGAGGCTCTGCGGCGGGGCGAAGCCTTCAAAAAAGCCGGCGCCGATATGGTGTTCGTGTTCACACGCAACGCTGACGAGATGCGCACCGTCGCCGAACGCGTGGCCCCTCCCCTGATGACGTTTGCGCCGGCCGACGGGTTTGCCGAATTTCCCCTCAAGGAACGCGATCTTGCGGCGCTCGGCTATCGCCTCGCCGCGTCCTCCGGAACGGCCTTTGCGGCCATGGTCAAGGCGGTGCGGCAGTCCTACCAATGCCTGGCACAGGGCAAGATCGATCCTTTCATCGGCAAGGGGAATGTGGAGAAGGAAATGAAGGCGGCGGCGGCGACCGCCGGCCTCGAGCGATTGTTGGAGATCGAGCGGCGGACCATGAAGGACTAAGGCGCTGCGTGCGTGGTCGGCCCGGGACATGCGACGTGAGGCGGTAGCTGCGATGAGAACATGCGCGAGATGCCGGCTCGACGCTGACGCCGCCGCGTCTCGCCTCGTTGCGGCGGCACTCGTTGCGCTGGCGTGTTCGACAGTCCCGGGCGCAGCGGAGCCGTCGTTCTATGCCGGCAAACAGATCACCCTCATTGCCGGCTCGGGGGTCGGCGGCGGCTACGACCTGTTGGCACGATTGGCGGCGAGGCATCTCGGCCGCCTCATCCCCGGCCATCCGACCATCGTCGTGCAGAACATGCCGGCCGCCGGCAGCCTCGTCGCCACCAATCAAATCTACAACAGCGCCCCGAAGGACGGCACCGTCATCGCGCTCATCCAGCGTGGTATGCTGCTCGCCAAGTTGAGCAATCCGAGCGGCGTGCGCTTCGAGCTCGAGAAGCTCAACTGGCTGGGAAATCTCAACAGCGAAACCGGCCTCGTTCTCGCCTGGCACACGGCGCCGCATCGGCGCGCCCAGGACCTGTTCGAGCGGGAGCTGATCGTCGGCGGCCAGACCGGCGTGGATCCGGAGATCACGCCGCGGCTCTACAATTCGCTCATTGGCACCAAGTTCAAGATCGTCACCGGCTATAACGGCACCGCCGAGATCGCGCTCGCGATCGAGCGCGGCGAGGTACAGGGTATCGGCGATTGGTCATGGGCCAGCCTGAAGAAACAACGGCCCGATTGGCTGCGCGACAAGAAGGTGACCCTGCTGATACAGGGCGCGCTGCAGCGCGATCCAGATCTGCCGGACTTGCCGTCCGCGCTCGACTTCGTGAAGTCCGACGCGGACCGCAAGGTGATGGAATTGTTCTTTACACAAAAGACCATCGCGCGGCCGGTGATCGCCCCGCCGGGCGTTCCAGGGGAGCGGCTCGATGCTCTGCGGACCGCGTTCGCGGCGCTCGCAGGGGATGCGCCGTTTCTGGCCGACGCGGAAAGATCCAATCTGGAGGTCGCGCCGATCGCGGGCGAAGCCGTCGACAAGGTCGTCGCCCTGATCACCGCCACGCCGGCCGACGTAGCCGATCGCTTTGCAAAGGTCATTGCTTCGCCGGGGCAATCGCGGTGAAGGACAGCACACGGGAGGTACCACAATGAAATCGATCATCGCGCCGCTCGTCGCGGTGGCGCTGTCAACGTCGGGCCTCGGGTCGGCCGCCTTCGGCCAGAACGCCGACACCGTCCTGCTCAACGGGAAGATCGTGACCCTCGACGCGGCCATGCCGACAGCCGAGGCACTCGCCGTGCGCGACGGCAAGATCGTGGCGGTCGGTACCTCGGCCGACGTCCGGGCGTTCGCCGGCGCGGGCACCCGCATGATCGACCTGGAGGGCCGCACGGTCGTCCCCGGCCTGATCGACTCGCACATGCACGCGATCCGCGCCGCCCTGTTCTATGCCACCGAGGTCAATTGGATCGGCACCTCCTCGATCCCGGCGGCGATGGAGCGCATCAAGGCAGCGGCGCAACGCTCGAAGCCCGGCCAATGGATCATCGTCGCTGGGGGTTGGACCGAACAGCAATTCAGGGAAAAGCGGCGGCCGACCCAGGCCGAGTTGCTCGCGGCAGCACCGGACAACCCGGTCTACGTCCAGCTGTTCTACAGTGCGGCCCTGCTCACGCCCGCCGCCTACAAGGCGCTCAACATCACAACCGACGCGGACGTACCGCCGAGCGGCAAGATCGAGCGCGCCGCCGACGGCACGCCCACCGGCTGGATCCTCGGCGACAATCCCACCATCAGCGGCCTGTTCGACAAGTTGCCGCTGCCGACATTCGACGAGAGCGTCGAGGGCACGCGGCAGTTCTTCCGCGAGCTCAACCGCCTGGGGATCACCGGCGTGAGCGATCCCGGCGGTTTCAACCTGACGGCGCCGAGCTATCAGCCGCTGTTCAAGCTCTGGCAGGACGGCGCACTTACCGTGCGCGTCGTCTACAGCCTGTTTGCCCAGCGCCGCGGCAAGGAGCTGGAGGACTACCAGACCGTAACTCAGATGCTGCCGATGGGCTTCGGCGACGACTGGCTGCGCTTCAACGGCATTGGCGAGAACGTCGCCTGGGGCATGTACAACAACGACAATCCCACCGAGGCGCAGAAGGAGCAGCTTTATCAAATCTACAAATGGGCGGCGTCGCGCCGCATGACGATCACGCAGCACTGGAACAACAACCGCTCGGTACACCACCTGCTTGACGTGCTGGAGCGCGTCGACCGTGAAACTCCGATTGCGCCGCTGCGCTGGTCGATCGCGCATTTGAACGACGCCTCGCCGGAGAGCCTCGGCCGCATGAAGACGCTCGGCGTCGGCTGGCTGATGCAGAATGCGATGTATTTCAACGGCGAGGCGTTCCTCAAGGCACGCGGGAACGAGGCGATGCGATTGACGCCGCCGATCATGACCGCGCTCAAGCTCGGTATCCCGATCGGCGGCGGCACCGATGCCCATCGCGTGATGTCGTACAATCCGTTCGTATCGTTGCAATGGATGGTGGACGGAAAGACCGTCGGCGGCACGCCGACGCGCGACGAGGAACAACTGCCGACGCGCGAGGAGGCGCTGCGGTTCTACACGCTCGGCAGCGCCTGGTTCACCTTCGACGATGAAAGGCGCGGCTCGCTCAAAGCCGGCAAGCTCGCGGATCTCGCGGTGCTGACCAGGGACTATCTCACCACGCCGACCGGCGACATCGGAGCCACGGAGTCGTTGCTCACAATGGTGGGCGGGCGAATCGTCTACGCCGCCGGTCCCTATGCCCAGTTCGAGGAGAAGCGGCCGGCGTCTCCGTAGGCGGGCGAGCTGCGCCGCCGCAAGCGTCGAGGGTTTCTTGGCGGCCGAGTCCGCGCACGCCGACACGTTGCTTGCGATATCCGGCTACGGGCGCCCGGAAGGCGAGAGCCAGCGTGCCTGCAGGCGCGCAAACTCGCCGTTGCCCTGCACGGTCGTCAGCGCATGATTGACCGCATCGCACAAGCTTGCATTGTCCCGGGCAAAAGCGATGCCGAGTTTCTCGTGGGTCGGCACCTGCATCGCGACCGCCAGTTGCGGGCGATCCTTCACCAGCCACGAGATCACCGGAAAGAGCTTGATTACCAGGCCGATGCGTCCGGCCTCGAGATCGTCGAGCGCGACGCCGATGCCGTCATAGGGATAGTACTTGATGCCTGCGATCGCGCCTTCGGCCAGCAGTCGCTTGGCGACGAAATCGGACGTGTTCCCGGACTGGATGCCCGCCGTGAGGCCACGCAGACCCGCGACCGAGGAGACACCGGGCGTCAACCGCCGGTTCACCGCCACGCCCTGATTGAATTCCAGATAAGCCTGCGAGAACAGCACGATGGCTGAGCGTTCCGGCGTAATGGTCGTTCCCGAGATCACGGCGTCGTAGCTGCGCTTTGCGAGGCCGTCGAAGATTCCGTTGAAATCGTCGCCGGAGTACCTCACCGGGTCCAGGGCGACCCCGAGCTGTGCGCAGATCGCACGCATCAATTCGATGTCGAAACCACTCGCCGATCCATTCTCGATCAGATCGAAGGGCGGGTCGGGATAGGCCGAGGCGACGACCAAGGTGCCTGGCTTCAGCGTGAGTGCCATGGGCCGGGTCGCGCCTCCTGTTTGCGCCGAACTGCTGGAGATGACGCCGGCGGTGGCCACCGCGGCGAAGCCTATGCCGCACGTTGCCGCGAATGCCCGCCGCGTCAACGCCGCCGGTGATGCGGCCGAGCCCCTAATGGAGATCACTCCGCTGCTTCCCGCAGCGGCCGCGGACGGATCAGATCGTGGAGCTCCGCTGCGGTTGGATCGAACATCGCTCTCAGATTGAAACGCCTGCAGCACCGCGGTCAAGCAAACCGCGACGGCCGTTGTCGCTGCCGGAACACCAGCAGCCCGACGATCACCAGATTGACGACATTGGCGCCAACGCCGGCGGCGAATGCCGGCCCGTAGGTGCCGAAGTGATCGTAGAGTACGCCGGCCATCCAGCCGCCTATGGCCATGCCGCCGCCGCTGCACAACAGAAACGTCGGGATCCGCCAATAGGCTTCCGACGCTGGAAATAGTTCCCGGATGGCCAGGATGTAGGCCGGGATGATGCCGGCAAATCCCAAACCAAACGCGGCTGAGACGGTGAACAATCCGACTTCATCCTGCGTCAGCATGAACGCGATCATCGCGATGATCTGGAATGACGAGCCGATCAACACGGTGTTGAGCCCGCCGGCGCGGTCGGAAACCCAGCCCCAGAACTGACGGCTGATGAAGGCGGTGCCCAAGAGCACCGACAGCATGGCCGCGCCGTGCGACGCCAGGATGCCAAGATCGCTGCACAGCGCGGGCAGATGGGCCTGCGGCATGGCCATAGGAATGCAGCAGAAGATGACCGCGGCAGCCACCAGCCCGAATACCAGATTGGGCGGCCAGCCCATCACGGTCTTCGGAGCCGGCGAGGTCCCGAACGCACCCTCCGGCAGCGCCAACTCGGGCGGTTGGCGAAGGAAAATCGCGGCCAGCGGAACGACCAGAATGACCTCGAGCAGGCCATAATAGAACATCGTCTGACGCCATCCGGCATAGGTGATGGCGCGCTCGAACATCGACGGCCAGATCGCGCCGGCCAGATAGCTGCCGCTCGAAATCAGCGCGAGCGCCGAGCCGCGGCGGCGATCGAACCACCGGCTCACATAGACGTAGAACGGCGCGTTCATGCCCCCGATGCCGAAAAATCCGACGAACAGTCCCTGGCCGACATAGAGGTGCCAGGTCTCGCCGCCGGTGGAGAGCGCAAGTCCCATCCAGATCATCACGGCGCCGAAAATGACGGTCCATCGCACACCGATCTTTTCCGCGACATAGCCCATGGCGATGCCGCCGGCTCCGAAACCGATCCACGCCAGCGACGTCGCCAGGGCGGGGACCGACCGCAGGCCGGCGGTCTCGGCGGCGATCGGCTTGAGCGCCACGATGGTGATCCATGGCGCTCCGAACGATAGCGTCAGGATCACCAGGACCACCGTCGCGATGGTCCAGGATGCTTTCGTTTCGACAGATTGCATGCTGATGGGTCGATGCATCATGTCTCACGTTTCTTGGGCGCCGCACGGCACCGTTGCGGTGCCCGGCGTGATGCCGCGATTGACAATGCGGGAGAAAATGGCGCCGCTCTATCGAAGGAACGCGGCAGCCGCTGCCGCGCGGAAGGGCACGGCGAAGAACAACTCGGTCATCAGCGTTTCATCCCGGTCTTTTTATGTTCGAGCAGCGAATCTACCGCTTTCGCAGCGGCGCTGCGAGGCCCGAAAGCTGGGGACAGCCCTGTGCAAAAAGCGGCCCAGGCGGTGGACAAGCCTGCGGATAACGGCTGGAAAACCACGCCACAAGTCTGTGGGCCATTCTGCGCATAAAGGCTGGATAAACTGTGGATCGCAGGTTACGGACGGTGGATAAGCAGCGGCGAATATCGGGGATGAGCGGAAAGATCTGAATGGCTGTCGCCTCTTCCCTGTCCGCCGGCACTGTGGTCGCGCGGCTCTCGACCGATGGCGCGACCGCACGACAGGTCGGCGACCTGCTGGCCGAGAGCTTCGACGCGGAAGAGGTCGCCGCTTCCGCCTTCGAGCAGCCGGACGGACACTGGTCGCTCGCGCTGCATTTCAGCCATCATCCCGACGAAACGGCGGTGCGGGCTCTGATTGCGTCCGTCGCCGGCACGGCCACGGCCGATACGCTGGTGTTCGAGACGCTGTCGCCGACGGACTGGGTGCGCAAGAGCCTCGAAGGTCTCACGCCGGTCGAGGCCGGTCGCTTCGTCGTGCATGGCGCGCATCACCGCGCCGGCGTGCGGGCGAACCGGATCGGCATTCAAATCGAAGCCGCGCTCGCTTTCGGCACCGGTCATCACGGCACCACGCGCGGATGCCTGCTCGCTCTCGACGCACTCGTGAAGGCGCGACGCCGCAGGCGCAAAGCCCCCGGCTCTCCGGCGCTTCGTCGGAGGGCTGGACGCAAGGCCGGCGTGCTCGACATCGGCACCGGCACCGGCGTGCTCGCCATCGCCGCGGCAAGAACGCTGCGTCGGCCGGTGCTCGCAAGCGACATCGATCCCCGCGCGGTCGCCGTCGCGCGGGAGAACACGCGCATCAACCGGGCCGGCGCCAGCATCGAGGTGATCCATGCGGCGGGTCTCGGGGCCGCGGCGTTTCGCTCCCGTGCGCCCTACGGCCTGGTCTTCGCCAATATCCTGCTCGAGCCTCTCATCCAGCTCGCGACTCCGATCTCGCGCCTCCTCGCGCCCGGCGGATACGTCGTGCTCTCCGGACTGCTGACGGCGCAAGCTGGCCCCGCGCTTGCGTGCTATCTTGCACGCGGCCTCGTGCTCGTTCGCCGCATCAGGCTCGAAGGCTGGGCAACGCTGGTTCTGTCGCGCCCGCGTCGAGCCCGCCGGCGAACATAGTTCAAGCGAACGCGCGGAACCGATCGTTCCTGCCATGCGGATGCAGCATTGCCGGGCCGGACCGGGCTCAATAGAGTGCCGCCATGTTCGAGGCCCGCTTCCAATCGTTCGAAGATCGCACCGAGCGCGCGGCAAGCGGGGCGCGCGTTGCCGCGCTGCGCACCGAGCTGGCGCGACGCGGCTTGACCGGCTTTATCATTCCACGCTCCGATCGGCACCAGAACGAATATGTGCCTGCGTCCGAGGAGCGTCTCGCCTGGCTCACCGGTTTTACCGGTTCCGCCGGCGCCGCGATCGTGCTCATGGAGCGGGCGGTGCTGTTCGTTGACGGCCGCTACACGCTGCAGGTCCGCGAGCAGGTCGATACCTCGTTGTTCACCATCGAGCATCTCGTGGAGACGCCACCGGATCGCTGGATCGAGACCAATCTCACGAACGCCGACCGCCTTGGCTACGATCCCTGGCTGCACACGGTCGAGAGCGCGGAGCGCCTCGCCAAGGCCTGCGCCGCGGCTGGTGCGACCTTGGTGGCGGTCGAGCCCGACCTGATCGACGCGATCTGGAGCGACCGTCCCGCCCCGCCGTTGGGCGCGGTCATGCTGCATGACCTGCGCTTCGCCGGCGAGGCGGCGGAGGACAAGCTCGCCCGCATCCGTGCCGAGCTCGTGAAGCTGCGCGCCGACGCGCTGGTCGTCTCCGATCCCCATGCCGTCGCGTGGGCCTTCAACATCCGCGGCGCGGACGTCGCCCACACGCCATTGCCGCTCGCCTTCGCCGTCATTCCGCAGGCGGGACGGCCCGCGCTCTTTGTCGACGGTCGCAAGCTCTCGAACGATGTACGTGACCGTCTCGAAGGCCTCGCCGATATACGCGAGCCGGCAGATTTCGTGCAGGCGCTGGCAGCGCTCGGCCAGGCACGCAAGACCGTACGGCTCGATCAGGCTACGGCCGCCGACGCGCTCGCGCGCCTCGTCACCACCCATGGAGGCAAGGTCGCTCGCGGCGCGTGCCCGATTGCGCTGATGAAGGCCGTCAAGAACCCAGCGGAGATTTCCGGCGCGCGGGCGGCGCATGTCCGCGACGGCGCGGCCATGACGCGCTTCCTCGCCTGGTTCGATCGCGAGGCTGCGCGCGGCACCCTCACCGAAATCGACGCGGTCGCTGCACTCGAAAGCTTTCGACGCGACACCGGCCTGCTCAAGGATATTTCCTTTCCGACCATCTCTGGCGCCGGTCCCGACGGCGCGATCGTGCATTACCGCGTCACCAGCAAGACCAATCGCGGGATTGCTCCCGGCGAGTTGTTCCTGATCGACTCCGGCGGTCAATACCAGGACGGCACCACCGACATCACGCGCACGGTCGCGGTCGGAGCGCCGACCGCCGAGATGTGCGAGCGCTTCACCCAGGTGCTCAAGGGACACATCGCGATCGCGCGCGCGATCTTTCCCGACGGGACCACCGGGGCGCAGCTCGACTCGTTTGCGCGGCAATTCCTGTGGACGCAGGGCCTCGACTTCGATCACGGCACCGGTCACGGCGTCGGCAGCTATCTCTCCGTGCACGAAGGCCCGGCACGGATCTCCAAGCTGGGCACGACCGCGCTCCGGCGCGGCATGATCCTGTCGAACGAGCCCGGCTACTACAAAGCCGGCGCCTACGGCATCCGCATCGAGAATCTGGTGCTCGTGGTGGAAGCCGCCGCCGTCCCCGGCGCCGAGAAAGCGCTCAATGCGTTCGAGACGCTCACGCTGGCGCCCATCGATCGCCGGCTGGTCGTGGCGGATATGCTGACGCCGGACGAGATGGACTGGCTCGACGGCTATCATGCGCGCGTCGCGCAGATGTTGTCGCCGCTCGTCGACGACGAGACGCGCGCGTGGCTCGCGGCCGCCACCCGCCCGCTCGCGCAAAGCTGAACCCGCTGGGCCGTCCGTTGCTCGATCCAACGATGAAAGAAACGACCAGCAGCGATGCGCGTCCCGCGCGATGGCGCTTGCTCGCCTTGCTGATCGCCATGACCGGGATCAGCTCGCTCTCGCTCAACATCCTGGTGCCGGCGATCCCCAGCATGGTGACCAAGTTCGTCGCCGATCCCGCCAGCGTCCAGCTCACCGTCTCGCTCTACCTCCTGGGCCTCGCGGTGGCGCAACTCGTATTCGGGCCCTTGTCCGACCGTTTCGGCCGTCGGCCGGTCGTGCTCGCAGGGCTTGCGCTGGCGACCGTCGCCAGCACTGCGGCCATCTTCGCGGCCAGCATTTCGAGCCTCATCGTGGCCCGCGTCGCGCAATCGCTCGGCGCCTCGACCGGACAAACCATCGGGCGCGCGATCATCCGCGATCTGTACGACCGAGAACACGCCGCCTCCATGATCGGGCTGGTCACCTCCGTCGTGGTGCTCATGCCGATGGCGGCGCCGCTGATCGGAGGCATTCTCGACACCTTCTTCGGCTGGGAATCCATTTTCGTGTTCACCGCCGCGCTGAGCTTCACCGTATTCGCCTGGGCGCTGCTGGCGTTGCCGGAGACCCACACATTCTCTGCCACGCCCGGCGGATGGGCTCGTTTCCGCGCGGACCTGGGCGCGCTGGCGGCGAGCCCGCGGTTCTTCGGCTATGCGCTCTGCGCCGGATTCGGCTCGGCGCCGTTCTTCAGCTTTCTCGGCGGCGCTCCCCATGTGGTGGTGACGGCGCTGGGACACACATCGGCCGAATACGGCCTCTGGTTCTTCGTTCCTTCGATCGGGTTCATGGCGGGCAACTTCGCCGTGTCGCGGCTCACCGGGCGGTTGGGCATCGACGCCCTGATCTGGTGGGGGATCGCGCTGACCATCGCGGGCTGCCTCCTCAACGTCGTGGTCTACGTGGCATTTCCGGGCTGGGACATGAGCACGATCTTCCTGCCACAAATCCTGATCTCCTTCGGCAACGGTCTGCTGCTGCCGACGTCGGTTGCCGGCGCCGTGAGCATCCGTCCGCAGGTGGCCGGCACCGCCTCGGGCTTGACCGGCTTCGTCCAGATGGCGATCGGGGCCGCCGCCGCCCAGCTTGGCGGCCTCGTGATCGCGCATGCAACGGGCGCCATGCCGCTGCTGCTGCTGATGCTGGCGTTCGGGGTGGCTACAGGGGTCGCCGTTTTCTCGCTGGTGCGGCGCTGACGTCGCAAGGCTGCAGACCTTTGGGCTGAAGCGTGTGGCGCGACTCGGTTCCGCTCATGGAACCCGGCGCGCGCCGCCGCGTTGTTTCGCCACTATTCACCCGTGCGAGGCACAGTCATGCTGACGACCATTCTGATCATCGTCCTTATTCTGGCATTGGTCGGCGCGTTGCCGACCTGGGGCTACAGCCGGGACTGGGGCTACGGACCCGGCGGCGGACTGGGCCTGATCCTTCTCATCATCGTGGTGCTGGCGCTCACCGGCCATATCTAGAGCATCGCGAATCGGTTGATTCCGTACGCCCATCGCGTCACCCGCGGGCTGCCCGGCCTAGCGGGCCTCGCCCACGAGATCGAACCACTCGTCTTCCGTGAGCACGGCGACGCCGAGGTCCTTGGCCTTGCCCAGCTTCGAGCCGGCGCCGGGACCGGCGACCACATAGTCGGTCTTCTGCGATACCGAACCTGCAACCTTGGCGCCGAGCCGCTCGGCCATGGCTTTGGCCTCGTCGCGGGTCATCTTTTCCAGCGAACCGGTAAAGACCACGGTCTTGCCTGCCACTACCGAATTGGCCGCGGGTTTTTCGGCATCGAGGATCGTCACTTGGGCGGTGAGCCGTTCGACGATGCCGCGGTTGTGCTCTTCGCCGAAATAGGCGGCAATGCTGTCGATCACGGTCTCACCGATCTGATCGAGATTGTCCATTTCCGCGCGAGTATCGAGATCGTTGGCGGCAACCTTCAGGCAGGCATCGTGGAACGCCGTCCATGATCCGTAGCCGCGCGCAAGCGCGCGCGCGGTGGTCTCGCCCACGTGGCGCATGCCCAGCGCATAGATGAAACGTTCGAGCGCAATCTCGCGTCGGGCTTCGATTGCGCCGAACAGATTCCGCACCGACAGTTCGCCGAAGCCTTCCTGCTCCTCCAGTTTGATCTTTGGATTGCGTGCCGCGAGCGTGAAGATGTCGCCAGGTTCCCGGATCCAGCCCTGCTCGAAGAACAACGCGATCTGCTTTTCGCCCAGCCCCTCGATGTCGAACGCGCGGCGGGAGACGAAATGCTTCAGATGCTCGATCTTCTGATGCGGGCAGGCGAACTCGCCGGTGCAGCGGGCGACAACGCCCTCACCTCCGGTCGCAGTGGTGTCGCGCACCACCGCGGTGTGCAGGGAACAGGGACAGTGGCGGGGAAATTTGTACGGTTTTGACCCCTTCGGCCGATGTTCCAGCACCACACCGAGCACCTGCGGGATGACGTCACCGGCGCGCTGAATCGTCACCGTGTCGCCGATGCGTACGCCCAGGCGGTCGATCTCGTCGGCGTTGTGCAACGTTGCGTTCGATACCACCACACCGCCGACGGTCACCGGCTCGAGGCGTGCAATCGGCGTAAGAGCGCCGGTACGTCCGACATGAATATCGATCGCCTTGACGACCGTCGTCGCCTTCTCGGCCGGAAACTTGTGTGCGAGCGCCCAGCGCGGATTGCGGGAAACGAAGCCAAGCCGCTGCTGCCAGTCCAGGCGATCGACTTTATAGACCACGCCATCGATGTCGTAATCGAGGCCCGCGCGCTGTGCCTCGATCTCATGGTGGAACGCGAGCATGGCGTCGACGGCGTCGCATACTTGCGTCAGCGGATTGGTCTTGAAGCCGCAGGAGGCGAACCAGTCGAGCATGCCCGATTGCGTTTGCGCCGGCATCGCGCTCATCTCGCCCCAGCTGTAGGCAAAGAAGCCAAGTGGGCGCGATGCCGTGATTGTCGGATCGAGTTGGCGCAGCGAGCCCGCCGCCGAGTTGCGCGGGTTCGCGAAGACCTGGCGGCCGGCCGCCTTCTGCCGCTCATTGAGCGCCATGAAAGCTGACTTGGTCATGTAGACCTCACCGCGGACCTCGCAAATGTCGGGCACGCGTTTGCCGCGCAAGGTATCCGGGATGTCGGCGAGCGTTCGCACGTTCGGAGTGACCTCCTCCCCTTCGGTGCCGTCGCCGCGGGTCGCGCCCCGCACCAGGCGACCTCGCTCGTAGCGCAGGGTACAGGACAGGCCGTCGATTTTCGGCTCGGCCGTGAAAACCACCTTCTCCTCTACCGGCAGCCGCAGGAACCGGCGCACCCGTTCGACGAACTCGATCACCTCATCGTCGGAAAAGGCATTGCCGAGCGAAAGCATCGGCACCGCATGCCGCACCTTGGCAAATTTTTGCGACGGCTGTGCGCCGACGCGACGCGAGGGCGAGTCGGTCCGCACCAGCTCCGGGAACAGCGCCTCGATCTCCTCGTTGCGCCGGCGCAATGCGTCATAGTCCGCGTCTGAAACCGTCGGCGCATCGTCCTGGTAATAGCGCTTGTCGTGCTCGCCGATCTCGGCCGCGAGCCGCTTGAGCTCGGCCTTGGCCTGCGCCTCGGTGAGATCGGCGACGGGCACGTTGCTGCTGGTTCGCGAACTCATGGTGTCATGCGAGCATTGCAAGTTGGATCAATGGTCAGGAGTTCCAGACTCCGGCTGTCCGCCGGGCTTGGATTACGGCATTTCTCATCCTGCCGCCTTGATCAGGCGCTCGGCGGCGGCGCGCGCCTCCGCCGTGATCTCCGCACCCGCGAGCATGCGCGCGATCTCCTCGCGCCGCTTGTCGGCGGCCAGTTCGGCGACGCGGGTCGCCACCCGCTTGCCCTTGTCGAGCGCGCTCTTGCTGATGAGATAGTGCCGATCGGCGCGCGCGGCCACCTGCGGGGCATGGGTGACTGCGATCACCTGCGCACGGCGGCCGAGCCGCGCCAGCCGCACACCGATCGCGTCGGCGACGGCGCCGCCGACGCCGGTATCGACCTCGTCGAAGACGAGCGTGGGCGCCGAGCCGCGGTCGGCCAGCACCACCTTGAGCGCGAGCAGGAAACGCGCGAGTTCGCCGCCGGAGGCGACCTTCATCAGCGGCCCCGGCCGGGTACCGGGATTGGTTTGCACCCAGAACTCGATGCGGTCGATGCCGTGCGGTCCTCCGGCGTCCGGCTCGGTCACGATCTCGGTCATGAATTTCGCCCGTTCGAGCTTGAGCGGCTTGAGCTCGCCGTTCACCGCGCCATCGAGTTTGACGGCTGCCGCCTTGCGACCTTGCGACAGCGCAGCGGCAGCTTTGCGGTAGTTCGCGGCGGCCTCGTGCGCGGCGGATTCGAGCACTGCGAGCCGTTCGGCACCGGCATCGATCAAGCCCAGATCCGCGGCATAGCGGACGGCGAGCGCGTTCAGCCCATCGACCGGCACATTGTGCTTGCGGGCAGCCGCCCG
The DNA here is from genome assembly GCA_963725065.1 of uncultured Alphaproteobacteria bacterium. Lineage (GTDB taxonomy): Bacteria > Pseudomonadota > Alphaproteobacteria > Rhizobiales > Xanthobacteraceae > VAZQ01. Next base: position 474,077 of record CAVRXD010000053.1, read on the forward strand.
CAACGCGAACAGGCGCTCCTCGATGCGCTCGAGCTCGCGCGGATCGTGGTCGGCGGTGCGCAGCGCCTGATCCAGATGGCCGCGCGCATCGTCGAGGGCGGTCAAGGCGGCGTCGAGCGCTTTCACCGCCGGCTCGATCAGGGACGGCGCCTGCGACGCGCGGCGCTCCAGCCGGCGCAGCGCAGCGGAAATCGCCGGCACGGGCGATGTCGCGCCTGCCACCGCCTCACGAGCATCGCGCAGGTCGCCCGCCACCTTCTCCGCCTGCATCATGGCGGTGCGCCGTTCCGCGAGCGCGGTTTCTTCCGAGGCCTCCGGAGCAAGCCGCTGCAGTTCGTCGACCGCGTGGCGAAGAAAATCGGCCTCGCGTTGCGCCCGCTCGACCTCGGCGCGCAGCGCCGCCATCTCGCTTTCGCGCGCACGCAACGCCTCCCACAAGCGTTCGACCTCACCGGCCTTGCCCTCGAGGCCGCCGAAGGCATCGAGCAGGCGGCGATGCGTCGCCGTATCCACGAGCGCACGCTCGTCGTGCTGGCCGTGAATCTCGACCAGCGCCGCGCCCAGCGCCCTGAGGGCCTGGGCGCTCACCGGCTGATCGTTGACGAAGGCGCGGGTGCGGCCGTCGGCGAATTGCACGCGACGCAAGATGAGTTGGTCCTCGGCCGGAATGTCGTTGGCGGCCATGACCGCGACGACCGGATGGCCCGGTTGCAGCTCGAAGGCTGCGGTCACCTGTCCTTGCTCCGCGCCCTGCCGCACCAGAGCGACGTCGCCGCGGGCGCCGAGCGCGAGTGCAAAGGCATCGAGCAGGATGGACTTGCCGGCGCCGGTCTCGCCCGTAAGCACGGACAAGCGGGACGTAAAGTCGATGTCGAGCCGGTCGATCAGGACGATATCGCGAATCGAGAGCCGGGCCAGCATGACGCCTGTCCTTGAACGCTTTCGCCGCGGGGTCCCGCTTGGCCGGGGCGCACCTATGAATGCCCGCGCAATTGCGGACACCGGCCCTCGGCTATAGCCGAGTCCGGCAGCATGCAGAACCGCAAATTCGGAGGGCCCGAACGGGGCACGGGCGCGATGGCCCGCGGGATAGCGCCGCGATCCAGACGCCGGCGCCGGCAGGCAAGCGCGAGGAGGGAAGCTACCCGAGCCCGAGCTTCTTGAACGCCTTGAACGACTGACTGATCCAGGAGCCCTTGTTCTCGTTCGGCTGCAAGCCCCTCGCCTCCATGAGGGCATACGCGTCCTTGTACCAGCGGCTGTCCGGGAAGTTATGCCCGAGCACGGCGGCGGAGGTCTGGGCCTCCTCGACGATGCCGAGCGCCATATACGCCTCGGTGAGCCGCAACAGGGCCTCTTCGACGTGGCGCGTTCTCTGATAGCGCGTGACCACGACCTTGAAACGGTTGATCGCGCCGGTGTAGGCGCGCTCGTTCAGCAACTGGCGCCCAACGTCCATCTCCTTGCCGGCCAATTGATCGCGCGCGATCTCGATCTTGCGCTTGGAGGCGACGGCATATTCGGAGCTGGGATATTTGCGAGCGACCTCTTCGAGGTTCTGAACTGCTTTCTCGGTGCGGTCCTGGTCGCGGGAGATTTCAGGTATCTGGTCGAAATAGGACGCGCCAATGAGATACTGCGCATAGGCGGCGTCGGGACTGCCGGGATGCAAGGTCACGTAGCGTTTCGCGGCATTGATGCAGTCATCATAGGCGCCGGCCTCGTAATAGGCGAAGGCCGACATGATCAGCGCCTTGCGCGCCCAATCCGAATAGGGATGCTGGCGGTCGACCTCTTCGAACTTCTTCGCCGCCTCCTTGGGGGTCTTCTTGCTGTTCAGAAGGTAGAGACCCTCGTTGTAGAGCTTGTCGGCTGGCTCATCGGGCATCACCGTATCGTGGTCGAATAGGCTGCAGGCGCCGAGCGAAGCCGCCACGAGCACGAGAGCCGCTAGGCGCGTCAGCACGCGCACGCCGCCCGCAAGGTCGTTGACCCTAACCGAATGCGAAGACATGGATCGGATGCCCCTCCCCCGGAACGACGTCCGACCGGCCACGCTGTGCCCTGTCACGCCGTCGCTTGCCCGATAAATCCCCGTCCGGCCGAAGGAAATAGGCCGACATTTCGCCGGGAATGTGGCAGGCCGGCTGGGTCCGGGGAGATGCCGGGCTAGGAAATATCGGGCCCGAAGGCCGGCGCCAGGCGGGACGTCACCTCGGCATGGCCCCGCGCCGGTCGCAGCGCCTCCGCGTCGACCCAGGTCCACGCGCTGGCATCCGCCATCAGCGCACACAACACCGCATGGTTGAGCTTATGGCCGCCTCGCACGGAGCGGTACGTGGCGAGCAAGGGGCCGCCCGCGAGCGCCAGATCGCCGACCGCGTCCAAGATCTTGTGGCGGACGAATTCGTCGGGGAAACGCTTGCCTTCCGGATTGAGGATGCGGTTATCGCTGACGACGAGCGTGTTCTCGAGCGAGGCGCCGAGCGCATAGCCCGCGTTCCACAACGAGGTCACGTCGCGCATGAAACCGAAGGTACGCGCGCGCGCAATTTCGCGCCGGAACGTGTCCGGTTTGACGTCGATCACGAGCGATTGTCGTCCGATCAGGGAATGGTCGAACTCGACCTGCGCTTCAATGCGGAAGCCGCGCGCGTTGGGACGCAGTTCGCCGAAGGCGTCGCCCATCGCAACCTGAACCGGCTTGAGCACCTTGAGGTAGCGCTTGGGCTGATTGAGGGTCGCGAGGCCAACCGCATCGATGGCCGCGACGAACGGAGCGCGAGCTGCCGTCCATGATCGGCGCTTCCGGGCCGTCGATCTCGATGGCGGCGTTGTCGACACCGAGACCGGCGAGGGCCGCGAGAACATGCTCGGCGGTGGACACCAGCGGCCCCAATTCGTCGCCCAGCACGGTGGCGAATTCAGTCGCGGTGACGGCGCTCATGTCGGCGGGGATCTCGCGATCCGGGCCGCCTTCGATGCGTGTACGGATAAAGCGGAAACCGGTCCCGGCGTCGGCAGGATGCAACGTCAGCGTTACCGGTAAGCCGGAATGCACACCAACACCGCTCAGTACGGTGTGGTCGCGAAGCGTCGTCTGCCTAGCGACTTTCATACTCCCGTCCCGCTCATCCCCCCAGCCGCGCGTATCAACGGGACGCGGCGGATTAGACGGGCAACGTCGGTCTCAGTCCTGCCATCGGTAGAGCTGTACAAAACCGCGGGCAAGGTATCGGCCGCGTTGTCCCCCGACAAAAACCCCTTAGCTGTTGGTAGCTTACCGGTGGTTCGGCCGAAGTCCAACTCACGCTTTTTTACCGACTGTTACCACCAACCTGCCGCAATCAGGCCGGGTGACGGTCGCAAAACGAGCGCGCTGGGGAGTGTGCCACCGCGCTTGGCGGAGGCAAACGGGAGTTGCGGCGCCCGCCCGCGACCGCGATCGCGCCGGCAAAGGACGTCCGGAAGTCCCGCGATTGGGCTTTGAGTTCAGCGCCTTACGCAAGCACCAGCAGACCGTGCTCAGGCATCGGGCGGCGGCCCCGGCGGTTGGCGCCGGAACCGCCGCGGCTTAGCGACGAGGTGGTCAGTTCGCCTGCCGGCGCAGGAAGGCCGGGATGTCGAGCTGGTCTTCCTCGAGGGAGTTGTGCACAGGCGCCTGCCGCCCGAGCGGGTCGAGACCCTGATGAGCCGGACGCTTGGCATATTCCGACACCGGGTCGGGACCGCGAGGCATGGCGGGTGCCGGCATCGCCGGACGCGGCGGCGGCGCCGGACGATCCATCGGCCGTTCCATGGACCGCTCCATCGGCCGCTCCATGGGGCGCTCCACGGGGCGCTCGGCCGGTCGGGGGGCCTGTCCCGCGACTGGAGCCGGACGGACCGGCCGCACATTGGGCGGCATTTTCTCGGGCTCCTCCTGATCGTCGCGGCGGCCGAGGCCGACGGCGGCGAGCCGCCGCAGCAGGCTCACCTTGCGCTTTTCCGGATGATCCGGGTCTTCCTCGCCCCGCCTGGCCCGCAGCTCGGCCTGAGCCGGACGCGGCAGTTCGTCGATGGCCGGCATGCGGCGCGGCCGATTCGTGGCACGCTCCGGGGCCGGCGGGATGAACGCGCGCGGCGCCGGCGGCTGCTCGGGCGGCGGCGCCATCTGCTCGGGGAACAGCGACGGTTTCGGCGGGATCGGCCGGATCGTCACGTCCTCCATCATCGGCAGCACCGCGGCCGCAACCGCGGCCTGGGCAGCGGCCTCGATCGACGCCTGGGACTGCTGCGGCGACGGCGGAGGCGATGCCGGCGCATGCGCCTGCATGCGCGGCTCGTTGCGCTCGGGGACGAACCGCGGTTGCTGCTGCTCGGCCCGCAGCTGATCGGCGCGAAGCTTCTGGGTGAGCTCCGCGATCCGGGCCTCGGGTGCGTTCGGCGCCCGCTGCAGGGCGGCCTGGTCGATACCGGTCGCCACCACCGAGACGCGGATGATGCCTTCGAGATTCTCGTCGAAGGTCGCGCCCACGATGATGTTGGCGTCCTGATCCACCTCCTCGCGGATGCGGGTCGCCGCCTCGTCGACCTCGTAAAGGGTGAGATCCTTGCCGCCGGTGATCGAGATCAGCAGGCCGCGCGCGCCCTTCATCGAGGCGTCGTCGATCAGCGGATTGGAGATGGCGGCTTCAGCGGCCGAGAGCGCGCGCTTCTCGCCCGAGGCCTCGCCGGTGCCCATCATCGCCTTGCCCATTTCACGCATGACGGCGCGGACGTCGGCGAAGTCGAGATTGATCAGGCCCTCCTTCACCATCAGGTCGGTGATGCAGGCGACCCCGGAATACAGCACCTGGTCGGCCATGGAGAAGGCATCGGCAAAGGTGGTCTTCTCGTTCGCCACCCGGAACAGATTCTGGTTCGGGATGATGAGCAGAGTGTCGACCACCTTGTGCAGTTCGGCGATGCCGTTCTCGGCCACGCGCATCCGACGCATGCCCTCGAAGTGGAACGGCTTGGTGATGACGCCGACGGTGAGGATGCCGGCCTCTTTCGCGCAGCGCGCGACCACCGGCGCGGCGCCGGTGCCGGTGCCGCCGCCCATGCCGGCGGTGACGAACACCATGTGCGCGCCCTGGAGGTGATCGCGGATCTCGTCGATCGCCTCTTCGGCCGCGGCACGCCCGACTTCCGGCTGCGAGCCGGCGCCGAGCCCTTCGGTGACGGCCACGCCCATCTGGATGATGCGCTCGGCCTTGGACATCGTGAGCGCCTGGGCGTCGGTATTGGCGACGACGAAGTCGACGCCCTGCAGCCCGCTCGTGATCATGTTGTTGACGGCGTTTCCGCCGGCACCGCCGGTCCCGAATACGGTGATCCGCGGCTTGAGCTCACGGACGTCGGGAATCTTCAGATTGATGCTCATGTTTGCCTCTTCATACGCGGAAGTCGCCGCCGGGTCGGGCCGGTCCGCCACCGCCCGTTGGGAATGTCGTGTCGAGTCATCAGAAGCTCTCGCGAAGCCATCGTCCGACCCGTGCGATGTAGCCGCTCCCTGCAGCCGAGTGCCGCGTTCGTCGCGGTTCAAAATGCTCAAGATGTGCCGCCTGCGGATAGACCAGCAGTCCCGTCGCGACGGCGAATGCAGGTCCCTTCGCTTCCTCGGGCAGCCCGCCGATGCCGAGCGGCCGGCCGATCCGCACCGGACGGCCGAGAACGCGCGCGGCGAGCTCCGGAAGCCCGGTGAGCTGGCTCGCGCCGCCCGTCAGCACCACGCGTCCACGCGGCTCGGCCGCGAACGAAGAGGTCGCGAGCCGGTCGCGCACCATTTCGAGGATCTCCTCGACGCGCGGCTTGATGATGCGGGCGAGCTTTGCCCGCGAAACGAAATGCGGAGCCTCGCGCTCGTCGTCGTCGACCGGCGGCACCGCGATCATGTCGCGTTCGTCCGATGCGCCCGTGAGCACGCTGCCGTAGAGCGTCTTGATGCGCTCGGCATCGGCGACCCTGGCATTGAGGCCGCGGGCGAGATCCATGGTGACGTGCCGGCCGCCGAGGCCGAAGCCGTCGGCATGAACGAAGCGGCCGGACGAGAACACCGCGATGGTGGTTGTGCCGGCGCCCATGTCGATGACGGCGGCGCCCAGATCGGCCTCGTCGTCGGCCAGCGCGGAGAGCCCGGCCACATACGGGCTGGTCACCATCGCCTCGACATCGAGATGGCAGCGCTCGATCGCGAGCATCAGGTTGCGCGCGGCCGAAGCGTCGGCGGTCACGACGTGCATATCGATGCCGAATTGGCGCGCCAGCATGCCGCGCGGGTCGCTGATGCCGCCGGCGTGGTCGAGCACGTAGCCAATCGGCAGCGAGTGCAGCACGGCGCGCCCGGGGCGCACGGAATGGCGGCTGCCGGCGGTGAGCACGCGGTCGATGTCGCGTTCGCCGATCGCGGCGCCGGCGATCTCGATCGAGGCCGAGATGAGCTCGCTGGTCGGCCGCCCGGCGGACACCGAGACGATGACCGAGTCGAGCTGCATCCGCGCGGTGCGCTCGGCGAGGTCGGCGCACTGGCGCACCGCGGCTTCCGCCTCGGCAAGATCGATCACGGTGCCGGCCTTCATGCCGCGGGCAAGCGTGTGGCCGAATCCGATGACGTCGACCGAATGAGTCCGCAGGCGCAGCACGTCCTGGGTCGGACGCGGCTTGAGGCGCCCGATCAGGCAGGCGATCTTGCTGGTGCCGACATCGAGCGCGGCGACGAGCACCGAACGGTTGGGCGTCAGCGGCTTCATCTTCGGCGTGAGGCCGAACTGGAGGGTGCTCATGCGCTGCCCCCCTTCTTCTTGGCCTTGTCCTTGGCCGCATCGATGCGCGCCTGCGCGGCAGCCTCGGAGAGCCGCACCGTCACGCGATCGGGGAGCCTGAGATCGATGGCGACGATATCGCGCGTGGTCAGGGTCTTTTCCTTGTCGAGCGCGACCAGCCGCTCCAGCGCGGGCGCAATGTCGGTTTCCGGGAGCCGCACGTCGATGCCGTTCTTCAGCCGCAGGTTCCAGCGCCGCTCGCCCACCAGGACCGTGGCGCGCACGGAGGCGCGCAGGTCGGGATAGCGGTCGAGCAACGCGAGAAATTCCTTTGCGCGCGTCTCGGCGCCGCGTCCGACCACCAGCGGCAGCTCGATCAGGCGGGGCGCCACATAGGGTTCGAGCACGGTGCCGTCGTCAGCGATGACGGATACTCGCCCGTCCTTCTGCCAGAGCGCGAATGCCTCGCGCTCCCTGATGCCGATCTGCAGTTCGCCCGGATAGAGCTTGAGCACGGTGGCGTCGGCGATCCAGGGATTGCTCTTGAGCCGTTCGCGCGTCTGCTCGACGTCGAGAAAGAGCAGCGACGTCGTCTCGGTAACACCGGCGGCGGCGAGCACGTCCTCGCGGCTGATGTGATGCTGGCCGGCCAGCGCGACCGACACGATGCGGAAGCCGGCGGCATTGGCGGCGGCGTCACGCGCGTCCTTGAACGCTTCAACGACGGTCGGGATATGATCGCCCTTGACGGCGCCGTAGGCGAGGCTCGCGAGAATGACGGCGACGGTGCCGGCGGTGCCGATGCCGCGGGGCCAGCGCGCGTTGACGAGCGACGACCACCGGTCCATGAGCTGGATGAAACGGTACCTCGGTCTCATGCGTTACGGCCCCTGCCCGCCACGGCGCGCAGCGCCGCGCGATCGGCTGAGAGCCAACGCCAGCGCGCGATCCCTTTCAGCGGTTGAGCGAGGCATCCTCGATCATCCATTGCACCAGCTGGTCGAACGTGACGCCCGCATGTGCTGCGAGCTCGGGCACCAGCGACGTTTCCGTCATGCCGGGCTGCGTATTGACTTCGAGGCACACCAATCCCCCCGTCCCCTCGATGCGGTCGTCGTAGCGGAAGTCCGCACGGCTCACGCCCCGGCAGCCCAGCGCGCGATGCGCCGCCAGCGATAGTCTTCGGACCTCTTGGTAAACAAACGGTGAAACGGGAGCCGGAAGCAGGTGTTTAGAGCCCCCTGGGGCGTATTTCGCCTCATAATCGTAAAATCTTACCATCGGCACGATCTCGATCACGCCGAGCGCCGTGTCCCCCATGACCGCGCAGGTCAACTCCTTGCCGGCAATGTAGCTTTCAACGATGACCCGCTCGCCGTAGGCCCAGTCCTCGCGGGTGAGCTCCTGCGGCGGATGGACATGGTCCTCGCGCACGATGAAAACCCCTACGCTCGAGCCCTCCGCGAGCGGCTTGATCACGTAGGGCGGCGGCAGCAGGTGGGCTTTGGCGACCTCGAAGCGGGAGGCCACCACGCCTTCGGGGACCGGCACGCCGGCGACGCGGAACAGCTCCTTGGCGACGTCCTTCTGCATGGCGACCGCGGACGCCATGACCCCCGAATGGGTGTACGGGATGGCAAGGATCTCCAGCAAGCCTTGCAGCGTTCCGTCCTCGCCCGGCCGGCCGTGCAGCACATTGAGCGCGACGTCGGGCCTGGCCGCGGTCAGGACCGTCGCGATGTCGCGGCCGACGTCGATGCGGCTCACGCGATAACCGAGGCGGACCAGCGCATCGGCACAGGCCGCACCGGAGCGCAATGACACCTCGCGCTCGGCGGACCAGCCTCCCATCAGAACGGCGATGTGGTTGCTCATGCTTCCTCCGCCTCAGCCACAGCGCTGATGCTCTTGCCGCCCGCTGGAGCCGAGAGCGGCCGTCGCGTCGAGAGTCTGGGAGGCTGGAGTGCCCCGGCGACGCGGAGCCGACGTCCTCGGACGATCGCTCCTTGCGACCCAATAAGTGACATGAAAGTCACTAACGAAGAGCTTCTATCCGGGAGGGATCGCCGCTCCGATCCGCTTGATCTCCCATTCGAGCTCGACGCCTGAATTCTCGCGCACGCGCCGGCGCACCGTCTCGCCCAGCGTCTCGATGTCGGCGGCGGTGGCGCCGCCGAGATTGATGAGAAAATTGCAGTGCATCTCCGAGACCTGGGCGGCCCCGTGTTTCAAGCCGCGGCAGCCGGCGGCATCGATGAGCTGCCAGGCCTTGTGGCCCGGCGGATTCTTGAAGGTCGAACCGCCGGTGCGGCTCTTGATCGGTTGCGTCGCCTCCCGCGATTCGGTGATTTTTTCCATCTCCGCCGCGATGGCGGCCGGATCGCCCGGCGCGCCCTGGAACAGCGCCTGCGTGAAGATGACGTCGTCCGGCGCGCCGCAATGGCGATAGGTGTAGTGCATGTCGCCGTTGCTGAAGACGTGGAGGCGTCCCTGCCGGTCGACGGCGCGCGCCTCGATCAGTGCGTCCTTGGTCTCGCGGCCATAGGCGCCGCCGTTCATGCGCAGCGCCCCGCCGATCGCGCCGGGGATGCCGCGGAAGAAAGCGAGCCCGGTGAGCGCCGCCTCCTGGGCGGTACGGCTGACCTTCACGTCGGGAACGGCGGTCCCGGCGCGGATGCGGGCGCCGTCCTCGACCTTCACCTCGCCGAAGCCGCGGCCGAGCCGGATGACGACGCCCGGCACCCCTGCGTCGCGCACGATCAGGTTGGAGCCGAGCCCGATGACCGTGACTGGAATCTCGGCCGGCAATTGGCGCAGCGCATAGGCCAGGTCGGCCTCGTCGTCGGGCATGAACAGAACCTGCGCCGGCCCGCCGACGCGGAACCAGGTCAGCTCCGCGAGCGGCTGGTTGGCCAACAGCCGCCCGCGCACGTCCGGCAGGCGCGCTTTCAGCTCGGTGAGCAGATCGGGGAAGGTCATGACGTCACGGATGCTCGATCGAGCCCGCCTGCGCCGCGGCCGCGCATCGCGGTCATGACGACGCTCAAGCGACCGCCCCGAGCGCGGCGAGTTCGCCCGGCAGCGCATAGGCCCATTGGGTGATGTTGCCGGCGCCGAGGCACACCACGATATCGCCGGGCCGTGCCAGGCGGGCGACCACGCGCGCCAGATCCTGCGGGCCGTCGAGCGGGATGACCTGACGATGCCCGTGCGCGCGCAGGCCCTGCACCAGGGCGTCGCGGTCGGCGCCAGCGATCGGCGCCTCGCCCGCCGCGTAGACATGGGCGACGATGACAGTGTCGGCGTCGTTGAAGCAGGTCGAGAACTGCTCGAACAGCGAAGCGAGCCGGCTGTAGCGGTGCGGCTGCACCACGGCGATCACCTGGCCCGCGTTTGATTCGCGTGCGGCACGCAGAACAGCGGCGATCTCGACCGGATGGTGGCCGTAATCGTCGATGATCGGGACGCCGTTCCACTCGCCGGTGCGGGTGAAGCGCCGCCGCACGCCGCCGAAGTTCTGCAGCGCCTTGCGGATCATGTCGTCGGAAATGCCGAGTTCGCGCGCGACCGCGATCGCCGCGGTGGCGTTGAGCGCGTTGTGGCGTCCCGGCATCGGCAGCGAGAGGCCCTTGATCTCGTGCGTCGTCTCCCCCGCGCGGTCGCGAAAGAGGATGGAAAAGCGCGATTGGCCGTCGGCATGGTCGAGATCGGCGAGGCGCACGTCGGCCTGCAGGTTTTCGCCATAGGTGATGACGCGGCGGTCGGTGATCTGTCCGACCAGCAGCTGCACCACCGGATGGTCCGTGCACATCACCGCGAAGCCGTAGAACGGCACGTTCTCGACGAAAGCCCGAAATGCCTCCTGCACCGCGTCGAAGGTCTTGAAATGATCGAGATGCTCCGGGTCGACGTTGGTCACGATGGCGACGTCGGCCGGAAGCTTCAGGAAGGTGCCGTCCAATTCGTCGGCCTCGACCACCATCCAGTCCCCCGCGCCGAGCCGGGCATTGGTGCCGTAGGCGTTGATGATGCCGCCATTGATCACCGTGGGATCGAACCCGCCGGCGTCGACCAGCGCGGCCACGAGCGAGGTCGTCGTGGTCTTGCCGTGGGTCCCTCCGATCGCGACACAGCGCTTGAGCCGCATCAGCTCCGCCAGCATCTCGGCGCGGCGCACCACCGGCAGGCGCCTGGCGCGCGCCGCCGTGAGCTCGGGATTGTCGCGCTTGATCGCGGTCGACACCACCACCACCTCGGCATCGCCGAGCGCGGTCGCGGAATGGCCGACCGAAATCTTGGCGCCCTTGTCGCGCAGCCGCTTGACATTGGCGCTGTCGGACGCGTCCGAGCCCTGCACGGTGTAGCCGAGATTGATCAGCACTTCCGCAATGCCGCTCATGCCGATGCCGCCGATGCCGACGAAGTGGATCGGACCGATGTCGCTCGGCAGTTTCATCGCGCCTTCCTTTCGATGGTCGCAATCACGAGATCGGCCAGCCGCTCGGCGGCGTCGATCGCGCCCTGCGAGCGGGCGGCCGCGGCCATTGCTACGAGTTTTTCCGGCGCGCTGGCAAGCGCACTGATCTCGGCCGCCAGCCGGTTGGGCGTGAAATCGTCCTGCCGCAGGCGCATCGCCGCGCCCGCCGTTTCCAGCACGCCGGCATTGGCGGACTGATCCTGGTCGAGCGCATGCGGCAGCGGCACCAGGATCGCCGGCCGCCCGATCGCCGCCAGTTCGGCCACGGTCGAAGCGCCGGAGCGCGCGACGATGAGATGCCCGGCCGCGATCCGCGCCGGAAGATCGGTGAAGAACGGCGCGACCTCGGCCGCCACCTTCGCCCGTGCGTAGATGTCCTTGACCCGGCCGACGTCCTCCTCGCGCGCCTGCTGCACCACCGAGAGCCGTGACTGCAGATGCGGATCGAGCCGCTCGATCGCGGGCGGCACGATGTCGGACATGACGCGCGCGCCCTGGCTGCCGCCGAACACGACGAGATGGATGGGGCCGCCGGGTTGCGGAACCGCATAGGACGTCGTGGCCGCGGCGATCACCGCCGGCCGCACCGGGTTGCCGGTGCGCGTCGCCTTGGCGGCGAGGCCGGGCTCGCGGTCGAGCACGCCGGCAAAGCTAGTGGCGATCGCTTTGACGCGGCCGGCCAGCAGCCGGTTGGCCCGCCCCATCACGGCGTTCTGTTCGTGGATCAGCGTGGGGATCTTGCGCAGCGTCGCCGCCAGCACCGGCGGCACGGTCGGATATCCCCCGAAGCCGACCACGGCGGACGGCGCGACCCGCCCGAGCAGACGCAGGGCCTGCAGCGTTCCGAACCCGAGCAGCGCCGCGGTGCGCGCCAACGACACGGGATCGCGGCCGCGCACGGTCGCGCTGGTGACGATGTGAATGCGCCGCGCCGGGAACGTCATGCCGTAACGCTCGGCGCGTTCGTCGGTGGCGAGATCGACGACGATGCCGCGCCGGCCGAGCGCGGCGGCGAGCGCTTCCGCGGGAAAGAGATGGCCACCGGTCCCGCCGGCGGCGAGCAGCACGACGGGCGGATCGTGAGTTGCGTGTGTCGACATGGTCTCGGTCGGACCCTCCCCGACCGCTGCGCGGTCGACCTCCCTCGCGGGGCCCGACAGGATCAGGCCGGGCGCCCGACAGGGACGAATTCGTTCTGGCTGGCGAGCAACTCAGCGCGCGGGCGCTCGCGCGTCAAGGCGAGCAGCATCCCCATGCCGTAGGCGATCGAGATCATCGACGAGCCGCCATAGGAGATGAACGGCAAGGTCATGCCCTTGGCCGGCATCAGATGCAAGTTCACCGCCATGTTGATGGCCGATTGCAGCCCGAACATGATGGCAAGGCCCGCGGCCGCGAAGCGTGCGAACGGGTCTTCGCTGCGCATGGCGTGGCGCAAGGTGCGCAACACGATGAAAGCGAACACCGCGACCAGCACCAGGCACAGCACGATCCCGAATTCCTCGGCGGCGACCGCGAACACGAAATCGGTGTGGCTTTCGGGCAGGATGCGCTTGACGGTGCCTTCGCCGGGGCCGCGTCCGAACCAGCCGCCCTGCTGGAAGGATTCGAGCGCCTGGTCGATGTTGAAGGTGTCGCCGGACGAGGGATCGCGGAACCGCTCGATGCGCCGTGCCACGTAGGGCACCATCATATACGCGGTTGCCAGACCGACTGCGGCCACGCCACCGAGCCCGACCACCCACACGATGCGCATGCCGGCGAGGAAGAACAGCGCGCTCCAGACCAGCGAGACCAGCATGGTCTGGCCGAAGTCGGGCTGCATCACAAGCCCGGTGACCGCGACGAGCAGCAGCCCGAGCGCCATGGTGTTGGCCGGCATTTCCGGCCGCCGGGCCGACTCTCCGAACAGCCAGGCGATCAGGATCACGAAGGCCGGCTTGAGAAACTCCGACGGCTGGATGTTGACGCCGAGCAGGACGATCCACCGGCGCGCGCCCTTGACCTCGGCGCCGAAGTGAAGCGTGCCCAGCACCATCAGCACGCTGACGACGAACACGATGAGCGCGAGCCGGCGCACATAGCGCGGCGGCAGGAATGAGACCCCCAGCAGCACGGCGAGCGCGGGGATCAGGTAGAGCACGTGGCGGCTCACGAAATAGAACGGCTCGAGGCCGAGCCGGGACGCGACCGGCGGGCTCGCCGCGAGCGAGAGCACGATGCCGCCGAGCATGAGCGCGAGCAGCGCGGCCAGCAGCAAGCGGTCGATCGTCCACCACCAGGCCGCGAACGGCGTGCGCTCAAGACGCGAAACCATCGAGACTCCCCCCGGAGACGGAACGCGGATCGATCAGGACCACGGCGGACGTTGCCGATCCACCGATCCGTATCAGTGGTGACTGTGGTTGGTTGACAGAGGATTAACGGCGGGCGCCCGCGCGCGGAAAACCATGTCCTTGCCGGGCTGGAATCACTGCCCGTCGGTGAAAACGCAGCTCCACCGGCCGCCGTTGCTGAAATTGCCGATCTTGGTGTCGATGGTGCACTTGATGGACTTCGCGAAGATGCCGCAATAGCCCATGCCGCAATCGCTGAAGGCGGCGCGGCCGGGCGGGTTGGAGCCCTGCACCTTCTGCAACAGCTCGGTCATGGCCCGGCCCTCGCCGAACGGCTGACCGGCGCTGGTGCCGCGCTTGTTCTGGGAGTTGATCCGGCATTTGAGCGCCGGCAGCCCGGCGCGCACGTTCGACGCGTCCAGCGCCCCATTCAAGTTCTGATCGCAGTGGAAATTCTTCGCATCCAGCACGAACACTCCGCCGCCGGCATTCTGCGGCTTCACTCCGGCGTCGAGCAGCAGCGCCGTGGTCGCAGCCGCGACGCCGGCGAGACCGGTGGAATTGTCGGGCACGGTGACCGACGCCGCGCCCGCGGCGGAGGCCGCAAGGATGAAGCAGGCGGAGGCCGCAAGCATGGAGCGGATTGATGCGAGCAGCACCTTCATGACAGCCGCCTTATGAGCTTGATGACATCGGGATCAGGTCCGGGAGCGCCCTGACCAGATCGCGGAACTTGTCGCCGCGGATTTCGAAATTGCGATACTGGTCGAACGAGGCGCAGGCCGGCGACAGCAGCACCACCGGCTGATCGAGCCTGCACGCTTCGGCATCGTGAGCGGCAAGCTCCACCGCCCGATCGAGCGTGCCCGCGGTCACGTGGGGTACTCGCCCGTCGAGCTCGGCCGCGAAGCCGGCCGCCGCCTCTCCGATCAGGTAGGCCTTGCGGATGCGCGGAAAAAAGCGCGCGAGCGAGGCGATGCCGCCGGTCTTCGGCTTGCCGCCCGCGATCCAGAAAATGTCGGAGAAGCAGGCCAGCGCCTGCGCGGCGGAATCGGCATTGGTGGCCTTGGAATCGTTGACGAACAAGACGCGGCCCTTGCGCCCGACCTGCTCCATGCGGTGCGCGAGGCCGGGAAACGACTCGAGGCCCTGCTGGATGGCATCGAGCGAGAGCCCGAGCGCGAGCGCCGTGCCGGCCGCGCAGGCGGCGTTCTGCGCATTGTGCACGCCGCGCAGCGAGCCGATGTTTCCGATCCGGGCGACCGGGCGGGCGCTGCCGCCCGCGGCCTGCATGATCGTTTCGCCGTCGAGATAAAGGCCATCGGGGAGCGCCCGCTGCACCGACACGCGAAGCAGCCGCTTGCCGGCCTGCTGCATGCGATCGGCCGCCGCCGCGCACCATTCATCGTCGACGCCGACGATCGCGGTTCCGTCCGCCGGCACCCCCGCGACGAGTCGCTCCTTCACGGCGGCGTAGTGCTGCAGCGTCCCATGCCGGTCGAGATGATCTTCGGTGATGTTGAGAAGAATGCCGACCGACGGATCGAGCGTCGGCGCGAGATCGATCTGATAGGACGAGCATTCGATCACGTACGCGCGGCCTTCGTCCAACGGCTCGAGCGACAGGATCGCGGTCCCGATATTGCCGCCCATCTGGGCGTCGTGCCCGGCCGAGCGCAGGAGGTGCGCGGTCAGAGCGGTGGTGGTCGACTTGCCGTTGGTGCCGGTGATGGCGACGAACGGCGCCGTCGGTGCGATCAGGCGCCGCTGGCGGCAGAACAGCTCGATGTCGCCGATAACCTCGACGCCGGCGGCGTGCGCAAGCGCGGCCGACCAGTGCGGGGCCGGATGCGTCAGCGGCACGCCCGGCGCAAGCACAAGCGCCGCCACGCGCGACCAATCGACCTCACGCAGATCGGCGGTCGGAATGCCGGCACTGGTCGCCTTGACGACGGACTCCGCGTTGTCGTCCCAGCCGATGACATCGGCGCCGCCGGCGAGCAGCGCGCTCGCGCTCGCCAGCCCCGAGCCGCCCAGGCCGAAGATGGCGACCTTTTTTCCGGCAAAGACGGTGACCGGGATCATACGGCCCCGCTCCCGCCGCGAGAGCCGGAGGGTGGGCGAAGCCGCACGCAAACGTGCGGCGTACTCACGCGGCGCTCCGCCCTACGCGACACGCAGGTCACCGCAACTTCAGCGTGGAGAGTCCAGCGAGCGCGAGCACGACCGAAACGATCCAGAAGCGGATCACGATCTGGGGTTCGGTCCAGCCGAGCTGCTCGAAATGGTGGTGGATCGGCGCCATGCGAAACACGCGCTTGCCGGTCAGCTTGAACGAAAGCACTTGCACTATCACCGACACGGCCTCCAGCACGAACAGTCCGCCCACCACCGCGAGCACGATCTCATGCTTGGTGGCGACCGCAATCGCGCCGATCATACCGCCGAGCGCGAGCGATCCGGTGTCGCCCATGAAGATCGAGGCGGGCGGCGCATTGAACCACAGGAATCCCAATCCGGCTCCGATCACGGCTCCGCACAGCACCGCCAGTTCGCCGGTGCCCGGGACGTAGTGGATGTTGAGGTAGTCCGCGAAGAACGCGTTGCCGGTGAGATAGGAGATGAAGCCGAAGCTCAGCGCGACGATGATCACGGGCACGGTCGCGAGCCCATCGAGGCCGTCGGTCAGGTTCACGGCGTTGCCGGCGCCCACGATGATGAACGCGCCGAACACGATGAAGAACCAGCCGAGCGGCAGCACCAGCTCCTTGAAGAACGGAAACGTCAGCGAGCTCGCGAATGGCTGGCGGCCGATCGAGACGATGAAATAGACGGCCGCCGCCCCGATCAGCGCCTCGATCAGCAGGCGAAGCTTGCCCGAAAATCCGGCATGGGTCTGTTTCGTCACCTTGAGGTAGTCGTCGTAGAAGCCGATCGCGCCGAAGGAGAGCGTCACGCCGAGCACGATCCAGACGTAGCGGTTGTACGGATTGGCCCACAGCGCCGTCGAGACCAGCACCCCGAACAGAATCATCAACCCGCCCATGGTCGGCGTGCCCTTCTTGGTGACCAGGTGGGATTGCGGTCCGTCGCTGCGGATCGGCTGGCCCTTGCCCTGCCGCAGCCGCAGCTGGTCGATGATCGAGGGCCCGAACAGGAATACGAACACGAGCGCGGTGATCATCGCTCCGCCCGTGCGGAACGTGATGTAGCGCAACACGTTGAGGGGCCCGATCGTGTCCGAGAACGCGGAGAGCAGGTAGAGCATGGGTTCAACCGTTCATGGTCGGAACTTGCGCGCGCGCCGCACCCGGCGTCTCGCGCCGGTAGCGACCTTGCAGCGCCTTGACGATGGGCGCCATCCGGGAGCCGAGCGATCCCTTGATCATGACGGCGTCACCCGGCTGGATGGCGGCAAGCACGTGCGATTCGAGCGCGGTCGAGGTCTCGGCATAGCCGCCCTGACGGCTGGAGGGAAGAGCCTCCCAGAGCGCGCGCATCAGCGGACCGCAGCAGAACACGAGGTCGATCCCGTGCGCGAGCACGGCCATGGCCAGTTCGCGATGGAGCTGCGCGCCCTGCGTACCGAGCTCGAGCATGTCGCCGAGGACCGCGATCCGCCGACCGCGCGGCCCGACGTCGGCTTGTCCGAGCAGGGCGAGTGCCGCGCGCATCGAGGCCGGGTTAGCGTTGTAGCTCTCGTCAATCAGCAGCGCCCGCCCGCCGTGCATGTCGAGGAAGAAGCGCGAGCCGCGCCCCGTCGCCGGCTGCAGCTTGGAAAGCGCGAGCGCCGCGAGCGCGAGATCGGCGCCGGCCAGCACGCTCGCCGCGAGCACGGCGAGCGAGTTGAGCACCAGATGGCGGCCGGGCGCGCCGAGCTTGTAGGAGACGTCGGTGCCGAAAATCCGCGCCTCGACGGTGGAGCCCTCGGATTGCAGCGCGCATCTGACCAGCCGCGCGTCCGCGTGCGCGTGCTCCCCGAAGGAGACCACGCGCGCAACCCCGGCGTTCTGCGCGGCACGCTCGAGGCGAGCAAATTGCGGATTGTCGCGATTGATCACCGCCGCACCGCCCGGCTCGAGCCCGGAAAAGATTTCGGCCTTGGCGTCCGCGATCGCCTCGATCGAGGGGAAGAATTCGAGGTGCACCGGCTCGACCGTGGTGATGATCGCCACGTGCGGCCGCACCAGCCGCGTCAGCGGCTCGATCTCGCCGGCATGATTCATGCCGATCTCGAACACGGCGTAGCGCGCGGCCGCGGGGCAGCGCGCCAGCGAAAGCGGCACGCCCCAATGATTGTTG
Organism: uncultured Alphaproteobacteria bacterium; assembly: GCA_963725065.1. Taxonomy (GTDB): domain Bacteria; phylum Pseudomonadota; class Alphaproteobacteria; order Rhizobiales; family Xanthobacteraceae; genus VAZQ01. The sequence goes on from CAVRXD010000053.1 coordinate 491,977, forward strand.
TAGGAGGCGACCGAGGCATGGGTCTCGCCGTCCCGGGCAAGCGTGAGCCGCAGCGCCTCCTTGGTGCTGGTCTTGCCGACAGAGCCGGTGACGGCGATGATTTTCGCCTGCGCGCGCGCCCGCGAAGCCCGCGCGAGATCGCGCAATCCGTCGAGCACGTCGGGAACGACGAGCAGCGGGGCGTGGCTGGGAAAGCGGCCGCGCCGCTCGGCCGCGACCACCGCAAGGCCGGCGCCGGCCGCAAGCGCTCCCTCCACGAAGTCGTGGCCGTCGCGGTTGTCGCCCTTGATCGCGAAGAACGCTTCGCCGGGCGCAACCGTGCGCGTGTCGATCGAAATGCCCGGGATGGAAAGCGGCAATGGCCCCGTGGATGCGGCGCCCATCGCAGCAGCCATTGCTTCCACGGTCCAGAGCGGCCGATCGGTCATGCCACCCTCCCGGCAAGCGCGGCGGCGACCGCCTCGTGGTCGCTGAATGGTAGCACCTGTTTGCCGATGATTTGGCCGGTTTCATGGCCCTTGCCGGCGATCAGCAGCACGTCGCCAAGGCGGAGATCCGCAATCGACGCCTGGATCGCCTCGCGCCGGTCCCCGATCTCGATCGCACCGGGCGCCGCCTGCAGGATCGCCGCGCGGATCGCGGCGGGGTTCTCGCTGCGCGGGTTGTCGTCGGTGACGACCACCCGGTCGGCCAGACGTGCCGCGATCGCTCCCATCATCTCCCGCTTGCCGGCATCGCGGTCGCCGCCGCAACCGAACACCACGACCAGCCGCTGTGTCGCGTAAGGCCGCAGCGCCTCGAGCGCCTTGGCGAGCGCATCGGGCTTGTGGGCATAATCGACGAAGATCGGCGCGTCGTTGTTCTCGCCGACCAATTCGAGCCGGCCCTTGGCGCCTTTCAGTTGCGCGAGCGCGGCGAAGGTGGCCGCCGGCTCGCTCCCGGTCGCGAGCGCAAGGCCCGCGGCCACCAGTGCATTCTCGACCTGAAACGCTCCGGGAAGCGGCAGGCGCACGGTGTAATCCCTGCCGGCATGTTCGAGCCGCAGCATCTGGGCGAAGCCTTCGGTGCCGATCGCGACCAGGCGGATGCCGTCGCCGCGCTCGCCGACCGTGAGGAGGCGCAGCCGGCGCCGCTTCGCTGCCGCCACCACCGCATCGGCGTGCTCGTGATCGGCCGCGACCACGGCCGCGCCACCGGGAACGATCAGGTCCGTGAACAGTCTCAGCTTGGCCGCGAGATAATCTTCCAGCGTCGGATGATAATCGAGATGGTCGCGGCTGAGATTGGTAAAGGCGCCGGCCGCCACCCGCACCCCGTCGAGCCGGCGCTGGTCGAGGCCGTGCGAGGAGGCTTCCATGGCGAGGTGGGTCACGCCTTCGCCCGCCAGCTCATCGAGCGAGCGATGCAGCGCCACCGGGTCAGGCGTGGTGAGCGAGCCGTAGACTTCGCGCGTCGGCGAGACCAGCCCGACCGTCCCGATGCTCGCCGCCGGCTTGCCGAGCGCGGCCCAGATCTGGCGCGTAAAGGCGGCGACCGATGTCTTTCCGCTGGTGCCAGTGATGGCCGCGATCACCTCCGGCTGGCGCGGAAAAAACTTCGCCGCCCCGAGCGCCAGAGCGCGGCGCGCATCGCCGACCTTGATGAAGGCCACGCCGGCGGGAAGCGGCGCGGGCGGGACCCGCTCCGCCATGACGGCCGCCGCCCCTGACGCCAAGGCGTCCCCGACGAAACGCAACCCATCGTCCTTCGCGCCCGCCACCGCCACGAACAGGTCGCCGGGCTTGACGGTGCGGCTGTCGGTGGTGATCCCGGCGAGCTCGAGCGCGGCAAAGCGCGCGTCGCTGACGGCATCCGTGGTGAGGAGATCGGCGAGCTTCATGGGTGTCCGGGCGGCCTACTCTTGTGCCGGCATCATCGTAGAGGCAAGCGAACTATGCGCACGCAGTTGACAGCGCATGCAAAAACCCTCCTTCTAGTGTGGCGCATTTGACGTTCCTATCAGTATTGGCCGCGAGTCCTTCATAGGAACGTCAAATGCAAAGCCACACTAGGATGATCACTTGCTAGTGTTCCTTTGTTTCCGACGTTCGTAAAAGCGGGTGCTGCGAGATAATACGAACGTCGGAAACGGAACACTAGCGTAGCCACTCCGCATCGGTCGGGAAAAAACCAGATGACTGATGTTCCCATTGGCGACGGGCTCCAGCCCGTCGTAGCGAGCGAGCCGAGCCTGCGCCGGGTGATGGGCCCGTGGCTGCTGCTGCTGTTTATCGTCGGCGACATTCTCGGCACCGGGATTTACGCCCTCACCGGCCAAGTTGCCAAGCAGGTCGGCGGGGCCGTGTGGCTGCCGTTCCTTCTGGCGTTCGTCGTGGCCCTGATCACCGCGCTCAGCTACCTCGAACTGGTGACCAAATATCCGCAAGCCGCGGGCGCCGCACTCTATACCCATAAGGCATTCGGCATTCACTTCGTGACGTTCATCGTCGCGTTCGCGGTCATGTGCTCGGGCATCACGTCCGCGTCGACCGCCTCGCGGGCGTTCGCCGCCAACATGTCGAACGCCTTCAACCTCGGGCTCGGAGGGGGAATCGGAATCACCCTGCTGGGGTTGGGATTCATGGCGGTCGTCGCGCTGGTCAATTTTCGCGGCGTCGGCGAGAGCGTGAAGGCGAATGTCGTCCTCACCTGCGTGGAGCTGTCGGGTCTCCTGATCATCATCTTCATCGGCCTGTGGGCGATCGGAGCCGGCGCGGGCGATGTCTCGCGGGTTCTCGAGTTCAGGACCTCCGGCACCGGCAGCATGCTCTGGCCGGTGATCGCCGCGACGACGCTGGCGTTCTTTGCCATGGTCGGCTTCGAGGACTCGGTCAACATGGCCGAGGAATGCCAGGACCCGACGCGCATCTTCCCCAAGATACTTCTCACTGGATTGGGGATCACCGGGTTGATCTACATCCTGGTGTCGATCTCGGCGATTACGCTGGTGTCGCCCGAGGACCTCGGCGAAGGCGAGACGCCGCTGCTGAAGGTCGTTCAGGCCGGCGCGCCGAACTTTCCGCTGGAGATTTTTGGCTTCATCACGATGTTTGCCGTGGCCAACAGCGCACTGATCAACATGCTGATGGCGAGCCGGCTGGTCTACGGCATGAGCCGCGAGCATGTCCTGCCGCCAGTGCTCGGCAAAGTGCATCCGACCCGGCGGTCACCCTATGTCGCGATTGCGTTCACGACGCTCCTGGCCTTCGGCCTGATCACCTTCGTCGGCGAGGTTCCGGCGCTCGGCGGCACCACCGCGCTGCTGCTGCTGTGCGTCTTCACCGTCGTCAACATCGCCGTGCTCGTCCTGCGCCGGGATCCCGTCGGCCACGAGCATTTCCGCACCCCGACATTCCTGCCGGTGTTGGGCGCGTTGACCTGTGCCTTCCTGGTGGGTCCATGGACCGGGCGGGACACTGTGCAGTACACGATCGCGGGGGTTCTGATCGGTGTCGGCGTCCTGCTGTGGCTGGTGACCGTGTTGATCAACCGCGCCACGGGTGTGAAGGCGGCGGCGCCGACGCTGGAGACCGTCGGCACCAGCGGCCCCGTGAACTAGGTTCGCAAACGAGCGTGCCTCACAATGATGCGAACTTCGGAATCGGGACACTAGCGCAAGATCGTTTCGGATCGAATCGCGAGCTCGCTCCACTCATCTACTTGCGCGCATGACCTCGTCCGAAAAGTCGGCAACCTTTCGGGATCGCGCTCTAAACCTCACCGCCCACCCGCGCTCGCAAGGATGAGCTTCTCGGACGCCGGCAACTCGAACCGCGGCTCGATTCCGAGCAAGGGCGCAATGCGGGCAATGACGGCGCCGCCGACCGGCACCGCGTTCCATCCCGAGGTGGCGTAGCCGTGCGTGTCGGGCGTCGGCTGCGGCTCATCGAGCATGATGAGGAGAAGGTAGCGCGGCTGATCGGCCGGCAGCACCGCCGTGAACGAGGTCAGCAACTTGGTCTTGGAATAACGGCCGCCGATCACTTTCTCCGAAGTGCCGGTCTTGCCGCCGACATAGTAGCCCTTCACGTCGGCCTTGCTCGCCGTTCCCTTCTCCACGTTGAGCCGCATCAGATAGCGCATCTTCTCGCTGGTCTCGGGTTTGATGACCTGTTTCGCGAGCGCCGCCGCTTCCTGTTCGGTGCGCTTGAGGAAGGTCGGCGGAATGAGCCGGCCGCCATTCATCAGCGCGGCGATCCCGGACACCGCCTGCAGCGGCGCCACCGCGATGCCGTGGCCGAATGCAATGGTCACGGTGTTGAGCTCACCCCAGCGCCTGGGCACGAGCGGCTCGGCGCTCTCCGGCAGTTCCGTGCGCAGCCGGTCGAGCTGCCCCATCTTCCTGAGAAACCACTTGTGGTGCTCGATGCCGAGGCTGAGCGCCATGCGCGCGGTCCCGACATTGGATGAATAGGTGAAAATCTCCGGCACGGTCAGCACGCGGTTCTGCGCGTGGTAGTCGTGGATCGTGAACTTGCCGTAGGTCAATCCTCCGCGCGCGTCGAAGGACGACTTGAGCGAGATCTTGCCGGAATCGAGCGCCATCGCGAGGGTGAGCGCCTTGAAGGTCGACCCCATCTCGTACACCCCGGTGGTGAGCCGGTTGATGCGGGTCGGGTCAAGCGCCTCGCGCGGATTGTTGGAATCGTAGTCCGGCACCGAGACCATGGAGATCACCTCCCCGGTCCGCACGTCGGTCAGCACGGCCGCGGCCGCAATCGCCTTGAACTGGCTGCGCGCCGCGATGAGCTCGTCGCGCATCGCATGCTGGACGCGCAGGTCGACCGCGAGCTCGATCGGCTTCTGCAGACGATCGGTGGCGAGACCGGCCAGGTGCAGATCCGCGAGCCCGCGCGTATCGAGCCACTTCTCGATGCCGGCGATGCCCTGGTTGTCGATGTTGACGTGGCCGATGATGTGGGAAACCTCGGAGCCGTTGGGATAGATGCGCTTGTTCTCGGGCAGGAATCCGATGCCGGGAAGGCCGAGCCGGTGGATCTGCTCGCGCTGCTTGGGCGTGATCTCGCGCTTGAGCCACACGAAGCGGCGCTTGGACGCGAGCCGATCGCGCATCTCCTTGGCGTCGCTGTCGGTCATGACCGCGGTGAGGAGCTCGGATGCCTCGTCGACGTCGATGATGCGATGCGGCTCCGCAAACAGGGAGGGGGTGCGCACATCGGTTGCCAGGATTTCCCCGTTGCGGTCGAGGACATCGGGACGCGCGGTCGCAACCGCGTCGGGGCCCATGGCGCGGCGCGCAAGGTGACTGTCGGGCAAGGCCGCAAACAGCACGAGCCTCGTGGCAATGATCGAATAGCCGATAATAAAGATCAGAATGGCAAGTCCGATGCGCGCGCGCGCCTTGACGGTGCGGTCGACGTTGCGGCCATAGAGCAGCGTGTTCACCAGTCGTCGGCGCCAAGGATCGCGTGGAGGGTCGCGTGGAGCGTCGCGCGGGGGCGCCGCCTGATCTGCTGCTGCGGACGCATTCATCACAATCACCTCTTGGCCGCGGGCACGCTGCCGGTCGGCTGGCGGTCGAGAACTTCCGGATTGGCGATCATCGTCCCGATCGGATCGGGCTCCTCCACCGGCACGAGATCGGCGGGACGCGCCGGCAGATTGTCCAGCTTGTCGATTTGACGCGCTTCCGCCGGCTTGAGGGGAAGGTGCCGCCGCGTGAGACTTTGAATGCGCCCAGGGTTGTCGAGCTTGGCCCATTCCGCGCGCAGCGTCGCGATGGCGTCGTGCTCGCGCCTGATCTCCATCCGCAACTTGGCGACGCGTTGCGCCTGCCGCGTCGACTCGAACTTGATCTTGTAGACGTCGGCCGCCGCAAGCACGAGCGCGACGATCACGCAGATGTTGAGCAGGCGGATCATCGTGACCGCCCCGATCCCTGGCGCCCGACCACGTCGCTCAGCGCCGGCACGCGCGGAAGCGAACCCGGGGATGCGCCGGCGTCGATGGGCGCATCGGTGCGCTCGGCCGCCCGCAGCTTGGCCGAACGCGCGCGCGGATTGGCGCTGATCTCCGCCTCGTCCGGCACGATCGGCCGCTTGGTCAGCGCGCGGAACGTGGCGGCAGGTTGCGTCACGTCCGGAAGGTGGCGCGAAGGCGCGCTGCGGCGGCTGCGCTCGGTGAAGAAGGATTTGGCGATGCGGTCCTCGAGCGAGTGGAAAGTCACCACCACCAGCCGGCCGCCGGGCCTGAGCACCTGCTCGGCCGCCACCAATCCCTCGGCCAGCTCGGCAAGCTCCTCGTTGACGAAGATGCGCAGTGCCTGGAACGTGCGGGTGGCCGGATGAATGGCGCCGGGCCGCGCGTGCACGATGCGTGTGACGATGTCGGCAAGCGCGCGCGTCGTGCGGACCGGCGCATCGCCGCGGGCAGCGATGATGGCGCGGGCAACGGCGCGCGCGTGGCGCTCTTCGCCGAGGATCGCCAGGATGGTCGCGAGATCGCGCTCGGAGGCCGACGCCAGGACGTCGGCCGCGCTCGGTCCCGCGGAACCCATGCGCATGTCGAGCGGACCGTCGTGACGGAAGGAAAATCCGCGCTCGGCCTGGTCGAGTTGCATGGAGGAGACGCCGAGATCGAGGACCACGCCGTCGACGGCGTCGTAGCCGCAGCCGCGCGTCACCGCCGCCAGATTGGAGAACTTGTCCTCCACCAGCACGAGCCGTCCGCCGGACGCTTGCACCAGATCGGCGCCGCGCGCGATCGCACTCTGGTCGCGATCGAGGGCAACGACGTTGCAGTTCGCCGCAGCGAGGATTTCACGGCTATAGCCGCCGGCGCCGAACGTGGCGTCCACATAGACGCCGCCCGAGCGCACAGCGAGCAACTCGACCGCAGGGCGGATGAGCACGGGAATATGACGAGCTAGTCCGCCAGCGACAGCGTGTCCGCTGTCGCCGCTCGTCATCATTCCCGTGCTCCATGCGGACCTTCCGCCGCTCCCCGGGAGCCGAGCTGCTTCTTGAGCGCGCGGACCTTCTCGGTGGCCTCCGCGAGTTCCGCGCGAAAGCGTTCCGACTCCCAGATCTGGAATTTGTGGCCAAGGCCGACAAAGGCGATCTCGTCCTTGATGCCGGCGTGGCTTTTCAGCGGCTCGGTGAGGATCGCCCTCCCCTCGCCGTCGATCTTCAACACCTCGCTCGTGCCATAGAGTGCAGCCGAAAGCTGTTCGCGTTCCTCCGAGTAGGGAGAAAAGCGCGCGATCAACGTCTCGATTTCCTTCAGCAGCGCGTTGCCGCCGGCATCGAGCGCCGGCCGGTCCAGCGTCGGGTAGCAATAGAGTCCCTCGAACCCGTCGCGCGCGAGCACCGCGCGGAACGATGCCGGAATCGACACCCGCCCTTTGGCGTCGAGCCGCAACGCATAGTGGGACACAAAACGGTCCATGACGCCCCTGGTTCACGGGCGCCGGACACTCCGGCGCTTGCCCCGCGGAGGCGTTCTTGGGCGCCGCTTCTCCGTCTGGGATGCTATGGGTTATCATGGGATTGCTTGGGCGTCAAACCGCGGCCCATTAACGGTACCTACGCTTAAGGAATGGTTGAGGGTGGGCTGACCGGCAGACGACCTCGCCTGGTCGCCCCCCGGCACTCGTCGCCGGGCGCAAAAAACGCGGCCGCCAGAGCCGCCGTCGCGCTGGTCACGCAACTTCAATTGCCGACGCCCGGCCGGGTCTCTCGGCCATGACATGCCACGCATGACCACGCGCAAGTGTCGTGTCGTGCGCGTCATGAATCCTGCATGTGCAAGAGAAAGAAAAAATTAACCAAACCAAAACGAAACCTCGCGCCGATCAATCATTGCAATGGCGGCGGTTGACGCGCTGCAGCACGTGAACGTCGCCATGGTTCAGCCCCAGTTCCAAATTTCGCGGAACACGCATCGCGCTGGCGAGTTGTTATGCGTAAGGAAAAGTTCGCTTTCCTTGACTGAACAAACTCATTCGGAGGCACAGATGTTAAAGACTCTCATGATGTCGGCTGCTGTCAGTACGCTGATGGTTTCAGGCGCGCTGGCGCAAGCGAATCCGCCCGCGGCTCCCCCTGCGGCACCGGCGGCGAAAGCCGACGCGGCTCCGGTCGACAGCGCAAAATTCATTCAGGCGCAGGGCACGGACCAGTGGGTCTTCTCCAAGTTCAAAGGCACCGACGTGATCGGTCCCGATAACGCGCAGGTCGGCGACGTGAACGATGTGCTGTTCGACAAGGGCGGCAAGATCATCGGCTTGATCGTAGGCGTCGGCGGGTTTCTCGGCATCGGCGAGAAGAGCGTCGCCATTGACATGAGCGCGTTCGAGCCGGTTCCGGCCGACACCGGCAGCAGCACTGCGGGCGGGAATTCGGCTGTCAGCAGCAGCAACGATCCGACCAACGTGAAACTCAAAGTCAGCTGGACGAAGGATCAGCTCAAGAGCGCTCCGGACTTCCAGTACTACAAGGCACCCGCGCGCACGACCGAGCGACCGGCCGCATCGCCGACGACCGGCATGGCGCCACGGCCGGCGACCCCCGGCGCGGAGCGCTAAGAGGCCCGGCGCGGAGCGTTAAGAGTTAAGTCTGTTAGGAGAGCGTTAAGCATATAGCGGATTGGAACGGAAAACGGTCCCGACTTAGGCGGCTCGGATTGGCACAGGCCAATCCGGGCCGTTTTTTCTTCGTGAGGATGAGAGCTTGCTGATCGCGATTTACTGCTCTACCCCCACCCCCGGCGCGGGCCGGGAGGCCGTTATGGCTCGGGCGCAACAACGCGCCGGATTCGAGGCAGATGCCTGCCGGCACCCTGCCCTCGCGCTTGTTTCGACTCGGTGTTTCTGCACAAATCGTGGGTTATGTCCGTGGACGCAGACGTGAAGCCAATTTTTTGAAATGCAAGAGTATTCGCCAGTCATGCCCGTGTCCGCGTTGCGCGCCAATTCCTCAGTCGTTGCCGAGGTCAGGCCGTCGCCGAACCACAATGAGCGCAGGGGCAATCGGATTCCCGATATGATCCTGCTGCACTACACCGGTGTCGCGGACAACCAAAGCGCGATCAATCATCTCTGCAATCCGATCAGCGAAGTCTCGGCGCATTACGTGGTGTTGCAGGACGGGTACATCCTGCAACTGGTCGCGGAGTCCCGGCGCGCCTGGCACGCCGGTGTGTCCGCATGGGCGGGAGAGACCGACATCAACTCGTGCTCGATCGGCATCGAGATTGCCAATCCTGGACATGAGCATGGCTATTCCGACTTCCCCAAGCGCCAGATCGCGGCAGTGACGGCGCTTTGCCGCAGCATCTTCACCCGCCATCGGGTCCCGCCGCACCGCGTGCTCGCCCATTCGGACGTCGCCCCGGCGCGCAAGCGGGATCCAGGCGAGAGGTTTCCGTGGAAGGTGCTCGCCGGCTCCGGCATCGGCTTGTGGGTCAAGCCTGCCGCCATCCGCCCGGCAGAGCCCTTTTTCACCCTGGGGGAAACCAATCCCGCCATCGAGGAAACGCAAACCTTGCTGGCCAAGTTCGGCTACGACGTCCCCGCCAGCGGATATCTCGACGGCACCACGCGCGACGCCGTCGCTGCCTTTCAGCGCCATTTCCGCCCGCAACGGGTGGACGGCATCGTCGACGTCTCCACCCTGGCGACCCTGAAGGCCCTCGTCGCCGCATACGAGGCCCGGCTGACTGCGCCCCCGACGAGTTGAAGGCCGCCCGCCCTCCCGCACTTGGTGAAGGATTGGGATCGGACCTTGACGGCGGGGCGCTCGCACCCCATTCCGATATGGTCAGTCGGCTGGACGGCTGCTTGGACCAACGCCGAAAGGCAGGTCCGAGAGGAAAGTCCGGGCTCCATGGACATACGGTGCCGGATAACGTCCGGCGGGCGCGAGCCTAGGGAAAGTGCCACAGAGAACAGACCGCCGCCTCGGCGCCCCCGCGTACGCGGAGGAACGCCGGAGCGGTAAGGGTGAAAAGGTGCGGTAAGAGCGCACCGCGCCTGCGGCAACGCAGGTGGCAGGGCAAACCCCACCGGGAGCAAGACCGAATAGGGACGGCACGGGGGCTACTCGCTGCGCGAGCAGGGAGCAGTCTCCGGGATCGATGTCCGGATCACGCCGTCCGGGTAGGTTGCTGAAGGCGTCGGGCAACTGGCGTCGCAGAGGAATGGCCGTCACGCGAGCGTCCAACCACGCTCGCCACACAGAACCCGGCTTACAGGCTGGCTGATACAGTTTGGGGGCCCGGCGGGAAAATTCCCCGCCGGGCCCCACCAATTTCTCCAAGTGGATGCACTAAGTGGATGCGCTGCCCGGCGCAGCGCAGACAGGCGAAATCGCCGCTCGAAAGCGGCTTCGCTCCGATCGTGCGTTACGTGCCCAGCTTCCTGTAGGCATCGATGACGGCCTGGCCGTCACCGCCGGCCCTGGTCAGCCACTCTCCGGTGAGACGCTCGCCGACCTGATGCAGGCCTGCCTTCAAGGCCCCGCTCGGCGGCAGGACTTTCATCCCGCGGGCGGCAAGCTGCTCGCCGTACCATTTGGTCTTGTCCTGCGATCGCCACCAGCCGCGCACTTCCGCGGCGGCGGCAACCTTGAGCAGCGTGTCCTGCGTGGACTTGTCGAGCCGCTCGAACGCCGCCTTGTTGACGAAGGTGATGTTCTTCGGGAGCCACGCCTGGGTATCGTAGAAGTAGGTCATGGTCTCCCATGCCTTGGTGTCGTAGCCGGTCGCGCTCGATGTCATGAATGCGTTGATCAAACCGGTCGCGAGCGCCTGCCGCAGATCGGCAGCCTGGATCGTCACGGGATAGGCGCCCACGATCTGCGCGATGCGCTCGGTCCCGGCATTGTACACGCGCCAGGAGAGTCCCTGCATATCGGCGACCGCGTTGATCTCTTTCTTCGCGTAGATGCCCTGCGGCGGCCAAGGCACGGCGAACAACACCATCAGGCCTTGCTCCGCCAGCCTGCGCTCGATCGCAGGCCTGGACGCCAGCCACAACTTGCGCGCTTCGTCGTAGCTCGCGGCCAGAAACGGCACCACGTCGATCCCGAACATCGGATCTTCGTTCTCGTGCACCGAGATCAGGATTTCGCCGACTTGCGCCTGTCCGATCCGCACGGCGCTCTTGATGGCGGTCGCCGGAAACAACGAGGCGTTGGGGTGGACCTTGATCGCAAGCTTGCCTGCGGTTGCATCCGCGACGTCGCGAGCGAAGGCAGCAAGGTTCTCGCTATGGAAATTGTCAGCGGGATATGCCGACGGAAGATCCCATTTGACCTGCGCATAGGCAGGCTCGGCAGCCAGCGCCATTGCGGCGGCGGCTGCGAACACGGAGGATCGCAACATTGTCATGGTCCTTGGCGTCTCGGGAAAACCCGCGAAGAATCCCCTCGGCGCCCCCACTCTTATCCTAGCAGCAATTGCAGCGATATTGGGACTATATAGACCATAAAATTTGGTACGGGTGCCCGGTTCTCAAAGCCACCGCAAGGGCGCGCGCCTCTCACCCGGTACGCCCCTTGTAGGGTCCAAGTTCGGCCGCCGCCGCCTTTGCGAACGACATGTCGACGATATCGGTGACCGCTACGTTGCTTTTAACCAAGCCCAGCGTCTTGATGAAAGCCAGGTCCTTGGCGAGGCCATCGACGTTGACTTCGCCATCCGGGTGAAGCGCGGCCGGGATCACGGTTCTGATCAGGTCGCGATCCTTGGTCACGGAGTAGCGGGCGATCGCATCGATGATCTCCTCGGCATTCGGCCCCGCGATGCGGCCATCCTTCAACGCGTCGTTGTAGTCGCGGACGCCCTGCAAGTAGGCCTTCATGAAGCGCCGGCCGGCTTTCCGGAATCGAGACACTAGCGGGGGCGTTGACTTTCACTCTGGGGCAACGGCAATCCGGCGTCGAGGGGCCTGGAACGCTTCGTCTCGGCGCCACGCACCCCTATAAGACGGGCCAGCGATATAAGGACAGCAATGCGGATGGACGGCGCGCAGCACAACGACCGGTGGGATTTCTGGATCGACCGCGGTGGGACCTTTACCGACGTGATCGGGCGCCGGCCTGACGGGAGCCTCGTGGCGCACAAGCTCCTGTCGGACAATCCCGAGGCCTATGGCGATGCCGCGGTGCAGGGCATCCGCGACCTCCTCGGCGTCAAGCCGGATGAGCCGATTCCCCCGAGCCTGATCGGTCGCGTGAAGATGGGCACCACGGTCGCGACCAATGCGCTGCTGGAGCGCAAGGGCGAGCGCACGCTCTTCGTCACCACCAAGGGTTTTCGCGACGCGCTCAAGATCGGCTACCAGGCGCGGCCGAAGATCTTCGCACGCCACATCATCAAACCGGAGATGCTCTACGAGCGCGTCGTCGAAGTGGACGAACGCGTACACGCCGACGGCACCGTCGAGAGCGAGCCGGATTTGGCGGCGCTGCGCCGCGAGCTTTCGGCCGCTCGCGCCGACGGCATCGAGGCGGATCGCGATCGTGTTCATGCACGCCTATCGCTATCCCGAGCATGAGCAGCGCGTGGCTGCGCTCGCGCGCGAGATCGGATTTCCGCAGGTGTCGGTGAGCCACGAGATCTCTCCGCTCATCAAACTGGTCGGCCGCGGCGACACCACCGTCGTCGATGCGTATCTCTCGCCGATCCTGCGGCAATATGTTGGGCAGGTGGCGCGTGATCTCAGCGCAAAGGGCGCGAGCGCTTCTATCGCCGCAAGAGGCGACGACGCCGCTCCGGCATCCGCCGCGCAAGGCGGAGAGATGCGGGATCGCGGCGACATACCCCGCCTCATGTTCATGATGTCCTCCGGCGGACTCACCGCCGCGGAATTGTTCCAGGGCAAGGACGCGATTCTGTCCGGGCCGGCCGCCGGCGTGGTCGGAATGGCGGAGAGCGGGCGCGAGGCCGGCTTTACGCACCTGATCGGCTTCGACATGGGCGGTACGTCGACCGACGTCTCGCACTTCGACGGCGAGTACGAACGCGCGTTCGAGACCGAGGTTGCCGGCGTGCGCATGCGCGCCCCGATGATGCTCATTCATACCGTGGCGGCGGGCGGCGGGTCGATCCTGCACTTCGACGGGGCACGTTTCCGCGTCGGGCCCGACAGTGCAGGCGCCAATCCCGGGCCGAAATGCTACCGCCGCGGCGGCCCGCTCGCGGTCACCGACGCCAACGTAATGGTCGGAAAGCTGATTCCGGATTTCTTTCCGCGCATTTTCGGCGCGCAGCAGAATCTTCCGCTCGATGCCGATGCCGTGCGTGCAGCATTTGCACAGCTCGCACGCGAGATCGGCGACGGCCGCTCAGCCGAAGACGTCGCCGACGGTTTCATCCGGATCGCGGTCGAGAACATGGCGAACGCGATCAAGAAAATCTCCCTGCAGCGCGGCTACGACGTGACGCGCTACGCGCTCAACTGCTTCGGCGGCGCCGGCGGCCAGCACGCTTGCCTGGTCGCCGACGCGCTGGGCATGACCAAGGTGTTGATCCATCCGTTCTCTTCGCTGTTGTCGGCCTACGGCATGGGCCTCGCCGACATCCGCGCCACCCGCCAGCAGGCCGTTGAAGAAACATTCGGGGATGCCGTGTTGGCGTCGATCGCCACTGTCGCCGGCCGCCTGGGCGAGGACGCAAGGAGTGAGGTGATCGGCCAGGGCGTGGCGCCCGAGGCCGTAACCGTGCACGCACGCGCGCACATTCGCTACGCCGGAACCGACATGGCGCTGGTGGTGCCGGCCTATTCGGTGACACCGGGAGAGCCGCGCAGCAGCGGATCGCCGCCCCCGGCGACGTCCGCAATGACGCTGGCAAAAATGAAATCCGCCTTCGAGGCGGCACACAAATCACGGTTTGGATTCATCGACGAGAGCAAGGAGATGGTGGTCGAAGCGGTATCGGTCGAGGCCATCGGCGGCGGCGCGAAGTTCACCGAGCCGGTATTGCCGACGACCGGCGAATCGCTTGCGTCCCCGACGCGCCGCACGAAGTTCTATTCGCGCGGCCAATGGCACGAGGCCACGGTCTATACCCGCGCGCAGCTTTCGCCCGGTCAGGCCGTGGACGGTCCGGCTATCGTCGTCGAGCCACATCAGACCATCGTGGTCGAGGACGGCTGGCGCGCCAGCATCACCGCCAAGAACCACCTGGTGCTGGAGCGCGCCGTCGCGCTCAGGCGCCAAAGCGCGATCGGCACTGACGCCGACCCGGTGATGCTCGAAGTGTTCAACAACCTCTTTATGTCGATTGCGGAACAGATGGGCGTGTCGCTGCAGAACACCGCCTACTCCGTCAACATCAAGGAGCGGCTCGATTTCTCCTGCGCCGTGTTCGACGCCGACGGCACGCTGGTCGCCAACGCGCCGCACATGCCGGTGCATCTCGGCTCCATGGACCGTGCGGTCGAGACCATCATTCGCGAGAACAAAGGCCGGATCGCGCCCGGCGATGTCTACGCCATCAACGCACCCTATAACGGCGGCACGCATCTGCCCGATATCACCGTTTGCACGCCTGTTTTCGACGAGGCCAGCCGCGACGTCCTGTTCTGGGTCGCGTCGCGCGGCCACCACGCCGACGTGGGCGGCATTTCTCCCGGCTCGATGTCGCCGAACGCAATCACGATCGAGGAGGAAGGCGTCTATATCGACAACTTCAAGCTGGTGGATCGCGGCCGCTTCCGCGAGCAGGCGCTCTATGACCTCCTCACCGGCGCGAAATATCCCGCCCGCAACCCGCTGCAGAACGTCAACGACATGAAGGCGCAGATCGCGGCGAACGAGAAAGGCGTGCAGGAGCTGCGCAAGACCGTCGCGCATTTCACGCTGCCGGTGGTCAGAGCCTATATGCAGCACGTGCAGGACAACGCTGCAGAGAGCGTGCGGCGGGTGATCGACCGCATCCATGATGCGTCGTTCGAATACGAGATGGACCAGGGCACTTGGATCAAGGTGAGGATCAGCGTCGACAAGGAGAAGCGCGAGGCCACCGTCGACTTCACCGGCACATCGCCGCAGCAGAATACCAACTTCAACGCGCCCGAGCCGGTCACGCGCGCGGCGGTGCTCTATGTCTTTCGGGTGATGGTGGACGACGACATCCCCATGAACGCCGGCTGCCTGCGGCCGATCAACATCATCATCCCAAAAAAATCGATCCTGTCGCCCGAATATCCCGCCGCAGTCGTCGCCGGCAATGTGGAGACATCGCAAGCGGTGACGGACTGTCTGTTCGGCGCGCTGGGCAGCCTCGCCGCCGCCCAAGGCACGATGAACAATCTCAACTTCGGCAACGCGAAGTACCAATACTACGAGACGATCTGTTCGGGCTCACCCGCGGGCCCCGGATTTCCCGGCACCGACGCCGTGCACACCCACATGACCAATACGCGCCTCACCGACCCGGAAGTCCTGGAATTCCGCTACCCGGTGCTGCTCGAGGATTTCCACATCCGCACCGGATCGGGTGGACGCGGCGAATGGAATGCGGGCGACGGCGTCCGTCGCACCATCCGCTTCCTCGAAAAGATGGATTGCACGATCCTGTCGGGTCACCGCCGCGTGCGCCCGTTCGGCCTGGCCGGTGGCGAAGCCGGTCAGATCGGCCAGAACTCCGTGCGCCGCAACGACGGCCGGATCGATGCGCTCGAGGGCGCGGATGCCACCGTGATCGACGCCGGCGAAGCAGTCCTCATCCAGACGCCTACCGCGGGCGGCTACGGCAAACCGAAGTAAAAGGCGCTCGCCCGCGCCGCAACTGCAAAAGAAAATGGCCGGGCGAGAGCCCGGCCATTTCGCAACCCTTTTGCCTGCGGCTATCGTGTCAGGTCTGCTGGATCGCCGACACCAGCCAGTGACCGCCACGTGCGCGCATGAAAGTCCAGATTTCCGTGGCTTCGTCCTCGCCGTTTTCGACCAGGCGGCCGCTCTCGCGGTCAACCATCTCGTCTTTGAGCGAATAGCGCATGGCGACCGTCGCATAGTCGGCGTCGCCTTCGCGCCAGGCCTCGGCAAGATCGCCCTGCAGCAGCTTCACGTCGCTGACACGGTTGACCACACCTTTGCTGGCATTGGTCGCGAGGTCTTCGGAGAAATAGGAAAGCATCTCCGGCGTGACCTCTCGGCGCAAGCGCGCGAGATCCTCGGCGCTGTAGGCAGTCTGCACGTCAGTCAGGATCTTCTCGAACGCATTGAAGTCGTCCGGCGTCAGACCAACCTCGTCGGTGCCGGACGCACGCGCCGCCGTGGCTGGCACGCCGCTGCCGCCGCCGAAGCCCGCACCGCCAAAGCCGTTATTGCCAAAACTCATGGGCGAACGCGAGCTCGTGGCATTGGCGTCGCGCAAGGCGGGACCGCTGGCAAGGGCCGGCTGGTTGCGGCGCTGCCACCAAGTCCACAGCAAATAGCCGATGATGGCGACGATGCCGATCTGCAGCAGCAGGCCGAGCATCGACGCCGCGCCGCCAAGACCGCCCATGAAGCCGTTGCCGAACAGCATGCCAAGCAGGCCGGCTCCCAGGAAGCCGGCGAACATGCCGCCGAGGAAGCCCGGCCGATTGAAGAAGCCGCCAGCGGCCGGCGACGTCTGCGGCGCGCGCTGTCCGACCGTGCTGCCCGGCTGGCCGGGCTGAGTCATGCTGCGTTCAATCGGTCGCGCACTAGGTGACGTTGCCGTCGATGGCGGCGCCGAATAAGTCTGCGAGCCGCGGCTGCCGAAGCTGCCGCCGCGTCCAGCACGGGCATCGGCGTCGCTCACGGCGAATGCCAACACCGCGACCAGCGCGCAAAACGCCAGCAACGGACGAAAAGCGAAACGGGACATTGATTCCTCCCAGGAAACCATTCGGTTTGACCTAACATATTGGGGGCCCATGACGGCATTTAAAGAGGTGCCGCATGGTGTCGCAGAGGCCTGCGGAGCAGCCGCCGGGAGCGTTTTGGGGCAAAACCATGGCGGTATTCGCACCTGTACACAGCTGGCGACTGCGTCCTTGGTCAATTTCGCGGCACGCCGGGTTCAAAACGCCAACGGGAACGGTACTTCGCGCTTGCGGCGGACATGATCTTCGGCGCCGTCCCGCGCGCGCCAGGCGCTTCCAGTCTCAGTCGTCCTGGCCGTCTTCGCCTGGCTGAGCCAGCGGCAGCGCGCGGTCGAACCTGTCGTCGCCGTAGGGATCGACGCGCAGCCGCTTGGGCGGCGACGGCAGCCGGCGCGGCGCGAGCGAGCCGGTGACAGCAGGCTCACCGGCGCGCTGGGCGGCATGCCGCCCGCCGGCGCGCGCGGCGATTTCCTCGCCCGACACCGCGCGTGGGTTGCAGGCGCGGTGTCCGTCGCGCCGGCGCATGAGATCGACGTGCATATGATCGTAATGATAGACGTTCGAGCCCGGCGCCAGCACCGTCGTGAATTGATCGCAGGCGGCGGCTTGCACATCGCGCAGGAAGCCTTGCTCCTCGGGCAAGCCCCTCCACCCGTTCTTCACCGTGATCTTGCGTCCGTCGGCGAGCGTGAAGGCGGAGATGTCGAGCGCGTTGCCGAAGGCGTGCTCGGAAATGTTGGCGCGCGGATTGCCGTTCATGCCGCGGCAGGAATAAGCGGAGATCTGCGTGATCTCGGCGACCGGCGCGCCGAACCAGCGCATCGCCGCCGGCTGCACCGAATTGGTGATCCATCGTTCGAGCTCGGAGACGATGGGACATGCGAGCGTCGCCGCCGGACTCACGGAAACGGGTGTGAATGCCGCGGCCGGCGCGCCGGTGGCGGGGCCGAGCGGGATGACCGGCGCCTCGCGGCGAGACGGCACGTCCGCAGGCAACGCCTCGCGCACCGAGGCTCGCGGCGCTTCGGCCGGTGACGGCTCACGCAGCGGAGTTCGCGCGATTCCACCAGGCGCGTTGCGCGATGTTGCCGGAGCGTCGACCAGCGGTCGACGCTCGTAGGGTTCCGGTGAGAAGTCGTCGCGCGGCGAGTTCTCCGCCGGCGACCGGTATCGCGGCGCCGGCGCCGCCCCATAGGGCCGCCGAAAATCGTAGGTCGCCGGTACGCCGTTTGCCCGATCGGTCACGCTCGGCGGTTCAAGCGACACCGGCTGGTCGGGTGCGCCGCCGCGTGGTGGCGGTTGCAGCGGGCGCGACTGGTATTCCGGAAGCACGCGGGACTGATAGGGCGGTTGCTGTTGGACCGGCGGCGGTTCCGAAGGTCTGATCGGCCAGCGCGCGGGCGCGGATCCCGGACGGCCCGGGATGTCGCTGGGCGGACGCAGATCGTCGCTGTAGCCGAGAGGCGAACTCTCGCCCAGCATGGATACCTTGAATGGAAAATCGGCCCCGCATACGCCGGGACCCTGGATCGACCTGATGCGGACGACGCCCGGGCCCTCCCTGACGGTGCCCGCGTTGAGGCATTGCACCTCGGCGTCGCGCCGCCACGGCTCGCGCTCGGCAAACATGTTGCCGCCGCTGCAGCCCGCCAGCACGCCGAGGACGCCGAGACCGATGGAGCAGACGAGATACCAACGAGCTCCCCACGCCATGGCCGGGACAATGCGTGGGACTTTGTTAACGACTGTTCAAAGATTCGACCGTGGTGCATGCCTCTGGCCGACGCCTCGCGATATGGTTAAGAAACGACAGGTGGCGGGGAGCGTCGACATCATGGAAGCCAAGGCCAGACGGGCGCTGCTGGACGGTCGGCGTTGATGCTCTCCGCGCTCGAGCTTGCGCGCCGCATCGAGGCCGGCGCCCTTTCACCGCGCGCCGTGGTCGAACTCTGCGCCGAGGCGGTCGCCACGCACGAGAGCGAGATCGGCGCCTTCGCCGCGCTCGAGCTCGACGCGGCGCGCCGGCGCGTCGAACAGCAGCAGCTCGCACCACTGCCGCTGCGTGGGCTCCCGGTCGGCATCAAGGACATCTTCGACACGGCAGACCTGCCCACCGCGTACGGCTCGGCGATCTATGCCGGCCACCGGCCCAAGGCGGACGCGGCGATGGTGATGCTGATCCGGCGCGCGGGCGGGCTCGTCCTCGGCAAGACCGTCACCACCGAATTTGCTTCGCTCGAACCGGCAGGCACGCGCAATCCCCGCAACCCTGCGCATACGCCGGGCGGGTCGTCGTCGGGTTCGGCTGCGGCGGTGGCTGCCGGCATGGTGCCGCTGGCGCTCGGCAGCCAGACCGGCGGCTCCGTCATCCGCCCCGCCGCCTTCTGCGGCGTCGCCGGTTTCAAGCCTTCCTATCGGCTGCTGCCGACGGTCGGGATGAAATGCTTCTCGTGGTCGCTCGACACCGTCGGACTGTTCGGCGCGAGCGTGCCCGACGTCGCGTTCGCCGCCGCGACGATGAGCGGCCGTGATCTGCGGGTCGATGGCCGGCCGCCGCAAGCGGCGCCGGTCGTCGCGCTCGTGCGCACTCCATTCTGGCAGGACGCGAGCGCCGCGATGCAGAAGGCCGTCGAGCGCGCAGCGCGCGCGGCGGAACGATCGGGCGCACGCGTGAAGGACATGGAGCTGCCGCCGATCTTCGCTGACGCCGTTCGCGCGCATCGCATCGTGCAAGGCTATGAAGCGATCCGCGCGCTCGCTTTCGAATACGACTTCCATCGCGATCGCATGGGCCCGGTGCTGCGCGCGCAACTCGATGACGCCGCAACCATCGACGCCGATACCTACGACAACGCCCGCCGCATCACGCGTCGCGCGCGCCGCGCGCTCATCGATCTGCTGCCCGACGGCGAAGTGATGCTCACACCCTCGGCACCGGGAGCCGCGCCGAAGGGGCTTGGTTCGACCGGAGAGCCGACCTTCAACCGGCTGTGGACGTTGCTGGGCACGCCCTGTGTCAATGTCCCAGGGCTTTCGGACGCGGGCGGTCTGCCGCTCGGCGTGCAGGTCGTGGCGCGTTTTGGTCGCGACCGGTTCGCGCTGTCCGCGGCGGCATGGCTCGAGAGCGCGGTCGCGCGCAGCGAAATGCGGCTGACGCCCGGGCAATGAGCTAACTCGATGGTTTGTCAGGTACTATTTTTTCTGATCGCGCGCGGGTGACGAGTAAATGAGAGGCCGAATATTCACTCCTCCAAATAATTCTTATGAGTCATCAACACTCGTAGTGCGAAAACTTTTTGTCTCGGAATCTCAAACTCTTGGTCGCGCGCCGAGCGATCAATTTGAAGCAGTGCACATGCTTTTGGCAGTGCAATAACGATTGTCATTAGAACTTAACCTGAACTCTGCTACACTCGCCTGCCTTGTCCAAGGAGGACGTCACGTGGACCTTGCCTTAAGGCTCAATGTACTGGCAGTTTTCGCGGTATTCGCGTTCGTCGGTGCAATCCTGCTGGGCGCGTTTTAAGTACGAGTATCCACGAACAACGCCAGATCCCGAGTTCGTTGACGCACCGGAGAGCGTGCCTCTCCGGTGTTTGCATTTTTTGATCTTTGGTGCCTTTGACGGCGCGTATCGCCAAGAAACGAGAGTGCTTCAAAGCAACGCCGGGATTCCGATCATTGCGCCGGACTTGCGCAAGCAAGCGATGCCGGGCCGATCAGCGCGCGCGTTGCCGCGCTACTCCGCGGCGGTGCGTGCTGCGGCCAGCGGGTCATAGTTGAGCACCGGCGCGAGCCACCTTTCCGCCTCGGCGACGCTCCAGCCCTTGCGCGTGGCATAATCCTCGACTTGGTCGCGCTCGATCTTGCCGACGCCGAAATAGTGACTTTCGGGATGGCCGAGATAGAGCCCGCACACCGATGCGCCCGGCCACATCGCAAAGCTCTCGGTGAGCTTGACCCCGATCCGCCGTTCGCCATCGAGCAGCGCGAACAGCGTTTCCTTCTCGCTGTGGTCCGGCTGCGCGGGGTAACCCGGCGCGGGCCGGATGCCGCGGTATTTCTCGCCGATCAGGTCCACGCCCGCGAGTGTCTCGTCCGGGGAATAGGCCCAGAACTCCTTGCGCACGCGCTGGTGCAGTCGCTCGGCGAATGCTTCCGCGAGCCGATCCGCGAGTGCCTTGACCATGATGGCCGAGTAGTCGTCATTGGCCTGCTTGAAACGCTCCGCCACGTCGTCCTCGCCGATCCCGGCGGTCACCATGAAGGCGCCGATGTGGTCGGCCAGACCGCTGGCGCGCGGAGCGATAAAATCGGCCAGCGCCACGTTGGCGCGACCTTCGCGCCGGGTGAGTTGCTGGCGCAGCGTGTGCAGCACGGCAATCGGCTTGGTTCGCTGCTCGTCGCCGAAAACGAGGATGTCGTCGCCCTCGGAATTCGCCGGCCAGAACCCGAACACGGCGCTGGCGCGGAACCAGCGTTCCGAGGCAATGCGGTCGAGCATCGCCTGCGCATCCGCGAACAAGCTGCGCGCCGCTTCGCCATATTTCGCGTCGTCCAGGATCGCGGGAAACTTGCCGGTGAGCTCCCAGGTGGCAAAGAACGGCGACCAGTCGATGTAGTCGCGAAGCTCCGCGATCGGATAGTCCTCCAGCACCCGCGTTCCGAGAAACGTCGGCTGCTGCGGGATGTCATTGCCCGACCAGTTGAGCTTCAGCGCATTGGCGCGCGCATCCTTGAGTGACAGCCGTTGCTTCGCTTCCTCGCCGCGCGCATGCGCGGCGGCGATGCGGGCATATTCCTGGCGAGTGTTGGCCACATAGGATGAGCGCCCTTGCGCCGACATCAGACTCGACGCCACGCCCACGGCCCGGCTGGCGTCGGTGACATAGACCGCTTGCCCGCGCCGGTAATGCGGATGAATCTTGACCGCCGTGTGCACGCGGCTCGTGGTGGCACCGCCGATGAGCAACGGCAAGTCGAAACCCTGCCGCTCCATCTCGGCGGCGACGTGGCACATCTCGTCGAGCGAAGGCGTGATCAGGCCGGACAGCCCGATGATGTCCGCGTTCTCCTTCTGCGCCGTCTCCAGGATCTTGGCCGCCGGCACCATCACGCCGAGATCGATCACCTCGTAATTGTTGCACTGGAGCACCACGCCCACGATGTTCTTGCCGATGTCGTGCACGTCGCCCTTGACCGTGGCCATGACGATCTTGCCGTTGGAGCTCCTCTTCTCGATGCCTTTGTCCTTCTTCTCCTGCTCCATGAACGGCATCAGGTAGGCGACCGCCTGCTTCATCACCCGCGCCGACTTCACGACCTGCGGCAGGAACATCTTGCCGGAGCCGAAGAGATCGCCGACCACGTTCATTCCGTCCATCAGCGGGCCTTCGATCACATGCAGCGGGCGCTCGGCCGCGAGCCGCGCTTCCTCGACATCCGTTTCGATGAAATCGGTGATGCCGTGCACGAGCGCGTGGGAGAGCCGCTCTCCCACCGGCCGTTCGCGCCAGCGCAGATCGGCTTCCTTCTTCTCCTTGCCCTGGCCGCCGCGGTAGCGCTCGGCGAGCGCGAGCAGCCGCTCGGCGGCGTCGGCGCGGCGATTGAGCACCACGTCCTCGCACGCCTCGCGCAATTCCGCATTGAGGTCGTCGTACACCGCCATCTGTCCGGCGTTGACGATGCCCATGTCCATGCCGGCCTTGATCGCGTGATAGAGAAAGACGGAGTGCATGGCCTCGCGCACCGGCTCGTTGCCGCGGAACGAGAACGACAGATTCGACACGCCACCGGAGATGTGGACCCCTGCGGCAGGTTGGTGCGGATCCAGCGCGTCGCCTCGATGAAATCGACGCCGTAATTGTTGTGCTCCTCCATGCCGGTCGCGATGGCGAAGATGTTCGGGTCGAAGATGATGTCCTGCGGCGGGAAGCCGACCTGATTGACGAGGATGTCGTAGGCGCGCTTGGCGATCGTGCATTTGCGCTCGAAGGTGTCGGCCTGGCCTTGCTCGTCGAAGGCCATGACCACCACCGCGGCGCCGTAGCGGCGCACAGCCTTGGCGTGCTCGATGAAGGCGGCCTCACCCTCCTTCATGGAGATCGAGTTCACCACCGGCTTGCCTTGCAGGCATTTCAGCCCGGCCTCGATCACCGAGAATTTCGAGGAGTCCACCATGACCGGGACGCGGGCAATGTCGGGCTCGGACGCGATCAGATTGAGGAAGGTGGTCATCGCCTTCTCGGAATCGAGCAGGCCCTCGTCCATGTTCACGTCGATGATCTGCGCGCCGTTCTCCACCTGATCGCGCGCGATAGCGAGCGCCGCCGCATAGTCGCCGGCAGTGACGAGCTTGCGGAACTTGGCCGAGCCGGTGACGTTGGTGCGCTCGCCGACGTTGACGAACGGAATTTCCGGAGTGAGCGTGAACGCTTCGAGGCCGGACAGGCGCAGAAGCGGCGGCAGCTCGGGGATCTTCCGCGGCGCCTTGCCCTCCACCGCCCGCACGATGGCACGGATATGGTCGGGGGTGGTGCCGCAGCAACCGCCGACGATATTGACGAGACCCGCCTCCGCAAACTCGCCCAGCAGGCCGGCCATGAATTCCGGACTCTCGTCGTAGCGACCGAACTCGTTCGGAAGGCCGGCATTGGGATAGGCGCACACGAGAGTGTCGGCGAGGCGGGCGATCTCGGCGATATGGGCGCGCATTTCCTTGGCGCCGAGCGCACAATTGAGCCCGATCGAGAACGGCGCGGCATGGTTCACCGAATTCCAGAACGCCGCCGGAGTCTGGCCCGACAGAAGACGTCCCGAGCGATCGGTGATGGTGCCGGAGATCATCACCGGGACACGCACGCCACGCGCATCGGTAATGTCGGCAATGGCCGCGATCGCCGCCTTGGCGTTGAGCGTGTCGAAGATGGTTTCGATCAGCAGCAGGTCGGCGCCGCCCTCGAGCAGTCCTTCGACCTGCTCGGCATAGGCGCTGCGCAATTCGTCGAAGGTGACGGCGCGGAAGCCGGGATTGGAGACGTCGGGCGAGATCGAAGCGGTGCGATTGGTCGGCCCAAGCGCGCCGGCGACGAAACGCGGGCGGCCATCCTCGCTTTGCGCGAGATCGGCCGCCGTGCGGGCAAGTCTTGCGCCCTCGACATTGAGCTCATGGGCGATGCCCTGCATGCCGTAATCGGCCTGGGCAATGCGCGTCGAGGAGAAGGTGTTGGTCGAGACGATGTCGGCGCCGGCGCGGAAATACGCGAGATGGATGTCGCGGATCGCGTCGGGCTGGCTGAGGATGAGCAGATCGTTGTTGCCGCGGACTTCGCGGTTCCAGGCGTCGAAACGGGCGCCGCGATAGCCCTCCTCGTCGAGCTCGAGCCCTTGGATCATGGTGCCCATGGCGCCGTCGAGCACCAGGATGCGCTCGGCCGCGAGGCGGCGCAGCGTTTGCGCGGTCGGCGAGGTATCGCGTTTGTCGTTCATCACCCGACTCCCCGCGCTTTCTCCGCAACGGGGAGAGGAGCCGCTGCAGGCACCGGACCTGAGGCGTGGCTCGGCCGCAGCCCGAGCAGATGGCAGACGGCGTAGACCAGATCGGCGCGGTTCATGGTGTAGAAGTGGAAATCGGTGACCCCACGATCGACGAGATCGAGCACCTGCTCGGCGGCGACCGCGGCGGCAATGAGCTTGCGGGTGGCCGCGTCGTCGTCCAGGCCGTCGAAACGCTCGGCCAGCCAGTCCGGCACCGAGGCGCCGCAGCGCGCCGCGAACGACTTGGTCTGCTTGAAATTCTGCACCGGCAGGATGCCGGGCACGACGGGCACGTCGATGCCGCGGGCGCGCACCCGGTCGAGATAGCGGAAGTATTTGTCATTCTCGAAGAAGAACTGGGTGATCGCGCGCGTCGCGCCGGCATCGACCTTGGCCGCGAGCATGTCGAGATCGGCTTCGACGGTCGGACTGTCCGGATGTTTTTCCGGATACGCGGAGACCGAGACCTCGACGTCAGCGATACGCTTGATGCCGGCGACGAGATCGGCGGCATTTCGGTAGCCGCCGGGATGGGGCGCATAGCGCTCGCCGACCGGATCTCCGCGCAACGCCACGATGTGGCGCACGCCCGCCGTGCAATAGCTGCGGATCACGGCGTCGATCTCGTCGCAGGTCGCGGCGACGCAGGTGAGATGGGCCGCGGGCGTGAGCGCGGTTTCGGCGAGGATGCGCTTGACGGTCGCGTGCGTGCGCTCGCGGGTCGAGCCGCCGGCGCCATAGGTGACCGAGACGAAGTTGGGCTTGAGCGGCGCAAGCCGCGTGATCGAATCCCACAGCGTCTTTTCCATCTCCTCGGTCTTCGGCGGGAAGAACTCGAAAGAGACGCGGATGCGGCGAGGATCGTCCGCGGGTTCACGGCCGTCGTGCACGAAGCGGCTGGCGCGGGTCTCCGCCGTCATCACGCCACCTCGCGCGCGGCGGTGGCCAGCAGGATGCGCGGATCGCGACCGAGCCAGAGCGAGACTGCGATCTTGCCTTCGGAGGTCGGCTCCGGCGCAAGGCTGCGCTGCAGCACCACGTCGAGGTCAGCGGCCTTCATCCATTGCGCCACGGTATCGGACGAGAAGCCGAGCCGCCGGTGGGCGTGCTCGTCGCGCAGAAATTCCAGATCGTGGGGAGCGAAATCGACGACCAGCAGGCGGCCCCCGGGCCGCAGCACCCGCGCCGCCTCGTGGATGGCGCGCGCGCCGTCGTCCAGGAAGTGCAGCACTTGATGGACGATGACGACGTCGAAGCTGTCCTTCGGCAGCGCGAGATCATAGATGTCGCCCTGGCGCACGCTGCAATGACGCAGGCCCGCGCGGTCGAGCCGCGCCCGCGCCACCGCCAGCATGTCGAGCGAGAGATCGAGGCCGAGGCCATGCTCGATCCGCGGCCCGAACAGTTCGAGCATGCGCCCGGTGCCGGTGCCGAGATCAAGCAGCGCGCGCATCGGGACATCGGCGAGGGCGGCGCTGATCGCTTCCTCCACGGCCTCGTCGGCGACATGAAGCTTGCGAATGCGGTCCCACTGCGCGGCATGCCGGCCGAAATAGACTTGCGCCGCCTCCGCGCGTTGCGTCCGCACGGCGACAAGACGCTCGCGGTCGCGCCCGAGTGTGGCGTCGTCGGGATCGAGGCGGGACACGAGCTCACGCGCGAGCGTCGCCGCCCCGCCCCGCTCGGCCAGACGGAAGAAGGCCCACGACCCTTCACGGAAACGCTCGACCAGGCCAGCTTCCGCCAGCAGTCGCAGATGCCGCGAGATGCGGGGTTGCGATTGGCGCAAGATGGCGGTGAGATCAGACACGGTGAGCTCCGCCTCCCCCAATAGAGCGAGGATGCGCAACCGAGTGGCCTCGCCCGCGGCCTTAAGGGTGCCATTGAGGGTCTCGAAAGAGAGGTGGGCAGTGGGCATGTGTGGGCGCTACTCTCGGCTCGACCGCCTTTCGGCGAGGGACATAAAGATATCTTTATACCTTTAAGCACGGATTGCAAGACGGCGGGTGGGCAGGACGCCGAGGCCGGGTCATTGCCGGACCTGAGTCATTGCCGGACTTGGCCCGGCATGACATCTGTGGAGCTTCCTCGGGAGAGCCCATGAACGACAACGATGACGCCTTTGGCATCCGGGACGGCGAGGTTGCCATCGGGCTTCCCGACACCTTCGACGCCTCGCTCTATTTCATCGGCCGCATCCGCACGCCTTGGACCCGGCGCGCCGACTGCCCCAAGAATGCGCGCGAATCGGATGCCGTCTGCACCCTCGAGGTCGACCCGCGGTGGGCGAAGGCGCTCACCCACGTCGAAAGTTGCACCCATCTGGTGGTGCTTTATTGGATGAACCGGTCGCGGCGCGATCTGGTTCTGCAGGTGCCGCGGCATTACGGCATTGCGCGCGGCACTTTTGCCCTGCGATCTCCGGCCCGGCCCAATCCCATCGCCATGAGCGTCGTGCGGCTGGTGGGGGTCGACGGGTCCCGGCTCTCGGTGATCGGGCTCGACTGCCTCGACGACACGCCCCTTCTCGACATCAAGCCCTATTTCGCCTCGACCGACGCCGTTTCCGACGCCGTGGTCGGCTGGCACGCCGACCGCAAGTCCTGACGCAAGGCAGTTAACGGCCGCGCGCGCGGTATCAGGGCGCCATCCGGACCTTCACTCGTCTCTCAGGGCCCACCGCCGTGCCCTGCCGGCCGTCTCCGAGCTTGTAAAAGAAACCTTTTAATATCAGCGGCTTGACAACGCACCTGCGGCGTTCACCGAGCCGTGAGATTAATTTTCCCCACCATTTTGAACCAACCGTCCCCCCGCTCCGACCAATCAACAGTTACGGGATCAGGGGGATCACCATGAAAAAGCTTTCCGGTTTGAAGACCGTTGCTGCCATCGCGACGTTCGTGGCCGCAACCGCCATTTCCACCAGCGCGCTCGCCAATCCGTTCAACCCGTTCGAAGCGCTGTTTGGCCCGCATCGCGAGCCGGTGGCCGCGCCGGCCTATGCCAATCCCGCCGACGACGGCGCGCAGCGCAGCGAGTTCCGCCGCCAGGTGGTGGACTATCGCACCAGCGAAGCGCCCGGCACCATCATCGTCGACACGCCCAACACCTACCTCTACCTGGTGATGCCCGGCGGCAAGGCGATGCGCTACGGCATCGGCGTCGGCCGCGAAGGTTTCGCCTGGTCGGGAACGAAGACCGTCGAGCGCAAGGCCGAGTGGCCGGATTGGACGCCGCCGCCCGAGATGATCCAGCGCCAGCCCTACCTGCCGCGCTTCGTCGCCGGCGGCGAGACCAACCCGCTCGGCGCCCGCGCCCTCTACCTCAGCGGCTCGGTCTACCGCATCCACGGCACCAACGCGCCGGACACCATTGGCGGCCGCGTGTCGTCGGGCTGCATCCGGATGGTCAACGAGGACGTGATCGACCTCTACAGCCGGGTTAAGGTCGGCACCAAGGTGGTCGTGAAGCCGATCGGCGAGCATCGCGCCGCCAGCGCCGCGAGCAGCGTCAACTAACTCTGCCGCGACGTCCCTCCCCGGCTGATCGAACAAACGCCGGCCTCGCGACATCGCGGGGCCGGCGATTTGATTCCGGCTTGCTCGCTCAGCCCCGGCGCAGCAACGGCCAGAATTCGGCGAAGCTTGCCTGCTCGCCAAGCGTGCGCAACGTCGCAAGGATCTGCTTCGCCGCGGCGGGCGCGAGCGACTGCGCCGCGCAATCCAAGAACTTGTCCTCGATCTGCGCCGGCGACATCGGATATTGCCGCGTGCCACTGGCATAGACCCGCAGCTGTTCGAGCGTGCGCCCGTCGCGGAGCGTGACCGTGAGCCTGGTGGGATAGTCCTCGTGGGCGTCGGCAAACTCCGGGTCGATGGCGACCGAGACCATGCGAGCGAGTGTCTTTACCCGCGCGTCGTTGATCGCGTCCTCGCCGAACGCCGACAGACCAGGCGGCCCGTTCGCGAGCGCATAGGCGACGACGTATTGCAGATTGAACTTCGCCGCCTCGGTATTGGTCGGGTACTGCTCGCTCGCGCGGTTGGCGGCGTATTTCGAGATGCCGGCCTTGATCGTGGAAATGTCGGCCACACCCGGGCCGAGCTCGTCGCGCAGCGTGAGCGCGGCGTCGATGCCGGTGTGGATCACGCCGCCGCAGGGATAGCGCTTGGGCCGGAAGCCGCGCTCGGCCAGATCGAAGCTGCGGCCGAGATCGTCGAACGCCTGCGGCTGCCATTCGAGCCCGCGCGCAAACGTGCTGGCGAACCCGCCGCGGCCTTCGATCGCCGCCGGGTTGGCGGTGAAGCCGCGCCCGCCGAGCTGCGCCGCCAGAATCGCGTTGCGCGCGCCCTGCCCCACATGCAGCGGCTTGGTCATGGTGCCGTAATTGGCATTGACGCCCGCGGCCATCGACACGCTGATGCCGAGCACGTCGCTGATGTCCGCGGCCGGCAGCTTGAGCAGTCGGGCGCAGGCCGCCGCCGCGCCGATCGTGCCGATGGTGCCGGTGGCGTGCCAGGCGCCGCCGCCGTTGTGGTTGGGGTTGGCGCGGCTCAGCCGCGAAGCGACCTCGAAGCCGACCATGAACGCCGCCAGCGTCTCGGCCGGCGTCGCCCCGGTGCTTTCGGCGAGCGGCAGCAGCGCCGGAATGATCGGCGCGACCAGCTGGCCTTGCATGTAGGTGAAGTCGAAGTCGAGCGCGTGCGACGCAACCCCGTTCGCCAGCGCCGCCAGTTGCGGCGAGGCGCGCAGCGACTGGCCGACGATCGAGACCGCCGGCTTGGCGCCTTCCGCGCGCACCAGCTCGAGCACGATTCCTGCGGGCTCGCTGCGGCTACCCGCCAGCATCACGCCGACGGTGTCGATGAACGCGGTGCGGGCGCGCTCGACGGCGAGTGCGGGCGCCTGCTTGAGATCGAAACCGGCGATGAAGTCGACCACGCGCGCCGTCGGCTTGGCACCGGCGTCGTTCGCCTTCACTGCCTGCGGCGCCTTCACTGCCTGCGGCGCTTGCGCGCGCGCCGCGCCGGCCGCGCCGAGCAGCGTCACCGCGCTCGCTCCGAGGAACAGTCTGCGATCAACGTCGTGGCCTTGCATCGGCTCCTCCCGGTTTCTTCCGCTTTTTCGGCCATCGGTCGAATTCCAAAAGTGTATGATAGGCCAACTTGTCCAAGCGAGGAACGACCATGCGCGCCTTGTCGAAGCCGCGGCGGATGCTGGTGCCGCTCATCGCATTGCCCGTCAGTTGCGCAGCGCTCGCGCATGCCGAGAGCGTGGACGCGCTGTACGAGAAGGCCAAGCTCGAGAAAACTTTGGTGCTCTACGGCGCCGGTCCGACCGGCTCCCATGACCGCTGGATCAAGGACTTCGAGCAGCGCTTTCCCGGCGTCACCGTCGCGCTCACCGGCGGCCTGAGCAACGGTCTCAATCAGAAGATCGAGCAGCAACTCGCGGCCAAACGCATGGAGACGGATCTCGCGATCTTTCAGACCATCCAGGACTTCGGCAAGTGGAAGAAGGCGGGCGCGCTGCTCCTGTTCAAGCCCGAGGGCTCCGACACGATCGATGCGGCCTACAAGGACGAGGACGGCGCCTTCACCGCGGTCAGCGTCAACACCGTCGTCTACGCCTACAACACCAAGCTCCTGCCTGCGGCCGAGGTGCCGAAATCCGCGCTCGATTTTCTTCAGCCCCGGTTTCGGGGCCAGCTCATCACCACCGATCCGACCGAAGATGACGCCGCCATTTCGGTGTTCAACATGATCGTGGAGAAATACGGCTGGGACTACATGGACAAGTACATGGCGCAGCAGCCGAGCTTCGTGACCACCGGTCACGCCGCGGTGTCGAACGCAATCGCCGCGGGCGAGAAGCTCGCGACCTTCGATTCCACCTCGACCACGCCGCGGCTCAAGGCGCAGGGCAAGCCGATCGAGCCGGTATTCTCGCAGGCCGACCCAACGCCGGTGTTCCTGGTCGGGGCCGCGATCTTCAAGGACGCGCCGCACCCCAACGCCGCCAAGCTCTATCTCACCTGGTATCTGGCCAAGGAGCAGCAGAGCCGCAACGGCACGTTCTCGCCGCGCGCCGACGTCCCTCCGCCCGCCGGCCTGGCGCCGCTTTCGTCCTACAACATCGACAACCGGTTCCGTACCCTGGTGTCGGACGAGGTGGGGCTGACGGAATTGCGCAAACGGCTTGGCGGTTACATCGCGCGGCGGTGAGGATGACCCCCTCTCTGTCATTGCCGGGTGACCCGGCAATCCATCTTCTTACGGAAATGCCCTCAAGTCTTGCGAAGGTGATGGACCCGCGGGTCAAGCCCGCGGGTGACGGATAGGGATGCTGGTGACGGACAAGGGATGAGCTTCTGGGTCTACATCCTCGCCAATCGTCGGGCGGCACCCTCTACATCGGCGTCACGAACGATCTGGTGCGCCGTGTTTTTGAGCATCGGGAAGGATCCGTGCCTGGGTTCACCAGACGCTACGCGATCAAGATGCTGATCTATTACGAGCGCCACGATACCGCGCTGGCTGCAATCCAGCGTGAAAAGAACATGAAGCACTGGCCACGTGAGTGGAAGGTTGATCTCATCGTCTCGATGAATCCCGATTGGCGTGACCTCTACGAAGAGATCACGCGCTAGGAACTGCGTTGGGCTCTCTCTGCCGTCATTGCCGGGCTTGACCCGGCAATCCATCTTCTTACGAAATGCACTTCAAGTCTTGCTAAGGTGATGGACCCGCGGGTCAAGCCCGCGGGTGACGGGGGAGACTGCAGCGCTCCCCAACCACGCAATCCCCCCGCTCACTTCGCCAGATAGAAATAGCCCACGCGGTCGTTGGCGGGTGAGCCGAACCACATGCGTCCCTGGTCGTCGAGGAAGAAGTCGCGCATGGAGTTCTCCGCGCGCGGCACCGGATATTCCGTCACCTCGCCGGTGGCCGGATCGAGACGGCCGACGACGTCCATGTATTCCGACGAGTACCAGATCTTGTGCTCGCCATCGATGCCGAGCGCGTACGGCGTCGGATACGCGCCGGGCAGTTGATATTCCTTGAACGTCTCGGTCTTGGGATCGAAGCGTCCGATCTTGCCGGCGTCGAACTCGGCGAACCAGACCATGCCGTCGGTGTCGACCTGGATGCGCCGCGGCCGGGCGTTGGCGGTCGGAATAACGTATTTCGTCACCTGCAGGGTCTTGGCATCGACCTTGCCGATCTTGCCGGTCTTGAGCAGCTCGGTGAACCAGGCATTGCCGTCGGCATCGAGCGCGATGCCGTAGGAGGTCGGCACGTCGGGGATGTGAGTGTATTTTTCGGTCTTGGGATCGAAACGCGTCAAGGCGCCGGTCGACCAGACGTGGCCGGTCTTGGGATCGATGCGGATGGTGTGCTTGCGCTTGTCGTCCTGATACTCCGTGATCTTCTGCGTCTGCGGGTCCCAGCGCCCGAGCTTGTTCGAGCCCTGCTCGGTCAGCCACACGCTGCCGTCGGGCGCGGGCACCGCCGAGTGTATGGCCGCGGTGCCGAGATTCGGCACCGGAAATTCCTTGATCTCGCCGCTGGCGGGATCGAGCCGCGCGATCTTGTTGGCGCGCCCGTAATAGGGAATCCAGAAGCTGCCGTCGGCGGTCGGATGCGCGCTCCATGGCATCCGGTCGGGCCCCGGCAATTCATATTCCACGTAGACGATCTTCATCGCCGCGTCGCCAAACGGCCGCAGCGTGTCCTTGTAGTTCGGCAGCTCGGCCGGCGACTTCGGCAGCGCCAAGTCCTCGCCGAACACGTGGTTCATGTAGAAGATCACGTCCTCGGCTTTCTGGTCGTTGAAGCCGAAGCGCGGGTCCATGACGAAGAAGCCCATGGCGTCGCGCATGTAGTTCATGCGGTCGCGCCAGCCGTCCTCGTTGCGGGTGACCGCAGCCATGCGCGACTGGAAGCCGTGGCACGCCATGCAATGGACGAAGAACAGGTCGCGGCCGCGCGCCTCCGGCAGGAGCTTCATGCCCTGCCACATGGAGATGTCGCTCCAGCGCACCATCCCGTTCTGCAGCTTGAAGTCGTGCGCGGCGGCTTGCTCGGCGGTGAGGTTCACGCCGCTCTTCGGATCGCTCTTATAGCCGGGCGCCTTGATCTGTAGCCGGTACTCGCCGGCCGGCAGATTCTCGATGCGATACTTCCCGTCCCGGTCGGACAGTACGCTGACCACGATCTTGCTCTTGGCGTTGCGGGCCTGGACGAAGGCGCCGCGAAACGCCGCGCCGTCCGGTCCCGCCACCGTTCCCGAGATGGTGGCCGCATCCGCGGCCCACGGCGTGATGACGACAAGTCCGAGTACTCCCAGAAGCAGTTGGGCTGCTGCGCGCATGGCCTGTCCTCGCGTTTCCAAGCTGCGGCGCGGGTTATTCCCCGCGTCCGTGCGGCCACGCCTTGCGCCGGCATTCGCTGCGGCGTCTGGGGCGGGCCGCGATAGCGCAGACGCTAGCACCGCTGCGCCGCCGCCACCATCGCGCGCACAAGCGGCACTGGTATGCACCCGGCGACATCGCCTCGTTCCGTGCTAAAATATCAAGGGGCGGCATGGCGGACCGGGAGGGACAGGCGGGATGAAATTCAACCTCACCTACGGCCCCGACATTGCCAACGCGCCCGACGGTTTCAAGGCCACGGTCGAGGCGGTGGCGGCGTTTTTCGAAAGCACGTTCACCGACCCGGTCACCATCAACGTCAAGGTCGAGCGCGGGCTCAGCGGCGGTTTGCTCGGCCACAGCGACTACGCGCTCACAGGTCCCTACACCTTCGCGCAGATCACGACCGCGCTGGCGCAGGAAACGCACAGCGGCAGCGACGTCATCGCGCTCGCCCACCTGCCAACCGTGGATCCGATTTCCGGCACTCACGCCTATTACATGACGTCGGCGCAGGCGAAGGCGCTCGGCTTGCAGGGCCCCAGCGACGCCTTGGACGGCACCGTTCAATTCGCGAACAATCCGCCCTTCGACTACGACCGCAGCGACGGGATCACGCCCGGATCCTATGATTTCTATGGCACCGTCGCACACGAGCTCTCGGAGGTGATGGGCCGGGAATTGAACGCGATCGGCAACGAGGTCCAGACGGGAAAACCGAACGGCTATTATCCTTTCGATCTGTTCAAGTATTCGGCGGCGGGCGTGCCAACCTTCGTCGGAACCACCCCGGGTTATTTCTCGCCGGACGGCGGCGTCACCAACCTGGACAACTTCAACGCCGATTCGGACGACGACTTCGGCGATTGGGCTTCGAGCGCGGGCGACGACGCTTTTCGCGCCTTTAGCGACTCCGGCGTCGTCAACGCGGTCACGCCGACGGATATCGTCGTGATGGACGTGATCGGCTGGGATGCCGCGCCTGGCAGCGCAGGCCTCGTCGCCCTGTTCGGCCACGGCAGCGGTGGCGGCGGCGGCGCCAGCCATGGCGGCGGCACCAGCCGCGGCGGGGACGCCATCGGCGTTCAGGTCACCGCGCACCAAGCGTTTGGCCATGACCCGTCGTTCGCCGCAACAGGCCACATCGAGGCCATCGGCCATTTCGCGAGCCCGTTCGACATCCGCGGTTTCGGAACCGATTGGCACCTCGTTTGACGCCCGCGCCAACGGCCGACGCGCGGGCGCTGATGTGACATTGCGTTGACAGCCGCCGCAGCGGGCCTACATTAGCGGCTGTTCCGAGGGGAGCTCCGGTCAAGCGAGCTGAGACACCCGCCACGTCGTACCGCGGGAACCCTTTGAACCTGATCCGGGTCATGCCGGCGAAGGGACAGGACAGCTTTCATGCCAATCTGCAGCCTCTTCGCGAAGTTGATCGGGCCGATCCGCCCGCCGTCGACGGACTGCGCACCTTTGTCGGCCGGTTTCGCCGACACCCCCAACGGGAGATAAGACGATGAACATCCACGATCCCAACATCGCGACGCCCAAGGTCACGACCGGCCCGATCGCCGGCTCGCGCAAGGTCTATGTGAACCCCGATTCGGCGCCCGAGCTGCGCGTCCCCGTGCGCGAGATCGCGCTCGAGGCGAGCTCGGGCGAGCCGCCGGTTCCGGTCTACGACACCACCGGCCCCTATACCGATCCCGACGCGACCATCGACGTCGAGCAGGGCCTGCCGCGCCGGCGCACCGCCTGGGTGAAGGAGCGCGGCGGGGTCGAGGCGTATGAGGGCCGCCCGATCAAGCCGGTCGACAACGGCAATGTCAGCGGCAAGCACCTGGCGCGCGCGTTTCCACAGGTGCACCAGCCGCTGCGTGCGCTCGACGGCCAGCCGGTGACGCAATACGAGTTCGCGCGCGCCGGCATCATTACCAAGGAGATGATCTACGTCGCCGAGCGCGAGAATCTCGGCCGCAAGGTGCAGCTCGAGCGGGCGGAAGCGGCGCGCGCCGACGGCGAGAGCTTCGGCGCAGCGGTGCCGCTGTTCGTGACGCCGGAATTCGTGCGCTCGGAAGTCGCGCGCGGCCGCGCCATCATTCCCTCCAACATCAACCACGCCGAGCTCGAGCCGATGATCATCGGCCGCAACTTCCTCACCAAGATCAACGCCAATATCGGCAACTCGGCGGTGACCTCCTCGGTCGAGGAAGAGGTGGAGAAGATGGTATGGGCGATCCGCTGGGGCGCCGACACCGTCATGGACCTCTCCACCGGCCGCAACATCCACAACACCCGCGAATGGATCATCCGCAACGCGCCGATCCCGATCGGCACCGTGCCGATCTACCAGGCGCTGGAGAAGGTCGACGGCGATCCCGTGAAGCTCGACTGGGAGTGCTACAAGGACACGCTGATCGAGCAATGCGAGCAGGGCGTCGACTATTTCACCATCCATGCCGGCGTGCGGCTCGCCTACGTGCCGCTGACCGCCAACCGCGTCACCGGCATCGTGTCCCGCGGCGGCTCGATCATGGCCAAGTGGTGCCTGTCCCGGCATAAGGAAAGCTTCCTGTACGAGCGGTTCGAAGAGATTTGCGACATCATGCGCAAATACGACGTGTCGTTCTCGCTCGGCGACGGCCTGCGTCCCGGCTCGATCGCTGATGCCAACGACCGCGCGCAGTTCGCGGAGCTGGAGACCCTGGGCGAGCTCACGCAGATCGCCTGGAAGAAGGGCTGCCAGGTGATGATCGAGGGCCCCGGCCACGTGCCGCTGCACAAGATCAAGATCAACATGGACAAGCAGCTCAAGGAGTGCGGCGAAGCGCCGTTCTACACCTTGGGGCCGCTCACCACCGACATCGCGCCGGGTTACGACCACATCACCTCGGGCATCGGCGCCGCCATGATCGGCTGGTTCGGCTGCGCCATGCTCTGCTACGTGACGCCGAAGGAGCATCTCGGGCTCCCCGACCGCGACGACGTCAAGGAAGGCGTGATCACCTACAAGATCTCGGCGCATGCCTCCGACCTCGCCAAGGGCCACCCGGCGGCGCAGTTGCGCGACGACGCGCTGTCGCGGGCGCGCTTCGACTTCCGCTGGAACGACCAGTTCAACCTCTCGCTCGACCCTGATACCGCGCGCGAGTACCACGACGAGACGCTGCCCAAGGAGGCGCACAAGGTCGCGCATTTCTGCTCCATGTGCGGGCCGAAGTTCTGCTCCATGAAGATCACCCAGGACGTGCGCGACTACGCCGCGACGCTGAACGACCAGCAGGTTGGCATGGCGGAGATGTCGGAGAAATTCCGCCAGCTCGGCAACGAGGTCTATGTGCAGACGGATGCGGTGAAGGAGAGCAACAGGGTGCTGTGAGGCACCTCGGTCTCTCCTTCGTCATGCGCGGGCTTTGACCCGCGCATCCATCTTCTTGCGTAATGGCCGGGCTTGTCCCGGCCATCTCTGTTAGGGTCGCAACACGTCCGTCTAGCCTACGACCATCAATCCAGCACCAGTCAGTCGCCGAACACCCACCGCGTGATCCGCGCGTCCCGCTGATACCCGCCGTTCTTGGCAAACGGCTCCTCGTTCCAGAACTTGTCCGCCGCCGCCCGGTCCGGCAGCTCGAGCAGCAGCGCGGTGCCGATGTTGTCGGCGCCGTCGGCCGAGCGGATCGGTCCGCGGAAGATGAAGCTGTCGCCGTACGACGCGAAGTATAACTCGTGCGCGTGCAGGTGCTCGCGGAAGAACTCGGGCGTGCCGGTCTTGGGTCCCGTGCACAGGAACTGCTGCATGCCCTTGCGGCGATAGTCGGCCGCACGCTTCTGGAAGCTGTTCGACCAGCGGTGAATTTCGACGCGCTGGTAGACGCCGGCCTTGCTCATGGGCTCGCCCGCGACGAATGCGTCCGCCGCCGCGCGGTCGTCGAGCTGCATGAAGAACGATGTGCCGAGCGTGTCACGGCCGTCGTCGGAAACGAAATGGCCGTAGCCGATGACGCGATCGCCGAAACTCTTGACGTAGCTGTTCTGATCCTCGACCAGGCCACGCCGGGTCTCTGTCGTCCCGGGCTTGTCCCAGCAGTAGATCGCCCACTGCGCCGACTTCGTGCGGTAGTAGTTGCGCAGCGCCTCCCCGCTCAATCCATAGCGAGGATCGCCCGGCAGATATCCGGTCATGTGTCCCGTCTCCCTCACACCCGCTTAGTGCTTACCCATTC
This sequence comes from uncultured Alphaproteobacteria bacterium, assembly GCA_963725065.1. GTDB lineage: Bacteria > Pseudomonadota > Alphaproteobacteria > Rhizobiales > Xanthobacteraceae > VAZQ01. Next base: position 529,007 of record CAVRXD010000053.1, read on the forward strand.
TCTGGCGTCACCCGCGGGCTTGACCCGCGGGTCCATCCACTTCGCAACACACGTTTTACGAAGAAGATGGATTGCCGGGTCAAGCCCGGCAATGACAGCCTTATGGGGTTACTGGATCCCGGCTCGCGCGAGCCCGGCCATTGGCCGGGCTCGCTTGGCCGGGATGACAGCCGAAACTGCGCGCACCGCCTCACGCCGGCCATTTCGCCCTGGTCGCGGACGGCCGCGGCGGCTTCGCGCGCCTCGCCCACGGCCTTGCCGTGGTCGAGCGCGGTGAACTTGCCCTGCCGGCGCAGGATCCGGCCGTCCACGATGACGGTGTCGACATTCCCCGGCTCGGCGAGCGAGATCAGCGTCTCGTAGGGGTCGCCGGCCAGCGTCATGTTGGCGTCGGTGGTGCGCACCAGGATGACATCGGCGCGCTTGCCCGGGGTCAGCGATCCGGTCCTGTCGGCGAGCCCGAGATCGACCGCGCCGTCGAGCGTGGCGAGTTGCACGAGGCGCTTGAGCGAAACCGGCGGCTTGTTGTGGAGCCGATGCTGATGCAGCGCGAACAGGACGCGCATCGCGCCGAACGGATCGCATTTGTAGTTCGAGGTATGGTCCGTCGACAGGCTCACCTTGACGCCGGCCTCCAGGAGCTCGCCGAGCTGGACGACGCCGAGATTGGACGCGCGGCGCGATTCCGGCACCGGCGCGATCGAATAGCTGACACCGCGCGTCTTGAGGATCGCGCGCTCCTCCGGCGTGGTCAGCAGCGGATGCACGAGCTGCACGTCGGGGCCGAGCAGGCCGGCGTCCTCGAGCGCCTTGATCGGGCTCGGGCCGGAGGTGTGCAAGGTGATCGGCAGGCCGAGCGCGCGAGCGCCGTCCCAGTCTTTCCTCGCCATGTCGGTCGACAGGAAGCCGCGCGCCCCGCCGCCGATGCTGCCGCCGCCGACATTGCGCGAGCAGATGCCGAGCGTGAGCATGCCGTCGCCGGGCATCCAGGTGCGCTTGATGCGGGCGAGGCCTTCGAGGTCCATCGGCTGGTCGTCCGGCATGCCCTGGGCCGGGCCGTAAGCGAAGCGGCCGCGAATGCCGGCGTCGCGCATGGCGGAGAGTTCCGCATCGGCGTGCTCGGGGCTGCGCGTGTTGTGCGCCCAGTTGTGCACCGTGGTCACGCCGGCACTCAGCGCCTCGGCGATGCCGAGCCTGACGCTGACATAGGCATCCTGCGGCGTCATGTGCTGCCCGAGGCGGGTGGAGACCGGGAACACGCTCAGCTCGCCGATATCGGAGCGGACAAAGGGCCGCAGCATGCTGATCCAGAGGTGCCAGTGGGTATCGACGAAGCCCGGCATGCAGATCAGGCCGCGACCGTCGATCACGTCAGCACCTGATACGTTGACGTTTTCGCCGACCGCGGCAATGGCGCCGTCGCGGATGTGGACGGCGCCGCTCGCGAAGTCGCCGAGCCGCTCGTCCATGGTCAACACGTTGGCGCCGCGGATCACGATATCGCCGCGGGCCGGCAGGGGTTCCGCGCGCCCGGACTGGGCGGCGAGACCCGCCGGCAGGCAACCGATGGCGCCCAGCGCGGCGGCGCCCTCGAGCACGGCGCGGCGGGTCAAACGATGGATGGTCATTGGGCTTGTCCTTCCCCGAAAACTGAGTGTCCCGATTTCGAAGCTCGCATCATTGTGCGGCACGCTCGTTTGCTGGCGTCACCCGCGGGCTTGACCCGCGGGTCCAACCACTTCGCAAGACGCATCTTGCAAAGGAGATGGATTGCCGGGTCAAGCCCGGCAATGACGGAGAATGCCCGCCTACCTCGCGCGCCGGTACAAATTGTACGCCGAGCCGCGGCCGGCGCCGACTTGCGGGTTGGTGTTGATGAACTCGTCGTCTGTCAGCTTGTCGACCGAGCGCGTCTGCAGCGTGCCCTCCCAATTCGGGAACGTGCTGGCCGTGAACTTCATCGTGAAGGTCTGCTTGTCCTCGTCCACGGTGTAGGTGCCGAACTGCGCGATGGTGCCGCGCATGATGCCGGCATATTCCTCGGGCGTGGCGGCGAGCCGGTTGCCGGAGGCGATCTTCGGCACCTCGCCGGCGATGTGGATCTGCGCGAAGTCGCCCTCCGGCGCGAAGATCAGAATGCCGCGCGGTTTCGGACCGAACGGAAACGATTTCTGTCCGTCGGGCGCGGTCACCTCGGCGATGACGAAATGCCAGGTGCCGAGGAGCCGGTCCTTGAGGCTTTTCGACTGCGCTGACGCCTCGCTGCAGAGCGTGACCAGTGCGAGCGCGGATGCGGCGACGGTGAGCTTCATGCGGTCCCTCCCCTGCGTGTTGCCATGCACACCATCATGCAATGAGCACCTGCCCCGCGCTAGAGCGCATCCCGATGAAGTGGGATCGGGATGCGCTCTAATTTGTTGAGTGGCGCATGTCCTTATCGGAAAACCGGTGTCCACTTTTCCGGGACATGCGCCAGCCCACGCGAAGGCCGATGCAGGGCGACGCACCCTGCGCACGGAAACCCGGGTGCCGCATTCCTGGAAATGTTCTAAGCTTCGTGCCAATCAACAACGTGCAAGGGAGGCGACGATGGGTAGCTGGCTCAGCGACCGCGAACAACGGCTCGTGGCAGGTGCCGAAACGGCTTCGGCTGCGACGCCCATTCCCACGCAGATCGTATCGAACGGCGAGTATCTTCCGCCGCCGCAAAGTGAGACGCAAAAGCGCGTCGAACGGCGCATCTTCGAGCTGGCCGATGAGAACAGCAAGCGGCTCGGCCTCAATCGGCGGCAATTCCTGCAGACCGGCTGCGGCATGGCCGCGGCGTTCCTGGCCATGAACGACATCTACGGCGGGGACGTATTCCAGGTGGCGACCGCCGAAGCGCGCGAGCCGGAGCTGGCGCGCGCCCGCGCCCAGGGTCTGTCCGGACAGTTCATCTTCGACGTGCAGACCCATTTCGTGCGCGACGACTTTACCAACGAAGGGGTCTTGCGGCTCGCCAAGTTCGCCGGCGAGCACTGGAACCCGAAGCTGAAGGAATCGACTCCCACCTTGGCACAGTACAAGTTCCAGAACTACGTCAAGGAAGTCTATTACGACAGCGACACCAGCATGGCGCTCTTGAGCGGCGCGCCGTTCGACAATCCGAACTGGTGGTTTCTGTCGAACGAGCAGATCGTGCGCACGCGCGAGCTGCTCAACGACTTCGCGGGCTCGCGCCGGCTGCTGGCACACACCATCATCACGCCCAAGCAGCCCGGGTGGACGGAAGAGGTCGACAAGGCGATCGAGAGCTACAAACCCAACTCGTGGAAGGCCTACACCATCGGCGATCCGGGTTCGGTCTCGAAATATCCCTGGCGCCTCGATGACGAGCAGGTGATGTATCCGTTCTACGAGAAGGCGGTGAAGGCCGGCATCACCACCATCTGCATCCACAAGGGCCTGCTACCGGTCGATTACGAGCGCGCCTTCGCCGGCGTGTGGGAATACGCCACCGTCTGGGACGTCGGCAAGGCGGCCAAGGATTGGCCGCAGATGACCTTCGTCATCTATCATTCGGCGCTGCGCCCCTTCGTCGAGCTGCCGAACCAGGCCTGGGCCGAGTTCGAAGCCACCGGCCGAATCAAATGGGCGACCGACCTCGCCGAGATTCCGCAGAAGTTCGGGGTCACCAACGTGCACGCCGAGCTCGGTACCTGCTTTGCCAATTCGGCGGTCGCGCATCCGAAGTTCGCGGCCGCGCTGCTCGGCACGTTGATCAAGGGCCTGGGCGCCGATCACGTGATCTGGGGCACCAACTCGGTATGGTACGGCTCGCCGCAATGGCAGATCGAAGCGATGCGGCGGATCGAAATCCCCGAGGACATGCAGAAGAAGTACGGCTTCGCGCCGCTCGGCAGCGCCAACAGTCCGATCAAGCAGATGATCTTCGGCAGCAACGCTGCCCGCCTCTACCGGCTCAACCTCAAAGCGACCGAGAACAAGGCGATGCCGTCCTATTCGGCGGACCGCCTGGCCGCGCTGAAGAACGAGTACGAGCTCGCGGCCAAGGAGCCTTCGAACCTGCGTTACGGCTACGTACGCGCGGCGTGATTCGCGCATCGGTGCAGATCGGCCGGGTCGTCCCGACCGATCTGCTCGACCGGACGGCCGGGCGAACAACGCGGTCCCCCGAGGCACGCCGAGCCTGTTGTTCGCTATCGCTTCCGAGGGCGCCAGTCCTCCGACCCCGAATTTCAGGCGCTAACCATGAACCGCCGACGGCATCCCGTCGACAAAATGGCTGGACGCTGAAACGAAGGAGCACGACGATGCTCGCAGAAATCTTTATGTTGCGACTGGAGGCCCAGAGCCGCGCGAACCAGCCCAATGGGTCGACCACGACGGCGAGCGACACTCGCTTCGTCCCTATCGCGTTGCCCCGGCGCTGATTCCCGAGCGGTTCAGCCGGCAGGTAGCCCTAGTGCGGTGGATTTGAAGTTCCCATCATTATAGCCGCGCGCTTGTACAGGAACTTCAAATCCAAAAACCGCACTAGAATCATAGATTGCTAGTGTCCCTTTGATTCCGAAGTTCGCAAACGAGTGTGCCGCGCAATGATGCGAACTTCGGAATCGGGACACTAGCGCGGCCCCGCTTCCGCACGTCCGCCTCCCCTATTCCACCTTCATCCCGACGTGGCGAACCAGATTGCCGTAGCGCTCGATGTCGCGCTCGACCATGCCGCGCAGGGCCTCGGGCGTGCTGGTCTCGACCTCCATCACGGGCTTGAGCTTCTCGCGCACGCCCGCATCGTTCAGTGCTTCGACTAGGCCGCCGCTCAGCCGCGCGAGGATGGGCTCCGGCGTCCCGGCTGGCGCGAAGAACGCGGTCCAGGGCTCGGCCGGAAATCCCGCGATGCCCTTCTCTGCGAGCGTCGGTACGTCCGGGAGCTCGGCGGCACGCTTCGCCCCGGTCATGGCGATCGGCCGGAGCAGCCCCGACCTGATGGCGCCGAGCGAGCCGGCGAGCCCGACGACCATCATCGGGATGTGTCCGGCCACCACGTCGTTCATCGCCGGGATAACGCCGCGGTATGGCACGTGCGTCAGGCGCAGGCCGGTCGAGCTGATGAGCATCTCCATCAGCACGTGCTGGGCGCTGCCGACGCCGCCGGACCCAAAGTTGATCTCCTTGCCTGCCCGCGCCCACGCCAGGAACTCCTCGACGCTGGCGGCGGGCACGGCCGGGTTCACCACCAGCACCATCGCGAAGCTGCCGGCGCGGGTGAGCGGCGCGAAGTCCTTGAGCGTGTGGTAGGGCAGCTTGGGATAGAGCGCGACGTTGAGCGCGGACGCCGCGTCGTTGAGCTGAACGAAGGTATAGCCGTCGGCCGCGGCGCGGGCGGCCACCTCTGCCCCGACGATGCTGTTGGCGCCGGGCCGGCTGTCGATGACGACCGGCTTGCCCAGGACCTGCGCAAGCTTGTCGCCCGCCACGCGCGCGAGCGCGTCGGCGGCGCTGCCGGAGGCATAAGGCACGATCTGGCGGATCGGGCGGCTCGGATAGGGTTGCGCAACCGCACTTGCGACCTGCGCCAGCACGAACAGCGCCGTCCAGCCCGTCAACAGCCGGCGTCCTTGCATTCCAATTCCTCCCAACGCTTTTCGTGGCGCTCGGTGGCGCTCACATTATTGTTTTCGTCTGCCGAATTTTCCTGGTGATCGGCCTGAACACCTTGACGCGCAAGTCGACCTTGGCGATCGCGAGCATGCCCTGGGCATCGTCGAGCACGGCGATGCCCCGATGCGGGATGGTTCGGTCGAGCCCGACCAGCGTGAGCCAATGAATGTGCACTCCAGGCGGCAGCGCGATCTCGCGTTCGGCGACTTCGCGCTTCTCGTCGATGAACAAGAGATACGCGTCGTTCGCGACCTCCGGCGTCGCATCGAGGCCGCTGTAGAGATTGCGGTGCCAGTTGATCATGTCGTTCTGCCAGTCACCGTTCGAAGCGCGTCCGCCCCGCTGCTTGTAGATGGCACTCTCGAACACGTCCGCCGACGCGATCTCGTGCAGCGCGCTGAAGGGGGACGGTGTGTCGGCGAGCGCCTCGAAGCGCTGGGAGGCAAGGAAACCCGGAACAGTCTGCAGGTTCGCAATGTTGCGCAGGTAGTGCGCATGCCACTGCGCGAGCCGAGACGGGTCCGCAAACGCCATTTCGGTGATGTAGATCAAGCGCTACTCCTCGGACGCTCAACCAACTACCGCGTCAGCCGCGGGGCTTGAGCCCATGGGCGCTAAGGGAACGCTGCCTTCGCGACGGCCACACCTTATCTTAGCGCCTGTGGGTTTGTATGCTCGTCGCGAGCCAGACAGCGACGAAGCGCGTAAGGTACCACATTCAATCCGGGGACAATCATGCAGATATCTTCTTTCACCTTGGCCACGATGCTAGCCTTGGCGCTCACCTCATTGTCTAAGGTCGACATGCAAGCTGCCGAGCTCACGATCCTGGCGGGCGGCGGAATCACCGGTCCGATGCGCGAGCTCGGCCCGCGCTTCGAGGGTGCCACCGGCCACAAGCTCACGTTCTTTTTCGGCACCACGCCCGAGCTCATCAAGCATGCCACGGGCGGCAACCCATTCGACGCCGGCGTGGTCCCGCAGGAGGTGTTCAAGGACACCGGTGCGCAAGCCAAGTTCGTGGCCGGGCCGACGACGGAGATAGCGCGCGTCGGCCTCGGCGTCGCCGTCCGCGCCGGCGCCGCGAAGCCCGACATCGGCACGCCCGACGCAATGAGAGAAACGCTGCTCAAGGCGCAATCCATCGCCACCGTTCCGGCGAGCGCCGCCGGCGCCCAGGTCCTGCGCGTGTTCGAGCGTCTCGGCATCGGCGAAGCAGTCAAGGCGAAGACCAAGGCGCTCGCGGCACCGGCGCAGTTGGTCGAGGCCGTCGCGAAGGGAGAGGCCGAGCTCGGCGTGTTTCTCAGCAATGTCCTGACCGCACCTGGGTTGGAGCTGGTCGGTCCCTTCCCCACGGAATTGCAGCAGCACGTCGTCTACATGGCCGCCGTCGCTGCCGACAGTAAGGAAGCGGCTGCCGCCAAAGCGTTCATCGACTATCTCAAGACGCCCGAAGCTGCCGCGATCATCAGGGCCAAGGGCATGGAGCCCGCCAATCGCTAGCCCATGGCTCGGATGAGCCAGCGTTTGCTGACGGAGAAAACAAATTGAAACTCGTATCGCTTTCCGGCGTCGTCCCGATCGCCCTCGCCTTCGCACTGACCATACCCGCACTGGCGCAGGACGCCGCCGGGCGGCGCATCGCCGCCGCCGAGTTCGACATGCTCGAGGCGGCGCAGAGCGCGGCCAATGCCACGGCGGGGCCGCGCACGGTGCCCGGCCGCAGCATTCCGGTGCCGGCGACGGTGAGCCCGGAGCTGCAGGCCGTGATCGCCGCGCCCTACACAAAGGACACCTGGAACTCCGATCCCAAGAGCGCGGAGGAATGGAAGGACCTCGTCGGCCGGCTCGCGAGCGAGAGCGCCGCAATGCAGAAGGGCATGCGCGAGAAGCTCGGCGTGACGATCGAGCCGACCGTGATCGGCGGCGTGAAGGCCTTCGTCCTGTCGCCGCGGGTGATCCCGGCCGTCAACCAGAACCGCCTGCTCATTCACGTGCACGGCGGCGGCTACGTCTTCTTTCCGGGCGAATCCGGCACCGGCGAGGCCGCGCTGATGGCGGCCTTCGGCGGCTTCAAGGTGATCTCGTTCGACTACCGCATGCCGCCCGACCACCCCTACCCCGCGGCCATGGACGACGCCATGGCGGTGTGGAAGGCGGCGCTCACGCTGCAGGACCCGCGCAACATGGCGATCTTCGGCAGCTCGACCGGCGGCGGCATGACCCTGGCGATGATCCTGCGCGCCAAGCAGGAGGGCCTGCCGCTGCCGGCTGCGATCGCGCCCGGCACGCCGTGGTCTGACCTCACCGAGACCGGCGATACCTACAAGACCAACGAGTGGCTCGACAGCGTGCTGGTCAGCTACCACGGATTTCTCGGCCGCGCCGCGCAGCTCTACGCCAACGGTCATGATCTCAAGGAGCCGCAGCTCTCGCCGATCTACGGCGACTTCACCGGCTTCCCGCCCGCCATTCTCACCAGCGGCACGCGTGATCTGTTCCTGAGCCTGACCGTGCTGACCCATCGCAAGCTCCGGCGCGCCGGCGTGGAGGCCGAACTGCAGGTGTTCGAGGGCATGTCGCACGCGCAGTATCTGTTCGATCCCTCAGCGCCTGAGACGAAGGAAGCCTTTAGCGAGATCGCGCGCTTCTTCGACAAGCATCTGGGGAAGTAGCCCGCGACGGCAATTCGCGCCACATCGGCGCGACCTGCCGTGTCGCCCCTGGGTCCCGGATCTTCGCGCGCGCTGCGCACGCGCTCGTCCGGGACACACGAGGCCTAAGCGAACTCTCGTGTCCCGGGCGAGTGCAGCGAGGCGTAGCCGAGCGGAACGAGACCCGGGACCCAGCGCGAGACTCGCGAAGCGCGATATTGGCGAACGGCTACTCTGACTCCATCGCCTGCACCTGCACGCTTGGCCGCAGCGAGCATGCCGTGTCGCCCCTGGGTCCCGGATCTTCGCTCACGCTGCGCGTTCGCTCGTCCGGGACACGAGGTCGTCAGGCCTCACATCGGCGGCGGGAGGCCGTCACGGCCGGCCGCGATTGAGCCGGCTTCGAGCGTGCCGTCATCTTTCTTGCGGGCGGCGGCGATGAATATCTTCACGCCCGGCTTGAGCTCGCTCTTGTCGCCCGGAACGAAGGCCACGATCCGCGTCTGCGGCAGGACGACGATCTTCTTTTCCCCGCCCTTGTATTTCACCGTGATCTCGTCGCCGTCGATCGCTTTCACCATCTGCGCCACGGTGGCGTTGGTCATGGTGCTGTTGGGCACTAGGTCCCAGGGCTGATGACCCTCGCCGGTGCCGCGCATCGGCTCGGGGAAGATGTGGATTTCCAGCGCCTTCTGGCTGCCGTCGGGCTGCGGCAGGCCGCTGACGCCGATGAACGTGTTGTCCTTGATCTCGGACAGCGACGCCCGCACGAGGCCGCGCACCACGGCGTCGTCGGCCACCTTGATCTTGTAGAAGGTCTGGTTGTCGCGCGACCTGACCGTCAGCATCGCGCCATCGACGGCTTCGATCGTGCCGCGCACGCGCACCGGGGCGGGCTGCTGCGCAAAGCTCACGGAGGTGACAGGCAACAGCGCGAAGCCGATCGCGCAAAACATCCGTCGTGTCATCGGGTGCATCGTGGCTCTTCCGCTCATCGTGCCGGACTTGATGCCGGCCATGGCCCGGCGGACATCGGCCATATCATACCGAGCCGTGATCCAAGGCTGCAAGACGTGCGGGCTAGTGTCCCGTTTCCGACGTTCGTATCATCTCGCAGCACCTGCTTTTACGAACGTCGGACAAGCATCCGCGCGGTCTTGAGATTGACGCTCAATTCAAACTTTGTCGATGTCGCCAGAAGTAAAGGTCGAGCTTGCCCGGCTCGTGCCATGCGGTGTCACTTATTATGAGATAACACGCGACCGTAAAATCGTACGTTGAGCAAAAGATACCGTAACCCAGCGGAATTTCCGTTATCGACAGGCCCGCAAGGGAAGAGCCGGACAGACAATGCGTGAGATCCCAGAGCCCATGCATGACATAGCCAACGGCGATAGCAGATCTGGAAAACAGCCCACCCACAGCGCAAACAAGGAAAACGGTAACGCCGACGACTTCAGTTTGCCAAGCATGCGTTGAGGCCCCGAAATAGGCAGCGAAGCTTAGGTAGAAGGCGGCAATCACGACAAGGAAAGACGCCCAGAATATCTGTTCCCATCGTCCTTGGAAGATTTGTCGAAAGACAACGATGCTTCCAATCGCGCCGAGCAAACCGATAACTACATACAAAAGAGCCACGATGAGCCCACCAATGAACTGGCTGCTCGATCCAGCTCCGGCCGTCAGGTTTTGTAGTAACGCTGAACCCATCCTTGATGCTCCGACTCAACCGTTTTGGTATCATCAAGCTATCGTAAAGATTGTCGGAAGTTCTTCGAGCGCAGTCATAGGCAAAGTCCAAATGACTCGATTTCGAGCGGGTAGACCTAAGTATACTGCATGTCGTTGCCGCGTGCGTACCTCGCCATGAAGCTCACCCAGCCCCTCCCAATCCGGGGCGGCCCTGTCCTTCGCACCGTTGGCGAGGCGGCAAACTACGTGCTGGAGCTGCCCCAGAGCCAAGTCGAGGGCTGCCAGCGCTGGCGCCAAGCGGCGCAACTCCTCCTAGACCAGGCAGGCGTGGCCGAGGTGAGCAAGCAGGTGAAGCTGGCGTTGTTCTATGACGCCCAGACCTCAAGGCCATGGAGCCGTGAGCGTTCCTCGCGGGCGATACAGGGGCGAGTTGGTCGGCCATCCCGTCGCGGACTAGGCCGAGCATTTCATCCGCTGCACCGCCTGTGGCGGCTGGATGAACTGCCGCGATCTCTGCCAAGTGTTCGAGCACGAAGGGCCGTTGTCGCACTCGGCGCAGGATCAACCGCAATGACGGGCGCTCAGTTCGAGATTCGAATAGACGGTTCGGCGTGCAGTTACCGCGACCGAAAAGACTACGCGATGGAGGCCACGCGGCTCATCAAAAGCAAGAATCCGCACAGCATGGTCGTCAAATGCGCCACACTACGACGCGGAAGGCAGCCCTCGAGGGTCAAAACTTGCGCGACAAGACGTGAGCCCCAACAGCCCGGTCGCGGGAGCGGCTTCGCGGCGCTCGCGCCGTCCTGCGTATCGGCCATCCGTCTCGGAGACGGGAGAGTCGTACCGATTGGTGAGGCACTCCTGCGCGGCCAACCGTGTGGCCGACGGCTGCGCAGCGGCGCCGCCGATTTCACCGACGCTGAACGGCGCGATTGCGGCGGCAACCGTCATCCGGATGATCGCTCGCGCGATACGGCTCGACATATCGAATCTCCTGACAAGCTCGCGGTCACCCCGGCCGTTCCGTCGCGGCCGGGGTGCACGCCGAGGCAACTCAACCGCCGCAGCCGAAGCTGCTGGTGCGGCCATATCCGAGGTCTTCCTGGCAGTACGGGCCGGCAGCGGCCGGAACGGTCGCGAACGCGGCGAAGGCCAGAGCAAGGGCCAGAACAATCTTCGTCATCGTGATCTCCTCTTGGATCGGGTTCTTGATGTCAGCGGCAGACCGGAATGGCCGGCCGCTGTTCGTCGGTACCGGGCGCCTCCTGCGGATGGCCAGTGGCTCCAACCACCGCCTGCCCGCCGATGAGCGCCTCGGCCCATGGCGTGCTGTTTAGCTGCAGTTCGGGCGGCAGGCTTGAAGGGGACATGTGGCCGCCCCTGAATTTTCCTGCAGATTCCCTTGAGATTTCCCGCCCGGGCGTAAAATCCACGAAAATAGCCGCTGGATTTGCAGCTTCCAGGCTTCCGCCCGCATTCCACGCCGGCGCGTGCCGAACACGAGATCGTGAAATCGAATCGAGCCCTCGCCGGGGGCGCCCTGATGATTCCCGTCGTCGCACCGCGACGCTTCCAGATATGCCGTCGCGGCCCGGGTAAAAACGGGATTGTCCTTGTAGTTGCCGAGGCCGAGATTGCAGTCGCGGCACAGGAGGCCGCGCACCTTGCCGGTAGCGTGACAATGATCGACGCAGAGCGGCTTGCCCGGCGTCTTGCAGATGCCGCAGACCTTTCCCTGCCGCTCCAGCATGGCCCGGTAGTCCTGCAAGGACAGCCCGTAGCTTTGGACGCGACACTTGTCGCGAAGGTCCGGGTCGGCCGCCCGGCGGCGGCGCCGGCGCGCGTTATCGATCTTCCTGCGCGCGGCCTGGCGTGCCTTTCTGACATCTAGGCGAAGCCCCAGGTAAAATGGGTCCTGCTTGCTTGGCCTGAACGACGGCTGTTCACGCTTTTCGTCTGGTTTTTCGTCTTCTGGCTTTGCGTCTGGCTTTTCTTTCCCTGGCGACTCCTTTTCATCCGACGCCGGGCGCGCGCTCACGGACCGGCCCATCCATGATGTTCACCGGCCAGAGATATCAGTTTACCGAGCAGGCACGCCACCGCTTTGCGCGAAAAACGCGCGACGCAGGCGACGACGAGCATGGATCTGGACCGAGTTCAGGGCGCGCGGGTACGGCGCCGCGCCGAGGTCGACTGACACACGGCGAAGCGACCGGCGACGGCCCGGTGATCAACGCGCATTTTTTGATGATGACGAATTGTAAGAGATTCGTGTAACGGAGTCTACAAAAATCCGGGGCTCAGAAGGGTGAAAATCCACTCGCAACGTTCAGCTCTCCTACCAGCGGCACAAATGGCTCGGTCGCGAGCCGTCCTGGCCGCGCCCGTGCCAACCGGCGGGCGCGTGCAATTTCGCCATGGTGGCACGCGATCAAATGCATGACGCCCTTACCCGGATTTCGCGACCCTTCAGTCCGCGCTACGCTCGTCGACGTAACGTCACCAGAGCCGCCATGCCGCGTCCTGCCCCGCACGCAAAGCAAATCCTGGCCTGGCTCGTCGCCGCGTCATGCGCTGCGTCATGCGCCGCGCACGCCGACGACGTGACGCCATCGCCGGCCGCGCCTGCGGACCGGTCCAAGCTCACCGCCGGCACCCTGCTGATGACCGACTACCTCTATCGCGGGCTCAGCTATTCAGCGCATCAGCCGTCGGTGGGGACGTATGTCGATGCTCAATACGGCTGGCTCTACGCCTATACCAACTTCAACAGCGTGAAGTTCTCCACCAGCCCGGCGGTCGAGGTCACGGTCTCCACCGGCGTCCGCCCCACGCTCGGCCCATTCGATTTCGATATCGGCGCGGCCTATTACTACTACCCCGGCGAGATCGGACCGGATCTGTCGAACTACTGGGAGGCGCACGCAACCGTCTCCCGCAAACTGACCGAGAAGCTCACGCTCGGCGCGACGCTCGCCTACGCGCCGGACGTCTGGCAGTCCGGCGCCTGGGGCACCTACGCGGCCGGCGCGATCTCGCTCGATCTGCCGACCGAGCTGCTTCCGACCGGCGTGGGCTGGACGCTGTCCGGCGATCTCGGCCGTTCGGTGTTCGGCCGGACCTCGAGCGCCGGCGGCGTGAGCGCCGGCGGCGCCGGGCTTCCGCTGCCGGCCTACACGAATTGGCGCGCCGGCCTGACGTTCAGTTACAACGTGCTCAAGCTCGGCCTCAATTACACCGACACGACGCTTTCGAAAGAGCATTGCTATGTGATGACCGGCGATCTCGGGGCGCTCCCCGGCGGCGTCAGCACCGCCGACAATCCGACGGGACTACGCTCGGCGCTGTGCGGCGCGACGTTCTCGGCGACGCTCGGCTTCGAGATCAGCCCCGCGCTGCGCGGCCGATAGCACGGGTTCCGCTCATCACTTTTCGAGTCGGATCGAAACATCCGTCAACTGCATCGCCGATAGTCCTTTGTTTATCGGCACAGCGCGCCGACCGCGCGCGGCAGCCATGCAGCGGCGCCAGCCTCATCACATTGTGGTCGCATTCGTCGTAGACCTGCGGGACGTTCGCGATCGCGAACGCCATCATGACATCAAGCACGGGAATCTCATGAGACGACTGCTCGCCACCATGTCGAATTGCACGCCCACGCTGGCACCGGCGCTGCTGGCGCTTTTCATGATGCCGCTGCCGTCCGACGTCGCCCGTTCCGATTCATCCGCCCCGGACGCCGAAGCCGCCGCGACGCCGTCCGCGCCGCCATGCGCCGCCAACGACACCGTGGTGTACCAGCCGAACCCATCGACCGGCAGCGAGCCGGCCTGCCCGACCCCAGCGCGGACGCCGGCGGAGATCGCGGACGCGCGCGCGTATCTGATCGAGACCGCGAGCCCGGGTTTCACCATGACGCTGCAGGGCGCGGAGCTTGCGATCGGGCGCCTGCATCCCGAGTTCGTCGTGCGGCTGGCCAATGCGATCCGGGAAGCGCGCAGCGCCGGAATGCCGTTCGCGGGCGTGTTCTCGGCCTATCGACCGCCCGCATTCGGCGTCGGCGGCTTCTCCGACAAGTTCAACTCGCTGCACACCTACGGGCTCGCCGTCGACATGCATGGCATCGGGCGGCCCGGCTCTCCGGAAGCGCAACTGTGGCACGAGACCGCCGCCAGGAACGGCGTCGTCTGTCCCTACGGTCCGCGCGACCGGGCCGAATGGAATCACTGCCAGCCGACCAGCGTGAAGATCATCGTGGCCGAGAACCCGCTGCGCGAGACCGTGAAGGCCGAGGGCCCGTCCGACCTCGAGAGCATGTTCGAAGCCGGCAACACCATCATCGCGGACATGGCGAGCGCGGCCAACTCGGTGTCCAAGGCCGTGCCTGCGTCCGTCCGCGCATTGGAAGCCGTCGCGCATGGGCGCGAGTCCATTCCGCAGATCATGGCAAGCCGCCGAACAGGATCAAAACCGTCGCGCGCCACTGGACGCCTAGCCTGGGACGCCTGGCCTTGGCGCGCCTCGGCGCGGAGCGCAGCAGCTCGGGACGTGTCGCCGGCAAATCCACGCGGCACGCAAAGCGGTTCGCCGGGATCGGCGTCGGCGGGCCGATCATCGCGGTCGAGGAAGGGCGACGGAGCGCATCCTCCCGGCAGGCGAAGCGCGGCACCCGCATCGTCATCGGACCGACCAAGATCACGGTGGTCGAGAAGGCTTCCGCCAAGAAGGCGACGCACGCCGCGCGCGCGAGATCAAAGGTGAAGTCGATCATCGCGGAGGAGGGCCGGCGCAAGTCGAAGTCCGGTCGTGGATAGTTTGGGATCCGACTTGCGCAAAGTAGCGCCGCGACCGATGGTCGTGCACTCGTAACTCACCGCACCGGGCCGGACCCATTGACGCGCAGTCGGTCAGGGAGCCGAAGCGGACGTGCGCGAACGTTCGACTGTCGTTGGCGGGGTCAGGCCGCGTCGAGCGCGCTGATGGTGACGTAGTACCCGTCAGGATCTCGGAGCGAAAACTCCGCGGTTCCAGTGCTGGGATTCACGTGCGGCTCTTCTTCCAACCGGCTGACGAGAGCGCGCGCCCTTGGCAAGGCCAAGTCGAAGTCGTCGACCCGTAAGAACAGGAGCAGGCCGTTTCCAGGCTCGGCGTGGGAGGGGCTTGTCAACGACGGATGCTCGTGGGCACCCCACTTGTGCAGACAGAGCAATACTGTTCCATCCGAATCCATGATTTGCCCGAAGTAGTCGTGGGCAGGAGCTGTCTCGGGCAGGCCAAGTAGCGACTGGTACCACTTGAAGCTTCGGGGCACGTCAGCCACGCCGATGATCGTCCACGTGCGCTTCATGGGTCCCTCTGCGGCTAGTGTCCCGGGCCATCGGCGACCACGTGCCGCTATCCAGATCTACGACCGACACTTATTCTATGGGTCAAGCGATCATGGAGGAACTGCATGTCGGCGGCTACCGACGTCATGGCCGAACTGGCCTTACTGAAAGATCCAAAGCTGCGAGCCGCCAATGAAGAACGCGGCGACGATCATGGGGTCAATTTGTCTGCCATGCGTGCGGTGGCCAAGCGCCTCAAGACCCAGCATGAGCTGGCAAAAGAGCTTTGGGCCACCGGTGACACGGCTGCACGGCTGCTGGCGACCCTGATAGCCAAGCCAAAAGCATTCTCTGCCGATGAGCTCGGTACGATGATCCACGACATCCGCGCACCAAAGCTCCTGGACTGGTTTATCACCAACATCGTCAAGCCTGGGAAGCACACTGAAGAGCTGCGCCTACGCTGGAAGGACGGCACCGATCTGGTCGGACGGGCCGGCTGGAGCTTAACGACCGACCGCGTGGTCAAGAATGCTGATGGATTGGACCTGGGCGGCCTCCTGGACCAAATCGAGGTGGAGATGAAGGATGCGCCTGCACCCAAGCAGTGGTCTATGAACCACTGCCTTGCCGAAATTGGCATCCGTCACCCCCCGTACCGCACTCGCGCCATCGGCATTGGCGAAAAGCTCCAGGTTTTCATCGACTATCCGGCGTCGCCGGGTTGTACGCCGCCCTACGCTCCGGTCTGGATTGCCGAGATGGTGCGTCGCCAAAAGGCGTTGGCCTGAGGGTGCGGCCAAGAAGAGTCTGCTCTTGGCACCAATGCAATGCGACGAGGGTAGCGCGTGAGGCCGGGGCCCGGAGATCAGAATTCTCGCCCGATCAGAAGGTGATCGACGGAGATCGCGCCGCCACCGTGCACCAGAAAATAGAGGGCGGCCACGCTCCACATCAGCGTGAATTCAAGACCCATGCTGGTCCAGAAAAATCCGCCCACTCGCCAGCGTTCGTAGTTTGTCACCATCAGAAAAACGAAGATCGGCAAGGCAGCGAGGCGAGTGAATAGTCCAAGCGCAAGCATCGGACCGGCCGCAAGCTGGGTCAGCACGATGGCACGCGCCCAGAATCTTCCAGGGTGATAGCCGCCGCGGTCAAGCTCATCCGCGAACTCGGTCAAATTGTGCGACTGTGCGCCAGTCGATGGAAACATCCCGAACGTGCTGCGCAGCCCATGGGGGACGAGCGTAAGCCCCACCACGGCGCGCAACAGCGCCTCTGCCCAGGGGAAGAGCGCCTGATAGACGGGGCCGAGTTGCGGGAAGATCAGGGGAGTCGCGTCAAGCATCTGGGCCCGCCCTCGCGTCGTTCCGGGCGCAAGCGAGTCTCGCAAGCCCCATCCAAGCCACAAACCTGCATCACGATTTTCGCGCCACGACGAGACAAGACTGGAGACCGGCCTACCTCGAGGCCGCGAGCGGCTCCATCCCGCTACTCCTGATCGCCTCGGCGGCGCGCGGTGAGGCGAGAAATTCGATCAACCGTCTCGAAGCCGCACTCTCCTTCGACTTTGCCACGACGGCGGCCGCAAAGACCTGGATCAACTGAATCTCTGACGGAAGGGTGCCGGCATGATCAACGCCCGCCGCTACCAGGATTTCACTGACCGGCAATACCCCGACGTCCGCCTCTCCCGTGGCGACCATGTTGGTCACATCGGTGCCGCGCGGCTTCATCTCGATGGTGATCTTGTCCGCAATGCCAAGCCGCGGAAAAAGATCGTTCTTGAGCCAGATGCCGCTGGTGCTTCCGGGGAGCGCGATCTTCCTGGCCCCCGTCATGGTCTGTTTGAAGGCCGCGACCGTGCTCACGTCGGGCTTTGGTGCCTTCGCCCGCACCGCAATGCCTAGCGGGACTTGCGCAAGGTTCACGTCCGTTCCGCTGCCGATCTTTTTGGCGGCGATCAGTTCGTTGAGACCTTCCCTGGACAGGATCACCACGTCGGCGGGCACGCCTTGTGCGAGCTGAGCCGCGATGGTCTGCGGACCGCTCCCCTGCGACGCGCCCGATCGCGTCGTGACCTTGACCCCACTCGTCCGCTCGAATTCCGGCAATAGCTTTTCGTATGCGCCGCCAAATCCGCCCGACATCAAGACGTTCAGCTCCGCCAGCGCAACTGTCGGTGAATTCAGCATCATGGCAACCATAACCATTGTTCCTCGGACTGCCATTGCGGTGGGCAATGAGAACGGGATCATCGTTGGCCCTTTGCTGATCGATGGTGACGGGGAGTCGGCCGCCGATTGCATCAGTGCCGCCTTTGCAATGATCGGGATTTCGGCTCCGTCCCGCCGACAACTTAGCCAAATGTTACATCAAGTACGCGCTCTAGTGCGGTGAATTTGTAGTTCCTGTCAGTTGCGGCGGAATGATCGCCACAGGAACTTCAAATTCAAAACCGCACCAGAATCATAAAGTTGCTAGTGGTCCTTTTGATGCCGAAGTCCGGATCTGAACGTGCCGCGAAAGCTTACGAGCTTCGGAATCGGACCACTAGTCTTTCTCCAACAGAAGCGCGAGCGACTCGATCAGCTTGGCGCGGGCATCGGGAAAAGGCATCCCGCTGCGCGCGTCGAAGGGATCCTCGGCGCAGGTCACTCCCCATGCGCCGTGATAGCCCTCGGCGGGGCCGAGCGGCGGCGGCCACCAGATCTGGCCGTCGACGAGGTCGTTGCCGGCGGTCTGCCACGCCTGCTCCGGTGGCAGCGCCAGCTCACCCAGCGTCTCCGCCGGCGCAATGATCATCGCTTGCGGCTCCGACGGCGCCGCCTGCTCTGTCGGCTCGTCCTCGAACCCGCCCTCCGGGTCATCGCCGCGGAATCGACTCCAGGCCCAAGGCGATCGCGCCGACCTCGGGCCAGACCGGCAGCCCCAGCAGCAGGCCCATGAGGATCTTCAGCACCCCCAGCAATGCGAGCCGGCGCTTGCGATACTTCTCGTCCACCGGCGCGTCGGAATCGGCGTCGGTGCCGTTCACGTCACACGCCGTATCGAGGACGGACTCGTTGCGCGGGCGAAAGATGCTGTCCGGGCGTGGCGAAGTTGTTGTGCGTGCCGAGGCCAGCGAAAACCTTGACGTGCCGTTCGCCGACCACGCCGAACTCATCGGTGACAGGCATCAGCTGGTCGAAGGTATAGCGGCCCTCGTCGCTCATCAGGCTGCGGGCGCGCCGACCGAAACCGACGAAGCTCGGCGGCGGCAGTTGCGCGTTGTCGTTCGGAAGGACTTGGCTCCCTCCGGCGGTCGGCATCCATTCCGGCCTGCCCCGCACGATGACGCACACGGTGCTCCAGTCGCCTGCGTAGTCGGCGCGATGCAGGCCGACCAGATCGCCGAGATCTCCGCCAGCATCGAAGCCGGCAGCAGGGACCTCGCCCGGCAGCAACTCTGCCCAGATTATTAAGCAGGGCTACGAACTCGCACCAGCGCAGCTCCTCCTCATGAGCGGGGTAAAAGAAATGGTAGAAGATGAACCAGAGGTTCGCGTTTCCGGCATGACTCGCGATCTTGCTCAGCATCGATATCAGATCGGGGTCCACCTGACTGGCTGCGACCGCCAAGCTTTGCCAGTCGTGAACGTCGGCCGATAATCGCCGCCGGAACGGCTCCAGCATCGCGACCTCGGGCGGGATGGGCTCGGCGGGATCTTCAGGCCGCCAGAGTCGCCCACGACTGCGCCAGTCGGTCAACGAAAGCCAAGCGGTTCTGCGTGGTCTCCCGCACGTCGCCAGGGCTCATTGGCGAAGTCGGCCGGTTCTCCCTCCTCCCACCAGCCGCGGAAATCCAGGAACAACGCGCGTTCGGCATCCGATTGCGTGAACGGAAATGCGCCGTCGTCCGGCTCGCCCAGGAAATGGACATCGCCGCCGGCCGCGGCGGGGGTGACGGTGAGCTGACCCGGCCGCAGCAGCGGCGCGCGCGGGAACGCCGGCGGCGGTCCAAGGCCGCCGCCTCCCTCAGTCGGATGGCCCCAGCTCTCGCGCAGGTGCGACCCTGGCGCGAGGTCATCCCACAACGCTGCGCGCTCGAGATAGGCGGTGGGACTGATCGGGACGAAACGCTCGTCACGGTGGAGATAGAGGACGGGCGCGTAAGCGGCCATCAGGCGAAGCTTCTGGGCGGGGGTGAACGGCACGTCAGGCTCCCTTCTCCGGATCGTCTTTGCAGGGCAGCGCGCCGTCCGGCTTGTGCGGTGCATACGGCTCGCTGCGGTCGGACGGCGGCTTGTGAGTATCTCGCCGTCGCGGCGGACGCTTTCGGCCGTGCGTGCAGTTGCCTGGCGGCGGGCAGGACAACAGATCGGCGACCAGCAGGCGATTGATGTCGCTCAGGAAGGCCCCGAAGGCGGGATCGCACTCGCCGGCGCAACAGGCCGCGGGCCCCAGATCGAGACCTTTCAATTTTTGGATGCATGCTGAGCTGTCGCGCAGGTATTGCGCCCACGCATCGCCGGCCGCCTGCCCCATCCACGCGATGAACTCGCCGGAGAGCGTGCGCATGGCTTGGCTGTCGACGGCGCCGCGGCACCAGAGGTCGTCATAGCGGCGTCCGAACCGCGTCACCTGGTCGAGCGCGGGCTGGCCGCGCTGCGCCACCGCGCGCTGGAGCTTCTTTATCGCCGCGTCCATGCAGTCGAGCACGCCCAGCATCTGCGCGCGCGTCGCATCCTCGGTGGCGAGCTGTTCGAGACGTCCGAGCAGCCGACGCCAGCACGCCTCCGTTTCGCGGCTCATGGGCCGGCAGAAGAACTTCTTGGTGTAATGGTGGGGGTCGTACTTCCAGATGCGCAGCTCATCGAGCCTGCCGCGCAGCGTGTCCGGGTGGGCGCCCGGAGCGCAGCCGAGGTGAACGCCGGTGCCCTGCACCGGCAGCACCGGAGAGACGATGTCGTGGCGGGCACCTGCCAGCACACCGTCAAGGTAAAGCCACAGCGACATGCCGCTATGGACGAAGGTCAGGCGCGTCCACTGGCCCGGCACGATGGTGCGCTGCTGACCATCCGGCGCGAATTCCGGCGTGCTGGTCACCGGCACCCAGCCGAGCTTGTAGCCCGGAGGAATGGGCAACGTATCCGGCATGTTGGCGACCAGCGTGTCGAAGGGATCCACGGAGCCGCCGCTGGAAAGCGTGGCGGTAAGCGTGTCGCTGGCAGAGGGATCGTCGTCGGCGTCCGGGTCTTTCAGCAGGCCCATGACCATCCCGGTCACGGTGCGCTCCTGTCCGATGAACACCGAGAAGGACAGCGGTCCTTCGACCACGAGATGCCGCCTCACCCGTACGGGGTGGCCGGGCGTTCCCTGCACCGGATCGAAGCGCACCAGCGCGTCGACCCGCAATGCGTAGAGATCCTGCCAGACGGGGCTGATCGGAACGAGGGCGCGACTGGTGCTGCCGTTGAACACGGCGGCACCGCTCTGTGGCACGGCGCCGTCCGCGCTCCAGCCGACATTCGTGCCCTGAGCGTGGGTGCCATGCCCGGACAGGTCAAGGAAAGGCGCGCTTGAGCGATAGACGTGATGCAGGATGAGCTTGTACATCGGCAACCTCGCGAATTCGCGTGGTCCACACGCGCTATGGCACGGGCCTCAATGTTCTTCTCTGCATTTCGGGTGGAAGGGATAGGGAAACGCGCCGCGGCGGTCTGTGACGCGCGACACCTTTTGGCTGAATTCGGGAAACTGGTTTGCGACGGAAGATGCGGTCGCGATGAACGCCGGCGAAATATCAAACGAGCCGATGGTGAAGCGACGTCGCGCTTTCATGTGCTGACGACGCTACACCGTAACCCATTCGGCTCGACGCATGACAGTTGCTGCGCATTCGGTGTGCAGACCGAGTTTGCCTTTGACTGATTCAATCCCAACAGGATGTGCTCTGGCCTGAAGATCGTGGTCAAACAAACACGATCGTCATCTGCCGTGCGCTTCGACGAGCGTTTGCCCCATCCCGATCGTCCGAAAGACAAGGATCGGGTTTACGAGGCAAGAGGTATCAGTGTCCGTCGTACGCGCGCAGTGCAACGTCGCCGCATTTGCGCTGCAAAGCGTTCAGCCGCCATTCAGATCGCGGACCTAACATCACGCATGGTGGATGGATATCCTGAGAGGATAACGCCCCCATGTCGCGAAAGACTTTGATCGCCATCGCCGCCACCGCAGCCCTCGGCGCTGCCGTCGCTCTCGCCCCAACGCTTGCAACCGCCCGCGGAGGTGGCGGCGGCCATGGGGGCGGCCATGGGGGTGGGCATGGAGGTGGACATGGCGGCGGCCATGGAGGTGGACATGGCGGCGGACACGGAGGTCATGCTGGCTTCGGTGGCCGCGGCGGCGGTTGGGGCGGCGGCCACGCCCATATCGCCGGCGGACACCATCGCGGCGGACATTTCCACCACGGCTTTCGCCGCCTCGGTTTCTGGGGCGGCGGGCTCTACGCCTATAACGGTTACGGCTGCTGGCGCTGGTATCCCGGCATCTACGGCTACGTGAGAGTTTGGGTCTGCTGATCGAGAGTCCGTCCGCGAGGACGTCGGCGGACATCAACGTGTTGCGCTCCCCGAAGGCACCCCCCTAGTTTAGCTCACGGGAGCGCTGCCCCGGCGATACCATCGCCGGGGCATCTTTTTTCGGAGCGTCCGTTCAGATCGCGCCGGATTTCACAACGCCAGATCGATCGATTGCCCGACGAACGGCTGTGCACAATCGCGACCGGGTGCACCCCGGGCGCATATGCGGCGGGATGGGCTGAGCGCAGCGCAGCCCATCGACCGCGATTGCGCGACCGGCAACGGCTGTCAGCGGCTTCTGGGCACGGGCTTGAAGAGCGGCCCGGACCCGACCGCCGCGGAGGTCGAGATGTCCGCCGTATCGCTACACACCATCGCATCACCGACCCGCGCGTTCTCCGGCACGTCCCAACGCAGGACGCCCTGCTTGATCGCATAGATCCTGACGTTCGCCTTGCCGTGGTCCGCCAGCAGGATAAACCACAGGCCGTTGCCAGGGTCGGCTTCCCTGTAAGCGACCGGATAGCCGGGAAACTGTCTTCGCGCCACATAGGCCGCAGACAGGCCTTCGGCCACGAAGCAGGCCCCGTCGCCAAACCGATGCATGTCGACGCGGCCACCGCCCGATTCAGCCTGCTTGATCATCATGCGCGCAAGCTCGTCGCCATTTTCCGGAGCCTGCGCGAAAGCCGGCCCAACTGCGGCCAGGCCGCAAAAGCCGATCGACGCGAAACACGCCTTGATCGCGCCAGCGACGCGACCACGTTCTGCAATGGACGAGCACAGGCCGTGTCGGCTGCACTCACCACCGTCGGCGGCACCTTCGGACATCGTTCGGCTCTCGCACTTTGCGAGCGCCCGTGCCGCTCGCCTCGGCGGGATGCTTGCTCTCGCTCAACCCCGGTCGCACAGGTTAGAGCGAGATGTATTTTCGTCGAGTCATCTTAACCCACTTTCGCAGCGTCTAGCGCAGCAACGGCGCGGGATCAATCCATCGAGATGCCGGCGGCCCTGAGCGGCGCGGCGTTCTTCTCGATTTCGCTCGCGACGAATTGCTGCAGATACGCCGGCGAACGGCGCTCGGGCGCGACCGTCATCGCGCCGACCTCCTTGAGGCGCTCCTGCACCGAGGGCGTGTCCATCGCCTCGACGGTGGCGTCGTGGAGCTTCTGGATGACGGCGGCCGGCGTGTTCTGAGGGACGAAGAAGCCGAACCAGGTCGACGCATCGAAATCCTTCAGGCCCTGCTCCTGCGCGGTCGCCAGCGCCGGCAGCATGGGCGAGCGCTCGCGCGACAGGTTCGCGATCGGCTTGACCAGCTTGCCTTCGATCTGCGACGCCACGGTCCCGCTCAGGGTGCAGAAATAATCGATGCGGCCGGCGATCAGATCCTGCATCGCCGGGCCGCCGCCGCGATACGGCACGTGCGCGATATTGACCCCCATCGCGGCATTGAGCAGCGCGCAATCGACATGGCCGGTGGAGCCGGCGCCGGCGGAGCCGTATTGCATGATGACCTGGCTCTTCCTGGCGTAGGTGATGAACTGCTGCAGGTTGTCGACCGGCAAGTCCTTGCGCGCCACCAGCACGGTGGGCTGGTCGGCGATCAGCACGACCGGCGCGAGATCGGTGGCGAGATTGTAGAGCGGGTTCTTGTAGAGCGTCTGATTGATGGCGTCGGCGCGGCTGCCGAGCACGAACGTGTAGCCGTCCGGCGCCGCCTTGGCGACGCGCGCCGAGCCCACCATGCCGCCGGCACCGCCGACATTCTCGATGATCACCTGCTGGCCCAGCACCTCGGAGAGGCGCCGGCCGACGATCCGGCCCATGACATCGGTGCCGCCACCGGCCGCGAACGGCACCACCATGGTCAGCGGCCGGGTGGGCCAGCTCTCGGCGGCAGCCGCGGCGTGAGCGCCCAAGCCGACGGCGAGCAACGCAAATGCAATCGCATGACTCGGACGCATGATTTTTCTCCGGCGGGCGGGCAGCCAGAGCAGGATGGTCTTTGGTCGAGTCATCATCCCGCTCCAGCTTTTGTTTGTGCGTGATCTTTTCCGAAAACCGGTGCCCACTTTTCGGGATCACGCTTTTTGTTCGTGCGTGATCTTTTCCGAAAACCGGTACCCACTTTTCGGGATCACGCACTAGTCCCATTCTGCCACACCGTAAACGCCCTTGGCGCACCCCGCGACGTTACGGCGCCCCAGCCCCCTGTCCTTGGCTCGATTTCATCCAGGCCATCGCCGAGCAACGCTTCCAGCACGACGGGCCGACGCGGTGCGATGGTCAACAATCAAGGCCACAGTTTGTCATGCACCGGCGCGGCGAGTCGCGCGACGACATGGCCTGCGAACGCGCGCTCATACGCGCCGGTCAGGCCTTGTCCACCATGATCGTGGTCCCCCAGATCGGCTTGCCGCTGCTCCTGGTATAGGCGGTGACGGCATTGCCGATCGCCTGCCCGATGTCGCTCTCTTCGGCGATCTCGCCGGTCCATTCATGCACATATGCGTCGCCGCGTATGAAGCCGATCCATACTCGCATCGAATGCTCCTGCTCGCGGGCCGATCGGCACAACAATGCCGACGCCCGGAGATACACGCACGAAAGCCAGCGGCTATGCCTTCACGTCGCTGATCTGAATGGTCGGCTGCGTGTTGGTGTAGTTGGGAATGTCAGCGAGGATCTCCTGCGCGTGCGGACCGAACGCGGACGCAAAGGCGTCAGTCGAATCAAAATAGAGATGCCCCATGGCGACATAGGTCGCCGGCGCGCCGGGTGCGCCGCCCGCAATGCCCTGCTCGACCGCGATGCTCTTGCAGGCAGCGCCGAGCTTCTGCTGGACCATGGGCATGTGCTTGGTGAGGTAGTAGTTCATGTCGAACTTGCAGCCTGCACTGTTGGGATAGAACACGCTCACCTTGACCACGGTCTCCTCCCTGAATCAATGTTTCGATTTAGCGCGCTTAGTGCTCTGAGATGTCTGGCTTATTTAACACAGGCTCGCACGATAAGCGACCCTCAGCAGCGTGGTCGCAGTTGCTCCTCGCGCGCTTGAGTGTCCCACTTTTATAACGAGTGGACACCGGTCATCTTAACCGGTGGATTATCCTGGAGTGCCCGATGTCTTTCCCGAACTGCGGCTGCAAGATCGACAGGCAGGGTCGGGAGAGAGATTGGGAACAAGGTCAAAGACAAAATCAAACCGGGGCTGATCAGGCGACTCCTGCGCCTGTGCCGTCAGGGACCAGCTTGGGCGTTGTCATCCATACGGCGATGCGCCAAGCGACCCAGAGCGTAATGAAATACATCGCGAGAAAGACGACCAAGCTCGTATACCCGCCCCATTGGTATTCAACGAACAGTCCGACGAGATACGCCAATACGTCACCAGTTGCCACCAGAGCCAAGAACCAAATGATAAGAGCCATCTTGATTTCCCTCTGGTCAGAGTTGCACCGGATGATTGCCACGGCTGCTGGGCGCAGTTACGGGAACTGCGGTGATCTCCCCGAGTAGAGTCGCCTGAGGGCTCCCATCACACCGTTGATGGGGTGATCGCAAGTTTGAGCGAGCTTCGACCATTCGGAAGCAACCCTGAGCCAAGCCTCCTGCTCGCTCGGGTAGACGGACTGCTCTGCTCTCGTGTGAGCTTCTTCGGCCCTTTTTTTACATATTTCAGTTGAGCCCATTTGGTCAGGGTGCGCCAACTTTCCGAAATTGTCTGAGCAAGATTGCTCACTCCAAGAAAAATGAGCCGCCAGCAGAACAAAGCCAGCGATTCTGTTGAAGCTCGTCATGCCCCCAATAGATTTTCTCGCGAGTTTTTATCAAGAAAAAGCCCCGCCGAAGCAGGGCTAAGGAGGGTCAGCATGGCGGGGGTACAGTTCCGCCGCCAGGACAACATGCAAAAGCCGCCCCGGTTCCGGTGTTCTATCGTTTGTGAGTTTATTCTCCGTCAGGCGACGCTTTCTTGTCCCCAGCACTGTCCATTTCAGCACCCATCCTCTTGGACACGTAGGAGCTTGTCCGGTGGTCTGTGGTGCAGGCGACGTGCGACGCTTCGGACCACGGTCGTTCGCGCCCTCATGCCGAGGAGCCGCGCGCTTATCCCGGATAGCCGAGTAGACGCAACTTGCGTGGCCGACGTTCCTCGGTATGAGGCGGTTTAGGGAATCCACAGTTCAAAACAGACGCGGAACTAACGGCCGGGGCCGATCTTGTACGCCGGCACGTGCTTCTTCCCGCAATTGGGACATTGATCGGTGACAAACGACAACGAGACGAAGATGATGGAAGGCATCAGCAGCCGCGGCCAGTCATAGTCGCAAGCCGAACACCTGAACCAATAATTGTCCGCGACCCGGAATCCAGAAAGCTCCGTCGCGCTGTCGATCTCGTGAGACAACTTGCTCCCCGTCCGTCCCGCGCCGCGCTGGCGGCCCGCAATGGCCGCGATAAGGACCGACCCTTGATCGGTCACTCGCCGCAGCAAGCCGACCAATTCTCTCCTACGGGGCAACCGTTGCCAAAGGCCTAATGCAGACCGTGCTTGGATCTTCGCTCAGGTATTCAGCCACCAGATCGAAAGATTAAGCACGCCGGCGAAGGCCACCCAGGCCGCAAGCGGCACGAGGCACCAGGCCGCGATGCTGTCGAGACGATAAAAGAGCACGATGGTGGCGAGAACAACGAGCAGCTGCGGCCCAATGTTGACCAACCCGAGCGCGGGACTACGGGCACCGAAGAACATCCACGGCCACAACGCGTTGAGCGCAAGCTGAACAAAGAAAAAGATCAACGCCACGCGGCGAGCTGACTCCGGAGGACAACGAAGAACTCGCCACAAGGCCAGCGCCATAAGGGCGTAGAGCGCAGTCCAGACCGGCGCAAACACCCAGCTCGGAGGATTGAAAGGAGGTTTTGCGAGCGCGAAATACCAGGACGCCAGATTGGGATATGTGGCAATCTGCCCGGCGATCGACGCACCGGCGACGACAAGCACGGACACGATGGCGAGCCCGACTTCGCGGACGAGGGCAGATCGGTCGCGCGGCATGACGACCTTCAGTTGGTAAGTGATGGCAAATGCCGGCGTTCACGGTCAGGAACGTCGAGCGTTGTCACGACAATATGCCAACAGGACGATCACTCGGAGCGGTCGCGGCCGCCTCTACCCAGCCCATTACGGGAAAGTAATCTTGCCCGGCATCGCAAATAGCCCTAGTGAATTTCTATTCCTGCCAGTGAACTGACGCAAACGAAGTCATCAGGAGGAAGTCCGTGCTCGACCGACGACACCTTATCAAAGGAGCAGGCGCCGGCATTTTTGCGCTCGGCTCCGGGACGGCACTCGGCTCCTTCGGCGCGCTGGCCCTCGATACGGTGACCATGCCGTTTGAGAACGGCGAGCGGCCGCTCGTCAAGTATCCGCAGAAGCGCCCGATGATCGGGCTGACCAGCCGTCCGCCCCAGCTCGAGACGCCGTTCTCGGTGTTCGACGAAGGCGCCATCACGCCGAATGACGCGTTCTTCGTGCGCTATCACCTCGCCGGCATCCCGCTCAACATCGATCCCGACACGTTCGCCGTCGAGATCAAGGGCAAGGTCGACAAGCCCGCGAAACTCTCGCTGCAGGATCTCAAACAATTCGACGCGGTCGAGACCGTGGCGGTGAACCAGTGCTCGGGGAACAGCCGCGGATTTGTCACGCCGCGTGTCGCAGGCGGGCAATTGGGCAACGGCGCCATGGGCAATGCGCGCTGGAAGGGCGTGCCGCTCAAGGCCGTTCTCGACAAGGCCGGCGTCCAGCGCGGCGCGCGCCAGGTGACGTTCAACGGAATGGACGAACCGATCAGCGACAAGACTCCGGACTTCGTCAAGGCGCTCGACATCGACCACGCCCGCGACGGCGAGGTCATGCTGGCCTATGCCATGAACGGGCAGGATCTGCCTGTGCTCAACGGCTTCCCGCTCCGGCTGGTCGTGCCGGGATACTACGGGACCTACTGGGTCAAGCATCTCAACGAAATCACCGTCGTCGATGACGTGTTCGACGGGTTCTGGATGAAGTCGGCCTATCGCATTCCGGACAACGCGTGCGCTTGCGTGCCGGCCGGCACGGCGCCGAAGGCGACGATCCCGATCAACCGCCTGGGCGTGCGCTCGTTCATCACCAACGTGACGGACGGCGCGAAGCTGAAGGCGGGCGGCGACACGCTGCTCAAAGGCATCGCATTCGACGGCGGCTACGGCATCACCGAAGTCGCGGTGTCGACCGACGGCGGCAAGACCTGGACCGATGCGGCGCTCGGCGAGGATCTCGGCAAATGCTCGTTCCGCGAATGGCGGCTGCCGGTGAAGCTTGCGGCCGGCAAGCACGAGCTCAAGGTGAGGGCCGTGAACCGCATCGGCCAATCACAACCGACCGACGCACTGTGGAACCCGCCGGGTTACATGCGCAACGTCGTCGAAACCGTCCGCGTGACCGCGGCCTGAGGGCATCCCATGACAAGACCATATCTTCCGGCCCCCTATCTTGCGGCCGTGGGCGCCGCCCTGACGCTGACCGCCGGCATGGCCGGCCTCGCTCTGCTCCCCGTCGGCGCCAAACCGATCTCGTACGATCTGCCCGAGGAGACAGCCACGCTCAAGCCCGGACCCAATGTCGAGCTGGCTCAGGGCAACTGCATGGGCTGTCATTCCGTGGACTACATCATCACGCAGCCGCGCGGGCCGCAGTTCACGAAGGACTTCTGGCAGGCGGAAGTCACCAAGATGATCAAGGTCTACGGCGCGCCGATCGACGACAGCGATGCCAGCAAGATCGTCGACTATCTCGCAGCGACGTATTGACGAGCGGGGCAGATTCCACCTGTCCTGACCGGGACGTCATTGCTCCCCGTATCCAGCCTATTTCGGGCAGGGGAAAGCTTCGACAAGCGCCCGCTGCAGGGTGACGTATGTCGGTTGCGTCAACATGTCGGCGTGCTTACCCGCCCAGGCCAGGTAGGCATCGGCTTCTTGGACTAGGGTGGCCGTGGCTGGGATGCAAAACGGCCGCGGCCCGGCGACGATCGAGGCCCCGGCGACAAAGCCGTTGATGTAACTCAGACATTGCAGAGCATCCGCGTGTTCATCGATCGATCGCTTGCCCTGGCGCGGATATTTGCATTGGCGAACGAGCTCGGTTGACCCGACCTCCGCCGCCTGCACCGGCGGCGCCGACGCCAGCACGAATGCCAGCATGATCGCGGCCCATTTCAGCATGCGCTGCTCCTTTGACCACGATCACGGCCAGCTGAGTCTTGCAATTGAGCTGGGCGCAGATGCACCGCTAGATTCGCACACGCCAACCCGCGTGACCATGGCGCAGGAGCGGGCTTTCGTAGTCTACCAGGAACGCAACTCAATGTCGGGGGAAGCAGCGAGGATCATGTTGGGGGCGTGTCTTTCAAACCCGCGCTGGGCTAGACAAGCTAGCCGGCCTTCTTCGCGGCGCGGTTCGTTTTTGTTGCGACGTGATTGCGCATGAGGGGTTCGGCTTGTCGTGCATGCGCGCGCCAGTCGCTGGCCGCCCTTTCGAGCGCAGCCTTCACGGCCGGATCAATCGCCGCGCGCGCTTCCAGGTTTCGACCGCTCGCCGCCGATAATAGTTCGCCCACGCATACATGAGACTCCAACGACGGGACGGGAGTCTCGTTCCGGAATAGGTGCTCTCCGTGCGAAAGCGACGGATCACAACGGAACTCGGCCGAAAGCCCGGTCTCGCGCGAGGGAACCCGCACGCGGTCATCCGGTTTAACGTTCTGGGCTCTTTGGCATGGGGGAGGACGGGATGCGCATCGGTTCCGGAACTGCCGCGGTGATCGCGCTCGCGCTGATTGCGACCGGTGATGTCCATGGCGCCGGCCTCGGCTCCGATCAGGCCGGCAGGCCGACATGGCCGTGGCGATTGACGCAACAGGCGGAGCCGTCGACGCCGCCGGCGCAACCCGCGGCGCCCTTGGAACAACCGGCGCAAGAGAAGGCACCGGAGAACAGGCCATCCGGCGCCCCCTCCCCGCCAGCCGCCAACGCGCCGCCAGCCGCTCCGCCCGCGGGCACGCCGGCAGTGGTGCTGGACGACCAGGAGGTCTCGGGGATTGTCGGCAAGAGCGTACGCAGCAGCGCCGATGAGGACATGGGGCGGATCGTGGATGTCATCGTCAGCCAGGACGGGCATATCCGCGCCGCCATCATCGACTTCGGCGGGTTCCTCGGCATCGGCACACGCAAGATCGCGGTCGATTGGCGCGCGTTGAAATTCTGGCCCGCAGGCAGGATCACGCTGGAGCTTGCCCGCAATCAGGTCAGGGTCGCGCCGGAGTACAAGCGCGGCGAGCCGCTGGTCGTGCTCGGCCCAGCCGGGCCGGAGCGAACCACGCCGTCCACCGAAGCTGCAACGCCGGAGAAGTAGCCCTGTCCATCGGACCGGCACAGCGTGAACCCCGCGAACCCAACCGACGCAGGGGCGAAGGCGGCAGGAACGAATCCGACTATCCGCGGACCAGACCGGCACGGACATCGCCACCGGAGCCGCCGGTCGGGGCGTCGCGCCGGAGCCAGCGCGCGCTCGACTGGTTCACGTTCTTCGTCGCCGACGTACAGACCGGGTTCGGCCCTTTCATCTCGGTCTATCTCACGACCCATCAATGGACGCAGGTCGACATCGGACTGGTTCTGACCGCCGGCGGCCTTGCCGCACTGGCCTTTCAGATGCCGGGCGGGCTCCTTCTCGACGCCGTGCGCTCGGAGCGTCGCGTCGCCGCGCTCGCGATGATCGGGATCAGCGCAAGCGCGCTGCTGCTCGCGCTGTGGCCGATCTTTCCGGCCGTGCTCGGCGCGCAAATCCTGCACGCCGCCGCCAGTTGCGTGCTCAATCCGGCGATCGCCGCGATCAGCCTGGGACTGGTCGGTCATGCCGCGGTCGGCGAACGGTTCGGCCGCAACGCGCGCTTCGCGTCGATCGGAAGCGGCATCGCGGCGGCGGGCATGGGCGCAACCGGCTACTTCCTGTCCAACCAGGCGGTCTTCCTGGTCACCGCGCTACTGACCATTCCCACGCTCATCGCCCTCGCGCACATTCCGGCAAACCAGATCGATCCGATCCGCGCGCACGGCGGGCTGGCACGAGGACGCACCGCCACGACAGGCGCCGCGCTGCGCGTGCTGCTGACCAACCGGTCGCTGCCGACCTTTGCCGTCTGCGTCGGCATCTTCCAGCTCGCGAACGCGGCCATGCTTCCGCTGATGGCGAGCATCGTCACCATGCGCTCGAGCACCTGGGCGACGACATTGGTCGCGGCCTGCATCGTGGTGCCGCAGCTCATGGTCGCGGCGATTTCACCCACGGTCGGGCGCTTGGCGCAACGATTTGGACGACGGCCGATCCTGCTGCTCGGGTTCGGCGCATTGCCGATCCGCGGCCTGCTGTTCATGGTGGTGAGGGACCCTCAGCTGCTGGTCGCCGTGCAGCTGCTCGACGGAATCTGTGCCGCCGTGTTCGGCGTGCTGGTGCCGCTCACGATCGCCGATATCACCCGCGACACCGGCCGCTTCAACCTGGCGCAAGGGATCGTCGGGACCGGGATCGGAATCGGCGCGTCGCTCAGCACGACGCTGGCCGGATTGATCAGCGATCGTCTCGGCAGCAGCGTGGCGTTCCTGGGCCTGGCCTGCATCGGCGCTACCGGATTCGTCCTGTTCTGGCTGCTGATGCCCGAGACCGGGGAGCGGCCAGGCGACCGCAAGCTGCTGCCGTCCGGGCGCAAATGAGCGTCGCTCGCCGCGGCGCGTGCCGTCCAGGAGATGGGAACCTCGGAGGCTTCCCCCGTTCCATGGACCGGACCCATGGAGCGATGCCATGGACCGGACCCATGGACCGATGTAACAGGACTCCCGCATTCCTTCGGACCGCGGGACGCTTCGTCATCAGGCGGATGTGAGTTTCGTGCAGGCAGGGGGCACGCGGCGAGGCCGAAAGGCCCGATGCTCCTGGCTGCGATGTCGCGAAATCAACACCGCTGGTATGAGTAGCAGGCCGCAAGATAAGGCGTCATGATCAGTGCGGCTCTCGCTCCGAGCTACCCAATTGCTCGAGCAACCGGTATGGACGGCATGGTGAAACAGGCTCCGGTCTCTAGATCGCCCCGGATGGCGCTGGCCCTCGGGGCGGCGCTGTCGGTCAGCGGCTGCGACCTGAGCAATGCCCCGGTCCTCGATCCGAAAGGGCCCATTGCACTGGCGGAGCGCGATCTCCTGTTCACCGCCGTCGTCCTGATGCTGATCGTGGTCATTCCGGTCTTCGTCATGACGTTCCTGTTTGCCTGGCGGTACCGGGCCTCCAACACCAAAGCCCGTTACACCCCGGACTGGACGTACTCCGTCCCGGTCGATGCCGTGGTCTGGCTGGTCCCGGCGGCGATCGTCATCGCGCTCGGCACGCTGCTATGGCGCAATACGCACAAGCTCGACCCCTACAGGCCGATCGATCCGTCGGTCCAACCGCTCCAGGTCGAGGTGATCGCGCAGGACTGGAAGTGGCTGTTCATCTACCCGGCGCAGGGAATCGCGGTCGTCAACCAACTGGTATTTCCCAGCGGGACGCCGCTGAGCCTGAGGATCACCTCGGATACGGTGATGAACTCCTTTTACATCCCGGCCCTGGGAGGCCAGATCTACGCGATGGCCGGGATGCAAACGCGCCTGCACCTGCTGGCCGACGCGCCCGGACGATTCGCGGGCAGAAATCTCCAGTACAGCGGGTCCGGCTTTTCCGACCAGCACTTCGAGGCGATGGCCACGTCGCCGGACGAGTTCAACGCCTGGGTGGCGAAGGTCAAGCAATCGCCCGATAAGCTCGACGCAGCCGGCTATCGCGCGCTCGCCGTGCGCAGCAGGGGGCATCCGGTCACCTATTATTCAGCGGTCGCGCCCGGTCTGTTCGACACCATCATCGCAAAGTACAGCGGCAGCCAGGCGCACGCCCATCAGCAGGCCGCGCAATAGGCCGTCCCGGAGATTTCGAGATGCTCGGTAGACTGACCATCGATGCGCTGCCGTTCTACAGCGCGATCGCGTTCGGCGGTGCGCTGGTCACGGTCGGCGGCGCGCTCGCGGTGGCGGCGGGCATCACCTGGTTCGGGCTATGGCGCTACCTCTGGAACGAATGGCTGACCAGCGTCGACCACAAGCGCATCGGCATCATGTATGTGACGCTGGCGATGATCATGCTGATGCGCGGCTTTGTCGACGCGATGATGATGCGAACCCAGCAGGCGATCGCGCTCAACTCCGACGGCTACCTCCCGCCCGAACACTTCGACCAGATCTTCAGCTCCCACGGCACCATCATGATCTTCTTCATGGCGATGCCGTTTCTGACCGGACTGATCAATATCGTGGTTCCGCAGCAGATCGGCGCGCGCGACGTCGCCTTCCCGTTCATGAACGCGGTGAGCCTCTGGCTCACCACAGCCGGCGCCGGGCTGGTGATGGTGTCGCTGGTGATCGGCAAGTTCTCGACCGCGGGCTGGACCGGATACCCGCCGTTCTCCGGCTCGGAATACAGCCCGGGGGTCGGGGTCGACTACTGGCTGTGGGCGATCCTGATCGGCGGCATCGGCTCGACGCTGACCGGCATCAATTTCATTGTCACCATCTTCAAGCAGCGCGCGCCCGGCATGACGTTCATGCGCATGCCGCTGTTCACCTGGACCGCCCTGTGCACCAGCGTCCTGATGACCTTCGCCTTTCCCGCCCTGACCGTGGTGTGCGCGATGCTGGTGCTCGACCGCACGCTCGGCATGCACTTTTTCACCAATGGCGGCGGCGGCAACATGATGAACTACCCCAACCTGTTCTGGCTGTGGGGTCATCCGGAAGTCTACATCCTGATCCTGCCGGCCTTCGGGGTCTATTCGGAGGTGGTCGCGACGTTCTGCGGCAAACGGCTGTTCGGCTACACTTCGCTGGTCATTGCCACGGCGTCGATCGCGATCCTGTCGTTCACGGTGTGGCTGCATCATTTCTTCACGATGGGCGCGAGCGCCAACGTCAATGCCTTCTTCGGCCTTGCGACCATGATCATCGCCGTGCCGACCGGCGTGAAGGTCTTCGACTGGCTGCTCACCATGTTTCGCGGCCGCATCATCTTCCACACATCGATGCTGTGGACGCTCGGCTTCATCGTGACCTTCGTCATCGGCGGCATGACCGGCGTTCTGCTGGCACTGCCGCCGGCCGACTACCTCATGCACAACACCACCTTCCTGGTCGCGCACTTCCACAACATGCTGATTCCCGGCGCCCTGTTCGGCTATTTTGCCGGCTACATGTACTGGTTCCCCAAGGCCTTCGGCTTCACCCTCAACGAGCGATGGGGCGTGCGCGCATTCTGGTTCTGGCTGATCGGCTTCTACCTGGCCTTCATGCCGCTCTACGCGCTGGGCTTCATGGGCATGCCGCGGCGGCTCGAGCACTACAACATCGCCGCCTGGCAACCGTACCTAGTCGTGGCCGCGCTCGGCGCGCTGATGATCCTGGTCGGCATCGGCTTTCTGGTGGTGCAGTTCATCGTCAGCGTCCAGGAGCGCCAGCAGGCGCTCGATCTCAGCGGCGATCCATGGAACGGGCGCACGCTGGAATGGCTGACCTCCTCGCCGCCCGCGCCGTACAATTTTGCGGTGCTGCCCGAGGTGCGGGATATCGACGCCTTCCACGACATGAAGGCGGGAGGCGTCGCCTATCGCAGGCCCGAGCGCTATCACGACATCACCATGCCCAGGAACACCAGCGCGGGTCTCATGCTGGGGGTCCTGGCCGGCCTGCTCGGTTTTGCCATGATCTGGTACATCTGGTGGATGGCGATCGCATCCGGGCTCTGCATGTGGGCCGTGGTCATCGCGCGCGTCTACGATGACGACGCCGAGTACGTCCTGCCGGCCAGCGAGATCGAGGAGATCGAGACGCAGCGCTATCAGGCGCTGGCAAGCTCCGCCCGCACGCAGACGGCGGGAGAGGCGACCTTCTCCAATCAACCGCTGCCGGAAAGCCTGACATGACCGCTGACGCATTGGTCGCTGCCGCCGGCGGAAACGGCGATGAACCGGCGACGCCGGACGTGTACGAGCAGAGAGCGTTCGGCTTCTGGCTCTACCTGATGAGCGACGCGATCATCTTTTCGCTGCTGTTCGCCACCTACGCGGTGATGGCCCGCAACAATGCCGGCGGGCCGACCGGAAACACGCTGTTCAGCCTGCCGAATGCCTTTGCCGAAACCATGCTGCTGCTGTTCAGCAGCATCACCTTCGGCCTGGCGACGCTGGCGATGAAATCCGGCGAGAAGGAGAGGATGCTGTCCTGGCTGCTCGTCACCTTCCTGCTCGGCCTGGGATTCGTCGGCCTGGAAATCCGCGAGTTTCACGGCATGGTGCGGGCGGGCGCCGGTCCGGACCGCAGCGGATTCCTGTCGGCCTTTTTCACGCTGGTCGGCACCCACGGCCTGCACGTGACCTTCGGCCTGATCTGGATCCTCATCATGACGAGCCAGGTCATCATCAAGGGCCTGACCATACCGGTGGCCTCCCGTTTCCTGCGCCTGGGCCTGTTCTGGCATTTCCTCGACATCATCTGGATCGGGATCTTCTCGATCGTGTATCTTCCGGGGATCCTGTGATGGGCCCTTCACCCGAAGACACCGATCGCGGCCCGCGTTCCCAGCTCAGCGACATCGGTCGCAGCCTGCGATCCCATCTCACCGATATCGGTCGCAGCCTGGGATCCCACCTCGGGCGCATCGGTCGCAGTTTGGCATCCCACCTTGAGCGCATCGGTCGCGAGCTGCCAGGCCAGCTCGAGCGCATCGGTCGCGGCCTGTTAGCGTTTCTCACGCACATCGGTCGCGGCCTGCGATCCGCCGGCGTCGGCGCCCATCGCAGCGTTCGATCCTATCTCGCCGGCATCGATCGCGACCTGCGACCCTACCTCATCGGCTTTGCTCTGGCCTTGATCCTGACGGCCATTCCGTTCGCACTGGTCGCCACCAACCCGCTGCCCAAGCTGACCACGCTGATCATCATCGGTGTGGCCGCCGCCATCCAGGTGCTCGTCCACTTGCGCTATTTCCTCCACCTGGATCTGACCTCCACGCCGCGAGAGAACCTGGTGGCGATCGTGTTCACCGCCATTCTCATATTCCTCATGGTCGGCGGCAGCTTCTGGATCATGTTCGATCTGCACAACCGAATGGCGATGTGATTTCGTCGGAGCGTCGCACGCTCCGCAAATCCACCGCGCGCATGCGCGGCCTTCCGATGCCGGCACGATCCCGCCGATACGGTTGCGTCGAGCACGCGGCGCAAGCATCCGCGGCGCGCCACCCATGCAACGCTCGCGCGGCTCGCGCTCTCAGCGGTATTGACGCGAAGGCCGTTCGTGCTGCAAACAGCACGCGGGCGCGCAACAGGAGCCAGAGAATGGCAGATCAGGGAACAACCGGACCGGCGGCGCGACCAATGGTGGCCCGCGCATGAGGGACCGGGTTCGCGGACCAGCGCTCACCAAGGCCGAACTTCGAGCCCAGGCCGATAAGGCCGTGAACGCCGCCACCAAGCCGATCACGAAGCTGCCGACCAAGCTCTCGCGACAATGCGGGCGCTGCGGCGAGTTCAACTCGGTCATGGTGGAGCCTGGCGAGGCGGCGCCCGCGTTTGTCTGCAAGAGCTGCGACAAGTAGCTCCGCCGGAATCGTGCGCGTTCAGGCCGCGTTCGACCTGATCCGCAGCCGCCGGGGCGCGACATAAGCCGGCGCGAATCCATCGCTTGGCTTCGCCGCCTCAGCTGCCGCGCGCTCGGCCAATCCGGCGTCGGCTTTCGCCTGCAGGCGCTTCTCGTAGCGCACGATGAACACCGGCACCGACAAGACGGTCGCTGCTGCCGCGAGGCCGAGGACCGCCGCCGCCGGCGAGGCCAGGTTCCCGAACGCTTCGCCAAAGGAATAGGCCGCGAGCCCGTAGCACAGGATCCAGGCCGAGGCGGCCGTGGCGCTGGCGAAGTAAAAGCTGTGCTGCGCCATGGCATTGGTACCGGCCAGCACGGCCGCCATGTTCCGCAGGATCGGCAGGAACCGCGCGATGAAAACGAACCGGCCGCCGTATCTGGCAAACAGCCACTGACCGATCCGTATGCGTCCGGGTGTCAATCCAAGGCGCGAGCCATGCCGCGCGAGGAGCTGATGTCCGTACCGCCGGCCGATCCAGAAGCCGACGATCTCGCCCACGATCGCGGCAATGATCCCGGCCGCGATCAAGTCCCAAATGTGGATGCCGTGGGTCCTGGCGGCGAAAAACCCGGCCGCGATCAGGGCCGCCTCCGCGGGCAATGGAATGCCGACACTTTCGAGAGCAATGAAGGCTGCGACGACCCAGATGCCGTAGTTCGCGACGAACTCAGCCATTTCCCCGTCTCCCCGAACCATCGGCCTGCCGGCCGATGCCCCCACCTTCGGATCACGAACGTGCCCCCCGAAGTGTGGTTAACACCCTGATATCGTTCTACGACGGCCGCGAGGCACACACACGCCTCAATTCACCATGACAGCCGAATATTTCCCCGTGTGACCCCCCGGCCACAATCGCCCAACCCCGATTGACCAGCAGAATTCGCCTTTTCGATGATTACGAACGGAAACGAAGCCGAATTCCAACTTGAGGCATGAAAAGCGCCAGACCCAACCAAGATCGGCGTGTTCGCTTCAGGTCAGCGGAGCGGGATCAGATGGCGATTCCTTGCGTGCCCGGCAGACCTGCGGAGCCGATTCGGGCTCTTTTTCGTCAGCTCCAGGGGAGGAGAACCGAATTTAGCCAATGAAACCGGGCAATTCGGCCCTGCCGGACGGTCGGCGCGCTTGCTGCACGAGAGGCTTCCCCGGCGGGGGTACCCGGGTACCCGGATATCAGGCCTCGCCGTCGGTCTTGCCCTCATCCGGCGGTGCCTGCGCTGCGTCGCGCTCGGCTTTGCGCTGGGCCAGCTTCTCCTCCTTCTTCTTCAGTTTTTCCTCGGTCCGTGCGCGGGCCGCCCTGTCTCGCTCCGCTCGATCTCTACCGTAGTTTGGCTTGAATGCCATCGGATCCTCTTATGCGCGGGTTGATTCCCTACCTAGTGTCTCTATATATGCCCGTGTTCGAGTTTTGCCTGTCCTTGCTATTTGCCCCCAGAGGGCTCTTCCCAAGACAACGTTGAAGTCGGACGAAAGCCGCGCGCGTGCGCGGGTCGCAGACGCTGACCGGCGTTTTCAAAGGAGGCCAGATATGGCTCAAGGTACAGTCAAGTTTTTCAATTCACAAAAGGGCTTTGGATTCATTCAGCCGACCGACGGCGGAGCGGACGTATTCGTCCATATCTCCGCAGTGGAGCGGGCCGGCATGAGCAATCTGAACGAAGGACAGAAGCTCTCCTACGACGTTGTGAGCGAGCGCGGCAAGTTGGCTGCGTCGAACCTCCAGAACGTCTGATCGCTTCGAACAACGAGACAGCAGCTCCGGTGCCCGGCACCGGAGCTTTTTGACACTTGCCGCACATGCCCGCGATTGACGGCCCTGGCGCCGTCATCGTGCGGCACGTCCGGCGTCGAGCAGCAAGAGGAACCAAGAACATGGCACGCAAGCCCGCAACGCGAGTCGAATTCACGCTTTTCGACGTGATCTACGAAGATGGTTCCCAGCGCTCCAATCGCAGGGTGCCGAGCGACATCCTCGGCGGCCTCGACGGCGATGCTCCCGCGCGCGCCATCATCGAAGAGCAGGACCGGCTCATCGCGGAGCGATCGGGCACCCCGCCGCTCGCGGTGAAGAGCATGCACCGATCGGGTGACAGGAAGGCCGCTTAGCCGCTGTGATCGGCGCGGCACGCGTAGCATCGGAGTCATCCCATCACGGCCTCTCCGGCGCCGAAACAAGGAGGCGACCTTGACTGATCATCCGAAGGGACGCGACCAGGGCGACGCGCAATCCAAGAAGACACAGAAAGCGGCTCACGACGCCAAGGAAGCCTGGGCGCTCTACGAGTTGGAGGCGCGGGCCGTTCGGGAGAAGACTGCAAGACTTAAAGCGCTGCGGTTGGCCAAGGAAGCTACCGACCAGCCGGCCCCCGCGAAGAAGAAGCCCGCGCGTTCGAAGACGACGCTCGCCGGGTAGCGTGGGGCTCAAAATGGCCACACGACAGAAGCGCATCGATGAGTTCACTCACGACGGCGCGCCGCCCGCGGACCAACCGCTCGAGATCCTGTGCGAGGATCACGTCGGCACCTATCTTGTTCCGTTCCCCTGTCGATGGACTGGTGATGACTGGACCAACGCCGACACCGGCGAGCGCATCGAAGTCGCGGTGATAGGCTGGCGGGCACTCGCTCAAGGCGCTCGCCCCGGGCCGACAGGGATGGTAGGAATCGGGAGCAGCAAACCGAACGCCGGGTGACGCCGATGCTGTTCGTGATCCACGCCACCGACAGACGCGACGGGATGGCAACGCGGGCGAAATTCTACCGCGCGCACCGCATCCACCTGGACGAGGCGGACAAGCATGATGTCGACGTGGTCACCGCCGGCACCCTGCTCGCCATCGACGGCGAGACGCCGGTCGGCAGCGTCTTCGTCATCGACGCCAAGGACCGTGCGGCTACCGAGGCTTTCACCCGCAGCGACCCCTACCAGGTCAATGGCGTCTGGGAGACGGTTCAAATCCACGGCTACAACAAGAAGCGCGGCACCCCAATCCTGTCGCGACGAAATCCCTGATCGCATAAAGATTTCATCATCGGATCGGGATCACCCCTGCCCTTGCAGGACATAGGCATCCGCGTCGCGATGTCTTATTTCCGGCCACAACCAGCCCCATGGTCGTGGACCGAGGGGCGCGACTGTGTTCGGGGGGCTTGAATGAAAGCCGTCGTGATCGCACTGGCGGCAATCGTCGCCCTGACTGCGCCTGCCTATTCCCAGGGACGAGGAAAAGGCGGCGGCCGGCATGCTCCGTCACAGGAGCAGACGGAGGAGCAGAAGAAGAAGGCGGCGGAGGCCGAGAAGGCGTACCATTCCGCGCTCGACAAGATCCCGGACAAGAAGTTCGACCCCTGGGGCAACGTGCGTTGACGAGGCCGGCATAGTCCTGCCCGGAGCACGCCGCCGTGCGGCCCGCGCCGCGATCCGCCGGACAGCGACGCATTTTCCCGGAGCGCCCAGAGCGATAAGGTGATGCGCTCTTTCACACAGCGCGGATCGAAGACGAAATGA
The DNA here is from genome assembly GCA_963725065.1 of uncultured Alphaproteobacteria bacterium. Taxonomy (GTDB): domain Bacteria; phylum Pseudomonadota; class Alphaproteobacteria; order Rhizobiales; family Xanthobacteraceae; genus VAZQ01. The sequence continues at coordinate 569,245 of CAVRXD010000053.1, forward strand.
TGATCGGCGGATCGACGGCCCTGGTCACAGGTGCCAATCGCGGTTTGGGCAAGGCCCTGGTGCGAGCGCTCCTCGAAGCGGGCTGCGCGAAAGTGTATGCCGGGGCACGCGATGTCGACGGCGTCGCGCCCGACCGCGTGGTGCAGCCGCTCCAACTCGACATCACGAAGATGGATCAGGTCGCCGCAGCCGCGGCGCGGTGCACTGACGTCGATATTCTGATCAATAATGCCGGCGTTGCGGGTTTCACGCCGGCGCTCGCTGCGCCGACGATGGACAACGCCCGCCTCGAGATAGAGACGAATTATCTCGGAACGCTGGCCATGTGCCGTGCTTTTGCTCCGGTCCTCGCACGCAACGGCGGCGGGGCATTGGTGAACGTGCTTTCGGTCGTGAGCTGGTTCAACGTGCCGATGCAGGGCTCTTACTGTGCGTCGAAGGCGGCCGAATGGTCGCTCACGCGGGCGGTACGGTTCGAGCTGCGCGCGCAGCGAACGCTGGTGGTTGCCGTCTATGCCGGCTACATCGACACCGACATGACCAGCGCGTTGACGCTTCCGAAGACGAGCCCTGACGTCATCGCCGCGCGGGTGCTCGCCGGGATTGAAAGCGGCAGCGAGGAGATCCTCGCCGACGAGCGAGCTGAAAGCGTCCATCGCGAGCTGTTCAAGGACGGCGAGGCATTTGAAGCGAACATGCAGAAGACCTGGAACGACCACGTGGGCCGGCAGGTCCGTGAGCGCGCATAGTCGCGTCACGGGATGATGCGAGCATCGCGCAGGCGGGCGAACAGGTTGAAGAAGCTGTCGTCGGTGGCCTGGTAGTCGAGGAAGCCGAGCTTACGGCTCTTGCTCATGTCGGTGACGACCTCGATCGGGCGGCCCAGGTCGGCGTCGGTGTGCCAGGGCGAGGCGACGACGGTGAGATTGGACTCCGCCAAGGCGTGTTTGCGGGCGAGGTCGGCCCAGATCGGTCCCGCGTCGGCCAGCTGGCGCTCCAGCGGGACGCCCTCCCCCGGGAAAGGCGCCGGCTCCAGCTCGAACCAACCCGCCAAGCGTCCCCACATCCAGCTCCAGCGGAAGACGTCGCCGTTGACGACGTTGAATGCCTGGTCGCGCGCCGCTTCGGTCATGGCCGCCCATTCGAGGTGGCCGGCGAGCACCATGGCATCGGTCATGTCCGTAAGTCCGTTCCACTGCGTCGCCGATCCCGGAAACAGGAATGGCCGGCCGGTCGCCTTGCAGATGGTAGCGTAGGCCGCGAGGGTCACGCCCATGTTCATGGCATTGCCAACCGCGTAGCCGATGATCGTATGTGGCCGGTGCACGCTCCATCCGAAGCCCGCGCGCCCGGCGGCAGCGAACAGCTCGTCTTCCTGTGCGTAGTAGAAGTTGTCGACGTCCAGCCGGGGCTGGTCCTCGCGAAACGGCGTGGCCGGAAGCTTGCCCTTGCCGTAAGCCTCGAACGGACCGAGGTAGTGCTTGAGCCCGGTCACCAGCGCCACGTGGTCGAGGGAGCCGGACGGCGCCAGCGCGTCGAGGACGTTGCGCACCATGGCGCTGTTGATCCGGATGTTGTCCACCTCGGTTTCCTGCCGCAGCCAGGCGCTGATGAAGGCGTGGGTGGGACGCAGCCCTCGCAACGCGGTACGAAGTGATTCCGGGTCGAGCAGATCCGCCTGTACCGGCACCATGCCGTCAATGTCGGTCGGGGGCCGCCTCGCCAGCCCGTACACCTGCCAACCCCGCGCACGCAGATGGCGGGCGAGGTTGTTGCCCACGATCCCGCTGGCTCCCACTACAAGCGCCAAGCCTGCCATGCGCTGCTCGAACTTTTTCACGCGACCCATTGAAAAATATCGGTCCGCCCGGGAATGACTTCGTTTGAATTGCCGCTACCGAGCAGATTTTGCGGAGATCGCGGAGCTGTCACCGGCTCATGGCTGATCCATGGAAACCAGGAGCGCGAGCGGGAACTGCGCAAACACGTGCGCGGCCCCGAGCACTGCCGAGCCGTCTCGCTCGGTGCTGTCCACCACGGCGCCGGTCAGAACGTTTCGCCAGCGCTGCGCGGATACGGGCGGCAGCCGCACGATGGTGTCGCCCCAGCCGGGCTCCGCATCGAGCGCGGCGACCAGGCGCGGCACCGCCACCACCACACTCTCGCTGCCACGGCGGCGCGCAAATGCGCAGAGATGATTTTCGCGCGCGCCCGCAACCTCCAACGGCTCGTAGGCGCCTTCGGCGAAGAGTGCGGGATGCGATTTGCGCAGGGCAAGCGCGCGCGAAATGAGCGCGAGCTTCACCGTCCCGTCCTGCCAATGGTCGAGCAATCCGGAGATGTCGGCAGGCGCCGGTGCCGATTTTTCCATCTCGGCCATCAGCCGCCGGCGCTCGCCGTAGTCGATGGGCCGGCGGTTGTCCGGATCCACCAGGCTGAGATCCCACAGCTCGGTGCCTTGATAGAGGTCCGGCACCCCGGGCGCGGTCAGCTTGAGCAGCGTTTGCGCGAGGCCATTGAGCATTCCCAGCCGCGCGATCCGGATCTCGAACGCCTGGAAGCTGTCCAGGAATGGGTTTGAGCGGCTGGCGTCGAGACAATCGCGCAGGAACGACTTGAGCGGCTCCTCATAAGCGTCGTTCGGTGCCGCCCAGTTCGAATGCACCTTGGCTTCGCGCACGGACTTGATCAACGCCCCTTCCACACGGTTCGCGAAGGCACCGAGCGCTTCCGGGTCGAGCGCATTGACGACGACGAATTCCACCGGCCATGCGCCCACGAGAAGCTGGTAAAGCAGATATTCGTCGTTGTGGTCGGGCGGAGCCGTGCTCTCGACATCGCCGCGGCGGGCGCGGACGATCCGGCTCCACGCCTGAACCTGGCGCTCCCACTCCTCCGGGATTTCGGAGAGTACGTTGAGCCGCGCGCGGGTGTCCTCGCCGCGCTTGGTATCGTGCGTCGAGGTGCCCAGCATGGCGTGGGGCCAGCGGCGGGCACGCTCGGCGTTGGCTCGGTGGAAGGCTGAAACGGCGACGCCGAAAACGTCCGGATGTCCCCCCACCTCATTCAGCGAGACCAGACGGTTGTAGCGATAGAACGCGGTATCCTCGAGGCCCTTCGCCATCACCGGGCCGCTGTACTGCTGCACCTTCATCGCGAAGCGAACGACGGCGTGCCGGCTGTAGCCGCTTTTCGGCTTTTCCACCAAGTCGGCCGTGAGCAGGTCATGCAGGAAATCGAAGACGCTGGCGTCGGGCGCGTGCTCGGCGCGGCGGGCTTGCGCAATCGCCCAATCGATGTCGCGCCTGTCGGCCTCCGAAGGTGTCGTCCCGTCGATATATGTACGGTAGACCGGAAAGCGGGCGACGATTTCCCGCAGCGCCACGTGCAGAATGTTGTCGGTGAAGTCGGACGTGCGCCGGTTCGAACGGGCGATACGGCCGGCGTCGCGCGCAAGCACGTTGAGCTCGCTCGCCATCTCGGTGTCCATGATCAGGATCTTGCACTCGCGAACGGTGTCCTCGAACGCGCGACGCTGCCCCGTGAACTCGCGATAGAAACGGCTGAACGCCGCCTCCCCGGCCGGATCGACGAACAATCCGCCGACGAGATTGGCGAACTCGTATCCGGTCGTGCCCTCGATCGGCCAATCCTCGCGCAGATGCTCATGGCGAGCGAGAATCTTCTCGACCACGAGATAGAAGGGCCGCGCGGCCTTCGCGCGCAAGCGAGTGCAATAGCCCTTGGGATCGAGCAGACCATCGATGTGATCGATGCGAAGTCCGTCGAGGGTGCCGTCGCCGATCTTTTCGAGCACGAAGCGGTGGGTGAGGTCGAACAATTCCGGCTGCTCCATGCGCAGGCCGGCGAGCTCGTTGATGTTGAAGAAGCGGCGATAGTTGATGTCGTCGGCCGCGACCTGGAAATAGGCGGGGCGCCAGTGCTGCCGCTGGATCAAGCCATGCAGACGATCGGCGTTCGTATTGAAAGAGCCCACGGCGTCCAGCACGGCATCGGCCACATCCGGCCGTCCCGCGGCAAGTCCGGCCAGCTCGCCCTTGAGGTCGTTCGCGCGCCGCACCACGTTCGGCCGATGGCTAGGAAGTCCTGCAAACGCGTCCCCCAACCGCTCCAGTTCCGGATGGGCGTCGCCCAGGATGCGGTCGTAATCGAGCGGGCAGATCGGCAGCTTGTGCGTCCCATAGGCCCACACCGCGAATGATCCCGCGTCCGCGTCGAACCGCAGCTCTAGTCCGCCCTCCTCCAGCACCTGGCCGTACTGCTTGCCGAGAAAGGGAGTGAGCAGCTTGCCCTGCAGATAACGGGCGCCCGGCTCCCAATCGATATCGAAATAGCCCGCGCGCGCCGAATCAGGTCCCCATTCCAGCACGTCGAGCCACCACACGTTATCGGCTCCGCCCACGCCCATATGGTTCGGAACGAAGTCGAGAACCTGGCCGAGGCCGTTCGCCTTCAACGCGTCGACCATCGCCCGGAAATCGTCCTCGCTGCCGAGCTCGGGATTGAGCGCGTTGTGGTCCACGATGTCGTAGCCGTGGGTGCTCCCGGGCCGCGCCTTCAGATAAGGCGACGCGTAGAGATGACTGACCCCGAGCGCGGCCAGATACGGCGCCAGCCGGGCCGCTGCCGCGAATCCGAAATCCTTCGTCAGCTGCAGACGATACGTGGCGCGCGGAACGGGTGGTGCAGCATCAGCGGACATCGGGGGACTTGCGGCTGGAGCGAGGGGGACGGGTGCTGTTGAGGATGTGCGCAAGCGCCTGGACGCGCGGATTCGCGGAAAGCTCGTCCAGGCTGAGGGACTGCTTGCGCCGCCAATTCGGATGCTGGTCGGTGGTGCCGGGGAGGTTCACTTGGTCCCTTTCGTCAGTCAGATCATCGAGCTGCACCATGGCGAGCCCGGCCCGTGTGCGGGCGAGAAAAGCGTGCACGGCGTCGGCCAGGTCGGGGCGAAATGGGCCGGTCGCGTCGAGATCGGGCAACCCCAGCCCCGCGGCCTCGAGGGCATGGAGGAGCGCCACGCGTTCCTTCGCTCGCTGCTCGTGCTGGCCCCGTTCTTCGGTCGCGCTCGGATAAAGCCCATGTCGGCTTTTCAGCTCGATGTCGTGCGCTTCCCACCATCCGCGCAGGGTCGCGAGATCGTGGCTGCCCGGCGTGGCTAGCGCGAGCGGCGGATAGTCCTGCGGCTGCACGAAGGCACCGTCCGCATCGAACTCGAAGAACAGCACCCGGTAAGACAGGACGCCCGCAGCCTCCATTCGCTCCCGGAAGCCCTCGGGAACGGTGCCAAGATCCTCGCCGACGACCAGGCAGCGGTGTCGACGACTTTCCAGGGCGAGGATGCCGATCAGGTCATCCATGAAATAGGAGACGTAAGCGCCTTCCGAGGGCGCACAACCCTCCGGGATCCAATAGAGATGTTGGAGCCCCATGACATGATCGATTTGCAGGCCGCCGGCATGACGCATATTGGCGCGGACGAGATCGATGAAGCCGGAATAAGCCTCGTTGCGCAGCGCATGGGGATTGAACGGGGGCAGGCCCCAGTCCTGCCCGGCCGGGTTGAGAATATCCGGCGGCGCTCCGACATGCGCGCGAGAGACGACGAGATTCGGATGCACCCAGGTCTCCGCGCCGGCGCTGTCGGCGCCGACGGCGAGGTCGCGATAGATGCCGATCGTCATGCTCCTGGCGCGGGCGGCCTCCGCGGCTTCCGCCAGTTGCTGATCGGCGATCCACTGCATCCAGGCGAGAAAATCGATCCGATCCCGATGCTGCTGCGCGAACCGCGCCACGGATGCCGAGCCGGGGTCTTGATATTCCTTGGGCCAATTCCGCCAATCGGCCCGTCGCGATACTTGCGCTGCGAAATATTCACGCAGCGCCTGGAAGCAGCAGAACCGCTCGAGCGCCTCGCCCCGCTGGCGGCGAAAATCGTCGAACGCCCGGCTCCGGCCGCTGTCGGCATCGGTTCGAAAAGCATCGAACAACGCGCGCAAAATCGGCAGCTTCAAACGTGCGACCGCCTGGTAGTCGACCAGCGGCGCATCGCGGCAATGGGCGAGGTCGCGCTGGAAGTCGGGCGCATCGGTCATTGCACGTACGCGTTCGGCCGAATTGAATTCCGGAACGGCCGGTATTTCGATGAACAGGACATTGAGAAAAAGCCGGCTCGCCGGCGAATACGGGCTTGCCCTCTCGGGCGCGTCGAGAAACATCGCATGTAGCGGGTTGAGCCCGATCACCGAAGCGCCGAGGTCGGCGGCGACGTCGGCGAAACATTTGAGATCGCCGAAATCGCCGATGCCCCAGTTTTGTTTCGACCGCAGCAGATAGAGTTGGAGCGAGATGCCCCAGATCGGTGCTTGGTCGGCCAGGCCTTCCGGCACGAAACAACGCCGGGGGACAACGATCAGCGGCATTTCGGCGGGATCGAGCCCGTGCGCTTCGATCCGCAGCAAGTGATAGCCGATGTTCGCCGGGGCCGGGACCACGAGGCGCCGGCACTCGACCGCCGGGCTGGCTTTTAGTGAGCGCTGCGGCGCGAGCCTGGAGAAAGATACCTCCCCTTCGCGGCTTGATCCGCCTTCTTCCTTCACCGACCAGCGGACGGCATCGGTCCCCCGCGGCAGCGTGAGCGGAACGGCGAACGGCGCAATGGAATCCTGCACCACCATCACGGGCGGAAGCGGCCAATCCGCCTCCCCTCGCTCCAGTTCCAAAAGCATGGCCTTGGCGTTGGCTCGGTCTTCGACCGAAAGGCCCATGGCATCGAGCAATGCGCGGCTGACCTTCGAGTCGGTATGACGAACTTGGCCGGTGGCATCCTTGAATTCGGGCTCGATACCCATCCGCCCTGCGAGTTGGTCAAGCGCGCTCACGGCCGGGCCGTTTCCTGCGCGTCCTCGGCGGTCGCCATCGACCATACGACGGACCATGGACCTAAAACTTTTCGCTGCTGATCGACCTTGCCCTCGCTCCAGACCAGACGACCGGGGCTCGGTCCAAAGCCGCTCCACGTCCCCTCGGAAAGATTAGCAAACACGACGAGCCGGCAGCCGTCAGCGAGGCTCCAACCCACTCGGAATGCGCCGGGACCGGAGGTTTCGTACACCCCGGCATGAGCCGCTGCCTGAGCGAGCTTTGGCACGATTTCGGTGCGCCGGACTGCAAGTATCCGCCGATACCAGTCGAGCCACTGCGCGTGCGGCGCGCGCGTGAGATCACGCCAGTCGAGCTTGGCCGAGCGGAAGGTCTCCTCAGCGGTCGGATCGGGAATCCGTTCGCGCGTGGCCTCGTCCTGAAATTCCGGAAACTTGGCAAACTCCGCACGCCGGCCCTTGCGCACGGCTTCCGCCAACTCGTCCTCGAAATCGCAAAAGAACGGAAACGGCTGCGCGGCCGCCCATTCCTCTCCCATGAACAGCATGGGAATTTGGGGCGCGAGCAGAAACGTAGCGGCGATGGCACGCACCCGCTCAGCCGGGGTCGCATGCGTCAGCCGATCGCCGAAGGCGCGGTTGCCCACCTGATCGTGATTTTGCATGAAGGCGATGAAGGCCGTGGGGGGCAGGTGCCCGCTGGGTTCGCCCCGCGCCGAGCCGCGATACGTCATCATCTCGCCTTGGAACGCGAAACCTTCGGCCAGGGCGCGCGCGAGCTTTCCGGTCTCGCCAAGATATTCCGCGTAATAGCCGGCCTGCTCGCCGGTGGCGGCGGTGTGCAAACCGTGGTGGACGTCGTCGTTCCACTGCGCGGTGTAGCGCTCGACCTCACCTTTCGGCCCACGCGCCAGCCAGTGCGCCTCGTTCTCCTCGTTCTCCAGAACAAGATGGATTTGACGCTCCTTGCCGAGCGTCCCGCGCACCCGTTGCGCCAGTTCGTTCAGGAGATGCGTTGAGCTGTCGTCCATGATGGCGTGGACCGCATCGAGGCGCAGTCCATCGAAATGAAACTCTTCAAGCCAGTAGAGCGCGTTGTGGATCACGAACTCCCGCATCGGCGTCGCATCAGCGCCGTCGTAATTGATCGCGCTTCCCCAGGGGGTCTTGTGACGGTCCGTCAGAATTTGGGGGGCATAGACGGGGAGATAATTCCCGTCGGGGCCGAAATGATTGTAGACGACGTCGAGAAACATCATGAGCCCCTTGCGATGGGCTGCGTCGACGAGGGCCTTCAGGTCCTCCGGGCGGCCATAGCTCGCATCGGGTGCGAATAGAAGAACACCGTCGTAGCCCCAGTTGCGAGCACCGGGGAAGTCGGCCAGCGGCATCAGCTCCACGGCCGTGATCCCCAGATCGACCAGGTGATCCAGGCGCGCGATGGCGGCTTGGAAGGTGCCCTCAGGGGTAAACGCGCCGACATGCATCTCATACAGCACTGCTTCGTGCCACGGCCGGCCTCGCCACGATGCGTCGCGCCATTGATATGAGGCGGGATCGATCACTTCGCTCGGACCATGGACGTCCCGCGGCTGATAGCGCGAAGCAGGGTCAGGCACCTGCATATTGTTCGCCAGTTCGAAGCTGTACCGCGTTCCCGCGACCGCTTCATTGGTTACAAGCTCGTGCCAACCTTCAGCAAGCGCGGTCATCGGCAATGCGTCGCGGCGGCCTTCGAGGACGAGCCGCACGCGCTGCTGCGTCGGCGCCCAAAGCCGGAACCGGGTCCCTCCGTCGGGGCGCAGCTCCGCGCCGAACGGCATTGCGTGGGTTGCGACTGCGCGTTCAGCCACGGCTGGCATCCCGATCGTTCTCGTGGTGCGTGGCAGGGTGGTCGGCCGACCGCATCGAGAAGCCGAAGGATTCGGCGCCATCGACAATCGCGAGCACAGCCGCAAGGGGGATGTCGGCCCATGCCGGCCGATGGGCGAGTTCGTAGCCGATCTCGTAGAGCGCTTTCTCGATCAAGAACAGACGCAGGAGGTCGGTTGCCTGCCCGAGATCCGCGGGGAAACTGGGACACCCCCGGATCGCCTGAGCATACGCGTCCAGGAAGGTTGCCGACATCCGTCCAGCGCAGGCCTCCAGCCTTGCAACTGCGTCATCATCCGCGCGAATGGCGCGCGCGGCGGAGGCCGCAGCGTACTGGAACGAACGCAGCATTCCGGCAACATCACGCAGCGGCAGGTGCTTGCCGCGCCGCTCGGCCAGGGGCCGCATCGGCTCTCCCTCGAAGTCGATGATAAACACGTCGTCGTCGGCAACGAGAACCTGGCCCAGATGGTAATCGCCGTGGACGCGAGTTCGTTTGACATTGACCTTTGCCGGCATCAGATCGCCGATCTGCGCCAGCAGATCCTGGCGGCGGCGAAGCAGGCGATCGGCCGCTTGCTGCGAAGCGTAGTTCAGCCGCGATCGAGCCTGGTTCAAAGCGTCGAAAATGATGCCCGCGCTGGAACGAATGGCCTGCGCCCAGTCGATGAGGTGATCGGGCTGAAAAGGCTCGGATGCAAAGGCCATGTCATCGGTGTCAACGCCGAACGCACGGTGCAGTTCAGCCGTACGTTGTCCGAGACTGTGCGCGAGCGCGATCAGCTGCTGCTCGGTCCTGCCGCGGTCACCATGCTCGTTCCTGACGATTTCCATTCGCTCGGTGACATACGCCCAGCCGTCGCCCTGGTTCGGGATCAGCGCCTGCAATACGCAAAGCGCGGTCGGCCCCTCCTCCATCGGCCCGACCAGTTCGACCGATCCGAGCAGGGCCGGCGCATTCCTGAAGCCTGCCACCTCGGTCAGGAAACGTCCTATCTCCAGCTCCGGGTGGATCCCGGGTTCGAGCCTGCGAAATCCCTTGAGCATCACGCCGCCGACACGGACCGACGTATTCGACTGCTCGCCCGTGCTGCGCTCGATGTCGGATGTTGCCGCACGTTCGCGCTCGACGCCGCTGAGCAAGCCCGATCGTCGAAAGGCGAGGCCGGAGATTGTGCGCGCACCGTCGCCATCATCCGCGCCCAGCCTGGCCAGCAGCATGCGGATGAACCGGTCGTCGGCAAAGGCATCGACCAGAACGCCGCGCGAGGCGTCGTGCTCCACCTCAGCCAATACGGCCGATGCTGGGGCCTCCGCGTCCCACAGAACGCTCACAGGAAGGAGATATTTGCGCGGCGGCTGACGTCCCGGCGTGACGTCCAGGATCAGGATGACGGCGTCGTCGCCCGAACCCAGCGAGATGGAATTCGCAATGCCGACATTCGGAACACCTGAATCCTTGGCGGCATACCAGCGCCGCTCCATCAGATAGCCGGGGAGAACGTGCTTCGTTAGCTTTCCGACGGCCTGACTGCCCAGGACATCGAGGATGGAGCGGCTTGGCGTCTCGAATACGGTCAGAGGGCGCGATCGTCGATCATTGGCCACGTCTGACACGCTTAGTTCGAGGTCGGGCATCACACCATCTCAGGTGCCACTGGGCGCTCCGCAAGATCGAGAATGGCGCCAATTCCCTCACGCGTCTTGCGCGGTTGGCGATCCTCGAAACCCAGAACGAAGACGAGCAGCGAACGGCCGGTGACCTGATAGCGGTGACCGAACTCGAAGGCGGGCGTTTCGGCCCCACCAGTGACGTTGCTGTCGATCAAACGGAACCAGCGCTTGCCTTCCGGCACCTCGGGAAGCGTGAACTCCACGACATCGTGGTGGGCATTGGTAACCAGCAGAAGAGTCGCGTCATCGCCACGCCGCTTGATGCCGGTCGGTTGCGCACGGCCATCCAGGAGCATGCCGAAACACCTTGCTTTGGCATCTTCCCATTGCCCCTGATCCATTTCCTTCCCGGCGGGTGAGAGCCAGGTCACGTCTTTGACGTCGAGTTCCTCATTGTATTGGCCCACGACGAAGCGGCCGCGATGCAGAATGGGGTATGCCTTGCGAACCGCGATCAGCCGGCGCGTGAACTCACGAAGACTGCGGCCCTCGGGGGTGATGTTCTCCCAGTCGAGCCAGTTTATCGAGTTGTCTTGCGCGTAGGCGTTGTTGTTGCCGCCTTGGGTATGGCTGAATTCGTCGCCGGCCAGGATCATGGGCGTGCCTTGGGAGAGCAGAAGCGTCGCCAGGAGATTGCGCTGCTGGCGCGCCCGCAACTCCTTGATTACGGAATCGTCCGTGGGTCCCTCCACTCCATGGTTCCAGGAATGATTGTTGGAGTGACCGTCGCGATTGTCTTCCCCATTCGCCTCGTTGTGCTTGTCGTTGTACGAAACAAGGTCGTTGAGGTTGAAACCATCATGCGCGGTGATGAAATTCACGCTCGCCCAGGGCCTGCGCCCACGCTTGTTGAAGAGGTCGCCCGAACCCGAAATGCGCGCGGCAAAATCGGCCAGTTTTCCTTCGTCCCCCTTCCAGAAGGAACGTACCGTATCGCGAAACTTGTCGTTCCATTCGGCCCATCCCGGCGGGAACTGACCGACCTGGTATCCACCCGGGCCGATATCCCAGGGCTCGGCGATCAGCTTTACGCTGGACAGGACCGGATCCTGCCGGCAGGCGTCGAGAAATCCGCCCCCTTCGTCGAAGCCATAGGGTTCGCGCGCGAGGATGGTGGCAAGATCGAACCGGAAGCCGTCAACCCTCATCTCCGTCGCCCAGTATCGCAGCGAATCCGCCACCATCTGGAGCACGCGCGGGTGTGAGAGGTTGACCGTGTTTCCCGTGCCGGTGTCATTGATGTAGTAACGCTTCTCGTCCGGCATCAAACGGTAGTAGTTCGCGTTGTCGATGCCCTTGAACGAAAGCGTCGGCCCCAGCTCGTTGCCCTCAGCCGTGTGGTTGTAGACCACGTCGAGGATCAATTCGATGCCCGCGGCGTGAAACTGGTTCACCATTTCCTTGAATTCGTTGGCGAACGGCGAGTGGAGGTAGCGTGGCTCAGGCGCGAAAAACGCGATCGAGTTGTAGCCCCAATAATTCTTGAGACCCTTGTCGATCAGATAACTGTCGTCAACGAAAGCATGGACCGGCAGCAGCTCCGCCGAGGTAACGCCAAGCGTGCGTAGATATTCCGCCACGCGCGAGTGGGCCAATCCCGCGAACGTACCGCGAGTCGCGGCCGGAACGTGTTGGTTCAGTTTGGTGAAGCCCTTGACGTGCATCTCGTACACGACGGTCCGCTCCCACGGGACCGCCGGCTTGCGCTCCTGTCCCCAGGTGAACGCCGGATCGATGACCCTGCATTTCAACATTAAAGGCGCGCTGTCACGCTCGTCGAAGGACAGATCCTTGTCGGGGGAATCGAGCACATAGCCGAACAGTTCCGGCCCCCAGGTGAGCGATCCGACGAGTTGCTTCGCGTACGGATCGATCAGCAGCTTGTTGGGATTGAAGCGATGTCCCGCATCCGGTTCGTAAGGTCCATGCACGCGATACCCGTAGACCGTCCCCGGCCGCGCCTCCGGCAGGTACCCATGCCAGACCTCATCGGTGTATTCCGGCAGTTCAAGTCGCTCCAGCTCCTGCCGGCCTTCGATGTCGAAAAGGCAGAGCTCGACCTTGGTGGCGTTCGCGGAAAACAGCGCGAAATTGACACCCAGCCCGTCCCAGGTCGCGCCAAGCGGGAAGGGCCGGCCCTCCCGGACCGGTGACCGCTGCACAAGTTGAGGCGAGCTGGGTGGAGATTTCCGACGGGGACGCTTCATGAGGACCTTTCGAGGTGTGGCGACGAACTCATATGATCCACGCGAACCCAGCCAACCCGCGGGTCGCGACCACTCGCCTGCTCATGTCGAGGGGGAACACAACCGCCATGGTGCGGACAGGTCTGTTCATGAATGAGGACGGGAACGTCTTCTCGGCCTGCATGACTCGTGAGGAAGAATTAGGCCGTTTGCTTGGTGGCCGAAAAAACGAGCCGCTCGTCCCGCCCGCGTTCATAACGTCCGCTGTGCTGAAAGTTTCGCTGTCCCACTCGGCAGTGGTTCGGATGCGAGCAAAAGCGCGGCTTCTTTGCAAGAGCAATCAAGTAGCACTGCCCCGCATCGGCATTCCTCCGTGTGTCCAGGCGCCGTGGAGGCGCGCGGCGGCACCGCGCGCGGGCTGCGGCCCGGGCGAGTATACCGCGCGAAGCCGGGAACACCTGGACGTTCTACCCGTTACCCTTCCATACGGCACGAATCCGGGACCCGCCCGGTTCCGACGCCGCTCGTATCAAGTCACCGCCGGAGCCGACAGTGCCAGCATTACGCGATGCCTTTATGAATGGACGCGAGTGGGCCGGCGAGCGCCGGAAGGCGGCGGGCGGACCGGAAGCTGACCACCCCTCCGCCCCGACTTTCCAGGCCGGCGCAGAGTGGGTCCGGCGGGTACTCGTTCCGGCGATCGAGCGGGCGAACACCGAGCTTCAGCCAGTCGATGTCGCCTTCAGGCTCGACCTCAATCTGGATCCCCGGTCGACAAATCACGCGCATGCCGATTTCTGGCTGTCCGAGCTCGGCGAGGGGCAACGCGCCGTCGGACCCAAATACTCGATCAACGTCCTCGGCGGCCAAAATGTCTGGCTGTACAAGCCCGGTGTGCCCGGGCAGGACCTAGGCAACGTCGATCGATATGGTCTTGATGAGATTGAGATGCTGCTTCAGGACGCCGCCGAGGAATTCGGCATGATGGCGAGGTGACGGTTGACGGGGTGACGGCTCGCCGGCGCACTAACAGTAAAAAATCAAATCCAGTGATTCAGCGGCAGTGCGCGGCCGAGACGATAGGCTCTGACGACCGTCTTCAACATTCCGCGATCGACGAGGAGCGGCGCTCCAACAGGCGCGAGAGCACGCGCGACTGCGCCGCGACATTTTCTTCTATGTTGAAACGATGCCGCGCAGACGGGGCGGCGCACCCGCATCGGAACCAAAGAGTAACTCGCGGGTTGGGCAGGACACGGACATTGCATGATCGCATGTGTCTTGGCTGAGGCTGGGCGTTCTGTTCGACCCTGAGCCGTATGCCGAACGCACTCGGCTCCCCATATCGAACATTGGAGGCAAGCATGGCCAAAGAACCGAAAAAACTCGACGACCTCTTCCACGACACGCTCAAGGACATCTACTTCGCAGAGAAGAAGATCTTGAGCACCCTGCCAAAGATGGCGAAGGCCGCTCAGAGCAAGGAGCTCAGGGCTGCCTTTGAGAAGCACCACGGCGAGACCGAAGGTCAGATTGAGCGCCTCGAAGAGGTTTTCGCGCTGATCGAGAAGAAGCCCCAGGGCAAGACCTGTGCAGCGATCGTGGGCATTACCGAGGAAGGCGCCGAGATCATGACCGAGTACAAGGGTGCGCCCGCCCTCGACGCCGGTCTCCTGGCTGCCGCGCAGGCGGTCGAGCATTACGAAATCTCACGATACGGCACATTGCGCACCTGGGCAGAAGAACTGGGCTTGGACGAAGCGGTCACCCTGCTGCAGGAAACGTTGGATGAAGAGGAAGCAACCGACGAAGCCCTGACCGAGATTGCCAAAACGGTCGTCAACCAGGAAGCCGAACGGGTCTAAGCGTACGGGAGATGAGCCCCCCGTCCTTGGGTGGCAGCGTCTGCGCTTACTATCATCATTATCGAAAAAGCGGACTCCTGACGCGCTTGGCGCAGTCAGGGGTTCGCTCGACGGCGCGTGAAAGGGCGCGCTCTCGCGACTGAGCGGATCCGCACTTGAGTGAGGTCCCCGCGCTTGCGTTTTAGTTCGACGACGGCCTTGGACCAATCTCGGTCGCGTCGGCGTGATCTGACGGACCGTCGGTCCGCCAGGTTGTCTTGGCCTGAAGGCGCGATATCCCGCACAACCGCTGGCGATGAGGCCTGATTGGCGGTCACAGGCAGACCGAAAACCCTGCGTGTTGAAATCCCAACTCCGCGAAGGCGGCACGATCAAAGGACTGAGATCAAGCCGCCTTCGAAGGCATCCGCACGCCCGTTGCCGGATTAGAGCCTGCCGAGCAACACCAGGATCAGCACGATGACCAGCACGAGGCCGATGCCGCCCCCGCCGTAATAGCCGGTGCCATAGAACGGGCCGCCACCAATGCCGCTAAAGCCGCCGAGCAAGATGATAATCAGGACGATGAGCAGGATTGTTCCGAGCGACATGGTGTTTCTCCCTAAGCCGTGAAGGCGGGCAAGCTTCTCCGCGCTTGGTGGACCGGTCGCAACCGCGACACTCCTGGAGAACCGGGTAACGCGTGCAGGCCCCCCTGCATCAGTCGGCCAAGCGCCAGAGGGAACGTGACAATGTTGACCACTTTGTCATCGACAACAATAGCCCCGGGTCCTATTGGTTCCCGCTTGCCGTCCGCGGGGTCGCGGCGTGACGACTGACCCATCGCTGACGTTCGAGATTTCATCGAACGGACGGGAGCTGGCATGGCCAGGTCCAGCACCCGGTCGCGACAAACGCTCCGCACCTGATCTTCCTCCATCAGGCTTTGGCTTTCGCAAGTCTTGCGCTTTCCGGAATGAACTTTTGCACCCTGGAAAGGTTGTAATTGCGATCGAGGGAGCCGGCATTATGCGACCGATATCATTCCCCAGTTTACTTTGCTGCGCAGCGCTCATCGGCTCGGTCACGAGCTCGGCGCAAACGCCGACGACCAACAGCAGTTTGCGGTCACCGTCCGATTTCGCTTCGATCTCGGATTCCGGCGAACGCTCACGGGCCATTTTCGCAGAGGCGGCCAAGGTGCTCACGCATCCTCGCTGCATGAACTGTCATCCGGCCAGCGACCGCCCCTTGCAGGGCAACGACAAACATCCGCATGAGCCTCTGGTGACACGAGAGACTTCCTGCATGACGTGTCATACCCAGCGCAACTTCACCCTCATGGAGCGGGCCACGTATCGCAGCATTCCCGGACATCCGCGCTGGATGGTGGCGCCGATCGAGATGGCATGGGAGGGCAAATCGATCGGTGAGATCTGCCGCCAGATCAAGGATCCCGCCCGTAACGGAGGCCGCGACCTCGCGTTGCTGCATGAGCATCTGGCTCATGATGATCTCGTGGCGTGGGGCTGGCAGCCGGGCCTTGGGCGCGACCCGGCGCCCGGTTCACAAGCGGTGCTCGGCGAATTGATTCAGGCCTGGATCGATACCGGGGCGCAGTGCCCGTAGAGGCCCAAGAGCGGCCAACAGCGGTTAAATCCGGGCTTTGTACCCGACGGCGGACAGCTTCAGGCTGCCGATCACAGCAGAATTTGCGTTGCGCACATTCCGCCGAGAATAACCAGCATGGAGTAGACGAGGAGCCAGTCCGAGCTTCCGGTCATGGCGAATATCCCTTCGCACTGCATCTGCCATGAGCGATAGGAAGCGGTGCCGGCGCAGTCTGTGACGCAGGTCACTGTTCTGCGGAAAATTCGTACTTTGACATGAAATGTGGCTGGCAAGGCGCGACACCGCGCGCCCCCCCCGGCCGCCTGGTATGGCAACGCCGAGCCGCACCCGCTCCAGCGGCGTTATCTGCGATGTCTCGCTTCAGTGTTATGCGTACTCGGCCAGGACGCGATCCACATCGGACAAGACCTTGTCCTTTTCCGGCGCCGTCATCAGCGAAACTTTGATCCCGTTGCGCACGATCGCTGCAATTTCGTCGCGTTCGAGCCCCAACGCCTCCGAAACCGCGACATAGTTCTGGTTGACGTAACCGCCGAAATAGGCGGGATCATCGGAATTGACCGTCACGATCACGCCCTTGTCCATCATTCGCCGGAGCGGATGGTGCCGGAGGTCATCGACGACACGCAGCCGCAGATTGGACAGCGGACACATGGTCAGAGGGACCTGGTCGCGGGCCAGCCGCCCCACCAATGTTTCATCCTCCAATGAACGATTGCCGTGATCGATGCGGGTGACACCGAGCACGTCGAGTGCTTCCCAGACGTAGCTCGGCGGGCCTTCCTCGCCGGCATGGGCCGACAGAAAGAAGCCCGCATCCCGCGCGCGGCCGAACACGTGCTTGAATTTGCTCGGCGGATTCCCCGCCTCCGATGAATCGAGCCCCACCCCGACGATCCAGTCCTTGAATGCGAGCGCCGAATCCAGCGTCTTCTCGGCATCAGCCTCGTCGAGATGGCGCAGAAAGCACATGATCAGGCTGGCCTGGACGCCGAGTTTTCGCCCGGCGTCGACGATGGCGCGGTGGAGGCCTTCGATCACAGTCGCGAAGGGGATACCGCGGGACGTGTGTCCCTGCGGATCGAAGAACATCTCGACATGCCGGACGTTGTCGGCGTGCGCGCGTTCGAGATAGGCCCAGGCAAGGTCATAGAAATCCTGTTCCGTGATCAGTACGGACATCCCTTGGTAGTAGAGGTTGAGAAAATCCTGCAGGTTTCCGAACCGATAGGCATCACGCAGCGCGTCCACCGACGGATAGGGCAGACCGATGCCGTTGCGGCGCGCCAATGCGAACATCAGCTCCGGCTCCAGGCTGCCCTCGATATGAATGTGCAGCTCGCATTTGGGGAGCTGTTTGATCAGGGTGTCCATTTGGGGCATGCAGTCGCTTCTCTCCGGGTGTGAAGCCATCCGCCGGCAGGTGGCGTCCGGACACACAAAGTTCAACCAGTCGCGGAGGAAGATGGCGCTCCCTGGGCCGGCGTGTAAAGCCGGCGACAGCGCTTGCGGGAGCCACGAAACAGGTTCAGCGGACCAGCGACGGACGCTTGCCGTCGAACGACCACTGGGGAACGAGAAATTGCATGGCAACGGCGTCATCGCGCGCTCCGGCGCCCATGCTCTTGTAGCGCTGATGCGCCAGGTCAATCTGGCCCATGTCGACCTCGACACCGAGGCCGGGCCTTTCGGGAACGGCGACGAACCCGTCGATGATCTTGAACGGTTCTTTCGTCAAGCGCTGGCCGTCCTGCCAGATCCAATGGGTGTCGATCGCGGTGATGGAGCCCGGCGCGGCAGCAGCGACATGCGTGAACATCGCCAGCGAGACGTCGAAATGAGTGTTCGAATGGGATCCCCAGGTGAGGCCCCAGTCCCGGCACATCTGTGCCACCCGTACCGAACCTTGCAACGTCCAGAAATGCGGATCGGCGAGCGGAATATCGACCGATTGGAGTTGGATGGCGTGCCCCATCTCGCGCCAGTCGGTCGCGATCATGTTGGTGGCGGTGGGGAGCCCGGTGGCGCGGCGAAATTCGGCCAAAACCTCGCGACCCGAATAGCCCCTCTCCGCACCACAAGGATCTTCGGCATAGGCAAGCACATCATGTCGTCCGCGACATAGCAGCACCGCTTCTTCCAGCGACCACGCGCCATTTGGGTCGAGCGTGATACGCGCGTCTGGAAATCGTTGCGCCAGAGCGGTGGCGGCCGCCATTTCTTCCTCCCCGCGCAACACCCCGCCCTTGAGCTTGAAATCCTGAAAGCCGTAACGTGCTTGCGCCACCTCCGCCAGGCGCACGATGGCATCCGGCGTCAGCGCCGCTTCGTCACGCAATCGAAGCCAGTCGTCCTTGGCGTCAGATGAGTGGCGATACGGCAGGTCCGTCCTTGCTCGGTCGCCGATGTAGAACAGGTAGCCCAGCATTTGAACCGCCGAGCGCTGTTGGCCTTCTCCCAGCAGCGCGCACACAGGAACGCCCAGAAATTGTCCGAGAAGATCCAGCAGCGCCGTCTCGACCGCCGTAACGGCATGGATTGCAACGCGCAGGTCGAAGGTCTGTCGACCTCGCCCTCCGGTGTCCCGGTCGGCAAAACGCTGCCGCATCGAATTGAGGCTGGCATTGTACGAGGCGATTGATCGTCCGACGACCAAGGGGCGCGCGTCTTCCAAGGTCTGACGGATGCGTTCGCCACCGGGCACCTCTCCTATCCCGGTATGGCCGGCGCGGTCTTTCAAGATGACAATGTTGCGGGTGAAGAGCGGACCATGCGCGCCGCTGAGGTTGAGCAGCATGCTGTCGTCGCCCGCTACCGGGATCACGTGCATCTCCGTGACCACCGGCGCGCCCACCGCCGCAAGCACGATTTCACCTTGCTTGAACAGCCTGCTTCTCCCGCCCGCCGATCCACTTGCGTCAGACAATTGCACTAGTCAGCGGTGATCTTCCCGGTCTCGATCACCGATTTCCAACGAGCAATCTCGTCCGCAAGGAATTTGACGAACTGCTCCCCGTTGTTGGCGACCACGTCGAAACCGACCGCCTCGAACTTCGACTTAACGTCGGGCGAGGTGGCCGATGCCGCGAATTCAGCCTCGAGCTTCGCCTTGACCGCAGCGGGCAATCCCTTGGGTGCGGCGGCGGCCTGCCAGGAGTAGACCTCCAGATCCTTCACACCCGCCTCAGCCATCGTGGGCACATCCGGCAGAATTGGGACGCGCTTGTCGCTGGTCACGGCGAGCGCCTTGAGGCGGCCCGCTTTCACCTGCTCCGCGATCGCGCCGAGATTCTGGAAGGATACGTTGGCGTGACCGGCGATCAGATCATTGATGGCCGGCCCGCCGCCCCGATACGGCACGTGGATGCCGCTCGTGCCGGTCTTCTGCCAGAACAGCGCGGCCGTGAGATGATCGGACGACCCGGTGCCGGAAGACGCGAACGTGATTTTGCCGGGATTCTTGTTGAGCTGTTCGATCAGGTCACGAACGTTGTTCGCGGGAAAGCCGGGATTCGCCACCAAAACGTTTGGCGTGCGCACGACGACGCTCAGCAGATCGAAATCCTTCTGCGGGTCGTACCGCAGGTCCTTGTACAGCGCGGGATTGATGGCGAAAACGCCGATTGAACCGACGAGCAGCGTGTAGCCGTCGGCAGGCGCCTGCTTCATCGCGGTTGCGCCGAGCGACCCGTTGGCGCCCGCCCGATTGTCGACGATCACCGACTGTTTCACGCGCTCTCCCAACTTGGGAGTGACGAGCCGTGCCGTCATGTCGGACGCGCCGCCGGCCGGGAAAGGCACGATCACGGTGATGTTGCGTTCGGGATATTCGGCAGCCTGGACGGAGGCGGCCGAGACCACCGCGAGAGCAAAGAGCGCCAGCGTGCAGCGAGTCGGAAGTCTCATCGACGCCTCCCTACGGCGGGGCATCGTCGAGTTGATCGCCTCGAACTTGGCGCGCCTGCGCTGACCTGCCGCCGAAAGGCCCAACTAAAGCACTAGTGCATCAGTTGTCAAGGTTAGGAGATTGTGCCAGCTTCCGTCGTCTCCAACGGCGGGGCGCCACCGCGGGCGCATGACCCGCGAGCCGGACCGTGAACGTGGACGCTTCGACCACCTGGCAGTTGCGTGACCGCTCACAGCAGGCGGCGTCACGGGTCTTCGAGCAACTGCGACATATGATCGTCTCGCTCACGCTCGCGCCGGGGACGGCCTTGTCGCGCTCGGCGCTGCAAAAGGAGTTCGGGCTGAGTTCGACGCCGATCCGGGACGCATTGATGCGGCTCGAAGAGGCGGGGCTGGTCGAGGTATTTCCGCAAAGCAGGACGATCGTAAGCCTGATCGATGTACCCCTCGCACGCCAAGCGCAATTCCTCCGTCGCTCGATCGAGCAGGAGGCGGTGCGGATCCTGGCCGACGCCGCTGATGCCGGCTTGGTCGATCGACTCCATGCCGTCATCGAGGAGCAGGGCAAGTGGGCGAAAGCGGGCGACCTCGAGCGCTTCAACGATGCAGACTTGGCATTTCACAAGATTCTGTACGATGCCGCCGGTGTGCCTGACCTCTGGGCGCTCGTGCGCAAACGCAGCGGTCACATCGATCGCATCCGCCGGCTGCACCTTCCCATCGGCGGCAAGGCCGCTCAGATCGTGCGGGATCATGAGGCGATCGTGAATGCAATCTCGAAGGGTGAGCCGGACCTCGCCCAATCGGAGCTGCGCGATCACCTGTCGCGTTCGCTAGCGTTCAGCGACGAACTTCGGGTCCGGTTTCCCGGCTACTTCAAGGAATGATTTTTGTTCCGGCCCCTGGGCGGACCGATGGATTCGGTCCAGGGGGCGCAATGGCTTTGCCATGACCGCGATTTCACTCGTGCCCCTTGTTGATCCGATCAACGTGCCCGAAAAGCCGCAAATTTCGAGCCCATGCGCGCTTGGCCCGCAAAGCGACGAAATTTTTTTTCGCCGCTTTGTCGGCGAGGGCCATCCTCATTCGTCCTGAGTCAAACGAGGACCGCTTCCCATGCTTTACGCCATCCTTTGCTACGATTCCGAAGACGTGGTCGGCTCCTGGACCAAAGAGGAGGATGACGCCGTCATGGCCAAGCTCGCGGTCGTGCAGCAGAAGCTCGCCGACCAGGGCCGGCTCGGGCCGGTCGCCCGCCTGCTGCCGACGACCGCCGCGACCACCATCAGAAAGGGCCGCGAGCCGCTGGTGATCGACGGTCCCTTCGCCGAGACCAAGGAGCAGCTCCTTGGCTTCTATGTCGTCGAGTGCTCGACGCTCGACGAGGCGGTCGAGACTGCCCGCGACCTGGCGCGCGCGAGCAGTTCGGCCGGAGCGTTCGAGATCCGGCCGCTCAGCGTGTTCCGGCCGGGGAGCGTCAGGACGTGACCGACCTCGCCTGGATCGATGCCGCGTTGACCTCGGCGCGTCCCCAGGCGCTCGGCGCGCTGTTGCGCTATTTCCGCGACCTCGATCTGGCCGAGGAGGCGTTCCAGGAGGCGTGTCTGCGGGCGCTGCGGCACTGGCCGCAGAACGGTCCGCCGCGCGAGCCCGCCGCCTGGCTCATCATGGTCGGCCGCAACGTCGCGCTCGACCAGGTGCGGCGCCGAAGCAAACAGGAAGCGCTGCCTGACGAAGAGACCATCTCCGACTTGGGCGACACCGAAACCGAACTGGCCGAGCGACTCGACGGCGCGCATTATCGCGACGATATTCTCCGCCTCCTTTTCATCTGCTGCCACCCCGATCTGCCCGCGACCCAGCAGATTGCGCTGGCATTGCGCATCGTGTCGGGCCTGTCGGTCGCCCAGATCGCGCGCGCGTTCCTGGTCAGCGAGACTGCGATGGAGCAGCGCATCACCCGGGCGAAAAGCCGCGTCGCCGGGGCTGACGTTCCGTTCGAGACGCCGGGCGCGGTCGAGCGGGCCGAGCGGCTCGCCGCCGTCGCCGCGATGGTCTACCTCATCTTCAACGAGGGGTATTCCGCGAGCGGCGCCTCGGAGGTTGCGCGCGCGCCGCTCTGCGACGAAGCGATCCGGCTGGCGCGGCTGCTGCTGCGGCTGTTTCAGAGCGAGCCCGAGATCATGGGTCTGACCGCCCTCCTCCTCCTGCAACATGCGCGCGCGGCCGCCCGGTTCGATACGCAGGGACATATCGTGCTCCTGGACGACCAGGATCGCGGCCTCTGGGACCACAAGATGATCGCCGAGGGGCTTGCGCTGATCGACAAAGCGGTGCGCCACAAACGCCGAGGCCCGTATCAGGTGCAGGCCGCCATCGCGGCGCTGCATGCCCGGGCGGCGCGGCCCGAGGACACGGATTGGGCGCAGATCGATCTGCTTTACGCCGCGCTCGAGACCTTGCAGCCGTCACCTGTGGTCACGCTCAATCGCGCGGTCGCGGTCTCCAAGGTCCGCGGTCCGGACGCAGCGCTTGCCATGATCGATCCGCTGGCCGCGCGGCTCTCCGGCTATTTCCACTTCTTCGGGTTAAAGGGCGCCTTGCTGCTGCAGCTCGGACGCGCCGGCGAGGCCCGCGCCGCCTTCGACCGCGCCATCGCGCTCGCCAATACTGCGGCCGAAGCCGCCCACATCAGGCTTCACCTCGATCGTCTGGTCAAGAACAGCGCGCCAAGCGACGACGACGCCCGGGCTTCGAGCTAACCGTCAACAAAATCTTCCTGCGCAGTCGGAATGGCGCCCGCTCGTCCGTCCTTGGGGTAAGCCTCGAGCTTCGCGGCATTGGCGTGAAGCGGGGCTGATTGCGGCGCTTCACATCTCATGTGCGGGGGCAAAACCGTGACGACACAGCAGTACATTCGGATCGATATCCCGCAAGGCGTTCTGAACGGACGGACGACGGCGGGACAGACCACTTCGGACCAAACGCTGATCGAGCGGATCGCGGCAGGCGACAAGCTGGCCATGCGCGTGCTGTTCGCGCGCCATCATGTGCGGGTGTACCGGTTCGCTCTGCGCCTCGTCCGCGATGAGACACTGGCCGAGGACGTGATCGGCGAAGTGTTTCTCGACATCTGGCGCCAGGCGGCAACCTTCGAGGCGCGCGCGGCGGTCTCAACCTGGCTGCTCGCGATCGCGCGCTTCAAGGCGCTGTCGTTGCTGCGGCGCAAAGGCGAAGAGACGCTGGACGAGGAGGCCGCGCGCGCGATCGAGGACCCCGCCGACGACCCGGAAGTTGCAGTGCGGAAGAAGGAGCGCAGTGAAATTCTCCGCAAGTGCTGGTCGAAATTGTCGCCCGAACATCGGGACATCATCGATCTTGTCTATTATCAGGAGAAAGCAATCGCCGAGGTCGCAGAGATCATCGGCATCCCCGAGAACACCGTGAAGACGCGCATGTTCTACGCGCGCAAGCGTCTGGCCGAGTTGCTCAAAGGCGCCGGCTTGGATCAAGCCTGATCGCGGCGATGATACGGCGCGCTTCGCCGTTGTGTCCGGTGTCCCGGTAGTCAATCGAAAACTTCGTGAGTGGTGCACTGCACACAAAAGTGTTGCGGCGAAAGCACAGTGCCGCACCATTGCGCGCCAACGTGAACCCAGGCCCTACTTACGCCGGAACCAATGGTCAGATTGGATGTTGCCAGTTCAAATGTTCGGGGGGGCTTTTTTCCGAACATTGGATCGACGGGCAGCGATGCGGGCCGCTACCAAGGCGCCATAGCGGAAAAGGCCGTGCCGTTCCCAAATGCTGCCCGTCGATCTCAGCTTTCTTCGCACCTTGCGGCGCGGACCCGCTCGCCGCGGATGATTGATTGCGTCGGGTGCTTTGTCTCAAATGACACCGCGTGTTGACCCGAAAGGTCCACACCGTTCTTGACGGCGACTCATGAGACCGGCGTTGTTGCGCTGGCGATGTCAGCGCATCCGCTGTCCTCTGCGCTCTCGTTCAGTGATCCTCGTACCCACTCATGAGACCCTTCGGGCTTATACGGGGGACGGGACGACAGCACGAAGCCGGCCGTCCGAGGACTGCCGGCTTGCTGAAAACCGTTAACGCGCGCTTCAGCCGTGCAGGCCGCCGAAGAGCCAGATCAAAAGGATGATCGGGATCGGGATTCCGATCAGCCATAGCAATAGACCTCGACCCATGTTCACCTCCTCTGCGATTTTGACTGCCACGAGAACGTCGGCCTTGAATGAAAGTTCCACCGCGTTCGCGCGGCCTCGCGTGCCCTCGTAGCTTGGCGCGACGCACCCAATCCGGGTCCGGCTCCTGCGGTTGAACCTATTTTCGCCGATCATCGACTAATGAACCTGCGGCCGCGCCCCGGCGCGCAACGGCCGGGCGTTAGGGGAAAACGGAAGCAGCTTCCGCCGCGAAAGCCCAAGCCATCGTGCGGATTTCGCCGCCAGCTCGCGAAGAAGTAATGAACCGACGGAGACTCCTATGCCTTTTTTGATCTGGCTCAGCGCGTTCTCGTACTGGCGCAGGGTCAACGCCGAGATGGCCCGCGTCACGCTCCAGTTTCTCGACCATGTCGAACGTCCACATTCTCCGCAAACCAAGAACGCGATGGTGTTGAACCGATCACGCGGGCAGGTCACGGGACACGAAAATGTGCGTGCTCGTACGGGCGACCTGCGCGGCTGAAATGAACTTCGTGACGCGGCCGGAGTTGATGAGGCGGCGCGAACCCCATCGAAAGGCATAGACATGGACAAGGATCGGATCGAAGGCTCGGCCAAGCAGGCCAAGGGAGCCATCAAGGAAGTGGCCGGCAAGGTCACCGGCGATGCAAAGCTGGAAACGGAAGGAAAGTCGGACAAGGCCGCCGGAAAGGTACAGAATGCCGTCGGCGGTCTGAAGGACACCCTGCGCGGCAAGTAACGCGCTTCCAAGCCCCGCCGCACGGCGGGGCTTTTTTCATGGTGAGATAGCAACCGGCTGGCCCTTGCGATTTCCGCGCCACGGGCAAACAATTCCAGCCGGTTTCCGCTCATCAGGGACAGCATCCATGCCGGAATTGTTGCCCGCACGGCGTCCGAGCGGCTTTGTCGGCGTTAGCTCATCGCTCACCACGGTGCTTATGGCCGTTGTCGTGGTGTCCGCGCTCTATTTCGGGCGCGAGGTGCTGGTGCCGATCGCACTTGCGGTCCTCATGAGCTTCGTGCTCGCGCCCCTTGTGAGGTTGTTGCAACGCTGGTTTGTCCCGCGGATCGTGGCGGTGGCGATCGTCGTGCTGATCGCCTTCGGTGCCGTCTTCAGCTTGGGCAGCCTGATGGTCTCGCAGGTCAACCAGCTCGCGGGTGATCTGCCGCGTTATCAATCGACGCTGCGCGAAAAAATTCACAGCTTGCGAGCCGCAGCGGCGGCAACCGGAACCCTCGAACGCGCGTCCGAGGTGCTGCAGGATTTGAGCAGCGAGCTCGACAAGCCCAATCGCACCACCACGCCGCGACTGGGCGCCGACAGCACGACGGCCGCCAAGCCGATCCCGGTGGAAGTGCGGCAGCCCGACCCCGGTGCGCTGCAAACCCTGGTCGCGCTCATATCACCGCTGATTCATCCCCTCGCGACGACCGGGATCGTGGTGATCTTCGTCATCTTCATTCTCATGCAGATGCAGGATCTGCGGAACCGGCTGGTGCGGCTTGCGGGATCCCAGGACCTTCAGCGCACTACGGCGGCGATCGACGACGCCGGCCAGAGGCTCAGCCGGCTATTTCTCACTCAGCTTGGTCTCAACGCCGGCTTCGGCCTCGTGATCGGCACGGGCCTGTGGTTGATCGGAGTACCGAGCGCCGCCTTGTGGGGGATGCTCGCGTGTGTCTTGCGTTTCGTGCCCTATATCGGCGCGGCGATCTCCGCGATTCTGCCGCTCGTCCTCGCCGCTGCGGTCGGACCGGACTGGACCCTGGTGCTGTGGACCGCTGCGCTGTTTCTGGTCGTGGAGCCACTGGTCGGGCACGTGCTCGAGCCGATATTGTTTAGCCATGGCACGGGGCTTTCGCCGGTCGCAGTAATCGCGTCGGCCACGTTCTGGACCTGGCTGTGGGGACCGATCGGTTTGATCTTGGCCACGCCGCTGACGATTTGCGTGGTCGTGCTCGGCCGATACGTGGACCGGCTGAAATTCCTGGATGTGATGTTCGGCGATGAGCCCGCGCTGACGCCGGCGGAACTGGTCTATCAGCGCATGCTGGCGCGCGATCCGGTGGAGGCGGCTGAGCAGGCGCGCAATTTCCTCAAGCAGAAGCCGCTGCTTGCATATTACGATGAAGTTCTGGTCCCCGGCCTGAGGCTTGCGCAGGCCGACGCCGAACGCGGACTGCTCGACGACGAGCGCACCTTGCGTATCCGCGATGCGGTCGCGGAGATCATCGACGATCTCAGCACGCACGAGGACAAGGTCGAGCCGGCCGCGCCGGACGAGCCAGCGAGCGAAGAAGAGGGGCCGTTGGCTAAAATCAACGAGACCGAAGAGTCACTCAAGAAGGACGCGACGAGCCTGCCCGAGCAATGGCGAACCAAGCAGCCGGTGCTTTGCATTCCAGGCCTTGGCCTGCTCGACGAAGCCGTCGCGCTGATGGTCGCTCAGCTGATCGAAAGAGACGGAATTGGCGCCCGGGTCGAACAGGCCGACGCCCTGTCGGTATCACGCATCTTCAGCCTGGATACAAAAGACGTCGCGCTGGTGTGTCTATGTTATGTGGAAAGCGCAACGTCCGCGCAGGTTAGATATGCCCTGCGGCGGCTGCGCCGAAAGGCGCCTGACGCATTTATTCTCGTTACGATGCTGGGCGCCTCTAACACTACTGACGCGCGCGAGACCCTCAAGGATTTCCCGATGACCGGCGTCGTCGAATCCCTCGATGAGACCGTCAAGCAGGTCCGCGCCGCCGCAAGCGGTCCGCAAGACGATGCCGCGCCGCTCGACTCGAATGTCTTGGCGCGCGCCGCCAGCCTGTAGCGAGCGTAGCGTGCCCGGAGAACGCGAGAGCTAGTACCAGCGTCCCCGGCCGTACCAGCCCCCGCCGAGAACGATAATCACGACAATGAGAACGATGAGAAGCGTGGTGTTGTCCATGTTGCCTCCTATAGGCGTTGGCAGTACGGACTGTGGTCTTCTATTCGGCACACGCCCTGTCTCCGTGTGCCCTTCCGGTGCCCTCGACCCGCGGCACTCTCACTCACCGCGCGAAGAGGACCCGTCCTCGTGGTCCGGCATGGCCTTCTGACAACAGCCGGATTTTCATATTGTTGATTCTTGGCCGGGACGACTCGCGAGCGTAACTGCAGTTTATCATCGAATGCCCCCTGGTTGAACCCGCCAATCCCCGTTGAAATCGCATAACCGCCGGCAAGCAGGAGGGTCTAACTGAGCTCATTCCCATCCGCGCGAGCGCGAGCCCGCCCCCTAGCGAACGCATACGGTCCACTCATGACATCGTCCTCCGTTGCCCGGTTTTCCAAACTTCAGCTCGTGCTCAAGCCCGAACACGGCGAATTGGTACGCGCCTTCGTGCGCGAGGCGTCGCTCGCCGAGGCCGTGCCGGCGCCGGCGGCGAGCCTGATCGCAGACGACGCCGTGGAGGCATGGCAGGCGCTCTGCTTGCCGGACTCCGCACGCCAACGCGCCGGCATCGAGCTGTTGTGCTCCCACGGTGACGTACGGGCCCGCATCCTGTTGCAGGGTCATTCGCGATTTTCGCATGTGGTGGCATCGCTCGCCGGCAGGGTCCGGCGTGACGCCGGCGTCTCGTGCCATGAACACGGCATCGACGGCTGGGAGGTCGGCGTCCATCGCAGCTTGAGCGCGGCCGCCGAGCTTCCGGCTGCTTCCGACAGCGAAGAACCGGTGGCGGTGCCCGCGGTTGCGGCGCCGGCGCGCGATTACGTCATCGATCTGCCGAAGCAAAGCGATGCGGCGGCGATCGCCCGCTGTTTTCTCGAAGTGTACGGCCACCACTACGTCCACGCCGAGGTGTTCTCGACCCGCCGTTACTGGGACAAGGTCGAGGCCGGGGAACTCATTCCGGCCGTGGCACGGGACAGCGAGGGCGAAGTCATCGGCCACATTGCGCTCGAGCGGGAACCTGGAATGCAAGTGGCCGAACGCGGCGAGGCCGTCGTCCGATCGGCGCACCGCGGCCATGGGTTGCTGGAGCGTATGACCGAACGCCTGCGGGAGGAAGCGCCCAAGCACGACCTGCACGGCATTTATGCCGAGCCGCTGACGATCCACACGTTTTCCCAGCGCAATGACGCACGAGCCGACATGCCGGTATGTGCAGTGCTGCTCGGCGCCAACCCCGAGGACTTCCGGCCCAGAGGCGTGCCCAGCCCCACAGCGGGACAGCGCCAGAGTTATCTGCGCACCTTCCGTTTCGTGCAGCCACCGGCGCCGCGCACCATTTACGCGCCGGCGCCGTATCGCGAGATCCTGCATGGACTCTACGCGAGCCTGGGCGTATCCGCAGCAGATGCGGCCCCCGCAGCAACGGCATCCGATTCCCGCACCAGCATCAAGGTGAACGACCGCGGCTACGGGCTGATCACCTTCGCGCGGGTAGGCCCCAACGCCGCCTTCGAACTCGCTCAGGCCCTACGCGACGTGCGGGCGCTCGGGGCCGATTCCGTTCAACTTTCCGCGCTGATCGCCGACCCCGGCCTTCCCTTGCTCACCGATGCCGCCCGCGCGCTCGGCTTCTTCTTTTGTGGCCTGGGCCCATCCTTCGCCAATGGCGCTGACACATTTCTGCTGCAGTGGCTGAGCGAACCGCTCGACACCAGCAAGCTTCAGCTCTTCACCGAGCCGACCAAGGAGCTCGTGGCCTTCATCGATCGCGATCGCGCTTCCGTGGGCCGCAATGCACGCAAGGCGTAGCCCGGTTGGCGCCAGGCAGCGGCTGGCGCCAACGACGACAAGATCGACTTGGTCCTGAAAGACAGTGTCCTGCTATGCGAACCGCGCGCGTGCCCGCGCCCGCGCCTTCATCGCTTCTTCTTCGCGGTTGCGCGGCGGTCTTCCCGTGTCCAGCGCATCCAGAAGCCGGCGCGCGGCGTCCGCAACCTCCTCGACCGCGCGGCCGAACGCGGGTTCGTTGGCCTTCGAGGGTTCGTTGAATCCGCTGAGCTTGCGGACGAACTGCAGCGCCGCGGCGCGGATCTCTTCATCGGTGGCAGGCGGATCGAAATTGAAAAGCGTGCGGATGTTCCGGCACATCGATTGCTCCTACGCTGTCGGCCCATGGCCATGTTCGGTCTTGCGAGCTCTACCTTGTTCCGTCGAGGCTTCCCGGAGCACCGCCGCGCCAGCACGTGCAATCGGTCACCGTCGCGATTTCTTCTTCGGTACGGCGTGACGCCACGCCGTCTCCAGTGCGTCCTTTAACTGCGCCGCGCTCATCGCCGACAGCGTCGCGGTGGTCCATCCCTGCGCGCCCCAGCCCCCCGGCACCGGCGCAAAGGCGGCCGGCGCCATCATACACTTGAACTCCTGCTCGTCGGGGCTGAACTTGAAATTGGCGGTACGGCCGTCGGCCGCCAGCGTCACATAGATGCGCGTCACCTTGAAAGCCGCCCGCTCGAAATGCGGGGCCTCGCTCGTGCCCGCGAGCGCGAGCGCCATACGCCGCAGATCCGCGCCGCTTGCCATTTCGCTTTCCGCCACCGCGCTCATCATGCGCCGTCAACTTAGCGACCGACGCTACGGCCCGGCCGACTGCGGCGACCGAGGCATTTCGTCGTTCGCCCGTTGCCGACGTTCCCGTGAGATAGACCGATACGATGACCGGCGCACGGTCCGGCGGCCAGATCAATCCCACGTCGTTGGTCGTGCCGTTGTCGCCGGCCCCGGTCTTGTCTCCCGCGCGCCATCCTGCGGGCAAGCCTGCGCGCAGGCGCGTATCACCGGTCTTGTTGCCGACCAGCCACTGCACGAGCTGATCCCGCGACTTGGCGGAGAGAGCGTTCGCGAGCGCAAGGGTGTGCAGGTTCGCGAGCATGGCTGCCGGGGTCGTGGTATCGCGTGGATCGCCGGGCAGCGCCTCGTTGAGCTCCGGCTCGATCCGGTCGAGCCGGGTCACCGTGTCGCCGAGCGAGCGGGCGTAGGCCGTCAATCCCGCCGGGCCGCCCAGGTTGGCGAGCAGCAGATTGCCCGCCGTGTTGTCGCTCGCCGTCATCGCCGCTTCGCAAAGCTCCGCGAGCGACATGCCGTCTCCGCCGTGGCGGTCCTTGGTGATGGGCGAGTTGACCACCACGTCGCCGGCCTCGAACCGGATGCGCCGGTCGAGGCGTTCCCGCTCCGCGTCGACGCGCGCGAGGATGGCCGCGGCCGCCAGCAGCTTGAAGGTGCTGCACATGGGGAAGCGTTCGTCGGCGCGATGCCCGGTGCGCTCACCGCTCAGCGTGTCGAGGACGGCGACGCCGAGCCGTCCGCCGCTCTCGGCTTCGATCTTGTCCAGATCGCCGGCGAGCTGACGGGACCAGCCGCGTGTCGCGCGCGCCCTCCTGGGTCCGCCGCTCAAGCCGCACCCGATCAGGGCCGCACCCACGCCCATTGAAAACCGACGCCTGTTGATCATGCCAATTCTCCGCTTGCGCGATGGACCACGCCCGCAGGCGGTCGCCTCGAGTCGGATCGTGTGACCACGGCGAGTTGTTGCCGCCGCCGAAACGCTGCACACGCGCTGCCGTTTTCCGAGGCGCCCCGGCCGCAAGATGAAAAAGAACAGGAATGTGGCAGCCTCTGGATCATCCGTCCTGGCGCGGGGGAACTGCTCGCTGCGGCTGCTCGATACCACCGCTCCGCGCCGATCGTGCGGGGAAATCCACTGGGTTCCAGCGGCTTAGTATTTTTATCGTCGCAACGCATGCCCGCCTGGGGCGTTGACGGGAGAGGTGCTGCAAGCAGAGAAAGGAGGATGTGATGAGGAAACTTCTCATGGCCGCGGCGGCAGCGGGAACGCTCGTTGCGACGGTTCCGGCCTCCGCTCAGATCTATCTTGGCGCGGACCCTGACGGTGCGGGCGTGCAGATTGGCCCGTTCGGGTTCGGCGTGGGGCCGCGCTACGGCTGGCGCGGTGACGAATATTACGCCTACGGCGCCGATTGCCCCGTGGTCAGGGAACGCGTCGTCACACCGGACGGGCGTGTGATTTACCGCACGCAACGCGTCTGTCGTTAGCGTCAACAACCAACATGAATAAAGCCTGAATGGCCCCGGTACGCCGGGGCCATTTGTTCGTGCGGCGGTGGTGGACTACGGCCAAACGACGTGATACCTCGGCCCTGTTAACACCGCCAGCGGGCACGCTCGGCACTGGTTCGACCCGTCGTCTGGAAGCGGCTCCGCAGCTTGTAGCCCCGAATGGTTGATGTGAATCATTTCCGTGGATTCCGCGGAGAGACGCGAGGCGGCAAGCCTGTGACGGCTGGCGCGCAGCCCGCAATCCGCGCCGACGAACCCCCGTCGACTGCGCGCGCTGAACATTTCACCAATGCTCAGATCGCCGCGCTGTTTGCGGTGCTGGCCGCCATCGCATCGATACCAATTCTGCTCTATCCATGGCCGCCGCTGGGCGACTACATCAATCATCTCTCCCGCATGCACGTCATCGCCACCGTCCGGAGCGATCCGGATCTGGCGCGATTCTACCAGATCGACTGGCAGGTCATCCCGAACCTGATGATGGATTTGATCGTCCCGCTCCTGCAGCGGGTCATGAACGTCTATCTCGCGGGTCAGACCTACACCATCATGTGCTTCGTGGTGATCCTTTCCGGCACCATGGCGCTCAACCGCCAACTCTATGGCCGCTGGTCGGTCCTGCCGCTGATCGCTTTTCCGCTGCTCTACAATTCCGTCTTTCTCGTCGGCACGATGAACTACCTGTTCGGCATCGGGCTTTCGCTGTGGGCGCTCACGGCGTGGGCGGCCTTGCGCGAGCGAGCAATTGCGCTGCGTCTCGTGGTATCGATGCTGTTCGTCCTGGCGCTGTTTTTCTGTCATTTGTTCTCGGTCGGGGTCTACGCGCTCGGCCTGTTCGCGTTCGAGTTGGAGCGATTGCGGACATTGCGCGGGCGCAAGCCGTTGTCGTCTCTGTTCCAACGCCGCCAAGACGGACGGCCGTCGCCTCTGCTCGATTTCGTGGCATGCGGACTGCCGTTCCTGCCGGTGATCCCGCTCATGCTGATGAGCCCGACCTGGGGGCTGCGATGGGACTTCAACTGGGAGCTCAACGGCAAGCTGAGTGGCCTCATCTTCGTCATCGAGGTCTATTCGCACGCCGCCACCTTCTTCCTGGCGGCAATCGTCGCGGCGGCGGCCGTCTGGAGCATCCGCCACCGTGCGCTGCAGTTCCACCCTTTCGGCTGGGTGCTGCTCGTGGTCGGCGGCGTGACGTATTTCGTGATGCCGCGCGTGATGTTCGACACCTACATGGCAGATCAGCGTCTGCCGATCGCGCTGGCATTCATGATCATCGCCTGCGCCCACCTCGATCTGCGCGACGATTTCGTGCGCCGGGGCTTCGCGACGGTGCTGGTGTTAATGCTCGCCGTGCGCGCGTTCGAAGTGCAGAGCGTGTGGCACGAGGTTTCGCGTGGGACCTCGGCGTTTCGCGACTCGGTCCGGCAGATCGACCGCGGCGCGAAAGTGCTTGTCGCCTATGCCGATCCCGACAATGGCGATAACGCCCGCGAGCTCTGGCTCATGCACGCCGCCTGTCTCGCGATCATCGAGCGCTCCGCCCTGGTCACGACCGCCTTCACCGTGCTCGGCAAGCAGGTGATGCATGTGCGCCGGAATTATCGTGATCGCGTCGATACCGAGGACGGAACGCCTCCCTCCGTGAAGCAGCTGCTGCAGCCTTCGATCCTCAGCGATGATGACGAGCCGCCCTACTGGGCAAACTGGACTGCCGATTTCGATTACGTCTATGTGCTGTTCACGGGGGCGGAGTACCCCAATCCGGACCCGTCACGGCTGGTGCCGGTCTACGCCGGCAATCGGTTCATGCTTTACAAGATCACTGTGCCGGTGGCGGACGTCGACGACTTGCAGTCCGAACCACCCGCCCTGCAGCGGTTTGCGCGCTTCCATGTCCGTCGTGTCGCGCTCGGATCATTGCAGCGCGCGCGCGCCGCTGCGGCGCAGGACGCTTCGTCTGAAAATCCATAATCCGTCGCACTGACGCACCGCACCACCGACCGGTTCGGTACAGCCTTGCCGATCACGATCGCGCGTGCGCGAGCGGCGGTACTGGAACCCTTTTCGCCGTCGACGCATATAGGGGTGCGGGCGAACACGCATGCCGTTCGTTGACGGCACCAAGGAGGCGTCCATGAAAAAGCTATTGCTTATTGGCGCTGCAGCGCTGCTGTTGACCGGCTTGGTCCCGGATGACGCTTCCGCCCAACGCGGTGGTGGCCCCGGCTTCGGCGGCGGCGGGCGCGGCGGCGGCATCGGCATGGGCGGAGGTGGCGGTTTCCGCGGCGGCGCGATCGGCGGCGGCAGCTTTCGCGGCGGCATCGGTGGCGCCGGCTTCCGGAGCGGTATCGTTGGCGGCGGCTTTCGTGGCGCTGCATTCAACCGGGGCGGCATCGGTTATGCGCGCAGCTTCCGGGGCCCGGTGATCGGCAGCGGCGTTCGCGTCGCCGGATTCCGCGGTGGCGGCTTGGGCTGGCGCAGGGGCTGGGGTGGCTGGGGTTGGCCGATCGCCGCAGGCCTCGGCTTGGGCTTAGGGAGCTGGGGGTATTACAACTATCCCTACGGCGGCTACTCCGCGTCGTCCTATTACGGCGACGCCTGCCTCGCCTGGACCGGGTATAATTGGGTCGACATCTGCTACTAGCCGCGCGCACGTTGAGCCGGCGCCAGCGGGGCGATCGCCCTGCCCCGCTTCGACATATGGCGCGACGCCCGCGCGGCCACGCACCTTCAATGCGAGGCTCACCGCAACGGGATGGTTTGGCGGCGTTGTCTCTTTGATGGAGGATTTGGCATGAGGGCAAAGCTTGGCGGCAACGTGATTGCCGAGAGCGACGACATCGTCGAATGCGACGGCTACCAGTATTTCCCGCCTTCGACAGTGCGCACGGAATGGCTGGAAAAAGCGGATAAGACGGACTTGGATCGGGCCTGTCCCCACGGCGTCCAGTTCTACGATGTGGTTATCGACGGCGCGCGTCACGCCCGTGCGGCCTGGTCCTACGAGGCACCGCGCCCCGCGATGAAGCAGGTCGCCAACCGGTTCGGGTTCTGGAAGGACGTCGAGGTCGGTTAGGCGATCGGCTGCTGCCGCCTCCCCGAGCCCCCTCGGCGCGCAATGCGGCACGGCTCCGGGTGCTTCCCGTCCGGCGTCTGTACAACCCCCGCCGCTCCCCGCGGCGGGGGTTGCTCTTGAGAATGTGCCCGCGCCGCCGGACGGTTCGGCCCGGCTATGAAGGCTTTGCCACCGCCGGCGGCGGGGCCGGCCGCGTGTGGGGCGACCAGTCCGGCCGCACGTCCGCGCCGATCATTCCGCATCTGGTGCAGACCATCCGCGGACATAACGACCGCACCGGCGTCTCATCGGGCAGCCAGTCCGCGTTCATGGTCGCGCTGTGATGGCACCATCCGGAAGCACAGTAGACCAGCAAATCCCGGCACCCGTGCCCGCGGATGTGACCCAGCGTCACCGCAGGGGCCGGCCGTCTGGATCGGTTATCGGTCATTTCAGCCCGGCCTTTGAACCAACGGGGTCGTTCGACCGACTAATCATTCGGTGCTGGAGGGTGACATGAGTGAGCGACGGATTACTCAACTATTCGGACTGATCTTGGGCGGCCTGTTCACGTTCGGGCTTGTGCTGAACGCCTTCGCCTTTTAGGGGCGGGGTCAGACGGCGGGACAAAATCTGTCACCGCCTGCACCGGTTTGCCGGTGCATTTACCGTACCTGTTCATTGTGCGACGCACGCGCGCGGCCCCGGACGGGACCTGACGGTCGTGCCGATCATCGGCTTGCACCCCCCACTCGAAAGATCTCAAGCGGCCCGCCGGGCGGTGGCACCGCGCGCGGTAGCTCTCCACCATCGGCTGGCTCGACGGCTCGGCCTGCCGCCGGGACGGACCGGCCGCTCTTTCCCCGATGCCGACGCCAACCCCGACGCGAACGGCTCCGGCCGCATGCTGGTGTCTGGAGGGCGATCACGGCGTTTGCTATCATTTCGCTGCGCACAAACGGTCGGGGAGCATGCGCAGAACTCCACGGCGTCGGCCCTCCGATAACAACCAATCTTCAACATACGGGAGGAGACCACCATGAAACGTTGCTCCGCTATCGCTGCGGCACTGTTGCTGCTCGGGCTTACCGCCTTCTGGCACTCGCAGCCGGCGTCGGGCCAGGCCGACGCGGGATGGGTCACGCTTTTCGACGGCTCGAACCTGAATGACTGGAATCAGATTGGCGATGCCAACTGGAAGATCGTCGATGGCGCCGTCCAGGCCGACAAGGGGAACGGCTTTCTGGTGTCGAAGAACTCCTACGGCAATTTCCAGCTCAGAGCCGAGTTCTGGGTCGACACCGCGGCCAACAGCGGCATCTTCATCCGCTGCACGAATCCCGAGAAGGTGGGCACCGACAGCTCCTACGAGGTCAACATCTTCGACACGCGTCCCGACCCCAGCTACGGCACCGGCGCGATCGTGAACATCGCCAAGGTCTCGCCCATGCCCAAGGCCGGCGAAAAATGGAACAACTATGAGGTCACGGCCAACGGTCCGAAGTTGACGGTGACGCTCAATGGTGTTCGCACCGTCGACGGCGTGGAAGACAGCAAATTCGCGAGTGGACGAATCGCGCTTCAGTACGGCGCTGGCGTGGTGAAATTCCGCAAGGTGCAAGTCAAGCCGATCTGACCGCTACGCTCACCACTTTCCACGCGGACCTGCCTGTGGCCGACGCGACGGCCGGCGGCCACAGGCCGGCTCCAGCCGCCATTGGTGCCTGCCGTTGCTCGGAAGGCTTTCCCGACGGTAGATTTCCATCGCCCTCGCCTCTATCTGGAGACGAAATTTTCCAGGACCGCCGGGCGACGCTCACCAGTTTCGCCGGCATTGCGATGCGCCTATATACCAGCATCGCGCTTTCGAATTCGTCCTTGATCCACACAAGAGGCACTCATGGCGCCGTCGCGTCAACTTCGGCTGGGCGCATTCATGCGACCGGCCACCATCCACACCGGCGCCTGGCGCTATCCCGGCGCCTTTCCGGATGCGAACTTCAACTTCTCACACATCAAGCGCTTCGCGCAGACGCTCGAGCGCGGCAAGTTCGACGCCTTCTTCATGGCCGACCACCTGGCCGTGCTGAACATGCCGATCGACGCACTCAAGCGCAGCCACACGGCGACCTCGTTCGAGCCGTTCACACTGCTGTCAGCGCTGGCGGGAGCGACCGAGCATATCGGTCTGGTGGCCACCGGCTCGACCACGTTCGATGCGCCCTATCACGTCGCGCGCCGGTTTGCGTCGCTCGACCACATCAGCGGCGGCCGCGCCGGCTGGAATATCGTCACCACTTCGAATCCGGACGCGGCGTTGAATTTCGGGCTCACCGATCACATGGATCACGGGGAGCGCTATCGCCGCGCGCGCGAGTTCTACGACGTAGTGACGGGGCTGTGGGACAGCTGGGCGGATGACGCATTCATCCGCGACGTCGGGCACGGCATCTTTTTCGACCCCGACAAGCTGCATGTGCTCGACCACAAGGGTGAGTTTCTCTCCGTGCACGGTCCGCTCAACATCGCGCGGCCGATCCAGGGCTGGCCGGTCATCGTGCAGGCCGGCGCGTCCGAGGCGGGGCGCCAGCTCGCGGCCGAGACCGCGGAGGCCGTCTTCACCGCGCAGTCCAGCCTCGCGGTGGGGCGCGCGTTCTACGCCGACGTCAAGGGCCGCGCGGAGAAGGCCGGGCGCTCCCGCGACCACCTCAAGATTTTGCCGGCCTGTTTCGTCGTGGTCGGCGACACCGTGGAGGAGGCGCGCGCCAAGCGCGCCAAGCTCGACAGCCTCGTGCATTACGCCAATGCCATCGCCTCGCTGTCGATCGCACTCGGTCACGATGCCACCAAGTTCGATCCCGACGGACCGTTGCCGGAGATTCCCGAAAGCAACGCCAGCAAGAGCGGCCGCCAGCGTGCGATCGATCTCGCGCGGCAGGAGAACCTCACCGTGCGCCAGCTCGCGCAGCGGCTCGGCGGCTATTCCGGACTGGCGATGGTCGGGACGCCCAAGACCATCGCCGACGAGATGGAGGAATGGCTCGCCACCGAAGGCTCCGACGGCTTCACCGTGATGTTCCCATACCTTCCCGGCGGGCTCGACGATTTCGTCGACGGCGTGGTGCCGGAATTGCAGCGGCGCGGCCTGTTTCGGCGCGAGTACGAAGGCAAGACGTTGCGCGAGAATCTCGGCCTGCCGCGGCCCGCGAACCGGTTTTTCTGACCGCCGCATTCCCGGGGATGCCGGTCTGCCGCGCTGCCTCGGCAGCATCGCAGATTGCGGCCTACCGCCGCTGCTGTGCAACGAAGTCAACAGTCGCCGTTGGAGCAGCGGCGGGATCCGGGCTACGCTTCCTCCCAACGATAATGCTTCAGGGAGGAATGAGATGACGACGCGCCGCCGATTCCTGCACCTTGCCGGGTCCGCACTCGCGACGCCCGCACTGCCCACGCTCGCACGGGCGCAGAGCTGGCCGGCCAAGCCCATCCGCGCGATGATTTCGTTCTCAGCCGGCAGCTCGCTGGACATCGTCGGACGCATCGTGCTCGATCCGGTTTCGAGCCAGCTGGGTCAGCCGATCGTGGTCGAGAACCGCGGTGGCGCCGGTGGAACCATCGGCTCCGCCATGGTCGCCAAGGCGGAGCCAGACGGCTACACGCTCCTGATCAACGCATCCGCTCACTCCGCCGCGCCGGCCGCCTATCCGAACGTGAGCTATGACCCGGCGCGCGATTTTTCCGCCGTCATCCCCTTCGGCACGATTCCCAACGTCACGGTGATCTCCCCCGCCAAGGGCATCAAGACCATCGGAGAGCTCGTCACCGCCGCCAAAGCGGGCTCTCTCACCTACGCGTCCGCCGGCGTCGGCAGCGCCACCCACTGGGCGGCGGAGCGGCTGCGCGTGAGCGCGGGATTCAAGGCCGTCCATGTGCCGTTCAGGGGAGGCCCGGAAGCGCTCACGGAGGTGACGACCGGGCGCGTCGACTTCACCTGCATGGGCATGTCCGCGGCGCTTGGGTTCATCCGCGACGGTCAGCTCATCCCGCTCGCGGTGAGCTCGGCCAAACGCTCGTCGGCGCTGCCTGACGTGCCGACCACGCTGGAGGCCGGCCTCGCCGATTCCGACTACAATTATTGGATGGGAATGTTCGTCCCTGCCAACACCCCGCGTGCCATCATCGACCAGCTGTATCGGGAGACGGAGAAGGCGCTGCGCACGCCGGGCGTGACGGACAAGTTCAAGCCGCAGGGTATCGAGCCGATGCCGATGACGTCGGCGGAATTCGATGCGCTCATCAAGAAGGAGATCGACACCAACATCGCACTGGTCAAGGCGGCGAACCTCAAGTTCAATTGAACCCAACCTGCCCGTCGGAAGCCGCCGCGAGCGCTTCCGCCGGCATTCCAGCCTGCGCCGTTGCGCGATACGCTCTGCGGCCTTTCGCTATCACCCCACGAACCCAAGGACCTGGCCGCATCATGAACCGCATCCTCGAGATTCCGTCGGAAAAGCTTTCATCCGAGCAGAGCAAGGTCTTCGATCAGCTCACCGCCGGACGCGGGCGCATCCTCGGGCCTTACAAGATCTGGATCCACAGTCCGACCGTCGCCAGCGGCATGGAGCGGATCGGGACCTTCCTCAACAAGTTCTCGTCGCTGTCGAAGCGCGAGGTGGAGATCGGCATTCTGGTGATCGCGCAGCACTGGCAGGGCGACTACGTCCGGCAAGCGCATATCCGCGAGGGCAAGGCCGCCGGCCTGTCGCAGGAGACCATCGACGCGATCCTCGCCGGCAAGGATCCGAAGCTCGCCGACGCACATGAACGCGCCGTCCATCGGTTTGCCGCGGCGCTGGTGAGCGGTGCGAAGCTGTCGGACACCGAATTCGCGGAGATCGAACAGGTGCTCGGCCGCGAGGGCATCGCGGAAGTGCTCGTCCTGCTCGGCTACTACACCTCGGTTGCACTAGCGATGAAGGTGCACGAGGTGCCGATTCCGCAGCAATAGACCCGCCCCCGGCTGCGCCGCGTCGGGAACTGTGGGTGCAGGTGACAACGCACCGCTGCGGAACTCCGACGCGACTCCCCGAACGTCGCCACCGGCGTGCCATCCATAGACGTCCCTCGTCGTCAACCGAAATCGAGAGCGTTGCGGGACATGAGCGGTATTTCGTGCTGGCGCGTCAAAAGGGCGCGCACGCACTACGTCATCTTGCCGCAATTTTCCGACTGCTTGTCCCATGACTACGGGGGCCCACATGAGCAAATCAATCAGGGGAGCAATCCTCCCGATCGTGGCCGGTGTTGTTGCACTGGCCGCCGCTGCCATTCTCGTCATCGTGTTCATGGTGCACCCGGAGACCAAAGTGGCGGCTCCGTCGCAGGCCATGCAGCCGCGCGCAGAAGATCGCCAGGCCGGGGGCCTCTCGCCGGAAGCGATGGCTTCTCTTCGGGATATCATTCAAGCGCAAGGCCTCAATTGCCCCGCCGTGACGGACGGCACTCTGCAAGGCCAGGATCGCTACGGCCAGGTGATCAAGGTGAGCTGCGACAACGAGCTCAAATTCAAGGTCACCATGGGCGCACGGGGCGGGACCTATCACATAGCGCCCTGGGAATGAATTCGTCAGACATCATTCATTAACCGTCATAAAGATCTTCATCGGATAACGACCTGCCTGAACGACAGCGAGCGTCGGAGCGCTGGCGGTTCGTCCGGCGGGCCGTCGCGATACGACGGTGCCACTCAGTTTTCCGCCTTGATATTGGCCTGCGCGACGATCTTGCCGAATTTCTCCGCTTCCGACGTCACGAAGTCGCGATACTGCGCGGGGCTCATGATCCGCGGCACGATGCCTTGAACCTCAAGCTTCTCGGCGATCGCCTTGTCGCGCAGCCCGGTCGTGACGATGTCGTTGAGGCGCGCGACGATTGGCTCCGGCGTCGCGGCGGTCGCGAACATGCCGAACCAGTTGAGAAGCTCGTAAGTCTTGAGCTCGGGCGCAGCCTCGGCCAGCGGCGCGACGTCGGGCAGTTGCGGCATGCGTTCGCGCGACGTGACCGCGACGGCGCGCAGTCTGCCATCCTGGATGAGCGGCAATGCGGCGGCGAGACTGGAAAAGCTCATGGTGACGGCGCCGGTCGCGACATCCGTGACCGCCGGCGCCGAGCCGCGATAGGGCACGTGCAGCACATCGGTGCCCGCCATGCTGTTCATCAACTCGCCGGCGAGCTGCTGCGGGTTGCCGATGCCCGATGAGGAAAACGAAAGTTTGCCGCGGTTGGCGCGCGCATAGGCGATCAGCTCGGCAGCGTTTCGCACCGGGGTCTGCGCCGCGACCACCACCACGCAGGGCACGATGCCCACGAGCGCGACCGGCGCCAACTCGCGCAGCGGGTCGTAGCTCATCTTGTCCTTGTAGAGATGCTGGTTGATCGCGACTTCGCCCGAGGCTGCCATCAGCAGCGTAAGTCCGTCCGGCGGCGACTTCGCAACGGCGCCGGCGGCGATCATCGCGCTGGCGCCGGCCCGGTTCTCGACGATGACCGACTGCCCGAGCGTCGCCTTCATCGGCTCGCCGAACAGCCGTGCCACGATGTCGACCCCGCCGCCAGCGGGATAGCCGACAAGAATCCGAATCGGCCGGTCGGAATAGCCGCCTTGCGCATTCGCCGGCCCGGCGATCAGCGCAAGGCCCGCAGCCGCTACAATTTCACGTCGGGTCAGCACCGGCATCTCCTCTGCGATCGGCGTCGCGGGTGAAAGCCGGACCATAGCGTATTTTCACGGGCTGGAGTCGGGCAACCCTGACGGCCGCTGGCCGCCATCGCGCCACGACGGCGCGCTTCGCTCGCAGGGCGCACGGCCTCCAACGAAGGATCCGAAGCGACAAATCAATCATGGCAGCATTCGGGCAGCCGCAGCCCGGACGCCCGGACGCGTTCAGTTTCCATTCAGTGTCGGCGTGGAAGACTCAGACCAACAGCGTAACTCATCGTTACGCCCTCCACTGCACAACGAGGTAAACGTCATGAGGACAACCCTGACCGCCGTCGCCGCGGCCGCGACCATCGCGGTCGCGACAATTGCCGCGCCGACCGCGGCGGATGCTCGCCGCGGATGGTGGGCACCGGCCATCATTGGCGGTCTGGCCGCCGGCGCTATTATCGGCAGCGCGTACGCCAGACCCTATTACGGCGGGTACGGCTACTACCAGCCCGCCCCGGTCTACGACGGCTACGCGCCCGCCTACTACGGCGGCTACTCCGCACCCGGGCCCTATTACGGCTGCTGGCGCTGGCGAAACGGCTATCGTTATCGGGTGTGCTGACGCCCACGGATTCCTCCCGCGGATCGCGGAACCTAGGCCGGCGGCTCCCTCGGGACCGCCGGCCTTTTTTGCCTCTTGGAGCACCGTAAGCTGGCCCAGGACCGACCAAAATTCCGACAAATTACCCCGCTTATGTACCAGCAGCTGAATCGGGGAAATGGCTCAGCTGGGGCTTATTCGAATATCGCAACCCATTCCCGCGTCCGGCCTTGCCGGCGCTCAAGGAGAATCTCTGATGAAGAAGACTCTTACTGCCTTCGTTGCGGCTGCGACCATGGCAAGCGCGATCGCCGCCATGCCGACTGCGGCGGACGCCCGCTGCGACGGTTGCGCGGTCGGAGCCGGGGTGCTCGGCGGCTTGGTCGCCGGCGCCATCATTGGCGGTGCCGTTGCGAATGCGCGTCCGGCGCCGGTCTATGTCGAGCCCGCGCCGGTCTATGCGGTGCCGGTGCGCACCTGTCTCGTCGAACAGCAGGTTTGGTCGCCGCGTTATCAGGCTTACGTGATGCGGCCGGTGCGCGTCGCCTGCTGATCGGCTCGCCTCACTTGGAATCATGGCCGGCTCATACGAGCCGGCCATTTTCATTTCAAGCGCGCGATTCGCTGGTTAAGACAGCGACGACGTCAATTGCCTGCCGCGCGCTTCTGCATGTCGTCGAGCACGGCTGAGGTGGGCCAGCAATCAACCTTCAGCCGGTTGGCCTTCTGATAGGCGCCCAGCGCCGAGCGCGTGAGCATGCCGGCCTTGCCGTCGATCTTGTCCTTGTAGAGACCAAGCTTGGTGAGCGTGCGCTGCATGGTCTCGACCTGTGCGGTGCGCAGCTGCGTGTTCTTGCTCCACGGCGTCTCGAACGGGCGCGGATCGCGGATGCGGTCGCTCAAATGCCCCACGAACAGCACGTAGAGATCGGAGAAATTGTATTCCTTGATGACGTAGTAGTTCTTGAGCGTGAGGAACGCCGGTCCGTACGTGCCTTCGGGAAGCAGGAGCGACGCCGGCTCGCTGAGCTCCGCGGGATCCGGCTTGCGGCCATGGGCGAGCACATATCCCTGCTTGAGCCATTCGCCGAGCGGCCGCGTGACCTCGGGGACGCCGATGGTGCAGTCCACGCTCGACGGGACGCGCACCTCGTAGGCCCAGTGCACGCCGCGCTGCCAGCCCTTGCCGGCCAGCTGCTGCGCGGCGGACGCGAGCGCATCGGGCACCGACTTCCAGATATCCTTCTTGCCGTCGCCATCGAAGTCGACCGCGTATTTGTAGAACTCGGAGGGCAGAAACTGGGTCAAACCCATGGCGCCGCCCCAGGAGCTGCGCAGGTCCGCGAGCTTGACGTGGCCCTCCTCCACCATCTTGAGCGCGTAGAGCAGTTCCTGCCGGAACATGTCCTTGCGTCGTCCGTAATAGCCCTGGGTGGCGAGCACCGTGATGCCGTTCTTGGGCAGCTTGTAGGTGCCGAAGTCCGTCTCGCGGCCCCAGATCGCCAGCAGCACGTTGCCCGGCACACCGGATTGCTGCTCGATCGCGGCCAGCGTGCGAGCGTGCTCGGCAGCGAGCTTCTTCGCCTGCCCCGCCATGCGCGCGATATTCGCTTCCTTGATGTAGTCGGCCGGCGTCTGCACGAACTCGGCTTGGCCGCGCGGTGGTGCACCCTCGCGGCCCGGCAGGTCGAGATCGGGCAGCGTCAGATCGGGTTCGACCCCGCGCGTCGCCGCGTCGAACGTGCTGCGCGAA
This sequence comes from uncultured Alphaproteobacteria bacterium, assembly GCA_963725065.1. Taxonomy (GTDB): domain Bacteria; phylum Pseudomonadota; class Alphaproteobacteria; order Rhizobiales; family Xanthobacteraceae; genus VAZQ01. The sequence goes on from CAVRXD010000053.1 coordinate 612,651, forward strand.
ACGCCGAGCGCCTGGGCCTGCGGCCACAGGTCGGCAAGCCATTTTTGAAAGCCGGGATCGGCGGCAGGCGCGGACGTGGCGGCGAACGCCACAAGACACGCACCGAGAAGAACTGCCGGATATCTGCCAAAGCGACCCATGGCCTGAACCCTTTCGACTGCGGGCGAACCGCGGACGGTTCCGCTGTTGCCATCCTTTGCAACGATTCCACCTGACCGGGCGTTAACAATTGGCGCCCAAAAGCGCCCAAGATATGGAGTTCCGCATGCTGCAAGTGCCGCTGGAAATCGCCTTTCACAATATCGACAGCTCGGAATGGGCCGAACAGGAGGTCCGCGCCCGGGTGACCGACCTCGAAAAGCTTTACGACCGGCTGGTCTCCTGCCGGGTCCGCATCGACCAGCGCGCCAAGGACCGCACCGGCGCCATCCCGCCGGTCGTCCACATCGAACTCGGCATTCCCGGCCGCCCCGACCTGGTGGTCAGCCACGAGCCCGAACACCTGCTGCGGAAGTATCAGCACCCCGACTTGCGCAAGGCCATCCATGAGGCCTTCCGCATCGCCGAGCGGCAATTGCTCGCCCTCAAGGCCAAGCGCGATGGCCGCACCAAGGTCGGTGACCACGATACCGAGAACCAGTCCCTCGGCCAGATTGCCGAGGTCACGCCCGAGCAGGATTTCGGATTTCTGATGACCAAGGAAGGCGGCCTGCTCTACTTCCACCGCAACGCGCTGCTCAACGGCGACATCGACGATCTCAAACGCGGCGACGCCGTCTACTACAACGAGGATCTGGGCGACACCGGCCCGATCGCCACCAAGGTGCGCGTGAAGGCAAAAAGCCTGGCTGTCGATTAGTCAAAGCATCCATGTTGGTCAAAGCATCCATGGCCGCCTGCTGATCGACCCGGCAATCCCGCGCCTAGCGTGTCGCCACGATGAACAGCCGCGGAAAGCGCAGCAGGACGTGATCGTCGAAACGCGCGGGGTAAGCGCGGGCGATGCGCGCGCTGTACTCGGCGACAAAACCGCGACGCATGTCGGTGTTGAGCACGGACAGAAACGGGCGCAAGGCCGAGCCCCTGAACCATTCGACGATCGCATCCGGACCGGCCATCACATGGTTGTAGACGGTGTGCCAGATGTCGAGGTGCGCGCAGAGCGGCTTGAGCAAATCGTAATAGGCCGCCGGTGTCGGCAGATCGTCGCGCGCTGCTGCCGCCAACCCGACCTCCGCGGCCCACGGGCCGCTTTTTGCGACCTCGCGCATGAGGGCGAGCGCCGGCTCATCGGTGTTGTCCGGCATTTGCAGCGCCAGCACGCCGCCTTCCGGCAGCCGCTCGAGCAGACGCCGCAGCACGGCCGGATGGTCGGGAACCCACTGAAACACCGCGTTGGCAAATAACAGGTCGGTGCCCTCCAGCGGGTTCCAGGTGGCAAGATCGGCCTCGGCGAAGCTGCAGTAGGGCAGCCGTTCGCGCGCCTGGCGCAGCATGTCGGACGATGAATCCACTCCGACGACATCGGCCTGCGGATAGCGTGTGATCAGAAGCTCGGTGGAGTTGCCGGGCCCGCAGCCGAGATCGACCACGCGGCGGGGAGATTGCAACGGCACCTGTGCGAGCAGATCGCGCGGTGGCCGTGTGCGCTCGTCCTCGAACTTGAGATACTGGCGCGCGCTCCAATCGTCAGCCATCAGCGCACCCTGTCGTGCGCTGGTCCTGACGAGCCTTTCCGAACGGCGATGACGCAAGCCACCGGCCCGGCGTGCGCCGTTGCGCCTGGCGCCCTCGCGTGCTTAGGGCAGCGTTCGCATGAGATGGATGTCGATTGCCGGTGGTTCATCACGCTTGATTTTTCCTTGGTGAATGCAGGCCGGCGAGCACGTTCGCCTCGGTCGTTTCATTCGCAGCGCGGCCCATGTGATGTCAAGGCAACCGCCGCCGGCAGGCGGCGGCGCTATTTGCATCCTTGCGGATCGCTGCTTCAGATATTTTCCAGATGCAGAACGGCCGCCGTCTCTGCGCGCACGCGCCGGCACAGTTCGGCGTTTTCGATCAGCGATTCACCGTAGGAAGGGATCATTTCTTTCAGCTTGGGTAGCCAGTCATTCGCCGTCAACTCGCTCTTGAAGCATTTCTCGAGGACGCAGACCGCGATGAAGACCGCGGTCGATGCTCCGGGCGAGGCTCCCAGCAATGCAACGATCGAACGGTCGGCCGCCGCCACCAATTCGGTTCCGAACTCCAGAAACCCGCCGCGCTTGGGATCCGGCTTGATGATCTGAACCCGCTGTCCCGCGACCTCCAGCTCCCAGTCCGCCGGCTTCGCTCCCGGATAGTATTCCTTCAGCGCGGCAAACCGGTGCTGCGACGTCTGGAGCACCTGACCGATCAGATATTTGGTCAAGTCGAAGTTGTCGCGGGCAACCGCCAGCAGGGGCCCGATATTGCCGGGTCTGATCGAGCGGAAGAGATCGAGCAGCGAGCCGTGCTTGAGAAACTTGGTCGAGAAGCCCGCATAGGGGCCGAACAGAATCGAATGCTTCCCGCCGATCACCCTTGTATCGAGGTGGGGAACCGACATCGGCGGGGAGCCGACGGACGCCTTGCCATAGACCTTGGCGTGGTGGCGCTTGTTGATCTCCGGATCATCGCAGCGCAGCCAGATGCCGCCGACCGGGAACCCGCCGTAGCCCTTTCCCTCCGGAATGCCGGATTTCTGCAGCAGCAGCAAAGCGTCGCCGCCGGCGCCCAGAAAGACGAACTTGGCCGGGATCGACCGCACGTCGCCGCTCTTGGTGTCCGTGGCGTCGATGCGCCAGCGTCCGCCCGGCTCGCGGCTGATGTTGGTCACGCGATGTGAGTAGTGGACCGCGAAGCCTTTCATTCCCTCGAGATAGCGGACGAGGCTGCGGGTGAGCGATCCGTAATCCACGTCCGCGCCCGTGATGATCCGCGTTGCGGCTATTTGCTCGTCGGCGGCACGTCCCTCCATCACGAGCGGCACCCACTCGCTCAGTTTGCGCTTGTCCTCGGTATATTCCATGCCTTCGTAGCAGTGATGAGCCGACATCGCTTTGAAGCGCTTCCGGAGAAACGCAACGTTTTGAGCGCCGTGCACGAAGCTCATATGCGGGACCGGATGGATGAAGGATTGCGGGTCCGCGATCGCCCGCTTCTTCACCAGATAGGACCAAAGCTGTCGCGACAGGTCGAACTCCACATTGACTCGCAGCGCCTCGGAAATGTCGATGCTTCCATCGCTGCGCTCGGGCGTGTAGTTCAGCTCGCAATTCGCGGCATGGCCGGTGCCCGCGTTGTTCCAGGCGTTGGAGCTCTCCAGGGCCGGACCGCCGAGCGTCTCGAACATCTCGATGTTGAGCGAAGGTTCGAGCTCCTTCAGGCACACCGCCAGCGTGGCGCTCATGATTCCGGCGCCGATGAGGACGACATCCGGTTCCTTGACGGCAGGATCGCCAATCATCGACGTTCTCCCTGGCGGCTCAGATTGGATCGACGCAAGTCATGATCTGCGCGAATTCCCCGGCCGGAACGGAACCACGGCGCCGGGCGCAAGCACCACATATGTCCGGCGCCATGGCGCGGCATCGACCAGTTTCCAGGAATGGCCGCTTCCAACCGTATCCTCGGCGAGCAGGATGTCGCCTGGGTGCAGCAGGAAGTGCTCTCCGTCACGCGTCTGGAAGTCCAGTGTGCCGCTCAACGTGATGACGAGTTGCCGGACCGGGGCGGTGTGCCAATCAAGCGCGCCGCCGGATGCCGTCTCTTGAAACGAAACGGTCGTCGCGGGGAATTTTCCGGTCAGGAGATCGGCATGCGGACCGGTTTCGAGCTCGAGCCAGCCCTCCTCGAAATATGAGTTCTGGTCCTCGCCGGTCCAAAGGCGCACGCATCGAATCATCTATCTGCCTCCTGACGCCGTCGGCGGGTTGCTCATAGCCGGCTGTCGTGTTCGGGTCAGACTGACAGCTCACAAGGCCACTGCGTGACCCGTGTTGTCAATTGATGGGGAGACAGGCAGCCGGGCGGCGACGCGGTTACGTCGATGCATCACCGCTGATCCAGAATCCGGATTGCTTGCGCTATTGCGATACGTCGCAGAGCTGCTCGCCCCAGGGCCCGCGAATTCAATGGATACCGGCGGAGCTCGACCCCATCGGGCCCACTGCTAGCGCGAGAACTTCTTGTACTTGATGCGATGGGGAATGGTGGAGTCGGTCCCCAGCCGGCGCATCTTGTCCTGCTCGTAATCCTGGAAATTGCCCTCGAACCACTCGACGTGGCTGTCGCCTTCGAACGCGAGGATGTGGGTGGCGATACGGTCCAGGAACCAGCGATCGTGGCTGATGATGACGGCGCAGCCGGCAAAATCCTCGAGCGCCTCTTCCAGCGCGCGCAGCGTGTCGACGTCGAGATCGTTGGTGGGCTCGTCGAGCAGGAGCAGGTTGGCGCCTGACTTGAGCATCTTGGCCAGATGCACGCGGTTGCGCTCGCCGCCCGAGAGCGAACCGACCTTCTTCTGCTGGTCCGCGCCCTTGAAGTTGAAATTGGAGCAATAGGCGCGCGAATTCACCTCGCGCTTGCCGAGCAGGATGAGATCCTGGCCGCCCGATATCTCCTCCCATACGTTCTTCTTGCCGTCGAGCGCGTCGCGGGACTGATCGACGTAGCCGAGATGCACGGACTCGCCGATCTTGATCGTGCCGGTGTCGGGCTTCTCCTGCCCGACGATCATCCGGAACAGCGTGGTCTTGCCAGCCCCGTTCGGGCCGATGACGCCGACGATGCCGCCCGGCGGCAGCTTGAAGGTGAGGTCGTCGATCAGCAGATTGTCGCCGAACGCCTTGGTGAGACCCTCGAAATCGACGACGTTTTGACCGAGCCGCTCGGTCACCGGAATGATGATCTGCGCGGTCTGGGTGGTCTTCTCTGCGGCCTGCTTCACCAGGTCCTCGTAGCGCTGATAGCGGGCCTTGGACTTCGCCTGCCGCGCGCGCGGGGAGGCCGCGATCCATTCCTGCTCGCGCGCCAGCGTGCGTTGGCGGGCTTCTTCCTCACGACCCTCTTGCGCGAGCCGTTTCTGCTTCTGCGAAAGCCAGGCCGAGTAGTTGCCCTCATAGGGAATGCCGCGGCCACGATCGAGCTCGAGGATCCAGCCGGTGACATTGTCGAGGAAGTAGCGGTCGTGGGTGACGATCAGGATCGCGCCGGGATAATTGCGCAGATGGCCTTCGAGCCAATTGACGGACTCGGCATCGAGGTGGTTCGTGGGCTCGTCGAGCAGCAACAGTTCGGGCTGCTCGAGCAGCAGCCGGCAGAGCGCGACCCGACGGCGCTCGCCGCCGGACAGCTTCTCCACATCGCCGTCGTCCGGCGGACAGCGCAGCGCGTCCATCGCCTGGTCGACCTTGGAGTCGAGATCCCACAGCCCCTTGGACTCGATCTCGTCCTGGAGCTTGGTCATCTCGTCCGCGTTCTCGTCCGAGTAGTTCATGGCGAGTTCGTTGTATCGGTCGAGGATCGCCTTCTGCGGCGCCACTCCCTCCATCACGTTCTCGCGCACGCTCTTGCTCGCGTCGAGCTGGGGCTCCTGCTGCAGATACCCCACGCGCGCGCCCTCGGACACCCAGCCCTCGCCGGTGAACTCCTTGTCGATGCCGGCCATGATGCGAAGCAGCGTCGATTTGCCGGAGCCGTTGACGCCGAGCACGCCGATCTTGGCGTCGGGATAGAACGACAGGTGGATATTCTCCAAGACCTTGCGGTTGCCCGGGTAGGTCTTGGTGAGGCCTTCCATGTGATAGATGAACTGACGGGCCATCGGCGCCCTGCTCGCATCGTTGGGCACCTGTCGGCGCCGGATGTCGGGAAGTCGCCGCTGATGTAGCGAGACCCGCGCGCGAGGGCAAGGCCGTCGCGCAGCAATCTCCGGCCGCGCAATTCGCGTCCGCCGCCTGGCGGACGACGTATCTCGATCGTCAGGGACGCCGAGCTCGGCGGAGTCTTACCAATGTTTAACGCCAGCGCGTTGAACGCCGCCGCCGCTGCCGTCACCAACAAGAGAAGGGACCACAGGCAACAGTCGCGCGGACAAAGTCATGAGCACGACCAATCGAACCCACCGCTGCCGGGCCTGGAGCGCACTGGCCGACCTTGCCGGCCTGTTCCGTATTTTCTCGGGAACGCTGGTCGACTCCTACCGGCCGGAACTCCACTACATGCGCGGACCCGGACCCAAGTGGCGGGCCAAGCATCGGCCGCCGGTTTGATTCGGCCTTCCGCCACCTGCTCTTGGGCTCCCCCGAGGTGGTTGGATTTGGTCGGAACCCGGGGTCGGCGGGCGATAGCCGGAGGCTCCGCCGTACGATCTTCGCCCGACTGTGACCTGATTGCATCGATCCTTAACCCTAACCGTATCTTTTCTGCAACTGACTGTCAGGAAACTGAAATCACTAACAAATTGGTACTGGTTTTTAACAAATTTGCCCGGACAATGGCCTCCATGGGGCGCTCCCCGGGGTTGCAGGGAGCGAAAGCGGAACCGGCAAAGACATCAGTCACCGGAGGGGGTCATGGGAAAGACAGTTCGCAAGGCATCGGGCTTATCGGCCGATCTCGCCGAATTCGTGCAGAATCTGGCCAGGAGCCTGTTCGATCCGTACCGGCCCGAGCAGCATTACATGCGCGGGCCTGGGCCCAAGTGGCACGCCAAGCACGACCGGGCGTCCGTCTCTTATCGGGCGATACCCGTGCTGGTCCCGGTGCGCGTGAAGCGCTGATCCTCGGGTTCCGGCCTGACCACCGTTGAGACGGCGCCGGCGGAGGTCGGCAGCGGCGACGCCGACGGAGGTCGGCAACGGCTAAGTCACCCCATATCGAGTGTCCACCTCCCCATGCCCTTGCTCGCGCCGGCTGAAAGCACGCTGGCCGTGAATTGCCGTGTGCTATAGGGGGGCTCCGTCCTCCCTCCCCACCCACGGGCCAACCACGGACATTCGCTATGCCTCGCCAACGCTGCGCGATCCTCGACGACTACCAGAATGTCGTACTCAAGATAACGGACTGGTCGAAGGTTTCGGGCGATCTCGACATCAAGGTCTTCAACCAGCACCTCGGCAGCCACGAGAACGTGATCAAGGCGCTGCAGGGCTTCGACATCGTGTGCGCGATGCGCGAGCGCACCGCCTTCCCGCGCGCCGTCATCGAGAAACTGCCGGACCTGAAGCTGCTCATCACGACAGGGCTGCGCAATGCATCCATCGATGTCGCCGCCGCCAAGGAGCGCGGCGTCGTGGTCTGCGGCACGCCGTCGACGGGAAATCCGACCTCCGGTATCGCCATCGGCCTGATGCTCGAGCTGACCCGGCGCATCGGCTACGAGAACGCGCGGATGAAGGCCGGCGTGCCATGGCAGACCACGATCGGCATGGATCTCGACGGCATGACGCTGGGCGTATTGGGCCTCGGCAAGCTCGGCACCCGCACCGCCAAGATCGCCCAGGCGTTCGGAATGAAGGTGATCGCCTGGAGCCAGAACCTGACGCCGGAGAAGTGCAAGGAGGTCGGGGTCGACTATGTGAGCAAGGAAGACCTGTTCCGGCAGGCCGACTTCATCACCATTCACGTCATCCTGTCCCAGCGCACGCGCGGCCTCGTCGGCGCCAAGGAGATCGCGCTGATGAAGCCTTCGGCCTACCTCATCAACACCTCGCGCGGCCCCATCATCGACGAGGCCGCGATGCTCACCGCGTTGCGCGAGAACAAGATCGCGGGCGCCGGCCTCGACGTGTTCGACGTCGAGCCGCTGCCGGTGGATCATCCGCTGCGCAAGATGGACAACGTCGTGCTCACGCCGCATCTCGGCTATGTGGCGACGCAGAACTACCGCGCCTATTTCGGCGGAGTGGTTGACGACATCCGCGCGTTCCTCGACGGCAAGCCGGTGCGCGTGCTGGAGTGATACGGACGCGCTCCCATTTGGCGCCATGGGACGACGGGGCTTCTCAAGGGCGCCGATGAACGCACTGTGGTTGCCGCTCTCCCTGGAATGCGCGACCAGCCCAGCCACCTGACGACCATATATTTTTGGTCTCATGGATGGCCCAATTCCGGAATGGACATCCGTCGCATCGGGCGGCATTCCATAGCGCCAAATGGGATCATCGATCGGACCGATCGGCTGTTACCCACGCGCCAAAAGCAAGGCGCACCCAGGAGAGGATCATAAGCAGCATGTTCGCCATCCCGCGCATCAAGGACATCTGCGTCCTTTCTTTCATCGGCCTTATCGCCGCCGCCGACATCGCCTCGGCCCCGGCACTCGCGCAAGAAACCTTCCCTTCGCGACCGATGAAGGTCGTCACGCCTTTGGCGGCCGGGTCAGCATCGGATATTGCGCTGCGATTTCTTGCGGATCGGCTGTCGCTTCGATTGCGGGTGCCGGTCATTGTCGAGAACCAGCCCGCGGCGGGCGGGGTAACCGCCGCCCGCTCCGTCATCAATGCTCCGCATGACGGCTATACGATCGCGTGGTTCGGCAACAACACTGCGATCAGTGTCAGCCTGTTTGCCCAGCCGTTCGATCCCCGCAAGGAAACCAAACCGATCGTCGGGGTCAGCGAGTTCTCTTATCTCTTCGTGACCAATTCAGAATTCGCCTTATAAATCGCTTCAGGACCTCATCTCGGCGGCCAGATCCAAGCCTGGGACGATCAACGTCGGCACTTCAAGTGCGGGTACCAGCAATCATCTCACCGCGCTGTTGTTCAAGTCCGTGCTCAATCTCGACGTCGCCGTCGTGCCGTATCGCGGTCCCTCAGAGCTTTCGATCGCGTTGATCCGCAAAGACGTCGATCTGGTCGTCAATGCTTACGGCGGGCTGCGGCAAGGCATCAGCGACAAGCAGATCCGGGCGCTCGCCACGACAAGCGCTGCGCGTCTCGATGAGCTTCCGGATGTTCCGACCATGGCCGAGGCAGGCGTGCCCGACTTCGAGATTTCATCGTGGAACGCGCTTTATGCGCCGGCGCGCGCACCGCAGCCTGCCTTGGACGTGATTCGTCAAGCGACGACCGAGATTCTGTCGCAAGACGACGTGAAGGCGAAGTTTCGCGAGATCGGATTTGTCGCGCAGGCATTGCCGCCCGATCTGCAAGATCAGCGCATGCGCTCCGAGATCGAAAGATGGGCCAAGGTCATTGCGGATTCGGGGATCGAGCGGCGCTAGCGCATGTTCCGGCGAATGGGTGCCGGTTCGCCGACAAGAAACATTCGCCAATCCCGTTCGGCGGCACCGTCTTCAGTCAGCGACGTCAAGGAGGTTGAAGTGGCGAAGGAATTCCATTGGCCACACGGCAAGCGCATCTGCGTCTCCGTGAGCGTCATGCTGGAGACATGGTCCGAGGGCAAGGCGCCGCCGTACGGCGTGCAGGCGACCGCGCCCAAGCCCGGCGTGGTCGACCTGGCCGGCATCGCATGGGGCAGCTATGGGGGCAAGATCGGCGTTTATCGCCTGATCAACCTGCTTAAGGAACACGGCATCCGCGGCACGTTCGGTATCAACGGCCGTTGCTGCGAGATCTTTCCGGACGCGGTCGCCCAGATCGTGAAGTCGGGTCATGACGTCGCCGGCCATGCCTATTTGCAGGATAAGCCGATGAACGGCATGACGCCCGAAGAGGAGGAGGCGACCATAACGAAATGCCTCGACCTCCTGGAGAAGACGTCCGGCCAGCGACCGGAGGGCTGGGTCAGCCCGAGCATGGCGTTCTCACCGCATACGCACGACCTGCTGGCGGCTGCCGGGCTGAAATGGCATGGCGACGCACGCGACAACGACGTGCCGCGCATCGTCGACCTCAAGCACGGTCGGATGGCGCACATACCGTGGAGTGACTTCACCGACAATCGGGTGCTGCGATCAAGCTCGATGGATTTGTGGGACGTCTATCGGGAAGCTTTCGATTATCTCTACCTGCGTGAGCCCGGCAGCTACCTGCCGATCTCCATGCATTGCCACAATGGCGGCCGGCCGATGATCACGGCGATCTACCAGAAGATTTTCAGCCATTTCGCGCAATTCCCCGATGTCTGGTTCGCCTCGCACGGTGAGATCGCACGCTGGGTGATTGATAATGCGTTCGAGCCCGATCCGCGCCGCCTTCTGAAGGCATAGACAATGTCGAGGTGCCGGCGTTCGATGTCGCTGCGCTTCTCGTGCGTATACCGCTTGGCTTGACGCAAGACAGTTGCCGCGCACTCGGTGTGTTCCCCTCCCCCTTGAGCCATTCAGTTCTCGTTCATAGTCGGTGCTGCACTTACCCACTGCGCGGGGGCGTAACTGTTTCCGGTACAGGATGCCTCTGAAGTTCCGCGAGACCGGCCTAGCTTTGTCCCCAACCGAAATTCGCAAGGACTGCACCGCATTCTGCGGGGGCTGGGCGGTGGGCTACATCTATTACGAAGCCCGCGAAGGCCACGGCGACGAACCGCACACATGGTTTTGGTCGATCCATGGCGTCCTCGGCAAACCGATAGACATGCGCGGCCACGGCACCGCCGGGTCACTGGAAGACGCAAAAAGCTATTTGGAAGAGACTTGGCAGAGGTGGCTGACGTGGGCAAACCTCAAAGAGACGGGGCCAGAGGGTTAAAGGAACCCTCGCGCAATAAGCCTTGGTTCTCTCGCATTGAATGGAAGTTCCCACACACGGCGCCCCACCTCTGTGACGACCTCTATCGTCCAGCCCTCCCAGTTATCTTCCTTGCGCTGCGCTAATCGACGCATGACTTTTACAGCGAACAAGAATCTCGGGGAACTAAGGCTTCGCAATGTTGTTGATGATCGTCCTCGACAACTCAAGGAGACGGCAATGCGAAACAAAGCTCTATCAGCTGTAGTCGCCATGGGTTTCATGCTGGGAACTACGACCGTGGGCCTTGCACAGACTGCGCAAGATCGCGCGCCCGGACAACAGATGCAGGATAAGGGCTCAGTGCGGGGCCAACCCGGCGCATCCGGCTACGCCCCTGGTCAGAAGATGCAGGACAAAGGAAGCAAAGCTGGCCAGCCGGGCGCTTCGGGGTATGCACCGGGTCAACAGGACTCGACAAGTGGACAGGGAACCCGCGGCGGAGCGAGTTCAGGGACTTCAAAGACCCGCTGACGGTGCAAAGCGGAGTAAGCGTGCCGCGCCTCGGGGGCTTTTCTGATGGCCCGCGTCTTGTGAATTTACCGACTGTCGTGCAGACAGAGCGCGCACGAGCCACCATGAACCGCCAGCAATCAACTTCCATCTTGGGGAAACACCACCCCGAGAGCCACAAGGGGGAGGGGAGCAGACTGAGTTTGCCGCTTGAGGTGTTTCCCTCGCGACACGACACGCTCCAGTCTAGCGCTGCTGCGCCCGCGCTTTCTTGTCGGTGAGGCTCTTGGTCATCGGCTTGGTCTCGACAGGGCCGGCGACCTGGAGGGCTATCTCGACCATCCTGGGCACAAACTCGTTGTTGAGCGAAGGATCCCAGACCGCGGCGATGGTGACCACGTCGATCGTTTCGACCAACGGACGAAACGCAACGGCGCTGCTGCCAAAGCGCATCGAGCGGCTAGGGACCAGACCGACGCCGAACCCGCATCCGACAAAGCCGATTTGCGAGACGACCGATCCGATCTCGTGCATGACGCGCGGCGAAAAACCGGCGTCACGGCATGCCGCAACGATGATGTCGAAGTAGTGCGGACTGATGCGGCGCGGGAACAGCACGAGGCTTTCATCGGCAAGCTCGCTCAATGCGACCCTGGCTTGATTGGTCAAGCGGTGGTCGATCGGAAGGGCGACGACGAGGTGATCGGTCGTGATGGGCCGGATTGCAAGCGGACTGATCTGGTGATCGAAGCGAGCGAAGGCGAGATCGATCTCCCCATTGCGAACGGCGGCGAGCGCTTGCGCGCTGTCCATTTCGGCGAGCGTCAGTGAGAGCGTCGGATACTGGCGTCGCGCGGTGCCCAACACGTGCGGCATGACGTCGAACAGCGCCGAATTGATCGCGCCGAAAGCGATGCCGGCGCCGCGCCCCTGGCGCACGTCCATGACCGTCGTTTCCAGCCGGTAGGCGTGATCGAGGAAACTTCGCACCGGCTCCAGGATTTGCGAGCCTTCCCTGGTCAGGCGGGCCCCCTCGCGCGAGCGCTCGAACAACTTCACACCCAGGGTGCGTTCCAGCACCTGGATTTGCTGACTCAGCGGCGGTTGCGACACGCCGAGGCGCTTGGCTGCACGGCCGAAGTGACGCTCTTCGGCGACTGCCATGAAATACCAGAAATGCCGCAACAGCCGGAAATTTATCATCGCTCTGACGTCAATCGGAAGCTGTTCATGGATATATTCTAGATATCGCCACAAATGCCCGAAAACCGAGGTCATCCGGCGAGTTATACGTCGTGTATGACGTTTTCAATATCGCAGCGAGAGGAAAATCGGAATAGACAGGAGCCGCCGGGTTCTCCAATGATCCCGCCAGAAAATCAAAATAGAAGCTGCACAATCGGGAGGAAATTGAATGTCCCGCGATCTCTCAATGAGCGTGCGCGCATGTCTGGCGGCCATGGCCGCATTTTGCGCGGCGCTCGCGAGCACGGGCCTGTCCCAGGCCCAGACCAAATATCCTGAAAAGCCGGTCCGCATCATCGTGCCCTACGGCGCGGGCGGCGTCGCCGATGTGACCACGCGATTGGTGGCGCAGAAGGTCAGCGAAGCGATGGGCCAAACCTTCGTCATCGAGAACCGTCCGGGCGCCGGCGGTATCGTCGGCGCGAAGGCGGTGCTGGCGTCTCCGCCGGATGGCTACACGCTCTTTCTTGCCGGCAACGGCAGCGCGATCAGCGAGTCGCTGTTCAAGGCGCTGCCTTTCAACGTCGTCCGCGACTTCACGCCGGTCGCGCCGCTGGCGGAGTTCGAGATGCTGCTGGCGACCAAGGCGGATTCGCCGCTGGATACGGTCGCGAAGGTCGTGGCTTATGCGAAGGCCAATCCCGGAAAGCTGAACTTCGGCACGATCGCCACCGGCAGCACGCAGCACTTGTCGGCCGAGCTGTTCAAGCTGGCCACAGGCGTGCAGGCCCCGATCGTGATCTACAAGACGACGCCCGAGCTGGTGACGGCGATCCTGCGCGGCGATGTCGACGTCGGGTTCGACTATTACGCCGCGTTCGGCCCGTCGATCGTCAACAAGCAGTTCAAGGTGATTGCAACCTCGGGCGAGCAAAGAGCGCCGCAGTTGCCGGCCGTCCCGACCGTGAAGGAAAGCGGATATCCCGACTTTGTCGTCACGAGCTGGAACGCCATCCAGGGCCCGGCCGGTGTGCCGAAGGACATCGTGACCAAGCTCAACGAGCATATTGTTGCGGCGCTGAAGACCCCGGAAATCCAGGCGCGCATGGGCGATCTCGGCATTCATCCCATGATCGGATCGCCGGAATTCCTCGACGAGCGCATGAAGAGCGAGATCGCCAAATGGGCGAAAGTCATTCAGGCGGCGGGCGTCGAGAAGCAATAGAGCATGATCCCGAAAAGTGGGAACCGATTTTCGGAAAGGATCATGCTCCGACAAAGAGCTGCGTGATCCCGAAAAGTGGAAACCGGTTTTCGGAAAAGATCACGCGCAAACAAGAGGCTTAGAACGGGATGATGAATCGACTATCCCGCTACAGACAATGAACGAAGAGGTTCTGTCGTGAATGTACAACAAAAGAGCGGCGAGCTACCGACCGGAGCCGACCGGCCTCGGCTGAAGATTGCCATCGGCACCTATGGCCATACCAAGGCCATCAAGGATGGAAGCATCCCGATTGAGGGGGTCGATGCCGACATGGTCGAGGTGACACCGATCATCCAGGCGTTCCGCCGCATGGTGCGCGACCTCGAGTTCGATATCTGCGAGATGGCGCCGACCACCTACATGATCGCGCGCGCGCTCGGCGCCCCCTATATCGCCATGCCGATCTTCGTCATGCGCCGCTTCCACCATGGCGGTTTCGTCGTGCGGCCCGACTCCGGCATTCGTGAGCCCAAGGACCTCGAAGGCAAGAAAGTCGGCGTGCGCGCCTATTCGGTGACGACCGGCGTATGGACGCGCGGCATCTTCATCAACGAGTACGGTATGGATTCGTCCAAGGTCACCTGGGTCGTGGACGACGAGGAACACGTCACCAGCCTCAAGCTGCCGCCGAATGTGGTCCACGCGCCGGAGGGCAAGTCGCTGCAAAGCATGATGGCAGCGGGCGAGATCCAGGCCGGATTTACCGGCCCGGCCGGCGTCGGCCGCGCCGGTCCCCCAGTCGGCAACTGGGACATGAACGCGCCGACCGGTGGAGCGGTCGGCACCTATCCTGAGCTCCTCGCCAATGTGGAGCAGGTCGAGGCCGACTGGTTCCGCCGCACCGGCATCTATCCGATCCACGGCCTCATCGTGGTGAAGGACGAGCACATCAAGCGCTATCCCTGGCTGCCGCGTTCCCTGATGAACGCCTTCGAGACGGCCAAGAAGCCCTATCTCGAAGGCATCAAGCTCGGCCGCGGCGACAGCCCCGAGGACAAGCGCTATCGCAATTTCTTCTCGCTGATGGGCGATCCCCTGCCCTACGGCATGGCGGCGAACCGCCCGAGCATCGAAGCGCTGGTCACCTATGCGCTTCAGCAGAAGCTGATCCCCTCGCGTCCGCAACTCGACCAGGTCTTCGTCGCCATCGACGCCTGACCCCTTCAACTCCAATCACACGCAAAAGTACCCAGCCATGTCATCCATCATCGATATCCATCCGCACATCGTCTCGCCCGACACCAAGAAGTATCCGCTCGATCCGCTCGGCGGCACGCAGTCCACGTGGTCGACCGAACGTCCGACCACCTATGACGATCTGCTCCGAGCGATGGACGAAGCCGGCGTCGCCAAGGCGGCGATCGTTCATTCCTCGACCGCCTACGGCTACGACAACAGCTACGTCGCCGATGCGGTAGCCGCGGTGCCTTCGCGCTTCACCGGCGTGTATTCAATAGATGTGCTGGCGCCCGACGCCGTGAAGACCTTCGACTACTGGCTCGGCCGCGGTTGCAGCGGCATGCGCCTGTTCACCACCGGAAGCACGTTGCCCAACCAGGCCACTTTTTTCGCCGATCCCAAGAGCTACCCCTTCTGGGAGCACGCGGCCGCGAAAAATATTCCGGTCTGCATGCAGATGAAGCAGGAAGGTATCCCTCTGCTGCGCCAGATCATGGACAAGTTTCCGAAGGTGACGATTCTCCTCGATCATCTGTCCCGCACGCCGTTCGAGGACGGTCCGCCCTATGCCGGCGCTGCCGACTTCCTTGCACTCGCGAAGTACAAGCAGGTCTATCTCAAGATCACGCCGATCAACGTCACGCCCAAGACGTGGGGCAAGGGCACGCCGGAGACATTCTTCGGCAAGGTGATCGACGCGTTCGGGGCCGAGCGCATCGGCTGGGGATCGAATTTCCCCAACTCGATCGGAACGATGAAGGAGATTCTGAACGCGGCGCAGAAGGCATTTTCGTTTGCCAAGTCGAGCGATCAGGATTGGATCTTCGGCAAGACTGCGCTCGCGATTTATCCGCGCCTGAAGGACTGATCGCACGACGATGAGTGGCGGCGGCAGAAAGACGCTGAAGACGCTGATCGGGACGTACCCGCACACTGCGCCCCTGAAATCGGGCGCGCTGCGCTCGGACCGTCTGGATTTCGAGTTCACGGAGATCGTCCCGGTCTGGGACGGCTTCAAGGGCATGATCCGGGACGACAAGTACGACGTCTCGGAAATGGCGATCGTCACCTATCTGCTCGCCAAGGCGCACGGCAAGCCGCTTGCGCTTCTGCCTGCGGCGATGATCGGCCGCTTCCAGCATCCTTATGCGATTTACAACGCCACCAGGGGGCCGATGACCCCCGCCGATCTCAAAGGCAAACGCGTCGGCATCCGCTCGTTCACCACGACCACCGGCGCCTGGATCCGCGGTATCCTGGCCAACGACTACGGTGTCGACCTCGACAGCATCGAATGGGTAACCTTCGAGGAGCCGCACGTCGCGGAGTACAAGGACGCCACGCAACGCGCGCCGGAGGGAAAAAAGATCGTGCCGATGCTGCTCGACGGCGAGCTCGACGCGGTGCTCGGCGAGTCCTCCGGTGATCCGCGGATCAAGTCGTTGTTCGGCGATCCTCAGGCCGAAGCGCAGCGGTGGTACGCCAAACACAAGGTGGTGCCGATCAACCATCTCGTGGTCATGCGTGCGCACGACGTCGCAGGCGGATCCGGACAGCGCACGCGAGGTCTATCGGTTGTTGCGGGAGGGCAAGCGGTTGGCAGGCCCGGCATCAGCTCCAGACCCGGTTCCATTCGGTGTCGAAGCCAACCGGCCGAGCCTCGCGATGATCGCGGAGTATGCGTTTCAGCAGCGCCTGCTGCCGCGCCGAATCTCGGTTGATGATATGTTCGCCGAAACGCGCGAGCTGGTCGGCGACGAGCGCGGACACGGGCGTACAGCCTCGGTCGCTTGAGCACGAACAAAGGACGATGTCGTTGACCCCCATCAATTCGCGCGCGTTACCGCCGCACTGGCCACGCTTCATTCAGGCGGTCGGGGGCAGCCTCCCCTGCACCGCTCACTCGCCCTCCCCGGTTCCGGCAAAGTAAGGATCGTTCCCAATGGTCAAGGACAAGGTCGCTCTGGCTACGATGCTCGGCAACTATCCCAACACCGAGGCGCTCAAGAGCGGCAAGCTGCATTCCGATTTGATCGACTTCGATTTCGCTGACGTCAAGGTCGCAAACAATTTCTTCAAACAGATCGTGCGTGACGCAAAATTCGATGCCGGCGAGCTTGCCATCGCGACGTACCTTCAGGCCAAGTCTTTTGACAAGCCTTATGTGCTGCTACCGGCCGTGCTGGTCAGCCGCGGCCAGCATCACACCATCGCCTACAACCCCGAACGGGGTGATCTGAAGCCATCAGACCTCACGGGCAAGCGCGTGGGCCTGCGTGCCTACACGGTCACGACGGCCACCTGGGTGCGTGGCATTCTCGCCGACGAATACGGTGTCGACTTGAACAAGGTCGAGTGGATCACCTTCGAGGATCCTCACGTCGCCGAGTATCGCGATCCGCCGTTCGTCAAGCGGGCGCCTGCAGGCAAGGATCTCGCTCAAATGCTGCTGGACGGCGAAATCGATGCCGCGGTGGTTGGAGACAAGCTGCCCGATCCCCGTCTGAAGCATCTGATTGCCGACCACGAGGCGGCGGCGCAGCGATGGGCCCAACAGCATGGCGGCATTCCGATCAATCACATGGTCGTCGTGCGCTCGGAGCTGTCCAAATCCCGGCCCGACGTCGTCAAGGAGTTCTTTCGCCTGCTGGTCGAGAGCAAGAATGCGGCTGGACCGCCCGAAGAATCCCGAGCCGCTCCGGTTCGGCGTCGAGGCGTGCCGCCCCGTGCTCGAGACCATCATCGACTATTGCCACAAACAGGGACTTATTCCCGCCAAGCTGAGCGTGGACAGCCTGTTCGACGATGTGACGCGGAAACTGAGCGCATAGGCTGCGTTGCCGGATGGCGACGGCCGGTCAGGGCCTTCGGCCGGTCCCGGCAGAACAACTTGCAGAGCTGCCCCGCTGGCAGCCCCATCTCGCCCAACCTCTTACCAAGGCAACGTCCTCATGATCATCGACTGCCACGGCCATTACACCACCGAGCCCAAGGACCTGCATCGCTTTCGCGCGCAGCAGACCGAGGCCGCCAAAGCCAAAGACAAGAGCAAGATGCCGCCGCGGGCACAGTTGAAGATGTCCGACGACGAGATCCGCGAGAGCATCGAGCAGAACCAGCTCAAGCTGCAGCGGGAGCGCCGCACCGACCTGACCATCTTCTCGCCCCGCGCCTCGGGCATGGGGCACCATATCGGCGACGAAAGCGTCAGCGTGGAATGGTCGCAGATCTGCAACGATCTGATTGCCCGTGTCGTTTCGCTTTATCCCAGGAATTTCATCGGCGTCTGCCAACTCCCGCAGTCTCCGGGCGTCGATCCGAAGAACTCCGCGGCGGAGCTCGAGCGCTGTGTGAAGATGGGATTCGTCGGCTGCAACCTGAACCCGGACCCATCCGGCGGCTACTTCAATGCGCCGCCGATGACCGACAAATCCTGGTATCCTCTCTATGAGAAGATGATCGAGCTCGATGTGCCCTGCATGATCCATGTCTCGGGCTGCTGCAATCCCGCGATGCACACGACCGGCTCCTACTATCTCAATGCCGACACCATGGTATTCATGCAGGTCATTCTCTCGGACTTGTTCAAGCAATTCCCGAAGCTGAAGTTCATCATCCCGCACGGCGGCGGCGCCGTGCCGTTTCACTGGGGCCGCTTCCGCGGCATTGCGCTCAACAACGGCAAGCCCGAGCTCGATGAGATCATGGGCAGCAACATCTTCTTCGACACCTGCGTCTATCATCAGCCGGGCATCGATCTGCTGACCAGTGTGGTGCCGGTCGACAACATCCTGTTCGCCTCAGAGATGGTGGGCGCGGTAAAAGGCAACGACCCGAAGACGGGCTTCGGCTTCGACGACACCAAGCGCTACGTCGACAAGACAAAGCTGTCGGATGCCGACAAGCAGAAGATCTTCGAAGGCAACTCGATGCGCGTCTATTCGCGCCTGAAGGCGCAGATCGCCAAGCAGGCGGCATAACGACAGGGACTTAAGCGCGCGCCTGGGACTGCGTGCTAGGGCACGTCTTGTTGGGAGGAATCAGTCAAGAGGCAAACTCGGTCGGCTCCACACACCGAGTGCGCGGCAACTGTCTTGCGTCGAGTCGAACGAGATACGCTCTAAGACCGCCGACAACGGGTGCTTCTTCGGCGATACAAAGCCGGCGGCGTGAAAAAAACGAAGTGAGGGAGGTTTCACCATGCGCTCGCACAAGGCGGGCCTCCGGGACAGCCGCCTGCGGCTCTGTCGGGCGCCCCTCGCTGTTGTCTTGGCGGCAATAATCGGCACGTTTGCGAACGACAGCGCTCGGACGGAGCCCGGCTTTCCCGCCAAGCCGATCCGCATATCCATTCCATTCGGAGCCGGGGGCGTCGCCGATCTCACCATGCGGCTGCTCGCGCAGGGGCTGACCGAACGGACAAAGCAGCAGGTCGTCATCGAGAATCGTCCGGGAGCCGGTGGTCTGATGTCGGCCAAGGCCGTGCTCGAGGCGCCGCCGGACGGTTACACGCTTGGGGTGATCGGAAACGGGCAGGCCATTGCCATGTCCCTGTTCAAGGCACGGCCCTACAATGTGCTGACCGACTTCACATTCGTGTCGATTACGGCCCGCTTCGAAATGCTCCTGGCGGTGAAGGCGGAGTCGCCGCTCAAATCCCTGCAGGACGTGGTCACGGCGGCGCGCAAGGATCCGGGAAAGCTCAATTTCGGCGCCATCAATCCGGGCAGCACGCAAAATCTGTCGGCGCATCTGTTCAAGCAGGTCAGCGGATCGGACGTCACCATCATCCCCTACAAGACGACGCCGGACCTCATCACGGCGATTCTGCGCAGCGACGTGGACGTCGGATTTGATTACTACGCTGCATTGCAACCAGTGATCATCGACAACAAGGTGCGGATCGTGGCGACCTCAGGCGAGGAACGCAATCTCCTGCTGCCCAACGTACCGACCGCAAGGGAAAGCGGATTTCCCGACTACGTCGTCACCAGCTGGAACGGCCTCGCTTCGGCCGCCAGAATGCCAACGGACGTCCTTACGGTTCTCAATGGGCAGATCAACGCGGCGCTCTCGGATCCGGCCCTGCGGGCGACGGCTTCGAAGCTCGGCATGGACGCCCGCGGCAGCACGCCCGATCAAATGCGCGACCGCATGTCCGCGGATATCAAGAAGTGGGCTTCTGTCATCGAGAACGCCGGCATCGAAAAACAGTAGGGCGTGGAAGCGGAGAAACCAGAGCTCTTTCCAACTCTGCTGATACGTGAAGTTGTCATGCGCGGGCTTGACCCGCGCATCCATCTTCTTGGAATAAGAGTCAACCGAAGGCGCGAGAGATTATCGCGAAGACGGGATGGACCCGCGGGTGACACTGATAGCCGGGACCGGTCAATCGAACAGCGCCCGCGCAAGTCCCGTGACCATCTGTTCGATGTCTCGCAATCCATTTGATCGCGGCGATCCCGCGAGGTGTGGTGTCAGGATCACATTGTCGAACGCGAGCAACTCATCATCAGGACGGCCGGGTTCTTCATAGAGCGGGTCGAGCGCGAATCCACCGAGATGACCCGAGCGGAGCGCCTCGATGAGAGCATTGCGCTCCACGGCTTCTGCGCGCGACACGTTGATCAGGCACGCGCCCGGCTTCATCAACGCCAGTCTCTCACCGTCGATGAAGTGGCGGGTCGAGGGATCGGTTGGAAGCTGCGGAACGACCCAGTCGCTTTGGGCGAGCAGGTCATGCAGCGGCCGATAGGATACGCCGAGAGTCTCCTCTTCGCTCGGCGGCAGCCGCGTGCGCTGGAAATACAAAATGTCCATTCCGAACGCGGCGGCGCGCAACGCAATCTCGCGGCCGATCTCTCCCAGCCCGATGATGCCGATGGTGCTGCCGTTCAGGCTGCGGGTTCCCGTAATGCGTCCACAAGTTTCCGCCCGGGACATGTCGGCGGTCGAACGGCTTGTACGGAATTTTCGCAGCCGAAAGCTTCTCGATGCTGGTCAGCCCGTTGAAGCGGTGGATGCGTCTTGCGAGCGTGAGCATCAGCGCGAATGCATGCTCCGCGCAGGCGATATTGGCTCGCCGGCGCACCCCGAGAACCTTGATGCCGGCGGCAGTACAGGCCGGGACATCGATATTTCGAAGCAGGGCGCCGTATTTCTGGACGACCTTGAGCTGCGGCGCGCATCGAAGCTCATCCGTTCCCACGGCGAAGGATTCGACGATCAGGGCGCAGGCGGACGGAAGCTTGACGCGCAGTTCCGCCTGCGAGGGCACGAGACGAACCTCGCTGGGATAGAGCCCTCCTGCACGCGCTCTGAGATCGTCGCACCAGCGCGCAAAATCAGGCTCGTCGGGCGACATGAAATCGGCAAAAGCGGCTTGCCTCTCCTCCGACGTCGTGGGGTCAAGCACCACACCGATCAAGCGGGTCCAGGGATCGTCTTCGACGACCACGACGGGCAGATTTGATTTCATCGAATGAATGTCATCCCGACACGTCAAGCCAGCATGGAGACTGGCAAGGGCTGCCAATGCCGCGCCGGTTCAAAAGGCCTACTCCATCTTGAAGCCGGTCGCCTTGATGATCGGCACCCAGCGCGCCAGCTCATCGGCGACCATGCTCGACGCTTCCTCCGGTCCGGAATCGAGGATCGGCTCGAAGCCCGACTTGATCAGGGATTTCTGCACCTCGTCTTCGGCCATCGCCGCGCGTGTGAGCTGGGTGATCTGGTCGAGGATCGGCCTGGGCGTCCCGGCACGCGCGAACAGCCCGTTGAAGTTGGCGGCCACCATGCCGGGCAGGCCGGCCTCGATCGCGGTCGGAATATCGGGCGCGGCCTTCATCCGCTGCTGCGCGGCAATCGCCAGGATGCGGACAGTGCCGGCGCGGTGGAACTGGAGCAGCGGCCCGCCGACATTGGGCGTCATCATCGGGATATGTCCGGCGGCGAGATCGGTCACGCCGGGCGCGGAACCCTTGTAGGGGATGTGCGTGATCTCGGGTGTGCCGATCAGATGCTTGAACAGCTCGCCCGACAAGTTGGTCATGGTGCCGGCGCCGGCCGTGCCATAGGACAGCTTGGTAGGATTGGCCTTGGCGTAGGCGATGAACTCCGTGAGCGTACGCGCCGGCACCGACTCGTGCACCACGATGCAGGTGGGCGACAGGCACATGATGTAGACGCCGGCGAAATCCTTGACCGCATCGTAGGGCGGCTTCGGCATGATCGCCGGGATCAGGACCTGCGTGCTGGTGTTGCCAAAAACAAATGTATAGCCATCGGGTTGCGAGCGAGCGACCTCGGTCGCGCCGATCACGCCGCCGCCACCGCCTTTGTTCTCGATCACCACCGTGCCCAGCGTCGGCTTCATCTTGTCCGCCCACAGCCGCGCGGCGACGTCGGTCGCGCCACCCGGGGAGAACGGGACGATCAGGCGGATCGGACGGTCCGGATAGGCGAACGCGGGCGCGGGCAGCGCGGCGGCCGATGCGGCGGCAAGTCCGTATTTCAGGAATTGGCGGCGGCCGAGCAGGCTCATGGGCATGGGGTTCCATCCTGTGGAAAGGCGTCGAGCGATCTCCCGCCGACCCAAGGAGCGCGACGACGCGGCTGAGGAGCCTCTTATTCCCCATCGACGGCGGCGTCGTCAACGACCGGGTGCCGCCGCACCATTCCGCGTGCGCGCACACAATCCGGGCATTCGCCCGGAAATTGCGGGTAAGCTCGGGATTCATGGCGGCCTGGATGTGTTGCGCCAAACGACCGATGGTGCGTCGAGCTGACGCAAGAGCGGCTCGAGATCAGGGAGGCACGATGAGCAGAATCGCTCAATCATCGAAGGCGGTGGTTTTGATCGCCAGCCTCGGTGCGGTCATTGCAGCTCCGACCGCCGGCAGCGCACAAAGCACCGACTATCCCAGCCAGCGCATCTCATTCATCGTAGGATTTGCTGTCGGCGGCTTCGCCGACACGATTGCGCGCTGGGTGGCGATCAGGCTGGGAGAGCGTACCGGGCAGACCGTTGTGGTGCAGAACATGGAAGGCGGCGGTGGTGTTCGTGCTGCACGACGGGTCGCGATGTCGCCGCCGGATGGCTACACCATCCTCGTAACCACGACGTCGCTGACGATCAACGAATCCCTGGTGCCAAATCGCGGTTATACCGCGGATGCCTTCGACGCGGTCTCGCTGCCGGTGTCCGCACCCGAGTCGCTTTCAGCCAGCGTGAAATCTCCAATCAAGACCCTGGCCGAACTCGTCAAGGAAGCGAAATCCGGAACGGTCTTCATGGGATCGGCCGGCATAGGCTCCGGATCGCACATTGCGGGCGAATACTTCTTCAAGGTGCTGGCCAAGGCGCCGGTGAAACATATTCCGTTTCCGGGCGGCAATCCGGCCATGGTTGGCCTCCTCACCGGCGACGTGACGGTGCTCGCCGCCACGGCTACGGCTCTGGTGCGCAATGTCAACAACGGAGACGTGACCGGGCTTGGGATTGCGGCGACCGAACGCTCGCCGATGCTGCCGTCCGTTCCGACCTACGCCGAAGCAGGCTATCCCGGGTTATCCGCCGCGTCATGGACCGGCTTCTTCGCGCCAGCCCGCACACCCGAAGGCGTGCTCTCGAAGCTCAACAGCGAGATCAACGCGATCCTCCAGGAGCCGGAGATTGCCAGGCGGATCGAGACCGCGGGCCTGCAGACGACCATTCGCAACCGCGCTGAAACGGCGAAGATGTTCCGTACGGAAATCGTGAACTGGTCGAAAATGGTAGAAGCGGTCGGCGCTCCCACCCAGTGATTGAAGTCATCAGCGGACGGTAAACCCGAAACGGACCAAGGCGCCGACCTCGTCTGACCGCTGCACGCTGCCCGTTGGTTCCCGCCAATGGCATGCAGGCCACGCTCCGCCAAAGTAGCGCCGCCAAGTCTCATCAATCCGCCAAGTCTCATCACAATGACGTCGATTGCCTCCAGGGCACTCGCCCGAATTTCGACCCTGTCGTATCGTTCAGGACGTGGATCCTCCGGCGCCTCGACATGTCGGGCCTCGCCGGCCCCACGGGGAGTTGAGGAATGCAGACGCCGCGTACCGACGCCCAGCCCACGGATGTGCTGGAGCCCGCCCCACCGTCGCCAGCGGGCGCGGCGCCGGGGCGCCGGCATCGGGCGACAAGGCGCCGCGCGCCAGCCGGGTCCCCTCCATCATCGTGGGCGTCATCGTCGCGGCCATCGCCGGACTCTCGATCTGGTTTCTCGTGCGCCCGCAGCCGCTGCTGGTCCAGGGCGAAGTCGATGCGACGCGGCTCGACATCGCCGCGCGCATCGACGGGCGCGTCGCCGACATTCCGGTGACGCGCGGAGAGAACGTCGCGGCCGGCGCGGTGCTGGTGCGGATCGACAATCCCGAAAACATCGCCAAGCGCGAGCAGGCGGTGGCGGGCAAGGTCGTCGCCGACGCCCAGCTTGCCAACATCAATGCGGGCACGCGCCCGGAGGTGATCGCGGCGCGCAAGGCGGCACTGGAGCGGGCGCAGGCGAGCGTGGTCCTTGCGCAGAAGACCTACGACCGTATCAGCCAGTTGGCCGAGCACGGCAATGCGCCGCAGGCACGGCTCGACCAGGTGACGGATAGCTTGCATGAGAGTCAGCGCGCGGCCGATCAGGCGAAATCCGCCTATGAGCAGGCGGTCAACGGCTACACCGCCGAAGAGCGCCAGATCGCCGTGGCGAACGTACAAAAGGCGGTCTCCGACATCGCGGCCGTGCAGTCGATCATCGATCAGATGGTGATCACCGCGCCGCTGGCAGCGCAGGTCTACAAGCGCAACGTGGAGCCGGGCGAGTACATCTCGCCCGGCGTACCGCTGGTGACGCTGATCGACCTCAATGACCTCTGGATCCACTTCGACCTGCGGGAGGATCTGGTCAGGACGTTGAAGGTCGGGGACCGCTTCGCCGTGCGCATTCCTGCACTCGCGGACCGCCGCATCACGGTCGAGGTCAAGCTGATCGCCACCAAGGGAGAATATGCGAGCTGGCGCGCCACCCGCGCCACCGGTGATTTCGACCTGCGCACCTTCTCGATCCGCGCCTACCCGGTCGAGCAGGTGCCGGAGCTGCGCCCTGGCATGAGCGCATACCTGGACTGGCAGCAGCACCCATGAGGCCGCGGCCGAAGCCGGGATTCTGCCTCGTCGCCCGGCGCGAGCTGCGCTGGCTGCTGCATGACCGGGTCGCGCTCATCCTGATCTTCGGCGTGCCGCTGTTCGCCTTCGTCGTGCTCGGCCTGGTGTTCAGCCATCCGGTGATCCGCGGGCTCGGGGTGGTCGTCGTGGATGACGACCGGTCGGACACCTCGCGCGCGTTCGTGGAGCAGGTGGCGGCGGCTCCCGGCCTGAGCATCGTCGCGCGTGCCGGCGATCTCGCGTCGGCGTCGCGCTCGATGCGATCGGGCGCCGCCATCGCCGCCGTCTACATCCCGGCCGATTTCGAACGCGATCTCAAGGCCGGTCGGCGCCCGCAGGTCATCGCCTTCTACAACCAGCAATTCCTCACCGCCGCCGGCATTGCGTCGCAGGGCATGAGCGACGCGCTCGCCGTTGCCGCCGGCAACGCGGCGCCGGCGAGCCGGGCGGCACCGGCTGCCTTGCAAGTCGGGGCGCTGGTCGCCGAAACGATCGTGCTGGTGAACCCGCAGAGGAACTATGCCCAGTTCCTGCTGCGTGCGCTGCTTCCGATGGTCATCCATGCGGTGATCGCGCTCGCCGCCGGCTATTCGGTCGGGTCCGAGTTCCGCCGCCGCAGCATGCGCGCCTGGCTTGCCTGCGCCGGCGGCAATCCGATCGTCGCGTTGGCGGGCAAGCTTGCCCCGCTGTTCGCGGTTTTCTTCCTCATCATGCTGGCGGTGCCGCTGGTGCTCGAAGGCTTGTTCGAGATCCCGTTCAAGGGCGACGTGATCATGATGATCGCCGCGGGCTCGCTGCTGGTCATCGGCTATCTCGCGCTGGCCGCGCTGCTTCAGCTTCTGGTGGGAGACCTCGCCACCGGGCTCGGCATCACCGGACTCATCGTCTCCCCTGCGTTCGGCTATGCCGGCGTGGGTTTTCCGATCCTCGGCATGAACGCTTTCGCGGAGATCTGGGGCGCGTTGCTCCCGCTGCGCTGGTACATGGCCGTGCTACTCGGACAGGCGGCGCGCGGGCTGCCGCTGCATGACTCGGCACGCCCGTTCGCCGCCCTTGCTGCGTTAGCCGTGATCTACTCGGTGTTCGCGCTCCTCCGCCTGCGCGCGATCGCACGGCGCACGCGCCGCGCAACGGCCGTGCCGGAACCGGCGGCAACGCCCGCAACGCCGCGCGGCATCGGTGGAGCATTCGCCGCCGAATGGCGGCGCGTGCTCGCGCTCCGCGGCGCGTTCATCCTTCTGTTCATCGCGCCGTTGATCTATGGCCTCTACTATCCGCAGCCCTACCTCAGCCAAATTCTCCGCAAGATCCCGATCGCTGTGGTCGACAACGACCTGAGCGAACTCAGCCGTGCGATCGTCCAGACCTTGGACGCCAGCGGGGCGGTGAGCGTGGCCCTGCAATCCGACACGCTGGCCGAGGCGCGGGCGGCGCTCGATCGCGGCGAGGCCTTCGCCGTGGTCGGTATCCCGCCGGGGACACAGCGCGACGTTCTCAAGGGCATCTCCGCCCATCTCCCGATCTACGCCGATGCCACCTACCTGTTCATCTTCCGATCGACGGGCACCGGCATCGTTACAGCGATCAATACCTTGTCCTCCGAGCTCGCCGCCGGCGGCGCGCGCACCGACGGCAGCCTTTTCAAGGCATCGCTTGCGGCCCAGAGTCCGGCCGACATCCTGCTGCAGCCGGTTTTCAACCCGGTCGGCGGCTACGCCAGCTACATCGTGCCGGCGGCCTTCGTGCTGATCCTGCAGCAGACCCTGCTGATCGGCGCCGCGATGCTGACCGGCGTCGCGCTGGCGCAGGCGAGAGGCGGCGCCTTCGCGAGCGTACTCGGCCGCGGCATCGCGCACCTGACCATCTATCTGCCCGCGTTGGCGCTCTACTTCATCGTGTTGCCGCGCGTCTATGGGTTCTCCACCCTCGGAAATCCGCTGCAACTGCTCGCGCTGGCGTCATTGTTCATTCTCGCGACCAGCTTCATGGGCCAGGCCGCGGGCGCCTGGTTCAAACGACCGGAGACGCCGACCCTCATCTTCCTGGCCACCAGCCTGCCTCAGTTCTTTCTCACCGGCTTTTCGTGGCCGCGTGAGGCCATCCCGGCCCCGGTGCTGGCGGCGGGCACCATCTTTCCGTCGGATCTCGCGATCGACGGCATCGTGCGCATCGGCCAGTTGGGGGCGAGCCTTTGGGAGGTGGCGCACGACTGGCGCGGGCTCTGGGCTCTGGCGTTCGGTTATTTCGTCCTGGCTGCGATCTCAGCGCATTTCGTTGCACGGAGGCGGCATGGCTAGCCGGAATCACAGCATGATTGTACGTGCCCTCATCGTCCTGCTGGTGCTCGTGGCCGCGGCGACGGGCGGCTATTTCTTGCTGCGGCCGCAGCCGACCATGCCGATCGTGGGCGTCGTGCGCTCCACCGAGATTCGCGTCGCGCCCGAAGTGGGCGGCCAGCTCGCGGCGATCAAGGTGCGGAAGGGTAGCAACGTGAAGGCGGGCGAGATCGTCGCCGAGCTCTCCGCACTCGAGTTGACCGCGGCGGTGGCGCAGGCGCGCGCCGCGCTTGCCGCCGCGACCGCCTCCCGCAACAACGTCTACGCCGGGGTGCGCGCCGAGCAGATCGCCGGACTGGCGGCGGAGATCGGGAAGGCGAAATCACGGCTCGAGTATGCGCAGGCGCAGCTCGATCGCACCGCCTACCTGGCGCGCAACGACTATGCCTCGCAGCAGACCCTCGATCAGACCGAGAACGACGTAGCGACCGGGCGTGCCGACATCGCGGAGGCGCAGGCCAATCACGCCGCGGCGGTCGCAGGCCCGACCAAGGAGGAGCGCGCCATTGCCGACGCGCAGGTGCGGGCCGCCGCGGCCGCGGTGGCGGTGCTCCAGCGGCAGCTCGACAAGACCATTCTGCGGGCTCCGGCCGACGGCGTGATCAGCGTCATCGTGGCCGAGGTCGGCGAGAACATCCGGGCCGGCCAGCCGGTGCTCGCAATCGAGGCGCCGGACAAACGATGGCTGTCGTTCAACGCACGCGAGGATACCTTGCGCGGCCTCACCGTTGGGACGACGGTCGGCGTCCAGACCGCTGGCGCCGAGCGGGCGACGCCGGCCCTCGTCACCGAGATCCTGCCGCTGGGACCGTTCGCCACCTGGCAAGCCGAACGCGCGGTCGGCGACCATGACCGCAACACGCTGCGCCTGCGCCTCGACCCGCAACGCGATGCCACGGCCTTCGAACCCGGCATGACCGTCTGGATCGGTCGCTGAGCGCGTACGCACAACGTGCTTCGGGGCCCGCCAAAGACGAGCCCCGAAGAAAGCCAGATCAAACGGCTTGAAAGTTGAGTGCGTCAGCGCGCCATCGCCGTCGGCGGCGGAGCAAGCGGCGAGGTGACGACGGCCTGGCCGCCGGGCGGCAGCGCCGCGGGCGGAGCGCTTGGCGCCGCCGCTGTGGTGGCCGGCGGCTTGCCCGGCAGCACCACCACGCGCGTTCCGACCTTGACGCGAGTGTAGAGGTCGGTGACGTCGTCGTTGGTGAGCCGGATGCAGCCCGACGACACGAAGGTGCCGATGGTCGAGGGCTGGTTGGTCCCGTGGATGCGGTACAGCGTCTTACCGAGGTAAAGCGCGCGCGCGCCGAGCGGGTTGCCATCGCCGCCCGCCATGAAGCGCGGCAGATACGGCTGGCGGTCGATCATCTCTTCCGGCGGATGCCAGTCCGGCCACTCCGCCATTCGCGACACTTTCTCCGCGCCGGTCCAGGTGAAGCCCTCGCGGCCGACGCCGATGCCGTAGCGCAGCGCTTTGCCCTGGCCGAGCACGAGATAGAGGTAGGTGTTCGGCGTGTCGATGATGAGCGTGCCGGCCGGCTCCTTAGTGTAGTAGTCGACCAGGGTGCGACGGAACTGCGGCGGCAACGTCTTCTTCGGCCCGGTCTCGGGGCGCACCTCAGGCGGCAGCGCCG
This sequence comes from uncultured Alphaproteobacteria bacterium, assembly GCA_963725065.1. Classification (GTDB taxonomy): domain Bacteria; phylum Pseudomonadota; class Alphaproteobacteria; order Rhizobiales; family Xanthobacteraceae; genus VAZQ01. Next base: position 641,612 of record CAVRXD010000053.1, read on the forward strand.
TGTAGCGCGGATCGCCTTGCACCGCTCCGTTGGCACGAGGATCGGGCTGGCCGGCGCCGAACTGGCCGGGATTGATCGGCAGCGGCGGGCGCGTTGCATCCTGTTCGTTCGGGCCCGGTTGAGGCGCAACGCCGGGAGCTCCGTAATACGGACGTGTACCGGCAGCGGCGGGCTCGTAACCCGGCGGAGCTTGCAGCGGCGCGTCGCGGTACACGGAGTCGGGCTGGTACGGCGAGCTCGGCGCAGGCGCAGCGGGTTCGGGATAGGCCGGACCGCCGCGGCTATAGCGTGGAGCATATTGCGGCTCGTCGGCCTGTGGCCCCACGGCCGCTGGCGGCAGCGGACGGCCCTGCTGATCGTAGATCGGCTGACGGTCCTCGACATCCGCGACCGGCGGCAGCGGACGGTAACCCTGCGGCGGAGGCGGATAGGCCTGCGGAGGCGGATACGCCTGAGGCGGTGGATAAGCCTGAGGAGGCGGGTAATATTGCGCCGAAGCGTGGTCGCCGGTTGTCCCCAAACCGATCAACAGCGCCGCGATGGCACCAGCCGTGCGGAAAACCATTCCCCCTCCCCTGACGCAAACGATGATCCAGCCTCGGATTCGCTCAGGAACAAGGCGCATTCAAGACCATGGGTCGAAAAAATCACCAACCTCTTGATAAGTCCCGTCGACGGAACTTATCGCAATTCAAGGGCTTAGGCGGGGTTAAGGTTAACAAAATGGAACTCGCCCCGGCATCGCCGTCAGGGCTTCTTGCCCTCGCTCAGCACCGCCTTGGCTGGGGCAATGACCTTAATCAGTCGGTTGGTCGGAGTGGCTTTGCCAGCTTTGTCAATGGCCGTTCGTCGATCGCCCAATTCCGAACTCCCCCTATGACTACCCGACACGGTATTGGGAGCTCGATGAGGCGGGACAACCAACGCAGACGTCAACGACCGGCTGCTCCCCCTTCTGCCTCCAGCACCTTAACGATCTCGCGTAACTCATCTGACAATTGGCCCGGCAGCTGTTTGCAGAACACTTCAGCGAGGCTCCGATAGTACCATAATGTCTGCTCCTTCGGTTGACTGAAGCGCGACCAAATTTTCTCGCCGACATCCTGTTTTCGCAGATCACGCAGAATGGCACGGGCATTGTGAACCTTGTCGGCTAACGATACCCTGAGGTTGTCCTCGTCGGCCTCTCGCAGGTGCGCAAGATAGGCCTGCCTTCGCGTTTTCGCATCGGCCTTGGGCTCGCCTTTTCCAGTGTCTGCCAAACTATCGGAGCAGCCTTCCACGATCCGCGCCACGCGTTCGCCAAAGCGATTGCGGACGTCATTAAGCCGCGCCTTGCCGCCTTGATCTTCGACGCTATCGTGCAGGAGTGCTGCGATGGTGAGGTCTTCGTCACCCCCGTACTCCAGAACTGTCGCAGCCACTGCCAGCAGGTGAGCAATGTACGGAATTGAGGTTGCCTTACGGACCTGTCCACCATGAACATGGGTCGCATAGAGGAGAGCGCGATCAAAACGATCGGTTAACACCGTTGCCTTGCTCATCGGCCTGTTAGCCCACGTACTGGCTTCCCGTGATACATCTTTGGTGCTTGCGATTTCCTGGGTATCATCTCGACGCATTGGCAAGCCTCGTCGCCGTTCGAAAATTGCAATATCGTTGCGCTGGTTTGTCGACCCGTCAATTGACGGCGTGCCGTCGCATACAAGCGCGCAAGACCGCTGCCGGCATAATCGTGATCCATGCTCCCGCCGTCCTTGATCGTGGCGGTGCAATCAATGATCTTCCCGGCCTGGTCGAATTCAAATGATAATTCGGCCAAGCAGTCTAGATTGCAGTTCGGGTGCGCGCGCATCACGAGCGCTATTTGCGGTTCGGTGAACCTGATTTTGATTGTCTGGGTCATCAGAAGGTTTTTGCTTTAACGTTTGCCTGTCACGGTTGCGGAGCCAGTCCGCCGGCCATCGGCACCGTAGAACGTTTTAGTGTTGCCGCTGGTCGTGGCGCTGCCGGTGCGTCGCCCGTCAGCACCGTAGAACGTCGTCGTGTTGCCACTGGTCGTGGCAGTACCTGTGCTTCGTCCATCGGGCCCGTAGAACCTAGTCTGCTCTCCGGCTCGTGCCTGGTTGATCGACAGGCTCACGAGAGTGATGACCAGAGTCGAGAGCAGCACAGCGCCTCCCTGTCCCCAGCTCATTTCGTCCATGCTTTTCCTCCCGATGAGTACCGCAAGTGTACGACTGAGGTGCTCTGCTTCTTAGTCGCGGTGTCCCCTGCGCAGGAGTTGTTGCTCTGCGCCAAACATTTGTTCGTTGACGCCAAAGCCTCGGGGTAAGTGGCCGGGGCATTGAAAAACGGCACCATCATGCGACGAAGGTCCAATAACCCAGTGGTGAACCTACTCGGCACCCGGAGTGACGAACGAACAATTGCCGACACCTATTGGAGCCAGCCCAGGACCGACAACACTGTGTCCGGGCTGGCCATTAGGGGATGCCCGCAAGTGATAGGCTTGGAGATACAATGACGAAGCCCAAGATGTGGGAAGACCCCGCGCATTCGCTTGACGCGGATTGGCCGCCCCACCAATCGCCCATCATGGACCTGGTCGCATGCGCCCGCGCCGTCGATTGGGATTTCACTATTTGGTGTCACGCGAGCGGGCATGATGCGACCGACGCGCACGCCCATCTCATGTTCGAATGCTTGCTGGCTTACGCCAGCAGACCTGAGGGCCGCGCCGGCTTGAATTGATCGGCACTTCGTCAAAAACTACGGTAGAGGTGATCACGTGCGGTGTCTGCTCAGGATAAAGTCATGAACTACATAACCAAGACCGAGGCCTTCGCTCACCACGGCGCCACGCTGACGGCACCGCGCGGCGTCTGGGCCAAGAAGAGCGATGACGGAAAGTTCGTCGTGCTCGCGGCCTGGAGGAAGGGTTTTAATCGCGACCCCTTCCTTCCTGGGAAGGCATCCTACACGTTCGGCGACGGATCGCCGAACCCGACGTCGAACCGAGGTCGCAAGGAATTCATCGAGCTGATGAACTGGGCGATCGAGAACTGCGAAGGCATGATCAAGGCGGTCGTCAGCGAGGCCCAGGACTGGGACCATCATCCCCACGACTTCGTGGGCGGCGTCCCGCTCCTCGGCAAGGCGCTCAAGATCGTCGACTTCGAGCCGGAGGGCTCCTGCTTCCTCATGGCCAAGGTGATCGACTTCCCCGAAGAGGGGAGGCCGAGCTTAGGAGGGCGGACCGCCGGCCTAAGTCAGAAAAGCCAAGAAGATAGGCGCTTGTAGCTTCCTCAGGTTTTCTTGTTGTCTTCGAGGACCGCCTTGGCGAGTCGGAAGCAGTCCACGCCGACCGGAATGCCGCAATAGACCGCGATCTGCGTGAGCACCGCGCGGATCTCGTTCGGCGTCAGCCCGTTGCGCAGCGCGCCGCGCACATGGGTCTGGAATTCCTCCATCTTGCCGAGCGAGGCGATCATGCCGAGGTTGAGGATCGAGCGCTCGCGCGGGCTGAGCGTATCGTCGCCCCAGGCTTCGCCCCAGCAATACTGCGTGACGATGCGCTGGAAGTCGCGGTTGAAGTCGTCGGCGCTCTTGAGCGCGCGATCGACATATTCTTCGCCGAGCACCTTGCGGCGCATGGCGAGGCCGCGGTCGTGCACTTCCTTGTCCATGGTCATTCCTCCGTTGTGCGCCCGGACGCCGGCAGCGCCGCGAGCAGGGTTTCGATCGCAGGCTTGGGAAACGCCTTCCCGCCCATCGTCTCATAGGCCGCGATGTTGCCGCGCGCCGCGTCCGCGAGCGAGGGCGCATCCTGTCCCCACGGCGTGGCGCCGGCGAGCTCGTACATCGCCTCCTGCTGCAGCCGTTCGGCCTCGAGCTCGACCGCCTTGACCTTGGTGCGGAAGAGCTCCGCGGCGGCTCCCGCGACCAGCGGCGGCGGTGACTTCAGCGCGCGCCGCAAGGTGCGCAAAGGTATGACGGTCATGTCCCGCCAGGCGCCGACCCGGCGCTCGATCTCGGCGACCTCGGCCGTCGTCAACGCGCGCTTGCGCGTCGCCTGCCACAGCAGGAACAGCAGCAGGTTGACGTCGACGCCCGCCTCCTCCTGCAGGGCGATGCAGGTATCGGCCACCTGGGGCTGACGATAGAAATGCAGCGAGAACCGCCAGAACGGCGATCCCTGCGCGGATGGTGCTTGCGGCGCGCTCATGTCCGCGCGCTGAGCGGCGTGATGCCGAGCGACTTGGCGACCTCGTCGACTTGCTTCACCACCGCGGCACTGAGCGGAACGCCGTTCTTCTCCCGCTCGATCCGCCGCGCCAGGCGTCCCTGGCCGGGCACGCGAATTTCGTCGAGGCCCGGGAGCCGATGGGAGCCGGCGAGGTCGCGGATGTGGCGGTCGACTTCCGCCTTGAACAGATCGGGCGGGACGAAGCGCGCGACGTCGAGCGCGACCACGAACTGCCCGACATTGAGCTCGCCGCTGGGCGGCGCGGCAAAATCCTTGATATCGCGGCCGAACGCCGCGCCGTTGAGCGGTCCCGCCAGCAATCCGATGATGATCGAGAGCCCGCTGCCCTTGTAGCCGCCCATGGGAAGGTAGGTGCCCTGGCTGATCGCGCCCGGATCGGTGATCGGTGCACCGTCCTTGCGGTTCTGCACCCAGCCCTCCGGCATCGGCCGGCCTTCCAGCTCGTGGGTCCTGATGGCGCCGTTCGACGCCAGCGACGTGGCGATGTCCAGAATGACCGGTGCCTCGTTCCCGGCCGGGATCGCCACTGCGATCGGGTTGGTGCCGAGCAAAGGCTCGGTGCCGCCCCACGGCGCCATGTGGTTCACGCTCGACCCCGCGCCGTAGATGCCGACCATGCCGTGCGCGAGCGGGATCGCCGCGTAGATCGCGCCGGCGCCGGCGTGATTGGAACGGCGCGCACCGACCCAGCCGACGCCGGACGCACGCGCGAGCTCGACGGCGAGATTGGCGGCAGCGGTCATCACCACGTGGCCCATGCCATGGTCGCCGTCGATCAGCGCGGTCGCGGGCGAACGTTCGACCACGGTGATGTCAGCCTTCGGATTCATCACGCCGCGCTTGAGCTGGCGCACATAACCGGGAAGGCGGAACACGCCGTGGGCGTCGGAGCCGGTGAGATCGGCTTCCAGCATCGCGGCGGCCACCGTCGCCGCGTCGGCCTCGGGCAGCCCGCAGGCGCGCAACGCATCGGTGAGAAAAGTCCGCAGGGTGGCGGCGGACACGCGCCGGGCGTCTTCGGTCTTGGTCAGCACGTGCAGGAGACTTTCTGTGTGTTGATCTGATTGTCGGTCATAGTCGCCAGTCTCAGAGCACGAATCGAAGGTGCGTGCCAGACCTGGAAGCGGGTCCCCGCCAGCAAACTGAGCTGGAGCGGTGCCATAGCATTCGCACGCGCAATCGCCGACGTGTCGCTCCGACGTCCGCAAATCACTGTGTTCGTCTCCACGCGCAATCGAGGATCGCCTGCAACATGCCAGGGTAGCTCATGCCTGCGACCCCCGCCATGATCGCCATCTTCCCATCCCAGCACCAACTGGAGTTCGGATTGACTTCGAGCAGCCTGATCACGCCATCCGTGCCGGCGCGAAAATCGAAACGAGCATAGTCGCGGCAACCGAGCGCACCGAACAGGGCGACGGCTGCATTCTCCATGTGCCGCGCCTCGGCCTCCCCGATCTCCGCCTTGCAGCAGCGGATGCCAGTCCACGACGAGGAAGACGCGTCCCATTTCGAGTCGTGGCATTGAATGTGGGGGCCGGATGGAAGTGCGGAGTAATCGACCTCGATGATCGGCAGCACGGTCAGGCCGCTCTCGACATTGCCGATGATACCGACGGTATATTCGCGTCCGCTCAGAAACTCCTGAACGACGATGTCGCTGACGCCATGCTGGTGCTTGAGCCGATCGACCGCGGCCAAGAGCGATTGCCTGTTGTCTGCGACAGACCAGCTGCCGATTCCGAAACTTCCGTCCGCCCGCGCAGGTTTGACAAAGAGCGGATAGTCGAGCGAAGCCGTGACGGAGTGGTCGCACAGGAGCCGGATTTCGGTCGGCACAGGAACATTCAGCGCCAGCGCAAGCCCCCTTACCACAGACTTGTCGTGGCACACGGCAAGGCATGATGGCGGTGCACCCGTATACGCCGTGCCCCGCAGCGCCGAAGCAGCCGCCCTCTGCCAGGCGAGTTGAACGAGAAAGCTCGAATGATCGAGACCGGTGACGTGGTCGAACCCACGCCGGGCAAGCTCAAGCGCGTGGCGGCCTTGGCCGCAGCACAAGTCCAGGATTCGGTGGCGATGCGAAAGAGCCGCCGCCGCGACCAGGACGTCGACCTCCTGAGCAGTGAGCCGGTCATCCTCGACGACGTCGCCGTCGGTGCGCAAATAGAGCGCGCCAAACAGCGTACGCCACCAATCGGCCGGCACGTGGCTTGCGAGGTTGCGGAGCGGACCGGCCGCGCGGATGTCCCGTTCAACCATCTCGGCTGCGTGTCAGGGGCTGTCGAGGGAAGCGGTTCGATTTCAGGGCCTGTCGATACTGCATCGGCTCGCGAGTCGCCGTCAATCAGCGGCCTTGCCGTCGCCATGCGCGCGCACGGCATCGATGTCATCGGCCATGGCATTCGGCGTTAGCGGCTCGCGTGCGGCGCACACAACACTGGCCCATCAGACGGCTCCGGCTACCCGGGAGCCGGCTCGCGTAAGGCCGCACGGCCACGCCTCTGCTTCGACGCACAAATAGAGACGTGCCGCCAGCTACGTTTTGACCTTGGACCAAGCGAGAGCTGCAATCGTTGGCGTAGGGCCGCCGAGCTCCCTCAAGCAGCTCGACGGCGCCGCGGTGAGTCGGCAGGTCTACTTGGCGAGGGCCATGTGGTGATCCCTGGCCGCATGCTTTGGCGCGTGATCGGCCAAATGGATGAAGTAAAGCATGGTATCGGTGTCCGCCGCCAACTGCGTATTGTGGATGCCGAAAAGCTCATCCGGGCGCTTCCCGAATAGCGCCTGCGAGGCCTCTGCGAAGGCTTCGGCCGGATCATTCAGCACGTCATCGCGGGAGAAACGTTTCATGGCCACTGAACGCACCACATAATCGTCGGCAGCGTGAATACGTTCCATCTCAGTAGTCAACGAGCTCGGCGGGGTGGAGCAGTCGCTCACCGCCCCTTGGGGTCGGCCGCACGCCAAGCAGGAATCGTACGAACGTGCTACCTGCAGTCCGCCGTCGAGCGATTCACAGCCGCGGTGACATTCGGGCAGCAGGAGCCAGTGGAGGCCCGGCTCTTCCTCCACGAACCGCACCTCCCTTACCTGTGCCAGGAAGCCGATGATGGGCAGCCCCTGGGCCTCGTGCGCCAACAGCGCGGTCAGATAGCGGGGATGGCGATGCATCTCGGCGCGCAACTCGGGGTCGCGATCCAGCCGTTGGCCGAAGTGGACCGTGGTGCCCCAGCGATCCAGCTTCTGACCCGGCGCCAGATCGAGCAGCGTGCCGCGCTCGCGCCGCGCGAAAAAGTGCATCGCATCATCCAGATCGTCGAAACAATCGAGCATGAGGGCCATGGCTCCCTTGAAGTCGCCCATGTGCGACATCATCATGACCTTCAGTTCCTTTTCTCGAAGATCGCGCACTACTTTCTTGTCCACGCAAAAACCTCCATGAAGGACAGAACTGGCCGGCATGCGCAGCGAAACCTGATCAGGAAATGCTGTCAATCGGGATTATGCCAAGGTTCTCAAACGCCAGAAGATCATCGACCCAGTCGCCTGTTTATGAGAACCGGCTCTACAGACGGGCGGCAAGGGTAAGATTTTGCTCGACAACGTTACACGAATCTCGTAGACATTACGCATCATCTGAAATTGTAGCTAAGCCCTCCCCGCCCGTGCGATTCGCCGCGCGCGAGGGAGCCGGTACCGTCATTGTGTCCCCGTCGCGGCTTCGCTGTCAGGTGGGGCACCGCCCAACTTCGAGGGAAAAACGTGTTTGAGAGGCAACACCCATTGTTATTCTGTTGTTATTAACAATGGCTCGGCCTTGCGGCAGCCAGCGCGGCCCAAAACTTGGGAGCTGGCCCATCGTCGTAGATGGAGCGCGCTGGATGTCACGTCAGCGAAAGAGTTCAGCGGCAGCAGCGCCCCTCAGCACGGCGCCACCGCGATCTCGAGCGGGAAGTTGTCGACGCACTCGTAGCCGTCCTTGGTCACGATGAAGGTGTGACCGAGGAAGATGCCGAACATGCCGTCCGCCGTGATCGGATTGGGCTCGGCCATGATGATCATGCCGGGCTTGAGCACCTTGTCGATCTCGTCGGCCTCGGTGCGCTCGGCGAACACGTGCGGCTTGTCGGTGACGATATCGATGCCGTGCACCTGGGTGGGGCGCGACTGCACGCCATGCTCGCGGAAGAAACGGCTGGCGAGCCGCATGTTGTCGGTGGCGTTGCCGGGTCTGATCTCGGCGATGATCTTGTTGTAGCCGGGCACCGTGATCTCGTCCCAGAACTTGCGCACCATGTCGGTCGGAGGGCCGAGCGTGATCGGCGAGCCGATCTGGGCGGAGAGGCCGTTGTAGCCGGCGGCGAGCTCCATGTTGACGATATCGCCCTTCTGCAGCTTGCGGTGCGAGGGCCGCGGATTGCCGAACACCATCGCCGGGTTGGCCATCGGCGTGGTCCCGATGATGAGGAAGTCGATGTCGCCGCCGCCGTCGAGGATGGCGGCGCCGGCGGCGGCGCGCAACTCGTATTCCGGCACGCCCGGCTTGGCGCGCGCGACCATCGCTTCCATCGCGCGCTCGCACAGCACGCCGGCCTTGCGCACGCAGCGAAGCTCTTCCTCGCTGTGGACCACGACCAGCTCGTGCAGGAAGCCCTTGGTGAAGACGAGCTCCGCGTCCGGCAGGGATTTGCGCAGCACGTTGTACTGGTTGACCGGGAGGTAGTCGTTGTGACGCGCGTCGATCTCGACCAGGCCGATACGCCCGCGCTCGAGCTTGAGCTCCTTGAGGCGTTCGACCATGACCTCGGCATATTTGCCGCTGCGGCTGTGTCGCACGTCGGTCAGGGCATTGGCGCACTCGCGCCGGCAGGCTTCGGCGTGGGTGCCGCCCATGGAAAAGACCAAGGTCGGCTCGCCGTCGAGCGGCACCAGCACATAGGACGAGATCGCATGCCATTCCCAATGGCCGGTGAGCCATTGCATGCCACCGCCGAAGCTCCAGTGGCTGGGTCCGCCGGGCACGATCACGCAGTCGAGCTGGTGCTCGCGCATCTTGTCGCGCAGCGACTGATAGCGGCGCTGGTATTCCTGCTTGGAGAAATGATCATAGACCGCGTCGCGGTAATACGGCGTGTCGTACATGTTCGAGAACGGCACGTTCTGGTCGAGGCGCGTGCGCACCTCGTCCCAGCTCTGGTGTCCGGCGGGACGCGGCGTCTGGATGTTCATGGCAGTTCCCTCGAGCTTGCGCGTGGTCTGTTCGGAAAGCAGGTTCCCGCCCCGGCTCAAGTCCGGGGCGGGCGTTTTCCGCAACGTGCGTCAATCCTTGCAGTTGCCGATGCTGACGGGGCCGCCGGCGGCATCGACCGCCTCTTTGGCCAGGGCGAAATTCGCGACCTGCTCGGCCGACGGCTTCTTGTCCTTGTCGATGTCGCCGTTCTCGGCGCTGTTGTCGATCGTCCAGGCGGTACGAGCGGGATCCAATCCGCCGTTGATCGACCAGACGCAGTTCTTGGTCAGCACGTCGATGGCATATTCGACCGCTTCCTTCGGCTTGTCGGTCGCCTTCTCGATGCTCGCAACGACCTTGGCCTTGTCGGTGTACATCGTGCGATTGGCCTCGATCATCGCGGCGGCGGCATCGCGCAGCAGCGCGCGGTCGCGGCCGATCCAGTCAAGCGAGGCGCCGTAGGCGTTGAACATGTAGTTCGGCATCAGCTCGGTGAGTTGCACCAGGAGATTGAGCGTCGGCTTCTGCTTCTTGGCGAGATAGACATCCTCGGGATGGAGCGCGACGGCGTCGATCTGGCCGGCGATCAGGCCCGGCAGCCGGCCCGCGGTGGCGGAGGCGATGAATTGCGCGTCATCGACGGTGAGCCCCGCGGTCTTGAGCACTTCGCGGCCCATGCGCCAATTGAAGCCGCCGACCCCGCCACCGGTCGCGCTGAGCTTCTTGCCCTTGAGGTCGGCCGCGGTCTTGACGTCGGGCGCCACCATGTAGGCCTGCGGCATGCGGGGCGCCAAGCCCCAGAACTGCTGCACCTTCAGGCCGCGGCCGACGGCGACGTCGCCGACGCTCACGATGGCGGTGCCTTGTGCGGCCGCCGCCGCCGAGGTCGCCGACTGCCCGCCTTCGAACTGGATGATGTTGGGCTCGATACAGCGCTTGGCGAAGAAGCCGAGATCCTTCGCCACGTAGGGCGAGGTGTGCACCACGTTGGGCGGCGCGACCGAAACACCGATATTGATCTTGCGCATGGTCGGGCAGCTCTGCGCGGCGGCGTCATCGGCCACCCCGAGAGCGCCGAGGACCAGCGGCAGGAGATAGATCGATCTACGGGCGTTCGACATGGCACGTTTCCCTTTTTTCGTTGTGGTCGCGGACCGCGTTATAGCACGGGTCGCCGCGGTTGCCTCGTCATGCGCGGATCGATCCGCGCATCCGTCGTAAGAATGATTGTGTCCCCCGGATCAGTCGTCGGACGATGCCGCGGTCCAGGGCGCCACGTATTTCTCGGCCAGCCGCAGCAGCGCCGTGAACGTCACGCCGAGCAGCCCCAGCGTCACGATCGGCACGAACATTTTGTCGACCTGGTACGTGCTCGCGGTGCGCACGATCAGGTAGCCGATGCCGGAGATCGCGGTGTAGAGATCAGCGAGCACCATGCCGATCAGAGCGCGCCCGAGCGCCAGCCGCAGGCCCGTCACGATGAACGGCAGCGCGGCCGGCAAGACGATGTTGCGCCACAGTTGCCCTTCCGAGCAGCGGAACGCGCGGCCGACCTCGAGCAGCTTCGGGTCGACGCTTTTGACGCCCTGATAGGTGTTGATCACCATCGGGAAGAACGCGAACAGGAACAGGATGATGACCTTGGCGGTGGTGTCGAAACCGGCCCACAGCACGATCAGCGGCACCAACGCGACAGAGGGAATGGAGTAGAGGAACGTGATGTACACGGTGAGCGCCACGTCCAGCACCCAGAAGCGCGCGAGCATCAGTCCGATCGCGATTCCGAACACCACCGCGAGCGCGAAGCCGATGCCGAGGACGACGAGGCTCGGCCACAGATAGGTCCACAGCTCCCCGCTCAGCACCATCTTGTACGCCGCCACCGCCACCTTGGTCGGCGAGGTGAACAGCACCGGATCGACGTTCCAGGCCGCCACCTCCCAGAGCGTGAGCGCGATGGCGAGCGATACGACGCGGATCGCAAGATTGACCCATTGGCGATGACGCCTGCGGGCAGCCGCGACCTGCTCTGCGCGCGCCTGATCGCCCGACAGATCGACCGGCTCGCCGCTGCCGGCGGCCAGGGGGCCGCGCGCTTGTTCGATGGTGGTCACGCGACCTCTCTCGGTGCCCGCAGATTTCGCGGCTTGGCGGTGTGGAGCTGATGCCAGATGTGGAGGCGAAATTCGGTGAATCGCGGATCGGCACGTACCGCATCGGCGACACGCGGCCATCCGAACGGCATGTCGAGCACTTCCTTGATGCGACCCGGACGCGCGCTCATGACCGCGATGCGGTCGCCAAGCAGGATCGCCTCATCGATCGAATGGGTGATGAACACCATGGTCTTGCGCTCGTCGGGCCGCTCCATGAGCGCAAGGAGCTCCTCCTGCAGGATTTCGCGCGTCTGCGCATCGAGCGCGGCGAACGGCTCGTCCATCAACAGGATCGACGGGTTCATGGCGAGGGCGCGCACCAGGCCCACGCGCTGCTGCATCCCCCCGGAGAGCTGGTAGGGATAATGCCGCTCGAAGCCCGTGAGCCCGACCAGTTCGAGATAATGCGCGACCCGCTCGCGGATCTGCGCATGCGAGGCGCCCGCCATCGCCAGACCGAAGGCCGCGTTGTCGTAGACGGTCTTCCACGGCAGCAGCCCGAAATGCTGGAACACCATCGCAACGCCGTCGGGCGGCCGGCCGGCCACCGGCTTGCCATGGACCAGAAGCTTGCCGCTGCTGACATCGGTCAGGCCCGCGATCGAGCGCAGCAGCGTGGTCTTGCCGCAGCCGGAGGGACCCACCACGCACATGATTTCGTCGCGCTTGACGGCGAGCGAGAGCTGATGGAAGGCGACGACGGTTCCCTCGAGAAAAAGTTTGCTCACCCCCTCCGCAACAATGGCGGGTTCGTTTGCTGCATCCGATGAAACCATCTTTCCGCCCTGCTCGGTGGCCCCCGCCGGCCGCGTGGCCCCGCAAGCGTCCGCTCCCACGACGCCTGCACTCAGCGGCAAGATTCTGTTCTGCGCCGGCAGTTTCCGAAAAATCCGGACGAAACGCAATGCGACATGGCGCTGGCTTCGTCATTGCCGGGCAGCCTCGCTACCGCCGGAACTCGTGCGCGGCGATGGGCGACGGAAAAGGCGAAGCCCGCGAGATTTGCCGCTAGGCCACTGCGGCCTTGCTCCGCTCCACGGTCTGGCGCACCTCGAAGCCTTCGAATTGCGGATGATCGAGGTAGAGCGGCTTGTTCTGGCCGGCATCCTTGTGGACGGCGCGGAACGCCTCCGACTTGGTCCAGGCTTCGAACGTCGCCTTGCTCGTCCAGATCGTGTGCGAGGCATACAGCGTGAAGTCGTCGTGCTCGGGGCCCTTGAGCAGGTGGAATTCAACGAAGCCCGGGACCTTGGTCAGTTGCGAATCGCGGTTGAGCCACACGTCCTCGAAGGCCTGCTCGGATCCTTTCTTCACGCGAAAGCGATTCATGGCGATGAACATCATTGCTTCTCCTGTCGACGGGCGAACGTCGCCGTCATCCCGGCCGCCGCAAGGTCGGCCACGGGCTTGCCGGGGCCGACCTTGGCACAAAGCGACGACGATGCAAGTTGGCGGGTTCTCATCCGCCGAACAGCGTCTGATCGCTGAACCGCACCGTCAACGCGCCCTTGATCGTGATCCCCGGGCTGAAGAACGGAAGCGGCGTCGAGTTCAGCGCGTGATTCGGGTTTGGAGCGACATCGAGATAACGCGAATACTGCTCATTGAACAGGTTCTCCACCGAGAATGACGCCAGCGCATCCGGGTTGATCTGATAGCCGAGATAGAGATGCACCAGATTGAACGACGAGGTCGGGAAATAGGCGTACGGCGGGCCTTGGGTGGCCCCCGCAGCCGCCTCGGGACCGGGCGGGATGTCGCTCGCATTCTTGGCCGCCACCGCCTGCCAGCGCATGCTCGATCATGGCCGCATCGACAGCGACGGCGAACCTGGTCGCGTCATCACCGATGCCATGCTTGAACGCGTGCTGGGCGTGGCCAACGCGGTCGGGCGCGCTCCGGCGGAGGGGACGCCGTTCGTCCTTCCGCACGCCGCGCGCAAGCTGTTGCCGGGCAAGTCCTGAGATCGACGCGCGGTTGCGCGCCGGGCTTGCAACCATCTGCACGAGTCGCGTGTGAAATACCCTGTCGGCGCCGGTTACACGATTTTTATTTGTCGTGGAACCCGAATGGACCCTATCAACTAGGAATCGTTTTGAATTCGCCCAGTTCGCTTCATGCGCAAGCTCGATAGGCAAGGATCCATCCACATTCTTATCAGGGTGCTCGGGCGGTTTGCGGTCCTGGTCGACGCCGACCCGCCGTTGGAGCTGCGCATCTCGTCCCGAAAAGGCCAGGCGCTGCTTGCCTACCTTGCGATGCATCCGGACCGCAGCGCCAGTCGGGAGCATCTGGCCGCCTTGTTCTGGGGCGAGCGACGCGACGACCAGGCGCGCCACAACCTGCGACAATGTCTCGTAACCTTGCGCCGGGACCTGCTCAAGGGCGACGCCGACATCCTTGTCGTCGACGCAAATACGGTCGGCCTGCGGGCCGAGCGCGTAAGCGTTGATGCGGACGAATTCGCTTCGCTTGCGGACTCGCCGGAGGCCTCCGATCTCGAGCGCGCGGCGACGCTCTATCGCGGTGAATTCCTGTCGGAGTTCACGCTGGAAGAGCCGTTCGATAGTTGGGTCCAGAGGACGCGGAGCCAACTCGATGACGTTGCCGCCCACGTATTCGAGAAATGCGCCGAATACGCCGACGCGCGCGGAGATGGAAAACAGGCGGTCGCGGCCGCTGAGCGGCTGATCGCGTTCGACGCGTTTCGCGAGGATCGCCAGCGCATCGCACTGCGGATCTTCGCCCGCTATCGTGGGCGCGAATTCGCGCTCACCCATGCGGACGCGTGTTTGACCCTGCTCAAGAACGAGCTCGACGTCGATCCGGAGCCGGCGACCCAGGCTCTCATCGATGACATCCGGCGAGGCACGATTTCGATTATCCCGGCGCCAGCTCCGGATCGCTTGGAGGCCGCGATCGGGCCCGGCGCTGATCCCGACCGGCCATCGATCACCGCATCGATGGATACGGAAGCGCTCGCCCCCGGCGAAAGGCGCCGATCGAGCCTGACGACTTCAATCCTGGCCGCGGCCCGTGCCACGCCACGATCGGTCGCCGCGCTCGCGGTTGCGGGCTTGTGCGTCACGGCCTTGCTGTTCGCCCTGCCCTGGATGTCGTCATGGCTTGAAGGTTCGAATGCGTTGTCGACGACGTCCGACAGCGCGATATCCCGTCGCACCGCGATGGTGGAATCCAGAGGAGCCGTGCCCATTCTCCTGCTGCCGATTGCCAGCAGCGACAGCGCCGATCCTGCAATTCGAAACCTCGCCAGCTCCCTGACCGAAAATCTCAACGACGCCCTTTCCCGGTTTGGCGGGCTCGGGGTGATTTCGCACCAGACCTCCCTCGGATATGGGGCGCGGCGCGTGGATGTCTCCACGATCGGGAACGAGCTCGGGGTTCGATACGTCGTAGGAGGCCGGATCAGGAGCGAGGGACCGCGCACCATCATCAACGTTCAATTGGTCGACACTGCCAATCGCATGGAGATCTGGTCTGACCGCTTCGAGCGGGAAGATGTCGCTCGCTCGACGGCGCAGGATGAGATTGCAGCCCGCATCGCGCGGGGCGTGCAGATCGCCGTGACCCTTGCGGAAGCCGGACAGACGCCGGAACCGCGCGAGCGCGAGCCGACCGTCGGAAATCTCCTGGTGAGAGGACTGGCCATCCATTTCGGCGGTCCCAGCCGCAAGAACATCACCGAAGAGCTGGCGCTGTTCGAGGAAGCACTTCGGCGCGAGCCCGAGCTCCCTCAAGCCTTGCTGGGCGTGAGCATGGCGTTGACACAGGCGGCGCTGAATTCGCTGGCGGAGGATCCGCGGGGAAATCTCGATCGGGCGGAGGAACAGCTCGATCGCGTGCTTGAAAAAGAGCCCGCGTCGTATCGGGCCTATTACTGGAAGGCGATGGTGGCGAAGGCGCGCGGCCGATACAACGAAGCCTTCGACCTGATCTCCAAGAGCATCGAGTTCAACCCGAGCCTCCCGCTGTCCTTCGCGCAGCTCGGCGACATCCTGACCAAGCTCGGACGACCGACCGAAGGGCTCGATCATATTCTGTACGCGATCCGCGTGAGCCCGAAGGACGTTTCAACCGGCTTCTTCTACCTTTTCGCGGGCAAGGCCGAGCTCGAGCTTCATCACGAGGCTGCGGCCGCCGAGTGGTTCCGACGCGCGATCGCAATCCAGCCCGGCAACCCCACGTCGTACAAGTATCTGGCGGCGACCTACGCATTAATCGGAAACAAAGCCGAAGCGACAGAGTGCTGGGCCCAGTTCCGCCGCCTCTCGGTGCCGCCGGCTCTGAAGCAACTCGCCGAGAAGTTACAGCCGGACATCGCTGCCGGGACCAAGTCGTCCGAGTCCCGGCTGCGCGACGGCCTGAGAATCGCGCTCACTCTCTAAAGCGTGATCGACCTGTCCTGCGACAGGAAGCGGCTTGGCAACGCAGATTTATCCTCTCTGACGGCGAATTGACGCCCGACGAAGCCGTTGCACCTTCCGATCGCCTCCGTGCTGGCGAGACCGGACTCCTTCGGAGAGGCCCCAATGCTTTGATGCGCCGGCCAAATCCGCCGTATGACGGCGCGATGACGGCTCCATGACGTCCATCGTGCTTGCCTCGCCGCCGCTTCAGGGGTCGTCGGCGGGGCATCGACATGAATATCGCGACGCGCAACATCGATCGGCTGTTCGCGCAGGCAGTAGAGCATCATCAGGCCGGCCAACTCAGAGATGCGGACAGCCTCTATCGTCACATCCTGGCTGTCGAGCCCAAGCACATCAGCAGCCTGTACAACGCCGGGCTGATCGGGGTTCAGATCGGGCGGCCCGACGTCGCCGCCGACATGATCAGCAAAGCGGTCGCCCTGAACAACGATGTTCCGGAGTGGCAATACAACCTGGGCTTGGCACTGCACGCCCTCGGTCGCGTGAATGACGCCGTCGCGCACTATCGCCAGGCCGTCGCACTCAAGCCGGACTATGCCGAGGCCCACATGAACCTCGGCAACGCCGTCAGGGAACAAGGCAAGCCCGATGTGGCGCTCTCCTGCTACGAGCGCGTGATCGCGCTCAATCCCCGATCCGTGCAGGCGCATTACAATCGGGCCAACGTGCTTGCCGAGCGGACGAGGTTGGACGAGGCCGCGCAGGCCTACGAGCGGGCGCTTGCACTCGAGCCCGATTTCGCGGAGGCGAGCAACAATCTCGGCATCGTCCTCGCGGCGCAGGGAAAAAACGTCGAAGCCGAAGGCCGCTATCGCGCCGCCATCGCGCTTCGTCCGAACTTGGTCGAAGCTTATGTGAACCTGGGCAAGGCGCTGGCCGAACAAGGACACGTCAAGGAGGCCATCGCGTACTATCGTCAAGCCATCGCGCTCAAGCCCGACCATGCCCAGGTCCGCAACAATCTCGGCGTAGCGCTGATGAGCCAGGGCAACCTCGAGCAGGCTATCGAGTCCTTCGGGGACGCCCTGGCGCGCATGCCCGGTCTGGCCGAGGCCCATAACAATCTCGGCATCGCATTGTTCGCCATGGGAAGAAACGACGCGGCGCTTCAATCCCATCAGCGCGCGCTTGCAGCCAAGCCGGATTTTATCGAGGCGTACAACAATCTCGCACGGATCTATATCTCCGAGCGTGCCACGCTCCAGGCGTTGGATACCCTCAAGCGCGCGCTCGAAATCCGCGAGGCCGAC
The DNA here is from genome assembly GCA_963725065.1 of uncultured Alphaproteobacteria bacterium. GTDB lineage: Bacteria > Pseudomonadota > Alphaproteobacteria > Rhizobiales > Xanthobacteraceae > VAZQ01. The sequence goes on from CAVRXD010000053.1 coordinate 658,972, forward strand.
GAAACCAAGGCACTGCTGGTGGAGTGCATGAAGGGCGCGCCTGCCATTCCAAATGCAAACGGATATCCCGAACTTGTTCTTCGCGCGCTAGTGGAGCCCTGGGGCAGACCGAGCGACGTCGCCCGGCTGGCGGCGCGGTTCGTTGTTGCAAGCGACGATCTCGGTCCCGTCATTGAACGGGCACAGAGCAGATGGCCGAAGCGACAGGCCCTGAACGACCTGATGAATCACTCGGAACTGGCCGCCATCGTTCGGGATCGACTGTTGCGGGCGCTGCTGGAGTCCGGATGTGTACCGGACCAGGCGCTGGAGCGATTGCTCACGCTGCTGCGGTTCGCCGTGCTCGAGCGTGCCACCGCGATGGCCGGGCACGACGCGTTCAGTCCCGACGAATTGGAGTTCTACTCGGCGCTGGCACGCCTGTGTTTCATCAGCGACTATGTTTTCGATTGCACGCCCAACGAGACCGAGCTCGCCGCCAGTTTGCGCGAGCGACTGGTCGCCGCGTTGCAATCGGGAACCGAAGTCCCCCTCATCTGGCCGATCGCCGTTGCCGCGTATTTTCCGCTTCACGGGCTGTCCTGCCGGGATGCGCTGTTGTCGAGATCGTGGCCCGACCCGGTCGCGCCAGTGGTGGCGCAACAAGTCGTCGAACCTCAATACGAGCTGGAGATTCGCGCCTCCATTCCACGGCTGACGCCGATCGAGAACGACGTATCGCTGCTCGTGACCCAGCAATACATGGAAAATCCGTACCCGCGCTGGGTGAAGCCCGCGCCGGCGGCGCGGGCCGTGTCGTTCGATGACTACATGCGCCGTCTTTTCCCGCTTGGCACCTTCCGCCCGCTCGGCAAGCAAGCCGACGTCGACGTCCTGATTGCCGGCTGCGGCACCGGACGGCATGCGGTGGAGGTGGCGCGGCGACTGAAAGGGGCGAACCTTCTCGCCGTCGATCTCAGCCTGACGAGCCTCGGTTACGCCAGACGGCAAAGCTGCGCGCTCGGCGTCGACAACGTCGAATTTGCGCAAGCTGATATCCTGGAGCTCGCGTCGCTTGGACGCACGTTCGATGTGATCGAGGCCGTCGGCAGCCTGCAAACGCTGGCAGACCCGAGGGCAGGATGGAATGTGCTGTCTTCACTGCTGCGGCCCGGCGGTTTCATCTTTTTCGGCCTCTACAGCGAAAGCGCGCGCCGCAATATCGTGGCGGCAAGACATTTCATCGCGCAGCAACGCTACGGCGGAGGCTCGGACGACATTCGCCGTTGCCGACAGCAACTCATGAATTGCTCAAACCGGTCTGCGTTGAAGAACGTCACTTACACGACCGAATTCTACAACACGAGCGAGTGCCGTGATCTGCTGTTTCACGTCCAGGAGCACCGCACGACCTTGCCCGAGATCAAGGTTGATCTGGCCGCCCATGGTCTCAGGTTCATCGGATTCGAGAGCGATGCCTGGACCCGCCGGCAGTATGCGGCCCGGTTCCCCGCGGACAAGACGATGACCGATCTCGATCGCTGGCACGAATTGGAGTTGGACAATCCGCTGACATTTGTCGGGATGTACCAATTCTGGGCGCAACGGATCTGACCGCGGCGCAGAGGTCCGTTCGCGGCGGCCCGGACATCCCCCCGCCAAACCCGATGGACCGGCTGGGCCGGTCGCTGCCGCCACCAGACCAAAGGGACGCCCCCTTTTACGGGCCCTCGCCGGCTGCTCAAATCGCCCTTGACATTACGAACTGATGAATTATCATTTTCGTCACTCGTCATCCAATCGTCATCGGTGGAACCGTGAGCACCCAGGTCAAGACCAAGCCCGACGACACCCGCGTACGCATCATGGACGCGGCCGAGGCTCTGTTCCGCCGCCTCGGCTTCGGCAAGACGGCGGTCGCCGATATTGCCGCTGAACTTCGGATGTCGCCGGCAAACGTCTATCGCTTCTTCCCGTCCAAGAATGCCATCGTCGAGGCGATCTGCCAGCGTTGTCTCGGAGAACTCGAGGAAAAAGCCTGGGCGGCCGCGCGTTCGCGCGGCTCGGCGGCCGAACGCATCGAGCGGCTGGTGCTCGAAACCTTGGCCTATCACAAGGATAATCATCTGACCGACCAGCGGGTTAACGACATGGTCCTGGCCGCGATCGAGCTCAGTTGGGGAGCCATCCGCGCGCACAAAGAGCACATGCGGATGATCTTCGAATCGATCCTGCGCGATGGCGTTGGGACCGGCGAATTCGAATCCATCGACCCGCGCGAGACCTCCCGGCTGCTGATGTTATCGCTGGTCCAGTTCTGTCACCCGGTGCTCGTCGCCCAGTCGCTGCAAGACCGCGAGGACCCGGAGGCCGACGCCCGCGCGACGGTCCGCTTTCTCCTCCGCGCCATCACCCCCCGAGGCTGATCCATGCCTTCCGCCCACTCCACCAGCGTATCGGCCTGCCCAAATTGTGACGATAACGCAATTTCGTCACTTATCACATCTGCGCGACCGAAGGAGTAGCACCATGTCGCTCTCGCGCTCGCGCGCACAACCGCTCTTGGCTCTGGCCGCGCTGGTCCTGCTCGCGGGATGCGACGCCAATACCGCGCCCGCCCCCAAGACCGAGCGTCCGGTCGGGGTACAGCGCGTCACGTTCGAGAACCAGGACAGCGCACGGGAATTCGTGGGTGTGGTGAAGGCGCGCTACGAAAACGACCTCGGCTTCCGCGTGGCGGGCAAGATCGTCACCCGCGTAGTCAATGTCGGCGATCGCGTGCATGTCGGCGATGTCGTGGCGCGTCTCGATCCACAGGATCTCAAGCTGCAGGTCGAAAGCGCCGATGCCGAGCTCGCGGCGGCGACGTCCAATCTCGCGCAGGCGGCGGCCGATCTCGAGCGTTACACCACGTTGCGGGGGCGCGGTTATGCGTCGGTCGCGGATTTCGAGCGCAAGAAGGCGGCCAACGACGAAGCGGAAGGACGGCTCGAGCGCGCCCGCCGCTCGCTCGATCTCGCCCGCAATCAACACGGCTATGCCGACCTTCGCGCCGATGCCGAAGGCGTCATTACGGCGACGCTTGCCGAGCCCGGCCAGGTCGTGGCCGTCGGTCAGGCCGTGGCCCGGCTCGCACATCAGGGCGAGAAGGAAGCCGTGGTCGCATTGCCCGAGACCTGGCTCGCCGAGGCCCGCAGGTCGGGCGCGGTCGTGCGCTTGTGGTCCGATCGCGACCGCGCCTTCGACGCCAAGCTGCGCGAGCTCTCACCGCAGGCGGACGAAGCGACGCGCACCTATGCGGCTCGCTTTACCATTGCGCAGGCCGACGACACCGTCGCGTTCGGGATGACGGCAACGGTCACGCTCACGCCCGCGACCGAGACGAAGGGCGCGAGAGTGCCACTCTCGGCAATTCTCAACCGCGGCGCCGGCCCATCGGTCTATGTCGTCGGCGCAACCGGCGCGCTCGAAGCGAGGCCGGTGACGGTCGCATCATTCGGACAGGACGCGGCCATCGTCACTTCGGGCCTCGATGAAGGCGACAAGGTCGTAACGCTTGGCGTGCAGAAGCTTGAGGCAGGGCTGAAGGTCCGCACCGTCGAGATCCGCTGAGCCTATCGTGGGGATCGCGCCATGAAACACTTCAACCTGTCGGAATGGGCGATCACCCACCGCGCGCTGGTGCTGTTCACGATCCTGCTGCTGGCGACGGCCGGGATCTACTCCTACCGCAATCTCGGCCGCGCCGAGGATCCGTCCTTCACCATCAAGACCATGGTCGTGCAGGTCTCCTGGCCAGGAGCCACGGCTTCGGAAATGCAGACCCAGGTCACCGACAAGATCGAGAAGAAGCTGCAGCAACTACCCTATCTCGACCGCATCGAGAGCTATTCGCAGCCGAGCGTATCGTTCATCCGCGTTACCCTGACCGACAAGACGCCGCCGTCCCAGGTGAAGGAGCTTTGGTATCAGGTCCGCAAGAAGGTCGGCGACGTCAGGGGCGAGCTGCCGCCGGGCATCGTCGGCCCGAATTTCAACGACGAATACGGCGATGTGTACTCGGCGCTCTATATGCTCACGGCCGACGGGCTCACGCTCGCGGAGCTCAAGGCGCGTGCCGAGGACATCCGCCAGACCCTGTTGCGGGTCGCAGGCGTCAACAAGGTCGACATCATCGGCGAGCGGCCGGAGAAGATCTTCATCGAGTTCAGCCACGCCAAACTGGCTACGCTTGGCGTCACGCCGCAGCAGATCTTCGAGAGCGTCGCCAAGCAGAATGCCGTCGTTTCCGGCGGCTCGGTCGAGACCTCGGCAGACCGGATCAATCTGCGGGTAACGGGCGCGTTCTCCGGAGTCGCCGCCATCGCCGCAGTGCCGGTCCAGGCGGATGGCCACAGCTTTCGCCTTGGCGACATCGCCACCGTCAAACGCGGATATGAAGATCCGCCGACCTTCCTCGTCCGCCAGGACGGCAAGCCCGCGCTCGGGCTCGGTGTATCCATGCAGGACGGAGCGAACATCATCACGCTCGGAGAGAACCTCAAGCGTACCATGGCCGGCATCGTCGCCGAGCTCCCGGTCGGCATCGAAGTGACGCAGATTGCGAACCAACCTCACATCGTCGAGGAATCGGTCTCGGAATTCGTGCGGACCTTTGCCGAAGCCCTCGTCATCGTGCTGGTGGTGAGCTTCCTGTCACTCGGCTGGCGCACGGGCGTCGTGGTGGCACTTTCGGTGCCATTGGTCCTGGCGATCGTCCTGCTGGTCATGTACGCCACCGGAATCGACCTCCACCGCATCACGCTTGGCGCCCTCATCATCGCGCTCGGGTTGCTCGTCGATGACGCCATCATCGCCATCGAAATGATGGTGGTGAAGATGGAACAGGGCTGGGACCGGGCACGCGCCGCGACCTATGCCTGGACCTCGACAGCTTTCCCCATGCTCACCGGCACTCTGGTGACAGCCGCGGGCTTTCTGCCCGTCGGCTTTGCGAAATCGGGCGCTGGCGAATACGCCGGCGGCATTTTCTGGATCGTCGGGCTGGCACTCATCGCGTCCTGGCTCGTCGCGGTTCTGTTCACGCCGTATCTCGGCCTGAAGCTGTTGCCCGAGCGCGCCGGGACAGGAACCGCCCCGGCACAATCCGCCCACGCTTCAACCGCTTCGGGTTTGCGACGTCTGCTGGGCCAAGCCAGATCCCGCCTCGGCCGGCAACGCGGCACGACGGGTGCGCACGGGCATCCCGACGCCATCTACGACACGCGCATCTATCGGTCGCTGCGACGTGTCATCGCGCTTTGCCTGCGCTGGCGCAAGACCGTCGTCGCTGCCACGGTGCTGATGTTCATCGCGGCATTGGCAGCTTTCGGTCTCGTTCAGCAGCAATTCTTTCCGACCTCGACCCGTTCCGAACTGTTCTTCGAGATGCGGCTGCCGGAAGGCACGGCCATCGGCGTAACCGATGCAACGGCCAAGCAGGCCGAGCGCCTGCTCGCCGGCGATCCGGACGTGGTGACCGCTACGACCTATGTCGGACAGGGCTCGCCGCGCTTCTGGCTGGGTCTCAACCCGGTGTTGCCGAACCCCAACTTCGCCCAGATCGTGATCGTCACCGGCGACCTCGAGGCGCGCGAGCGCGTCAAGGCCCGGCTGGAGCGGGCGATTGCGGAAGGTGCGCTGCCACAGGCGCGCGTGCGGGTGGATCGTTTCGTGTTCGGGCCGCCGGTCGGTTTTCCAGTGCAGTTTCGCATCATCGGGCCCGACGCCATGAAGGTGCGCGCCATCGCCGAGGAGGTACGCAAGGTCATGGCGGCCAACCCCAAAATCGTCGATCCCCATCTCGACTGGAGCGAACAGGTCAAATCGATACGGCTCGAAGTCGATCAGGATCGTGCTCGTGCATTGGGCCTGACACCACAGGACGTCGCGCAGACGCTGCAGACGTTGTTGTCGGGATATACCGTTACGCAGTACCGCGAAGGCATTGAGCACATCGACGTGATCGCCCGCGCGGTTGCCGCCGAGCGACTCGAACTCAACCGTCTGCCGGCTTTGACCATAGCCACGAGGAACGGACTCGCGGTTCCGCTGTCGCAGATCGCCCGCCTCATCTACGAATATGAAGAGCCGATCCTGTGGCGTCGAAATCGCGACCTGGTGCTGACGGCGCGCGGCGACATCGTCGATCGCGTCCAGGCGCCGGACGTCAGCAACGAGGTGAAGTCGAAGCTCAAGGGAATCGAAGACGCCCTACCCTACGGCTATCGCATCGAGACCGGCGGCTCGATCGAGGAAAGTCTCAAGGCCAATACTGCCCTCGCCGCGGTTTTCCCGGTGATGGCAATCGTGATGCTGGCGTTCCTGATGATCCAGCTGCAGAGCTTCTCGCGGCTGTCTCTGGTCGTCGTGACTGCTCCGCTCGGGTTGATCGGAGCGACCGGTGCCCTGCTCATCGCCAACCGTCCGTTCGGCTTTGTGGCCCTGCTCGGCTTGATCGCGCTCGCCGGGATGATCATGCGCAACACGGTCATCCTGGTGGATCAGATCGACCGCGACATCGCGGATGGACATGGACGGCATCGCGCGGTCATCGATGCCACCGTCCGGCGTGCACGTCCCGTGGTCCTCACCGCGCTCGCCGCGATCCTCGGCATGATCCCGCTTGCGCGCAGCATCTTCTGGGGGCCCATGGCGATCACCATCATGGGCGGCTTGTTCGTGGCTACCATCCTGACTTTGCTCGTCGTGCCGGCACTCTATTCGCTGTGGTTCAGAGTGCGAAGTGACGAGACGCTCGATACGATCACCGCCGATCCGGAGCCCATGGTGCATGTTGATCGGCTGGCCGTCATGCGGATTGCCGCAGAATAGGACGGCATCAGTTCACTGTGTCCGGCCTGATGAGTTATTGATACTGATTGGAGACCCCATGATCTGGCGCCAGCGCGAACCGACCCTCAAAGAACTCCTGTCAGACTCCATCGTCACGGCGCTGATGAGCGCCGATGGCGTCGATCCTCTTGAGCTCGAGGCGATGCTGACGCAGATCAACAGGAAGTCGAAGTCGTCGCGCCAGACAGGACGATGGGGCACCTGATCCTGTCGCCCGGCACCAACTCATGATGCACCCGTTCCATGAGCGCGGCGCAGTAGCGACCGGAACCTCCGCTCCAGAACCGATGTGCTTCAGGGGCCGCGCGGATACACCGTCCCTACTCTCTAGACCGGCCAGGTCTCGAGCCGAAAGGCCGAGTCCCAGAACATCCATTCGAGCTGCGTCGCGCGGACGAAGGCGGCATGCATGCGCTCGCGCGACGATGACGAGGCGGTCTCGGCGGCCTCGTCGGTGGCAGCAATCATGGCGCTAACGGCATTGTGGAACTCTTCTCCGGAATAGGTGTCGATCCAGGCCTGGTACGGATTGGCGGCGGCGGCGCGATCATGAATGTCGCGCCCGACTTCGGCGTAGATCCAGAAGCAAGGCAGCAGCGCACCCAGCAGCACTTCGTAGGGTTCCGCGTAGGCGGTCGCGAGCAGATATGAAACATAGTGATGACATGCCGGTGAGAGCGGCGTCTGCGCAAATGCCTGCGAGCTGATGCCGTATTGCTGGAAAAACGACCCGTGCAACGCCCGCTCGACCACGATCGCGCCTTCGGCCGACTTGGCGAATTGCACGATCCGGTCCGGGCTCGGGGCCTTCGCGCCTGCAAGCGCCAAGGCGCGCCCGAAGCCAATGAGATAATGCGCGTCCTGGACGATGTAATGCTTGAACCTTGCCTCGCTCAGCGTCCCTGCCGCGAGGGCTGCGTTGAACGGCATGGTGCGAATGATTTCATAGATGCCCGCGTTTTTGTTCCAAGCGTCGTGCGAAAAAGTCTTGTGAGTTGTCGTATCCATTTGGAATGGCGCCCTCAGCTCGTTCGGGATCGAAAGACAAGGCTCAGATTGTTGGCCGGCATCGATATGCGTTCGTCAAGCTCCAATCCCTGCGCATGCGCGAGAGCGGAAACATCTCCGAGGTCGCGCACACCCCATTCGGGATTATGTGCCCGGAGGCCTGCATCGAAGTCCGCATTGCTCGGCGCGGTGTGATGCCCGTCCTGCTTGAAGGGCCCATAAAGATAGAGAACGCCACCGGGTGGCAGCGCGCGTCCGGCGCCCGCCATCAGGCCCTCCGCCGCGCTCCATGGCGCGATGTGGATCATGTTGATCGCGACGACGGCGTCGGCGCGAGCGAGCGGCCAAGCGCGCGCCGAGGCGTCGAGTTCGACGGGAGCCAACAAGTTCGGCAGTTGCGCCGACGCGCGGTGCGCCGCGATGCTATGAAGGGCATCGGGGTCGTGGTCGCTGGGCTGCCACGTAAGATGAGGCAGTCCGGCCGCGAAATGCACGGCATGTTCGCCGGTGCCGCTTGCGATCTCCAGTACGACGCCGCGCGCAGGCAGGATTCGCTTCAGCACCGCGAGGATCGGCTCCCGATTGCGCGCGACCGCGATGGAACACGCGCCGCTGTTGGGAAAGCCCTCCATCCTGCGCTCCTGTCTGTGACACCGCGGCAACCCCGACAATATCCAGGAATCGTCACCCCGCAATGTGCCTGCCCGCGGTGCCGGCCGGCGATCTGATTGGTCCTGCGGCACACCTTGAGCTCAAACCCATTCCCTGGTCCACGATCCAACAATGACCGAAGGCAGGCTTGTGGCGGCTTGCTGAGCTTGAATCGCTTTTGCCCCAAATAGCGCGACTGGACCGCTACTCGGTGCGGGAAAGCCATATCAGCATCATCTTCGTTAAGACCACCCCATCGCCGGGGCCGCACTCCAAAGCAGACGAAGGCCCAACAACGTCAAGATCAACTGGAAGACCAGGCGGAAGCGGCGCTCGGTCGTGCGGTGCAGGGCCAGTTCGCCGATCCAGTTGCCGAGCGCGCCTGCCACAATCATCGCTGCCATCAACGGCACGAAGCTGCCGATCGCGAACCCGATGAATCCGAAAGCAACCAGCTTTGCGATGTGGGTGATCGTCATTAGCGCGCCCATGGTGGCGGCAAGGCTGTACCGATCCGGCGCCGCGCTGGCGATGAACGGCGCCAGCAACGTGCCGGTCGCGCTCACGAACACGCCGAGAAACACGGCTCCGAATCCCAAGACAGCAAACCGGCCGCGCTGGGCGCCGATGCGGCCAAGCTGCGGCATCCAGGTCACCAGCAGGATGAAGGCACCGAGAATGGCCTGCAGCCAGGAGATGGGGAGTGCCACGAAAACCTTCGCGCCCGTCGCCGCGCCAACCGCGGAGCCACCGATGAACGGCAAGACTGTGCCGCGCATGACGAACCGCCACATGATCACGGTGCGCGATATGCCGGTGCCGAGCATCACGATCGTGTGGACCGGGATCACGGCGGTGGGCGGCATCACCATCGCCATGATCGCAAGCAAGATCACCCCGCCCGCGGCGCCGGTGAAGACACCGATGAAAGCGGTGACAAACGACGCCAAGGAGAGGCCGGCTAACAGGAGTGGACCGACGTCGGCGGATGACAGGATATCCATCCGCCCTTGTAGACCGAATTCGGTTGCGATCGGAACCGGGCGTGTGCCGCGGCTGCATGGGCGGGCTTCGACACGGTTTCGAACGTCTGGTCTCAGCTCACGTCGCATTTCCCCTTACAAGCGAACCGTCAATTGCTATCCTTTGCGTCGCGGCAGCGCGGTCGGGATGCCCGCTTGGAGGTGACAATGTCGGTTCGGATCGCTCTACGTTTGATGGCGGTGGTGCTCCTGAGCACCGCGGTGACGACAGCCGCCCGGGCGGCCGATAACGTGAAGGTCGCGATTGGACAGATCGATGCATGGGCCAACCAGGCTCCCACGCTCGGCATGAAGGCCGGGATCTTCCAGAAGCACGGCATCGTCCTGGAAACCTTCGGGACGCAGGGCGCCGGCGAGACGCTCCAGGCGGTGATCGCCGGATCGGCCGATATCGGGATCGGCATCGGAACCGCGGGCGCCATGCGCGCGTTCGCGCGCGGCGCGCCGGTACGTGTGATCGCAGCTGCCTACGTGGGCGTCGGCGATCAATATTGGTACGTGCCCGCCAATTCCCCGCTCAAGAGCCTCGCGGATGCGACCGAAAAGAACACCTTGAGCTACTCCACCAACGGGTCCACGTCGCACGTCATTGCGCTTGGCTTCGTCAAGCAGCTCGGCGTGAAGGCGAAACCGACGGCGACCGGCGGCCCGCCCGCAACCTATACGATGACGATGAGCGGGCAGATAGATATTGGCTGGGCCGTGGTTCCGTTCGGCCTGCTCGAGCTGCAGGACGGCAAGATCCGGGTCATCGCCCGCGGCCCGGACGTACCGACGCTGCGCAACCAGACGATCCGGGTGCAGATCGTGAATGCAAACGCACTCAAGGAACGCAAGGACGTCATGGTGCGGTTCATGCGCGCCTACCGCGAGTTCGATCGACTGGATGTATTCGAACCCCCTCGCGGTCAAATACTACGCCGAGACGATCAAGCAGCCGGAAAGCCTGGTTGTGATGCAGCGCGATCAATACAACCCAAAGGAGGCACTATCGCCGGATCGCCTCTCAGACATCGATCAGGTCATGGCGGACGCGGTCGAGATGAAGTTCCTCGATGCGCCGCTGAGCAAAGCGCAGCTCGCGGACTTTTTTCAGATTCCGGCGCCCGGTTCATAGCTGCCCCAGGGCGTGCGCGGACGCATGCGTGGGACAACTGCGCGGATTGCGCGTACAATCGAGGCTGAACCCGCCCGTGATAGCTGAACCCCGCCGGTTCACTCCGGGCTCTCAAAGGAGCGACCATCATGTCGGCAGGCAAGAGCAATGCATCGAGCGCCGTGCGTCGACTGCCGAACCGGGAAGCGGCGCTGGACTCGCTCTACAACGACATTTCCGCAAAGAACATGTTTCCGTTCTGGGCAACGTCGACCGACGTGGCCCATGATGAGATAAAGCAGTTGATGGGCACGCAGAAAGCCGTCCCACACCTTTGGAGCTACAAGAGCGATATCGAACCGATCCTGTTTCGGGCGGCGGAATTGGTGACGATGGACGATTCGGAGCGCCGCTCGCTCATCCTGGTCAATCCCGGCTTGTCGCCGCGGCGCGCGACGGTCAGCACCATGTATACGGCGTATCGGCTCAATGACGCCAACGAGGTGATGCCGCCGCACCGGCATTCCCCCAATGCCATCCGGTTCGGCTTGACCGGAAAGGGCAATTTCACCGGCGTCGGCGGTGAGGACATCACCTTCGGGCCGGGTGACATGGTGCTCACTCCGGTTGATACCTGGCACAACCACGGCAATGTAGGAAACGAGCCGGCGGTGAATCTGTCCGTGCTCGATCTGCCCCTGGTCGAGACGCTCAATGCGGTCTACTTCGAGCACGACTATAGCGAAATGGTCGACGGCAAGCCGGTCAAGAAGAAGCAGCAGACCCCGACCGTGCCGTCCGACTACTCCGCTCGTGCATATGACCACGGCGGGCTCAGACCTCGGTTCCTCCAGCATCACCGCGGCGCCGGCTTCTCCTCGCCGATGTATGTGTATCGCTGGGAAATGATGCAGGAACTGATCGAGCGCTTCAAGGATTGGGACGGCGATCCCTACGAGGCGATCTCGATCGAGTATGTCGACCCGCTGACCGGCGGTCCGGTATTCAAGACTATGACGTTTTTCGTTCAGGTGCTGCGCCCGGGCGAAAAGACGCTCCCGGTGCGGCAGACCGCAAGCCTGCTGGTCGCACCATTCGAGGGCAAGGGACACTCGATCATCGACGGCAAGCGGTTCGAGTGGGACGCATTTGACAATTTGGCAGTGCCGGGCGGTTCCTGGTTCGAGCATGCCAACGGCGATCCCAAACACCCGGCCATCCTGTTCATCGCCAGCGACGAGCCCGCGTTGAAGTGCTTCCACCTGTTCAAGAAGTGGGGTCGCGACGCAGCCGGCGACACCGTCAAACTCGCGTGAGGTCCGGCCGGACGTCGTTGTGCTTACACCGGTCGCTCCGGCCGCGATGATCCGACCCATTTTCTGAGCGTCTCGTGCCAAGCCAATCCAATACCACCCTCGTGTCGCACTTCGACTGCCCAGGCGGCGGGCAAGTCTGGGTCGAGGGTACGACCCTGTTCATCGCCCACATGCACTGGCCCGCCGGCACGACCATCGTGGACGTGGCCGACCCGCGCCATCCCCGCGCGCTTGCGACCATCGACATGCCTGACGGCTGGCATTCCCACAAAGTGCGAGCGGCGAACGGCATCATGATCGTCAACCACGAGAAGCTCGGGCAGAGCGGATCGGCAGAGTTCGGCGGCGGAATTGGGATCTATGACGTCTCCCGTCCGAGCACCCCAAGACTGATCACCAAATGGCGCACGGCCGGCCGCGGCGTGCACCGCTACGACTTCGACGGCCGCTACGTCTATCTCTCGCCCACCGCCGAGGGCTATGTCGGCAACATCGTAATGATCCTCGACCTCGTCGATCCGGCACGGCCAATGGAGGTCGGACGATGGTGGATTCCAGGTCAGTGGAAAGCGGGAGGCGAGCCGTATCCATGGGACAATTGGGTCTCGCCGCGTTGCCACCATCCGCTGCGCATGGGCGATCGCCTCTATGTCAGCTACTGGCACCACGGGCTCTTCATTCTGGATGTTTCCGACATGTCACGGCCGAAGGTCGTCGCGCACACCAATACCAGCCCGGCGTTTCCGCACCCGACCCATACCTGCCTGCCAATTCCGCAATCGCTCAAGGAGCGCCGGATCATGGTGGTGGCGGACGAGGATGTCGCCAAGCTGAGACCATCGGCGCCCTCCTTCACCTGGATCTATGACATCACGGTCGAGCAAATGCCGCTGCCGATCGCGACGTTCCAGGTGCCCGGGCTCGACCGCGACGGCAGTCCGCAGCCGGCGATGAGCGGCTGCCATCAGCCGTCGGAACGGTTCCACGGCACCGTGATCCCGTTCGCATGGTTCGCTCAGGGACTGCGTCTCGTCGACATCGCGGATCCCTTCGCTCCCCGCGAGCTCGGCCATTTTTTGCCAGATCCAGCCGACGGCGAGGATCGCCCCTCTTCCAACGATGTCACGATCGACGATCGCGGACTGGTCTATCTCGTCGATCGCGTTCGCGGCGTCGACATCATCGAAACCAACGCATTCGGCTGAGGGTCGAAGCTCATGAGCGATGCAGGTGCCGGCCGCAAGGATGTCTATCCGATCGGAAAAAAGAATCCGAACTTGCCGTTCCATCCGGCGGTGCGCGCGGGTGACTTCATCTTCGTCTCGGGCCAGGTTGCGAAGGACGCCGATGGCAACATGATCTCGGGAACGATCGAGGAGGAAACGCGGGGCACGATCGAAGCCATTCGCCGGATTCTCGCGGAAGAAGGCGCGACCCTCTCCGACGTCGTGCGCGTCACCACCTATCTCGAGGATGTCCGCGACTTCGGGCGCTACAATCGGGTATTCGGAGAACACTTCAAGGATGCGGTGTTGGCCCGCACCACCGTCGAAGCGCGCGCGGTGATCAGCACCAAGATCGAAATGGACGCCATCGCCTACAAGCCGCGCGGCCGATGACGTCCAAAGCATATCCATGACCACCTATCGGCGGCCGGCAGCGAAACCGTTCCGCCGGGCACAACGGAGGACGCGACGTGATCAGATTGCTGGGCCGTCAGACATCGGGAAACGTGCAGAAAGCGATCTTCTGCCTCGAGGAGCTTGGTCTGCCCTACACCCGCGAGGATTACGGCCGCCAGTTCGGCAATACGCTGACCGATGCCTACCGCAAGCTCAATCCGAATGCGAAGGTCCCGACCATGATCGACGGTGATCTGGTGATCTGGGAGTCGCACACCATTCTTCGATATCTCGCGGCCGTTCATGGGCCGACGCTGACCGGAGCGACGCCTGCCGAGCGCACGATGGTCGAACGCTGGATGGATTGGCTGCTCGGCGCCCTGAACACGCCATATGTCGCGGTGTTCAAGGACGCCAAGAAGGCGCCCGCGGAGCGGGCTCCCGATTTCGCCGCGCAGGCGGCCGACCTGGTCGCGCAGCTCAAGATACTCGATGGCCACATCACCGAGCGCGATTGGTTTGCGCTCGATCGTTTCACCATCGCCGACATTGCGCTCGGTTCGATCGTCAAGCGTTGTCTGGAATTTCCGATCGAGCGCCCGCCCTATCCCGAGCTCACCCGCTGGCAGGCCGCGATCGACGCGCGCCCAGCCTTTGCGGTGGCGATCGGCACCAGGCCCAGCGCGCTGAGCCCGGCCGCATGATGGAAGGCATGTGATCCGAGCGTCCCAGGGAACAATTCATCATCGTTCCGAGGCAGCGCGTCGTCAGCGACTGCTTTCCGCTTTGTCGATCCTGTTGGACGGACTGCGCACGCAGACCACCTTGACGGCTTCGTTGCGGGTGAGATTGCGCCCCATCTCACTGCCGGCCAAGTAAGCCTGCCCATGCATGAGGCAGTTGGCTGGAGTGGCGAATGTGGCAGGGACATAGACGACGTCGAGAGCGTTATCTCGTGTGCAGTCGGCAAGGTTCGGCGCAGCAGTTGCGAGCGAGCAAATCAAGATCAGGGCTGTCAGCATTAATTGGTCCCATCATTGACTGATGGGCGGATCCTCCGTGACTTACGGGCATTGCGCTGGGCAAGGCCCATGCCCCCCTCAAGCAAGAACCAGACCAGTTCCATTCCGTGCCATAAGGCACAGGCGAAGAGTTCCCGGCGCTTAAGACGCCGATCCATGACCGACAGGTCCGGTGAATCAGGCGTGTGAGGCGGTGCTCTCGGCCTTATCGTAGTGCGCGCGGATGGCCTCCATCAGCCACGCCCAAGCTTCCGCCTCCTGCGCACCTGCCGTTTTTTCGATGGCGGTCTGGAGGTAGCCTATCTCGGTCTCGATTTTCTCTCGCGGCAGCATGTGCAGCCGGCTCACCAGGATTGCGGCCTCGATCACAGCCGCTTTCGCGCGGTTGAACCCCTCAAACGGCGCGTGCAGTCCACGATTGACGACAGCACACCGGAAACGCGGCCGCTGTTCGTCTTCGGTGATGCCGACAACCGCAAGCTCGGCGTGTGCGAGGGCGCCAGTCAGTCGCGGCACCGGGACATTGTCCGACGCCCGCGTCGGCCACTCATGCCGTCCAGTCAGGCAGCCGGCAAAGATGCGAACGTCATCGGTATGATTCGCCACCGCAAACGGCACGGCTCTGAGATTGTCGAGCGTGGTCGATGGCCGGAACGGGGCGATAACCCATCCATCTCCGTCGGCGATGATGCCGATCGGCGTGATATGCAGACGTCCGTCCGCGCCGACGGTGGTCAGGATCGTTTCGCGAATCATCGGCACGACGTCAGCTCGCGGAGCTCGAGGCGCGCAGCGTATGTCCCGCTTCACGCAGGCGTGTGCGGTCTTCGGCCAAGCGATCGACCCCACAGCCCCAGTCGAGCGGCTCGTCCTGAGCGTAGCGCTTGCCCAGCCGCCATGCGATCTCCGCCTTCATCAGCTCGGCACCGAGATAGAAGGCGTGCGGCGCATCTTTTCCAATACCGAGCTGGGGAAAGAGCGTGAAAGCATCCTGCGCGACGTAGTGGCCATCTCTGTTATAGACGTGAATTCCATCCTCGGCCGTCTCGATGCGAAAGTTCGCATCCTTGATTTGAGCCGCCAACTCGGCGATTTCCTGCGGCGTATTGGGAAATGGCGCCCGGTCGTGTAGCTGCACCAACGCGCCGCCGTAGTCGCGCGGAAGACTGTCGTCCTCGCGCGCCGCAAACATCATACGCCGCGCCGCGTCGTGCTCCTGGATGGTGCGACGGGTATGCGGGCTGACCTGAACAACGAGCACATTTCGGATGCTCAGCTCCGAGCAAACACCGAGAAGGGTTGCGGTGACGCCTCCGGAATCGGCATCGGTCAGCTCCGTCAGATTGCCGGTCCCCATCAGAATGTCAGCCTGCGGCAACCTGTGCCGGAGCTCCGCGTACCGCTGCAGCGAGGCCGTGAAGCCGAAATGGATCGGATCGAGGATCGGGTCGAGGATCGGCGAAATGCCGCGTTTGTCGGCAGACTCGGCCGCGCGCAGCAGGGACTCCAGATCGCCGTGATTGGCCGGAATGAGCACCGGGATTGCGTCGCTGTCGCGGGCGATATCGAGGGTGTGTTCGGTGAGGCTCAACAGAAAGGCGGCGCCTGCCTTGGCGGCACGGCGGAGCTCTTCGGCCGCGGCTGAATCGACGCTAACCGTCAGCCCTGCAGCCTTGAGCTCGCGCACGGCGTCTTCGAGATGCGGAAACGCGGTGTCCGGCAGACATCCGAGATCGATCACGTCGGCGCCCGCCGCCCGCATGGCTATGGCGCGCGCGACTATGGCATCGACGGTCAAGGCGGACGCGTCGACGATCTCGGCGAATATGCGCATGTCCTGCCGGGAGAGATCGAGACCGCGGCCGTGCTTTCCGAAGTAAGCCGGCAAGTCCTTTAATTCCTCAGGCCCTCGCTCGAACCGAACGCCGAAGTCGGCGCTGAGGCGGTCGAGGTCAGCGCGGCAGCGACCGGGTACCAGAATCCGATCGGCCTGCACCGGACGTGGCACGCGGCGGGAGATGATCGCTTCGGTCATGAGCGCGGCAACCTTGACGCCGACATCGAAGATCGACCAATCGAACCCGGCATCCTCGATGCGGGCCAGAACCTTCTCGAGCCGCGGCCGCGCGAGATGACCGGTGAGAAAGAGGATGCGCTCAGCCATGCGCCATGAGCTCACGCTTGCGGTGGGCGAGTGCCTGTTCGAGCTCCGAAAGAGTCTCGACGACTTGCGTGCCGTCGAAAGACTTCAGTCGCTCGGTATTCTCGAGGTCGATGCGACGCGGGAAGACCTTGACCATGCCCTTGGGCGCTTCGGTTTCGAGCTCGGGCGCGGTGTCGCAGGCGAAGACGATGACCGGAACGCGGCATTTTCCGGCCTGCGCGAAGACATTGGTCGCCAGGTTATCGGAAATCCCATAGACGCATTTTGCCACGGTATTCGACGTTGCCGGCGCCAGCACGAGCGTGTGGTAGACACCATAATAGAAATACCCCACGGGCGGCGAACTTGCCGTCGTGTCGCGGAAGATGCGCGTGGACTTCGGCAGGCTCAGATCCTGCTTGTACATGCGCAGCACTTCCCCGGCGGCCTTGCTGACGAACAAATCCACATCCTCGAGCGCACGGACCGCGGCGAGGCACTCCTTGAAGAAATGCCCGGACCCTGTGAGCGCCCAACCCCAGCGCGGTGTCTTGACCTTGGCCATCGTGACGAGATTCTACCGCAATGGAATGCAGCTAACGCAAATCGACGCGGGCGCCGACCAGTTCCCCGTTGCGGATGGCGACGGCAGCCTTCGAATGCCCGGCAGGACCGGCGATGGAGGCTTCAGCGCCGCTGGCGCGCAGGAAACGCGGAAAAGCCGGATCGAGAATTCCGCCCGCCACGAGATCTTCCGCCCGCAGCGGACCGGTCGCGACCTCGGCATGCTTGACCAGCACGACGCGTTTCGCGCCGAGCCGGCCCGCGAGCCAAGCCGCAAGACTATCACTCGTGACATCCCAGCACCACGGAATGTCCTTTTCCCCGCGTATCATCTGGGCTGGTGACCAGACCGGCACCCCGCCTGAGCGCAACACGTTCCGGATTGCCGCCGCCGATGCCGCGCGCCTCAAAGGCACTCCGAGATGCGCGAGGGCACAGCCGTATTGATCCATGGCGAGCACCGCCATCTCATGGGCAGCGCGATCGTCGAAGCCCATCCTGGGCTGCGCCGCGCGCACGGCGTCGGCAAAGGGACCACCGCCGGGCACCAGCACCACACAGCCCGCGCAATCCTTGACGGCATCGATCCAATTCTTGAGGAAGGGCGAGAAGGCGTAGCTTCCGCCGAGCTTGAGGACCGTCGGACCGCTCGCGCCGCGCATTCACTCTGCAGTATTCGGCTGCCGTGTCGCGGCAGGATAAAGTTGATGCACGTCGGCCGCGTCGGCCGTCCGTTCCCGCACAATCTCGACGCCCACGCCGCCCGGGCCGACGTCAAGCTTCTCGACCCGCATCGTTACACTCACGACGCGCGGATGGCGAAGCACCAGGTCGGCAACGCGTTCGGCGAGCGTTTCGAGAAACGCGATATGTTCCTGCGCCACGATGATCCGAATGCCGTCAGTGATCACATCGTAGGAGAAGACGTCCCGCATATCCTCTACGGAATGGCCGGAACGACGCACCTTGACGTCGACGTTGAAACGGACGTTCTGCGACTTGCCGTGCTCGCGCGCATAGGCGCCGATACGCGCGGGAACGACGAAATCGCGGACGAAGATGCGATCGGTCGCCGCGTCAGCGCCGACGGGGTCGACGGAATACCCCCTCGCCGCAAGCAGCCGATAGTCGACCTTTGCCACGGTCGCGTCTCGTGAGGCTGCGCTGTGGGGATCGAACGGAATGAGTTCGCGAATAACGCCGACCGATGCGGGGTCGATGCGAGCGCTGCGGTCACGTCCCACGCAAAGCGCCCCGCGGAATCCGAGGTAATCGGGCGCCAGCAAGAGGAGCCGTGGGACATCGGGCGCCTCCAGCGATCCTGCAAGGCCGGTCATCATGCCGTAGCCGCGGCAGGCGCCGACGAACTCCCGCAACGATGCCACATCCATGCAATCGAGCAGCCCGCCCGCGCGTTTGTCGGAGGTGTCGAGCATCGCGCCCGCGAAGCCGCAGCCGGCCATCATCTTCACGAGATCATTGTCTGCTCCGCAATCGGCAAACATGACGCCGATGATCTTGGTCGTGCGCGCGGGGGACGCCAGCGCGCGCACGCACGCCTGCCGCTCGGGGCCCGGGAACAGTCCGACCTTGACGTAATCGACCCCGGTCCGCGCCATGGTCTCGACCGCTGCGACAATCACCTCCGGTTCCATCGGCAGATTGCCCGTCACCGCGCTCACAGGCCGCCGGCCGTGGATCGCCGCGACCGTTGCGCGCACCACATCCGGAGCCAGCGCTCCCAACGCGCCGTTCGACGGATCCTTCAAGTCGATGATGTCGGCGCCATGCGCGAGCATGAGCGCGGCCTCGTCCGGTCCGGTCACGCTCGCCAGCAGCAAAGTCATCGACGCCCTCCGCTACCGTAACTTGGCAGTATTATAATACCCTTAAATGATCCATGGGCGCGGGCTGCAGTCCCAGCACTTTGTTGCGAGGGACGACGGGGAGCCGGCACCGCCGGTCCCGGCAGCGGTCCATCCGCCGCATCCTGCTCTCGCAATAACCGCAATAACATAGGCACAAGTTATCATGATTTAAACAAACAATGGCCGTCTCATCCAACTCCCGCACGACCATCGCTCGGAGCGTTTCTGTGATCCGCCTTCTGCTGGCCGGGACCATCTTGTTCGCGTGGACATCGGCCTCGGCCGATCCGCTCGAGATCAAGATCGGCTATCTCCGCGGCCCACAGCCGAAGACGAGCATTTCGCTCCTTGACATACCTCCCGAGAACAACGGGGTTGCCGGCGCACAGCTCGCGATCAACGACAACAACACGACCGGCAAGTTCCTGAACCAACGCTTCTCGCTCGAGGACGTGCAGCTCAATGACAAGGACGATCCCGCGGCCGCGGCATCGTCGCTGGCGGCGCGCGGGGTTTCGCTTGTTCTCGCTGATCTTCCAGCGGCCGCGCTGCTCAAGGCCGCCGATGCACCCGGCTCACAAGGCTTGCTGTTCTTCAATGTCGGTGCGATCGACGACCGACTGCGCGAGGAAGACTGCCGCGGCAACGTCATTCATACCGCGCCGACGCGCTCGATGCTCGCCGATGCACTCGCGCAGTATCTGGTCTGGAAGCAATGGCGCCGATGGTTCCTGATCTCAGGCTCCCATCCGGAGGACAAGCTTTATGCCGATGCGCTGCGCCGCGCCGCCAAGCGCTTTGGCGCACGCATCGTTCAGGAGAAAGTCTTCGAGGACACCGGCGGCGCCCGCCGGACCGACAGCGGTGTCGTGCAGATCCAGCGCCAACTGCCGGTATTCACGCAAGGCGCGCCAGCTTACGATGTGCTGATCGCCGCAGACGAGAACGACGTTTTTGCGGCCTATC
Source organism: uncultured Alphaproteobacteria bacterium (assembly GCA_963725065.1). Taxonomy (GTDB): domain Bacteria; phylum Pseudomonadota; class Alphaproteobacteria; order Rhizobiales; family Xanthobacteraceae; genus VAZQ01. The sequence continues at coordinate 679,144 of CAVRXD010000053.1, forward strand.
TGCCGTACCGGACCTGGGACGCGCGGCCGGTGGCAGGCTCCGCCGGTCTCATCCCGACAAGCTGGGATCCTTCTCACGATCAATGGGGCGCGGTGCAGATGCAGGAGCGGTTCATGAAGCTGTTCTCACGGCGAATGACCGCACGCGACATGCAGGCTTGGTCGGCGGCGCGCATGATCGGAGAGAGTGCAGCGCGAACGCGTTCGAACGATGCCAAGGCGATGTTCGGTTTCCTCAAGAGCCCCGATTTCGCTCTGGCAGCGTTCAAGGGCCAGCGGTTGACGCTGCGGGACTGGAACCTGCAGCTTCGTCAACCGATCCTCCTGACTGACGGCCGAATGATCGTTTCGGTTTCCCCGCAGGAAGGATTTCAGCACCAGTTTTCCGAACTGGACACGCTCGGTTTGGATCGGCCCGAAAGCAAATGCAAGCTCAAGTGAACCCGATAATCCGGAGTACGGGCATGTGGCGCCCCGGCCTGTTCGGCGCAGGCCTGTTGATCCTGCTTGGCACCCAGGCAAGCGGCTTCACGGCCTACGTGTCGAACGAAAAAAGCAACACGGTCAGCGTGATCGATACCGACAAATTTCAGGTGGTGAAGACGATCAAGGTTGGCCAGAGGCCGCGCGGCATCGAGCTGACCAAGGATGGAAAATTCATCCTGGTGGCGGTAGGCGACGACGACACCATTCAGATGATCGATACAACCACCCACGAGATCGTCACCACCCTGCCGTCCGGGCCGGACCCCGAGTTGTTCACCCAGGATCCGGCCGGCAAGATCCTGTACGTGGCGAACGAGGACGCCAACACCGTCACGATCATCGACCTGGAAAAGAAAGTGCCGCTCGGCGAGGTGCAAGTCGGCGTCGAGCCTGAAGGCATGGGCATCAGCCCGGACGGCAAGATCCTCGTCAACACCTCGGAAACAACCAACATGGCGCATTTCATCGATACCCAGACGCGCCAGATCGTCGCCAACGTGCTGGTCGATTCTCGTCCTCGCTTTGCAGAATTCAAGCACGACGGCTCGGAACTCTGGGTATCGTCCGAGGTTGGCGGAACAGTGAGCGTGATCGACCCCGTCAAGCGCGAGGTGAGCAAGAAGATCACATTCGAAATTCCCGGCCTGCGCAAGGAGGCGATCCAGCCGGTGGGAATCAGTATCACCAGGGACGGCAAGACCGGATTCGTCGCACTTGGACCTGCCAACCGCGTTGCCGTGATCAACGCGGTGACCCATGAGGTTCAGAAGTATCTTCTCGTCGGCCAGCGCGTCTGGCACCTGGCGTTCACCCCGGACGAGAAATATCTCCTGACCACAAATGGCGTCTCCAACGACGTATCCGTCATCGACGTCGCGAGCCTCAGGGTGATCAAGACGATCCAGGTCGGCGAGCTGCCTTGGGGGATCGCGGTCTCGCAACAGTAAGAGCGCTTGTTGGCCTCACGCTCGGCGCGGACCATAATGCACGGAATGAACACCATCGAGCCGCCTGCCGTCGCCATCGAGGGCGTCAGCCATTCTTATGGCGCGCGCCAGGCTCTCGACAACGTGAACGTCTCGATCGCGCCCTCGACTTTCGCAGTTCTGCTCGGTCTCAACGGGGCTGGGAAGAGCACGTTGTTCTCGCTGTTGACGCGCCTCTACGCGGTTCAGCACGGTCAGATCCGCATTTTCGGCCACGACGTCGGAGCGGCCGCGAGCGAAGCGCTGCGCATGGTCGGCGTCGTATTCCAGCCGCGCACCCTCGATCTCGATCTCTCGGTCGTCCAGAACCTGACCTACCATGCGGCGCTGCACGGCATCGGGAACCGCGAGGGTCGAAAGCGTGCGGAGGACGTCCTCGAGCGCATTGCGCTCTCGGAGCGCGCCAAGGACAAGGTGCGCAACCTGTCCGGCGGACAGATGAGACGTCTCGAGATCGCTCGCGCGTTGCTGCACCGCCCGCGCCTGCTCGTTCTTGACGAGCCGACGGTTGGCCTCGACATCAAGTCGCGGGCCGACATCATCGGTCATGTGCGCCACCTTGTCACCGCGGAAGGAGTGTCGGTCCTGTGGGCGACGCATCTCATCGATGAAGTCGCGGACGAGGACGATGTCATCGTGCTGCATCAAGGCCAGGTTCTCGCGCATGGTGCGGTCACGACCGTGGTGCGGACCCTGGGCGCGCAAGATATGCGCGCGGCGTTCACGCGACTGACGCAGGAAGCCTCGTTACAAGCCGAGAGCGACGCGTCATGACCGTCGAGACGGCGACCCGCGCTCGGCCCACCGGCTTCTCGCCGCTCCAATACGCGATCTGCCTCAAGGGCATTGTTTGGCGGGAGGGACTGCGCTTTCTGCATCAGCGCGAACGGTTCGTGGCCGCGCTGGTCCGCCCGCTGGTCTGGCTGTTCATTTTCGCCACCGGCTTTCGGCAAGTGCTCGGTGTATCGATCATTCCACCCTACGAAACCTATGTGCTGTACGAGGTTTACATCACGCCCGGACTGATATTGCTCATCCAGCTCTTCAACGGGATGCAGTCCTCCCTCTCGATGGTCTACGATCGCGAGATGGGCAACATGCGCACCCTGCTCGTGAGCCCGCTGCCGCGGTGGTACCTGCTCTCGTCGAAGCTTGTCGCCGGCATGATCGTGTCGCTGCCGCAAGTTTACACATTTCTCGCGATTGCCTGGTTCTGGGAAATCGAGGCACCGGCCATCGGCTATATCGCGGTGTTGCCGGCTCTGGTCTTGTCGGGCCTCATGCTGGGCGCGCTCGGGATGCTCATGTCATCGGTCAGCAAGCAACTCGAGAACTTTGCCGGCGCGATGAACTTTGTGATCTTTCCGATGTTCTTCGCCTCATCCGCGCTCTATCCACTGTGGCGGGTGAGAGAAGGAAGCCCCCTGCTCTACTACATATGCCAGCTCAATCCGTTCACCCATGCCGTCGAACTGGTGCGATTTGCGCTCTATGGCGAGGTCAATTGGACCTCGCTCGCGGTGGTGGGCGGGTGCACGGTCGTGTTCATGGTCGGGGCAATTCTCGCCTATGATCCGTCGCGAGGGTTGCTTGCGCGACGGGGCGAGCCTGGAGGCGCGTCATGAGGGTCTTGCTTGTCGTCATGGCGATCGCGCTGGCATCGCCAGGCCCGGCGCTGGCCGCTGATCCGCGCTATCCCGATTGGCCGTGCAATCAGATCAAAGTGCCGGAAATGTCGGTGGCCGCCGTGTGGGCAGGGCCGCCCATCGATGACGTCGACAGCATCTGGGAGCAGGATCCGGCGGTCAGAAATCTCGTCGCCCAGCTCGCCGCGCGGCGCACGCCGCTCGAAGATGCGGAAAAGATCATCTCGGACACCATCACCGGCGACCCAGCCGAGCGACAGCGGAAGGCCAAGCTGATTTTCGCGGGACTTTTCAAAGCACTCAATCACGAACGCAGCGAGGTCATGAGCGGCATCGAGCGGTTCTCACGCAAGCAAAGGGAATTTGCCGACCAGGTCCGATCGACGATCCTTCAGCTTCGGGAGTTGCAGAACACGCCCGGTCATGACCAGACCAAAGTCGACGAGTTGATCAGCCGCGTCGAGTGGGATACGCGCATTTTCGACGAGCGGAGCAAGACCATCGGCTATGTCTGCGAGGTGCCGGTCCTGATCGAACAACGGTTGTTTGCGCTCGCGCGCGCGATCCAGCAATCGCTCGAGTAGAGCTACCGGCCTTGCTGTGGCGCCGGAACCGCCTCGCTGAGCGGAAGCCCGGCGTCCTGCCAGCCGTCGGTGCCGTCGGGATACCAGGCGACGTTGGAATAGCCCCACGAAATGGCGCGTTTGGCCACGTTCCATGACATCCAGCAGTCCCTGAGGCAGTAGATCACCAGGAGCTTGGCGTGATCGCCGCCGGTGATGCCTTCCAGGCCTGAGCGCAGATAGTCCTCCACAGCGGCCGAAAGCTCGCCGTAACCCGTGTCGGCCAGCCAGGTGCTGCCGGGAATGTTCAGCCGCTGCTTCCCGCGCCAAATGGTGCCGGCGGGAAGATTGGCCGGGCGCGGAACATCGGGCATGGCATCGACAAAAGCCCCGGCTCCAGCTCGCCAGATGGCGTGCGCTTGCGCGGTCGTGATCACTCGGGCGCCCTTTAGGGTAGCGGGCGTCGGTGCACGGTAATCGTCGGTGCGGTAGTGTTCCGGTTCAGCCGTCGCTTGCGCGTCGCAGCGGGAAGCCATGCCTGCCAGCGCCAGCATTCCTGATATGACGACACCACCCACACGCAGGATCATGGGCTACTTCGCGATCGGCCCCTCGGTGATGGGGCGATCGTTGTCGTCGAGCAGCGGGACTCCATAGCTCAGCAACAGTTTGTTGATGGCCGGCTGATTCTCCCCAATCGTGCGATTGAGCAAGCGCTTCCAGTCCTGATCGGTGAAGCGAACGCCCATCGCGATGCGGTACGCAAGGCGCGGACCACTCGTTTCCTTGACCAACGGCACGACGGTCATCGGGGAACGCGCCTGCTGCCCGTAATATCCGGCCATCGGCCCCCAGAGGACGCCCACATCGATGTCCCCGGCCTCGAGATCCCGCATCATGGCGGCGCCCGAGGAATCGACGCGCGTATCGACGACGAGCGGATAGGGCTTGGCGTTGGCCATCAGGCCATTGGTCGTCATGTTGCTGCCGGGCGGAGTGCCGGCCACGATGCCGATGCGTTTGCCCTTGAGGCGCGGATCTCCCAACGTATCTACGCCTTCGAGGCCCTGCCCCTGCTTGAACACGAGTGCGTAGGCCGTGCGGTAGTAGGGATTGGTGACCTGAACCATGTCATCGCCTTGCGGGACGCCCATGATGACGTCGCACCTGTGCGCGGCGAGCGTGTTGCGCACGAAGCCGGGGGCCTGCGGATACCACGTGTAGCTCAGGTCTCTTCCGAGCTTGCCGGCGAGAAGCTCGGCGACCTTATTCTCGAAGCCCTCGCCCTTCTCGGTCGAGAACGGCATGTTGTGCGGGTCGGCACAGACGCTCAGCGCCTTGGGGTCGATCAGTTCGAGCGACGACTGCGGACGCTCCAACGCCTGCGCGAACGATGGTGCCGGGCGAAGGGTGGCGGCCAACGCGCAGCCGGCGCACACCGCGAGCGCCGCCGCCCACGCGCCGACGGAGAACGCCGCAAGGAACGTCGATCGCTTCTTGATCATACCCGGGGAACACCGTGACTGGAGCTGATGCCGACGCGCACGCGAGCGCTCAGCCCGGCTGGCCGAGGCAGCTGTTTTCGGACTTGGTGACCGACGCTGGCTTGTCTTCATGTTTTTGCGGCCGTCCGCGAGGAATGGCGTCATTGGCACGGGCCCGGAGATAGACGAAGATATCGTCGAGGTAACACATGATATTGGGATTGGTGCCGAACGAAGGCATGACGCTCTCCTGCGCCGTGTTCACGTTCTTGCGCCCATTGACCACCACGTTGGAGAAATCAGGAAGGCTGAGCGTCTTCAACGAATTGCTCAGCGCCGGGGCGTAGGTCGACCCTTCGCCGTCCGGGCCGTGACACACGTGGCAATCCGAGTGATAGCGGCGAAAGCCGGAATAGGTGGACCAATCCACCGTGCCGTCGCTCTGAACCTTGTAAGTCGGATTGCCTTCCTTGTCGTAATACTTTCCGTCCTCACTCTTGACCGCGGCGGGATTGCCAGACCCGTCCGCGAATGCCGGACCGGCGGCCGACAAGCGATGCGCCGGCTAGCACGATAGCCGCGATAAGATTTCTCACGAGCATTCCTCTTGCGCTGGCTTGCCTGTCGAAGCCCGCCCAGACAAACCACCCGGCGCGCGCATCGCAGTCGCGCGCCGGGGGATCCTTTGGGGTTGGCCTGCGATCGTCCGGATCAGTTTCCGGGCAGCGCAAACACCGTGAGCTGGCCGCCGAGCGAGGTGTAATTGCTCAGGGCGGCGTAGCCGCCGACAGCGCCCAAGCCGGCCGTCGGATCCGTCAGGCCTGCTGCGAGGCCGATGCCGGCCCAGCCGCCGACGCCCGAGAGGATCGCAATGTACTGCTTGCCGTTATTCTCGTAGGTCGTGACGTTGCCGATGATGCCGGACGGAGTCTTGAACTTGTAGAGCTCCTTGCCGGTCTTGGCGTCGACGGCCTTCAGATAGCCTTCGAGCGTGCCGTAGAACACCACGCCGCCGGCTGTCGCGAGGGCACCCGACCACACCGAGAACTGCTCCTTGACCGACCAGACGATCTTGCCGGTCCTGGCGTCCCAGGCGATGAAGTTGCCCATGTGGGTTTCGCCCTGCGGCGGATACATCGACAGCGTCGCCCCGACATAAGGCTGACCCGCCGTGTAGCTCACCCGGAACGGCTCGTAGTCCATGCAGACGTGGTTGGTCGGCACGTAGAACAGGCCGGTGTCAGGTGAGAACGCCGCCGGCTGCTGGTCCTTGGTGCCGAGTGCGGCCGGGCAGATGCCCTTTACGTTCACGTCCTGCTTCTCGGTCGAATACTGCGGCAGGACCTTCGGCCGGCCATAGGTGGGCGACGACTTGTTCATGTCGACGCCGCTGGTCCAGTTGACCTTCGGATCGTACTTCTCGGCGACGAGCAGCTCGCCGGTGTCGCGGTCGAGCGTATAGCCCAAGCCGTTGCGATCGAAGTGCACCAGCAGCTTGCGCGCCTGGCCGCCGATCTGCTGATCGGCGAGGATCATCTCATTGACGCCGTCGTAGTCCCACTCGTCGTGGGGCGTCATCTGATAGACCCACTTGGCCTGCCCGTTGTCCGGGTTACGCGCGAAGATCGTCATCGACCACTTGTTGTCGCCGGGCCGCTGGCTTCGGATTCCAGGTCGAAGGATTGCCCGAGCCATAGTAGACCAGGTTCAGCTGGGGATCGTAGGAGAGCCAGCCCCAGGTGCAGCCGCCACCGGTCTTCCACTGATCGCCTTGCCAGGTCTTGAGGCTGGAATCCTTGCCGATCGGCTTGCCTAATTCGGTGGTCTTCTCGGGATCGACCAGGAGTTGGTCGTCCGGACCCTGCGAAAAGCCGCGCCAGACCCGCCGGCCGCTCTTGAGATCGTAAGCGGTCACGTGACAATGCACGCCAAACTCGCCGCCCGAGATGCCGATCAGGATTTTGTCCTTGACCACCATGGGGGCAGACGTGCCGGTCTCGCCTTTCGACGGGTCGCCGTTCTTCATCTGCCAGACGACCTTGCCGTCCTTGGCATCGAGCGCGACCAGCGTGGTATCGGCCTGATGCAGGAAGATCTTGCCGTCGGCATAGGCAAGCCCGCGATTGACCGTGTCGCAACACATCACGGGGATGACGTTCGGATCCTGCTTGGGCTCGTATTTCCAGAGGATCTTGGCTTCGTTCTTCAGGTCGAGGGCGTACACCGGGTTCGGGAACGGCCCATGCACGTACATGACGTCGCCGATGATCAACGGCCCGCCCTCGTGGCCGCGCAGGACGCCGGTCGAGAACGTCCACGCCACCTGCAGCTTGCCGACGTTGTCGGCGGTGATCTGCTTGAGCTGAGAGTACCGATGGTTGGCGTAATTGCCTGTCGGCATCACCCATTCTTTCGGGTTCTGCGACATTTTGATGAGTTCATCGTTCGCTTGCGCAGCGCCGGCAGCGAGCGCTGCAACGGCGCCTAAACAGGTTGTGAGCAGCAGATTGCGCATCAGAGTCCTCCCTGCGACCGTCGTCGAGGGTTGACCGACACACTGGCACCCAGTGCCGCGCGTCGGGCACCCGTTTGTGGGAAGAGCTTCCGGCAGCGTGTCACAGCGTTGCGAGGCACAAGGGGCACATGCGGTCGCGCCCCGCCTGCTTACGAAGAAACGTCAGGATTCCCTTTGACCTGACGTTCTTGAAGCCGGAAACCGTAGCGAAAGTCTATGCTCGCCCCGGACCGATCGCAACAAAAAGATTCGGGACAATCAGACGCTGGAGTGCCCACTTGTCGCAACACGGCCACCTTGGCATCGCCCCACGGTACGCTCGATGATTATGAACCATGCTTATCTGATGATGGCGTTGGGACGGCATCGGCCCCACACGAAAGGCATGTACATGCGTAACCGGTTGGCGGCGGTTGCTGCGACATTCGTGCTCGCTGTGGGTGCGATACATGTCGTTGCCCACGCACAACTGCCGCCGCGTGCCCATGCGCAAGACGCTCCCCGTTGCCCACGAAGGAACTCCGGCGCCGCTTGCCATGTCGGAAGTGGCGCCGGGGGTCTTCGTTCACGCCGGCGCCCTGGCGCTCATGAGCCGCGACAACGAAGGCGCCATTGCCAATGTGGCATTTGTCATCGGCAACGACGCCGTTGCGGTGATCGATACCGGCGGCAGCGCCCGCGAGGGCCGCCGCCTGCTGGCCGCGATCCGTGCGCGGACCCCCAAGCCGATCCGCTACGTGATCAACACGCACGTGCATCCCGACCATGTCTTCGGCAATGCAGCATTCCAGCGCGAGGGAACGGTGTTCGTGGGCCACCGCAATCTGCCGCGCGCGCTTGGGGCGCGCGGACAGTTCTACCTCGACACATTCCGCCGTTCGATGGGGGAGGAACTCATGGCGGAGACGACGATCGTCCCGCCGGACCAACTGGTGGCCGACGAGGTAAAGCTCGACTTGGGCGGACGCACGCTGACGGTAAAGGCCTGGCCCGCGGCCCACACCGACAACGATCTGACCGTTCTGGACGAGGCTTCCGGCACCCTGTTCGCGGGTGACCTCGTGGTCACGCAGCATGTGCCCGTGCTGGACGGAAGCATTCGGGGATGGCTGGCGGTGATGGATGAACTGGCGCGCATCCCGGCCCGGCGCGTCATTCCGGGCCATGGCGCTGCAATCAACGATTGGCCCGGCGCGCTGCAAGACCAGCGACGCTACCTGGAACGTCTGGCGGGCGACGTCCGCGGTCTGATCAAGGGCGGCGTCCCCCTCGCCGCGGCTGCCCAGCGTGCCGGTCAGGCGGAAAAGGATCGCTGGCGGCTGTTCGAGGAGTATAATGCTCGCAACGCCACGGCGGCCTTCGCCGAACTCGAATGGGAGTGAGGCGCGATCCTTTGCCGGGTCAGGCCGCGCTCGAGGAGACGCACCATGACGACCCTTCCTCGGCTTGCCTGTGTCGCCGTGCTTGGTCTGGCCGCATGTGGGTGGGTCGGCGACGCCGCGGCCCAGCAGGATCCGTGGCCGGACCTTGCGAACCAGGTGTTCAACGGCCGTCCGCTCGCGGATGGAACGGACCTGCTCGCAATCGAGATGCCCGGCCGGGCCGAGGACGCTGCGATCGTACCACTGACCGTGCGCGCCACTCTGCCGCCCGGTGACGCCCGCCGCGTCAAGGCATTTACGATCGTCATCGACGAAAACCCCGCCCCGGTCACGGCGACCTTCACGATCGGACCGACCGCGGTCGTTTCGTCGATTTCGACTCGCGTGCGCGTCAACTCCTACACCAACGTGCATGCCGTCGCGGAACTCAGCGACGGGATGCTTTACGCGGTCAGGACCTACGTAAAGGCCTCGGGCGGTTGCTCGGCCCCGGCCAGCAAGAGCGCGGACGAGGCGAAGGCGGGCCTGGGTCAGTTGCGGCTTCGGCAATTCGCCCGCGCCGCCGACAGCCGCGCAAGCAACCTGCGCGACGCTCAGCTCATGATCCGTCATCCGAACAATTCCGGACTGCAAATGGATCAGATTTCGCGCCTCTACACGCCGGCCTATTTCGTCCATCACGTGAAGATCTGGCAGGGCGATGAGTTGGTGCTGGCGATGGAGGGCAGCATCGGGATCTCGGAGGATCCCAATATCCGCTTCAGCTATGTTCCCAACGGCACGCAGGCGTTCCGCGTCGAGGTCGTCGACACCGACAACCGCACGTTCAGGGGCGAATGGCCGTTCCAAGCGTCGGAGATGTAGCAGCCCCGAATGACGATCAGAAGCAACGCACCTCGGCTTCGGCCTGGGCGCGCTTGAGATCGTTGGTGGCCGTTCTTGCCTGCTCGGGCGAGCGGAACATGGCGCCGAACCGCCCGGGGACCTGGGAGAGGCTCAAGACCGTTTCCGCGGCGACATAGCGATCGTAAGGCAGGATCGAAGCGATGATGTCGATGGAGCAGGAGCACTGATCCAGCGCCTGCCGTGTCTCGCCATTGGTCTTCATGCAGGCAAAGACGTAGTCAGCCCGGGCAGCGGTCGGATAGTCGTTGAGTTCGGCCGCGCTCAGCGGTGTTCCCATCGCAGTGGCCGCCGCAAGCATCAAGCAGAAGCGTGGTAGGCTTGTCATGGGTGTCATGGCCGTCAATCAAAACCCCATCGAAATCTAAGCCTTCGTCTTGCGCTATACCATACACCCATGACCCTTCTCATCTTCGACTGCGACGGCGTCCTGGTCGATTCGGAGCACTTGGCTTGCGAAGCCCTGGCGGAGCTCATGACCACGCTCGGCCATTCCATGACCGCCGACCAGGCCATGCTCGCTTTTGCCGGACGCAGCCTCAAGGACGTCCTGGCGCGGGCCGAACGTCTCCTGTCTCGGCCGATCCCCGAGGACATGGGTGAACGGGCCGCCCGCCAGCTCATGGCGCGCTTTCGCCGCGAGCTCAAGGCGGTCGCCGGGGTGAAAGATGCCATCGCTGCCCTGCCCCATCGACGGTGCGTCGCCTCGTCATCTGCCCCCGACCGCCTGATGCTCTCGCTCGACGTGACCGGCCTGTCTCCACTGTTCGGGAACAACGTCTTCAGCGCGGTCGAGGTGGTCAATGGCAAGCCCGCCCCGGACCTTTTCCTTCTGGCGGCGCGGCGCCTCGGCGCGGAGGCGTCAAGCTGCATCGTCATTGAGGATTCCGTCCTCGGCGTCGAAGCCGCCGGGGCAGCCGGCATGGCCGCGATCGGTTTCGCGGGCGCCAGCCACGCAAACCGGGAACTCGCCAAGCGCCTTGCCGACGCGGGAGCCGACCTTGTCATCGATTCCATGGCAAATCTGCCGGCAGCAGTCGAGCAATTGGTCGCACGCAGATAGCTCGATACTCAACCCGTCGATTGCACGGAGAGGCGGAACGAGCGTGGGTGTGATAAGCGTCGCACCAATGTGATCGCAGATGCGATCGGGCACAGGTAGCTTAGACCTAGGTGAAGCGCACGCCGCGCGGGCATGCGGCGGGTTGCCAACAGAGACGTCCTTCCCATGAGACGCGCATCGCTCTGCACCGCCGCGTTCGGGATGCTCGGGCTCCTGGTCGTCGCTCCGGCCGCAGCCCAGGACATGATGCAGCATGTAGACCTGACTTCGCCGGAGATGACAGCTGCGGAAATGACCCGCGCGGAGGTCGAGGCCGCAATCGCCGCCGCCACATCCACTCGGCCCGCCGATTTCACCGGCAAGAAGCTCTCGGGTCTTGACCTGTCCGGGCTCGACCTCTCCGGCGCCGTGTTGCGGGCCGCAAGGCTCAACGGCACCAAACTGACCGACGCGAAGCTCGACCGGGCGGTCCTCGATCAGGCCTGGCTTCTGGACGCCGATCTGAGCCGGGCAAGCCTCAGAGGCGCAAATATTTTCGCCGCGCAGATGCAGCGCGCAAAGCTCGACGGGGCCGATCTCTCCGGCGCACGCATCGCCGCCGACCTCACCGGAGCAAGCCTGGTTGGGGCCGTTCTCTCCGGCGCCAACCTTGGCGCCGACATGAAAAATCAGTCCATGGGGCTCATGCGTGCCGTGCTCAAGTCCGCCAATCTCGAGCGGAGCATCCTGCGCGATGCCGATCTCTCACGCGTCGATCTCGAATTCGCATCGCTCCGGAATGCGGACCTGACCAACGCTTCACTTAGGGGCGCCGCATTGGGGGGCGCCAACCTCACAGGCGCCACGGTCGCCGGCGCCGATTTCGCCGCGGCCGACCTCGCATCGGCGAGGCTTGTTGCGCCGATCGGGCTCGACGCCGCCAAGAACTTCGACAAGGCAAAGAATACCGACCGGCTGCTGCGCGAATGAGGCGCCGCCTCGGCTGCACCGGAACATTCAACGGGCGATCTCGGGAGGTTTCGCCAATGCGCAGTCTGTGGCTCGCCGTCGTTTTGCTCGCCCTGGCCGTATCTGCGGCCACGGCTCAGGATCGCAGAGGCATGCGGTTCTGGAATCTCACCTTGTACACGGTCACCAGTTTGCAGATGTCGCCAGCGGGACAAGACACCTGGGGTCCCGACCAATGCCAGAACGACCGCGATGGAACCGTTGACCACGACGAGCGGCTGAGGATCACCGGCATCGAACCCGGCCGCTACGATGTCAAGCTTGCCGACAGGATCGGGCGCATCTGCATTGTCCGGGACGTCGAAGTGAAGGCCGCGGCGGTATTCACCATCGAGGAAAAACAACTCACGGAGTGCCGCAATTGACGCAATCCCTTAACGGGTGACATTGCCGTGCATGCTGTGAAAGATCCTGAGAGCCGCGACGTGCTCGGCGACGTCATGCACCCGGAAGATCGACGCGCCGGCGGCAGCGGCCACAAGGTTGGCCGCCACTGTCCCAATGAGCGTCGCTTCGATGCCGTCGCCGGTCAGCGACCCGAGGAAGGCCTTGCGCGAGGCGCCGACCAGGATCGGGAGTCCGTATTCCTTGAGATCGGGTATGCGTGCCACGGCTTCGACGTTCTGGCGCGAGGTTTTGCCAAACCCGATGCCGGGGTCAAGGATGATGACCTCCTCTGGAATGCCGGCTTTCGCGGCAAGCGCAAGTGAGCGGTCGAAAAAGCGCCGGATGTCCGCAAGGATATCGACCCGCTCATCTTTCTCTTCCCGATTATGCATGATGATGAGCGCCGCCTCGGTTTCAGCCACTACGGCGGCCATATCCCGATCTTTTTGCAGGCCCCACACGTCGTTGATCACGGCCGCGCCCATCTCGATCGCTCTCGCCGCAACCGCCGCCTTGCTGGTATCGATGGAGAGCGGCACGTCGAGAAGGCCCGCCAGCGCCCTCAAGACCTCTCCCACGCGCGCGAGTTCCTCGGCTTCGGAGACCGGCGTCGCGGACGGTCGCGTCGACTCGCCTCCGATATCGACGATGTCGCATCCCGCCACGACCATGCTCTTGGCGTGCGCAATGGCGGCATCGAATGCTTGAAATCGTCCGCCATCGGAAAAGGAGTCCGGGGTCAAATTCAGAATTCCCATCACCGCCGGACGAGATTTCAGCTTGTGGAGAAAGGCGTCACGCTTGGCGCGCACTTCGGCGCGCATCAGGTCTTTTCCCTGGTGCCGGCGTATTCGCACCGCCAGCGCACGGCCACCCATTTAGGGTGCTCCGCGATCCACTGCGCGATATACGGCTGTGCATTCATGGCGCACTGATTGAGCGACATTTCTGCCGCAAAGTGAATGTGCTGCTCTTCGCATTGGTCGGGACTTGCCAATGCGCAAACCGTCAACACCAACTCGATCAGGCGCATCGTCGCCTCCGCTCGTCGTTTGCTTGCCTCTGGCGGTACATAACGTCGATGTCGCTGGTCATGCACCCACGCAGAAGACTTCCCCCTTGCCCAGCACGGCCATATCGCCGGCAAGCCGCCGCAGCGGTGCGCGAAGAGCAGCAGCAGCGGCAACGCTGTAGTCCGCAACAAATGCTGCCATGAGCCGCATAGCGACAAGGTCGTGCACGCCACAATCGAGAAATGTCGGCGACAGCTGATCGCATCCGCCGGCCAGCACGACGGTGCCGCGGCGCATGAGATAGCCGGGCAGCGGTCCTGCCGCCCGGCGCACGATCAACGTTCCTGCGATCATGCCACTACCGGCGTAAGCGCCGGCCCGACCTTCCACCACGATGGTGCCGCGGCGCAAACGATCCCCGACGCGTTCGCCGACATCGCCTCTGACCACCACGACGCCCCCGCGCATCCCCGCCATCTCGCCAGCGAGCGGGCCGCCGACCCGATCGCCGGCCGAGCCCGCTATTTCCACCTGCCCGCCCTGCATGCCGGAAGCGGCCCAGCGCCCTGCATTGCCATTGATGATCAGACGACCATTCGTCATCAGCCGGCCGACCTGGTTGCCGACATCGCCTTCGACGACGATCTCGCCACCGGCCATGTCCTGTCCGACCTGATCGAAGCGATCGGTGCCACCCTCGATGCGAACGCGCTGCGGGTCGCCGACGCGCACGCGGAAGATGTCGCCGACGGTAATGCGCTGCCGCCCGGTCTGCAGTTCGAGCTTGCCGATCTCGGCGGCCGTCTTGTCGGTCAAGCGATGAGGGACGAGCGCGGAGAGATCGAGCCGCTCGTCAGGATCGGTCCGCAGGGTCAGGACCAACGGCCTCATCGCAGGAGATCCCGGAGGTGAAAATGGTGCGGGCCGAGCTTGCCGCCGTAGTTTCCGGCCCCGATCCGCACCGCCCCGCGCTTAGGGCCGAGCTTGATCATGGCGGCGAGGCCGGCGCGCATGGCAGCGGCGACCGCCGTCGACGTCAAACCATCGATGACGATTTCCAGCACTGACCCGATCTCGGGCCCGAGCACGCTCTTCACCGCTCCTCGCAGGGTGGGACAATAGGCTTCGTTGGTGGAGGCGCTGGCCTTGTACTTGGACCCTACTTTCGAGCCCGACCGTACGATCCCACCGGGAAATGGCATGATCACGTCCGGAACCAGTTTGATCGCGCTCACGGCGGCCTCCGCCGCGGCCAGCGTCGTCTCTGGGTTCCGACCCATGATCAGCAGATTGCCGCCGCCAACGGCGACCTTGGTCAGTCCGGTCGTTGCTTCACAAACGAATTCGCCATCCATCACCGGAACGCGCCAGAAGTGCTTGCCCGCGAAGCGTTTGGAGATCTGCCAGCCATCCCCGAAGAAGCGCAACGCGTTGCCCAGCTTGAGCACCTCGTCACCCTGAAATCCCGCGTAGCAGGCAGAGCCCGGCGCGGTCAGCACGCATTGGGCAACCCGGTTCTGCAGTTGCTTCTGCAATTCGCTGGTGGAGACGGCGAACAGAAGCACACGAATGCCTGGTCGGCGGTCCGGCGTTTCCCGCGGGCTCAGCTCGCTGTCGATCCCCGCCTCGCACCCGCAGCCGATAACGGACGTGCCAAAGCCGATCATCGTGACTGCGGCTTGGCGAGCCCAGCGTGCGCTGTCGGCGGTGATGACGACTGCGGTCGCGCGCATGTTGAAGGCTTCCGCAAACGTGTCGTCGATGTGGATGCCCTTTACGATCATCTCGCGCATGGCACCGCCTCGAACGGCTCCGGTCGGCCGATCGCCGTTGCCGGCACCGCCATGATGTCCGCCGGCGAGCCATAACGATCGGAGTAGTAGTCCTGCATCCGCCGCTCGATCGCCCGGTCGTGTCCCGGCGCCACGGTAAGAGCGCGCCCCCAGCGATAATGGGTCACCGCGCCGTCGCGAACGACCAGTTCGCCGTCCTTGAACACGAGCGCAGCCGACCGGAACATCTTCGCCCGGTCGGTATCGTTCGCGTAGACGGCGATGTCGGCAACGGCGCCGGCGCCGAGATGCCCACGATCGCGCAGGCCGAGCAGCCGGGCCGGCGCGGCACGCGTCATGGTGGCGATCTCATTGAGCGAATATTCGCGCCTGATCGATGCGAGCGTGGTCATCGCCACGGCGGCGGGCGGCAATGTCGCCATGCATTGCGCCCGCAGATCGCGGTCCATCAGCAGCGCGAAGATATCTGGATAGGTCGTAAACGGCGCGCCGTTGGGGTGATCGGTCGTGAAGAAGACGCGCGACGGATCCTCGATCAGCAGAAACAGTTCGAGACCGACGCACCACTGGACGGCATTGTAAAAGTCGGACGCGCGGTAATTGTACGGCACGATGCCGCCACCGTTGCCGTCGCCGTCGAAAATCACCCATTTCTTCGGACTTGCCTGATTGCGCGCGTTGAACTGCCGCAGCACATCGGACGAGATCGTGACGGTCTGTCCGAACATGACCTGTCCGACATCCACGGTTACGCTCTTGGCGCCGTTCACTGCCTCCGCCAGCCGCGCGGCGTCCGACGAGAACCCACGTTCGCCTTCCCTGCCATAGCCATAGAACTGCAAGTGGGCGAGGTGCAGCGGCAGGCCCTCTGCCGCCGCGATCGTCGCCAGCGCCGTGTCGGCGCTTCCCGCCATGCCCAGATTGTTGCAGTGCACGTGCAAGGGGTGGGGAACGCCAAGTTCATGCACCGCGCGCTGCAAGGTCCGCACGATTGCGCGCGATGACACGCCGTAGTTCGGCACCACGTCATCGAACGAGAATTCACGCACGTTGGCCTTGAATGCAGCAGCGCCACCGGCGTTGATCACCTTGATTCCGAGCGCTCGCGACGTCGCCAGCGTCCAGGCCACGTAGTCGCGGATATGGGATGCACTTCGACCCGCGCGCATCAAATCGAGGAGGTAGTCATCATTGCCGAGGACCGACAGTGTTGCCTTGTCGATGATGGGAATATCGGCAAGCTCGAGATGCGCGTGCAGGGCGTCATTCGGCGCCACCGCCGGCTCAACGACCGTGGTGAAGCCCATTGCAGCGTAGAGGCAGCCGGTCTGGAACGTGCCCCATTCGGCGTTCGACAGCGGGGTCTGCGCCCGCCGCACTCCCGTGCCGCGATGAAGCTCGGGCAGCAACAGACGCGCCGTGTTTACGTTGCTGCCGGCGATGTGGGAATGGATGTCGATCGCGCCCGCCATAACGATTTTGCCGGCTGCGTCATACGTCTCATCGGCACGAGCGTCGCCGGGGGTCTCGATGATCCGGCCATCACGGATCCAGATGTCGGCGACGCCGTCCTTGCCGTTGGCAGGATCGATGGCGTGGCCACCCTTGATCCGGGTCAACACGGCCAAGCTCCAGAGGATGGCAACACCGATGCGATCTGGGCGAGTGCGGCGGCGACCGAAACGGCCTTGCTTGGGTCCTTCGCCACCACCGGCACCAACGTCCCGGTTGCCGCATCATGCTCGACCGCGTCGTGGTCGGTCCCGGGCTGGCCAACATTGATGTGAACACGCGGCTTCTGCCGAAATCTCGCATCCTGCCCCGTGAGCGCAATCATCGGCACTTGGCGTGTCCAGGCAGGCGCCGCGGCGCGGTAGGCGGAAATCCAAACGGCGCAGTCCGCCTCGCCGCTTTCCACCAGCCGCGCAGCATCGAAGCGCCAGGTATCGTGTTCGGGAAAGCCACGCCCAAAGCTCGTTCGCATGGGGAAGCCGGTCATCCAGCCGCAAGCCTGCAGCACGCCGAGCGCATTGTCCGCGGCCGCAAGCGCGAGGCCGGTGAAACGGGTCGTGGCGTTCAAATCCGCGACCATGCCACAGAGCATCTCGATGGTCAGCGTGTCGAGTTCCGCCGCAGACCACACTGCGACCCCGAAGCGGGCGGCACGCAGTTCGGCAGCGAAGGTATCGAGCGCTTTTGCCGCCAGCAGGGTCTTGCCGACGGGCCGGCCGGCGAGGCGTGCACGCAATGCCGCGAGCAGAACCGGCAAGTCTTTGCGGTTGCGGCCGACCACATGCACTTTCGCGCGACCCGCAAGCTTGGTCGGGTCGCCCCCCGGGCATAGCCAGAGGATCCGCCGCTGAGCGGCTATTGCGTCGACCTGCGCCATCGGCGGCCGCATCAACAGGCGCTCGGGCAGTCCCGGCCATGCCTCCACGAGGCCCGCGCCGATCATCAGCAGGACATCGGCCCTGAGGCGCGCCTCATTCGGCGTCGTGAGCATGATCCCGGCAGCGCGCATGACCTCGACGTCCCGGAGGACGGTCTCGGAGTTCATGTGATCAATGCTTGCGCCGATCCGTTCGGCGAGCGCGATCGCGGCGCGCGCGCCCGCGATGTCGGTGCCCAGCCCTGCCACCACCGGCACGCGACTGGCCGCGAGCAGTCTCGCGGCTTCAGCCGTTGCGACGTGAAGCGCCACCGGTCGACCATCGATCCAGGCGTGGCTCATTTCCGCTCCCCCTGCATGGACAGCGTCGCGAGCGCGGCACTCAGGTGTCGTATTTGATATAGGCGAAGCGCGGGTCCGTGGCCGGCGTGCCTTCGAGCGCTCTTGCTTCTTTCCCGGGCTGCCAATGGACCACGTCCTCGATCTTCTTGGCCAGTTCGAAGTCTTTGTCGGTTATGCCCTTGGCAGCATGGTTTTGCAGGCGCACTTCCACCCATGCATAAGAGGCGGTGATGTCGGGATGATGCCAAGCGGCCTCGGCGAGATGACCGACCGCGTTGATCACCATCAGTGTTCCTTTCCAACCGTGAGTGCGGTACTTGCGGCGGATCCAGCCGCCTTCCAGATACCAGTGCGGCAACTCCTGCTGGAGGCGCTCTTTGACTTGTTCGTCGGAATATGTGCGTTCCTTGCTGCGTTCGGTCATGGCGTGCCACCCCTCGATAGAACGCGTTCTACAGCCGTCTGAGATTGCCAACGAACGCGAGGTGCCGCAGTCTATTCCCGTATTCTGGTTCGAAAAGCCCGGTCACGGAAAAATCTCGGGAGAGAAAGGTTGAACCGCTCCCCTTCCCCCGCGAGCGTTACAGTTACGGTTCCGGCGAGGCTCCATCTCGGCTTTCTGGATCTCAACGGAGGTCTCGGACGTCGATTCGGGAGCATCGGCCTCGCGATCAACGGACTCAAGACCAGCATCACTTTCAACGCGGCTTCGCAGCCGCAAGTGACCGGTCCCGAAAGCGAGCGGGTCCGAGGCTATCTGCAGGCGATGCAACGCGCTCTCGACATCGAGAACACCTGTCACGTGAGAATCGACGAGGTCGTCCCCGCTCATGCCGGTCTCGGCTCGGGCACCCAGATTGCACTCGCGGTCGCAGCGGGCGTGCGGCGGTTCCACGGATTGCCTCTCGATGTGCGAGGCGATGCCATCCGGCTCGAGCGCGGCGCACGCTCGGGGGTCGGCATCGGACTGTTCGATCATGGAGGTCTCGTCGTCGATGGCGGACGCGGACCGCTCACGACGGCCGCGCCGGTCGTCAGTCGAATGCCGTTCCCGGAGCAATGGCGCATCCTGGTCGTGCTGGATCCGCATCGACAGGGGGTGCACGGGCCGGACGAGCGTGAAGTGTTCAGCAAGCTCGCGCCGTCTTCGGATGGGCAAGCGGCCCATCTTTGCCGGCTGGTCCTGATGAAGGCGCTGCCCGCGCTCGCGGAACGCGACATTGCCGGCTTCGGTTCAGCGATCAATGAAATGCAGGTGCTCCTTGGGGACTATTTCGCCGCGATTCAGGGCGGTAGCCGCTTTTCCAGCCCCGATGTGGCGGCGGCCCTGGCTGCACTCGAAGATGAAGGTGCATATGGCATCGGCCAGAGCTCCTGGGGACCGACCGGCTTTGCCTTTGCGCCGTCCGCGGAGGAGGCGAACCGTCTGGTCGAGAGCATCTATCGGCAGCCGCGTTGCCGGGATCTGGACATTCGTACTGTCGCTGGTCTCAATCGCGGAGCGCATATCGTCAGTCACGTGGAGGCGGACGAGCCTGAGCGACACCAAAGATAAGAACGCGTCCGGGAGGTGATGCCATGACCGACAAGCACATCCTTCACATGCTGACACCGCTCAAGCATATGAGCCCGTTCGACGTGAACATGGCGCTGGATGCCGGCTACGACGTGGCGATCGCGTACACGAACGTGATGCTCGACGAGGTGGGTGGCCTGGTGCAGGACGCGATCTTCTCGCGCCCGCCCAAGACCGGCGTCCGGACCGGCATGTTCATCGGCGGCAAGAATGCCATCCTCGCCCTCGACATGCTTTCCGCCGCCAAGAAGGCGCTGGTACCGCCATTCGGCATCTCATTCTTTGCCGACCCTGCAGGTTCGTTCACCACCGCGGCGGCCATGGTGGCGTGCGTCGAGAAGTCGTTGCTCGACAAGAAAAAGCAAAGTTTGAAGGACCTGAAACTCGCGGTCTTCGGTGCGACCGGCGTGGTCGGCTTCTCCTCCGCCGTGATTGCCGCTCTGGAAGGCGCCGACGTCACCCTTGTCGGCTACGACGGCACCAAACGCGTGAGCGAGGCGGCGCGCGAGATCAAAGCCCGCTTCCAGGGCGACGTCCATGTCGCCGATGGCAGCGACGATACGAAGAAGGCGGAGATACTGGCAGAGGCCGAGGCCGCACTCTGCGCGGGACGCGCGGGCGTGCGCATTCTCTCGAACGCTCAACTTGCGCAAGCGAAGCGTCTTCTGATCGTGGCCGACGTCAACGCCGTTCCCCCTTCCGGGGTGGAGGGCCTGGACATGATGGCAAACGGCGTGGAGCTCACTCCCCACGGTACGCTCGGCATTGGTCCGCTTGCGATCGGCAACATCAAGTACAAGACCGAATCCGGCTTGTTCCAGCGCATGATCGCCGCGACGAAACCGGTGACCTTCGACTTTCGCAATGCATTCCAGCTCGCGCGCGAGTTAAATGAATAGGGTCATTGCAGTGTTGATCGCAGCCGCTTCCGGTCGCGCTCTTGCCGCGTCCGCGCGCCGCGGCGGATATGCGCCGCTGGTCGCCGATTTCTTCGGGGATGAAGACACCGCCGCGGCAGCCGAGGCCCATATCCGTCTTGACCAGGGTCTCGCCCGCGGCATGTGCTCTGACACTGTCATCGCGGCGCTCGAGAGCCTCGCTGGCTCACGAGAGCCGGCCGGAATCGTCTGCGGCACCGGGTTCGAGGATCGGCAGGACCTGCTCGCCGACATCGCGCGGCGCTGGACCCTGTTTGGCAACGCACCCGCCGTGGTCGCGCGCGCGAAAGATCCGCTCACTTTTGCAAAACTCTGCCAGGACTGCGGCGTCGCGCATCCCGATACCTCCCTCAGCCGCCCGCAGGATCCGGCAAACTGGCTCGCGAAGCGCCAAGGCGGCGCAGGCGGCCGACACATCCGGCACGCGGCCGACGGCGATTGCGCCGGCGGGACCTTTTACTTCCAGCGCCGCGTCGGTGGCGTCCCGACGTCCGCAATTTTCCTGGCCGACGGTCTTCGCGCCATGATCCTAGGTTTCAGCACGCAATGGTCGGCGCCGACAGCGAGCCAGCCATTCCGCTACGGCGGCGCCGCGCAGCCCGCCGAGATCGACGCCAAGACCGCCGACGCGATGACACAAGCCGTACAGCGGCTCACCCAGATGATGCAGTTGCGCGGCTTGAACAGCGCCGATTTTCTCGTTCGCGGCCGCGACTTCGATCTGCTGGAGATCAATCCGCGGCCGGGAGCAACGCTCGACATTTTCGAGCCGAACGATGGGTCCCTGTTTGCGATGCACATCTCGGCCTGCCGAGGAATGCTGCCGGCGGCACGACCGAGCTACGAGCAAGCGAGGGCATCGGCCATCATCTATGCCGACCGCAACATCCCGGTCTTTCCTGCGTTCGATTGGCCGTCATGGACGACCGACCGGCCAGCCGCCGGCACCGCTGTCGACAATGGCGATCCTTTGTGCACGGTGTATGCGTGCGCGGCCACCGCGACCAGCGCGCGCGAACGTGCAGCGCAACGCGGCGCGGCGATTCTAGCCGGCGCAGGCGGGGGGCTACCATGAGCAGCTCGCAAACATTCAGTGTGAACCAGCGCGCGGCGGAGCTCGTCGGACGGGTCGAGGCCGCTGCGGCCGAACTCAGGGTCGCGGTCACGCGCGGCGAACTCGGTGAAACGCTGATCGATGCCGGAAGTCGCTCGCGCGGCAGCATCGCCGCAGGTTTGCACCTCGCTGAAATCTGCATGGGGGGGCTGGGAACGGTGACGCTCGCTTCCAGCACAGCGACGCCACGCTGGCCCTGGACGCTGATGGTGCGCTCGTCCGAGCCGGTCGTCGCCTGCCTCGCTTGTCAATATGCCGGCTGGCGGCTTTCCGACGGAAAAGGCAAGGATGCCTTCTTTGCGCTCGGCTCCGGCCCGGCACGCGCGCTGGCGCGGGTCGAACCGCTGTTTGAAGAGCTCGGTTACCAGGACAAGGCCCCGACCGCCACGCTTGTCCTGGAAAGCAGCCGTCCGCCCCCAGCCGCCCTGGTTGCCAAGGTCGCCGATGACTGCCGTCTTACGCCGGATAAACTGACGCTCATCTATGCTCCGACCCAGAGCCTTGCCGGCGGCGTACAGGTCGTTGCCCGTGTTCTCGAGGTCGCGCTCCACAAGGCGCATGAACTCAAGTTCCCGCTGGAACGCGTGGTCGAAGGCCTCGGCGCGGCGCCGCTCTCGCCGCCTCACCCGGATCTCGTCACGGCAATGGGCCGCACCAATGACGCCATCATCTACGCCGGCCGGGTGCACCTTTTCGTGACGGGTGCGGCCGGTGACGCCCGTGACCTGGCGCAAGCGCTGCCGAGCGAAGACTCCCGTGACTACGGCCAACCGTTCGCGGAGATCTTCAAGCGCTTCAAGGGCGACTTCTACGCGATCGATCCCATGCTTTTCAGCCCGGCGGAGGTGATCGTAACGGCCCTCGACAGCGGCGAAAGCTTCCACAAGGGCCACGTCGATCTTAAGCTGCTCGATGCCTCTTTCACCTAACACATTCGCCCGCCAGCCTGCTTCGGCCGCCCCGATTGTCGCACTCATTGCCGACGGCATCGACTGGCATGCCCGCACGCTGACAAAGGCGTTCGCCGCACAAGGCGTGCGGACGTTTCCGATAAGCCTGGAAGCTTGCGGGATCGAGACGCAGGGCGTGATCGGACTCAACATCCCCGGCCTCGGCGGCCGGCTTCCCGACGCAGTGTTCGTGCGTACGATGTCCGGCGGCACATTCCAGGCGGTGACGCTCCGCCTCGGCATTCTCCACGCGTTGCGCGAGAACGGCGTGCTCGTCTGGAACGATGCGCGCGCGATCGAACGGTGCGTCGACAAATCGATGACCAGTTTTTTGTTGGCGCGGGCGGGCATCCCAACTCCCGCCACTTGGGCGGTCGAATTGCAAGCAACGGCACGCGCGATCGTCCAGCGCGAGAGCCCGCAGGGCCCGTTGGTGCTCAAGCCGCTCTTCGGCTCACAGGGGCGTGGTCTGAAGCTGATCCGGACGGCGGACGAGCTGCCCGCTCCGGACGAGGTTGCCGGCGTCTATTACCTGCAGCGCTATCTCGGCGCCGAGGGCACTGGCGGCTTCCGCGACTTCCGCCTGCTCGTCTCGCGCGGACGCGTGATCGCCGCCATGGCACGGCAAGCGGCCGGCTGGATCACGAACGTGAAGCAAGGAGGACGGCCGCTACCCGTCGTTCCCGACAAGGACATGAAGGAACTTGCTGTTCGCGCCACTGAAGCAGTGGCGGCAGAGTTTGCCGGCGTCGACATCCTTCATGACCCCGATGGACGCCCAACCGTGCTCGAGGTCAACAGCATGCCGGCCTGGTCGGGCCTGCAAAAGGTCACGCGCGCCAGCATTGCACGGATTCTCGCCGGCGACCTTGTCGATGCGCTCGCGGCGCGGACGGAGCGCGGAGCGACGGCGTGACCACGCTGGCGGAGCAGATTGCCGCCGCCTTCAGGGCGGCTTGTCTTGATGAGCTCGAGGCGCCGAAGCCCGGCAACGTCCATGTCTTCGCCTCGGGCCACCGCATGACTGCCGCGGAGTTCGTCCGGAGCGCCGAGGCGGCAGCGGCGCCGCTTGCCCTCCCCGAAGCGCGGGTCGGCAACCGCATTCGCGACGCCGTCGAAGCGACACTGACCCTGGTCGGCACCAACACCAATCTCGGCATCATCCTGCTCTGCGCACCGCTGGCCGCAGCGGCCGACGTGAGACCTAGCGACCTTCGTTCCGCCCTCGCGCAGGTGCTGGCGTCGCTGAATGTTCGGGACGCCGAGCTTGCCTTCCGCGCCATCGCACGCGCGGCGCCGGCCGGGCTCGGACGGGTGGAGCGACACGATGTCTCCGAGGCGGCGACCGTTACGCTGAAGGCCGCCATGGCCGAGGCCTCGAGCCGCGATCGGATCGCCCGGCAATATGTCAGCGATTTCGAAGATGTTTTCGAACGGGGCGAGCCCACGCTCCAAGCAGCCCTGCAGCGCTCGGACGAGCCAAAATGGGCGACGCTTGCAGTCTATCTCGAGTTTCTCTCCGCATTTCCCGACAGCCATATCGTTCGCAAGCACGGCACCGCGACGGCGGAGGACATATGCCGCACCGCGGCGCGATATCATGAGCGAATGCGATCCGCTGAAAGCCCGGCCGCTCTCCTCCCCGATCTCCTGACCTGGGATACGCTGCTGAAAGAGCGAGGCATCAATCCCGGAACGAGCGCGGACCTCACGGTCGCGACCTTATTTGCGCACCGGTTGCGGACCATCTTGCCGTCGGCCCGCAACAATGATTGACTTTGAAACGCGGACGAAGTCCGCCGCTATCTGGCTAACCGGTCCGGCCCATTCGAGCCGGACGCTGACAACAAGGGTAGCCGTTCAGCCGGATTCCGAGAATGTCGGGATTCGGACGGAGGTTTTTCTTTCCTTGGGAGGAGATGGCGATGGCAAAGATCAACGGAGTCTGTGTCGGTGAATCGCTCGTTGGCGAGGGGAACGAAGTAGCCCACATCGATCTCATTATGGGTCCGCGTGGAAGCGCGGTTGAATTGGCATTTACCCATGCTTTGACGAACAACAAGGACGGCTTTACCTCGCTTCTGGCTGTCATAGCGCCGAATTTGCTCTGTAAGCCTCCTACGATCCTGTTCAACAAGGTGACGATCAAAGGAGCGAAGCAGGCCGTGCAAATGTTCGGCCCCGCTCAGCACGCGGTGGCGAAGGCCGTGGCCGACAGCGTCGCGGAAGGTATCATTCCCCAAGACGAGGCCGACAACCTCTTCATTTGCGTCGGCGTATTCATCCATTGGGAAGCCGCCGACGACAAGAAGATCCAGGACTACAATTATCGCGCCACCAAGGAAGCGATCGCGCGAGCCGTCAACGGCGAACCGAAGGTGTCCGAGGTCGTCGCCAAGCGCGACCAGGTCAAGCATCCGTTCGCCGCCTAGGACAGCGCGCCGACCTTGCGGTCTCCGTACGTTCGTCTTCTCCCGCGCAAGTCGGGCACGCCCGACTTGCGCAAGGGGCGCGCGGCGTAGCTGGAACGCGACAGTGACCCATGCGGCGAGGCACCCCGTCACAACGTGGCAATGTCGCCGCCGCGCAATCGACCGTCATGAAGACATGATGCAACGAGCGCCCCGGCTATGCCGGCACGCTTCAGGGTGATGAGATCATCGATACCGCGCACGCCCCCCGCGGCATAGACCTTCCGGCCCAGCGCGGCATCGCGGACGCCGCCGAGCCTGTCCAGGTCCGGTCCGGCACCGCTACCCACGCGCGCCAGGGTCATGGCGATCACCGTCTGCGGCCAGCAATCGGTGTCATCCAGGAGTTCCGGCGGACCTTGAAATGATGGCCCCCGGAAGTCGAGCGACAGCGCCACGCGAGTACCGCCGGCGAAGTGGCGAACAAGCGCCGCATCTACCTGGGTTTCGCTGCCGAGCACCAGCTTGCCCCAGCCGGCCTCGAGCCAGCTCTGCGCGCTGCCGCGCTCGCAGATGCCATTGTCGACCCAGAGCGTCAGCCGCGGAAACTCGCCTTTCAGCCGCATCAGCACGGCCCGGTTGTCTTCCCGGCCCGCGATGGCATCGAGGTCGGCGATATAAAGCGTTCTGAACGGGTGGACCGAAAGCAGTCCACGCGCCACATCCACGGGATCGCTGGTTGGCGCGAGGGGCGTCGCGATCGGTCGATACTGATCGCGTTGCCCCATCCTGGCACGAACCACGACGCCGCCCATAACGTCGATGACGGGAATGATCTCCATGCACACTGTCCATCGCCGGAAACGCTGCCATAGTCTACAGGAAGCCATGACCGGCAACGCACGGAACGGCATATGACAATTGTCGTCGGATGGGATGTGGGCGGCGCCCACCTCAAAGCGGCCCGCGCGGAGAACGGCCGTATCGTCGACGCCGTGCAAGTGGCTTCCCCGCTCCGCCTCGGCCTCGAACAGCTCGCCCGGTCCTTCGTCGAAGCAAAGGCCAGGATCGGGACGGCAGATCTTCACGCCGTCACCATGACCGGCGAACTGGCTGATACGTTCGCGTCCCGCGTCGACGGCGTCGAGAAGCTGTCCGCGCTGGCGGTGAGCGAGCTCGCACCGGCGCGGGTGTCGCTCTATGCCGGCCGGGGCGGCTTCATCGCGCCGCAAGCCGCCCGTCAGCATGCCGACGATATCGCATCGGCCAACTGGTTTGCCAGCGCTTCACTTGCTGCTCGCGCTACAAGCGCGGCCCTATTCGTCGACATGGGGTCGACGACGACCGATCTGGTGCCGGTGGTGGACGGCGCGATCGCCGCTCGCGGATACACCGATGCCGAGCGGTTAGCCGCGGGAGAGCTGGTCTATACCGGTCTGGTGCGAAGCTTTGTAATGGCAGTCGCCGACCGCGCCCCGTTCGAAGGCCATTGGTCGGCGCTGATCAACGAATACTTCGCCAACATGGGCGACGTGCATCGCATTCTCGGGCGCCTCCCCGACGACGCAGATCAGATGGCCACGGCCGATGGCCGCGCCAAGACCGTGGAAGCATCATGTGCGCGGCTAGCCCGCATGGTCGGATTCGACGTGGCTCACGCCAGCGAAAGCGCGTGGTTAACATTGGCGCAATGGTTTGCCGAACGGCAAATTCGTACGATCGTGGATGGTGCGATGCTGGTGTTGTCGCGTGGAAATATGCCCGCAGACGCGCCGATTCTCGGCGCCGGCATCGGCCACGCCGTCGTGCGGGAGGTGGCGCGGCGCCTTGGACGCAACTATGTGGCGTTTGAGAGCATTCTGGACGTCGCGCCCGACGCCCGCGAGCGAGCGTCGCATTGCGCCCCTGCAGCCGCCCTCGCCGCGCTTGCTTCGGTTGCATCGGCATGAGAGCGGGAGCGCGCGCCTCTCATGAAGCCGGGCCGGTTTGGCCGCAATTGGTTCCCTTGGCAGAGGAATGACAGCGGACAATGATCTTCAAAATCATCGCCTTCCTTGCTGCCGCAATCCCGATGTTCCTCTTCGTACGCTCGGTCTTCTTCCGGCGAACGACGCGGGTGAATGAAGGCGTCAAAGAATTCAAAAAGCAGGCCAACTTGGCGGTCTCGATATTCCTGTTTCTCATTGCCTGCGTCGTGGCCGTCGCCGCCGGCAAGCTGATCTGGACGTGGTGGTCGCCACTCTGAGGTGCCGCGCGCCACGGACGCGGGGACGCCTCAATCGGGCCGGATCTTGAAGCTGCGTTGCATCGGCTCCTGCGAATCCGGGCCGAACCATGCATCGAAGATGCGGGCCGCCTCGCCGGTCTCTTCGATGTCGAGCAGCGCACGGTTGATGGCTTCCTTGAAGCGCGGCTCGTCCTTTTTCAAGGCGAATCCCACGTTGCGCGACTTGGCGAAGTCCGGAAGGAAAAGATAATCGTCCGGATGGCCATCCTGCTGCACGATCGCCCGCAGCACGCTCTCGTCGGTCGGGAACGCATCGACGCTGCCGTCCTTGAGCGCGGCGAAGGCGACGGCATAGTCCCGCACATACACGATGTTGACGCTCGGCACGACCTCCTTCAGGTTACCACCGGCGGTCGATGTGCTGGCCGACGATGCCTTGCGGCCGGCAAGCTGATGAACCGACGTGATGCCGCTCGATTTCTTGACGATCACCGCATGGGGCGTGACGAAATAGATCACGCTGAAGTCAACGTCGCGGAGCCGTTCCGGCGTGCGCGTCATCGAGGTTGCGACGAAGTCGACCTGACCACCCTTCAGCATCGGGATGCGATCAGCGCTCGCGAGCGAAACGGTCTCCACCGCGACGCCGAGACGCCTAGCTACCGCCCGCACCAAATCGATATCGTAGCCGGCATGGTCGGGCTCACCCGGCCGCTTGAAGGTGAACGGCGGCGTCGTGTCGCTGACGCCGACGATGAGCCTTCCGCGCGCCTTGACGTCATCCAGCCTGTCCGCAATCGCCGGCAACGCCATCGCCAGCAGCATGGCCGCCGCCGTGACCGTTGCCATTATTGGGGCTTTCATGCCGGGCCCCTCCTATTGTCTCGGAACACACTCATCTTACCTGCACGTACTGAAACCTGAACTCGCACATGATGGTAATGGAATCCGGGCAGGACATGCGATGCTTGCGAGCGGCGCGTATCGCTTGCTCGGCGAAGCCGCTACACATCCGCCGCGCAAGGCCGCCAGTCACGAGGAGCGCCGGCAAGATGTCATGGGCTGGCGCGTTCACGACACCGCGGGCCGATGGCGCTTTTTTACAGCAAGCCTCACCGCATCCATGATTTCCGGATAGGTTGCGCAGCGGCAGAGATTGCCAGCAAGATAGTGCATGATCTGCTGGTCGGTCGGATTGGGGTGCTCGTCAAGCAACTGCGTGACCATCATGATGAAGCCCGGCGTGCAGTAACCGCACTGGAAGGCGGACGCCTCGATGAAGGCCTCCTGCACGGGGCTGAGCTTCCGAAGGGCGTCGAGGCTCTCGACGGTGACGACCTCGGCACCGTCGACGAATAGCGCGAGATAGAGACAAGCCGATACGGCCTTGCCGTTAACGATCACGGTGCAGCACCCGCACAGACCCTGACCACAGCTCTCGCGCGCACCTGTAAGACCGAACTCCGCTTGCAGGAGTTCCACCAGATTGTGATGCGGCTTGACGTCCGCCGTGACCGGCGCCCCGTTGAGCGTGAAGCTGATGCTACGCGCCGCAGCCATCTCACTCGTCCTCCAGCGGCTTGCCCATCTTCGCGCGTATGGCGCGAAAGACGGTCTCGGCATTGAGCGGCATCTCCGTCAGCCGCACGCCGACCGCGTCGTCGATGGCATTCGCGATGGCCGGCGACGGGCAGAAGGTGGAGACCTCGCCGACGCCCTTGGCGCCGAATGGGCCGTTGGCCTGGTCGTGATCCAGATAGATACTCTCCATCACCTCGGGTACATCGTGGAACCCGGGAATCTTGTAGTCGGCGAGCGACGCATTGATCACTTGGCCGCCGTCGAGATGCATCTTCTCGAACATCGTGAAGCCGACGTGCATAAGGGCCGCGCCTGAAATCTGTGTCTGAACCGCCTTCGGATTGATCGCCTTGCCGCAGTCCACCACGTTGACCATTTTGGTGATTTTCACATGGCCGGTCTCGGTGTCGACCTCGACCTCGGCGCCTGCGCCGGCGATCAGCCAGAACGGGGTCACGTTCGGGCTCTGCCCCGTACTGGGGTCGGGCGAAACATAATCCGGTTTGAAGATGCCGGTCCCGATGACATTGCCAGCCTGCATGCCGTAACGCTTCTGGAACAGCGCGGCGATCGCGATATTTGAGCCTTCTGGCTCGCCGACCTCACGTGCCAGCGCTTTCAGTTTTTCCTTGGCCTCCGTTGCCGCGCGCCGCACCGCGTGCCCCATGTGGAACAGCGAGCGCGAACCAAGTGTGCCCATATCGTAGGGCGTTGCGTCAGTGTCGCGCGGAATGACCCGCACGGCTTCAGCCGGAACATCAAGGACCTCGCCGACCATCTGCGCCATCGCGGTGTCCGAGCCCTGTCCCATGTCCACCGAGCCGCAGTAGAGCGTCACTGAACCGTCGGCCGAGATGTTGACAATCGCAACCGATGTAGTCGGCGACGTCACCGCCTTGATGGCAACAGCAATGCCGCGACCGCGCCGAACCGTACCGGAGCCCCTGTCGAATGGCGCCGACCAATGCATACGCTCGAGCACTTCGTCCATCACCCTTTCAAGGGGTGCGTCGTCCACAACCTGGCCAGTGGCGTGCAGGCGGCCTTCACGGATCAAATTTCGGCGGCGGAAGTCGATCGGGTCGAGGGTGAGCGCACGCGCCATTATGTCCATGTGGCTCTCGTAGGCCCACGTCAGCTGGGGTACGCCAAACCCACGTAGCGCGCCCGCTGGCGTCACGTTGGTATAAAGCGCGTACGAATTGACCCAGACATTGTCGATGTCGTATGGCCCGGACGCCGTCAGACCGGCTTTTTGCGTCACGCGCGGACCGATATCGGCATAGGCGCCGCCGTTCCAAAATATCTCGCACTTGCGCGCAACGATCTTTCCGTTCTTGTCGACACCACTCTTGATGCGGAATGTCGAGGGGTGACGCGTGACTTGGTAGAACATCTCCTCGAAAGTGCAGGCGACCTTGACCGGCTTGCGCGCGATCATGGAGAGCGCGAGCGCCAGCGCCTCGAGCTTGATGTAAAGCTTGGAGCCATAGCCCGAGCCGAGATACGGCACCTTGATCCGCACCTTGTTTTCCGGCCAGCCGAGCAGCCGGGCCATTTCGACGCGTACGAACGACGGCCCCTGAGAGGAGTCGTGGAACGTGACGTGTGTGTCCTTGTAGTCGCAGATACACGCGAACGGCTCGAACGACAGGTGCAGCACCTTCTGTGTCTTGAACTCGTGCTCGAACCTGTGCTCGGCCGCCTCGTATGCCCTGTCGAAGTCTCCACGGCGCAATTGGTAGCTCAAAGCCGTGTTGGTGTTCCGGGCGCCTCTCAGGTGCTTCAGATCGGCAAAGGCACGGGCTGGCTTCAATTCATCATGGACGTAGACATTCGAGGTCAGCGCCTCGACCTCGTCATAGATCGCGGGAAGCTCCTCGTATTCGGCTGTGATAAGTTGGACCGCCTGCTCGGCGACGTGGGGGTCGGTGGCGAGTACCGCAGCAACCGGCTCGCCGACGAACCGTACCTTCTCGTGGGCGAGGATCGGCTGATCATGGAACGCCGGCCCATAATAGGGATCGGGCAGCACCTTCAGTACGTCGTCGATGGTGACGACATGAAGCACGCCCGGTACTTTCTTTGCGGCGTCGGTTTCGATCGACTTGATGCGACCGTGTGCCACCGTGCTGCGGAACAGCTTGGCATAGAGCATGCCGGGAATCCGCATCGTGTGGGTGTATTCGGCGCGGCCGGTGACCTTGTCGCGGCCTTCGAGGCGCGGCACCGAGCGGCCAATCTGGGAGCCAACCTTGGCGGCATCCGGATAGAGGATGGTCATCGTGACGTCCCGTCTCTTCCGTCCAGCGCCGCGCGCACCGCGCGCCGGACATAGACCCGCATCAACTCGCGCTTGTAGGGCACCGAACCGCGAATGTCGGCGACAAACTCGGATTCCTCTACCGCCGCGTCGCCCGCCTCCTCGAGCAGAGCGTCGGTCACCGTCCTGCCGTTCAGCACGGCCTCCGCCGATTTCAACCGCGTCGCCTTGTCGGTGGCGGCGCTTGCGACGATGCGCGCCGACTTGATCGCCGTGCCATCGCCATCGATCACCGCCGCTACGCCGAGCGCGGGCCAATCGTCGGCCGATCCGGTCGTGACCTTGCAATAGGCGCCTTTTCTGCCGTCCTGCGCCGGGACATGAACTTCGGTGATCAGCTCGGTCCTTTCCAGCACAGTTTCATAGTAGCCGGTGAACAGGTCCTCCACCGCGAGCTGGCGCTCGCCCTTGGGCCCGGTGACGGTCATCGTCGCACCGAGCGCCATCAACACCGGTGGCAGGTCCATGTGCGGATCGCCATGGGCAAGCGCCCCGCCTAGGGTCGCGACATTGCGCACCCGCACATTGGACAAGGTCAGCAGCGTACGGCTGATCAGAGGCGCATGTTTCTTTACCTCGGCCGACCGTTCCAGCACGCCGAGCGCCGTCATTGCGCCGATGCGAAGTCCGCCGGCGGAGGCCTCAATGCTCGAATATTTGTGCTCGATCTTGCGAAGGCTGACGAGCTTCTCCGGATGGAATACGCCTGCCTTCATCATCAGCATCAGCGCGGTGCCACCCGCGATCGGACGAACAGTGGCATCGTCCGGATCGAGCAGCTCGATCGCCTCGGCAAGCGAGGTCGGCTGCACAAGCTCGAACGGGATCATTTGATCTCCGATTGGACGATGAATTCGCATGCGACGTTCATGAGGATCCCTTCGGCAGATCTTTCGCCCATTTCGCCCTGATGCGGTCGTCGAGTGCCTTGCTGGAGCGGGCGATAGTCGGGAAGGTCTTCTTGCGCCGGAATGGGATGCAGGCGTCGATCACAACGCGCGAGTTGCGCCGGTCGGCCTCGGTATCGTAGCACATCGGGTCAAGCGCCGAGCTCCAGCCGCCGTGGATGACATCGACCTGATCCCGCGGATCGCAGCGTGTGCACATCGCCCAGATCACGTCGTTGACGTTGGTCGGGTCGATATCCTCGTCGACGACGATGGTCCAGCGGTTGCAATAGGCGCCAGCGTGACAGTGCGCGGCGACCATGGCGGCTTGCTTGGAATGCCCGCCGTATAGCGTCTTGATCGAAATGACCAGCATGAAGCGGCTGCCACCGGCCTCATGCGCCCACACGCCTCTCACCTCGGGAATGCCGGCGGCTTCGAGCTGGTTCCAGACCGCGCCGCAACGGTAGGTGCCGAGATAGAAGGTATTGTCGTTCGGTGGCACCGCCGGGATCGCGCCCATGAGAATGGGATCGTTGCGATGCATGAATGTAGCGATACGGATCGCCGGCTCGAGCGCGCTGCCGCTGGCATAATAGCCGGTCCACTCGCCGAGCGGACCCTCCTGGATGTTGTCGCCCGGATGGATGAAGCCCTCGAACGCGATCTCCGAATTGGCGGGCACCGGCAAGCCGGTCTTGGGCATGTTGAGCACCTCGACCGGCTCACCGAAGATGCCGCCGGCCGCCTCGATCTCGTTCTTGCCGTACGGAATTTCGAGCCCCCCGAGCATGAACATCGCTGGATGGATTCCTGCAATGACGGCGACCGGACACGGTTGATTGCGCTCGTGGTACTTGCTCATGATGATGCGACCGTGCTTGCCGGGTGACATCATCACGCTCGCCACTTTCGGCTTCTGCGACTGGACGCGGTAGGTGCCGTAGTTCACCCACCCGGAATCAGGGTCCTTCATCACGACGAGGCAGGCCGTGCCGATAAATGGGCCGCCGTCCTTCTCGTGCCAGACCGGCGTCGGTATCTTCTCGATATTGATGTCCTCGCCCTCGAAGACGTTGTCGAGCAGGGGGCCGCCATTGACCTGGCGTGGTTTGTGCGATGGCGCATGCTTCATATAGTTGCGCCACCACTGTATCAGCTCCATTTCGGAAGCTTCGGGCGGCAGACCGAGTGCAACATTGATGCGTGGCACCGAGGTCAGGATGTTGGCGATGATGCGGTGACCCTTCGGATAGCCGGGGACCTCGTCGAACATCACCGCAGGGTTGCCCATGTTCCGCATATAGATGTCGACGATACCGCCGATCTCTTCCCTGGGCTCGGCGCCTTTGATGACCTTCAGCTCACCAGCCGCCTCCAGTGCGCTGATCCAGTCCCGCAAGTCCTTGTTGGCCATTGTTCGTCCTCGTGCCTCTACGTGCCATGCCGCCGCTCGTGGTCATCTGACAGGTCGTTAGCATTCCGCAGCCAGCCGCCGATAAGCCGATCGTCCGGTCGAGCGACGGCCGCTGCGCGCCTGCTACTCGACCTTCAGGTTTGCGTCCTTGATGACCTTGCTCCACTTTGCGGCCTCGGCCTTGATGTACGCGGAGAAGTCATTCGGATCTCCCGGGATTACCTCAAGGAAGCTCGGCGCCAAGAACTTCTCCTGAAATTCTCTGTCCGCGAAGACCTTCTGTACGTCGGAATTGATTTTCCTCACCACGTCGCCAGGGGTCTGGCT
The DNA here is from genome assembly GCA_963725065.1 of uncultured Alphaproteobacteria bacterium. Classification (GTDB taxonomy): domain Bacteria; phylum Pseudomonadota; class Alphaproteobacteria; order Rhizobiales; family Xanthobacteraceae; genus VAZQ01. The sequence continues at coordinate 712,854 of CAVRXD010000053.1, forward strand.
GGGAGCGAACAGTCCGAACCAACTCACCGCCTCGAACTTCGGAACGCCGCTCTCCGCCACCGTGGGCACGTCCGGAAACTGCGCCAGACGCCTTGAGCTGCCCACAGCAAGCGCCCGGAGCTTTCCCGACCTGATCGCCTGGTCGACCAGCGTCACACTCAGGAATCCCATCGGAATGTGCCCGCCAAGCAGGTCGTTCAGCATTGGGGCGCCCCCGCGGTAATGAACCGGCGTGAGCTTTACACTTGCCAGGCTCTCAAACAGTACCATGTTGATGTGGCTGGAGCCGCCGAGGCCGATCGTTCCATATTGCAGTGCGCCCTTCTCTTCTCGTGCCTTGGCGAGCAGGTCCTGTACGCTGTTGAGCGGCGACGAGGTCGGCACCACCAGCATTTGGTTGGCATACCCCAGCCCGCTGACCGGCGCGAAATCCTTGGTGTCGTAGGACAGCTTGGAATGCAGGAAAGGACTGATCGCAAACGTTTCCATGCCGGTAGCGAGCAAGGTCTGGCCGTCCGGTGCGGACTTGCCAACCAGATCGGCGGCGATCTGAGTTCCTCCACCCGCGCGATTCTCGATGACGATCTGTTGACCCCACGTCTGCGTGAGACGGCTGGCGACGCTGCGTACGATCAGGTCGGCGGCGCCACCCGCGGGATAGGCCACAATGATCTGCACCTGCCTTGATGGATAGGACTGCGCATGAGCTACGACGGCGCCCAACGCAAGGAACGTGAATGCCCAGGTCAGTCGCAGCAGCGTCCTCATGGCTCTTCCTCTTCTATCTTCCGGACAGCGATCGGTTTCCCAAGATCACACGCTGCATCGGGGCCTCGGCAGACGTCCCAGCTTGCAACGCAACAACTATTGCGGCGTCAGCCCGATCTGCTCGATGATCTTTTGGTAACCTCTTGCGTCTGCCTGCAGGCGCGCGGCGAATTGTTCGGGGGTCTCCATGACCGGCTCAATTCCCTGTCTTGCCAGCGTGGATCGCACCACTGGCAACGCCAGCGCCTTGTTGAAAGCAGCGTTGAGCAACGACACGAGCCGCGGGCTCATGCCGCGGGGGCCCATGATGCCGAACCAGTTGGAAAGCTCGATGCCTGGCAGGCCTGCCTCGGCAGTGGTCGGAACATCGGGTAGCGTACTCAGTCGGCGCGGAGCGGCGATGGCGATAACCCGGACCAGGCCGCTCTCAACGAACGAAGCAACACTCGCTTGCGTCGCAAGGGTGAATTGTACGTTGCCGGCAGCGACTTCCTTCACTGCGTCCGCCGATCCGCGGAACGGGATATGCACCATCTTGGCATTGACGGCGCGCGCCAACACCTCACCGCCGAGATGAGGAACCGAGCCGAGACCGGCCGATCCGTAATTGAAGCCATCCACGTCGGCGCGTGCGGCCGCCACGAACTCGGAGAGCGTTGTCGCTGGGAGCTTGGTGCTGATCGCAACGACCTCCGGTGCATCAGCGATCAGCGCGATCGGCACAAGGTCGGTGAAGAGATTGTAGGGTAGCGACTTCGAGAGATACTGATTGATCAATTGCGTGGTCGTCGCCAGAACGAGCGTATACCCGTCTGGATTTGCGCGCGCTGCGGCGTGCGTGCCAATGTTTCCCGCGCCGCCGGCTCGATTATCGATGACGACGCTCTGGCCGAGATCCTCGCCGACGTGAACGGCGACAAGGCGGGCGACGATGTCGGTGGCGCCTCCCGGCGCGAACGGCACGATGAGCGTGATCGGCCGCGTCGGAAACTGCTCCTGCTGTGCCACCGCGAGCGCAGCCGGAAGGAGCATGGCAAGCACGGCTGATGTGAACGCCATGACTCTGCCAACAAACTTCGCATTCATGACGCCGCTCCTCAGCCCATGGCAACGGGCACACACAAAGCCGCCCCGCACCTGGATTTCACTTGCGCTGTCCGTGCCCATTCGCCGGCGAAATCCGATCTCTCGCGGCCCGTATTGCAGCCAGAACGCGCCTCGGAGTGAGCGGCGTCTCGTTGACTTCGGCACCGATCGAGGCAAGGGCATCACGGACTGCGTTGGCGATCGAGGCGGCAGGCGCGATAGCGCCGCCCTCACCCATTCCCTTCACGCCGTATTCGGTGAACGGCGTCGGCGTTTCCGTGTGGGCCACTTTGATCTCGGGCATCTCCGCCGAGCCGGGCATGAGATAGTCCGAAAACGTGCCCACGAGTGGCTGCCCCTGCTCGTCATAGGGAATTTCCTCGTACAACGCCGTGCCGATACCTTGAACCACGCCGCCCCGCACCTGCCCTTCCACGATCATCGGGTTGATCACGGTCCCGCAGTCTTCCGCGACGCCGTAGTCGAGGACCTCGATCGCACCGGTACGCACGTCGACGGCGACGACTGCGGCATGCGCCGCGAAGGTAAACACGCCGGTGTCGATCGCGGGCTGATACGTGCTGGTGACCGTGAGCAATGGCTCGACACCCTCGGGTAACGCCTCCATCCGCAGGTGCGCCACGCGCGCAACTTCTTCGATGGTCACGGACCCGCGCGGGCCGTGCACAGCGCCGCCCTCGCAGCGCGCTTCCGACGGACTGCACTGCAAGAGGTGGGCGCCGACCTGGATGACCTTTTCGCGCAGCAGGCGGCTGGTTTTCGCCACGGCGCCACCCGCCATGACGGTGCTCCGGGAGGCAATCGTCCCGTTTCCGAACGGCGACAAGCCGGTGTCTCCGTGGCGAACGGAAATCTTTGCGGGATGGATACCGAGCTCCTCGTATGCGACCTGCGCAAGCGTCGTTTCCAGCCCCTGGCCGTGGGATTGGATCCCGACATAGAGCACAAGCGTGCCGTCCGGCATGAGTTGGGCCCGGCAACTTTCGAACCCAGGGATAAACGGGCTCCCGCGCGTGACCCACTCGCCGCACCCATGGCCGGTCTGCTCGGAGTAGCAGGCAAAGCCAAGACCGATCAGCCTGCCGTCCGGCTCACCCTTTTTCTGGCGCGCGCGGACAGCCGCGACATCGATTGTCTCCGCACACAGCCGCAGAAGGCCGGGATAATCGCCGTTGTCGAACAGCAAATTCGCGATCGTCATGTACGGCATCTGCGAAGGCTGGACGAGGTTATCGAACCGCACGTCAAGCGGATCCCGACCCACCTGGCGTGCGATCTCGTCGATGGTGCGCTCGATGGCGAAGCATGCGCCCGGACGCCCTACACCGCGATAGGGCCCGATGGGTGCCTTGTTAGTCGCGACCGTGAAGCTCTTAACTCGCCAGTTCCGTATGTTGTATGGGCCGGGAATGTTGCGGGCGGCCATTCCGGTCTCCAGGAACGGCCCGTTCGGCCACAGCGCATAGGCTCCGGCATCGACGATCAGCTCCGCATCGACTGCAAGAATCACTCCTCGTGCATCGGCGTAGGCGGTGATCTTGTAATCGTGATCGCGTGCGTGCGTGGACGAGAGGAAGTGCTCGCCGCGGTCCTCGATCCAGCGCACCGGGTGATCGAGCTGCGCTCCCAGAGCAGCGACGATCACCTCCTCCGGCAGCAGCCTCGCCTTTGAACCGAAGCCGCCGCCGACATCCGGCGCGACGACCCGGATGACGCGCTCCTCGATGCCGAGCACTTCAGCCAGGCCGAGGCGAATGATGTGCGGCACCTGCGTCGAGTCATAGACGACCAACTCGTCCAGCCGCTGGTCGCGATAGGCCAGCACGGCACGGCCTTCCATCGGCACGGCCACCTGCCTGTTCATTCGGTATCGGCGCTCGACAACGATCTCGGCAGCCTGCCTGGCCTCATCGACCTTGCCGCCCTCGAACACGCGTTCGATATAGAGATTGTTCGGCCAACCCTCATGCAGGAGGCTCGGCGCATTCTCCAACACCGATTCCGGATCGACGATAGCCGGAAGGATTTCATATTCGACGTTGATCTGGCCGACCAAGTCCTCCGCCTCGCCGCGGGTCGGGGCGATACAGGCGGCAATGACCTCACCAACAAAACGGACCTTGTCCTTGGCCAGAGCGGGATAGCCCGCGACCCGAAACCCATTGACCTGCGGAATCGCCCGCATCTCGGTGAGGTGCGGCAGATGATCGGCAGTGAAAACCTGTCCTTCCAGGTCGGCGGGAATGCTGATCGACTTGATGCGGGCATGTGCATGCGGGCTGCGCACGAACGCCACATCCTGCAGATTTGGAAATTTCAGGTCGGAGACGAACTGACCCTTGCCGCTCAGGTGCCGCGCATCTTCCTTCCGAAGAAGGCGGGCGCCGACGCCGAGCTCGGACTTCGCGACGGCCCGGGTCATGCCGGCACCGTCGAGACATTGCCGGACGGAGGTCGGACCTTGTCTGCCTCGCTCAGTGCCTCGGCGGCCTTGCGCACCGACTTGACGATGTCGGTGTAGCCGGTACAGCGGCAGATATTGCCGGCCAATCCCTTGCGTATCTCGCTGTCGCTGCCCGCCCTGCCTCGCTGAATGAGGTCGCGCGCGGAGACAAGCATGCCGGGCGTGCAGAACCCACACTGCAGCCCGTGATGCCGATGAAAAGCGTCGCGCAGCGCCAGCATGATCTCGTCGGTGAGCAATCCCTCGAGCGTTCGAACTTCGTAGCCGTCGCACGCGACAGCAAGCGTCAGGCACGCCCGGACGGGCTGGCCATTCAGCGTCACGGTACAAGCGCCACAAATACCGTGCTCGCAGCCAAGATGTGTGGCGGTGAGGTTCAACGCTTCGCGGAGGAAGTCGGCAAGACAGGTCCGGGGGGTGACGTCGGCCCGCACGGGCTTGCCGTTAACGGTCAATCGAATCTGCATCAGGAGAGCACCTGCGAAAGGGCACGGGAAATCGTTGCGCCATGTACGCTGCGTTGAAACTCGTCGTGCGCGTCATCCCTATTTGCCAAATCGTCTTCTGCGGCTTGCTCGACCGATTGAAACCCGGCACGCTGCAGCAAGCTCTGCGATGCGCGCTCCAAGCACATTGGCGCTGCGCCCGATCCACCCAGCACGATGCGGGCAAAGTCGCGCTCGGGGTCGATCACCACGGCAGCAATCGAGTGGGCAAACTCTCCGGACTTTCGGCAGAACTTCGAGAAGCCCCAGCGCGCCGCAGCGGACAGCTTTGGAATGCGGACGCTTTCGATGATTTCGTTCGGTGCACGCACGGTCTCGTAGAGCCCGGTCGTGAACCCCAATGCCTCGACTTCGCGGCGCCCCTTGTCTCCGACAAGGCCGACGCGCGCGCCGATAGCCTGCATGACCGTGACCCAGTCGCCCGCCGGATCGGATAGCGCCAAGCTGCCGCCTAACGTCCCCCGGGTCCGAACCGCCCTGTAAGCCAAATTCCCGGCCACCATAGGCATAAGCCCGCGAGAGGGGTCCGGCATCGCCCTGTCTTCGATGGCCGCATGCGTCACGCACGCGCCGATGCGGATGGCATCGGACTCGTCAAGCACGACGCGAAGCTGCTCGATGCGGCTGATATCGACCAACAGATCCGGCGACGAAACGCGCAGGTTCATCATCGCGAGCAGCGACTGGCCGCCGGCCACGACCTGAGCGTCCTGACCTGCCTCGGTTGCGCTGCAGAGCACTTTGATTGCCTCGGCGAGACTGTCCGCCCGGGCATATTCGAACGCCGCAGCCTTCATGCGCCGGCAACGCGCACGTTCGGGATCACACACATTAGAAAGCCCTCATGGAGCCGATACTGAGCCGAAGCTTTGCAGATTGTCAACATTCTACAACGCACGTATAACGGCGATTGAATCGAGGCGTCCCATGTCCATCGCCGCATCGCAATTGCAGGTACTCCAGTCGAAATCGCTCCCCAGCGTCGTGCGCGACGAGATCCTGCGATTCATTTTGCACGGGACGTACTCGCCTGGATCGAAGCTGGGAGAAGAGGAATTGGCCGGCATTCTGGGCGTCAGCCGCGGCCCCATTCGAGAAGCCTTTCGCAGCCTTGAGGAGGCCGGTCTCGTTCACCTGAGCAAGAATCGAGGCGCGTTCGTGCGCCAACTGAGTGTCGAGGAAGCTCGAGAGCTCTACGTCGTCCGTCGCGGTTTCGACGAAATGGTCGGACGGCTTCTTGCCCCTCAAGTCACCGGGCAGCAGGTGGCCGAGTTGCGGCAGATGGTCGACGACATGGAGAGCAGCTTCGCGGCCCAGAACATCCGCGAATACTTCCCGCGCGATATGGCGTTTCACGATCGGATCGCGCAGATGCTCGACAACTCCAAACTGCTGGAAATCTATCGCCGCATCGTCAATGAGATGCACCTTGTGCGCTTGCAGAGCATTCAGCGCGCCGGCGGCCTGCTGGTGTCCAATCTTGAGCACCGAGCCATTGTCGATGCTCTGGAAACCCGGAACCAGGAAGCGGCCGCTCAAGCGATGGGTCTACATGTGGAGCGGGCGTTCCAGCGCGTGGCACCTTTGCTTCCCACGCAAAGCGCCGCAAGCACGACCAGTACCGAAACGACCTCGCAATTCGCCTTGGACGACACCGGGTAGCCGCAATGGCCGGCCGTCCCCCGACTTCCGCTGGAACGGCAATTAGCACCTGAACGCCCTCACCTGAGACCAGTGCGCCGCGGCTCAGGGACAGCTGCGGGCAAGACCACCTGGCAGCGGCGGTCACACGGAGAGGTCGCGGCTGGGCATCGGCAAGAGAAATCCATCGAAGCGTGGCGGGCGGGTCTTCTGGAAGGAACGAGGATGGCGGCGTTACCAAGAGTTGGCTTGATCGTCACCGGCGGCACCATCGATTCGGTCGGCACGGACCGGCTGGACCTGGCCTGGTACATCGAGGCGGGGAAGCGGCTCAACGACGGAGAGCTGCTGGGCCGAATCCCTGAGCTGAAAGACATCGCGGCCATCCAGGAAGTTCCGTTCCGCCGCCTGCCCAGCCACGCCCTGGTCGACAAGGACTGGCTGGAGCTGCTTCGCACCGTCCACGCGATTTTCGATGACAATCAGACCGACGGCATTGTCATTACCCATGGCACCAACACGCTCGAGGAAACCGCCTATTTCCTCAATCTCACCCTGAAGACCGACAAGCCGGTGGTGGTCGTTGGATCGATGCGGCCGTCTTCAGCAATCAGCGCCGACGGCTATCTGAACCTGGTGAATGCCGTCAAGGTCGCGGCCGATCCGGGCTCACGCGGGCGTGGCTGCTTGGTCGTGATGAACGACACGATCTACAATGCCCGGGACGTGACAAAGAATTCGACCTATCGCGTCGATGCGTTCCAGTCGCGCGACATGGGACCCCTAGGCTTCGCCGACGCCGATGGCAAGATCATCTACTACCACCAGCCGACCCGGCCGCATACGGTCGACACCGAATTCGACGTACGCGCGATGACGCATTTGCCGCGCGTCGATGTGGTGCTGTCCTATGTCGGCGCGGATGCCACGATGATCGACGCTGCGGTCCGTGCGGGCGCCAAGGGCATCGTCAGCGCCGCAACGGGTGCGGGCAGGCCCACCCCCGCGGAGGACGCTGCCTTCGACAAGGCATACAAGGAGACCGGGACACTCATGTGTCTGTGCAGCCGGGTCGCATCCGGCCGGGTCGTCCGGAGCCCCGGCTTGATCAAGCGCGGCTTCGTCGCCGGCGACAATTTACAGCCATGGAAGGCGCGCATTCTGCTCGCGCTCGCTCTCACCAAGACAAGCAATGCCGACGATATCCAGCGGATGTTCGATACCTACTGATCGGGCGGCGAGGCACCCCTGAGACAAGCAATACGCAACGCGTAGCGAAGGAGAAGAACCGTGAAAGCGGATTTGGTCGTGAAGAATGGCTGGGTGGTTACGCCCCAGGACACCGTGCAGGGCGGCGTCGCGATTTCCGACGGCAAGTTCGTGGCCATCGGCACCAGCGACACGCTCCCGGACGGCAAACAGGTGATTGACGCCAAGGGCCTGCACATCCTTCCCGGCGTCATCGATGCTCATGTCCACTTCCGGGATCCCGGCGTGACCCACAAGGAAGACTTCGCCACCGGCTCGACCGCGGCAATCTGTGGCGGCGTGACGACGGTCATCGACATGCCAAATCAAATTCCACCGACGGAAAATGCGGAGCAAGTCGGCGTCAAGAGGAAGATCGCCGAGTCGAAGTCCATGTGTGATTTCGGCATTTTAGGTGTCGTCCACCAGACCAACTCGAACGACATCCTGCCGATGGCGAAGGCCGGCGCCATCGGTTACAAGATTTTCTTCGGCGAGACCATCGGCAACCTGCCCTACCCCGACGACGGCATGTGCATCGAGGTGTTCTCCAACATCACCGAGTCGCGGGTGCCGCTGTGCGTTCATGCCGAGAGCCGGCAAATCCAGCATTACTGGACCAACAAGCTGAAGGCCGAGGGCAAGAACGACCCGGTCTACTGGGAGCAATCGCGTCCCGAGCTATGCGAGGCCGTATCAATCGCGCACATCATGTACCTGGCGGAGACCTTCGGGACCAAGCTCCACATCGTTCACGCCAGCACCAGGCAGGCCGTGGAGATGGTGAAGGACGCGAAGGCGCGCGGACTGCGCTTCACCGCGGAGACGCAGCCTCACTATCTGCTGCGCGTATCCAAAGATATGGCCGATGTCGGCCCGCTGCTGAAGATGAATCCGCCGGTTCGCACCAAGGAGCATCAGGACGCCCTCTGGGACGGGCTGCTGAACGGCTCCATCGACATGATCGCAACCGACCACTCTCCCCATACGCTCGAGGAAAAGGGCTGCGACATCAACGGCAAGATGATCAAGCCCGCGATCTGGGACTGCCTCTCCGGGTTCTGCGGCGTGGAAACCTCCGTCCCGTTGTTGCTGACGCAGGTCAACAAAGGCCGCCTGACCCTGAATCACTACGCGAAGGTGGCCAGCGAGAACCCAGCCAGGGTCTGGCAGATGTACCCGAAAAAGGGGGCAATTCGCCTCGGTTCGGACGGCGATGTCACCATCGTCGACATGAACAAAGAAGCGACGATCGACCCCAGCAAGCTGCACAGCAAGAACAAGCCAACCCCTTGGGGCGGGTGGAAGGTCAAGGGGCTGCCGGTCTACACGATCGTTCGCGGCAACGTGCAGATGAAGGACGGCGAGCCCGTCGGCAAGGTGGTCGGTCGCATGCAGACGCCGATCATCAGTTGAGGGAGCCGCCGTCGAAAGCGGGCACAGCTCGGCTCCACGCGGCATTTCGCGAAGGGCCCTGGCGCCGGGATTTTGTGTTGACCGTGGAGGCCTGCTAGTTATCCGACGCCTGATCGCGCCGCCGAGGAGACCACCCAGGGAACCGCGATGCGGCCATCCTCGACCAGAGCCATGACTGTCGAACCGAGCGCAAGATCCGAGAAAGCCCCCGTCATCATCCTGAGCGGGTTTCTCGGAGCGGGAAAAACGACGCTCCTCAACCGCATCCTGACCGCGGACCATGGCCGCCGCATCGCCGTGATCGTCAACGAATTCGGTGAGGTCGGCATCGATCATCACCTTTTGCTGACCTCGGATCATGAAGTCGTGCAGATGAACAACGGTTGCGTCTGCTGCACGGTTCAGGGCGACTTGCTGCGAAGCCTCTTTCAGCTGCTGGAGCACCGCGACCAGTTCGATACCGTTCTCATCGAGACCACCGGTCTGGCCGAGCCCGCACCTGTTGCTCAAACGCTGTATGCCGATGAGCGCATTCGGAGCAGCTATTCTCTCGGCGGCGTGGTCACCGTTGTCGATGCAAAGTACATCTCCACACGCCTGGAGGACTCGGCCGAAGCCTGCGAGCAGATCGCGTTCGCCGACGCGATCCTGCTCAATAAGACCGACCTGAGCTCGCCGGAGCAGTTGGATCAAGTCGAGCAAGGCATCCGCCGACTGAACAAGATTGCCAGCATCCATCGGACCAAGAACGCCGAGATCGATATCGCCACGGTGCTCGATCTGGAGATCGCCGACCTCGCAGGCAAGATCGACAGCCTTCACGGCATGGATGACCGCGATCATAATCACGAGCACGGTGACCAACGACACGATCATCATCATGCTCATCGCGGCCATCACCACCACCAACGTCACAATCACCTGCAGAACATCGAGACGGCCTGCATCGTGGAGCCCGGGGTGCTGGATGCAATGAAGCTGAGCGTCTGGTTCCGTTCACTGATCGCCGAATTCGGCAAAGACATTCTGCGGATGAAGGGCATTCTGAACTTGCGCGGAGACACCGAGCAGTTCCTCTTGCAGGGCGTGCACAGCGATTTTGAAGGCAGGCCCGGGCGCGCCTGGGCAGACTGCGATGACCGGCTCAACCGCCTTGTCTTCATCGGCCGAAAACTCGACGTCGAGAAGATCAAGGACGGATTCGGCAGATGCCTGTTTCTCGGATCGCAGGCACCCAATGAGAATCCGGACCCGTTCGGGCGCTACGTTGAAATCTCGCCCTACACGCTCGACCAGATCCGGTATTGGATGCGGCAGAACTTCAACTTCCCGAACGACATCCCGATCGCCATCAAGGAAGTCCCCTGCGTCAAGGAAGGCTGCCCGCCGATCGAAACCGCGATCATGGCGGTCGTGAAGAACGCGCCGCCCCGGATGTTCAAAATTCAGCGCCCGATCAACGAGGTCACGTTCGACCACGTCTACAACTTGATCGAAAACCCGATGCCGTGCTGCTGAGCGACTTTAGGCTGCGGGTCGCGCACCTCCGCTATCGCCCGAGTGCCTGGTCGGTGTGCTGAAGGCACTGGTGGTCGGTGGTTGAGGAGAGCCAGTGCCCACCGCCACGCCTATATTTTTTCCGGCAGCGCGAACACGTATATCGCGTTGTGGCCGCGCACCGGCTTGATGTCCTTGACCACGCCGAGCAGTCCGGCCGTGCCCGATTGAGCGTCACCGGTCAGCACGGCGACGTACTGCCGGCCGTTCACCGAATAGGTGATCGTGCTGGTCGCGATGATGCCGCCGAGGATGGTCTCCCAGACGATCTTGCCGCTGTCGGCATCGAAGGCGCGGAAGCGCCGGTCCATGTCGCCCCAGAACACGAGATCGCCTGCCGTCACCAGCGCCGAGCCGTTACCCGGCACCGGCTGCGAATGGATCATGTCGACCTTGCCGGTCGACAAATCGACCTTGGCGATCGACGTGAACTTCTTGGGATCCGCCCCCGGACGCATGACTTGCCGGCGCGGCCCGAAGCCGGCCGGATTTTTGAAGTTCTCGGTCATGTCGAGGCAGGCATCGCTATGGGGAATGTAGAGCGCATTCTTACCGGGATGGTAGGCGGTCGACCAGAAGCTCCGGGTGTTGTGGAAGCAGACCAAGATACGGTCGCCGTCGTGCTTTTTCACTTTGTCCCAGTTGATGTGAGTGCGGCCGGTGTCGACGTCGATCTTGGAGATGTGGAATTCCGGGACGTCGAGAGGGAACGGCGTCGCCCAGATGAACTGCCCGGTGGCGCGATCGAGCACCCAGATCCCCCCAGCCTCGCCGACCGAAACCACCACGTTTCGCACCTCGCCACGCGGGATGTTCGGATTGATCCATTTCACCGCGGCCGGATCGGGGTTGATGGCGGTGCGGACAAGCGTGCGCTCATGGACGTGATCGAGGTCCCAGTCGTCGCCCGGCAGGTGCTGGTAATACCACTTGAGCTTTCCGGTCTCGATGTCGACCGCCACGGTCGAGTTACTGTAGAGCTCCGAGGGCGCCTCGCGCGGCACCGCGTTGATATCGCCGTGGCGCTTCCACCGGGTCCATGGCTTCGGATTGGAGATGCCCCAATAGAGCAATTTGCGCTCGGGGTCGTAGGAACCGGGGAGGCCCCAGGCGCTAGCGATCCGTTTTTCGGTCGGAACCTTGCCCCACGAGTTGCCGCCGGGCTCACCTTCCGCGGGCGTGTTATAGAACTTCCAGAGTTCTTTTCCGGTTTTCGCGTCATGCGCCGAAAGGAAACAGTCGGCGCGCGTCTCGCAGGTGCGGTTGGTGATGACCTTGCCGTCGACCACGATCGGTGACGAGGTGGCCTGTGCGAGCTCCTTGAAATTCTGGACGACGTTGACCCAGCGCTCCTTCCCAGTCTTGGCATCGAGGGCGACGATGGCGCCATCGTGCGCGAGGAAATAGATCATGTCCTCGTAGATCGCGAGACCCTTGCTGCGCGCCCGCTCCGGACCGCCGACGAAATCTGCCATCTCCTTGGGATATTGTCGCTCGTACTCCCAGATCAGGTCGCCGTTGGTGGCGTTGATCGCAATGACGCCGCCGCCGGGATTGACGGTGTACATGACACCCTGGTGGACGATCGGCGTCGTTTCATTGGTGCCAGTCGGCAGGCCCCGCGACCAGGCCATCTGGAGTTGGCCCGCGTTGCTCTTGTTGATCTGATCGAGCGGACTGAAGCGCTGCTCATCGTAGGTCCGATTTATCATCAGCCAGTCACCCGGCGGCGGGTTGGCGAGCACGTCGCTGGTGACCGGTCGGAAGCCTTCGTTCTGTCCAAAGGACTGCGTTGCGATCGCACAGAGAATCGCCGCCGCCACAAAGGATAAAGTCTTGGTCATGGTCGCCTCCCGAATTTGATTTGATCCCCGCTCTGCGGCGGGTGAGAAACGTTCGGATGAAAAACTAGATCAAATGCCGGTTTGACTGGCAAGCTGTCTCCGGACGATAAGGGCCATCGATGCGTAAGATATTTCTTGCAAGTTCCGCGGCCTGTGTCGTGCTCGGCGCCTGCGCCGATGCACCGGCGCAAGACCGGATCGAGGCCGGCGAGCAGGTCTACGAAGAACACTGCGCAACTTGTCATGGCGCGAAGCTCCGACGCACTGGAGCAATTCCCGATCTGAAGGAGCAGAAGGCCGATGGACGGGCGCGTTTCGATCAGATGGTTATGGCTGGCCGGGGCCAGATGCCGGCGTGGCAGGGCATCATCGGTCCCGACGAGCTCGACCAGTTGTGGGCCTACGTCAGGTCGCGCGCATACGACCGGTAGACTTCGCATTGGAGTTGGACACTTGAAAGCCGCCGAGAAACGGAATTGTGCGAGCAGAGATAAAGTGAGCAAACCGGCGTCTCGCCGACAAGGACAAGCCCAGAGACTAAATTCGAACGGGCCAAAGCCCGCCAATTCGGCACTAGTCGCGCGTCTCCAGGAAATTCCCGGAACGGTGGGACTGGATGGTGGGCCCGGGAGGACTCGAACCTCCAACCAGACCGTTATGAGCGGTCGGCTCTAACCATTGAGCTACGGGCCCGTTGATCTCAGCAAAGCGAACGCCACCCGTCCCCATACAATGCCGGGCAGTGAGCGGCAATCGTGCGAACGCCGCTAGAGCCGAAGCAGCCGCTGGGCGTTGCCGCTCAGGATCTTGGCCTTGTCCTCGTCGCACAACGGGACGGTTTCCATCCACTGCACCGCCGGCTTGTTGGCGACGAACGGCCAATCGACCGCGAACAGGATACGGTCGATGCCGAGCTCCATCACACAGCACAGCAGCGCGGGGTTGGAGAAGTTGCCGCTGGTCGTAATGTAGAAATGGCCGCAGAAGGCGTCGCGAAAACTCAACGTCTTCGCGCCCGGGCGCGCGAGCGCCTGGTCGATGCGCCACACCAGGAACGGCAGCGTCTCACCGAGGTGACCGAGAATGATCTTGAGGCGCGGATAGGCGTCGAACACCCCGCTCAGCACCATGCGGATCGCCTGGGTCGCGGTTTCGACCGTGTAGCCCCAGGCGGCGCGCACCACCATCGGGAAGTCCTTGGCGTAATCCTTGTAGTAGGCGTCCATCACCACGGGCAGCGGCACCGACGGGTGCAGGTAGATGGGAATGTCCAACGCTTGGGCGCGTTCGTAGATCGGCCAGAACCGTTTGTCGTCGAGAAACACCTCGTTGGCCAGCCCGTGGATCATCGCGCCCTTGAAGCCGAGCTTGGTCGTCCGCTCGAGCTCGTCGGCGGCCGCCTTGGGGTCGCTGGTCGGCAAGGCGGCGAAGGCTGCAAAGCGCTTCGGGTTGCCGGTCACGACGGCATGGAGCCGGTCATTGACGCGTCGCGTGAGGTCCACTGCATCAGCACCGGAGAGCTTCTGCGCAGACGGAGCGCCATGGGAGAGGACCTGCATGTCGATCCCCGCCTCGTCCATTTCCTTGATGCGCACCTCACCGAGGTCATGGAGGCGCTTAAGCATCTCCGGATCGCGCACGCCCTCGCCACCGACAAATTGCGCGGCCAATTCCTTGTCCCAGTAGTGTTCCTCCAGCGCGACGACCGGACATTTCAACCGTGGCAGCATGACGTGCCTTCCCCCGCTTGATGTTGGATGACGCTTCCTAGCAATGGGGAAGGAGCCTGTCACGGCGGCGCTGGAGCGTAATCGGGTGCAGCAGCACGGGAACGAAAGCACGCAATAGTCATTGACTATGCCGGATTGCGGCGACTGGAAGGGTTGGCATGTTCAAGTACACGGTCATCTTCCTCATCGTTTCGCTGATCGCGGGCGTGCTCGGGCTGACGAACGTATTGCAGGTGGCGAAGCGCGTTTCGATGGTCCTGTTTGCGATGTTCTTCCTCGTATTTCTTGCGCTCATGGGCTTTGCCTATCTGGCCAGCGAGGCAATCGACCGACCCGCCCTCGCCCCGGCTCCAACCGCATTCGCATAAACCGCGCGTAAACGCGCAGGCGAGCCCCGCGCGACTTGCAACCCTGATGTGCCATTGCCGGCACTGGCTGGATCCTCAGGTGAGGGGTTACATCACGGAACCGGGGACGGGGGCGTTTTGAAGAGGGCAGCCATGGCCCATCTAGTCGATAAGGACTTCGTCCAGCGCGCCAATACCGCGGTGCTGCTGAGCATCCTTTGGGGCGGGCTCGCGGCCTGCGCCATCGGCGCCATGATCTATGACATCGCACACTGGGTGAATGCCTGGTGAGCCTTTACTCGGCGCGTTGTCTTTGCTCCTGATCTGGAAGAACAATCCATCCAGACGCTCATCGGCTTTGCCACCCCCGCGCGACGGGGCCCATTCTCCTTGCGGACATAGTTAACAAAACGTGGCGACCCAAGGCGGTGCGCGGGTCTGGGGCGCACCCTGCGTCTTTAGGCGGGATTTAGATAACGAAAATGCGTAGCCCATAATTTCTCGGATTTTCCGAGGTTTGCACCGGGGTTGCGAACAACCGAATCACTGGCAAGAGCGCGCGCGGGATTGGCGTCGCGCGTTGGCGCATCGCAAATCTGCAACGTGGCGCTTGCGCGACGGAGCAGATATATTGCCGCGCGCGTTCATGTTGGGATTCCGGCGTAGGCGCAACAACGGCTAGGGAGGTCTGACATGTCGATCGGCTCGGGCGAAGCCAACCAGTTGCAGCGCGCGCTTGCACAATCGATCCGCGAGCATTGGGTCCTGTTCCTGATCGAGGGAATAGTTCTCGTCGTGCTCGGGCTGCTGGCAATCATCATCCCCCCGATTGCCACGATTGCGGTGACGATCTTCCTGGGGTGGCTGTTCCTCATCAGCGGGGTCGTAGGCTTGGTCACCACCTTCTGGGCGCGGCACGCCCCTGGGTTCTGGTGGTCGCTGCTCTCTGCGGCGCTCGCGATCGCCGCTGGTATCGTGTTGCTGGCTTGGCCCGTCAGCGGCGCCGTCTCGCTGACCCTGCTGCTGATCGTGTTCTTCACCGTCGAGGGCGTTGTCACGATCATGTATGCGCTCGAGCACAAGAAGGACCTTTCCGGACGTTGGGGCTGGATGCTGACCAGCGGCATCATCGACCTCATCCTCGCTGCGATCATCTTGGCGGGGCTGCCCGGCACGGCGGCGTGGGCGCTTGGATTGCTGGTAGGTATCAATATGCTGTTCGGCGGCACCGCGCTGATCGCGATGGCTATGCACGCGCGCTCCGATGCGAGCGTTCCACCGCCGGCGCCGAAGGCCGCGTAACAGCACTACCCTGCCCGCGCCGTCGAAACGGCGCATACCATCGCCGGACAAATGGAGCGCCGCCGCTGGCGGCGCTCAGCGGCGGCCTCGCTCGCGGGTCAGACCTCCGCGACCGCCACCTCGACCAGGTTGTCCGAATACGATCCGGCCTGGCCGAAGGTGCAGTGCTTGTCCGAACTGATCGAATTTACCGACGCGCCGCTGCGATTGAGGCTCGGCCAATAACCGACATTGGCCATCACCAGCCCCGGCATGAGATCGTCGCTCAACTCCGCCAGTCCTTCGAACGCGCCGCGGTCGTTGAAGACGCGCACCACGGTGCCGTTCCCGATGTTGCGCTGCCGTGCGTCGGTCGGATGGATCAGGATCTTCTGTTCGCCCTGCCGGCCGCGCTGGCGTTCCTCGTTGCCGTATTGCGTGTTCAGGAACGCATGCGGCTTGGGCGACACGATGCTGAGCGGATAGCGCTTCGCGAGATCCGGGTTGGAGCCGGGCGATTCGTAGGGCGGGATGTAATCCGGCAACGGATCGATCGGCTCGCCCGGCTGCATTCCCTCGTACATCGACCGCCAGACCGGCACGACGAAATTGCCGTTCGCGGCGGCGCTCGATTTGAACTCGCATTTGCCCGAGGGGGTCTTGAAGTTGCCCTCGGCATGCGGGACGCGCTTGTCCGGATCCCCGACATTGAGGCGCATGTAGCCCTTCTCCTTGAGCAGATCGAGCGTGATGCCTTGCAGCTGCGGCGAGTCCCAGTCGTAGAACTCCAGCAGCATCTCGTCGTCGGTCATGTCCCAATAGGCGTCGTCGAAGCCCATGGTCTTGGCCAGCCGCCGGAACAGCTCGACATTCGGAATGCATTCGCCCGGCGCGGAGATCGCCGGCTGGTTGAGCATCATGTAGAGATGCCCCCACGTCACCATGAGGTCGTACTGCTCGCCCTGCATCGTCGCCGGCAGCAAGATGTCCGCGTAGCGCGCGGTATCGGTGATGAACAGCTCGCTGACGACCATGAACAGGTCCTCACGCTGCAAGCCCTGCACGATCTTGGCCTGCGCCGGCGCCTGCGACACCGGGTTGGAATTGTACACGAACAAGGACTTGATCGGCGGATCGAGCGCCATCTCGCCGCTCAGCGCGGATCCGAGCTCGAGCTCGTTGATGACGCGGGTGCCCGGTTTGATGAAGTCCGGCCGGCAGATGCGGTCGAAGCGCGTCGGGAATTCCCAGATCGGCATCTCCGCGGTGCCGCCGCCCACGTGCCGCCAGGCGCCGACCAGGGCCGGAAGGCAGGTGATCGCGCGGATGGCTTGGCCGCCGCCGCGGCTTCTTTCGATCGCCACGCCCTGGCGAATGGCGGATGGCTGGGTCGTCGCATATTCGCGCGCCAGCGTCTGGATGTCGGCCACCGGGATGCCGGTGATCTCGGCAACGCGTTCCGGCGGATAGTTCGCGGCGCGCGCCTTCAGCTCGTCGAATCCGAGCGTGTATTTCTCGACATAGTCGTAGTCGACGAGACCCTCGGCGATGATGACGTTCATCATGCCCAGCGCGAGCGCACCGTCCGTGCCGGGCTTGATGACGACGTGCCAGTCCGCCTGCTTGGCCGTGCGCGTGCGCACGGGGTCAATGACGACGATCTTCGCGCCTTTCTTCTGCGCTTCGAGGATGAACGGCCAGGCGTGCAGGTTGGTGCTGATCATGTTCATCCCCCACACGATGATGTACTTCGCGTAGGCGAGGCTCTCGAGGTCCAGTCCACCGGACGGGCCGACCGTCATGATCCAGGCTGTCGACGATCCGGACTCGCAATAGGTTTTTTCCGCCACGGTGGATCCGAGGCGGTTGAAGAACGCGTCCCCGGCCGTAAGCCCGTTGAGCGTGCCCTGATGGCCGAGATAGGCGTGCGGCATGATCGCCTGCGAACCGTAGGTCGCGGTGATGTCGGTCCAGCGGCGCTTGATTTCCGCGAGCGCGTCGTCCCATGAGATGCGCTCGTACTGGCCGCTGCCTTTGGGGCCGGTGCGCCGCATCGGATAGAGCAGCCGGTTGGGATTGTAGTGGTGCTCCGCGAAGCCGTTGAGCTTGACGCAAAGCCCGCCGCGCGTCATCGGGTGATCGGGATCGCCGGTCACGTCGATCAGCTTGCCGTTCTTCACGTCATAGATGAACGCGCACGTATCGGGACAGTCGTGTGGGCATGCGCCGCGCACGACGCGATCGCCAGCGTGTAGGGTCATTGAGGTCTCCTGTGCACTGACCGCGGGACGAAGCGCAACCCGCAGGGACAGTTGCCCGCCCCGCGGCTCGAATGGCCGAACCGATCCTGCTGCAAAGAGAAAGATGCCTGCGACGGGCGGACGAACTCGTTCGTGCCCATGTCAAGAGCTGCGCTCTTCAAGAGGGGGAATGTTCGCAAACGGGCTCACATTCAACAGCGCATGTCATCATTAGAATAATGATACGAAGGCGGGTCATCCCTCGCAATAGGACGACCGTCCCAAACCTGCGGCTTGTTTGAGCAAAACCGGGCTTTGCCTGAATAAAAATCAGACATCGCGCACAACGATCGTGCAGCGGGGCTGCCACAGCATCGCGGCGCGGGATTGTCTCTTCCCCTGCAGATGGGCGTCCGATATGGCTGTCGCAGACAATGTGCGGCGGGCTCCCGACCCGCATCGTGACCCGTCGACAATCGTGCAGAGCAGATCGTGACCGGCAAATCCGCGACCAAGATCGTCCCCTCCTCCATCCGGCGCCTGACCGACAAAGGCAGCAGCACCGCCACCAGGATACTGGAGGAAGCAAAGAACATATTGGTGGAAGACGGGTTCCTCGGACTTTCGTTTCGTGCCATCGCGAAACGCACCGGGACCACGGTCGGAAACATCGGCTACTATTACGGCACCAAGGACGATCTCATGGTCGACCTTGCGGAGTATATTTTCGATCGCTGGGAATTCCGGCTGCAGCGGGACATGCCGCCGTCCATGACCGACCGGCGGGAGAAGTTCCGCTATTTCATTCGTTACATGATCGACCAGAACAAGCAGCGAAAGACCATGTTCCTGCTGCTGGAGATGTGGGCGATGGCGAACCGCAGCCTGGCGGTCTCCAAGATGATGGACACCTTCTACGGCCGGCTGCGCGATTCGATCGACGGCATGATCGCCGATCTCAATCCGAAGATGGCGGCCGACACGCGCGCGCTCCGGGCCGCGCTGATCACCACGCAGATCGAGGGCCTGATGATTTTGGTCGGGCCGCGCAAGCCCAAGCACCGGGAGTTGGACGGGATCGAGGACGAGGCCCTGGCCCAGATCGAGACCATGGCACTGCGATCGTAGCGGCTGCGCTCAGCGCCGGTGCAGGCGGCGCTCGACCGCCAGCAGCAACATGTTCGCAGCAATGGCAAAGCCAAACAGAAGCAACGTCAGCGCCATGATATCGAGGACCTTGTGGGCCTCCATGGCGCGGATCAGCATGAAGCCCAGGCCCTGATCGGATGCGAACAGCTCACCGATCAGCGTACCGAGCAGCGTGGCCGAGAAGCCGATACGAAGGCCGGTGACGATCTCCGGCAGCGCCGCCGGCAACAGCACCGTGCGCGCCGTCGCGAGCGGCGCGAGGCGAAGCACGCGCGCGGTCTTGATCAGCACCGGACTCGTATTCTTCAGCGCGCCGATGGTGAAGAGCGCGACCGGAAAAAATCCATGCAAGGCGCCGAACGCGACCTTGGCGGATATGCCGAGCCCGAACACCAGCAGGATGACGGGATAGAGCGTGATCTTGGGAATGGAATAAAGCGACGACAGCATCGGCTCGCCCACCTGCCCTGCCAGGCGATTGGCACCGAGCGCGAATCCGAGCGCCAGCCCGCCCGTCAGCGCGATCAGGCAGGCATAAGCGAAGGCAACCGCCGTCGCGGCGGCGTGCGGCCAGAATGTTGCACTCGCGAGATACTCTCCCGCCCTTCGCAGGGTGGCGCCGGGCGGCGACAGCGCCTCCGGTCCGGCCCACTGAAACAACAGGACCCAGGCCAACCACACCCCGCCGGCCAGCAGGACGTAGTCGAGCAATCGGATGCGCGCCGTCATGACCGGTACCAGCGCCGGTGCAGCGCCTGCTCGAGCGAACCAAGCACCGCATTGACGACGATCGCGAAGCCCAGGATCAGCACCAGCAGGGCATACATCGTTTGGTTGTCGAAATTGTTGTAGGCGAGCGCGACACGCCGGCCGACGCCTTCGGTCGAGAGGATGAATTCGCCGGCGATGACGCCGATCACGCTATAAGCGACCGCCAGCCGCAGTCCCGTCATTAGATGCGGAGACGCGGCCGGCAGCTTCATGAGCAGCGCCGTGCGGACCGGACCGAGCCCCGACACGCGCGCGACCTTCAGCAGCACGCGTGGAACGCGATCGATCGCCGTCACGGTCGCCACGATCATCGCGACAATCCCGAACAGCGCTCCCAGCACGATGAGCGATGCCGGGCCGATGCCGAAAAATACGATCAGCAAGGGATAAAGCACGAAAGTCGGCACCGCATAGTACGAGGTGAAGATCGGATCGAGCACGCGGCGAAGGCGCGGAAGCGCATGCACCAGCAGCCCGAGCAGAAAGCCGCCGGCCACGGACAAGGCGATGGCGGCGCCGAGATTGCCCAGCGTGTAGGAGACGTCGGGCCAGAACCAGGGTTCGGTTCCCACTACATGGATGAGCGCGAGCAGCATCTCGGACGGCGGGATCATGGTGAAGCGATCGATGATCCCGGTGCGGCAGAGCAGTTCGACCACAACGACGGCGCCGCCAACGAGCGCAAGCTGAAGGGCGCGAACGCGCGTCATGAGACGCCGAGCGCCTTTTTCGAACTCGTCGCGCAGCAGCGCCCAGAGCCGGCCGGTCAGCGCGCCGAAGGTCGGATCGGCGACCAGCGTGGAGTCGCGCTCGCGCGGCCAGCCGGTCGTCACGATGTCGATGAGGCGGCCGGGCCGCGCCGACATCACCGCGACACGGTCCGACAGCAGCGCCGCCTCGTCCAGCGCATGCGTGATCAGCATCACCGTTGCTCCGGTTTCGCGCCAGAGCCGCAGCAGTTCCTCGCCCATCAGCAAGCGCGTCTGTTGATCGAGCGCGCCGAACGGCTCGTCGAGGAGAATAAGACGCGGCCGCAGCACGAGCGTGCGCGCGATGCAGACGCGCTGGCGCATACCGCCGGACAATTGCGCCGGATAGGCGCCGCGGAAGCCGGTGAGACCCATGAACGCAAGCGCCTCGTCCACGCGGCGGGCAATTTCCGCGCCGTCGGTGCCGGCCCGACGCAAGCCGAAAGCGACGTTGTCCCACACGTTGAGCCACGCGAAGGTGGCATCTTCCTGGAACACCACCCCGATCTCGTCGGCGACGGTGCCGGTGATGTCACGGCCTTCCATCTCGATCGTGCCCGACGTCGGCGTGACGAGCCCCGCGATGATCTCGAGCAGCGTACTCTTGCCGCAGCCCGAAGGCCCGACCACGCCAAGGAACTCGCCGCGCCGGAATTCGAGATCGAGCGAGCCGAGCGCCGGCACCGGCCCCTGGGCCGCGCGGGCAGGATAGGTGTGCGAGACGCCGCGCAGCGCGAGGTGGATCTCAGCGGTCGCGCACGCCGCGCCCGGCATGGCTGCCGCGGTCTCGAGGGTGAGCGTGGCCTTCGCCATCAGCGCATGTCCCGGAAAAGTGGGAACCGGTTTTCCGATAAGGACATGCGCAAAGCTAAGGAATTGGAGCGGGCGGCGCAGGTCTTCATCGAGCAGGCTTTGGTCGATCAGCGTGTTCCAATCGAACGGCTCCTTGAGCTCGCCGACGGAGATGAGCCCGTCGGTGACGGCGGCCAATCCCTCCTTGGAGAAATCACCGCGGCTCCAGTGCTGCCACTCGTAATATTTCGGCAGGATGGCGCTCGCTTCCGCCAGGCTCACCTCCCACACCTTGGCGTAGATGCGCGCAGTTTCCTCGCGGTTGCCATAGACGAACTCGACCGCCTTGCGATGGACGTCGAGAATTTTGCGTAGCGCCTGCGGATTCTTTCCCGCGAATTCCCTGGTCGTCACCGCGACCTGCCAGGTGAATTTGGGATAATACTGATGGCCGTAGAACAGCACCTTGTATTTGTCCGGGGTGATGGTCAGCGCCGGATCATTGAACGGCGCGGCCGCGACCGCGCCCTGCGCCAGCGCGGTCAAGGCCGGCCCGAGGCCGCCGAGCGGAAGAATCTCGACCTTGCCGGTCAACCCCTCCCGCTTGAGCGCGGTGCGGATCACCATCTCGGTGATCGACTTGGGACTGGTGTATGCCACTTTCTTGCCGACGAGATCCTTGATCGACGCGATACCGGCGTCGGGCTTGGCCGCCCAGGTCAACTCGCCGATGTGGTTCGAGGATGACGCGACCGCCTTGAGCTCGACTTCCGCAAGGGTTCCCGCGATCGCCGCCGACGTCGCGATCTCGGCATAGGGCAGTTCGCCGGCAAGCATGTTGCGCAACGATGTCCCGCCGCCGGCGCCTGCCGTGATGCCGTCGATGTCGAGTTCGGCCTGCTTGAACATGCCCTTTTCGAGCGCCACCGCCCACGGCAGCGTCGCCACCAGGCGTCCGTACTGGCTGACCGTGATCTTCGCAGCGAAGGCGGGCGTCACGGCGAGGGTCAACGCCATCGCTGTGCTCGCGACTACGGCGTGGAACCGCATGCTTCTCCTCCCGTCGACAGTGCGTTGATCGCACGTTGTA
Organism: uncultured Alphaproteobacteria bacterium; assembly: GCA_963725065.1. Classification (GTDB taxonomy): domain Bacteria; phylum Pseudomonadota; class Alphaproteobacteria; order Rhizobiales; family Xanthobacteraceae; genus VAZQ01. The sequence goes on from CAVRXD010000053.1 coordinate 735,554, forward strand.
TATGCCCACCTTGTACATTAGGCTTTCGACCG
>CAVRXD010000054.1:0-15549 GCA_963725065.1 uncultured Alphaproteobacteria bacterium
CGAACTCATCGCACCCTGCGGCGAGCGCTTTGTCCCGCTCACCGGCTAATGCGTGTGCAGACAGGCCGACGATTGGGATGTCGCTGGTTTCAGGCATGCTTTTTAGCCTGCCGCGCGGCTTCCCAGCCGTCCATGACTGGCATTTGCAGGTCCATCAGGATGATGTCCGGCCGCTCAGTGACCGCCATCTCGCAACCTCGCTCGCCATTCTCCGCGGTCACCACCTCGAAATCACCCAGTAGCTCAAGCCGCATCTTGAGCATGTAGACATTGTCATCGTTGTCTTCGACATAAAGTAATTTGGTCACGATGCCGTTTCCATCTGGTTCGAGACTGCCGGCCTGCTTTGCGAGAGTTGGCGGATGCGTTCGACCAGGTCCTCCGGTCGAAACTTCTCCTTGACCAGCACGGACTGTACTCCGGAATTCAGTCGCGCGCGGTCTTTCGCGTCGAGATCAAGCGAAGTGATCACGATGACTGGAATGTCTCGCCAATCTTTGTCCCCCTGCAAGGCGGCGACCACCTCAAAGCCATCCATCTCAGGCATCATAAGGTCGAGCAGGATAACGTCGGGTTTTTCCTCCCGCAGGAGGTCCAATGCTTCTTGGCCGTTTGCAGCCTCTCGCACGATCCAATGTGGACGTTCAAGCCATCCAAGCATCCGCTCGCGCTGGGAGGCATCATCTTCGACCATCAACACGCGCGTCGCTCGCGTCGGCGCCTGGAAACGCCGGACAAGCCGGTGCAGCCGCTCGCGGTCGATCGGCTTAGTCAGATATCCAGCTGCCCCAAGTGCGATGCCGCGGCGTTTGTCATCCACGATCGACACCATAATGACGGGGATATCGGCGAGCTCAGGGTTCTGCCGCAGCGCTGCCAGGACCGACCAGCCGTCTAAATCCGGCATCATGACATCAAGCGTGATCGCGGTCGGCTGCAGCTCCTTGGCTAGCTTGATACCCTCAACCCCACCCGCCGCAGTTACGACGGAAAACCCTCCTGCCTTGAGATGATCGGAAATGAGTTCGCGCGCGGTTGCATCATCGTCGATGACGAGAACGCAATCGGCACGGGTTGAGCGGCCGCGGTCTGAACTGATTGGGGCTCCGGCAGGCACATCGGTGTCGGCGGGTAACCGGACCGTAAAAGTCGAGCCCTTGCCCGCTTCGCTCGTCAGCGTCACATCGCCTCCCATCATGCGTGCGAGCTTACGCGTGATGGCCAGGCCAAGACCGGTTCCACCGTACTGCCGTGCGGTTGAGGAATCCGCCTGAGTGAATTCCTCGAACAGCTTCGCCTGCTGTTCCGGGGTCATGCCGATGCCGGTATCGGACACCGCGAACTCTATCCAGTTGCCCTCATTGACAAGCTTTCGCGCAAGCAGCGTCACTTCGCCCTGCTTGGTGAATTTGCAAGCATTGCTCAAGAGGTTGAGCAGGATCTGCCGCAACCTCATGGGGTCGACGGTGAGCGAACCAAGGTTCTCCTGGCATTTGACCACGAGGCGGTTGTTATTCTGCTCCGCAAGGGGCCGCGCCGTGTCGACGACCTCATTGATCAGCGGCGTCAAATTCACCCAATCGGGACTAAGCTCAAGCTTGCCGGCTTCGATCTTCGAGAGGTCGAGAACTTGGTTGATGAGGCCGAGAAGATGACTGCCGGCACGATGCACCCGGCGCAGCGGCTCCGCCGCCTTTTCCGTGCCGAAACGAGCCGCATTAGTGACCATCATCTCGGTGAGCCCGATGATGGCGTTGAGGGGCGTGCGTAGCTCATGGCTCATGCTGGAGAGGAACTGCGACTTGTGCTGGCTCGCTAGCTCGAGCTGCCGGCTCTTCTCCTCAACTTCGCGCGTGCGCTCTTCGACCTTCTGCTCCAGTCCGGCATAGGATTCCTTCAGTCGTCCCGCCATGACATTGAACTGGTCGGCGAGCGCTTCCAGTTCGTCCCCGGTCTTGATGCGAATTTGCTGGGACAAATCGCCTCCGCCGATGCGCTCGGCGCCCGCGCGTAGCGCCTGGATCGGTCCAACCATGCGGCCCGCGAGAAACATCCCGGCCAGCACCGCAAAACCGAGCGCCGCAAGCAATACCAAGGCGAGCCGCTCTAAAGCGGCATAAAGCGGCGCATAGGCCTCCGTGGCCGGTAACTCGACGAAGACCAGCCAACCGAGGGGCGCCACCGGTGCATAGGCGGTGAGCACCTTCCGTCCCCCGATGTCTTCACTTTCCTGCACCCTTTCCGATGCGCCGCCGCCCGTGGCTGTTTGGGCCGCACTCACCTGAGCCAGGCGCGACATGTCGGTGTTGCGCAGCACCAGGCTGATGTCTGGATGCGCGATCAGCCGCCCCTGCGCATCGACGACATAGGCATGACCGCGCTCGCCCACCTTGATCTGCGAGACCACGTCCCAGATCAGCTTCAGATTGACCTCGGCGACGCTTACACCGGCGTCACGTCTCGTTCCGGCAATAGCGAGCGTCATGTACGGCTCGGATTCCCGGCGGAAATAGACCGGTCCATAGTAGACTTTGCGAGCCACCGCCTCGGTGAACTTGGGTTCCTTCGAAAAGTCGGTCCCGCTCGCCACCACGTCCATGGCGAGGCGTGACACCCGCAGCCGCTCCTTGCCGCTGGCATCGAGCTGGGCCAATTCGGTGATAGCCGGCACCTGACGCAACAGCCGCAGGGCATCGAAGCGGCGCTGCTCAATCGAGCCCGCTGACCAGGGTAGTTGCGTCGTCCAGCCGAGCTGGCTCTCGATCTCCTTGACGAACTGGCCGATCTTGGCGGCAGCAGCTTCGGCCTGTTCGCGCTGGATACGGATCAATGATGTCTTGTGCTCCTGATAATAGAAGAACACGTCAAAAATGCCGTTGGATAGAAGCGCCACGCAGACGACCGCGACGAACAAGCCCAACGTACTTCGTGAACAATCGACGGCGGGTCTTTGGGACAGGCGCTTCACTTGAGCGCTTGATCCTGCCCACCGGCCAACGCCGACCGCCGTTTCAACTTAAGAAAGCGCTGAACGGAGCTGACAATTGTCATTGTTTTTGAGCCCATCTCACTCGATCACCTCGTTGGCGCGGGCAATGAATGAATCCGGCAAAGTAATGCCGAGTGCTGCGGCCGTTTTTAAGTTGACCGCCATGTGAAAGCGCAAAGAGTGATCGATCGGCATTTCCGATGGTTTAGCGCCGCGCGCAATCTGGTGGACATAGCCTGCGATGTCGCGGAACAGACCGATCAGGTCGAAGCCATAACTCATTAGTGCTCCGGTCGCAGTGTTCTCTCGGAACGCAGCGACCGAAGGAATGTGACGCTCTAGCAAGAGGTGGGCAATCACCTCACGATCACGCAAGAACATTGGGCCTGCCGGCAAGACGATGGGCTGCCCGCGTAGCCTGTCCATTGCGCTGAACGCGGCACCGTAGTCCGTCGGGCCTTTCACCTCGATCGGGTGCGGCTCAAAGCCTAGTTTGCGGGCCGCATCGGCCGCCGCATCGCGTTGCTCGCGCGAAACTGTATCGAATGCGATCCCGACAACAGTAGCGGTCGGGAACACCTCGCGAGCGATCTCGACGCGCTTTGCCGCGAGCTCAAGCTGGCGCACGAAAATGCCGGTAACATTGCCCCCTGGACGTGAAAGACTAGCCACGTATCCCTTCGCCAGAGGATCGAAATCGATGGCCAGAAAGGCGATCGGGGCACCTCCGGCAGCGGAGAGCGCTGCGCGCAGTGCCGGCTCGTTTCCAACGGCCAGGAACACGTCGACTTTGCGCGCCGCGAGTTCAAGATAGCTTTTCTCGTAAGCATCGACATTCGCAGCCTGGATATACTCGAACGTAAAGTTTCGCCCTTCCTCATAGCTCAGTTCGGCCATTCGCTCGAGGAAAGCTGCGTAAATCGCGAACTCGCGGGGTTGAATACCGACGAAGCCAACACGCAGCATCTTAGGCTGAGGCTGCGCCCGCAGCGCGACCGGCCACATAGCCGCCGCGCCGCCGAGCAGCGTGATGAACTCGCGCCGCCTCATTCGATCACCTCGTCGGCGAGGCCGAGCAGCGTCGGCGGCAGGTCGAGGCCGAGCCTTCGGCCGTCTTGACGTTGATGGCCAATTCGAACTTGTTCGGCGCCTGCACAGGTAGGTCACCCGGGTTGGCACCTTTCAGGATACGATCGACGTAAGACGCGGAGCGCTGGAAGATATCCGTGGTGTCCGGTCCGTAGGCGATCAGGGCTCCTTCACGGACGAACTGCCGATAGCTGAAAATCGCGGGGACGCGATGCTGTGCAGCGGTCCTGATGATTAGGCCCCGATGCACCACAGTAAAGGTGTCGGGCGGAACGATCAGGCCGCCGCCGGGCTCTCTCGCTATTTGGGCCACAGCCTGTTCGATATCGGCTTCAGTGCCGATGGGAGTTGCCTTGATCTCCAGCGGCCTCGGCGGCGGAACGGTCTCGAACGAACGCAAGAAGACGGTGTAGTGCGGCGTGGTCTCCGGATTGAACATGACGGCAAAGCGATGAGTGCTCGGTGCCAGTTGCTTGAGTAATTCCAGCGATTTTCCGACCATGGAATATTCAAGAAAGCTGAAGCCGGTGATGTTGCCTCCGGGACGCGCCAAGTTCGCGATAAAGCCCTGACCGACGGGATCATTGACGACGACGAAAACGATAGGGATGGAGCGGGTTGCGTCCCGCAACGCTGTCAGCGCCGGCGTCCCATTTCCCACAAGCACCTCGGGTGCCAAAGCCACCAGCTCCGCCGCATAGGCGCGAGTGCGATCAATATCGCCTGCCGCCCAACGATATTCCAAGTGGATGTTGCGACCAACTGCCCAGCCCAGATCAGCTAATCCTTGCCGGAATGCAGCAATACGCGTCTGGCCCCCCGGGTCGCTCTCGGCTACTCCCATTAGCACACCGATCTGCGGGATGCGCTGCGGCTGCTGCGCGTACGCGGCCAAGGGCCAAGCTGCCGCGCCACCGAGAAGGGTGATGAATTGGCGGCGTCTCATTCGATCAGCTCGTCAGCAGTTGCGAGCAGCTTCGGCGGAATTTCGAGGCCGAGCGATTTGGCGGTCTTGAGATTGATCACGAGTTCGAACTTGGTCGGACTTGCACCGGCAGGTCGCCCGGCTTTGCGCCTTTGAGGATGCGGTCGACATAGGCAGCCGCGCGGCGGTACTGGTCGACAAAATCCGGCCCGTAGGAGATCAAGCCACCGGCCGTGACAAAATAGCGGGCGGCGTAGACCGCAGGAATACGGTGGCCAGCAATCATCGCAGCGATCAGTTCGCGCTGCGCATTTGAACGAGGTCCACCGAGGACAATTAAACCGTCATTCGGCCCACGCAGGAATCCGGCAACGGCACGCTGCAATTCGTCGCCATCCCGCACGTCGATCGGCATAACTTCCACACCGAAAGATGGCGCCGCGCCCTGAATGGCCGCGAACTGGCCGATGAGGGCGGAGATCGTGGGATCGCGCAGTACGGCTGCGCGCGTGACACCAGGCGCGATCTGCTTGAGCAGCTCTAGCCACTTGATCGGGAAGCCGAACTCATAGCTGGCGAATCCGGTGACATTGCCGCCGGGCCGGGCCAAGCTTGCGACGAAGCCGGCGCCAACCGGATCGACAACGTTTGCGAACACGATCGGGAGCGTGCTCGTTGCATCAAGCAACGGCCGAATGGTCGAGAACCCACTCGTGAAGATTACATCGGGACCGGTCGCGACGATCTCTACAGCAAGGTTGCGAATGCGGCCGGGGTCGCCCGCTGCCCAGCGCGTATCGATGCGTACGTTCCGTCCAATGCCCCAGCCCAACTCCTGCAGCCCCTGCATAAACGCACCATGGCGCACCGATGCCTCCGGGTCATCGCCGGCGAGTGTGTCGAGCACTCCGATGCGCCGCATCCGTTGCGGCTGCTGCGCCCGCGCCGCGACCGGCCACGCCGCCGCCGCACCGCCGAGCAGCGCTGACGAACTCGCGCCGCCTCATGCCGAGCATGGGGCTCCCTCCCAGGTGCCGCCGCCTATCATAGCAGGTAGGAACCGCCGGGCGCAGGCGGTTTGACGCATCAGGAGCCTGCCGGGCAGTGGTCAGCCGGTCCTTGGGGCGGGCCTGAAACGTTCTGAAATCCAGCAGGCTCGCTGCCAGTCTTCCACTACCTCACGAAACGCGTCTGAGCGGCGTACCTTCCGCTCACCTAACCGGAGCGCATTCATGGAATCGTGGAGGACGTGATGAACCTTCAACTCCACTGCCACGGCGACATCGACCTCAGCCAACCTGGTATGCAAGTAGAAATCCGCAGCCACATCGCGAGGTGTCTGCGCGACTACCCCCAAGGCGGCGAGGGGGTGATTACTCTCGCCGGGGTCGAGCATTGCTTCATGTATGTCGTGCAGAACGACGTAGTCGATACCGTCATAGGACCGCCCGACTACATCGAGCAGGTCCTCAACGAGCGTCGGCAAAACATACAAGAAGGGCAGTCTCCGCTGCCTCGGAAGGACCACGACTGAAGCCGGTACAGCGTCTCGCCCCTTAGGTGCCATATCGGTGCGTCGCTCGCGCCGGGCGGATCAGCGAGCACGGCGACCCACCATTCCTTGCTTGTTGGCTCCTGCGGATGCGACCACAACCGATCCGACCACCTCGCGCGCTTGCAGCATAGCGGCTACCACGCCAGTCTGGCGAGCGCCCCGAGATGACGCGCTCGCCTGTCCTAGTGGCGAAGCAGGCGCGCAAGGTTGACCATGTCCGCGATAGTGAAGCGTGCGCCTCCAGGACCCCTTCGGGCAGCCGTCCGAGTAGGACGCGAGCAGTTCGAACCCCCGGCAACGATCTAACTTGGCAAGGGCCGGCGCACCGTAGAAAGCCTTGCGGCACAGACGGTAAACGCTGTTCGGGACACTATTGGGACACTCGCGAGATTAGTGATTGATATCATTACATTATTTTCGCTGTAGCATTGCTACGGTGGAGCGCCGAGAGGCGAGCGTCCCGCGTCATGGGACGCGCCGCACCCCGCTGGATGCGGACCCGTCGCGTCTCACTAACGCGACAAATGAAATAGTGCGCCTGTCGGCGCTCCGCCCACCCCTCTCCTTTGGGCTTCTTGGGGGATGGACGCGAAGAGATAAAGACCAACCCGGGCGCAGCAACGCGCCGCGGGAACGAACAACACTGCGCTGTTTGACATCGTAAATCGGGGTGATGGCCAACGGTTCGCTACGCGCGCCGCGACTTCGCACGCGTCGTGCGCCCCACTCCCGTGTCCCGGGCGAGCGAGCGTCAAGCGAGCGAAGACCCGGGACACGAGAGCAACGTACTCGGTCCGTGACGGGAGTGGCCTATGCGCGGCTGGCGCGCTTGAGGATCGCGCGCAGCCGCTGCGGCGTCACCGGGAGCCGGGTAATCGCGCCCGGCATCCCGATGGCATCGTCGATGGCCGCGGCGATCGCCGCGCCGACGGCATTGATGCCGCCCTCCCCGGCGCCTTTCAGCCCGAGGGGATTGAGCGGGGACGGGGCATCTTCCGTGATGAGCACCTCGGGCGCCGGCACCTCCCGCGCGGTGGGCATGAGGTAGTCCGCGAAATTGACGGATAGCGGTTCGCCGCGCTCGTCGTAGAGAAATTCCTCCAGCAGGGCGCCGCCGATACCCTGCGCGAACCCGCCGGCGAGCTGACCCTGGACCAGCATCGGATTGACTGCCCGGCCGATGTCATAGGCGAGCATGTAGCGCTCGATGGTCACGCCGCCGGTGTCGCGATCGACCCTGACGACCGCGATATGCACGCCGTAGGGGTAGTTCATGTGATCGCTGTAGAACCAGCCCTCGGCCGACAGGCCCGGGGTGCGGGCGCCGCGCAGCTTCGATGCCGGTTCCAGCGCCTTGGCGACCTCGCCGAGGGTCACGGACGGTCCGGCAGCGGCTGCCTTGCGCACCACCACGCCGTCGACCAGCTCGAGCGCGTCGGCGGGCTGCTGCAGCAGCTCGGCCGCGACATCGATCGCCTTGGCGCGGACTTCGACGGCTGCCAGGCGGGTCGCCTCTCCGGTCATCACGGTGACGCGAGAGGCAAAGGCGCCCATCCCGAATGCGATGCGATCGGTGCGGCCGTGCTCGACGCGCACGTGCCGGTAGTCGACGCCGAGCGCATCCGCGCAAATCTGCGCCACCACGGTCTCGACGCCCTGGCCGAGGGATGCCGCACCGGTCACGACCTCGACCAGACCCGCCGGACCGACGGACACCCGCACGCCGTCGAACGGGCCGAGGCCGCTCTTCTCGACGAAGATGCCGAGGCCCGCCCCGACGCTTTCTCCGCCGGCGCGCCGGCGCCGGAGATCGTCCTGCAGCGCATCCCATTTGAACGCTGCCAGCGCCTTGTCGATCAGGCCGGCGTAGTCGCCGGAATCGAGCACGATGTCGGTGCCCAGCGTCGCCAGCGGCCGCCGATACGGCATCTCCCCTTTGGCAACGAGATTGCGCCGACGGACGTCGATGCGATCGATCCCCAATCGCGCCGCAATCGCGTCCATCAGCCGCTCGCGCACGAATGTGCTCTCGAACCGTCCCGGCGCGCGATAGGTGCCGCCCGGCGTCTTGTTGGTGAGGCGGACATGGCCGATCGCCCGATAGGCCGGCACGCGATAGGGCCCAGGCAACATGGCTGCCGCGAGATCGGGCACCGTGGCGGCGTGGGTGCGAACGTAGCCGCCCTGGTCGTGGAAGAATTCGTTGTCAAAGGCGAGAATGCGGCCTTGCGGGTCGACCGCGGCGCGGACCCGATGCCGCTGCTGGCGCGAATGATTGGCCGCGATCAGATGCTCGCGCCTGTCCTCGATCCATTTCACCGGCCGCCCGAGCCGCAGCGCGGCCAGGCAGACCAACACGTCCTCGGGATAGAGCTCGCCGCGGATGCCGAAGCCGCCGCCGACATGTCCTTCGAACAGATGCACGGTGGCGGGATCGCGGCCCAGCATGCGGGCGATGCTGTCGCGATTCCAGTGCGGGACCTTGGCGGCGCCGTGAAGCTCCAGCACGTCGTGGGCGGCGTCGTAGCGGGCGATCGCACCGCGGGTCTCGAGCGGGACGCCGGAATGGCGCCCGACCGCGAGATCGAGCTCGACCACGGCATGCGCCTGACGAAACGCCGCGGCGACATCGCCGTAGGACTTTTCCACGATCGCCGGCTCGGTCGAGCGGCCGTCCTCGAATTCCCCGGGTGCGGCTGCGGCGTCGAGGACCACCGGCAGTTCCTCGACCTCGACGGCTACGAGATCGGCTGCGTCCTCCGCCAGATAGGGATCGGTCGCGAACACCGCCGCCACCGGTTCGCCGACATAGCGCACGCGCTGCCGGGACAGGATCGGCTGGCGGTAGGGCGCCAGGCCTTCGATACGGGTCAGGCGGAAGTCGATCGGCGGAATGTCCGCCACGTCGGCCGACGTCCAGACCGCAACGACACCCGGCAGCGCCAGCGCCGCACGCGTATCGATTGACAGAATCCGACCATGGGCGTGGGCCGACCTCACCACCCGCATATGCACCATGCGCGGAAAGGCCACGTCGGCCGCGAACCGGCCGCAGCCGGTCACCAAGGGCCGATCCTCCAGACGCGTCACCGATCGTCCGACGAAGTTCATGTCAGGCCTGCCCCCGCGCGGCAGCCGCGCGCAAAGCCGCGCGGATGCGCTGCGGCGTCGCCGGGAACTCGTCGATCGATACGCCGAAGGGCGACAGGGCGTCGTTGATGGCGTTGACGACCGCGGCGGGCGGCCCGATCGCGCCGCCCTCGCCCAGTCCTTTGGCCTTGGTGAGGGACGCTTCCGTCAATGTCTCCAGATGGTGGATCTCTATGGGCGGAATCTCGCGCGCCGTCGGCGGCATGTAGTCCGCCAAGCTTGCCGTGAGGATATTGCCGGTCTCATCATAGAGGATCTCTTCCAGCAGCGCGTTGGCAATGCCCTGTGCCACGCCGCCGTGAATCTGCCCGTCGACGATCATGGGGTTGATCAGGCGCCCGGCGTCCTCGGCCACCACGAACTTCTCGATCATGACCCGGCCGGTCTCGATGTCCACCTCGACCATGGCGACATGACAGGCGTTGGAGAACGTTCCGGCCGGATCGTAGGTCGCGGTCTCGCTGATGCCGGGGCCGACCTCGCCCTTGAACCGGTGGCTTTGATGATAGGCGGCGCGTGCCAGCGTCGTGATCGGAATGGCGCGATCGGTTCCGGCGACGCGGGCGACATCGGCTTCGAGCACGATATCCTCCGCCGACGCCTCGAGCAGAATGCCCGCCATCTTCATGAGCTTGGTGCGGATCTTGCCCGCCGCCAGCAAGGTGGCGCCGCCCGCGATCACCAGCGACCGGCTGGCGAAGGTGCCCCATCCGTACGGCGTGCGGTCGGTGTCACCGTGCACGATCTTGATGCGGTCCGGCGAGGTCCCGAGTTCGTCGGCGATGATCTGCGACAGTGTCGTGCGCAGGCCCTGCCCGTGCGGGGATGCCCCGATGCGCGCTTCGACGAAGCCGGACGGATCCATCGTCATCTCGACGGTTTCCCAACCGGGCGTCACCTCCATGCCACGCGCCGCGAAGGCCGGCGTGCCATAGCCGGTGCGCTCGGAAAATGTCGCAAGGCCGAGCCCGAGATAGCGACCATCGGCCCTCGCTTTTGCCTGGCGCGCGCGGAACGCCGGCACGCCGACGGCTTCGACCGCCATCTCCATGGTCTCGACATAGGTCGCCTCATCGAACACGAGCCCGGTCGCCGATGTGTAGGGAAACGTCTTGACCAGGTTGCGGCGGCGGATCTCGACCGGGTCGAGGCCGAACGCTGCCGCCGCCTTGTCCATCAGCCGCTCGAGCGTGAACGTGATCACCGGACGCGAGACGCCGCGATAAGGCGCCATTGGACACGTGTTGGTCACGACCCCGCGCGATACGCAGGCGTATTCGCGCACGTCGTAGGGACCGGGCATCTCCGCCATTGCCATCAGCGGCTCGACGCCACAGGTCGTCGGATAGCAGGAGTAGGCGCCGACATCGGCAACGATGTCCGCGGCGAGGCCGATCAGCTTGGCGTCGGCATCGAATGCGCCCTCGAGTGAGACGGATTGGTCGCGGCTATGGAAGCAGGCGACGAGGTTCTCACGCCGGTCTTCCACCCATGCCACGGACGTCCTGAGCTTGCGCGCGAGCCAGGTCACGACCACGAATTCAGGCGCCAGCGACATCTTCTGCCCGAAGCCGCCGCCGACGTCGGGCGCGATCACCCGCAGATCCGATTCCGGCATCCCGATCAGGTCGGCGATGATCGTCCGCATCGCGTGCGGCATCTGCGTCGCACAGGTGAGCGTGACACGTTCGCTGGCGGCATCCCACACCGCATGCGCGGCGCGCGGTTCCATCGGCAAGGCATTCTGCCGGTGCGAGCGGATGTCGACTTTGACCCGCCGGTGTGCGCCCGCCAGTTTCGCGTCGAAGCCGGGCGTTTTGACCCGCCCTTCGACCACAACGTTCCCGGCCGCCTCGTCATGGACGAGCGGAGCGCCGGGAGCCAACGCCGCATGGGCGCCGACGATCGCCGGCATGTCTTCGATTTCGACCTCCACGCGATCGGCAATGTCTTCGGCCTCCTCCTTCGTTGATGCGACCACCGCCGCGATCGGCTCGCCGACGAAGCGCACAACCGCCGCGGCCAGTACCGGCTGGCTGATCGGCACGTAGTTGAACTTGTGCAACATCGGCTGGATCGGCCTCACCGCCGACAGGTCCGCGGCGGTGATGACCGTCGCGCCCTCGGGTGCGGTGATCCGCTTGATGCGGCCGGCGGCGACCGAGCTTCGCACGAACCGGACCCAGCGCGCTGCCGGCAGGTCGCCCGTGAAGCGGCCATTGCCAGCCACCAGCGCCGGATCCTCGACGCGTCGGATCGAGCGGCCGACCCAGCCCTGACCGTCAACCTTCTTCACATCGACGGCCATCGGGCCCGCGCTGCGTTCACATCTACTTCTTGTACGGGCCGAGCTGGGCGGCGGCGGCCTCGGCGAACGAGCGGTCGATCACGCGCGTCAGCGATACGTCCTTCTTCACCAGACCGATCTGCTTGAAATAGTCGAGGTCCGTCTGCAGGGCCGTCATGTAGAGCGCACCGTTCGGATCGATATAGGGCGGCACGGCGTCACGAAAGATCGACAGGTCCTTCACGCCCGTCATCTCCCCGAGCATCTGCACGATCTCTTCGGCACCGGGGCCGGCAATCTTGCCGTCCTTGAGGGCGCGGTCGTAGTCGCGCACCGCGCGCAAATAGGCTTTGAGGAACTTGACCCCGGTCTCCTTGTCCTGCGCGAATTTGCCGCTGTAGAGCACATAGGCGGCCTCGTGCGGATAGAACTGGGACAAACCCGCGAAACGTACGGCCACGCCCGTGCGCAGCATGTGCGTGATATCGGGTTCGCCCGCGATCGCCGCGTCGATGCCCTTGTTCTGCAGCGCGACCAGCTGTTGCGAAAACGGGATGTACACCCGCTCGATGTCGGCGTCCTGGAGTCCACCCTTGAGCAGCGCTTGATGCAGGACCAATTCATCGGCCGCGCCTTGCGCGACCACGGCGACCTTCTTCCCCTTCAGGTCAGCCAGCGACTTGAACGCGCCGCTGTCGATGAGGTCCTTGCGCACCACCAGCGCTTTGTAGTCGTAGCCGTCGACGCTCATGCCCTTGTCGGCCACGATCCGAAGCTCGATGCCGCGATCGACCGCGTTGTAGAAACCCGCCGAAGTGGCGCCGCCGCCGGTATCGAGCGCCCCGGTGCCGAGCGGCACGATCATCTTGGCGCCGGAATCGAAGTAGGCGAAATCGGCCTTGAGGCCTTCCGCTTTGAAATAGCCGCGCTTCTCGGCGATGTAGAACGCCACGTCGGTGCTCAAATTGACGACGCCGATCTTGACCGGCTTGAGCTCCTGCGCCGGCGCGGCGACGGACATAAGACCGGCGGCCGCCAGGACGGCCAAACCCCGTGCGAGGATCATCACGTTGTCTCCTTCAACAGATTGCGTTTGCCTCGCAGGGCGATTGCTCCCTCATCATCATCTTAGACGCGCGAAGACACGGCGCGGATTCGCATCGGCGATCGCATCGATCTCGGCTGCCGACAGCGCGGCCGAACGCAGGTGCGCGAGCGGCTCCATATCGGCCGGCGGGAATGAATAATCAGTCCCCAGCACCACATTATCAAGCCCGGCCACGTCGATGAGAAAACGCAAGGCTTTGGGCGCGTGCACGATGCTGTCGTAGGCCATCTGCGTGGCATAGGCCGACGGCAGCTTGGCCGCGACATCGCCCTGCGCGGCCCGATCCATGCGCCGATGCATGATGTCAAAACGACCGGCGAGATAGGGGTACGCACCTCCGCCGTGCGACAGCACCAGCTTGAGCCTGGGAAAGCGGTCCAGCACACCGGACATCAGCACCGAGCCGATACCGAGCGTGGTGTCGAAGGTGTACTGCACAACCTGGGCGAGACCGAACTTTGCAGCGCGCGGCGCGGGCCCCACCAGCACGGGATGGATCAGCACGGGCATGCCGAGCGCCTCGGCCTTGCGCCAGAAAGGATCCAGCGGAAGCTCGCCGATATTGATGTTCTCGATGTTGGAGGAAATGATCACACCGCAGGCGCCGAGCCCGCCGGCACGTTCGAGTTCGCGCGCGGCGGCCTCTGGCTGGGTCAGCGGAACGGAACCGATCCAGGCGAACCGATTAGCGTTATCCGCACACCACGCCGCCAGCGTATCGTTCAGCAACCGGTGCCAGGCGATGCACGCGTCTGCGGCAAGGCCGTAGCCGAAAATGTCAGGCCAGGTGCCGACGATCTGGACATCGATGCCCTGCTGGTCGAGCCATGTGAGCCGCTCACCAACCGGCTCGACCAAGCGTGGAAAAAACGGACGCACCTTGAAGCCGTAGTCGAAGTGCAGCGCCGGTGGAGCTCCGCCCGATTGCACCAGTTGCACGCCGATGTCCTTGCCACCGGCGGCGATTGCATCGATCAATTGCGGCGGAACGTAGTGGGCGTGAATGTCGATCGGCATGCGGTCCCCTGACCGAGAAACTCGGCGGTGAGAAGAAGCTGGGTGGAAAGAACTCCGGACCGGCGCCTGCTCGATCTTGTCGGATATCAGCGCGCTGCCGTCCGGCGCATGTCAGCAGCCCTGCCGCGCACGGCCTTGACGATGTTCTGATAGCCCGTGCAGCGGCAGAGGTTAGACGACAGCACTTCGAGAATCTCCTCGTCCGTCAGTTCGGGATTGATCTCCAGCGCATTTACCGCGAGCATCAGGAAGCCGGGCGTGCAGAAGCCGCACTGGAGCGCATGATGGGCGATGAAGGCCTCTTGCATGGGGTGCAATTTGTCGCCGTCTGCGAGACCTTCGACCGTTCGGATACGCTTGCCCTTCGCCTGGACCGCGAACATCAGGCAGGATCGTACCGCGTCATCATCGAGAATCACTGTGCACGCACCGCAGACGCCGTGCTCGCAACCGATATGCGTCCCGGTCAGCCCGCATTCGTCGCGGATGACATCGACCAGCGTCTTTCGCGGCTCGACCCGGACAGAATGGTCATGCCCGTTGATGTGGAGTTGGAATTCGACTTTCTCAGTCATCGCCGCCGTTTGCGCTGTCGGTGAGGGTTGGGTCTCGTCGATCACAGCAGCGACCGCTCCAAAGCGCGGCGCGTAACCGTGCGCGCGAGGTCGCGGCGATATTCCGCGCTGGTTTGCGCGTCTTCCATCGGATCGATCGCCGCGGCCGCCCGCTCGGCAGCGGCGACAAAGCTGTCGGCCACCGGCGCCCGTCCAGCCAGAACCTGTTCCGCCTCGGCAAGCCTGCGGGCATGGGTCTCGGCGCCACCAACGGCAAGCCGCGGCTCGACGATCCGCCCATCCTCGACGCGATAGACCGCCAGCGCCATGGCAAGCGCAAAATCGCCGGCGCGACGGTTGAACTCGTAAAAGCCGAAGCGCGTGTCGGGTGGAAGCAGCGGCAAGCGCACCTCGGTCAGAAGCTCATCGTCTTCAAGAAGTTCGTCGTCATGATCCCTGCGAAGAACTCATGCGCGGGAATGACCCGCGTCCCGCGCACGCTTTGCGCGACCATTTCGGCGCCGAGCGCGGCCGCAACGGTGCACCACTCCGAAGCCGGGTCGGCGTGAGCGATGCTACCGCAAAAGGTGCCACGCGCGCGGATGGGATAATGCGCAATGTGGCGCACCACGGTCGACAACAGCTCTCCCAACGGGCCTTCCACCGCCGGGCGATGGAAGGCCGAATGCCGAACGCATGCGCCGATGCCGAGCCGATCGCCGTCGATGGCAAGGCGCCGCAGCGCCTCCACCCCGTTGATGTCGACGAGATGGGTCGGCCGCGACAATCGGAATGCCATGATCGGAACGAGACTCTGGCCCCCGGCCAGGATACGTCCGTCGAGCGGTGCGACTTCAGCCAGCAGGCTCACCGCT
>CAVRXD010000055.1:0-93120 GCA_963725065.1 uncultured Alphaproteobacteria bacterium
CGCCTTTGGCCAGTGCGGTCAATCCAGGCGGTGTTCCCAGTTCGCCGATTCTAGGCGGCCCGAATCGAATTCCTTGGCGATTTCGGGACCGCCGAATACGATTTGCAGAGCGAGGTCGATCCCCTCGTCGCGAAAAAATCCCTTATCGATCCCCAGCCGGAGTTGGAGACCGCACCGATCCGTGGGCACGCCGTATTCAATTGCATAATTCATGATTTGAGAAACTCGCTCGCTCCTGTTTCGCAAGTGCCGGGCGGCGTGTTGTTGCGGCGACGGCGCAGGATGATCGGGATGCTCCGGCGGTGGCGTGGCGTTTCCACTGCACCGGCAAAAAATAGCAGCTCCAAGGCACAGATGCACGACACCAAATCAGATCGACCGAGAGCGGTAAGGTCCGCCGGATGCCGGGGTACGCATGTTCATCACGATGCACGCTTTCCTCCGCTGGCTCGATGTCGATGTGGAGCCGCGCCGGCAGGCGAGGCCGTTACTTGTTCATCGGTCAGGATGATCGCGCGGTCACGTGACCAAGAGATGCGGGCGCTCTCGCCGGCGCTCGGCAGGGCGCTGTCCGGGTCGCCATACAGGGTCAGAGTTGTGCCGCCGCCGACATCGGCTTTCAGGCTGACATGGCTGCCGATGAACACGCTTTCGACGATGCGCGCGTCGAGCACGTTGTGTCCGTCCGCGGCCTCGCCCGCTCCCGGTATGCGCAACCACTCCGGGCGAATGGCGAGCGTCAGCGCCGCGGGCAACGGCTGCTCCTGACGCGGCAGTTTGATCGGCACGCCGTTGGCGCGGCAGCGCGGGCCATTGTCGTTGACGGCCAGGAAGTTGATGCCGCCCAGGAACGAGGCGACGAACCGGCTCGCGGGTCGCCGGGAACATTCGCTTGGGCTGCCGATCTGCTCGACGCGCCCATTTCGCATCACCACGATCCGATCCGACATGACCATCGCCTCGGTCTGGTCGTGCGTGACGTAGAGCGTCGTTATACGGAGCCTTTTCTGGATCGCGCGAAGCTCCTGCTGCATCGCTTCCCGCAGCTTGAGGTCGAGCGCGCCGAGCGGTTCGTCCATCAGCAGAATCGCGGGAGGGTGTGCGACGGCGCGCGCGATGGCGACACGCTGGCGCTGGCCGCCGGACAGTTCGGCCGGATACCGTTGCTCGTGGCCGGCGAGCTGGATCAGATCGAGCAGCTCGGCCACGCGCGCCGCCCGCGCGGCCTTCGATGCGCCGCGCTGCTTCATGCCGAATGCGATGTTGTCGGCGACCGTCAAGTGCGGGAGCAGGGCATAGTTCTGGAACACCATGCCCACTTCGCGCTTGTTCGGCGGCAGGTGGCCGACATCACGGCCGTTGATCAGCACGTGCCCGGCGGTCGGGTCGACGAATCCGGCAATAATCCGGAGCGTCGTCGTCTTGCCGCAGCCGGAGGGACCCAGCAGCGTCAGGAACTCGCCGTCGTGCACCGCCAGGTCGAGCGCGGCGAGCGCCAACACGTCGCCGTAGCGCCGCTTCCACCCCTTCCAGCACGACCTTCGGCAGCGGCTTCGTCGGCGAATGCGCCTCACCGGCCGATGGTACGGTTCCATCGCTGGACATAGGCTGCCTCGTTCACCTTGCTGAAATCGACGCTGTACATCTTGGCGAAGTCCTCTGCCGACAGACGCAGGAAGGAGTATTCGGGATTGGCCTGCAGCTCGGCGAGCGCGCCCTTGTGCACCGGTACCTGTCCGCCCTCGGTCAATACTGCGACCTGCATGGGCTGCGACAGGAACTGGTTGATGATCCACTCCAGCGCCTTGGGATTCTTGGCGCCCTTGATCTTCACCAGATAGCCCTGCTTGAGCACGCCGCCCTTCCCCTGCGCCACAGGTGGAAACACGATCGCAAGATCGACCTTGCCCCGCAGGCGTTGGACATTGCCGGCCTGCGCGGCCGCCGCCCAGACGTCGCCGTTGACGAGCATCGTCTGCAGGTTGGAGGACGATGACCAGAAGTTGGCCGGCGCGATCTTTTTGACGAGATCGAGCCCGGCGCCGATGGGCTCGGCCTCGCTGCCGCCGCCCTCGTAGGACATGCCGACGATCGCGGGGATGGCGCCACCGGCGCTGATGTCGGGGAGCGACACCTTGCCCTTGAGGCGCGGATCCGCGAGGTCCTGGTAGCGCTTGGGCGCCGGTATGCCGGCCTCGGCGAATTTCTTCTGATTGTAGATCACGCCCTCCTGGGTAATCCAGATCATCACCTTGCCGCTGTCGTACATCGACTTGTCGAGCTCCCTGAGGTTGGGCACCTGCGTCAGGTCGAGTGGCTCGGTGAAATTGCCGGCGGCGAGCTGCGGCAGAAGTTGTCCATTGTCTCGAACAGGTCGAAGGGCGGCTCATGTCCGCGCGCAGCGATCAGCTTGGCCATGTTGTTGGCGGGCTGGCCAGCACGTACTCGATCTTGCCGCCCTCCTGCTCGAACGCCTTGGCGACGTAGCTGTCGACGATGTCGCGCCACTTGCCGCCGAACGTGCCGATTCTCACCGTCACGCCGTCGAACTGGCCGGCTGATGCCGGTGCGGTTGAAGCCGTAATCCCGACCGTGCAGACGAGACCCAGGATCGCTGCAAATTGCTTGAGCTTTGGCATGGCATTCTGTTCCCTTGTTGTTGATTCCGTATTGCTATTGCTCAGTCGGTCCCTCCGACCTGGACGAACTTGTCGAGGCCGACGGCCCATTGTGCGAACCACACGAGCGTCCAGTGACAGAACAGTAACGATCGAGGAAATGGCTAGGATGGTCGGCTCGAAGTCGAACAGCATGGAGTTGAACACTTCGACCGGGAACGTCACCGTCCGGCTGCCGGCCAGGAACACGGAGATCGGCACCTCGGCGAACGAAATCATGAAGGCATAGAGCGCACCTGCGAAGATGCCGGGCTTGAGCATCGGCAGCGTCACTTGGCGGAACGTACCCCAGCGGCTGGCGCCCAGCACCAGCGCCGCCTCCTCGAGGTCATAGTTGAAGCGCTGCAGAACGCTCACCAGCGTGCCGACGACGTAGGGGGTTGCCGCGAATACGTGCGCCGTCACCATCCCGGCAAAGCTGCCGACCAACGGCACGCCGAGGAGCGGCCCGATCAGGTAATAAAGATGCAGGAAAGCGACACCGGAAACCACCGCCGGGATTCTGCATCGGTGCCCGGAAAACCGCAAGCAGCGCCGCCTTGCCGGGTAGGCTGGAGCGGATGATACCGATCGCGGCAGGAATGCCGATCGCGCAGCTGATCAGCATGCACAGAAACGCGACGCGCACGCTGATCCACAGTGAGTCCCAGTAGCGCGTCGGGATCCGCCAATAGGATTCGAGCAAACTGCTCCGGCGGGAACACAACGTAGGCGCGTTGGCCGTAGTCGAACGAGGCGATCATCACAAAGGCGATGGGGCTCAGCAGCGTTACATAGGCCACGAGCAGCACGAAGGTGGAGAACAAACGGCGCCGTGTACGGTAATGCAGCATGGCCATCCTTTAGAGCATTTCCCGGCGAAGTGGACGTCGGTTCGCCGTAGGAAAATGCGACCACGTAAGGAATCCAGAGCACGTTCCGAAGCGACCAGGACGGAGCATGCGCTAGTGTCCCGATTCCGAAGTTCGCATCATTGTGCGGCACGCTCCCTTGCGAACTTCGGAATCGAAGGACACTTGCAACTTATTGACCTAGTGTGGCTTTGGTTCAGAAGTCCGCATTTCGGACTTGCCGCGGAAATGATGCGGACTTCTGAACCGCCACACTAGACGATCATGCCTCGGCGCGCCCTGAGCAGCAGCAGCACAGAAACCGCATTGATGACGAGCACGACCACGAGCAGCAGCACCGCGAGAGCGGCGCCAAGCCCGTAGTTGGTCTCCAGGATGACCGTGCGTTGGATCACGATCGGCAAGGTGAGAATTTTGCCGGCGCCGATCAGCGCGGTCGACGAGAAGCCTCCCATGTTGACGTTGAAGATCATCAACGCGCCGGCGGCGATGCCGGGAAGGCAGAGCGGCATCACGACCTGGCGAAACACGCCGGCGCGGGAGGCGCCATGGATTTCCGCCGCCTCCTCGAGCGAGCGCGGCACCGTGACCACGATGCTGTAGAACAGCAGGATGGCGAAGCCGAGCGTGTAATAGATGAGGCCGAGGATCACGCCCGGGATGTTGCCGACAATCGTCACCGGCTCGGTGATGGCGCCAAGCCAGAACAGCGTCTTGTTGAGCGGGCCGCTGCTCGAGAAGATCAACAACAGGCCCAAAACCTTGACCACGATGCTCAGGAACGAGGACACGACCACCGCCGCGAGCAGCACGATCGACAGCTGCCCTTGCATGCGAGCGATCACGTAGGCCGCGGGAAAAGCGATCAGCAGCGTGATCACCATGGCAACCGTCGAGACGGAGAACGAGAGCCACAGCGAAGAGACGAAGTAGGGGTCGGTGAAGATCTCCCGGAAATTACCGAGGGTGAGGCCCGGCGCCAGGACGCCCATGCCGACGTCGCGCTGCAGGCTGCCCTTGAGGAACACGAACTGGGAAGCGATGAGGAGCACCAGCGAAATGACAAGCGGGGGTAGCAGGACCAGATCCCAGCGTACCTTCATGGCAGCGGTCCGACCGACGGCTCCAAAAACGATGCTCCCGAAATAGGCACGACTGGCTAAATCCCGTGCTGAGTTGCGCGATGTTCAGCAACTCAAATCCAACAGCTTTTAAACAATAGCGCAAATCTAAACTTGCGCCGCTAGTTGACCAGTTCTTTGGCGATACTCAGGAACGCTCGGATCGGTGCGCTGTTACGTCGCTCTTTCAAGCAGGCGACCTCAATGTTGGAGCGAATGTTGCAGCCCCTGATTGGCAGCCGGATGACTTTGTCTTCCGGCAGTAGTCCCTCGTCGAAGATCGCGGAAATGCCGATTCCGGCGGCGACTGCGCTGAGCACGCCCTCGCGGCTGTTGAACTCGAAGCATCTCGGCTCCGAGATGCCGGATTCGAGCATCAGCTTTTCGAATGCCTGCCGCGCGATCGAGCCGGTCTCTCGGACGATCAGCGTGTGGCCGGCGAGATCTTTCGGCCGCAAGTTGTCGCGCTTGGACCAGGTCTCGTTCCGCGGCGCGATTGCGATGAGCCGCGGCTGCCGGAAGGGCATGGCCAGGAATTCGTCGCGCCGCTCGGTGCTGGCAAGCACGGCCACGTCAATGTCGTATTGCAGCAGCCGGTTCGACAGCTCCGGCGAGTTGGCGAACTGGGCCGAGATCCGGATGCCGGGATAACGCTCGATGAAGCGCACAAGCATGCGGCTAAGATCATAGGGCTCGTACGAGCCGACCCGCAGATGTCCTTGCCGCATGCCGTGCACCTCGTCGAGGAAGGCCACGGCCTCGTCGTAATCCGAGAACATCCTTCGCACGATCGCCAGCAGTTCGGCGCCGGTCGCGGTCAGACGCGCGCCGCGGCTGGTGCGGTGAAATAACTCGACCTTGTAGCGGGACTCGATCAGCTTCACTTGGTGAGTCAGGGTCGGCTGGCTGAGGTTCAACAGCTTTGCCGCAGCGGTGAAGCTGCCCTCGACGGCGACCGCATGGAAGGCACGCGCTTGTGCCGGCGTCATAGCTTTACTCTATATCAGAGTGATAAAAATATCATTTGATTGATAGGCGGCGATCGTTGATTGTCAAGGCAGAACGCCGGGATGCTACGATCCGCCCTCTTCGGCTGGAGGTTGGCCATGCTGCGCTGGGATATGGCGTTCGATCCGTACCAGCTGATCGACAAGAAAACGCGCAAAGCGCTGACGCGGCGCAACGACCGTATCGGTCTCATGCACCTCGGCGGCCATTTCGCTGCCATCGGGGTCGGCGGCTACGCGGTCTTCCTCACTTACGGCACGATCTTCATGCTGCCCGCGATGTGGCTGCACGGCATCGTGCTCGCCTGCCTGTTCGCTCCCATGCATGAATGCAGCCACGGCACGGCATTCCGCACGCGGTGGCTCAATGAGGCTTCCTATTGGCTGGTGAGTCTCGTCTATATCAGCCAGCCGACCTGGTACCGATATCGCCACGCGGTGCACCACACGTACACCCAGATCCAGGGCAAGGACCCGGCGATGGTGTTGCCGAGCCCGACCACTTGGCAGCACTATTTCGAGCAACTGCTCGGCTGGCGGTTCTGGACCACGTTCCCGGTCGTCATCACCAAGCACGCCATGGGGCGCATGCGGCCGCAAGACTCCTGGTACGTGCCGAAGAACGACCTGTCCCGGATCTACAACGAGGCGCGCATCATGCTGGCCGTCTACGGCGTGGTCGCCGGCGCCGCGATCTATTTCGGGAGCATCGCGCCGCTCGTCTACTGGCTGATCCCGCGCATGATGGGCGAGCCGCTGCAGCGCGCCTGGCGCATTGCGGAGCACAAGGGCTGCGAGGAAGGAACCGACGTTCGCACCAACACGCGCTCGACGAGGGCCAGCCTGCCGATGCGTCTGCTGTGTTGGAACATGCCGTACCATTCGGAGCACCACGTGCTGCCGCAGGCGCCGTTCTTCGCGTTGCCCGAGGTCAACCGGCTGATCGGACACCAGCTCAAGCCGATGGGCGACGGCCTGCTCGCCGTCGACCAGGAGGTGCGTCGCAGCTGCATCGTATCTCCCGCACAAGCTCGGAGCATCGTCGAGGAGCGCAAGCGCCGGAACGAGAGCGTCGACACGAGCTGGATCTGCCACTTAGATTAAATCATGAGCGCATCGCCTCTCGGCCCGGACTGGCATCCGGCCGGCAACGCCGCAGATTTCGAGGACGAGGACGTCGAGCAGGTCTGGGTGGGCCAGCTCGCCGTGGCAGTCTACAAGGCCAATGGGCAGTTCTACGCGACACAGGACGTGTGCACGCACGAGCACGCCTACCTGTCGGACGGCGTGGTGGTCGACTGCATCGTGGAATGCCCGTTCCACCAGGGCCGCTTCGACGTGCGCACCGGCGCAGCGATGGGAGCTCCCGTCATCGTCCCGTTGCAGACCTTCCCGGTGCAGGTTGTCGACGGACGCCTGTTCGTACGCGTGCTCGGGGAGCAGATGGAAAGCCTCAGCGAGACCATGCCCCGGCCGCGTTAGCGCATGTCCCGGAAAGGTGGACATCGGTGTCCGGAAAGGACATGCGTCACGCCGAAGTTCGCAAACGAGTGTGCCGCGCAATGATGCGAACTTCGGAATCGGGACACTAGGCTCAAAACCAGGGATACCGACCATGCCCGCGAAGCGTGTGCCTCCCCGCACCATGCCCGACAGATGGGAGGATTCCGCCGATGTCGTCGTGGTCGGCTATGGCTACGCCGGAGCGGTCGCTGCGATCGAAGCGCACGATGCCGGCGCCAGTGTGCTGATCCTGGAGAAGATGCCGGACCCGGGCGGCATCTCCATCACGTCGGGCGGCAACGTGCGGATCGTTGATGACGCGGAGCAGGGTTTCCAGCATCTCAAGGCAACGAACGACGGCACGACGCCGGACAGCGTGCTGCGCGCGCTGGCGGTGGGCATGCAGCAGATGCCCGCCTATTTCGACAAGATCGCCAAGGCAAGCAGCGCCGTCGTCGACCGGCGGCAGGCGGACGGCAATTACCCGTTCCCGGGGACCAAGACGTTCGGCTACGTCAGTATCAAGGAGATCCCCGGGTTCGACGCAGCCGCGGCCTACCCGTTCGTATCGAGTTATGTGCCGATCCACCGCGCGGCCGGTGTGCGGCTGTTCCGCGTGATCGAGGACAACATCCGCCAGCGCGGCATCCGCCTCCTGCTGTCGACGCCGGCGCTGCGGCTGATTACGGACGAGGCACGGCGAAATTCGCGGCCTGACCGCCGAGCGCGACGGCACGGTGATCCGCATTCGTGCGCGGCGCGCGGTGGTGCTCGCCTGCGGCGGCTTCGAGGCCAACCCCGAGATGCAGCGCCAGCACTGGCAGGAGAAGCCGGTGCTCAACGCCGCCTATATGGGCAATACCGGAGACGGCATTGTCATGGCTCAGGATGTCGGCGCCGCGCTCTGGCACATGTGGCACTACCACGGTGTCTACGGCTTCAAGCATCCCGATCCGAGCTACCCATTCGGCATCCGCCCGAAGCGGCTGCCGGACTGGATTCCCGGGGAGGCGGCGCGCGCCGACGTCACGGTGCCATGGATCATCGTCGACCGCGCCGGCCGGAGGTACATGAACGAGTATCCGCCCTATACCCAGGACACGTCCTGGCGGGCGATGGCGACCTACGATCCGCAGTCCATGAGCTATCTGCGGATCCCGTCCTATCTGGTGATGGACGAGCCGGGCCGCGCCGGCTACCCGATCGTGTCGCCGACCTTCAACGACCGGCGCTTCAAGTTCGAGTGGAGCGAGAAGACGTTGCGCGACCTCGAGGCCCGCATCCTGCGCAAGGCCGACTCGGTCGCCGGGCTCGCGGCGCAGATGGGGGTCGCGGAGAATGTCCTGGCGCGCACGATCGCCGACTGGAACGAGGCCTGTGATGGCGGGCGTGACAGCGTGCATGGCCGCCCGACGACCTCGATGGTGCGGATCGCAACGCCGCCGTTCTATTTCGCCGAGGTGTGGCCGGTATGCTCGAACACGCAGGGCGGTCCAGTCCATGATGCCGAGCAGCGGGTGATCGACGCTTTCGGCCAGCCGATCGGTCGGCTGTTCGCCGCCGGCGAGCTCGGCGGCGTATTCGGCCATCTCTATATCTCGGGCGGCAACCTTGCCGAATGCTTCGTCGGCGGCTGGACCGCCGGGCGTGCGGCGGCCAGGCTCGCGGCCTGGGACGGCAATCGCGTGGAAGCCGCCGCGGCGTCAAGGTGAGCAAAGCGAGGATCAGCTTCGGCACCAGAACAGCACGGGTCGAGGACCCGGCGCTGCTGACGGGCAAAGGCGGCTTCATCGACGACATCGCCCTGCAGGGAACGCTGTCGGCGGCGTTTGTGCGCTCACCGCATGCTCATGCGGCCGTCAATCGCATCGACACGCGGGCGGCACGCGCGATAACCGGCGTGCATGCGGTTTTCACGCTCGACGATCTGATGCCCCACCTGAGCTCGGAGCGAACACCGCTCGGCCAGTCGGTGCGGGAGATCGCCGGGCTCGCCAGCCGCAGCCTCAGGGAGAACATCACCCCATTCGTGCTGGTGCGCGACGAGGTCTGCTATGTCGGCGATCCGATCGCGGTAGTGGTTGCGGAGAGCCGCGCGATCGCCGAGGACGCTGCGCAATGCGTCGAGATCGAGTTCGAGCCGCTGCCGGCGGTGGCGGACATGCGCGCCGCGATTGCACCCGACGCGCCGCCGGTGCACCGGCGGGTGGCGGGCAACATTCTGGCGGAATACACGATTTCCTACGGCGACTGCGAGCGTGCGTTCGCGACCGCTCCCCACCGGCTCGCGCTGTCGCTGTTCCAGCACCGCGGCTGCGCCCATCCGATGGAAGGCCGTGGCGTGCTTGCCAGCCACGATCCGCGGGAGCGGCGGACCACGGTGTGGACCTCGACCCAGAGCCCGCATGAGATCCGCATGTCGCTGGTGCAGTTGCTCGGGCTCGACGACGAGGAGCTGCGGATCATCACGCCGGATGTCGGTGGCGGCTTCGGCGCCAAATATCTGATCTATCCCGAGGAGGTCGTGGTGCCGCTCGCCGCCCGCCTGCTCGGTCGCCCGGTCAAATGGGTCGAGGACCGCCGCGAGCACTTTCTGACCTCGATCCAGGAGCGCGATCAGCAGTGGGAGCTCGAGATCGCGCTCGACAGCCAAGGTGCGATTCTCGGCGTGCGCGGCACGCTGCTCAACGACCAGGGTGCCTACACCCCGCAGGGCATCAACGTCTCCTACAACTCGGCGACCGCCTTGCCTGGTCCTTACAAGGTGCCGAGCTATTCGCTCAGAGTGGTCGCGGTCGAAACCAACAAGGTGCCGACCATGCCGGTCCGGGGAGCCGGCTATCCGCAGGGTACGTTCGCCATCGAGCGGCTGCTCGATCTCGCCGCCGACCGCATAAGTCTCGATCGGGCCGAGATCCGGCGGCGCAACCTGATCCCTGCGGCGGCGATGCCCTACACGACGCCGATGAAGACGCGTGCCGGCACGCCGGTGAAGTACGACAGCGGCGACTTCCCCAAGTGCCAGGCGATGGTTCTCGAGGCGATCGACTACGACGGCTTTGCCGCCCGCAAGGTCGCCGCGCTGGCGGAGGGGCGCCACATCGGCATCGGCATCGCCAACGGGACCAAGGGCACCGGGCGCGGGCCATTCGAGACCGGCATCGTGCGCATCGGCCGGTCGGGCCGAATCACGGTGTCGACCGGCGCCGCCGCGATGGGGCAGGGCACCGTCACCATGCTGGCCCAGATCGCCGCCGACCAGTTCAACGTCGCGCCCGCCGACATCCGGGTGATCGCCGGCGATACCGCCCACGTGCCGATGGGGCACGGTGGGTTCGCCAGCCGGCAGGCCGTCAACGCCGGCAACTCCGTGCACATTGCCGCAAAGGGGGTGCGCGAGACGACACTCAGGGTCGCAGCCGGGCTTCTGGGAACACCGGTCGAGGATCTCGAGCTCGGCGGCGGATTCGTGCGCGTCAGGGGCCGCAACATGTCGATCAAGCTCGGCGACATTGCGCGCGAGGCGGCCGGCATCCCCGGCTACGCCCTGCCCAAGGGGTTGGAGCCGGGGCAGCCAGGTCTGGAGCAGACCGCCCACTTCATGCCAACGGGCCTCACCTACAGCAACGCCGCGCATGCGGTGGAGGTCGAGGTCGATCCGGTCACGGGCGCGGTGCGGATCCTGCGCTATGTGGTGGTGAGCGACTGTGGCCGGCAGATCAACCCGATGATCGTCGACGGCCAGATCATAGGCGGCGTCGTGCATGGCATCGGGAATGCGCTGTTCGAGCGGATGATCTACGACGAGACCGCGCAGCCGGTCAGCATCAATTTCGCCGAGTACCTGCTGCCGGCCGCGACCGAGCTGCCGCGGATCGAGTTGATCAGCCACGTCTCGCCCTCCCCGCTCAACCCGCTGGGCGTCAAGGGGGTCGGGGAATGCGGCGTGATCCCGGCGGCGGCCGCGATCATGAGTGCGATCGAGCATGCCCTCGATGCGTTCGGCATTCGGATCGCCGAGACGCCGATCAGCCCGGCGCGGATTGTCGAGCTGGTGAACTCGGCCGGCTCTGCCGCGACCGGCGGAGAGTATTGGACGCGATAGAGTGGCGGAGAGGGAGGGATTCGAACCCCCGGTACGGTTGCCCGTACTCCGCATTTCGAGTGCGGCGCGATCGACCACTCTGCCACCTCTCCGTGGTCGCGACGGCAACTAGCCCCGGTCGATGGGCCGCTATGTATCCAACGCCGCCAGGCGAAACAAGAGCGCCGGCGGAACGATCGAGATCGCCGCCTTGATCGCGACGTGCAGCGGATCAGGCGTGGCCGGGAGCGCGAGGGGATGCAATGCCGCTATTGCGTCGGACGGCCCGCGAGCAGAGCTGCGATCCGCTGGGGCGTCGTGACCGCCAGCCGGCGGCTTTCGCGTCCGAGATGGGCCTGGTCGGCGTAGCCGGCTTCCATCGCGAGACCAGCCGTCGAGCCATTGCGGGCGCCGCGCAGGAGTTTGAGGAAGCGCTGAAATCGCAGGATGCGGTCGAGTGTCTTGGGCCCGTATCCGAATGCCGCGTCGAAGCGCCGGCGCAAGGTCCGTTCGCTCAGCGCGAGCTCCCCGGCGAGCCAGGGGATCAGCGCTTTGCCGGGCGGCGCGCCGGTCGCGAGCAGCTCGAACGCCGCGTGCATGTCCGGCAGACGCGCCGGAATCGACGGCGCGCGCCGCGTCAACGCGCTCTCGATCGCCCGCACGCGCGCGCCGATGTCGCGCGCCTCGCTCGCTTGTGCGGCCACGCGGCGCGCATCGGCGCCCCAGAACGCCTCCAGCGGGATGCGGCGGTCGACGGTTTCGGACGCCGGCAGTCCCAGCCACGCGGCGGCGGTCGCCGGGCGGAAACGGAATCCCACCACCGTCGCGCCGGCCGCCAGTCGCTCGATCTTGGGCGCCCGATCCGGGCCGGCGATCCGCAAGGCGCCGTCGATCCATTCCAGGTCGATACAGCCATCCGGCACGACCACCACCGGCTGCACGTCCGGCCTGGGCAATTGATGCACCCAGACGCAGGTGAAATGATCTTGCAGCGCTCCCTCGACCGGTCGCTCGCGGTAGCTTCCGGCCGCTTGTGCCAGCATGCGGTCCTCCGTTGCGCCGATCGTCATCCCAGGTGTCCCGGCGGCGCGCCGATGCGGGCGTCGCAAGGTTGGCCGTTTCGTTCAAGACGCGCGCGGCCAATGGCGGCAGGTTGGCCGCAATTGTGATCGCAGCATGTCGCGGAGAGGCGCTCGCGCGACATCACATCGAGAGAGCGCGGGTGAGGGCAGAGATCATGGCGCAGGCAGATAACGACCGCCGCATCGACTATATCGAGCTGGGGGTTGCCGACGTGGAGCGTGCCAAGGCGTTCTACGGCAAGGCGTTCGACTGGACCTTCACGGATTATGGGCCGGCCTATTGCGAATTCTCCGACGGCCGGCTGAGCGGCGGTTTCACCACCATGACGCCGCCGCGGCCGGGTGGCCCGCTCGTGATCCTCTACGCCGTCGATCTGGTCGCTGCCCAGGCCCGGGTCGAAGCCGCGGGCGGCCGGATCGCAAAACCGATCTTCGATTTTCCCGGCGGGCAGCGTTTCCATTTCCTCGACCCCGACGGCTACGAGCTGGCCGTGTGGACGAAGCGGTAGGCGCTTGTCCGGTTCTTTTTAGCTTCGATACGTAGATATTGCTTGACTACGTAACGAATTTATAGTACAAAGATTCCCATCCTCGCTCATGGAGGGGCGTCTTCCGGAGACGATCCTGAAAGGCGGAGCGGGGAGTGGCGTCCTGCGGCCGCGGCTCGTAACCGCGGGCTCGGGAGGTCCGGGACACCGCCCGCCAGGCATGACGACCTGGCTGCGAGGAGCTCGCTGCACGGATCCGGAGGCAATGCCGGAGATGGAAGCGCGGCCCCCGGCCGAAAATCGCCACGGTGGAGCGCCGAGAGGCGAGCGTCCCGCGTCATGGGACGCGCCGCGCCTCACAAGCGCGGATCAGTCGCGTCTCGCAAACGCGACAAACGAAATAGTGCGCCTGTCGGCGCTCCGCCCACCCCTCATTCGCGGGTGGACGCGAAAGGAAAAGAGAGAACCCGGGCGCAACAACGCGCCGCGGGAACGAAGAACACTGCGCTGTTTGACATCGTGAATACGGCGACGGCCAACGGTTCGCTTGCGCGCCGCGACTTCGCACGCGTCGTGCGCCCCCTCTCGTGTCCCGGGCGAGCGAGCGTCAAGCGAGCGAAGACCCGGGACCTAGGGGCGACACGACGGATCGCAGCCAGGCACAACCATATTGCGCTTCGCACTTCTTGCGCTGGATCCCGGCTCTCGTTCCGCTCGCGCAAGTGCGCTCGCTGCACTCGGCCGGGACACGAGGTCAGCGCCCGATTTCGTGCACGCACGGCAGCGGCCATTTTTGGTGAAACGAACCCACGTTGCTCAAGCGCAACACGTCGGCACCGGAGGCGCAAACGGAAGCAACGTCGTCTAACGACGTGCCGCGGGTCAGCGCGAGGGGACGTTCTCGCCGAGCCAGCCGATGATCAGGTCGGCGATCTGCAGATTGTTCTTGTCCATCATCAGCATGTGGCTGTTGCCCTTCTGGCCGGCCTCCGGCAGCAGCAGGAACTTGGCGGAGCCGCCCGCGGACTTCACGGCGTTGACGGTCGACGTGCAGCCATTGCGGCGCTCGTCGCCGTTCGGCCCGGGCGCGCCGTTGCTGTTGTCGCCCCACACCGACAGCAGCGGAACCTTGGAGAAGATCTTCACGACCTCCTCCGGCGTCACCGGCGCGCAATTGCCCTCGACATTGATGAAGCCCAGCATCTTGATCGCGCGTGCCCGCACCAGGTCCATGCCATAGGCGCCGGACTGCGAATGCACCATCACCACCGCCGGCCCGATCTTGTCGAGCAGCGCGCCGAGCGCCTGCACGGTGTTGGCGCCGGCGCCGGGCAGCGTCGCCTCCGCGTTGGGCACGAGCTGCGCGGTGTACTGATCGAAGGCCTCGACCGGAAACTGCGAGCCGGGAAATGGCGTCGGGTAGGTCGCGCCGATGCGAAAGAAGTACCAGGCGCGCTCGCGCGGCGCGATCTGGAGATCGGGCAGCAAGGCGGCATTGGATTCCGCCCGGGCGCGATTGATCGCGGTCGGGTTGAAGCCCGAGCGGCCGCGGCCGGAATGGTCGACGACGTAGACCGGAAAGCCCTTGCGCGCGAAATAGGTCGCCCAGCCCTCGCGTCCGTCCGGCGTGGTCTCGTAGGTGGCGCCGGTATGGCCGGAGCCGTGCACCATCACGATCGCGGGCCCGCGCACCTCCTGCGGGATGCGGTACTGGACGTACATCTGGTTGACGGTGATCGTGCCGGGCTGGGAGATGCCGCCCGCGGCGGTGCCGGGATGGGTCGACGCCGTCTGCTGTCCATTGACGAAGAAGCTGCCTTCGTCCTGCAGCTGCAACGGTCCGCCGAGCGATCCCGCCATTGCGATACCTCCTGATACCGGCAGCATGCCGAACGCAAGAGCAGTGATGGCGGTGCGCAAGCTCCGCTCGATGCTGGTCATGGCGATCTCCCATCCGGGTGAGCGGCGATTCAAACCGCTGCTGGCCGACGCCTGTTTTGGCGGTCGTGTCTCTATCCCGTCGGTCGTGAAGCATATTGCGCGTGCGCAAATAGACAAGGACGGGCGCCGAGCCTGCTTGCGTGGTCGGCCGCGCAAGGTGGGCAACGGCGCGCGTGATGTCCGGCCTTGTTTCGAACAAAGGTGGGCGTGAAGCAGGATCGTGGGCAGCAGCGAGCGCGGCATGCTGCTTTACGCTTCCTTTATGCGCCCCGTGGCTTTACGCGCCTGATGGCCGCTCGTGCCCACCCCGAAACGCACCACCGGCTTGACCGGGAAAGATGGGAAAGGGATGACCGCGCTGTTGCGGAGGACTATCCTGCCGCATCCCGTCGCGCCGGATGCCGGCGCCGGAGGACGATCCGTGGTTCGAATGGAAGCGGTGCGACGTGAACTGCGTGGCAGCGCCATCGCTCTGGTGCTGGTGGCCGCGACCACGCTCGTTGCCTACGTGCTGATCCAGTCGTTCGACGTGCGCCGGGGCTCCGTCATCTATCTGCTCCCGGTGCTGCTCGCGGGGTGGCATCTCGGCCTGGTGCCGGCGCTGGTCGCCGCCGTCGCCGGCGTGCTGTGGTCGGGATACTTCTTCTTTTCGCCGTACTACAGCTATCTATCTCGCGCGTCCGAACGAGATTCTCAATCTGCTGCTGTTCATGGTCGTTGCCGTGGTGACGAGCCACCTCGCAAATTCCATGAAGAAGCATACCGAGGTTGCCCGCAAAAGCGAGAAGGACATGGGTGATCTCTATGCCTTCTCGCGCCGTCTGGCGTCGTCGTCGTCGGCCGCCGACATCTATCTCGCGATCGAGGAGCATCTCGCGAGCCTGGTCCAGCGCAAGGTGGTGCTGTTCGGAGCGGTCTCCGACAGCGATCGCGCGATCAAGCCGGAGCAGGAGGGATTGTCGCAGCGCGTGCATTCGGCGATCGCGGACGTCCGCGCCGGCCGCACGCTTGCGACCACCGTGGACGACGGCGCCGGCGACATCTGGCTGGTCCGTCGCGTTTCGCAAAAGAACGCCGACTTCGGCGTCATCGCCATCGATCTCGGCAGCGTTCCGCCGTTGGCGGTGGAGGAGGTTCGCCATCGGGTGGACGACGTGCTGTCGGATGCCGCGGCCACGCTCGAGCGGCTCGACGTCGCGCGCGCGCTCAACGATGCGAAGATGCGTTCCGAGACCGAGCTGTTGCGGGAGGCGCTGATCGGCTCGGTGTCGCATGAATTGCGCACGCCGCTGGCGTCGATCCTCGGCGCCGCGACGGTGTTGAGCAAATCCCCCGTGATCGCGAAGGACGAGCGGCTGAACGCGCTCGCCGGCGTGGTGCGCGACGAAGCCGAGCGCCTCAACAACGACATCCAGAATCTGCTCGATGCCACCCGCATCAGCCGCGAGCAGATCCGGCCGCGGCAGGAATGGATCGAGCCCCAGGACATCGTCAACTCCGCGCTCGAGCGCCGCCGGCGCCGGCTCTCCAGCCACAGCGTTTCGCTCGACATGGATTCGAACCTGCCGCTCATCTATGTCGATGCCGTCCTGGTCGAGCAGGCATTCGTGCAGATCGTCGACAACGCGGCAAAGTATTCGCCCACGGGCTCGCCCATCGTCATCGCGGCCAAGCGCAACGGCCGCGACGTCGTGCTTTCGGTGCAGGACCAGGGCGTCGGGCTGACGGCGGAAGAGAACGCGCAGCTCGGCGAGCGATTTTTCCGCGGCGCCCGCCACGCGGCCACGACGTCGGGCTCGGGGCTGGGCCTGTGGATTGCCAAAGCCTTCGTCTCCGCCAATGGCGGCAAGATCCAGGCCGTGAGTCCGGGCGCCGATCACGGCGCCGCTGTTTCGATTCTTCTGCCCTTCGCAACGCCCGAAAGCCAACCCGAGGTCGGTCCCGATGACTGAAGCCAATCCTGTCGTTCTCGTCGTCGACGACGAGGTTCAGATCCGCCGTTTTCTGCGAGCCGGGCTCGAGCTCGACGGTTTCGCCGTGCAGGACGCGGAGACCGGCGGCGACGCGCTGCGCTGGGCGACGCTCAAGCCGCCCGATCTCGTCATTCTCGATCTCGGCTTGCCCGACATGGACGGGGCGGAGGTGCTCGAGCGCCTGCGGGCATGGTCGAGCGTTCCGCTCATCGTGCTGTCGGTGCGCTCCAACGAGGCGGAGAAGGTCCGGCTGCTGGAGATCGGGGCCGATGATTACGTGGTGAAACCGTTCGGGATGGCGGAGCTGCTGGCGCGGGCGCACGCCGCCATGCGGCGGCACGTGCGCGTCTCCACCGGCGAGCCGGTCGTCAAGGTCGGACCGCTCTCGATCGATCTCGCCGCGCGGATCGTGAGCATCAACGGCGCGCGGGTGATGCTCACACCCAAGGAATATCGGCTGCTGCAGCTGCTGGCGCAGCATGCGGGCAACGTCGTCACCCACCAGTTCCTGCTGAAGGAGGTGTGGGGATCGCCCCATCTGCACGACACGCATTACCTGCGCATCTTCGTGCGCAAGCTGCGGCAGAAGATCGAGGTCGACCCGACCCAGCCGCGGATCCTGCTGACCGAGCTCGGGGTCGGGTATCGCCTGGTGGTGCCGGAGGCGGCCACCGCGGTGGCGAGCTGACGCGAAGCACTCGGCTCGCGCTAGGAGGACTGCAGCGCCGCCTTGAGCGCTTTGCGCCGCGCCGGATCGTACAGGTTCGGATAGTCGTAGGTGAGCGGCTTCGACGGCTCCACGCGCAGCGTCGCGAACACCGGACCATCCTGCTTGAGCACATGGCCGGCCTGCTGCTCGAAATTCTGCAGCTGCTGAAAAATCGTGCACTTGGACGTAGCCGGCCGCGCGCGCCATGGCGGCGAAGTCGACCTCGGTGTTCGGGATCGGATGGCCGCCGTTGGCTTCGTAGGTGCCGTTCTGCACCACGATGTGCACGAGGTTCTTCGGCGCGGCCGCGGCGGTGGTGACGAGGCAGCCGAGATTCATCAACAGGCTGCCGTCGCCTTGCAGGCAGATGATGCGTTTGCCGGGCCGTCCGAGCGCCAGTCCCAGAGCGTGGGAGGAGTCCAACCCCATCGCACCGACGGAGAAGTAATTGAGCGTGCGCTCCCCGAGGTTGAGCCAGTCCACCGCCGAGCTGTAGGTCGACACGATGACCTCGTCGGTCACGTGGCGCGCAAGCACCCGGAAGCATTCGTCGCGCTTCATCATGATGCCGAAGGCCTCCGTCCGATCAGCAGCGCCACCGGGTGCGACTTGGCGTAGGCGTCATCGATCGCCGGTTTGATCTTGGCGACGTCGGGCTCCTCGTTGATGAGGTGGTGCGGGATGCCCATGGCGTCGAGGATCGGCTCGATGATGCGCACGCCGTAGCGTGGCGAATTGCGCGGGGTCGTATAGGGATCGTGCTGGAGCAGTCCGATCATCATGCAGATCGGTTGGCCGTACTCGACCGCGACGCCGCGGATGGCGTTGATGGAATCGAGAAACCCCGTGTGCTGGATCAAAGTCAGCGCGCGCTTGTCGCAATAGGAGAGGCCGGACGCGATACCGATGCACTCGTCCTCCTTGCAGACCCGGATCAGCTTCAATTCCGGATCGCGTGCGATCGGCCGCAACAGGCCGCCGCTGGTCACGATGTCGGGCACCGACAGGATGAACTCGATGCCGCTGGCCTTGATCGCCGCGATGATGCCCGAACCCTTGAGCTCGATCTTGTCATCGGGCTCGGTCAACAAATCAGCATCCATGCGCGATCCCCGGCAAAAAGACGCCGATGCGGTCGACATCGGCATCGATACCTAAGCGGAAATCAAACCGGCCTGCAACGGGCGTCGGGCTGTCGCGGTGGGGTCCCGCTTGGCGCCAGTTTTTGCGCTGTCATCATCCGCGTAAGCGGATGATCCAGTAATCACTGTTGTGCGAGCATGGCACCGATGTGCCGAAAGGATCCCGTGGTTGCTGGATGCCCGCCTTCGCGGGCATGACAGCTCGGCTTTCTCACTCCAGCCGGATGTTGGCCTCACGGATCACGTCGCCCCATTTTTTCCGCTCCGCGGCGATGTGGAGCGCGAACTCGTCCGGGGTTCCCAGCGGCAGCGCGGCGCCGAGCGACAGGTAGCGCTCGCGCACCGGGCCGCCGGCGAACGCGGCTCTGGTTTCCTTGTTGACCCATGCGATCACCTCGGCCGGCGTTCCGGCCGGCGCGAACATGCCGAACCAGGTGCCGCTTTGCATCTGCCCGAAGCCGCTCTCGCCCATGGTCGGAACGTCGGGCAGCGATCCGAGGCGTTGCGCCGTGAGCACGGCGAGGGCGCGGGTCTTGTCCTCCTTGATCAGCGGCATCTGCAGCGTGACGCTGTCGAACATGAGCTGGACGTGGCCGGCAATCAGATCCTGGATCGCCGGCGCGGCGCCGCGATAGGGGACATGAACCATCGCGATGCCGGCGGTCTGCTTGAACTGCTCTCCGACCAGATGTCCCGATGCCGCGTTGCCCTGCGAGGCATAGCTCAGCTTGCCCGGATTGGCCTGGGCGTAAGCCACGAGCTCGCGCACCGATTTGACCGGCAGGCCGGGATTCACCACCAGCACATTGGGAAACGTCGCGACGTGGATGATCGGCAGCAGATCCTTGGCGGGGTCGAAGGCCAGTCGCGTCAGATGCGCGAGCACGGCATTCGTGCTCAGGCCGCCCATGAACAGCGTATAGCCGTCGGCCGGCGCGCGCGCCGCGGCCTCGGCGCCGACCGCTCCCGCGCCGCCGGGGCGGTTCTCGACCACGACCGCCTGGCCGGACGCCTCGGCCAGCCGTTGCGACACGATCCGGGCGAGCGTGTCGGCAAGGCCGCCCGGCGCGAGCGGCACGATCAGCTTGATCGGCCGTGCCGGGTAGTCCTGGCCGCGCGCGGGAACGGTCGCGAGCACGGCGATGCCGCACAGCACAACTGCGGCTGACGCGGATAGGGCACGCGCGATGGCCATGGTTGTTGTCCCTCCCTTTGGAACTTGTTCTCGTTTGCGGGTTCCATATCACATCACCGGGGCGGACTGTGGGCGGCGCGTGGGACGTCGTTGCCGCTTGCGAGGGCTCGGCAAAGTCCGCATCATCGGCACGATCGCCAAACAAAAATGCTGTCGAGGAAGAGATGAAGCGTCTTGCTGTCGCGCTCATGTTAGGCGCCGTCTGCATCCAGCCGGTCGCGGCGCGCGCCGCCGACTGGCCGACGCGACCGATCCGCATCATCGCGCCGTCGACGCCCGGCGGCGCCGCCGACATGTTCGCGCGCCTGCTGTGCGAGCAGTTCAGCGAGACCTTGCACGAGCGCTGCTTCGTGGAGAATCGCGCCGGCGCCGGCGGGCTGATCGGCACCGCGGCCACGGCGCAAGCGGCGCCCGACGGCTACACTCTCACCACCTCGAGCACCGCCTATCACGTGATCGCGCCGGTGGTGAATCCCAATCCCGGTTTTGATCCGCTCAAGGACTTCACCCATATCGCCTATGTCGGCGGGCCGCCGAATGTGTTCGTCGTGAACCCGGCGCTCGGCGTGCGCTCGCTTGCAGACCTCGTCGCGCTCGGCCGGCGCGGCCAGGCGATCGACTACGTCTCGCCCGGCTCCGGTACGCTCGGGCAACTGCTGGCGGAATCCTTTGCTCAGAAGGCCGGCATCAAGCTGCAGCCGATCATGACCAAGGGCGCCTCGCAGGGGATGATGGATCTCGTCAGCGGCAACGTGAACCTCGGCACGATGACCTGGACCTCGGCGCTGGGGCAGATCCGCTCCGGCAAGGTCGTTCCGATCGTGGTCTCCTCGCGCGCCCGGCTGGCGGAATTTCCCGACCTGCCGACGTTCAAGGATCTCGGTTACGACGACCTCACCGCGGTATCGTGGTTCGCCTTGTCGGGACCGGCTGGCCTGCCGAAAGACATCACGCAGCGGCTCAACGCGACCGTCGCGACGATGCTGGAGCGGCCGGAGGTGCGCAAACGCCTCGAGCGCGATTCCATCGAGACGCAGGCCATGACCTCGGAGGAATTCACGCAGTTCGTGGCCGGCGAGATCGCGAAATGGACGCCGGTCGCCAAGCGGGTGATGCAGGCGAATTAGAACCGGCTGCACCAACGCGGTCGGCGTTCCGGCCCGATGTGCGAATCTACTCCGATCCGGCCACGCCGGCTTTTTGCAGGACCGTGGCCCAGCGCGCGGTCTCCGATGCCATGAAGCGCGCGAGCTCCTCGGGCGAACCCTTGCCGACGGGAATGAACTGAAGGCCGACCAGCTGCTTGGTGACCTCGGGCTCGGCGACCGCCGCGTTCACCGCGCCGTTGAGCTTGGCGATGATGTCCTTGGGGGTGTCGCCCGGCACCGCCACCGATTGCCAGGCCGCCCAGTCGAAGCCCGGCACACCCACTTCCGCGAGCGGGGGAAGCTCCGGCGCCGCGGGCGCGCGTTGCGCGGTCGTCACGCCGAGCGCGCGCACCTTGCCGGCCTGGATCAGCGGATAGGCCGGCGCGAGATCGCTGAACATCAGCTGGATGTGACCGGCGATGACGTCGTTGAGCGCCGGCAGCGTGCCCTTGTACGGCACGTGCGTCATCGGGACGCCCATCGTGATCTTGAACAGCTCGCCCATCAGGTGATGGAACGCGCCCGCGCCGCCGGAGCCGTAGCTCAACGGCTGCTCCTTCGCGAGCTTGACGAGGTCGGCAACCGAATGAACCGGGAGCGACGGGTTCACCACCAGCACGAACGGCACGTTGCAGATGAGCGCCGCCAAAATCAGATCCTTCCCCGGATCGTACGGCAGCTTCTTGTACAGGGTGGGATTCATCGCCAGCGTCCCGCTGGTCGCCATCATGATGGTGTAGCCGTCGGGCGTGCTCCTCGCGACCTGGACCGCCGCCGTCACCGTGCCGGCGCCGGGCCGGTTCTCGATCACGAACGGCTTGCCGAAGCGATCAGACAGCTTTTGACCGACCAGCCGGCCCAGAATGTCGGTGCCGCCGCCGGGAGCAAACGGCACAACGAAGTTGACCTGACGGTTGGGATAGTCCTGCGCGTGCTCTTGCGCCCACGACGGCGCGGCGGACATGCCGAACAACGCGAGGCCTGTAAGCATCGAGGCAACGGATTTCATCTTCGTCCCTCCCGATCGGAGCTGTCATTCATCCGCGCCGACCAAAGCTGGTCCGCGTCAGAGTCGCGCCGGCTTGCTATTGCGACCGCGCAATGCCGGCGTGTTCCACGACCTTTCCCAGCCGGACGATCTCGGAGCGCATGAAGCGCTGCAGCTCGTCGACCGGCGGATAATCGACGGTGATCCGCGCGGTACGCGCGAACTCGGCCTTGATCTCGGGCAGCGCCAGCACCGCCTTCACCTCATCGTGAAGCTTGTCGACGATCTCCTTGGGCGTCCCCGCCGGCGCGACGATCATCTGCCAGGAGGTGAGATCGAATCCGGGCACGCCCGCCTCCGCGAGCGTCGGGATATCAGGCGCGATCGGCAGGCGCGACGCGGACGACACGCCGAGGGCGCGCACCTTGCCGTCCTTGAGCAGCGGCAGGATCGGGGTCGGCTCGCCGAACATGGTCGGGATGTGCCCGGCAACGAGATCGGTGAGCGCCGGTCCGTCACCGCGATAGGGCACATGCACGACGTTGATGCCGGTCAACGTCTTGAGCAGCTCGAAGCTCAGGTTCTGCGGCGAGCCGGGGCCGGCCGATCCATAGGAGAGCTGGCCGGGCTTCGACTTGGCGAGCGCGACGAGATCGGCGACCGAGTGGACCGGCTGCGAGGGATGCACGAGCAGGAGGAACGGCGCGTTGGAGACGAGCGCAATGGGCGCGAAGTCCTTGGCCGGATCGTAGGGCAGGCTCTTGTTCAGCGTTGCCGTGATCGCAAACGGCGTGCTGGTGCCGAGCATGATCGTGTAGCCATCGGGCGCCGCCTTGGCCACGGACGCCGCGCCGATCACGGTGCCGGCGCCGGTCCGGTTCTCCACCACCACCGGCTTGCCCAGGCGGTCCGCCAGTTTCTGCCCCAGCACCCGCGCCAGCGCGTCGAGGCCGCCGCCGGCAGGATAGGGAACCACCAGCGTCACGGGGCGGCTGGGGTAGTCCTGCGCCGGCGAACTCTGCGCCCCCGCCGGCGGGGCGAGCAAAAGGAGCGCTGCCGTCAAAATGAGACCGGCGGGTCCGGGCCCGTTGCTGAACCGCACGTATCCTCCCTGCCGATCGTGAATGTCGGCTTGTCCCGACAGTAACGGAAGACGGCCCGGCCGGTAAGCGCCCTGAGGACGCGGGGGGAGGGGCAGGGCACCTGCCGTTCTTGACTTCGCGGAGCCGCATCCATACGTTCCGCGCGCTCTCGCAAAGAGCCGAATGCAGCCCGCCGACCGGTCCGCGAGACCGGAGGCTACCGTCCGACAGCGCGATGCGCCCTCGGGCGCAAAGGTGTTTGGCGGCGGTTGCGCGAGCACGAGTGTGCCGGGTCGCCCGGCAATGACCAGACCGAGAAGGCAGGAAGACAGATGTTCGACACGCTGTCCGAACGGCTCGGCGGCATTCTCGACCGCCTCACGCGGCGCGGGGCGCTGACCGAGGCTGACGTCGATGCGGCACTGCGCGAAGTGCGCCGTGCGCTGCTCGAGGCCGACGTCGCCCTCGACGTGGTGCGCGCCTTCGTCGACAAGGTCAAAAGCCATGCCGTCGGGATCGAGGTCATCAAATCGGTGACGCCGGGCCAGATGGTCGTGAAGATCGTGCACGATCAGTTGATCGAGACGCTGGGCGCGCGCAGCGAGCCGGTCGATCTCAATGCGCCAGCGCCGGTGCCGATCATGATGGTCGGCCTGCAGGGCTCGGGCAAGACCACCACCAGCGCCAAGCTCGCCAAACGATTGACCGAGCAGGGGCGGCGCAAGGTGCTGATGGCCTCGCTCGACGTGCGTCGTCCGGCGGCGATGGAGCAGCTCGCCGTGCTCGGCCAGCAGGTCAATGTCGATACCTTGCCGATCGTCGCCGGCCAGCAGCCGGCGCAGATCGCGCAACGCGCGCTTGCAGGCGGCCCGGCTCGGCGGCTATGACGCCGTCATCCTCGACACCGCCGGACGCACCACGCTCGACGAAGCGATGATGGCGGAAGCCGCCGAGGTCAAACGCGCCGCCAACCCGCACGAGGTGCTGCTGGTCGCCGATGCGCTCACCGGCCAGGATGCGGTCAACCTCGCGCACGCCTTCAACGAACGCGTCGGCCTCACAGGAATCGTGCTCACGCGGGTGGACGGTGACGGCCGCGGCGGCGCCGCGCTCTCCATGCGCGCGGTGACGGGCAAGCCGATCAAGCTGATCGGCACCGGCGAGAAGATGGATGCGCTCGAGGATTTTTATCCCGCGCGCATCGCCGACCGTATCCTCGGCATGGGCGACATCATCTCGCTGGTCGAGAAGGCGGCGGCGACGATCGACGCCGAAAAGGCCGCGCGCGTCGCCGAGCGGATGCGCAAGGGCGCCTTCGATCTCTCGGACTTGCGCGAGCAGCTCATGCAGATGCAGCAGATGGGCGGCATGGCCGGGCTCATGGGCATGCTCCCCGGCGTCGCGAAAATGAAGAACCAGCTCGCGTCGGCGAATCTCGACGAGCGCCTGCTCAAGCGTCAGGTGGCGATCATCGATTCGATGACGCCGCGCGAGCGCAAAAGTCCCGACGTGCTCAAGGCGAGCCGCAAGAAGCGCATCGCCGCCGGCTCCGGCACCAAGGTCGAGGACGTCAACCGCATGCTCAAGATGCACCGCAACATGGCCGACGTGATGAAGGCCATGGGTTCCCGCAAGCGCGGGCCGATGGCGGGTCTCGCCAACATGCTCGGCCTCGGCGGCGGCATGCCGAGCCCGGAGCAGATGCAGCAGCTCGCGGAACGGATGCCGGGCGGAATGCCTGGCCTGCCGCAAGGCGCACCCGGCGTTCCGGGGTTGCCGCCGACGATGCCGGGCCTGGCCCCGAAGCTTCCGGGCGGTCCGCTGCTCCCGGGTCTCGGCGGCAGGCCGCCGGGATTGGGTGGATTTCCAGGATTGGGAAAGAAGAAGTGACACGCACGCGCCGCTCACCCGCTCGGGATGACGGACCAACATTGTGAATCGTCGAACAACCGGAAAGGAACTCGAATAATGTCGCTGAAAATCCGTCTCGCCCGCGCCGGCACGAAGAAGCGGCCGGTCTATCACATCGTGATCGCGGACAGCCGCTCGCCACGCGACGGCCGCTTCATCGAGCGGCTCGGCTATTTCAATCCGCTGTTGCCGAAGGACAAGACCGAACGCCTCAAGCTCGACTTCGAGAAGGTCAAGGCCTGGCTCGCCAAGGGCGCGTTGCCGACCGACCGGGTGCTGCGCTTTCTCGACGAGGCGGGCGTGATGAAGCGTGAAAAGCGCAGCAATCCGGAGCGCGCGGTCCCGCGCAAGGAACGCAAGGCGCGCGCCGAAGAGGCCGAGAAGGCCGCCGCTGCGGCCAAGGCCGCCGCTGCCGCTGCAAAGGCGGCGGCGCCGGCGAGCTGATGCTTGCCCTCGCCCGGTAGCCCGACGTGTCCGAGCGCATCTGCATCGCGCAGATCGGTGGCGCCCACGGCATCAGGGGCGAGGTGAAGCTCAAATCGTTCACCGCCGATCCGATGGCGGTGAAGGACTACGGCATGTTGGAGCGGGAGGACGGCGGCGCGAGCCTCGAGATCGAGAGCGTGCGGCCGGCCAAGTCCCATCTGGTCGCGCGGTTTCGCGGCATCAGCGATCGCGATGCGGCCGAGCGGCTCACCAATCTCAAGCTGTTTGTGCCGCGCGAGCGCTTGCCGCCGCCCGCCGCCGATGAGTTCTATCACGCCGATCTGATCGGGCTGCCGGCGATGGCAGCGGATGGGACGCAGGTCGGCACGGTGGTCGCGGTGCACGACTTTGGCGCAGGCGATATTCTCGAGCTGCGGCCGCAGGCCGGTGGCACGACCATCCTGTTGCCGTTCAGCGAGGCCTGCGTGCCGGGCGTCGACATTGCAGGCGGGCGGATCATCGTGGCGCTCCCGGCGACGACTCCGGGAAAGCGCGGCGACGCTGCCGAATAGGTCCGGTCGGATCGATCATCATGTGGCGCGCGGGCATTCTCACCATCTTCCCCGACATGTTTCCGGGGCCGCTCGGTTTCAGCCTCGCCGGCAAAGCGCTGGCGGCGGGTCTCTGGGCGCTCGATGCCGTCGACATCCGCGAATACGCCGCCGATCGGCACCGTTCGGTCGATGACACGCCGGCGGGCGGCGGTCCCGGCATGGTCATGCGGGCCGACGTGCTGGCCCGCGCCGTCGATGCATTGGCGCCGGCGGGCGATCCGCGGCCGCGGCTGGCCATGAGCCCGCGCGGCGTTCCGCTGACCCAGGCGCGGGTCGAGGCCCTGGCCGCGGGACCCGGCGCCGTCATTCTGTGCGGCCGCTTCGAGGGCGTGGACGAGCGCGTGATCGAAGGGCGCGGTTTCGAGGAGGTCTCGGTCGGCGACTACGTGCTTTCGGGCGGGGAAGTCGCGGCCTTCGCCCTGCTCGATGCCTGCGTCCGGCTGTTGCCCGGCGTCATGGGCAAGGAGGCCTCCGGCGCCGAGGAGAGCTTTGCTCTGGGGCTGCTCGAATACCCGCAATATACGAGGCCCCAATTGTGGGAGGGCCGTGCCATCCCCGAGGTCCTCACCTGCGGCGATCACGCCAAGGTCGCCGCCTGGCGGCGCGCCGAGGCGGAGGGGCTCACCCGCGCGCGCCGCCCGGACCTCTGGGCCGCACACGTCGCCCGCGTCGGCGCCCCCGCCAAGCCGCGGAAACGGCCGAACCAGAAGCCCGAGCCAGACGGGTGACAAAGCCGCTGCGGTGTCGTATTAGCTCGCCCGACCCGGACAACCAATAAGACCGCGCGCCTTCCATGTCGGCGCTGCCGATGGAGAATTCCCATGAATTTGATTCACGAGCTCGAACAAGAGCAGATCGCAAAGCTTTCTACCGGCAAGGAGATTCCTGATTTTGGCCCGGGCGATACGGTGCTGGTCAACGTCAAGGTGGTGGAGGGCGAGCGCACCCGCATCCAGGCCTATGAGGGCGTCTGCATCGGACGGGCGGGCTCCGGGCTCAATGAGAACTTCACCGTCCGCAAGATCTCCTATGGCGAGGGCGTGGAGCGCGTCTTTCCGCTCTATTCGCCGATGATCAACTCGATCAAGATCGTGCGCCGCGGCAAGGTGCGCCGCGC
Organism: uncultured Alphaproteobacteria bacterium; assembly: GCA_963725065.1. Lineage (GTDB taxonomy): Bacteria > Pseudomonadota > Alphaproteobacteria > Rhizobiales > Xanthobacteraceae > VAZQ01. The sequence goes on from CAVRXD010000055.1 coordinate 27,061, forward strand.
CAAGCTCTATTATCTGCGCGGTCTGCGCGGCAAGGCCGCGCGCATCTCCGAGAAGCAGGACCACCGCCCCACTGACGACAGCGTCGAGGTGGCGGGGAAGGCCGCCGAGTAGATTTCGGCGCTGTTGGCGGCGCGACACACCGATCCCAGGCAGAGCGCATTGCGCGCTTGAAGGGACGGCGGAAGGCGCCAAAACGTCCGTTCGATCCTATATATTCCTTAGGACCACGGCGATTTCCGGAGCATTCGAGCTATGGCCAAGCCGCGTACGCTTTACGACAAGATCTGGGACGACCATCTGGTGGACGAGCAGCCGGACGGGACCTGTCTCATCTACATCGATCGCCATCTCGTGCACGAGGTAACGAGCCCGCAGGCATTCGAGGGACTGCGCCTCACTGGCCGCAAGGTGCGCGCGCCGGAAAAGACGCTCTGCGTGGTCGACCACAATGTGCCGACCACCAATCGCAACCTGCCCAACCCTGATCCGGAAAGCGCGGCGCAGATCGCGTATCTCGCCGAGAACGCCAAGCTGTTCGGGCTCGAATATTTCAACGAGTTCGACAAGCGCCAGGGCATCGTCCACATCATCGGGCCGGAGCAGGGCTTCACGCTGCCGGGCACGACCCTTGTCTGCGGCGATAGCCACACCGCGACCCACGGCGCCTTCGGCGCGCTCGCCTACGGCATCGGCACCTCGGAAGTCGAGCACGTGCTGGCGACGCAGACGTTGATCCAGAGCAAATCGAAGAACATGCGCGCGGTGGTGGACGGCAAGCTGCCGGAGGGCGTCACCGCCAAGGACATCATCCTCGCCATCATCGGCGAGATCGGCACCGCCGGCGGCACCGGCTACGCGCTCGAATACGCCGGCGAAGCGATCCGCTCGCTGTCCATGGAAGGCCGCATGACCGTCTGCAACATGTCGGTCGAGGGCGGCGCCAAGGCCGGGTTCATCGCGCCGGACGAGAAGGCCTTCGCCTATCTCAAGGACCGGCCGCGGTCGCCGCAAGGCAAGCGCTGGGACGAGGCCATGCGTTACTGGGAAACGCTGCGCTCGGACGAGGGCGCGCACTTCGATCGCGAGATCAGGCTCGACGCGGCGAAACTGCCGCCACTCGTCACCTGGGGCACCAGCCCCGAGCAGGTCATTTCCGTGACCGGGCGCGTGCCGAAGCCGCAGGACATCGCGGATGAGAACAAGCGCCGCGCCGCCGAGACCTCGCTCGGCTATATGGGCCTCAAGGGTGGCGAGAAAATCACCGACATCACGCTCAATCGCGTGTTCATCGGCTCCTGCACCAACGGACGCATCGAGGACCTGCGCGCGGTCGCCCGGGTGGTCGACGGCAAGAGCGTCAACGGCAACGTCAATGCGATGATCGTGCCGGGCTCCGGCCTGGTGAAGGAGCAGGCCGAGGCGGAAGGGCTCGATAAGATCTTCGTCAAGGCCGGCTTCGAATGGCGCGAGCCCGGTTGCTCCATGTGTCTCGCCATGAATCCCGACAAGCTCGCGCCGGGCGAGCGTTGCGCCTCCACCTCGAACCGCAATTTCGAAGGACGCCAGGGCTACAAGGGCCGCACCCATCTGGTGTCGCCGGCCATGGCCGCCGCGGCCGCGATTGCCGGGCACTTCGTCGACGTGCGGGAGTGGCGTTGAGAGTCAGCTGCCGGGCTGCCACCAGCAGCGCATCTGCGGCGTGAGCACGGTGCCAGCGACACGGTGTTCCGTCGCCAGCCATGAGCTGCATTGGCGCACATAGCCGCGACCGGGATAATCGTATTTGTAGGGCATCGGGTAAGTCGTCGAATACGGCCGGTACGGAGATGTATCCGGATTGACCGGCGTCACTCGAATGCGCGTGCGCGCGCGGGCAGAGTCCGGGCGCGATTGCGCCGAGAATTCCGTCGCACCGCCGCTCCTGTCTGGCACTTTGGAGGTGGACTGCGCGAGGCCGGACGAGGTCGCCGCCAGGCCCATAATGGCGGCTGCGCCAGTCGCCAAGACGCTGACCGTTATTGTGCGTGTCATCTCGTGTTCAAGCCGTTGAACCCGGTCCTACGCTCGCCGATTGCGGCGCGGCCGTCAACGCCTGCACCTTGGCCCATCGCCCGCTCTCGCTTAAAAACTGGTGCATGACCGAACCGACATCTGCCGATCCGCTCGCGTGGCACATGATCAAGGCGCCCTCCCTCGAGGCATTCGAGGTGCTGGCCGAGACGGCATTTCATCGTCTCCCGGACAAATTCCGGGCGCTTTGCGATGGGCTCGTCATCCGCGTGGAGGATTTTCCGACCGAGGAGGTTCTGACCGACCTGGAGGCGCAGAGCGAGTTCGACCTGCTTGGCCTGTTCCAGGGAGTCGGCCTGCCGTTCCGCTCGGAAAGCGCGTCCGGACAGATGCCGAACATGATCTGGCTCTACCGCCGGCCGATCCTCGACTACTGGGCGGAGCACGACGAGGCGCTGGGCACCATCATCACCCACGTGCTGGTGCATGAGATCGGCCACCACTTCGGCCTCTCCGACGAGGACATGGCGGCGATCGAGGCGGAGGCACATTGAGCGTGCCGGCGATCCGCGCATCCGCCATGCCGGACGCGCCGATCACTTGTCAGCGACCGGCAGCCTTGCGTTTGGCCGAGCGGCGCCCTGAGGTGCCTTTGTTATCGGTCCCGGATCCCAGCGGTTCGCGCTCGCAAATGCCCCCGAAGGGGTTCATTCGCGCCGCCATGCCGCATTCATGGCTCGACGGGAACACGCAGGCGCCCGGCGGCGGGCTGCCGGCGTCGCGGATGCACCAGGTCTCGGCCTGCGCGGGCTCTGCCAGCAGAACGAAGAGCCCCGCCAAAAGGCCCGCTCCGAGCATTTTTCCGGTTTGTTTCATTCACTTTCTCCGGCTACACGACCACACACTTGACAAAACACCGCTCGCGCCGTGAAACAGAACAATTCCAAAGTGGTCAGGTGCGCTCATGGATAAATTCACCAAGCTCGAAGGCGTCGCGGCGCCGCTCAGGATGATCAATGTCGACACGGACATGATCATTCCGAAGCAGTATCTCAAGACCATCAAGCGCACCGGGCTGGGCACGGGCCTGTTCTCGGAAAAGCGCTATCGCGACGACGGCAGCGAGAACCCCGACTTCGTGCTCAACAAGCCGGCCTATCGCAAGGCCAAGGTGCTCGTGGCCGGCGACAATTTCGGCTGCGGCTCTTCGCGCGAGCATGCGCCGTGGGCGCTCATGGATTTCGGCATCCGCTGCGTGATTTCGACCTCGTTCGGCGACATCTTCTACAACAACTGCTTCAAGAACGGCGTGCTGCCGATCAAGGTGTCGCCGGAGGATCTGGAGAAGCTGTTCGACGACGCCGAGCGCGGCGCCAATGCCACGCTGTCGATCGATCTGGAGAAGCAGGAGATCAGGGGGCCGGACGGCGGCGTGGTCAAGTTCGACATCGATGCGCACCGCAAGCATTGCCTGCTCAACGGTCTCGACGATATCGGGCTGACCATGGTCAAGAAGGACCAGATCGAGCGCTTCGAGGAGAAGTCCAAGACCGCGCGCGCGTGGGCGTGAGGCGCATGTGAGCAACGCTCGCAGGCCGCGGAGACCGGAGCGCGTCCACAGACGTGGACGCGCTGACGCTCTGGCCGGCTCCGGCTTGTTAGGCGCTGTCGCGCCTCACGCCGCCTGCACGTGGGGTCCGCGAAGGACCGGATCAGTCCGGTACTGACGGCTGCCAGGAGCCTGCCGGGGCCGGCTGCAGGCCGATGATCCCGCTGCTCGTGATCGCGTTCTGCAGGAAGCCGGATGCGCGCACGTCGTCGATGAAGCGGTTGACCGCGGTCAGAACGTCGGCCCTGCCCTTGGGTACGATGATGGTCTGCGGCACGCCGAAGAGACTGTCCGGCAAGAGCCTCGTCCCCGGCGTTTCGGCCCTCAGCGTCGTGAGGCGCTGCCGGTTCGCGCCGAAGGCGTCGATCTCTTTTCCAGTCAGCAGGCGCTGGATCTCGGGAGGATTGTTCTCGACTTCGAGCAGCGTCGCCTGCCTCAGCTTGCGTTTCAGATAGAGCGTGATGGAATCGTTCCTGACGCCGGCGATCACTTGTCCGGCGCGATCGATATCGGCGACCGCCTGGATCGCCGAGCCGTCAAGCACGAGAAAGCTCTGTTGCACCAGCATGTAGGTCTGTGAGAATTCGACCGTGCCGGCGCGCGAAGGCTCGTAGGCAACGAAGCCGATATCAGCCGCGCCGCTGCTGACCGCGTCGATCACCCCTTGGGGATTGGGGGCCGGCTTGAGCTCGACCAGCACATTGATGCGCTTTGCGAGTTCGCGCGCGAGATCGGCCGCTACGCCGCGAATGGCGCCGGTGGAGCGGTCCTGCACCGCCTGTGCCGGATTGCTGCCGAGATAGACCGCACGCAGCGTGCCACTCGGCGCGATATCGTTGGCGCATGCCAAGGGCGGAAACGCCAACGAACACAGCAGAGCGACAATCCCTAATCCGCGCATGGCGTTTCCTTACCTGAATCCGTCATTCGCGGATTGACCGCGCGTCGATGCTCATCCGTCGTGCGACTCTCGGGGACCATGGTCCGGCGGGTCAAGCCGGACAATGACACCTGAGGTCAGCCCGCCGGTTGCCCCTCGAGGTCGCGCTCCTCGATCGCCCGCGCAATCGCGACGGTCCGCCGTGCCATATCGGCATGCAGCCGTTCCACCATGCGCCCGTCGAGCTGGACGACACCCTTGTCTTTGTTCTCGGGCAGGTTGAAAGCAGCGATGATCTTGCGCGCATGAGCCACCTCTTCGGCGCTCGGCGAGAAGGCGGCGTTGCACGGGCCGATCTGGTTCGGATGAATCAGGGTCTTGCCGTCGAAGCCCATGTCGCGTGCCTCGGCGCATTCACGCGCGAACCCCTCGGCATTGCCGAGGTCATTGTAGACGCCGTCGAGGATGTCGACGCCATGCGCGCGTGCGGCCGTCACGCAGCCCATCAGCCAAGGCACCATCGGGGCGCGTCCGGGGGTGATCTTCGCGCGCGTGTCCTTGGCGAGATCGTTGGTGCCCATCACGAAAGCGGTGAGTCTGGTCTCGACGTCCCGCGCCGCGGCGGCGATCTCACCTGCGTTGAGCATGGCGAGCGGCGTTTCCATCATCGCCCAGATGCGGATCTTCTGGTCGGCGCTGATGTCGACCAGACGTTCGGCCACGTCTTCCAGGTGACTGGGACTCGACACCTTCGGTACCAGCACCGCGTCCGGCTTCGCCTTGGCTGCGGCGTTGAGATCGTCGAGCCACCATTCGGTATCGAGGCCATTGATCCGAATGACGACTTCGCGCGCACCGAACCCGCCGGCGGCGACGGCGTCCGCCACCTGCTTCCGGGCCGCGGCCTTGCCGTCGGGAGCCACTGAATCCTCGAGGTCGAGGATGACGGCGTCCACCGGCAGCGTGCGCGCCTTCTCGATGGCGCGCGCATTGGAGCCCGGCATGTACAGCACGCTCCGGCGCGGACGGATGGCCATGTTGATGTCCCCTCTTGGTCTGCTTTAGCCTATCGGCCGAATGGCTGCGGTGCCACCCTCTTCAAGCATGCGCAACGCCGCGGACGGTCTGTGGTTCGCGGGCGTGGACGGCTGCCGGACCGGCTGGGTCGCGGCATTTGCGCCAGCCGTCGGCGACGACGTCCGGGTACGCATCGTGGCGCGTTTTGCCGACGTGCTCGCCGCGCCCGAGGCGCCGAGCGTAGTCGCGGTCGATATTCCGATCGGCCTGCCGGAGCGCGCGGGCCCCGGTGGCAGGGCGGCCGAGAATGCCGTGCGGCCCCTTCTCGGCGCACGACAGTCTTCGGTGTTTTCGGTCCCGTCGCGGGCGGCGCTTGCGGCCGAGGACTATGCCGATGCCTGCCGGATCGCGTTCGCCAGCTCGGAGCCGCCGCGCAAGGTATCGAAGCAGCTGTTCATGCTGGCGCCGAAAATCCGCGAGGTCGACGCGTTGCTGCGCGACTATGCGGCTTTGGCCGGGCGCGTCTTCGAGGTCCATCCCGAGGTCGCGTTCTGGCGGCTCAACGGGGAGCGCGCGTTGCACGAGCCCAAGAAGGTCAAGGGCCGATGCTACGAGCCCGGACTTGTGTTGCGGCGAAGCCTGCTCGTCGCCGCCGGCGTTGCCGAGGAACGCGGTGAACGGCGCGCCGCCGAAGGGCGCTGGCGCCGATGATCTTCTCGACGCGCTCGCCTGTCTCGCCATTGCCCGGCGCATTCATGCCGGTCTGGCGCGACCGTTTCCCGATCCGCCCGCGCGCGACGCATTCGGCCTGCCGATGGCGATCTGGGCGTAAGCGTCGCGGCTGGTGTCCCGATTCCGAAGTTCGCATCATTATGCGGCGCGCTCGCTTGCGAACTTCTGAACCGCCACACTACTTCCGCGTGTCGGCCGCGGCCTGCCGCAGCCAGCGCTGCACCCGCGGCTCTTCGCAGACGGCGACGTTGAACCGCATCCACGGCGAGCGTTCGAGATGCGGCCGGAACACGGCGCCGGGCGCGAGCATGATGCCGTCGCGCGCTGCTGCTTCCGCAAGCGTCAGCGCGTCTTCGATCTGCGGGAACCGTGCCCAGATGAACATCCCGGCAAAACAGAGGAGAAGCAATGCCGTTGATTCAGGTGCGCGTCATCAAGGACGTGTTCAACAAGGACCAGAAGCGCCAGATCATCAACAAGCTGACCGATGCCATGGTCTCGGTCGAAGGCGAGAACATGCGCCGCGTAACGTGGGTCACGATCGAGGAAGTCGATAGCGGCGACTGGGGGCTCGGCGGAAAAGCCTTGACCACCAGCGATGTCCACGCGCTGGCGGCGGGCAAGGCGGCTTAATCGGCCGGCCGCTCGCCCGAGCGCAGGTCCCGGCAATGCGCGGGACGGCGGCTACGCCGCCTTGCGTTTTGCCTCGATCAGCTTGCGGTTGATCAGGCACTCCGCGATCTGGATCGCGTTGAGCGCCGCCCCTTTGCGCAGATTGTCGGAGACGCACCATAGTGCGAGCCCGTTCTCTACCGTCGCATCCTCGCGGATCCGGCTGACATAGGTCGCGTCCTCGCCCGCGGCTTCGTACGGCGTGGCGTAGCCGCCGGCCTCGCGCTTATCGATGACCAGGACGCCCGGCGCATTGCGCAGCAGCTCGCGCGCCTCGTCTGCGGTGATCGGATTTTCGAACTCGATATGCACGGCCTCGGAGTGACCGACGAAGACCGGGACGCGCACGCAGGTCGCGACCAGCTTGATCTTGGGGTCGAGAATCTTTTTGGTCTCGACCACCATCTTCCACTCTTCCTTGGTGAAGCCGTCGTCCTGGAACACGTCGATGTGAGGGATCACGTTGAAGGCGATGCGCTTGGGAAAATTCTTCGGCGCGATCTCGTCGAGCACGTAGACCGACTTGGTCTGCGAGAACAGCTCGTCCATCGCCTCCTTGCCGGCGCCCGAGACCGATTGATAGGTCGCGACCACCACGCGGGTGATCTTGGCCTTGTCGTGCAGCGGCTTGAGCACGACCACGAGCTGCGCGGTCGAGCAGTTCGGATTGGCGATGATGCCCTTCTTGCGGAAACCGGTGACGGCGTCGGCGTTGACCTCGGGCACGATCAGCGGCACGTCGGAATCGTAACGCCAGCACGAGGAATTATCGATGACGACCGCGCCCGCCGCGGCGATCTTGGGTGACCACTCCTTCGATACCGCCGAGCCCGCCGACATCAGACAGATGTCCACGTCGGAGAAGTCGTAGTGCTCGAGCGCTTTCACCTTGAGTATCTTGTCGCCGAAGCTGACTTCGGTCCCCTGGCTGCGCCGCGAGGCGAGCGCGACCACCTCGTCGGCGGGAAAGGACCGCTCGGCGAGAATGTTCAGCATTTCGCGGCCCACATTGCCCGTGGCACCAACCACCGCGACCCGGTAACCCATTGCCCGATCTCCGAAAGTTTCCGCTCCGTGCCGGCGTGCCGGGGGTGGCGCAAGGCCTGCCCCGGGCACAATCGACGGCGCGCGATGCTGTAGGGGAGAAAGTGGCCCATGACAACGTCGATTCAAGGGCCGACGGCGGTTTCGCGCTCGGGGAAGCGAGGGTCCCGGTCAGGGCTCGTGGACCGCGCCCGACCCGGACAACGGTCAACCCGTTCCGCGGATGCCGGTCACCTCTGGAAGGGATTCTGCCATCCGCGCGGGGCGCGGGCGGGGAACGCCGCCTCGAGGTAGTCGAGCAGCACTTTGCGGTCGTTGTCGCTCGGTCGCGGCATCGCGTGCCGCTGCGTCATCCAGTCGAGGGTGTCGTTCCAGCGCTCGCGGCTCTGGCCCTGCTGCGCGACGATCTTGAACCCATGGCACGGGGTGCAGGCGTAGAACGTCTGCTCGCGCCCGTCGGCCGCCGGATAGTCCTCCGGGCTCTCGTCGCGCGGCGTGAAGGCCGGAGCCTGCGCCGCGGCGGGTTCAGCCGCGAGCGCCAGCGCAATCGCCGCGAAGGCGCACTTGGCGCGCGACCGCGTCATGCGATGCGAATCGCGATCCGGTGCATCGGGTTGGCGCCGTAGCCCTGCGGGTTCCAGTTGCCCGCCACGTGCGGCTGCATGACGCCACGCGAGTCCGTCGCGCGTGTCCAGATCTCGTAGTAGCCCTCGCTCGGAAGTTTCACTGTCGCGGTCCAGCGCTGCCAGTCATAGGGGTTTTTCGGCGCCGAGAGCTTGGCCTGCTTCCAGGTCGCCCCGAAGTCGATCGAAACGTCGACGCGGCGCACCGTCAGGTCGCCGGCCCAGGCGGCGCCGCGCAGCTTCACCTCGCGCACGTCCTTGCCGAAGCTCGTGCCGTTCATCGGGCTGGTGATGATCGAACGCACCGGCATCGATTCGAGGTCTCTGAAATTCTTCTCGTCCGTCCGGTCGCCCGGCACCATCGGATTGATGGCGACCCGATACGAGGTGCCTCCCATGCCCGGGCCGTCGTGCACCTTGTCGCGCAGCCAGATGCGGGTGAGCCATTTCGACGACACCGAGCCGGGCCAGCCCGGCATGATGAGCCGCACCGGTCCACCGTGCACGTTCGGCAGCGGCTGCCCGTCCATGGCAAAGACGATCAGATTGTTTGGATCGAGCGCCTTCTTGATGGGAACGCCGCGCGAAATCGCATCCTTGCTGGCGTCGGCGAGGCTGCGGTCGGCGCCGTAATTTCCGGTGAAGACGGCGGAGGGCTTGACCCCCGCCGCCTTGAGCACGTCGACGAGCCGCACGCCGGTCCACTCGGCGCAGCCGACGCCGCCGTTGGTCCACTGGTTGCCGCGCGCCTGGGTCGCGAAGAACGAGCGCCCGTTGCCGCCGCATTCGAGCACCATGCGCTGCGTGACCGGCCGAAACTTGGTTTTCAGCTCGGCCAGGGTCAGCTCGAGCTTTTGATTCACCTCGCCGTCGACGGTGATCTTCCAGGCTTCGGGGTCCTTCGCCGGTTCCGGCATCTGGCCGTTGTTGCGGATGAAGAATTTGTCGATCGGCGTGGTGTCGTCGTTCGAGGAGGTATTCGGGGGTTTCCGCCACCAGCGGACGCTCGCCGAGCACCACCAGCTTGTCGGCCTTGCCCGGAAAGTTGAGATATTGCGGTCCTTTCGGGGCCGCGCTCGGCGACGGCGTCTGCGCCATGGCCGCCGGAATGAGCGCCGCCGGAATGAGCCCGGCCGGCATGTGCTCGGCGAATGGGATGCTGCCGCCGACCGCAACCCCCATGGCGGCGAGCCCGGTGCCGCTGAGGAAGCCGCGGCGATCGAGGTCTGTTCTGCGGCCGAAGGCCACCGCATCGGCGCGTTCGCGATCGTCCTGGTAGAGTTCCTCGAGCGAGCGCTCGGTCTTGCCCGGCATGGCGTTGCTCCCTGGTGATTTTTTCTCTGGACCGCGAGCTTAGCGGAATATTCCCGCCGTGAAGCCGATAAGGTTAAACGGATATTTCCAGCGCTCGACAGAGGGAATTTTGACACACCCGCCGGCCGAATGGCGGACGGTGGTCCCGGCTGCTGTTAGCGAAGCCAAAACTAGTATATGGATCAAGGGAATCGGATGAGGACGCCATGAATATCAAGGGGTATGCGGCTGGGCTCTGCGTTGCGGCGATCGCGGTGACGGCGATGGCCGTTCCCGCGGCCGAGGCACAGACCAGGAAAAAGCAATACGTCTACACCACCACCACCACGCGCGCGGTTTCGGCGAGAAGCCCGCGTGCGCGCGTGACCGTGGCGCCGCGCTCGTTCCTCGATGCCGGGACCGAGGTGCGGCCGGGCGACCGCAAGTTCACCGACTACGCCTTCCCGGCGAGCGGCAATGGCGGGATCGGGATCAATGCGGTCACCAATACCGGCGGCAAGGTCGGCTGGGATCGCTCGCCGATGATGCAGCCGTTCCAGCTGCCGGGCTATAACCCGTGGTAGCTGCCTCGGCCCAATAGCCGACTCGCGCGCTTGGACTGAAATTGGCCGCCGCGGGCGCGCGCGAGATCGTTATGCACGCAGTTCCGGGACACGGACTCACTCCGCCCTGATGTTGGCGGCGCGGGCGGTTTCGTTCCAGTTCTTCAGATCGGCGGCGATGGTGCGCTGAAATTCCGCGGGCGTGCCGCCGGCCGGCGAAATGCCCTGCTGCGCGAACTTGGCGATCAGATCGGGGTCGCGCAGCGCTCGGTTGATCTCGGCATTGAGCCGCTCGATGATCTCGCCGGGCGTGCCTGCGGTGGTCAGCAGTCCGATCCACTGGATCGCTTCGAACCCGGGAAAGCCCTGCTCGGCCACGGTCGGAAGGTCGGGCAACTGCGGGTCACGGGTAAGGCTCCCGCTCGCGATGGCGCGCAATACGCCGTTCTGGATCTGCGGCAGCGACAGCAGCGTCGAGATCGCCGTGAACTGGGTTTCGCCCCCGACCATCGCCGTCATCGCCGGCGCTCCGCCGCGATACGGGATGTGCTGCATCTTGATGCCGGCCTTCTGGCTGAACAGCTCGACCACGAGATGGGTCTGGGTCGCCGCGCCCGGCGATGCATAGTTGAACTTGCCCGGATCGGCCTTCGCCAGCGCCACGAATTCCGCCAGCGATTTCGCGGGCACCTTGGGGTTGACCAGAAACAGCAGCGAATTCTTGGCCACCATCACGATCGGTGCGAGATCGCGCTGGGCGTCGTAGGGCACCTTCTGATGGGTGGCCGGGATCACGGTGAAGCTCGACGCAACCATCAGCAGCGTATAGCCGTCCGGCGTCGCCTTGGCGGTGGCGTCGGTGCCGACGATGCCGCTCGCGGCCGGCCGGTTGTCGATGATGAACGGCTGGCCGAACGCACGCTCGAGATACGGCGCCACCAGCCGCGCCACCACGTCATTGAGGCCGCCCGCCGCGAACGGCACGATCAGGCGAACCGGACGGCTGGGATAGGTATCGGTCTGCGCGCCGGCGACATCGGCTGCCATCAGCATCGCGAATGCGGACAGCCAGAGAGCAAGCCAACTCCGACGCCATTCAATCATGGATACCAGTCCTGATTTCCTTCGCCCGCGACGACGTCACGCCGCCAGTCTGTCGATCTCTGCGATGACCGCGTCACCCATCTCCGACGTCGTCACGATCTTGGCGCCGTCGGATTTGATGTCGGCGGTACGCAGCCCTTTGTCGAGCGTCGCGGCGATCGCCTTGTCGATCAGGTCGGCTTCCTTGCCCATGTCGAACGAGTAGCGCAGCGCCATGGCGAAGGAGGCGAGCATGGCGATCGGATTGGCGACGCCTTTTCCGGCGATGTCGGGCGCGGAGCCGTGCACCGGCTCGTACATTGCTTTGCGCTTTCTGGTCTTGGGATCGACCTCGCCGAGCGACGCCGACGGCAGCATGCCGAGCGAGCCCGTGAGCATGGCGGCCACGTCGGAGAGCATGTCGCCGAACAGGTTGTCGGTGACGATGACGTCGAACTGCTTGGGCCAGCGGACGAGCTGCATGCCGCCGGCGTCGGCGAGCTGGTGCTCGAGGGTCACGTCCTTGAACTCGCGCGCATGCAACTGATTGACGACCTCGTGCCAGAGCACGCCGGTCTTCATCACGTTGCGCTTCTCCATCGACGTGACCTTGTTGCGGCGCTTCTTCGCGAGCTCGAACGCGACCCGGGTGATGCGCTCGATCTCGTAGGTGTCGTAGACCTGGGTGTCGACCGCGCGCTTCTGGCCGTTGCCGAGATCGGTGATGGTCTTGGGCTCGCCGAAATAGACGCCGCCGGTCAATTCCCGCAGGATGATGATGTCGAGCCCGTCCACCACGTCGCGCTTGAGACTGGAGGCGTCCGCCAGCGCGGGATAGCAGATCGCCGGCCGGATATTCGCGAACAGGCCGAGATCCTTGCGCAGCCGCAGCAGGCCGGCCTCCGGCCGCACGTCATAGGGCACGCTGTCCCATTTCGGCCCGCCCACCGCACCGAAGATGACGGCGTCGGCCGCGTGCGCCTTGGCCATGGTCTCGTCGGTGATCGCGACCTTGTGGGCGTCATAGCAGGTACCGCCGACGAGCCCTTCTTCGGTCTCGAACCGCCCCATGCCGCGCGCGTTCATCCAGGTGATGAGTTTTTTCACCTCGGCCATCACCTCGGGGCCGATGCCGTCGCCGGCGAGAAGAAGGAGCTTGTATGTCGCCATGTGTTGCCCTCGTCGCTGGCGCGGATGCGTGGATTGCTAAAGGCCGCGGCACAGTCTTTGCAAGACGCACGTATCGTGTCCGGGGCTCGCCGACGCAGCGGTGGGGCTGGGTCACGAGATCGCGCGCAATGTGTTAGCGTCCAGTTGCAGCAAAGGATGAAGGCTATGGCGCAAGAGCGTCCCAAGGTCGTCATCGTCGGCGCGGGCTTCGGCGGCCTCGTGGCCGCGAAGACCCTGGCGCGCGCGCCCGTCGACGTGACCCTGATCGATCGCCAGAACTACCACTGCTTTCAGCCGCTGCTCTATCAGGTCGCGACCGCTGCGCTGTCGCCGGCGGAGATTGCCTGGCCGATCCGGCATATCTTGCGGCAGCAGGACAATGCAACGGTGCTGATGGCCGATGTGACCGGCGTCGATTCCGCGGCGCGGCTCGTGCAAACCAGCGCCGGTCCGATGCCGTACGATTATCTGGTCATCGCCACCGGGGCGATGCACTCCTATTTCGGTCACGACGAGTGGGAACCGGTCGCGCCGGGGCTCAAGCGCATCGAGGACGCGACTCGCATTCGCCGCACCATTCTCGTGGCATTCGAGCGAGCCGAGCTCACGCATGATGACGCCGAGCGGCAGCGCCTGCTCACGTTCGTCATCGTCGGCGGCGGAGCAACCGGCGTCGAGATGGCCGGGGCGATCGCCGACATCGCGCGCCAGACGCTGGCCAATGATTTCAGGCGGATCGACCCGCGCACCTCCCGCATCATTCTGCTCGAAGCGGGCCCGCGCGTGCTGCCCACCCTGCCGGAGGATCTGTCGGACTATGCCGTGCGGGCGCTGACGCGCATGGGCGTCGACGTGAGGACCTCGACGCGCGTGACCAATTGTCATCAGGGTGGTGTCGACCTGGAGCATGGCCGCATCGACGCCGGCACCATCATCTGGGCCGCCGGGGTGGTTGCTTCGCCGGCGGCGCAGCTGGCTCGCCGCCGAGCATGATCGCGCCGGGCGGGTGATCGTGCGTGCGGACCTCTCAGTGCCCGGCCACCCGGACGTCTTCGTGATCGGCGACGCGGCGGAGGTCCGCGACAAAGCGGGACAACTGGTGCCGGGCGTGGCGCCCGCCGCCAAGCAGATGGGCGTCTATGTCGGCCGGCTCATTGCTGCGCGGGTCGCCGGGAAGTCTTCACCGGTCTTCCGTTATCGCCATCTCGGCGATCTCGCGACCATCGGGCGGCGGGCGGCGGTGGTGAAATTCGGCCGGCTGCATCTCACGGGTTTCGTGGGATGGCTGTTCTGGAGCGTGGCCCACATCTATTTCCTGATCGGGGTGAAGAACCGCTTCATCGTCGCGTTCACGTGGTTCTGGGACTACATCACGTTCCAGCGCGGCGCGCGGCTGATCACCGATGTCCCCGGCGGGGATGAGGCCAAGGCACAGTCCTAGTTTCGAGGAAGCGGCGGCGAGGCAGCGTCTCGAAACGCGGGGCTGAATGTCAGCCTGCTCAACTCCCGCTGAACCAGTTGTAGCCCTGGTCTTCCCAGTAGCCGCCGAGATATTTGTCGGTGACCGCCATCTCCATCACGTATTTGGGATTCTTGAAACCGAGCTTGGTCGGCATCCGCACCTTCATGGGGAAGCCGTACTTGCGCGACAGGATCTGGTCGTCGAACTTGAACGTCATCTGCGTCTGCGGATGCAGCGCGGTCGGCATGTCGATCGACGTGGAATAGCCCTCGGCGCAGCGGAACCAGACATATTTGGCGCGGGTGTCGGCGCCCACGCGCCGGAGGAATTCGCGCAGCGGCGTGCCGGTCCACTTGCCGATCGCGCTCCAGCCCTCGACGCAGATGTGACGGGTGATCTGGGTTTCCTGCGGCAGCGCGTAGAGCTCGTCCAGCGTCCATGATTTCTTGTTGTCCACCATGCCGCCGACCTCGAACTTGTAATCGTCCTTGTCGACCTCGGGCGCTTCGTCTTCCGGATAGTACCCGTTGAAGGGGAACGGGCGCGTGATCGCGCTCTCGGGATAGGTCGGGGCAAGCTTGTTCGGATTGAACAGCCACGCCTGCGCGCGATCGTTGAGGTAGGAAATCTTCGTCAGCGCCTGCTCCGCCGACGGCCCGTCGATGATGTCGCAGCCGGAGAGGAAGGCCAGCGCGCCGAGGCTCGCGCCGCCGCGCAGGAACAGCCGCCGCGTGGGGGCGGGCATGAGCTTCGCCGCGTCCTTGATCAGGAGCCTGGGGTCGACGCCGGGCGGATTTGTTCGGATGCGTGACATCTCATTCTTCCTTATGGCCGGAGCATGATCTTTTCCGAAAACCGGTATCCACTCTTTCGGGATCATGCTCTCCTCGGCTTGCGCATGTCCTTGTCGGAAAACCGGCTCCCACTTTTCCGGGACATGCGCTAGCGCCCGGTAATCATGGCGCGCAGCGACTTCGGCACCAGCAGCGCCATGACCACATGCACGACGAGAAATCCAACGATCGTGGCCATGGCGAAGAAGTGCACGTAGCGGGCGGCATCGTAGCCGCCGAACACGGCGGTCAGCTCCTGCAGCTGCACCGGCTTCCAGATCGCGAGACCCGACAGAACGATGACGATGCCGGCCAGGATGACGCCGAGATAAAGCAGCTTCTGGACGGCATTGTAGACCGAGAGATCGTCGTGATTGAGCTTTCCCGTCAGCGCGGCCTTGGCGTCGGAAAGCACGTCGCCCGGACGGATCGGAACGAGCTTGCGCTGGAAGCGGCCGGTCAGGATACCGAGCACGAGATAGATGAGACCGTTCACGGCCAGCAGCCACATCGCCGCGAAATGCCAGAGCAGCGCGCCCGCAAGCCAGCCCCCGAGCGTGATTGCGCGCGGAAACCTGAACGGGAACAGCGGCGACGCGTTGTAGATTTCCCACCCGGAGCCGATCATGACAACCATGGCAACGACATTGATCCAGTGGGTGACGCGCACCCAGACAGGATGTATGACCGCACGCGCCGGCGCGGCCGGCGTCAGGACCTGATCGTGGGTGGCTTGGATCGACATAACGCAGCTCTTGATCGCAGCTCTTGTGACGTGGTTTTTGGCGCAACTCTTGCAGGCGATTGCAGGTGATCTATAGCAAATTCCGGCGGACAGGTCGTTTCACGTTCCCGTGCCGCCCAGTCTACAACAGCTACGTGAGCCCGGGCGCGCCGGACGCACGGCTCGAACCGCCGCTCCGGCCGCAAATCTGGTGAGGAACATGTCGAAGACGGGCGCCGGCAATTTCTTTGAAGACTTCCGCATCGGCCAGGTCATCAAGCATGCGACCCCGCGCACCATCACCGTGGGCGACGTGGCGCTCTACAATGGCCTGTTCGGCCCCCGCTTCGCGGTGCAGTCGTCGGACGTGTTCGCGCGGGCGATCGGCTATCCGCGTTCGCCCGTGGACGACCTCCTCGTCTTTCACATCGTGTTCGGCAAGTCCGTGCCTGATGTCTCGCTCAATGCCGTTGCCAATCTCGGCTACGCCGCCTTCCGGGTGCTCGCGCCGGTCTATCCCGGCGATACCCTCAACGCGGTATCCGAGGTGATCGGTCTCAAGGAGAACTCCAGCCGCAAGACCGGCATCGTGTTCGTGCGCACGACCGGCTGCAGGCAGGACGGCGGCAAGGTGCTCGAATACGTCCGCTGGGTGATGGTGCGAAAGCGCGATGAAGCCGCGCCCGTGCCCGGCGATCACGTGCCGCGCCTGCCCGACGCGGTGCTGCCGAGCACGCTCGGCGACGCCTGTCCGCGGATCGACGTCGCGGCCTACGACTTCACGCTCGCCGGCAGTCCGAGCCGCTTCGGCGACTACGCCGTCGGCGAGAAGATCGACCACGTCGACGGCATCACGGTGGAGGAGGCCGAGCACCAGATCGCGACGCGGCTCTATCAGAACACGGCGCGCATTCATTTCGATCAGTATTCCGCGGCGCAGGGCCGGTTCAAACGCCGGCTCATCTACGGCGGCCATGTGATCTCGCTTGCCCGCGCGCTCTCCTTCAACGGGCTGGCGAACGCGTTCCATATCGCGGGGATCAACGGCGGACGACACGTGTCGCCGCTGTTTGCGGGCGCCACCGTGTTCGCCTGGTCCGAGGTGCTCGCCAAGGCGGATGTGCCGGGGCGGGACGATGTCGGCGCGCTGCGGCTGCGCACCGTCGCCGCCAAGGATCATCCATGCGCGGACTTTCCGCTCAAGTCCGGCAGCGAGGATGATCCCGCGGTCCTGCTCGATCTCGACTATTGGGTGCTGATGCCGCGGTAGCGGGCGAATAGCGAATGGCGAATAGGGATTAGCGAATAGCGAATAGGGAAGCAGGGGCGAGAATTCTACTCGCTACTCGCCATTCGCTATTCGCCTTTCGCTGCCGCGCCGTTCCTGCGCAGGTGCTCGACCAGTTGGCGTGCGTAGGGCGGCAGCTCGTCGAAGCTGCGGATGCAGATCGTGAGCTCGCGCACGGCCCACGGATCGGTCAACGCCACCGGGACGATCGCCATGGTCCCCATCACGCGGCGCGCGGTGGTCTCGGGCACGATGCCGATCCCGACATTACACTCGACCAGGCGGCACACCGCATCGAAGCTGCGCAGTTGCACGCGCAGCCGCAGCGGCTGGCCGATGCGCGTGGCCTTGTCCGCCAGGAAGCGCTGGAGCGCGCTTGCGCGGTCGAGACCGACGAAGTCGTGGTCCAGCACGTCCGCGAAGGAAATCTTCGAACGTTTCGCGAGCGGATGATTGCGGGCGACGACCAGCACGAACCGGTCCTTGCGAAAGGGATAGGTTTCGAGCGTGCTCGCGTCGACGGTGGCGGCGACGATGCCGAGATCGGCCACCCCTTCGGCGATGAGCCCGACGATCTCGTCGCTCAGCCGTTCCTCGAGGTCGACGCTGACATTGGGGTGCGTGGATAGGAACGAGCTCAGCGCCTCGGGCAGGAATTCGGTCAGGGCATTGGTGTTGGAGAGCACCCTGATCTGGCCGGCGAGGCCGCCGGCATAGGCGCCGAGGTCCTCGCGCAGCCGCTCGGCCTGGCGCAGGATCGCGCGCGCATGCTGCAACAGGGTGCGGCCGGCCTGGGTCGGGGTCACGCCCTGACGTCCGCGCACCAGCAGCGCCGCGCCCAGTGCCTCCTCCATGTGGCGGATGCGGGTGGAGGCCGCGGCCAGCGCGAGATGCGCGCGTTGCGCCCCGCCGGTGATGCTGCCGGCCTCGACCACGTGACGAAACAGGCTCAGATCGATGAGGTCGAAACGCATGTACGGCCGCGTGGGCACCTTGCGGTTGTGGGCCCGATCTGCCTTCGAATTTGACGAAGGAAAGCTACGCCAAAAACCTATTGTGCGCCAGATCGTTGGACATCATATTCGTCGTTGACGAAAGGATTGGAGAGGCTCGCGCCGATTGCGGCGCGCTGCAACATTGGCTAGGAACGGTAGCGGAAGACGCGCGGGCGGAGCGGAGAAAAACAATGGCCGAAACCAAGGCGCCCGTCGAACGGCCGCTGTCGCCGCACCTCTTCATCTATAAGCCGACGCTGACGATGACGATGTCCGTCGTCCACCGCGCGACCGGCGCCAGTCTGTATTTCGGCACGCTGCTGGTGGCATGGTGGCTGATCGCGGCGGCGTCCAGTCCCAACGCCTATGCCGGCGTCGGCTCGTTCATGAGCTCGTTCGTGGGCCGGCTCATCCTGTTCGGCTATACCTGGGCCTTGATGCATCACATGCTGGGGGGCATCAGGCATCTGATCTGGGATACCGGCCGCGGCTTCGAGCCGCGCGAGCGGGAGTGGCTGACGGTGGCGACCCTGGTCGGCTCGATCAGCCTCACCATCGTGATCTGGGTCGTGGGCTATCTGTTCATGGGGGGGTCGCGCTGATGGTTGCGGGCAAGATGAGCACCCCGCTCGGGCGCGTGCGCGGCCTCGGGGCTGCCAAATCCGGCACCGAGCATTTCTGGCGCCAGCGCCTGACCGCCGTGGCCAACGTGCCGTTGAGCATCGGCTTCGTGCTCATCGTGGTGGGCCTGCTCGGTCGCAATCATGCCGCGGTGGTGCAGATCCTCGGTTCGCCGTTGGTCGCCGTGGTCATGCTGCTGTTCATCCTGTCGGTCACCACCCACATGCGCATCGGCATGCAGGTCATCATCGAAGACTACGTGCACGACGAGACGGCGAAGCTCGCCCTGCTCATGGCGAACACATTCTTCACCGTCGCGGTCGGGCTCGCGTCCGCCTTTGCCATCCTCATGCTCAGCTTCAAGGTCTGACCCGTGGCTACCAACGGCACACCCAATCCCGCTACCAACGGCCGCGCCTATCCGATCGAGGATCACAGCTACGACGTGGTCGTGGTCGGCGCCGGCGGCGCCGGCTTGCGCGCCGTGGTCGGCTGCAGCGAGGCGGGGCTGCGGACCGCCTGCATCACCAAGGTGTTTCCGACCCGCTCGCACACGGTCGCGGCGCAGGGCGGCATCGCCGCCGCGCTCGGCAATATGGGCGAGGACGACTGGCGCTGGCACATGTACGACACCGTCAAGGGCGCCGACTGGCTCGGCGACCAGGACGCCATCGAATACATGTGCCGCAGCGCCCCCGAGGCGGTGTACGAGCTCGAACACTGGGGCCTGCCGTTCTCGCGCCGGGAGGATGACGGCAAGATCTACCAGCGCCCGTTCGGCGGCATGACGACCCATTACGGCAAGGGCACCGCGCAACGCACCTGCGCCGCGGCCGACCGCACCGGCCACGCCATGCTGCATACGATGTACGGGCAGGCGTTGCGTCACGCCGCCGAATTCTTCATCGAATTCTTCGCCATCGATCTGATCATGGACGAGGAAGGCCGCTGCCGCGGCGTTGTCGCGCTCAAGCTCGACGACGGCACGATCCACCGTTTCGGCGCCAACATGACGATCCTCGCCACCGGCGGCTATGGACGCGCCTATTTCTCCTGCACCTCGGCGCATACCTGCACCGGCGACGGCAACGCCATGGTGCTGCGCGCCGGCCTGCCGCTGCAGGACATGGAGTTCGTGCAATTCCACCCGACCGGCATCTACGGCGCCGGCTGCCTGATCACCGAAGGCGCGCGCGGGGAGGGCGCCTATCTCGTCAACTCCGAGGGCGAGCGCTTCATGGAGCGCTACGCCCCCTCCGCCAAGGATCTCGCCTCGCGCGACGTCGTCTCGCGCGCCATGACCATCGAGATCCGCGAGGGCCGCGGGGTCGGCAAGCAGAAGGACCACATCTTTCTGCACCTCGATCATCTCGATCCGGAGGTGTTGCACGAGCGCCTGCCGGGGATTTCGGAATCGGCGCGCATCTTCGCCGGCGTCGACCTCACCTGCGAGCCGATCCCGATCGTGCCGACCGTGCACTACAACATGGGCGGCATCGCCACGAACTATCACGGCGAGGTGCTGACCAAGAAGAACGGCAACGACGACTCCGTGGTGCCCGGCCTGATGTCGCTCGGCGAAGCCGCCTGCGTGTCCGTGCACGGGGCCAATCGTCTCGGCTCGAACTCGCTGATCGACCTCGTGGTGTTCGGCCGGGCGGCGGCCTTGCGGTGCGCCGAGATTCTGCACCCGGGCGACAGCCATCCCGACCTGCCGAAGGATTCGGCCGACCGCGCGCTCGCGCGCCTCGACCGGTTCCGGCATGCGTCCGGCAAGACACCGACGGCGCAGCTGCGCCTCAGCATGCAGAAGGTGATGCAGAACAATTGCGCCGTGTTCCGCACCGCCGAGGTGCTGGAGGAAGGCCACAAGCTGATTCACGAAGTCTACGCCGGCGTTCCCGACATCAGGGTCACCGACCGTTCGCTGATCTGGAATTCGGACCTGGTCGAGACCCTGGAGTTCGATAACCTGATCGTGCAGGCGGTGGTCACCATGGACGCCGCGCGGAACCGGACCGAGAGCCGCGGGGCGCATGCGCGCGAGGATTTCCCGGAACGCGACGACAAGAACTGGATGAAGCACACGCTGTCCTGGATCGACCCGAAGGGTGTCGTCACCGTCGACTACCGGCCGGTGCACGCCTATACGCTCACCAACGAGGTGTCGTATATCGAGCCCAAGGCAAGGGTGTATTGACGAGAACGCGAGACGCGGGAAAGCACAAATCGTAATGGCCCAATTCACCCTGCCCAAGAATTCCAAGGTCACCGAAGGCAAGACCTGGGCCTATCCCAGCGGCGCGCATGACGTGCGCGAGTACAAGATCTATCGCTGGAATCCCGACGACGGGAAAAACCCGCGCATGGATACGTACTACGTCGACTGCGGCGATTGCGGCCCGATGGTTCTCGACGCGCTCATCTGGATCAAGAACAACATCGACCCCACGCTGACCTTCCGCCGCTCCTGTCGCGAAGGGGTGTGCGGGTCATGCTCGATGAACATCGATGCCACCAATACGCTGGCCTGCACCAAGGCGATGGCCGACGTCAAAGGCGCGGTGAAGATCTACCCGCTGCCGCACCTCTCGGTGGTGAAGGACCTGGTGCCCGACCTCACCAACTTCTACGCCCAGCACGCCTCGATCGAGCCGTGGCTGCAGACCACCTCGCCGACGCCGCAAAAGGAGTGGAGGCAGAGCCACGAGGACCGCCAGAAGCTCGACGGTCTGTACGAGTGCATCCTGTGCGCCTGCTGCTCGACCGCGTGCCCGAGCTATTGGTGGAACAGCGAGCGCTTCCTCGGTCCGGCCGCGCTGCTTCAGGCCGACCGCTGGCTGCAGGACAGCCGCGACGAGGCGACCGGGCATCGCCTCGACAATCTCGAGGATCCGTTCCGGCTCTACCGCTGCCATACCATCATGAATTGCGCCAAGGCCTGCCCCAAGAGCCTCAACCCCGCCAAGGCCATCGCCGAGGTCAAGCGCATGATGGTCGAGCGGCAGATGTAATGTCCGCTCGTCAGGTGACGCCGCATCGTCCGTGGTGATCCCCAAGCATGTGATCAAGCATGCGATCAGGCATGCGATCTTGGGCCTACCCGTCACCGTCACGATCAGTAGCATCTCTCCACGCGGCGACAGGTCGGGCGACCCATAGCCGCTGGCGTGCGGCTTGGTGATCTCGGCCCTCGCGCCGATCCACCACCATCATGCGATCAACCGGGTTTCGCGCGATGCTCGTTCCGAGGCTCTCGATGCCGGCGCGTCCGGCCATTGTGTTGGCGGCGCTGCTGCTCTGTAGCGATTTGGCCGCCGCCCAGGACACGTCGTTCGGCCAGCGTCTGTATCGGGACAAGGCGGACTGCCAGTTCTGCCACGGCGTGAACGGCGACGGCCGCGGCGATCCACGCTCGCCGGGCAAGGCCCCGGATCTGCACCAGACCCGGCTCGACCGCGAGCAACTGATCGAGGTGATCGCCTGCGGCCGGCCCGGTTCCGAAATGCCGCACTTCGATAAATATGCCTACGAGGCCAAGGACTGCTACGGCCTCTCCGCCGAGGAGCTCGGCAAGAACATCCCGCCCGATCCGCACTCGACCAGCCTGAACAAGCGCGAAATCTCGGCGCTGGCGGACTTCATCCTCGCGACCTTCGTGGGGAAGTGAGGTTCTGCGACGAGCCGTGTTCCGTTGTCGTCCTGTCACCGCCGTCATTCCGGGGCGGCCCGAAGGGCCGAGCCCGGAATCCATCCTTCGCGGACGGTGGTTATGGATTCGGGCTCCCTCGCTTCGCTCGGGCCCCGGAATGACAGTCGTGGGCTGCTACCTGCCCTGCATCAGCTCGAAGCGCACCGCGCTTTCGAACTGCCCCGCCGTCTCGCGGCCGGTGCGTGGATCGAACTGGGCCTGACCGGCCTTGCGCAGATGCCGCGTCGTGAGCGCGGCGGTGGTCCCGCCTGCGAGCTCCTTGCGACAGCGCTCCTTCACGAAGATGCCGTCGACCGGGGTCTCGCCGTCCTCGGGCGGCAGACTTTCGCAAGCCCAGCCGTCGCGCCCGAAGCGTGCGGTGAGAAAGTTGCGCAGGAGATAGGCCTCCCCGCGGTTCTGGGTGTCGCCGCGGGGGTCGCTCACGACGCGGACGCCGCGCAGCACCCCGCCGTCGTCGATCAGGGCCGAGACGGTGACGGGGAAACCGTAGGTCTTGGTGCCGGCATACTGCTCCATCTGCGGCAGCAGGTTGTTGGCCTTGGCCCAATATTCGAGCTCGTCGTCATAGCGGAAATAGATTTCCCGCAACCCGCTCGCTTCCGGCCGGCAGCGCTGGGCCTCGCGCCAGCCGTTGAGCGGCGTCGCCGGCGGCCCGCCATTGGTGCCGCAGGCATAGTCGACGAACTCGTCCGGCAATGCCTCGAGCTGCGTTCCCAGTTGCAGATCCCAGACTTCGAGTCGCGTCGGCCGGTCACCCGCGCGGTTGCCCGGCGCCGAAAAAGCAGACTGCACGCACCCCAAAAGAACCGCGGCGAAGGCAGAAAGGAGAATAGCGGCGAGACGCTGATGAAGACGGCATGGCATGGTGAGGCGGTCCGGCATGCACGACAAGCGTAGGCGGTCCCTCCTTCCTTCACAACGCTAGTGTTCTGTTTCCGACGTTCGTATCATTTCGCAGCACCCGCTTTTACGAACGTCGGAAACAAAGGAACACTAGCAAGTCATGATCCTAGTGTGGCTTTGCATTTGACGTTCCTATGAGGGACTCGCGGCCAATACTGATAGGAACGTCAAATGCGCCACACTAGCGCGGCGGGGATTTTGCCAGCGTTCTTCGGTGCTGCCCTGGCGTCGGCAGGGAAACATGTCATGATGCGCGACCGATGAAAGCAATCATGATCTGGCATCGTTGTTTCAGGCGGGCGGCATCGCCGCTGCTGGCGTTTTGCCTCTGTCTGTCCGGTTACGCGGCGTGGGCGCAAACCGCGGACGCCTTTCTCGCGGGCAGCAGCAAGTCGTGCCGCAACTGCGCGCTGGAGCGGGCCGCCTTGAAGCGACGCGACCTGTCGGAGGCTGATCTGTCCGGGCGCCAACCTGGAGGGCGCGATCTTGCACCGTGCGCGCCTCATGCGGGCGAAATTCACCGGCGCCAATCTCACCGATGCCAATCTCAACAAGACCGACCTGAAGAACGCGGCGCTGGCGCAGGCGAAGCTCGAACGCGCGATGCTCTATGAAGCCGATTTGAGCGCGGCGGATCTGAGCGGGGCCAATCTGACCGAGGCCAAGATGCAGAAGGCGCGGCTGGTCCGGGCGAGGCTCGACGGCGCGCACATGCCCGAAGCGATCCTCACCGGCGCGCGCCTCGACGAGGCGTCGCTGCGCGGAGCGAACCTCAGCGCCGCCAATCTGGTGGAGGTGACGCTGCGCCGCGCCAATCTCGAAGGCGCCAATCTCAACAATGCCGGCCTGGTGGACGCCGTGTTGCGCGAGGCCAATCTCAAGGGGGCCAATCTTTCGGAGGCGGATCTGTTCGGCGCCGACCTGAGCGGCGCCAATCTCACGGGCGCCGACCTCTCGGAGGCGCGCCTGTCGCGCGCGATCCTCACCGGCGCCGTGCTCGACGGCGCCAATCTCAAGGGCGCGCTCATGCCCGACGGCAGCGTGCACCCCTGAGTGGTTTGCATGCCGGCGGGGATCGGGGGCCGCTTCTGCCTGTTGGTTCGACTCGTATGCGCGGCGCATCGTTTTCCACTTCGGCGGAATATGTGTTGAGCGCTTTTCATCGGAGACGTCCATGCGCAAGCCGATCCGCCGGGTGGTGACCGGCCACGATGCCGCGGGGCGGTCCGTGTTCATCACGGACGCGCCGGCGCCGCACGTCTACAACCGTGCGCCCGGCAGCGCCGTCGTCACCGAGCTGTGGGAGACGCGCGCCATGCCCGCCGACAACAGCGGCAATGACGAGGTCACCGACCATCCGTTTCGGCTGGCGCCGCCCAGGAACGGCTCGGTCTTCCGCATCGTCGAGTATCCGCCGGACAAGGAGCGCGTGGCCGCGCTCGAGCGGCAGCGCGCGAGCGCCGACGACGGCTCCGGTCCGCCTTCGATCGCGGCTCCCCGCGCCATCCCGGCTTTCACAAGACCAGCTCGGTGGACTACGCCATCGTGCTTTCCGGCGAAATCTACGCGCTGATGGACGAGGGCGAGGTGCTGCTCAGAGCGGGGGACGTCCTGGTCCAGCGCGGCACCAACCATGCCTGGAGCAATCGCACCGACGAGCCGGCCCGTCTCGCCTTCGTGCTCATCGACGCCGAGCCGTTATAGACGCATTGCGACCATGCCGTCCCCTTCTGGTGGGCAGCCGCGCGCTGTTGCATGATCGCTCATCGATACCTCACGTCAGTCAGCCAACCCCGGGAGAAACGCAAACATGGCTTTGAGTGCAGATGTTCGTCGCGTGGTCACCACGATCGACAAGGACGACAAGGCGGTGGTGCTGCTGGATGGCGCCAATCCGCACAAGAAAGTGCGGCCGCAGGCGCAGACGGTATCGCGCCTGTTGTGGGTGACGGACCAGACCCCGGCCGACCTGTCCGGCGCCGCCGACCGGGCCGCCATCGAGATCGGGATCATGCCGCCGCGCGGCGGCACGGTGTTCCGCATCGTGGATTTCCCGCCGGAGACGGCGGAGACGAAAAAGCTCGATCCCCACACCATGCATCAGAGCCTGGGCGACGGCGCACCCAAGCGCGGCCTGCCGCCGCGGCATCCGGCGATGCATCGCACCCGCACCGTCGACTACGCCATCGTGATGGCGGGCGAGATCGACATGCTGCTCGACGATTCCGAGATTCATCTCAAGGCGGGCGACGTGCTGGTGCAGCAGGGCACCAACCATGCCTGGGTCAACCGCGGCACCGAGCCTTGCCGCATCGCCTTCATCCTGGTCGACGCCAAGGAACCTTGAGAACAGGCTCGCTCGCGGCCCATAATCGCGCCGAGACAACGCGGCAGCCGCGGCGGCGAGCTGTCCGCCATTGGGAGCGACCGGGATGGAAACGAGACCCACGCACACCGAGACCACGCTCCGACCGCCGGCACTGGCGGTGCGGCCGCTGTCGGCGGCGCTGGGCGCCGAGATCATCGGCGTCGATCTGAGCAAGGACGTCGATGAACAGATCTGCGCGCAGCTCCGGGACGCCTGGCACCGGCATCTCGTCATCCTGCTGCGCGACCAGGAGCTGAGCGAAGGGGATCAGGTCCGTTTCGCAGAGATGTTCGGGCCGCCGGCTGTCATCCACACCAAGCAGTTCGTGCGCAGTCACCCCGCGGTCATGCTGATCTCGAACATCCGCGAGGACGGCAAGCCGATCGGCGCCCTGCCGGACGGCGAGATGCACTTCCACACCGACCAGTGTCACCAGGAGCGGCCTGCCATGGCCTCGATGCTGTACGCGCTCGAGGTGCCGCGCGCGGGCGGCAACACGCTGTTCGCCAACGGCTACAAGGCGTACGAAACCCTGCCCGACGAGATCAAACGGCGCATCGACGGCCGCAAGGCGCTCAACGCCTACGATTACGACACCGCGGCGATGAAGCGGGGGACGCGGATCGCCGAAGGCGTGCCGTCCCATGTGCATCCCGTGGTCCGCACCCACCCGGCGACGGGCCGCAAGGCGCTTTACGTCAACCGCCTGATGACCGTGCGGATCGAAGGACTGCCTGCGCAGGAGAGCGACGAGCTGCTCGACCTGCTGTTCGATCACCAGGAGCGTCGCGAATTCATCTACGAACATGTGTGGCGTCCGGGCGACCTTCTGATGTGGGACAATCGCTGCGCGCTGCATGCCCGCACCGATTTCAGCCCAAGCGAGCGGCGCCTGATGCGGCGCGTCACCATCCTCGGCGAAAAGCCGGTGTGACGCGCGCAATGCCTTGACGCGAGACGCATTCCCGCAGACGCATTCCCGCGCCTTTGCAATTTGATTGGACCCCCGCATGACCACTGCCCCGATCTATCTCACCGAAGCCGACGTCGGCCGCCTCGTCACCGTCAAGGATGCGATTGCGACCTTGGAAGAGCTGTTCGCCACCTGGGGTCAGCCTTCCACCGTCAATCTGCCGCGTCAGCGCGCGCGCCTTCCCGGCGGCGCCTTCAACCTGATGGGCGCGGCCTATGGCGCGAAGGGCGTGTACGGCCTCAAGGCCTATGCCGGCATGAAGGGCGCCCATTTTCACACGCTGCTGTACTCGTCGGCCGACGGCAGGCTGAAGGCCATGATCGAGGCCGATCTGTTCGGCCAGATGCGCACGGGAGCGGCGAGCGGGCTCGCGACCAAGCTGATGGCCAATCCGGACGCGCACACGCTCGCCGTCATCGGCACCGGCCGGCAGTCACGCACGCAGGTCGAGGCGGTCTGCGCGGTGCGGCCGATCAAGCGCAGTCAGGGTCTTCGCCCGCACGCCGGAGCACCGCGAGAGCTATGCGCGCGCGCTCGAGAAGGACCTCGGCGTGGAGGCGCTGCCGGCGACCTCGGCGGAAGCCTGTGTCGCGGACGCCAACGTCGTGATCACCATCACCAAGTCGGCCGAGCCGGTATGCCGGGCCGCGTGGCTCGCGCGTGGCGCCCACGTCAACGCGGCGGGCGCCAATTCCGGCGATCGGCGCGAGGTCGACGGCGAGATGGTGTTGCGCGCCGCGGTGAAGGCGACGGATCACGTCGAGCAGGCCAAGGTGGAAGCGGGCGAGTTTCGCGACCTGGTCGCGGAGGGGAAGCTCGCCTGGTCGGATATCCGCGAGCTCGGCGAGTTCGTCACCGGGAAGGCCAAGGGCCGCGCCTCGCCGTCCGACCTGACGCTGTTCAAGTCGCTGGGCATAGCGCTCGAAGACATGGCCTTTGGTGAACTCGTCTATCAGCGCGCGCTCGCGCAAGGCGTGGGCAAGCCGATTCCGGTGTAGCCGATATTCGATGGTCATGCCCGCGAAAGCGGGCATCCAGTCAGCGTCAGCCACGAATGTGGTGCGCTGCTGTGTTCCAACAGCACGCTGCGGACAACTGCATCGCCCGCCTGCGCGGGCGATGACACCGCGCTCCAGAGATCGTCACTGCCGCGGGATGACCTCGCCGATGGCGCCGGCATCGTGGGCGGAGAAGAACAGCCGCCCGTCGGGACTGGCGATGATGGCGCGCGCGCCGCAGTTCCCGCCCGCGATCGCGTATTCCCCGATGACCGTGCCGTCGGGCGCCATGCGGCCGATCTTGTTGGAAAAATTCTCGGTGAACCAGAGGTCGCCGTCGGGCGCCACGGTGACGCCGCGCAGCGAGGCGTCCGGCGTCTTCACCGGCCATTCGGTGACGCGGCCCTGCGCGTCGATGCGCCCGAGCGCGTTGGCCTTGGTCTCCACGAACCAGATGCTGCCGTCGGGATGCGTGACCATGGCGCGCGGTTCGCAGTTCGGCGTCGGAAGCGGGTATTCGGTGACCTTGCCGTCCATGCTGATGCGGCCGATCTGTCCCGCTTCGTATTCGCTGAACCAGAGATCGCCGTCGCGCACCACCAGCGAGAGCGGCCGGCAGCCCGGTGTGAGCCCGTCGGAGAATTCCGTCACGGTGCCGCTTGGCGTGATCCGGCCGAGACGACTGAGGTGGGCTTCGGAGAACCAGACATTCCCGTCCGGGCCCGCGACGATGCCGTCCGGTCCGGCGCCGGCGGTGAGAACCGGAAATTCGGTGATCGCGCCTGCCGTGGTGATGCGACCGATCCGGTTGCCGGCGTTCTCGCAGAACCACAACGCGCCGTCGGCCGCCGACGTGATCCCGATCGGCCGGCTGTCCGGCGTCGGGGTATCGAATTCGACGAAGCTGCCATTGCCGGGATTCATCCGCCCGATCTTGGATGTGCCGCTCTCGCAGAACCAGAGCTGCTGGTCCGGACCGAACACGATGATGTACGGCTTGCTGTCCGCCGTCGGAATCGGATGCAGGATGATCTCGACCTCCGCATGAGCCGACCTCTCGAGACGGGACGAGGCTGCACGATTCGTTGTCATCGCTGATGTTCTCCCGCGTGGCGCAACGATCAGATGGAAATGCCGAACAGCCGCGCGGCATTGGTGCCGAGAATCGCGTCCTGCTCCTTCTTGCCGATCTTCCGGGCGCGGCGGACATAATCGACCGGTTTCTTCTCCGCGAACGGATAGTCGGAGGCGAGCATGATGTGGCTCGCCGGGACCTTGGTCACCAGGAATTCCAGCATGTCGGGATTGAACAGCACGCTGTCGTAGAAGAAGCGCGGCAGGTAGCTGCTGAAATCGCCCTTGAGCTGCGGCGCCCGGCCGTAGCGATACTCGTTGTCGTGCCGGCCGGCATAGAACGGCAGATAGCCGCCGCCGTGCGCGACCATGATCTTGAGCTTGGGGAACTGGTCCATCACGCCTTCATAGATCAGCGACGAGAGCGCGTAGGCCTCTTCCAGCGGCTGACCGACGGTGATCATCAGGCGGTTGCGCAGCATGCGCTGCTCGGTACTGCCGGCGGGATGGATGAAGATCACGGCGCCGACCTGTTCGGCCTTGGCCCAGAACGGCCGCAGCCGCTCGTCGCCGAGCTCGATGCCGTTCACGTGCGATGAAATGATGACGCCGCGCAGGCCGAGGTCGCGCACGCAGCGTTCGAGCTCCGCGGCCGCCAGCGCCACCTCGTGCAGCGGCAGCGAGCCGAGCCCGACCAGCCGGTCCGGATGCTTCGCCACCGCTTCGGCGACGCGATCGTTGCCGAGACGATCCAGGGCGATGGCGTCGTCCGCCGCCATCCCGTAGGTGCATTGCTGCATGATGCTGGGGCTGATCACCTGGATGTCGACGCCGGTCGCATCCATCTCCTTGAGCCGCAGCTCCACTTCGGTCATGCGCTTGTACAGCGGCTCGGGGACGCCGCCCGGGCCCGCGACCGCGCGCGAATACTGCGACTGGTCGTAGGTGCGCTTCACCACCTCGGGTACGAGCACATGGGCGTGCACGTCGATGACAACAGGCTTGGGGGCAGGGCCCTTCGATCGCGCCGCCTTGACTTGCTTGCGCGCAGGCTTGCTCGCCTTGGCGGGAGCCGGCCGCTTGGCTGCGCGAAGCTTGCGCCGCTTGGCTGATTTCACCATGAACGAAAGGTCCTCCTCGGCTGCGGCGGCTGCGGGCGCTTGGGCCGCGATGGTTATAGCAGCCGCGGGAGCCAGCTAGTCAAACCTGAGGATTGCAGGGATGATAACCGGCAATGGAATAAGAAACCGGGAGGTCGCCCCGTGCTTGCCCTGCGTCATGTTCTTTGCGCGCTCGCACTGATCGGCGCTGCTGCGAGCGCCGCCGGTCGCGTCGAGGCGCAAACCTATCCCGACCGGCTGATCAAGATGGTGGTGCCCTATCCGGCCGGAGGCCCGATCGACATCACGGCGCGGCTTGTGGTTCAGCGCCTGGGGCCAATCCTTGGGCAGACCGTGATCATCGAGAATCGCGGCGGCGCCGGCGGGGCGCTCGGCACCAAGGCCGTCGCCGCCGCCGAGCCCGATGGCTACACGCTGCTGTTCGGCAATGCGAGCGCGCTGGTGGTGGGCCCGGCGGTCTATCGCTTCCGCGATTACGACACGATCAAGCAGTTCACGCCCGTCGCCAAGGTCACCGAAGGCTACGAGGTGCTGGTGGTGGCGCCCGACTTCCCGGCGAAGAACGTCCAGGAGCTTGTCGCCTACGCCAAGGCCAATCCCGGCAAGCTCAACTTCGGCTCCATGGGCTACGGCAACCTCACCCATCTCGCGGGTGAGCTGTTCAAGCTGCAGACCGGGACCGATTTTACCCACGTCCCCTACAAGGGATCGCCCGAGGCCGTCGCCGGGATCGTCACCGGTCAGGTGCATATCCTGTTCGGAGAGGTTGCAGGTCTCCTGCCGCTGGTGCGCGAGGGCAAGATCCGCGGGCTCGGGGTCGCGAGCGTGGGCCGCAACGCGCTCGCGCCCGAGCTGCCGACCATGATCGAAGGCGGACTGCCCGACTTCGTCGCACTTACATTTACCGGCGTGGTGGCGCCGGCGGGCACGCCGGCGAGCATCGTCAACAAGCTCAACGCCGCGATCAACGAAAGCCTCAAGCCTCCCGAAGTCGTGGCGGCCCTGGGCAAGCTCGGCGCCGAGGTGCGGACGGGATCGGCAGCCGAGTTCGGGACGTTTCTCGCGAAAGAGCGGGATTTGTGGGTCGACGTGGTCACGCGCACCGGAATCAAGGCGGAGTGACAGCAGCGCGCCTGTCCTCCACTCGTCATGCCCGGGCTTGACCCGGGCATCCATCGAGAAACGCTTCGATCGAAGAGGATGGATTGCCGGGTCAAGCCCGGCAATGACGGGTTGGTGGGCGCTCGCTTGGCCGGGACACGCGCGCGGCGGACTATTTCGGCGGAATGACCGGCACCAGCAGATAGGATTCCTTGTCGCCGCCGGAATAGATGGTGTTGTCACCGACATTGTAGTCGGCGTGGTAATGCGTGTAGGGGGCGCTGCCGATGCCGTCGCGTGGCTGGATGTCGAGGCGGATGCGATGGCCTTTCTTGAACACCATCGACGTCGGCCAGATCTCCACCTGCACCTCGACGATCTCGTTCGGTTTGAGCCATTGCCGCCGCAGGTGCTTGTGATAGGGGCGATAGGGCAGCGACAAATCCGGATCGAGCTCGCGATGCGAGACCCGCAGCCAGCCCTTCGCCACCGGCACCGGCTGTCCCTGCTGCCCGACTTCCAGGACGTCCTTGCCGTCGGGGTCGATGTTGCGCAGCGTGAGCAGCAAATCCATGTCCTCGGTCGTGCTCGAGACCCAGAGCTGGGCCGCCACCGGACCGGTGATTTCGGTATCCTCCGTCAGTGGCGGCGTGACCAACGAGATCCCGGCCGGCGCGGCCGAAGCGTGCCCGCCGTGTGACGCGGTGCTGGCGGGATAGGTGCGGCTCGCGGCGGTCGGAGATTTTGTTTTCGCCAGGGTGCCGGCGATGCCCGTTCCCTCGGCGCCGTCGGGCTTCGACAAATCGAGATGCAATTTGGTCCACTGCGTGCGCGCGATCGGCCACTCGTTCTCGTGGCGGAAATGGTATTCGCCATGGCCGGTGCGGATGGCGAGCTTGACCGGCGGCTCCTGCATCACGCCGTTGTCGATGTCCTTGAGCCAGTAATCGAAGAAGCGGAGCTGGTCGCGCCGGCCGTCCTCGCTGTAGAACGGATGGTAATGCGTGCCGCAGTGGATGCGCAGCTTCTTGTTCTTCGATGCGGCGCGCACATAGCCCTCGGTCGCCCCGCGCAGGTGCAGTCCCATTCCGGACCAGTTGCCGACCGCCCACATCGGCAGATCGATCTGGTCCCATTGCGCCTGCTGGCTCTTGAACATGCCGCTGTCGAGGCTGTTGCGCATGAACCGCCACAGCACGTTGTCCTGAAAGGTGTCGGGATTGTTCTCGTAGGCGCGACCGAGCATGTGATGCGCCATGTGGGTGGTAAACCAGCTGACGATGAAGCCGGAGCCGAAAATGCCGCCGTGATAGAGGATGTCGCGGTACTGATCGGCGGCGCCCTCCCACGGCACGATGCATGTGAGCGACGGCGGCTTGAGATTGGCCACCCACCACTGCGTGCGGGCGAAGAACGAGATGCCGATGGTGGCGACGCGGCCGTTGCTCCAGGGCTGGTGGCCGGCCCACTCGATCGCGTCGTAGAAGTCGATCGCCTCCTGCGGCGAATACAGCACGGACTGCCCCGGTGACTTGCCGGAGCCGCGCTCGTCGACGCGTACGCAGCAATAGCCGCGCGGCACCCACCATTCCGGATTGACAGTCTCCCAGTTCATGTAGGGATTGGGCTTCTCCTCCAGGTCGTCCGGCGGCACCCAGAGCTTGTCCTTCTGGTAGATGCCCATGTTGATCAGCACGGGAAAATGCCCGTCGCCTTCCGGCCGGAAGACGTCGGCCTTGAGCCTGGCGCCGTCCCGCATCGGGATGTCGACGTCCTTCTCGAGCGTCATCTTGTATGTCGGCTCGGACGGCTTGGTCTGCTTGCGCGTCGCGACTTGCTCTTGCACGATGCCTCCCCAACAGCTTTTGTTTTTCCACGATCGGCCGATCGCAGCCGACCGATTGATCGGGACGCTAGCAGAGGCCGCAACGCGCGGCTACGCGTGTCCCCATACCTCGCGCGCGGTCTCGACCACCAGGCGGAGCTTGGCGATTTCGCCCGCGACATCCATGGTGTTGCCGCCGATGCCGCTGGAAAAACCGCATTGCGGGCTCAGTGCGAGCTGCTCCAGCGGCGCATGCTTCGACGCCTCGTCGATCCGGCGCTTGAGCTCGTCCTTGGATTCGAGCTTGCCGCTCTTGGTGGTGACCAGGCCGAGCACCGCGACCTTGCCCTTGGGCAGAAAGCGCAGCGGCTCGAAACCGCCGGCGCGCGTGCTGTCGTATTCGAGGAAGTAGCCGTCGACATCGATCTCGTTGAAGATCAGCTCGGCGATCGGCTCGTAGCTGCCCTCCGCCACCCAGGCGCCGGCGAAATTGCCGCGGCACAGATGCATGCAGACCGTCATGTCCTGCGGACGGCCTTTGATCGTGTCGTTGAGCAGCCGCGCATAGGTCTGCGGCAGCGTCGCCGGATCTTCGCCGATATTGGCGACCTGCCTGCGCAGGTCCGGATCGCAGAGATAGGCGAGATTGACCTCGTCGATCTGCAGATAGCGGCAACCGGCCGCGGCGAGGTCGCCGATCTCCTCGCGGTAGAGACGGCTGAGATCGTCGTAGAATTCGGCGATGTCGGGATATGCGTCGGCATCGATCGCTTCACGTCCGCCGCGGAAGTGCATCACGGTCGGCGATGGCAGCGTGATCTTCGGCGTCGCGCGTGCAATCGACGCCAGAAACTTGAAATCGTCGACAAAAATTCCGCCGCCGTTCGGACGCGCGAGCTTGCCGGTCACCTGCATGGTCGGCGGGCTGTGCAGGCGGTCGCCGTCGGCGGAATGAAAACGCACGGTGAGCTTCGACGGCATCATCCGCACGTTCTCGAATTTCAGCATGAAATCCCGGTGCCAGGAATGACGGTTGTACTCGCCGTCGGTGACGAGCTTCAGCCCCAGCTCCTCCTGCATGCGGACCACGTCGCGGATCGCGGCCTGCTGGATGCGCCTGAGCTCGGCCTCCGGGATCGCCTTTTGCTCCGCCTGCTCCCGCGCCTTGATCAGCGTGTCGGGCCGGATCAGGCTGCCCACATGGTCGGCGCGATAAGGCGGCTTGGTGCGTTGCATTCTGACGGTCTCCGGGGCCGCAGCCCACTGATCGTGCGGCGTCAAACGATATCACAGCGCGGCCGGTCTCCTGTAGACTGTGGCCCTAGTGCGGTGGATTTGAAGTTCCTATCATTATAGCCGCGCGTTTGTGCAGGAACTTCAAATCCAAAACCGCACTAGAATCATAGATTGCTAGTGTCCCTTTGATTCCGAAGTTCGCAAACGAGTGTGCCGCGCAATGATGCGAACTTCGGAATCGGGACACTAGCGTGTGCATGACGAACGTGCACAAAAGCAACGCCGCCGTTTTTCGGCGCGGGGAGGAAACGATGATGAGGCGACATCGGCGCTCCGCCGTGGCTTGCATGCGTCTTGCCGCGTTGGTCCTTGCCGCTTGCGCGGCCGGGCCGGCGCAGGCGCAGACCGTCTATCCGGAACGGGTGATCAAGATGATCGTGCCGTCGCCGGCGGGAGGTCAGACCGACGTGATGGCGCGCCTGATGGCGCAGAAGATGCAGCAGGCGCTGGGGCAGAGCGTGATCATCGAAAATCGCGCCGGCGCCGGCGGCGCGCTCGGGGCGCGCACCGCGGCCGCCGCCGAACCCGACGGCTATACCTTGTTCTACGGCAACACCAGCACGCTGGCCGTGATTCCCGCGGTGTCGAAGAACGCGGGCTACGATCCGGTGAAGAACTACGCGCCGGTCGCAAGCGTGTCGGAAAGCTACATGATCCTGGTCGTGCATCCCTCATTCCCGGCCCGGACCATTCAGGAGTTTCTCGCTTACGCCAAGGCGAATCCCGGCAAGCTCAATTATGCCCATGCCGGCGCCGGCAACGTGACGCATCTCACCGGCGAGATGTTCCGCACGCTCGCCGGCATCGACTTCGTCAACGTGCCGCACAAGGGTGGAAATGAATCGGTCCAGGGTGTCCTCGGCAACCAGGTCGACTTCGCGTTGGAAAGCCCGGTGATCCTGCTTCCGCTGATCAAGGAGGGAAAGGTGCGCGCGCTCGCGGTCACCAGTGCGAAGCGGCAGGCGGAGATCGCCGATGTTCCGACCATGGTCGAGAGCGGAATCAACGGTTTCGTGGCGACGCTGCTGACCGGCGTCGTGGCGCCGGCGGGCACGCCGGGGCCGATCGTCGGCAAGCTCAACAGCGTGATCAACGAGACGTTGAAGTCGCCTGACATGAAGGACCTGGTCGGGCGCTTCGGCTCCGAGGCGCGCATCGGCACACCGCGGGAATTCGGCACGTTCCTGGCGGGCGAGACGCAAAAATGGGCCAATATTGCAAAGCAGGCGGGCGTGGCGCTGGACTGACCCACGGCCACGACAGACGCGGGAAACAACGACGGAGCACGCGATGAAGGCTGGCGTTGCAAGTGAAAACGGGATCGAAGTGCGCGACGTGCCGCAACCACGCCCGAAGCCCACCGAGGTGCTGGTGAAGGTGCGCGCCGCCAGCCTCAATCGCGCCGATCTCACGACCGCGCGTGGTCTTCCCCACGGCAGCCACGGCGGCGTCGGCGCGCCGGTCGGCATCGACTGGGCGGGCGAGGTGGTCGAGGCCGGCGCCGACGTTCAAGGCGGCTTCAAGCCCGGCGACCGCGTGATGTGCTCGGGCACCGGCGGCTACGCCGAATATGCCGTGAGCGACTGGGGGCGGGTGAACGCGATGCCTGCCGGCATGAGCTTCGAACAGGCGGCGACGTTGCCGGTCGCGCTCATCACCCTGCACAACGCGCTGATCACCGCCGGCCGACTGCGCGCCGGCGAAAGCGTGATGATCCAGGGCGCCAGCTCGGGCGTGGGACTGATGGGCTTGCAGATCGCCAAGCTCATGGGCGCGAAGCTGGTGATCGGCACCTCCACCAACGACGCGCGCCGGGCGCGGCTGAAGGAGTTCGGTGCGGATCTCGCCATCGACACGCGCGATTCGGGTTGGCCCGACGCGGTGTTGAAGGCGACCGACGGCAAGGGGGTCAATCTCGTCGTCGACATGCTCTCCGGGCCGGTGGTCGCGCAGACCATGAAGGCAATGGCGCTCCTCGGCCGCATCGTCAATGTCGGCCGCCTCGCCGGCACCAAGGCCGAGTTCGACTTCGATCTGCACGCGTTGCGCCGCATCGACTATATCGGCGTGACCTTCCGCACCCGTACGCTCGACGAGGTGCGCGAGATCGGCCGCCGCATGCGCGCCGATCTGTGGGACGCAGTGACGGCGGGCAAGCTGACATTGCCGATCGATCGCCGCTTCCCGCTCGATCAGGCGGTCGAAGCGCACGCGCATATGCGCGCGAACAAGCATTTCGGAAAGATCGTGCTCACGATGTGAGGGTGGCACCATACCTCCTCGCGGCCGTCGCGAGTCGTTGCATGAGCGGTGCCTTACCGTCGCGCGGTTGTGGCGCGGCCGATTTTACGCGCGTCCGTGTGGTACCATTGACAAGTGCTTTGCACAGGTTGTAGCGAGCTATACGTCTGGTTGTGTGTGCATCGTTGTTGGCCTTCTTGCGACCTCGATGTCCATCGCTCTGGCGATTACTGCGGGCAAGAAGTCACCGAAGAAAACCGCCGCGCCATCCTGACGAACCTGCGCAGATGTCCGCGTTGCGCCTGCGGCGATTGCTCTAGCCGAAAGGAGGCCGTCAGTGGCTACCGTTCTGTCCCCCGGCGACCTCGCCATCGTTCAATACAACAGCAGCACCACAGACTCGTTCACGTTCGTCTTCGCGCGTGACATCGAGGCAGGCACCGTCGTCAATTTCACCGACAACGGCTGGCTGGCCGCCGGCGGATTCCGGCCGGGCGAAGGCACAGTCACCTACACGGCGCCCACCGCGATTACTGCCGGTACCGTCGTCACGCTGACGGGCCTCGATCTTGATGCCGCCGGCGACCAGATCATCGCGTACCAGGGGACGCAGGCGAGCCCTACCATCCTCTACCTCGTCGATCTCGCCGACGGCAACAACACCGTCGCCGGCGATGCGACCAATGACAACACCACCGCCTTACCGCCCGGCTTAACGCTGGGTCAGAACGCGGTCGCGGTCGGCTTCGACAATGCGATCTACGCAGGACCGATCGACGGATCACCTCCCCAGCTGTTCCCCCTCATCAGCAACTCGGCCAACTGGATCGATGGCAACGCATTGCCCCCGTCGGCCCGTTATTTCTACCCGCCGCACCTCGATCTCGATTCCAACAATTCGACGTCTGGGGGCCCCGACTATCGGGCAGAGGTCACCAATGACCGTACCCCGGTCAGCATCTCCGATACCGACAGCGACATAGACGATTTCGACGGCGGCATTATCACCTTCGCGCAGATCACCATCAACAACCCGTTCCCCGGTGACGTGCTGTCGGTCATCGGCACGTTGCCATTCGGAATTTTTGCAACGCCTTTCGATCCGTTCACCGGCACCCTCTTTCTGTTCGGTTTTGGCTCGCATTCCGCCTATCAGACCGCGATCGAGCAGATCGGGTTCAGCACGGACGCGCCCGTCGGCGTAACGAAGAGCATTTCAGTCTGGGTATTCGACGACTTCTGGTGGAGTAACGAGGCGCACGCGATCTTCACGGTAACGAGTGCCGCCGTTCCTCCGCACCTCGATCTCGACGCCAACAACTCCAATGGCGGCGGGGCGGACTATACCGCGACATTCACCACCGGCGGGCTGGCGATACCGGTCGCCGACACCGACGTTTCCATCACCGACCCCGACAGCACGACGATCCAGTCGGCCAGGATCACGATCGCACATCAACCGGCAATCGGGCGACGCGCTTATCGCCGGGGCATTGCCGCCCGGCATCACGGCTTCGATCTACAATCCCTTCACCGGCGTCATCACGCTCAGCGGTGCGGCCTCGCTCGCGGACTATCAGACGGCCTTGCACCAGGTGGTCTTCGACACCACGAGCATTTCCACTGCTGACCGCATCATCCGGGTCACCGTCAACGACGGTACCCTCGACAGCAATGTCGCCACGACCTACATGCACGTCGTTCTCCCGCCGCCGAACGTCGCGCCGGTGCTCGATCTCGACGCCAACAATTCGACGACGACGGGCGCAAACTATCTCACCGTGTTCACCGATGGGGGCCCAGCCGTCGCCGTCGTGGACGCCGATGTCTCGGTCATCGACAACGACAGTCCAAACCTTGCCTCGGCGACGGTGACGCTGACCAACGGGGACCCGCTCGGTAGTCTGACGTTCAATGGCACAGCCCCCGGCGGCATCTTCGTTTTCGGCTCGGGGACACATCAAATTACGCTCTCGGGCGCCGCATCGGCTGCCGACTATCAGACGGCACTGCAGCAAATCACGTACAACAACACCGGCACCAATCCTTCGACCGAAACCCGCGTCATCGACATTGTCGTCAACGACGGCGCCCGCAACAGCAACACGGCACAGGCCTTGATCCAGGTCGAGGTGGTGAACAACAGCGCTCCGGTGCTGGACCTCGATGCCGACGACTCGAGCGGCTCGTTTCAAAGCACTTTCCGGAACGCGTTCACAGAAAACGGCGCCCCGGTGCCGATCGCCGATGTCGATACCTCCATTACCGATGCCGACAGCACCACGCTTTTTTCCGCGACGATCAAGCTGGCGAACCCGGAAACCGGCGATCTGCTCACGGTCAGCGGGGTGCTGCCGGGAGCGATCACCACGGCTGGCTACGATCCTGGTACCGGCGTCCTCACGCTCACCGGTTCGGGCACGCTGGATGATTACGAAATCGCGCTGACAGCAGATTCGCTACAGCAACACCAGCGACGATCCCGTCGCGGGAGACCGCCTCATCGAGGTCGTGGTCAACGACGGGGCGAACAACAGCAATCTGGCGGTCTCGGTAATCAGTGTCACCGCGACGAACGACGCCCCGGTCATCACAGTCGATCCGGCCGCCGCGTATGTCGAGAACGCCGCGGCGGTCGTGCTCGCGCCGACGGCGGCCCTATCGGATGTCGATGATACCGAGCTCAACGGGGCGCTCGTGAGCATCACCGACGGCTCGTTTCCCGGTGACGGCGATATCCTCAGTGTCGGCGGCGTCACCAGCAACACCGTGAACGGCATTACGTTCGTCTGGATGCCTGCGCAGCATGCGTTGGTCTTCAGCGGCGCGAGTTCGGTCGCGAACTATCAGGCGCTGCTGCAGCAGGTTCAGTTCCAGTCGAGCAGCGACAATCCCACCGACTTCAGCCACAGCCCGCAGCGAACCCTGACGTGGGCCGTGACCGACAGCGCGTCCGTGACCACCGCAACGACGACAATCAATATCGTCGCCGTGAACGACGCGCCTCAGGAGACGGTTGCCGCAACCGCCGCGTACACCGAGAACGGCTCGCCGGTGACGATCTCGCCGGCCGCGACCGCGAGCGACGTCGACAACACCGACCTGATCTATGGCGAGGTTAGAATCGTTGCCGGCGGGTTTGATGGCGACATTCTGACCGTCAACGGCCTGCAGAGCGGGACCTTCCTCGGCATCGACTTTTCTTACGATGCCGGCTTGCGCCGCCTTCTGTTCAATAACCCGGCCGCGGTCGCGGATTACCAGGCGCTCATGCAGGCGGTCGGATTCGGGTCGACCAGCGAGAATCCGACGAACTTCGGCGCCAATCCGACGCGCACGCTGGGGTGGGGTTTGTCCGACGGCGAGAATTTCAGTGCCTCCGCGCAGACGACGCAGATCACCATCACCGCCCTGAACGACGCCCCGGTCAACACCGTGCCGGGCGCGCAGACCGTCGCCGAGGACACCATCCTGCCGATCGTCGGCGTCTCGGTGGCGGACATCGACAGCAGCGCGCTCACCACCACGCTGTCGGTCGCTAACGGCATCCTCAATGTGACCGCCGGCCCCGGCGTCAGCGGCAACGGCACCGCCATCGTAACCATCACCGGCACGGCAGCGCAGATCAACGCGGCGCTGGTGGGCCTCGCCTATACCGGCAACCTCAACTTCAACGGCGCCGACACGCTCACGGTCGCGACCAGCGACGGGACCGCCACCGACACCGACCGATCGCGATCACTGTCAATCCAGTGAACGACCCCCCGATCAATACCGTGCCGGCCGCGCAGAGCGTCGCCGAGGACACCATCCTGCCGATCGCCGGCGTCTCGGTGGCGGACATCGACAGCAGCGCGCTCACCACCACGCTCGACGGTGTCGAGCGGCACGCTCAACGTGACCGCCGGCGCCGGCGTCACCGGCAACGGCACCGCCAGCGTAACCATCACCGGCACGGCAGCGCAGATCAACGCGGCGCTGGCGGGCCTCGCCTATACCGGCAACCTCGACTTCAACGGCGCCGACACGCTCACGGTCGCGACCAGCGACGGGACCGCCACCGACACCGACCTGATCGCGATCACTGTCAATCCAGTGAACGACGCCCCGGTCAATACCGTGCCGGGCGCGCAGAGCGTCGCCGAGGACACCACCCTGCCGATCGCCGGCGTCTCGGTGGCGGACATCGACAGCAGCGCGCTCACCACCACGCTGTCGGTCGCTCACGGCATCCTCAATGTGACCGCCGGGGCCGGCGTCACCGGCAACGGCAGCGCCATCGTAACCATCGCCGGCACGGCAGCGCAGATCAACGCGGCGCTGGCGGGCCTCACCTATACCGGCAACCTCGACTTCAACGGCGCCGACACGCTCACGGTCGCGACCAGCGACGGGACCGCCATCGACACCGACACGATCGCGATCACTGTCAATCCAGTGAACGACGCCCCGGTCAATACCGTGCCGGGCGCGCAGAGCGTCGCCGAGGACACCGCCCTGCCGATCGCCGGCGTCTCGGTGGCCGACGTGGACGGCGGACGCGCTCACCACCACGCTCGACGGTCGTCGAGCGGCATCGCTCAATGTGACCGCCGGCGCCGGCGTCACCGGCAACGGCACCGCCAGCGTAACCATCACCGGCACGGCCGCGCAGATCAACGCGGCGCTGACGGGCCTCGCCTATACCGGCAACCTCAACTTCAACGGCGGCGACACGCTCACGGTCGCGACCAGCGACGGGACCGCCACCGACACCGACCCGATCGCGATCACTGTCAATCCAGTGAACGACGCCCCGATCAATACCGTGCCGGGCGCGCAGAGCGTCGCCGAGGATACCGCCCTGCCGATCGCCGGCGTCTCGGTGGCGGACATCGACAGCAGCGCGCTCACCACCACGCTCAACGTGTCGAGCGGCACGCTCAATGTGACCGCCGGCGCCGGCGTCACCGGCAACGGCAGCGCCATCGTAACCATCACCGGCACGGCCGCGCAGATCAACGCGGCGCTGGCGGGCCTCACCTATACCGGCAACCTCAACTTCAACGGCGGCGACACGCTCACGGTCGCGACCAGCGACGGGACCGCCATCGACACCGACACGGTCGCGATCACTGTCAATCCAGTGAACGACGCCCCGGTCAATACCGTGCCGGGCGCGCAGAGCGTCGCCGAGGACACCGCCCTGCCGATCGCCGGCGTCTCGGTGGCGGACATCGACAGCAGCGCGCTCACCACCACGCTCAACGTGTCGAGCGGCACGCTCAACGTGACCGCCGGCGCCGGCGTCAGCGGCAACGGCACCGCCAGCGTAACCATCACCGGCACGGCAGCGCAGATCAACGCGGCGCTGGCGGGCCTCGCCTATACCGGCAACCTCAACTTCAACGGCGCCGACACGCTCACGGTCGCGACCAGCGACGGGACCGCCACCGACACCGACACGGTCGCGATCACTGTCAATCCAGTGAACGACGCCCCGGTCAATACCGTGCCGGGCGCGCAGAGCGTCGCCGAGGACACCGCCCTGCCGATCGCCGGCGTCTCGGTGGCGGACATCGACAGCAGCGCGCTCACCACCACGCTCAGTGTGTCGAGCGGCATCCTCAACGTGACCGCCGGCGCCGGCGTCAGCGGCAACGGCACCGCCAGCGTAACCATCACCGGCACAGCAGCGCAGATCAACACGGCGCTGGCCGGCCTCACCTATACCGGCAACCTCAACTTCAACGGCGGCGACACGCTCACGGTCGCGACCAGCGACGGGACCGCCACCGATACCGACCTTATCGCGATCACTGTCAACCCAGTGAACGACGCCCCGGCGCTCGATCTCGACGCGAACAATTCGACGACGCCCGACGCAAACTATCTCACCGGGTTCACCGATGGGGGCCCAGCCGTCGAGATCGTGGACACCGACGTCCTGATAACCGACGACGACACGGAGCTCACCTCGGCGACGGTCACGCTGACGAACCACGACACCGACGATGTTCTGGTCGCCGGGGCATTGCCGCCCGGCATCACGGCTTCCGCCTACGATTCCGCTACCGGCATCCTCACGCTCACCGGCACCGCGTCGCTGGCCGCTTATCAGACGGCATTGCAGCAGATCACGTTCGACAACACCGGCACCACGCCGTCGACCGCCACCCGCGTCATCGACATTGTCGTCAATGACGGCGCCAGCAACAGCAACACGGCAAAGGCCTTCATCCAGGTCGAGGTGGTGAACAACAGCGCTCCGGTGCTGGACCTCGATCCCAATGACTCCGGCGGCTCCGCCCGCACCACCTTCCGGACGGCGTTCACGGAGAACGGCGCTCCGGTGCCGATCGCAGACGTGGATACCTCCATCACCGATAGCGACAGCACCGAGCTTGTTTCCGCGACGATCACGCTGACGAACCCGCAAACCGGCGATCTGCTCACGGTCAGCGGGGCGCTGCCGGGACCGATCACCACGGCTGGCTACGATCCCGGTACCGGCGTGCTCACGCTCACCGGTGTGGGCACGCTGGCTGAATACGAAACCGCGCTGCAGCAGATTCTCTACAGCAGCACCAGCGACGATCCCGGCACGGCAAGACCGCCTCATCGACGTGGTGGTCAACGACGGCGTGAACGACAGCAATGTGGCGGCGGCACTGATCAGTGTCACCGCGACGAACGACGCCCCGGTCATCACAGTCGATCCGTCCGCCACGTATGTCGAGGATGCCGCGGCGGTCGTGCTCTCGCCGTCGGCGAGCCTCACCGGACGTCGGACGACACCGAGCTCAACTTCGCCGCCGTCCATATCACCGCCGGATCGTTTCCCGGCGACGGCGACACCCTGACCGTCAACGGCGACACCAGCGGTACTACAGTGACTGGCATCACGTTCCTGTGGAACCCAACGCTGCATACGTTGGTCCTCACCGGTGCGAGCTCGGTCGCGAACTACCAGGCGGTGTTGCAGACGGTCCAATTTCAATCGACGAGCCACAATCCCACCGACTTCAACGCGAGTCCGCAACGGACCCTGACCTGGTCCGTATCGGATGGCACGACCATCACGACCGCAACGACGACGCTCGATATCACCGCCGTGAACGACCCCCCGATCAATACCGTGCCGGGCGCGCAGAGCGTCGCCGAGGACACCATCCTGCCGATCGCCGGCGTCTCGGTGGCGGACAGCGACAGCAGCGCGCTCACCACCACGCTCAGTGTGTCGAGCGGCACGCTCACCGTGACCGCCGGCACCGGCGTGACCGGCAACGGCACCGCCAGCGTAACCATCACCGGCACGGCGGCGCAGATCAACGCGGCGCTGACGGGCCTCGCCTATACCGGCAACCTCGACTTCAACGGCGGCGACACGCTCACGGTCGCGACCAACGACGGGACCGCCACCGACACCGACCTTATCGCGATCACTGTCAATCCAGTGAACGACGCCCCGGTCAATACCGTGCCGGGCGCGCAGAGCGTCGCCGAGGACACCGCCCTGCCGATCGCCGGCGTCTCGGTGGCGGACATCGACAGCAGCGCGCTCACCACCACGCTCAACGTGTCGAGCGGCATCCTCAATGTGACCGCCGGCGCCGGCGTCACCGGCAACGGCACCGCCAGCGTAACCATCACCGGCACGGCGGCGCAGATCAACGCGGCGCTGGCGGGCCTCACCTATACCGGCAACCTCAACTTCAACGGCGGCGACACGCTCACGGTCGCGACCAGCGACGGGACCGCCACCGACACCGACCTTATCGCGATCACTGTCAATCCAGTGAACGACGCCCCGGTCAATACCGTGCCGGCCGCGCAGAGCGTCGCCGAGGACACCATCCTGCCGATCGCCGGCGTCTCGGTGGCGGACATCGACAGCAGCGCGCTCACCACCACGCTCAATGTGTCGAGCGGCACGCTCACCGTGACCGCCGGCGCCGGCGTCACCGGCAACGGCACCGCCAGCGTAACCATCACCGGCACGGCAGCGCAGATCAACGCGGCGCTGGCGGGCCTCGCCTATACCGGCAACCTCAACTTCAACGGCGGCGACACGCTCACGGTCGCGACCAGCGACGGGACCGCCACCGATACCGACCTGATCGCGATCACTGTCAATCCAGTGAACGACGCCCCGGTCAATACCGTGCCGGGCGCGCAGAGCGTCGCCGAGGACACCATCCTGCCGATCGCCGGCGTCTCGGTGGCGGACATCGACAGCAGCGCGCTCACCACCACGCTCAATGTGTCGAGCGGCATCGCTCAACGTGATCGCCGGCGCCGGCGTCACCGGCAACGGCAGCGCCAGCGTAATCATCACCGGCACGGCAGCGCAGATCAACGCGGCGCTGGCGGGCCTCACCTATACCGGCAACCCAGACTTCAACGGCGGCGACACGCTCACGGTCGCGACCAGCGACGGGACCGCCACCGACACCGACCTTATCGCGATCACTGTCAATCCAGTGAACGACGCCCCGGTCAATACCGTGCCGGGCGCGCAGAGCGTCGCCGAGGACACCGCCCTGCCGATCGCCGGCGTCTCGGTGGCGGACATCGACAGCAGCGCGCTCACCACCACGCTCAGTGTGTCGAGCGGCATCCTCAACGT
Source organism: uncultured Alphaproteobacteria bacterium (assembly GCA_963725065.1). Lineage (GTDB taxonomy): Bacteria > Pseudomonadota > Alphaproteobacteria > Rhizobiales > Xanthobacteraceae > VAZQ01. Next base: position 71,901 of record CAVRXD010000055.1, read on the forward strand.
GACCGCCGGCGCCGGCGTCACCGGCAACGGCAGCGCCAGCGTAAGCATCGCCGGCACGGCCGCGCAGATCAACGCGGCGCTGGCGGGCCTCACCTATACCGGCAACCTCAACTTCAACGGCGCCGACACGCTCACGGTCGCGACCAGCGACGGGACCGCCACCGACACCGACACGATCGCGATCACTGTCAATCCAGTGAACGACGCGCCCGTGCTCGTCGTTGCGGACGCAACCTACCAGGAGGATGTCCCGGTATTGCTTTCGCCATCAGCCAGCCTCACCGACGTGGACGACACCGAGTTCGACTTCGCCGCCGTGCAGATCACCGCCGGGTCGTTTCCCGGCGACGGCGACACCCTGACCGTCAACGGCGCCACCAGCGGCACGCTGACTGGCATCACGTTCCTCTGGGACCCCACACTGCATGCGTTGGTCTTCACCGGTGCGAGTTCGGTCGCGAACTATCAGGCGCTGTTGCAGACCGTCACAATTCCAATCGACGAGCCACAATCCCACCGACTTCGACGCGAGTCCGCAACGGACCCTGACTTGGTTCGTATCGGATGGCACGGCCGTCACGACCGCAACGACGACACTCGATATCGTTGCCCACGACGATCCGGCGGTGGCGCAGCCCGACGCGGTCCCCACCACCGAGAACGCCGTGATCCTCGCGCGCGCGGTGGCCGGGAACTTGTTCGTCAACAACGGCTTCGGCCCCGACAGCGATCCCGATGGTGGTACGTTTGTGGTGACGGCGGTGTCGGTCGGCACGGTCGGCACGCCAATCACGCTGCCGTCGGGCGCGCTGCTGATCGTCAACGCCAACGGCACGTTCAACTACGACCCCAACCACACGTTCGACTATCTGCCGACGCCCGGCTCTGGCGCTTCCAACCTGACCATTAACGATACCTTCAGCTACGCCATCACGGGCGGTGATACGGCGACCGTGACGGTGACGGTCAGCGGCGTCGATACCAACGACGTGCTCTACGACAGCGCCGGCATCGACAGCCTGGCCGGCGGCATCCGCAATGACGTTTACTACGTCCACAACACCGGCGACGTGGTGACCGAGGCGGCGAACGCCGGCTCCGACACGGTGGCCGCGTTCGTCAATTACACACTGCCGTCCAGCAACACCGTCGAAGTTCTCAACATGATCGGCTCCGGCCCCGGGTTGACCGGCACGGGCACGGACGGCGCCGAAACGTTCATCAGCAGCAGCGGGCCCAACACGCTGATTGGGCTCGGCGGCAATGATACCTATTACGTCAACAACACCGCCGACGTGGTGATCGAGGATGCCGAGCGGCGGCGTCGACACCGTGCTCGCGACCGTCAACTACACGATGCCGGCCGACGCCGAGGGGCTCTACATGCTCGGCTCCGGGTTGACCGGCACGGGCACGAACAATGCCGACACGCTGCTCAGCAGCGGCGGACCCAACACGCTGGTCGGGCTCGGCGGCGATGATCTCTATTACGTGAACAATGCGGCCGACGTGGTGGTCGAAGCTGCGAACGGCGGTTTCGATTCGGTGATGACTTCGCTGAGCTATACCCTGCCGGCCAATGTCGAGGCGCTGTACGTGACGGGCTCCGGGCTGACCGGCACCGGCAACAGCGGCGCCAACACGCTGGTCACCATCGGCGCGAACACCCTGGTCGGCGGTGACGGCAACGACACCTTCGTGTTCTTCGCCGGCAGCGCCAACGGCGCGACCGTTGCCGACTTCAACCGCGATCAGGTGAGCGAGTGGGATTTCCTGGTGTTCAGCGGCTTCGGCACCGAGGCGCAGGGCGCGACCTTCACGCAGATCGGCACCACCGACCAGTGGCAGATCCATTCCGGCCTCGATGCCCACAACGAGACGATCACGTTCTCGAACCACGCCGCGCTGCATGCCGGGGATTTCGTGTTCGTGTGAGGTGGCTCGGACGCGCCGGCCAGACGCACCGACCATATGCGCGTAATGTTGCGCACGCGCACCCGCGACGAGGTGCGCGAGATCGTTCGGCGCCTGCGCGCCAATCCATGGGACGCCGTCGATACTCTTGCGATAGCAACAAAAAGTCTCGCCGCTAGTTATTTCACCCCGCGCCGCACGTAGTCGGCGATGAACGCGCGCATCTCCGGCGAGATGGTGATCGCCGCCCGCACCTCCGCGTTGGTGTCGGGCCCCGCCATCCATTCCGGCACGTAGCCGATCGTCCGCACCGCTTCCTCGGCGTGCTCCTTGTCGCCGTTGAGCCTGAGCACCGCCGCGCGCAAGGCGGCGACCGCCGCCGGCGGCGCGCCGGGCGGAAGCACGATCTGCCGCTGCATCGCGCCGTTGATGGTCAGCACGGTGCGATAGGCGTCCCAGAGCCGGCCTGACGGCATTTCGCCTTTGATCTTCCGGTAGAGCTCGGGGAACGAAAGGATGGGGAGACCCTCGACCTGCCGCGGCGCATGCCCGATCTCGGCGCCCGGATTGGCGTCGTACCAGATGCCGATGGCCGCGCCTTCCTTTACCAGCGTAGGCTCGACCACCGCGCGATAGCTCGGCGGCGATTCCGCATAGAGATTGATCTCGTTCTGCTGCAGAGCGAGCCGCGCTGCGCTGCTGCCGCGATAGGAGGTCACGTACTTGTACGGCACGCCGAGCATGTCGAGTCCGAGCCGCAACAGCAGGTCCTTGGAATTTTCCGCCCCGAGGCCTCCGGCTACCACGCCTTTCGCCTTGACGATGTCGGTTGCGGCCTTGATGCCGGGCGGCACGTCGGTGCGCATATAGGCGATGCTGGTGCCGGGCTGGTAGGCGACGAATTCATAAGTGCGGAAGTCGATGCGGAAGCGCTCGGGATTGTTGGCGTAGCGCCAGGCGGAACCGGTGAAATAGCCGAGTGTGGTGCCATCCTTCGGTGCGACCTCGCCGAGATAGCCGGCGCCGATCATGCCGCCCGCGCCATCCATGTTCTGCACCAGGATGCCGGGATAGCCGTCGATGTGCCTGGCCAGATGCTTTGCGAGCAGCCGGCCCTCAATATCGGTCGGCCCTCCGGCGGCAAAGTTGATGATCAGGGAAAGTCGTTTGCCTTTGTAGAATGGATCATCCGCCGCGGCCTGCGAGCCGCTGAGCAACGCCGCGCAGAGCGCGAACGTGATGGCAGGCACGCGCAGGTCCGGCATCGGGAGCCTCCGCTGATGGGTGGACGACTATAGCCGTGGGCCTGCTCGCCGGCCAATCGTTCTTGGTTCGCCACTCGAACCGTGGGATCAATGACGGCATCCGTCCTGGAGACCTGCTGGATGACAAGTCGGCATTTCCTTCTGCTGGCGCTGGGCATCGTGGCGGGCGCGGGCCTGTCGCACGGCGCAGGCCGATGGGGTCGCCGAGTTCTACAAAGGCAAAGCCGTCACCGTGGTGGTGAGTTCGAATGCGGCGGGCGGGTATGACACATTCGCGCGCGCGGTCGCCCGCTACATGGGCAGGCACATTCCAGGCAACCCGGCCGTGATCGTGCGCAACATGCCGGGCGCGGGCGGCATCGCGGCCACGAATTTTCTCTACAACAATGCCGACAAGGACGGCAGCGTGATCGGGCTCGTTCAGAACAACACGCCATTCGAGCCGTTGTTCGGCACCAAGGAGGCGCGCTACGACCCCGTCAGGTTCAACTGGTTGGGATCCCCGAGTGCTGAGACCGCCATGGTGCTGCTCTGGCACGCGGTGCCGGTCAACTCGGTCGCCGATCTCAAGGCACGCGAGGTCGCGGTCGGCGTTTCCGGCGCCAATTCGACCCCGGCCTTTTTCACCCGGCTGTTGAACGCGACCCTCGGCACAAAAATGAAGCCCATCAATGGCTATCCCGGTCAGAACGATGTGCTCCTCGCCATGGAACGGCGCGAACTCGACGGCCATCCCAGCGCGTTTTTCAGCTCCGTCCGGTCGACGCGCCCCGACTGGCTGCGCGACAAGACCGCAAAGGCCATCGTGCAATATGGGGCGGAGAAGCTGGTCGAGCTTCCCGATGTTCCGTTTGCTCCGGATCTCGTGACCAACGGCGAGGATCGGCTGGTGATGCAGGCGGCGTTCGCACCGTTGGCGCTGGGCCGCCCGTTCCTGATGCCGCCGGGTGTAGCGGCCGAGCGCGTGGCCGCATTGCGCAACGCGTTCGCCGCGACCATGGCGGATCCGGATTTCCGGGCGGAAAGCGAGAGAATGGGACTAGGGTTGAATGCGCCGCGGACCGGCGAACAGATCCAGGAGGTGATGGAGCGCGCCTACCAGAGCCCGCCGCGCGTCATTGACCGGCTGCGTCAGTTGAACGCTCCGTGATGTTTGTCGGATGCAAATTCCACCGCCTTCCTTCGAGAGATGCTTTCGCAACCTCCTCGCCGGCATGAGGCTGCGCGCGTGTGAGTAGTGTGTGAGCTACATTTGAATCTTTGCCGCCTTGATGATGGGCGCCCATTTGCGGACTTCGGCGGCGATGAAGGCTTTCGTTTCCTCGGGCGTGCCGCCGGCCGGCAGCGAGTCGAGCTTGCTCAATTCCTCCTTGCCCTTCGCACTGCGAATGAAGGCGTTCGCGGTGGTATTGATCTTCGCAATAATGTCCGCCGGCGTCCCGGTGGGTGCGGCCAGCGCAAACCAGGCGGTGGCTTCGAAGCCGGGGAAGCCCGCCTGCTCCACCGTGGGGACATCGGGCAATTGCTGCGTGCGGGTGGCGCTGGTCACGGCAAGCGCGCGCAACCTTCCGGCCTGGATGTGCGGTCCGGGCGATGTCGTCAAAGTGCAGGCGAAGTCGAGCTGGCCGCCGACCAGATCGGTGAGCATTTGCGGTTCCGCGCGATAGGGCACCACCGTCATCTTCGCCCCGGTTTCGGCCATGAACGCTTCCAGGGTGATGTGCGCGGTGGTGCCGATGCCGGGCACGCCAGCGCTCAGCTTGCCCGGATTGGCCTTGGCGTAATCGACCAGCTCCTTGAGCGTCTTCGCCTCGACCTTGGCGTTGACGACGAAAATATGCGGCAGCCTGGAGACGATCACGATCGGGGTGAGCTCGGTCTCCGGATCGTAGGGCATGTTGCTGAACATGAACTTGTTCAGCGCGAGCGAGGCCGCGCCCGCCATCAGGATGGTATATCCGTCGGGCAGCGCCTTGGCGGCGGCCATCGCGCCGATATTGCCGGCGGCGCCGGCACGGTTGTCGACCACGAACTGCTGACCGAGCTTGTCGGTGAGGTCCTGCGCCACGCTGCGCCCCAACAGGTCCATCGCGCCGCCCGCAGGGAACGGGATGATCAGCGTGACCGGGCGCGTGGGCCAGGCCTGCGTGCCCGAAGCCTGCGTGCCCGAAGCCTGCGCATGTGCGAGCGCGGGTGCCAACGGAGCAAGCGCGGCACCGATGAGGAATGAGCGGCGCGCGAACAAAGGCATGAGCTCCTCGCTGGTTCTCGCTGACATGCATCGGCGGACCGGCGAAAAGTTGGGCTTCAACCTCAAATTGTCAACCGGCCGGGCGGACATCAAGCGGCCTGGCGTGTTGATCGCGGCCGCAATCTTCTCCAAGGTGCTGACGACGAATTTCGTGCGCCGCTCCGCGCGCCGAAGACTCGCAAGATCCGGACCAAAGGCCTCTCATGTCGCGCAAACTGGAACTGACCTTCGCCTGTGGTGACTACGAGATCATGCGGGCCTTGAAGGAAGGCATCGTGCGCCCGGAAGGGATCGAGCTCACGGTATTGACCGACATGGGGCCGTCACCGCGGCACTGGCGGTTCCTGCGCGGCCGCGAGTTCGACGTCGCGGAGGTGTCGGGATCGGGCTACGTGGCGGCACGGGACCAGGACCTTCCGTTCCGCGCGATACCGGTTTTCCCCCATCGCCGCTTCCGTCATGGCTTCATCTTCGTCAACACCTCGAAGGGCATCAGCAAGCCGACCGATCTGATCGGCCGCAAGGTCGGCACCAAGGGCTACCTGTTCACCGCCGGACTCTGGATGCGCGGGATCCTCGAGCACGATTACGGCGTGCCGCACAAATCGATCGAATGGCTCAGCGAGCTCGATGAGGATGTCGACTTTTCTCCGCCGCCTGGTCTCAACATCACTCAGGTCTCGGAGGATAAATCGCTCGAGGACATGCTGGTCGAGGGCGAGATCGACGCACTGCTCTCGCCCGACCTGATCCGGCCGCTCACGGCAGGTGACAAGCGCGTCGGGCGGCTGTTTCCGAACTACAAGGAGGAGGAGATCGCCTTCTATCGCAAGACCGGCATCTTTCCGATCATGCATGTGGTCGGGATCAAGCAGGAGATCGTCGAGCGGCATCCGTGGGTGGCCACCAATCTCTACAAGGCGTTCGAGCAGTCCAAGGCCCTCGCCATGGAGCGGATGGAAAACCCGCGGATCGTGCCGCTGGCCTGGTACCGCGAGGGCTGGGAAGAGCAGGAGCGCATCCTCGGCAAGGACCCCTGGGAATATGGGCTGGAAGAGCGCAACGCCAGGAACTTCGAGCGGCTCGTCACCTATTCGCACGAGCAGGGCTTGAGCAGGCGGCGGCTCCCGCTCGATGAACTGTTCCTCAATGTCTCCGAAGGCCGCAAGCGCGACGAATTCAGAATTTAGCTTTGGATTGTTGCCTGCTCCGATTGGCGAGCAACCTCGAGGAGGATCCATGAGACGTCTTGGCGCCGCGCTGTTCGCTCTTGCCGGCAGCTTCATCCTTGCGGGCCTTCCGGCGTCGGCAGATGAATGGCCGTCGCGACCGGTGCGCATCGTCAACACCTTTGCGCCCGGCGGAGCCGCCGACATCCTGGCCCGCATCGTCGCCGATCATCTCTCGATCGCGTTCAAGCAGCAATTCTACGTTGAAACGCGTTCCGGGGCGGGCGGCGTGATCGGCGTGCAGACCGTGGCGAATTCGGAACCCGACGGCTACAACTTCGTCATCAGCACGCTGTCGCTCACCATCATCGCGCCGTTCATCAATCCGAAGATCGGCTATGATCCGATGAAGGATCTGACCCATGTCGCCTATATCGCGGGCACGCCGATCCTGTTCATCGTGAGCGCCAAGAGCGACGTGAAGTCGCTCAAGGATTTCGTCGCCAAGTCGAAAGCGGGCGCGCGACCGCTTGCTTACGGTTCTTCGGGTCTGTCGAGCGCGGGCCAGATGGTGGCGCAGTCGTTTGCCATGAAGGCCGGCCTCAGGTTCGAGATCATTCCATACAAAGGCGCGGCGCAAAGCATCATCGACGTGGTCGCCAATCATATCGACTTTGCGACTCCGACCGTGACCTCGGCCTCGGGTCAGCTGCGCGGCGGCACGGTGACCGGGCTCGCCGTTTCCGCCGAGCAGCGGCTGCCCGACTATCCCGATGTGCCGACGTTCAAGGAGCTCGGCTACGACGTGGTGGCGACCAACTGGTTCGCGCTTGCAGGACCGGCGGGTCTGCCCGCCGACATCGTTCGCAAGGTCAATCGCGAGGTTAACATTGCGATGGCGAAGCCCGAGAGCCAGCAGCGCATGCGCGAGGACGGCATGCTGGTCACCGGCATGGACGCCCCCGCCTTCCGGAAATTCATCGAGGACGAGAACGCGCGCTGGAGGCCGGTGATCGAGCAGGCGGGCCTCCTCGAGAAGTAGGTGCGTGCAAGGCCGGTCATCAGCTTTTCCGGATGCGGAATATCAGGAGGTCACCCTCGCGCGAGCTCGATTCGAGCGCATCACCGGTCTGGCTCAGCAGGTTGGGGATATCGATCGCGGTGAGGGGATCCGTGCATTCGGCGATAAGGACGTCGCCGGCCTTGAGGCCGGTCAACGCCTTGCGCGCGCGCAGGGCCGGCAAGGGACACTTGAGACCGCGCAGGTTGATGGTCTTCTCGGCCATTTGATCTCGTCGAATTGACGGGGACGCTCCGCTCCCGCCCGTGAGGGGGAAGGTTTTGCGAGGCAGGACTGTATATTAGTGCCCCATGGTCGTGGAACCCGATAGTCCGCAACGAATTGCGCGCCTCACGCCGCTGAGCGATGTGCTCGCGCGCCTCGACGGGCTGGTCAGGCCGGTGCCGGCGCGCGCGAGCGATTTGTCGGGCGCGCTCGGATCGACGTTGGCGGAGGATGTCGTCGCGAATGCCCCGGTGCCCGCGACCGCGCGCGCGTTGCGCGACGGATGGGCGGTCCGCGCGGATCACACCACCGATGCCGGGACCTATGCACCGGCGCCGCTTCCTGCCGCCGCGCGCATCGATGTCGGCCAGCCACTTGCGGGCGATGCCGATGCGGTGACGCCGCTCGACGCGGTGACAGTGCGCAACGGCATGGCGCAGGCGCTGGTCCCGGTCGGTCCCGGCGACGGCGTGCTGTCGGCAGGCGCCGATGTTGCCGCCGGGGCAGTGCTGATGGAAGCGGGCCGGCGCCTTGCGCGCCCGCAGATCGAGGTGCTGGCCGCGGCGGGGGTCGCGGCCGTGCGCATTCGCGCCCCGCGACTGCGTCTGGTGCGCGTTGGGCAGAGCGGCGACGCCTTCATCGATTCCGCGTTCGCCTGCGTCGCCGATGACATCGGAGCCAGGGGCGGCGTTGCCGTCACGACCGGGCCGGATGGCCTCGCACACGCGCTCCTCGATCCCGCCGTCGATGCGATCGTGGTGGTGGGCGGCACCGGCAGCGGCCGGAGCGACGCCACTGTTCGCACGCTCGCGTCGATGGGCGAGGTGTACGTGCACGGGGTGGCCCTCCTGCCGGGCGAGACCACGGCCTTTGGCGCCATCGGCTCCCGACCGGTGCTGGCGTTGCCGGGCCGGCTCGATGCGGCGCTCGCCGCCTGGCATCTCCTGGGGCAGGTCATGCTGGCGCGGCTTGCCGGCAGCCGCGAGCCGGAATGCCAGCGGACCGCCAAGCTGACGCACAAAGTGTCTTCGACCGTGGGGCTTTCGGAACTCGTGCCGGTCCGCTGCGAGGGTCGGCTCGCGACTCCCATAGCGTCGGGTTATGTGCCGCTCTCGGTGCTGGCGCAGGCCAATGGCTGGATTTTGATCGCGCCCGAAAGCGAGGGGTATCCGGCATCGACCGAGGTCATGGTAAGACCTTGGCCATGACCGCACGTTTCGAACCAAAATCGGTCGAGCGCGATCTCATCGCTGCGATCCGCCGCGCCGCGCGACAGGAACAGTTCCTCGAAGTGGTCTCCGCCGATGAGGCGCGCGCACGCTTTGCCCGGCACATCGATCTGTCGCCGCTGCCGCCCGCGGTTGTCAGCTTGAGCGAGTCGCTCGGTCGCGTGCTCGCCCACGATGTCACCGCCCCCATCGATGTGCCGCCGTTCGATCGCGCCAACGTCGATGGCTTCGCGTTGCGCTCCACCGACACCGCGGGCGCGAGCGACATCGCGCCGCGCCGTTTTCCGCTCAACGGCGAAGTGATCGTCTGCGGCCATGTGCCCGCGCTCGAAGTGTCGCCGGGTTCCGCAACCACGATCGCAACCGGCGGAATGGTCCCGCGCGGCGCCGACGCCGTGGTCATGATCGAGCACACCGAGTTGCTCGACGGCGACGGAGCGCCGGCCATCGATCTGCGCCGCACGGTCGCGCCTGGCCAGTTCATCTCCTATGCCGGCTCCGACATCGCGCGCGGCGAGGTGGTGCTGCGGCGCAAGACCCCGCTCTCGTCACGCGAGATCGGCATGCTGGCGGCGTGCGGCGTCGCCACGGTCGAGGTGGTGCGCAAGCCCAAGGTGGCGGTGCTCTCGACCGGCGACGAGCTGGTGGCGCCGGGCGGAACGCTCGGACCGGCACGGGTGTACGACAGCAACGGCGCCATCATCGCCGCGGCGGTGACGGAAGCGGGCGGCGAGCCGGTTCCATTCGGCGCCTTTCCCGACGACGAGGTGGCGCTCGAGCTTGCCATGCGCACGGCGCTCGACGTCTGCGACATCGTCGTCCTGTCGGGCGGCACCTCGAAGGGCGCCGGCGATCTTTCCCACCGCATCGTGGCAAAGCTCGGAGAGATCCTCGTTCATGGCGTGGCGCTCAAGCCGGGCAAGCCGCTTTGTCTTGCCGTGATCGGCGGCAAGCCCTTGGCCGTGCTGCCGGGCTTTCCCACCTCCGCGATCTTCACCTTCCATGCCTTCGTTGCGCCGGTGATCCGGGCGCGTGCCGGTCTTGCTCCGGAGGCAGCGCGGACCATCGAGGCCGACGTGCCGGTGCGTATTGCCTCCGAGCTGGGTCGAAAGGAGTTCGTCCTGGTCGCGCTGGTCGCGGGGGAGGAGGGACCGGTCGCGTTTCCGACCGCGAAGGGCTCCGGTTCGGTCACGAGCTTCTCCCAGGCCGACGGTTTTCTGGAAATCGACGCGCTGGCTTCCGCGCTCGACGCCGGCGCCCGCGCGCGGGTCACGCTGATCGGGCAGACGGCCGCATTGCCCGATCTTGTCGTTGTGGGCAGCCATTGCATCGCGCTCGACGTCGTGCTCGGCGCGTTGGCCGAGCGCGGGTTCAGCGCGCGCACGATCGCGGTCGGGAGCATGGGCGGGGTGGCAGCCGCGGAACGCGGCGAATGCGATCTTGCGCCGACGCACCTCGTCGATCCCGCGAGCGGGGTCTACAACGCGCATCTGCTGCGTGAGGGACTTGCGCTGGTGAAGGGCTGGCAGCGCATGCAGGGTTTCGTGCACCGGGCGGACGATGCTCGTTTTGCCGGACGCGACGCCGCTGGCGCGCTCGAAGCCGCGCTCGCCGACGGGGAGTGCCTCATGGTCAATCGCAATGCCGGGTCCGGAACGCGGGTGCTGATTGACCGGTTGCTCGCGGGTGCGCGGCCGACCGGCTACAGCAATCAGCCGCGCTCGCACAACGCCGTCGCGGCTGCCGTGGCGCAGGGGCGTGCGGATTGGGGGATCGCGATCGAATCGGTGGCCCGGCTGTACGGTCTCGGGTTTCTCCCGATCGCGCCCGAGGACTATGATTTTCTCCTGGTCGAAAGCCGCCGCCATCGTCCCGCGGTCGAGGCGTTCCTGGCGGCGCTACGCGATCCGGGCGTGCGCGACAGCATCCGCGCGCTCGGCATGCGCCCCGCGGACGCCTGAGTTGTTGCCGAGCCTCGCGATGATGTTGCGCGTCCTTTTTGTTTTCATGCTCCTTGCGGTGATGTCCCCCGAGGGGGCGCAGGCGCAATTGCGCGGCCATGGCGGGCCGGTGCGCGCGCTCGCGATCTCTCCCGACGGGACGCAAGCGCTCTCCGGCAGTTTCGACACGTCGGCGATCCGATGGTCGTTGCAGAGGAACGCTGCGGAGCAGGTGCTGCGCTTCCACGACGGCGCCGTCAATGCGGTCGCGTTTCTGTCGGATGGGCGGATCGCCACCAGCGGGGAGGATGCCCGCATTGCGATCTGGCGAGCGGGCGAGCCGCAGCCCGCGATGGTCCTCGAAGGGCACCAGGCACCGGTCGTAGCGCTCGCCGTTTCACCCGATGGCGCGACGCTCGCCTCGGCGTCCTGGGACCACACGGCGCGGCTATGGCCGCTCGCGGGTGGCGCACCTCGCGTCATCGAGGGCCACACGCAGAACGTCAACGGCGTCGCCTTCACGATCGACGGCCGCGCACTGGTGACGGTAGGCTACGATGCGACGCTGCGCGTCACGCCGCTTGTTGGTGATGGCGGTGGCAGCGGACCGTTCGTGACGACGCTGCCGGCGCCGCTCAATACAGTTGCGATCTCGCCCGACGGCGAGATCGTCACCGCCGGCGCCGATGGCAAGGTTTATCTGCTTGCGGCGACGGGTGAGCTGAAAAGCGAGATCGAGGCGGCCCAGACGCCGATCATCGCGGTGGCGCTGTCGGCCGACGGCAAACTCGTTGCCGCCGCCGGCATCCGCGGGTCGGTTGCCATCATCGATCGGGCGTCGCGCAAACTCGAACGCACGCTGGTCGGACCCGGGCTGCCGGTCTGGTCGGCCGCATTCTTTCCCGACAGCCGCACACTCCTCACCGGCGGCGCTGACCGCATGATCCGCCGCTGGGACGCGGTCAGCGGCGAACCGGTCGGCGATGTGGTCATGGGTACACCGGAAGATCCGCTGGCAGCCTTCGCCGGCGATCCCGGCGCCGAGGTGTTTCGCGCCTGCGTCGCCTGCCACACCTTGAGCGCGGAGGAGGGCCCTCGCGCGGGCCCGACCCTGGCCGGCATTTTCGGGCGCAAGATCGCGACCCTTCCCGGCTACAATTTTTCCGAGGCGCTCAAGAAGCTCGACATCGTGTGGACCCCGGAGACGGTGTCGAAGCTGTTCGAGGTGGGGCCGATGGCCTACACCCCTGGCACCAAAATGCCGGAACAGCAGATCGGCTCAGCCGAGGACCGCGCCGCGCTGATGACGTTTCTGGAGAAGACGACCAACGGCCAGGGTGAACGCACGCCAAGATAGCCGCGCGGTGGCGCACGCCGTCCGGCCGTTCTCATGCCGTCGCCTGGATCAATTCGAGCACGGCGTCCGCAACCGCCTTGGGTGTCTCCTGCGGCAAGTTGTGGCCGGCGACGGGGATGACCCGGTGCTGATAAGGACCGGTGAAGAGCGGACGGTGCGCGACCGAGCTTTCCGGCTGCGACAGGCCGCTGTCATCGCCATGCAGCACGATGGTCGGCACCGGGATGCGCGGCTTGGCGGCGAGGCGCTGCTCGATCGCCTCCAGCGCGGGATCGCCGGGGGCATAGCCGAAACGGTGGCGGTAGGACTGGATCACCACGTCGACGAAGTCGGGATTGTCGAACGAGCCGGCTGTGCGCTCGAAGGTGGCGTCGTCGAAGCGCCAGTTCGGCGACCACAGCCGCCACAACAGCCTGCAGAACTCGCGGCGATTGGCCGTCAATCCGGCACGACCGCGCTCGGTGTGGAGATAGTATTGATACCAAAGCCGGTGCTCGAGCTCCGGCGGCGCAGGCTTTTTCGATCCGGCGATATCCTGGATGTTGTAGCCGTTGGCGGACACCAGGCCGCGCACCTTGTCCGGCCAGAGCGCGGCGACGACGCAGGCGGCGCGCCCGCCCCAATCGTAGCCGGCCAGCACGGGGCGGCGCACGCCGAGCGCATCGATGAGCTCCTTGAGATCGTGACCGAGCGCCGCCTGCTGGCCAGAGCGCGGTGTTTCGGCCGCGAGGAAGCGGGTCGGACCGTAGCCGCGCAGATAGGGCACGATCGCGCGGCATCCGGCTGCCACCAGCAATGGAACCACTAGGTCGTAGGTGCGGGGGTCGTACGGGAACCCGTGCATGAGCAGGACCGGGACGCCGTCTTCGGATCCGCTCTGCTCGTAGGCGATCTCCAACACGCTGGTGCGGACGCGATTCAGAACGGACGTCATGTTATGTTGCGCCGCTCACGTCTCGTTCTTGCCGGCGCGCTCTTGCTCTTCGCGCTCGCGCAAATAGTCCTCGGTGGTGCGTGCCTTGGGTCGTGGCGGCGCACCGTAAGGATCGAACTGCTGCTCCGTAATGGCCACGACCCGGCAGTCCTCGCACATCTTGATCACGTCGAGGCGCTGCGCGGAATTCTGAAACATCCAGTGCTTGCCTTCCAGCTTGGCGAGAACGCGCTCGATCGTGCTTTTGACGCCGAACGGCTTGTTGCAACGGATGCAATGGAACGGCTCCTCCTCCTTGAGCACCCGTGCATTCGCGGTGGCGGCGCGAAAATCGAGCTGCGGTCGCAGCGTGATCACCTTCTCCGGGCACGTTGCCTTGCACAGCCCACATTGCACGCATGCGTCCTCGGCAAAACGCAGCATCGGTCGCTCGGGATTGTCGCTGAGCGCGCCGGTAGGGCAAGCCGCCACGCAGGCGAGACAGAGCGTGCACCCCTCGACATTGATCTCGACCGCGCCGAAGGGTGCGCCCGCGGGCAGTGCGACGACATCGACCGGGGTCGGCGCAGCGCGCTGCAGCTCTCGCAGCGCGAGCCGCTGCACGTCTCGCTTCGGCCCGAGCGGCAGGAAGCTTGCTGGACGGGGCGCTGCGTCCGCGCTGCCTACCGCACGCAGCGCGTCGGCGAGCGCATCGGGATCGTCCGTCTCGATGGTCGCGGCCCGGCCGATGCCAAAGCCGAGGCCGGCGAGGATCGGCTCGGCAAGCGCGAGCGTCCGCGCGAGCCCGGCGGTATCGTGGCGCGGCTTGGCGCGCAGCAGCACGCGAACTGCCGTCGCGCCGTAGGCAAACGCCGCGGCGATGGCTTCGAGACCGATCTGGGTCACTTCATTGACTGCGATCGGCAACACGTTCGCCGGCAAGCCGTCGCCGAAGCGCGCGAGCGCATCGATCAGCGGCACGCCATGTTCCTCGTCGTGCATGAGCACGACGGCCGGCTGTATGCCCCCGGCATCACGATATGTCGTGACCAGCGACCGCAGCTTGCGCATCAGCGCATCCGCCGGCGGCAGCGCATAGCCGGCGGCGCCGGTCGGGCACACGGCGGCACATTGTCCGCAGCCGGCACAGATATAGGCGTCGATGGTGACATGATCGCCGGCGGGCGTGATCGCGCCAGTCGGGCAGAGATCGAGGCAGCGCGTGCACCCGACGATCTTCGAGCGTGAATGGGCGCAGAAATCCGCGGTGAACGCCACGTAACGCGGCTTATCGAAACTGCCGACCAGGTCGCGCGCCTTCAGCACGGCCTTGAGGACGGCCGCGGGATCGCCGGGATCGGCCCGCAGATAGCCGTCTCGCAGGTCCGATGCAGTGAATAGCGGTGCGCCGCCGGAGAGGTCGAGCACGAGATCGCAGCGCGATACCGCGCCGTCGCGTGTCGTTGGGAAGCTGAACGCGCCGCGCGATGACGGGGCTGGTTGGGCGTAACCGTCGACCGTCAATTCGAACTTGCCGAGATAGCCCTTGGCCGAACGGATCGCGCCCCTTACCACGGGGAAGTCGGTCACCCGCGGCGGAGACACGTCGGCGGGCGGCTTGATCAGCACCGTCACGTCGAGATGGTCCTTGAGCAGGTTGCCGGCCTCAATCGCCTGCTGGTCGCGGCCATAGATCAGGATCACGCCGTCGCTGGTCAGGTTGACGAAGGAAAACTCGGGCACGGGCTCGGCGGCGGCGGCCAACAGGGCCGCCATCTTGGGCCCCGCGGCGCCCGCATCCTTCGACCAACCGGCGGTTTCGCGGATATTGGCGTAGGTGACGGCCGTGTCACCGGCGAGTTCCGAGAAAAGCGGAGCTTCCTGAGTGCAGCCGACGACAAGCGGCTCTCCGCCCGCCGCCGCCGCGCGGAATTTTTCAAGCTCAGCCCGACAAAGCTGACGCGCGGTCAAGAGCTCCGTGCCCCGACAGCCCCGCTGCACGGCCGCACCGTCGAGCGGCATCGTGTCTTCGCATGAGCAGATCAGTATCTTTGGTGGCCGATCGGCCATCTTGTCTCCGACTTGCAACGCCGCACGAAGGCGTATCTCTCAGTCGTCATGCGCGGACTTGACCCCACGCACCCTTGGCCTATAGCAGGTTATAATCATTACAAGCAGCTATCGCAAGTCCAGGAGCCCACATGCCGCTCGGGGAGCGCACCCGCCTGCAAAGATCGTCGCAGCGCACGCTCGATCTGCCGCCGCCATTCAAGCTCGTCACCCTGCGGGAAGTGGGCGACGCGTTTGCTCATGCCGCCAGCGTCGCGTCCGAAGTCCGGAGCCGGCACGCTGGTCTATGTGGGCCGCTTCGATCTCGCCGAATTCGCCGTCGTGCTGGAGCCCGAGGAACCGCTGGAAACCGCGCGTCGCGCGCTCTATGCCGGCATCGTCGCGCTCGCGGACGCGCTGGCGGTGCACGCACCACCCGAGCGGCCCATCACGTTCGACTGGCCCGACGCGGTGCGCGTCAACGGTGGACTCGTCGGTGGCGCGCGGCTTGGATGGCCACAGGATGCCCCGGAGAACGAGCCGCCGGCTTGGCTGGTGTTTGGCGCCATGATCCGCATCGTGGCGATGGGCGAGGATGAGCCGGGATTGCGGCCACTTTCGGCGGCCCTCGATCAGGAAGGCTTCGAGGATTTCAACTCCGACCGGCTGGTGGAGAGCTTCGCGCGCCATCTCATGGTGGCGATCGACACCTGGCAGGAGAAGGGGTTTGGTGAAGTCGCGAAAAGTTATCTTGCCGGGCTTGCGCCCGAAAGCGGCGTGCGCCGCGACCTCGACGTAAACGGCGATCTCCTGGTACGGCGCACCGTGACAGGTGGCCGCGACCCGGAGCGCAGAGCGCTGGTGCGTGCACTGGCTCAACCATCGTGGCTCGATCCCACGACCGGCGGCCCGCGCCGATGATGCGAATTCCGCCTCAAACTCCGGATGGGAACCAGCGTAAGGCGACATTGGCGCGCCGGTGCGCGCCGAGCGCGAGAGCGGCATGAAGCTGCTGCGCACCATTCGGCTCGATCCCTCGGATATATTCGTATTCGAGCGCGCGGCCGATCCTGGAGAATGGGCGGTATCGGGCGCCTTCATGTTTGCGGACGCCAATCCCGATACGCTTGACGGCAAACCGCGTGCTGCTTTTCGCGGCGGGTTCCTGGGCGTGGCGTCGTTGGGCTGGTCGACACTGGTCCAGATCGTAGCGGCAAGCGACGATGATCGCGCGGCGTTGGTCGAGATGCTGGCAGGGAGGTTGCTGGAGCGCCTCGGCGCGCCCGATCTGGCGGTTGCCCGCGCCGCCGCAGAAGAGGAGGTCACGTTTGCGGCTTCGCTCTGCGATCATCCCCACGATACGCTGATTGCGGTGCGCCGCACCTTCGAGGAGGGCGCCATCCGCGAGGCATTTCGCACCTTGCGCCCGCGCGGCACGCGCAAGCCGATGCGGGCGTTCTCGTTCCTCGAAGTGGAAGGCGAAGAAGAGCCGGGCGAGGCCGTGGACCTCGTCAACCTCGCGAAGGAGAGAGGGCAGAAGCAATAGGGCCGCCGGCGCTCTCCTGACGGCGTTGGCGGGATCAACTCACTCCACCCTCACATTGGCGTCGCGGATCACCTTGCCCCACTTTTCCAACTCGCGCCGGATGCGCTCGGCGAACGCGTCCGGCGAGCTCACGATGGGAAAGATGAAGTTCGGCGTCAGGAACTTGTCGCGAAAGGTGGGGTCATCGAAAATGCGCTGGGCTTGCGCGTTGAGCTTGCCGACGATCTCGGGCGGCGTGCCCTTGGGAGCGGCAATTCCGTACCATGACCCCGCTTCGTAACCCGGCAATCCGCTCTCGGCCAGCGTCGGCACCGCTGGGTATTGCGCGATCCGCGCCGTGCTGCCGAAGCCGAGCACGTTGAGCGCACCTGATTGCCACGGCTGCGCCACCAGTCCGATGCTCACGATCATCATCTGGATGTGCCCGCCGATAAGATCGGTAATCGCGGGCGCGGCGCCGCGATAGTGCACGGGCGTGAATTTGGTGCCGGTCATGCCTTCCAGCAGAATGATGTTGAGATGTCCGCTCGATCCAATGCCGAAGGTTCCATAATTGAGCTCGCCTGGTCTCTTCCTGGCGTAATCGACCAACTCTGCCAGCGTGCGCACCGGCAGCGAGGGGTGCACGACCAGCGCCTGCGGGCTGATGCCGAGGCCGGTGACCGGCACGAAGTCGTTGATGGGGTCGTACGGCAGCTTGCTGTAGGTATGAGGCGAGGTGACGAAGGTCGCGTCGGCGGTCACCAGAAGCGTGTAGCCGTCGGGTGCGGATCGCGCGACGGATTCAGTGCCGACCTGGCCGATGCCCCCGCCCGGCCTGTTCTCGATCACGACCTGTTGACCCCAGGCCTCGGCGAGCCGCTGTCCCAGCGCGCGGCCGATGACGTCGGTGATGCCGCCGGCCGCAAACGGCACGATGATATGAATGGGTTTGACGGGATAAGCCTGCGCTGATGCAGGTGAACGCAATCCCAACGCCATCATGATCGCGAACGTTGCAACCGCGAAGGCGCGCGTTGCTGACCACGGCCTCGGGATCGTTCGTGTCGACATGGTCAACCTCATTACGATTGCGATGCTGTGGTATAGAAGGTGGGCGATCTTTCGTCGAGGCTGACTGCATGCAGGATTTCTGGCTGTCTTGTGGGCATCATTTGCTTGACCGTGACGACGGCGGCGGCCTGCTGGTGACCGATGAGTTTCTGAAGGCTTATCTCGCGCGGCCGGAGCTTGCGCCACCGGCGGACGCATGCATCGTCGAGCGCACCTTGCACGCGGCGCTGCTCACCAATCCACGCCGGCCGGTCGCTGCCTCCGAGATCGGAATGATCGCGGATGCCGACGCGCGCGAGAATTGGAGCGTGATGACCGCGTTTCGCGATCACGTGATCAGTCACCGCACCTTGGAGGCCGCCTATCTCGACCTGGTGCGTCGCGGCGTGGGCACAACGCCGTCTCTCTTCGTCAATCAACTTGTCCATGTGATCCTGCGGAACGTGCTCGACGGCTGCGACGACGTTTTCATGCTGCGTGCCGCCGAACTCTTCTTCCGGCCGCAACGCCTGACCGTGCATGACGGTTCGTTGATCGCGGCCGACGAGGAGACAGTTGCGGGGGCTCAACCCCAGACAGTGTCTCCGCTGGTGGCAATGCTGGGCTTGCCTGCGGCCGGCGAGATCGATGTGCTCAACGAGGACAATGCTGAAACCTATTGGGAACGCAGCGATCTGTTCGACATGGCGCTCGATCTCACGTCCGGTCGGCGCGGACTCGAAGCGCTCGGCAAGGTGATCAAGCAATGGATCACGCATCTCCTGTCGATCGAGGTGGAGATCGAGGCGCTCACCGAGGCGGCCGACGTCAATCTCATCTGGTATGTCGGCCTCGATGCCGAAGCCACCACGATCGGGGATGCGCTCTGGAACGACGAGGAGCTCGAGCAGTCCGCGCGTGAGCGCATCATTGGCCTCTACCGGCTCACCGTCCGCGACGCGGAAATCGTGCTGGACAAGGCGCGCGGCGAACCCATCTATCTGATATTGGCGATGACGCCTGACCGGATACTGCGCATGAAGCCGCAAAATCTCGTAACCGGCCTGCCGATCGCCCATTTCGAGGCAGTGCTGTGAACGTTGCGCCTGCTCTTGCCAGGATTGCGGTCGGGATCGTCGTTGCGCGCCGCAAGGCGGACAGCCCTTGGATCGATTTCACGTGGAAACCGGTGGCTGCATTGGCGGGCCTGCCAGACGCTGCCCCCTGGACCGTGCTGTCCCAAGAACCCGATGGCGTCACCTTTTATGCCGGCGCTGCCGAGATCGAGCTGTACCGCACGGAGACCACCGATTACCGCGACAATCTCGGTTCTAGCGCGCCCGATGCTCTGGGTGGCGCTGCGGCAGACCGGCGTCGATCCGCCGTACGAGGTCTTCGCCGTAAGCCGCCGATCCGGCCGAGGGCGAGGCCTGGACCGAAGCGGGCAGCGACCTTGTCGACGTCGTGCCGATGCCGGAGACGGTACGCGCAACCATCGACGCCTTCGTGGCTGAACATCATGTCGAGCGGGTGTTCCACAAACGCCAACGCGACCGCGCGGATCCGGAAGCGCTCGCGCGGCGCGGACCGATGCAGCAAGAACGAGATGAGTGAGCCCGAAAACTTCATCGCCCGCTGGTCGCGCCGCAAACGTGAGTCCAGCCGAAGAAGCGGAAGCGACGAAGCCGGCCGCCGCGTCCGGCGTGCCGGATGAAACCGCGCACACCGATGACGACCGGGGAGAGGCGGGCCGTGTTCCGCCGGCGCGAAGCGGCGCGAGCGAGCCCGCATCCGAATTCGACTGGACCAAGCTGCCGCCGGTCGAAACGATTACCGCCGAGAGCGACATCCGGGCGTTCCTCCGGGCCGGGGTGCCGCCTGAATTGACCCGTGCGGCGCTTCGTCGCGCGTGGGCCGCAGAGATCCCAAGATCCGGGATTTCGTCGGCCTCGCCGACTACGACTGGGACTTCAATACGCCTGGCGCGATCGCGGGCTTCGGGCCGCTCGAGATGAGCGACGAGGTTCGCCGTCAGATCGTGCAGATGATCGGAAGCAGCCTCACCGAAGGGGAACTCGCTCCGGCCGCTCCCACCCCCGAGGATGCGCCACGCGAGCCATCGCCGATTGAAACGTCAATTGAATTGGTTTCTACAACTCCCGCGACGCCCACGGAGGAAACTCACAGCAAAGGTGGGATGACATCAAGAGAGGCCGCCGAGAACGACAGTGAAGCGCACAATTTCCGCGCGCTTCCGCGGCGCACCCAAGAAGATATTGCGGCGCAAAATAATCCAGAGCTTCCCGACAACAGTCTAGCGTCCGATAGACGGCCTCACGGACAGGCTTTGCCTAAGTGATAAGGCAACTCATAGCCTCGGGCTATTGACCCCTGCTGTCAGCCGGCGGTATTTGTGTACAATTGAACTGGAATAAAAAGAAAACGCGACCATGAGGGATGAAGGCCTGGACGAAGCGATCCGCGTTGCTGGCGGTGTCGGCGCGCTTGCCCGGAACTTGGCATCTCGCAGCCTTCGGTATCGAACTGGGCTCGCATTCCCGCCGAGCGGGTGCTTTCGGTTGAGGCGGCAACCGGCCTGAGCCGGACGATCCTGCGGCCAGATCTCTACGGGAATGGTGCGGCTTCGGAAGGCGTTGATGACCTCGACGCCGGGCGCGCCCAGGAATACTCGCTGCTATCTGCGCTGCTCGCCGGCGCGCCCGATCGTGCGCTGCTCGAGCGTCTCGCCACGTTGCGCGGCGATGCAAGTCCGCTCGGGCTGGCGCATGCCGCGCTTGCGGAGGCGGCGAGCCGCACCACGAGCGAGCGCGTCGAGCGGGAATATTTCGATCTCTTCATCGGCCTCGGACGCGGAGAATTGCTGCCGTACGGATCCTACTATCTGACCGGTTTTCTGCACGAGCGTCCGCTCGCGCGCCTGCACGAGGTACTTCGACAAGCTTGGCATCGAACGAGCCGCCGGTCAGGCAGAGCCGGAAGATCACGCCGCCATCCTGTGCGAGATCATGGCCGGCCTTGTGAGCGGTCGGTTCCAGACACCTCCCGGCGCCGATCGTGAACTGTTCGAAGCGCATCTCGCCCCCTGGATCGGGCGTTTCTTCGCCGACCTGGAGCAGGCCAAGTCCGCCGATTTCTATCGTGGCGTGGGAGCGCTGGGTCGCCTGTTTGTGAACATCGAGACCGATGCGTTCGCGCTGTCGGCGTGAGCGGTGCAGACCGCAGAGATTCGGAGTGGGACTTGCTCAGTTG
>CAVRXD010000056.1:0-49610 GCA_963725065.1 uncultured Alphaproteobacteria bacterium
GACCCCCAGATTCGTAGTCTGGTGCTCTATCCAGCTGAGCTACGGGCGCTTGTTGCGCATCGCGCGGGAAATGCTCCCGGATCAGCCAAGGCCGGCGGGAACGGGCCTTTCCCTATAGGCTTCCCTCCCCATTGGCAAGTTTTGCCGCCCTTCACCGTTCCTTGGGGCCCTCTCGCCCTGTGCGGTCGGAGTCGCTGCGAACGCCCGATCGCTCGAACCTGGCTCGCGCGTCGCTACACCCGGTCCGTCGCGGTCACGCGCGGGCGCTCGCCGCGGCGCGCGTTGATGTCGACGGCGCGGTCGGGGATGGAGACGCGGAAGGTGGCGCCGATGGTGCCTTCCACCAGGCGGATGTCGCCGCCATGGGCGCGCACCAGCTCGGCCACGATGGCGAGGCCCAGCCCCACGCTGCCGGTGCGGGTCGAGCCCTGGAAGGCCTCGAACAGATGCGCGCGGGCGCGCTCGGAGAGTCCCGGGCCGGTGTCGGAGACCTCGATCACCGCCACCGCGCCCTCGCGCCGGCCGGTGATGCGGATCTGGTCGCGGCCGGGATCGCGCGCGTCGCGGCTCTCGAGCGCCTGCAGCGCATTGCGCACGAGGTTGAGCATGATGCGGAAGAGCTGTTCGGGATCGGCATCCACCACCAGCCCGCGCTCGACCGCGCTGATCCAG
Source organism: uncultured Alphaproteobacteria bacterium (assembly GCA_963725065.1). GTDB lineage: Bacteria > Pseudomonadota > Alphaproteobacteria > Rhizobiales > Xanthobacteraceae > VAZQ01. Next base: position 673 of record CAVRXD010000056.1, read on the forward strand.
CGCACCGGCGCGCCGCCGGGATCGAGACCCAGCGTCTCCCGCACGTCCTCGACCAGGGGCTCGAGCGCGATCGGGCGGCGGTCGGGCGGCGGCTCCTGCACGCGGCCGTAGGACAGTGTCGACTGGCAGAACGCGATGGCGCGCTCGAGCGAGCGCATGAGCTTGGGTGCGAAGCGCTGCACATGCGGATCGGAGATCTTCGCCAGCCGCTCGGAGAACAGCTGCGCCGAGGACAGCAGGTTGCGCAGGTCGTGGTTGATCTTCGACACCGCCAGCCCGAGCGCGGCGAGATGGTTCTTCTGCTGCAGCATCGTGGCGATGTTGAGCTGCATGGCGGCCAGCTCGCGCTCGGCGGTGCCGATCTCGTCGAGGCGGTCCGACGCCGCGATAATGCGCGCGGGATTCTCCGGGTCGGCGCGGAACGCCACCATGTTGGCGGTCATGCGCCGCATCGGCCGCACCAGCAGCACGTGCAGCGCGAGGTAGACGAGCGCGGCGGTGATCGCGGAAATGAGCAGCGACAGCAGCAGGATGCGGATCGAGAATTCCACCATCGCCTTGCGTAAGGGCGCCTCGTCGAGCACGATCTCGACGAACTCGCCCATGGGCGCCGGTCCGACCACCCGCATGACGTCGCTGTCGACGCAGATCAGCGTCTCGAACGCATCGATGATGGCGCGATGCCACGGCATGTCGCGCATGTCGACGACGTGGCTGATGGTGGGCGGCACTCTCCGAGGCCGCCAGCAGGCGGCGCTGCTGGCCCATCTTCACCGCCACGGCGCGGGCGCGGATGCTCTCCAGGATCTGACGCGCGACCGTGTCCGTGACCATGCCGTTCGGCGCGGTCTCGAACACCAGCGCCGCGGTGTAGGCGGCGGAGAGGCGGTCGTTGAGCCAGTTCAGGCGGAAGTTGGCGACCGAGGGGACATAGATCAGCACTTCCGCGATCATCACGAACAGCAACGTGAGGACGAGGAGCTTGCCGGATAGTCCGAGATGCGGGCGCGTGCGGCTCGGTTTGCCCGCCGCCGCGGGTCCCTCAGTCATGTGTCCATTGATCCTTACGCCCCGGCTCAGCCGAAGCGGCGCAGCAAGGCGATGATGCGCCGCACCCATAAGCTGGTCAAACCGGGTGAGAAATATGTCATGGCAGCGCGTTTTCCAATCTCGGCCAGCGTCGGATAAGGTATAATTATACCAAGAAATGTACTCATATTGCTGCGTTTGGCGATCGCCAGCGCCCAGGTTGTGATCAGCTCCCCCGCCCCGGCCCCCACGATGGTGGCGCCCAGGACCTTTCCCCGCCGGTCCGTGACCAGCTTGATGTGCCCGACGGTTGTGCCTTCGACCTGGGCACGGTCGTTCTCGTGATAGGGCCACCGCAGCACCCGGATGGCGGACCCGCGCGCCCTCGCCTGCGCCTCGGTCAGGCCGACCTGAGCGAGTTCGGGATCGGTGAAGGTCACCCGCGGGACGGTGTCCGCGTTCATCGCCGCCGGCAGGCGGAACAGCGCGTTGCGGATGACGAGCCCGGCCTGGTGGTTGGCGAGGTGGGTGAACTGCCCATGGCCGGCGACGTCGCCGATGGCATAAACGCGCCGGTTCGTGGTCTTGAGCCCCTTGTCGACCACAATCCCACGGGCGTCGCAGGCGATGCCGGCCTGCTCGAGCCCGAGCCCCTCGGTGTTGGCGGTGCGGCCGGCCGCGACCAGCAGATGGCTGCCCGCGATGGTGCGCTCGCCATCGCCGTCGCGAATGACGACGCTCAGCTTCGCGCCCTCACGCTCCACGCGCACGATCGCGACATGGCTGCGGATGTCGACGCCGTCGCGCGTGAGCGCGTCGAGCACGACGTCGGCGCATTCCGGATCTTCGCGCGCGAGCGGCTCCGCTGCTTCCAGCACCGTGACCGCGGCCCCGAGACGGCGAAACGCCTGCGCCAGCTCGAGACCGATCGGCCCGCCGCCGATGATGATGAGGTGCTCCGGCAAGGCGGCGAGATCGAATATCGTCTCGTTTGTCAGGTACGGCACCGCGTGAAGTCCGGGGATGGGCGGCAGCGACGGCGACGATCCAGTCGCAATCACGAAGCGGCGCGCTTTGATCTCGGTGCCGTCGCCGGCCACGACCGTCGCGCGGTCCTTGAAGCGCGCGGCCGCTTCGATCACCCGCACCCCGAGGCCGGTGAAGCGCTCCTTGGAATCGTTCGGCGCAATGGCCGCGATGACGTCGTGCACACGCCGGCGAACCTTGGCGAAATCGACGGTTGCCGGCCCCGCCGACACGCCGAACGCTTCAGCTTCGGCGATGCCGTGCGCGCGCTTGGCGGCGGCGATCAGCGCCTTCGAGGGCACGCAGCCGGTGTAGAGACATTCACCGCCCAACCTCCCTTTTTCGATCAGCACCACCGGCACGCCGAACACCGCCGCGGCGGCGGCGACCGACAGCCCGCCGGCGCCAGCGCCGATGACGCAGATATCGGGGGTCAGGATCATCGGTCATTGCCATGCCACCGTGCGGCGTATCAGCGACGTGCCTTATCCCGCCGAGTTCGGCGTCCGCCGCGCCGCGCAGCCGTTTCACCACCACGGGCACCAGCGCGAGCACACCGAGGGCCCCGAGCGCGGCGATGAGTTCCGGCGTGATCGCGGCATGCAGATGGAATTGCAGCCGGCAGTCGGGACGCCCGGCGGCGACACAGGCGCTGTAGGCGGCTTGCTGCGCGGTGATGACGCTGTCGAGACCGGCACCGAAGAAAGCGAAGATGAACGTCGGCGGGGTCATGCCGAGCACAGTCGCCGCCGCAAAAGTCGTCAGCCGCGCGCCAGCCAGCGCCGCCATCAGGTTGACCACCCAGAACGGAAAGATCGGCACCAGCCGCAGAAACAGCAGATAGCTGAACGCGTCGGCGCGAAACCCCTGCGCCAGCTTCTCCGCCAGCGGACCTGCCCGGCGCACGAAGTATTCGCCGACCGCGCTGCGGGCGATCAGGAAGATGCAGATCGCGCCCGTGGTCGCGCCCACCAGGGCCGCCGCCCCGCCGAGAACGGCGCCGAACAGGATGCCGCCGATGACCGTGAGGTAGAATCCGGCCGGGATCGAGAGCGCGGCCGCGACGATATACAGCGCGATGTAGGCCGCTACCGCCTGGAGCTCGTGCATCGCGATGAACGCGCTCAGTGCCTCATGATGGCGGGCCACCTGCTCGAACGAGATCTGCCGATGCCAGCCGAACGCAATCACGCCGACTGACACCACAATCACCACGACCAACGGAGCCAGCCGCCGCAGCGAGAGTCGCGGGCAAGCGGCGCCGGCGGCCGGAGATGGCGGGCCGTTCGGTGCGGTCATGGCTGATTTGACGGCATAATCCGGGCTGGTCCACGTGCGGTGGCAACCGGAATAAAGGCCGGTCGCGGGAACAGGGTGATCCTAGCGGGCCATTGCCGGCAAAAGCGCGGTTTCACCGTCTTGTGACGCCCCCTCACGCGCTTGTGCCACCGGGCCGGCCTCGCATTGACGACCCTGGCCGCCCTCCCGTATAAGCCGCGAGATTTTGTGCGCGGCGATCCCGGAAGTCGAGGGCCGAGAAACCGGCCCCTTGCATCGTCCGAGCGAGCCAATCATCGACATCTGGTGCGGTGGATTTGACGTTCCTATCGGCCTTGCGGCGACTTCGTGTAGGAACTTCCAATCCAAAACCGCACTAGAACCTTAAATTTGCTAGCGTCCTTTGATTCCGAAGTTCGCATCTGGGCGTGCCGGAATACTGGCGAACTTCGGAATCGGGACACTGGCGGTCAGCGGAGAACGACCCGTGAAGCGGACCTATCAACCTAGCAAGCTGGTGCGCAAACGCCGTCACGGTTTTCGCGCACGCATGGCGACAACGGGCGGGCGCAAGGTCGTGGCCGCGCGCCGCGCGCGAGGACGCAAGCGGCTCAGCGCCTGACGTCCGCCACCGCGGGGCTGGCGTCATCCATGGAGCGGCTGAGGAAACGATCCGATTTCCTGGCCGCCGCGACCGGAGGCAAGGTGCCAACCGCGGGTTTCGTTTTGCAGGCGCGGGCACGCGCCGAAAGTGGCCCGGTCCGGATCGGCTTTACGGTATCGCGCAAGGTCGGAAACGCCGTTGAGCGCAACCGGGTGCGTCGTCGCCTCAAGGAAATCGTGAGGCTATCGGCCGCAACTGGCCTTTCCTCCGGGCATGACTATGTGCTGATCGGACGGCGCGCCGCCTTGTCGCTGCCATTTGACCAGATCACCGAGGATTTCAAGCGCGCGCTGCGGCGGCTGCGGGTTCCAAAATGACCGATCAGAAGAACACAATCCTGGCCATCGTGCTGTCCGCGCTCGTGCTGATCGGGTGGCAGATCTACTTCGGCATCCCGCAGATGGAGAAGCAGAAGCAGATCCAGCAGCAACAGCAGCAAGCGCAGGAACGCGCGCAACCGTCCGGTGCTCCAGCGCAGCAGCCCGGCGCGACGCAGCAGCCCGGCGCGCCCCCGCAGGCAGTACCGGGAGCGACGCCGCAGGCGCCGGGCCTGCCGGGCAGCTTGCCCGGCCAGATCCTGACCCGGGAAGCCGCGCTGGCGGCATCGCCGCGGGTGCAAATCGAGACGCCGAGCGTCGCCGGCTCGATCGCGCTCAAGGGCGCCAGGATCGACGACCTCGCGCTCATCAAGTACCGCGAGACCGTCGACCCCAAGTCGCCCCCGATCGTGCTGCTGGCACCGTCGGGCAGCCCGCACCCGTTCTATTCCGAATTCGGCTGGGTAGTGGCGGCCGGAACGGCCGCAAAGGTGCCGACCGCCGATACGCTGTGGCGGCAGGAGGGCTCGGGTACGCTCACTGTCGAACGCCCCGTGACGCTGGTTTACGACAACGGCGACGGCCTCGAGTTTCGCCGCACCATCACGGTCGACAACAAATATCTCTTCACGCTCAAGGACGAGGTCGTGAACAAGAGCGCCGCTCCGGTGACGCTCTACCCCTACGCGCTGATCTCGCGCCACGGCATACCGCCGACGCTGGGCTACTACATCATGCACGAGGGCCTGATCGGGGTTTTCGGCGAAAAGGGTCTGCAGGAAGAGACCTACTCCAAGATGGAGGAGGCGAAGGCGCTGAACTTCGATGTCGTGAATGCCTGGCTCGGCTTCACCGACAAGTATTGGGCCGCCACGCTTCTCCCCGATATCGCAGCCAAGGTCCGTGCCCGCTTCTCCTTCGAGCTTTCCAACAACATCAAGAAATTCCAGACCGACTATCTGCTCGACCCGCAGACGATCGCACCCGGCGCCACCGGCACCGCCAGCGCCCGGCTGTTCGCCGGCGCCAAGGAGGTGGAGGTCGTCGACACCTACGACACCGACCTCAAGCTCAATCGCTTCGAACTGCTGATCGACTGGGGCTATTTCCGCTTCATCACCAAGCCGATGTTCCTGGCGCTCGACTGGATCTATCGCCAGGTCGGAAATTTCGGCGTTGCCATCCTGATCATCACCGTCCTGATCAAGTTCATCTTCTTCCCGCTCGCCAACAAGTCCTACGCCTCGATGGCGAAGATGAAGGCGGTGCAGCCGGAGATGGTCGCCATCCGCGAACGCTACGGCGACGACAAGATGAAGCAGCAGCAGGCGATGATGGAGCTGTACAAGAAGGAGAAGATCAACCCGATCGCCGGCTGTCTGCCGATCCTCATCCAGATTCCGGTCTTCTTCGCGCTCTACAAGGTCCTGTTCATCACCATCGAGATGCGGCATGCGCCGTTCTTCGGCTGGATCAGGGATCTCTCGGCGCCAGACCCGCTCACGGTGTTCAACCTGTTCGGGCTCATCCCCTGGGATCCGACGGTGGTTCCGGTCATCGGCCCGTTCCTCCACCTCGGCCCGTGGCCGCTCATTATGGGCGTGACCATGTGGTTCCAGATGAAGCTCAATCCGCCGCCGCCGGATCCGACCCAGAAGATGATCTTCGATTACATGCCGATCATCTTTACCTTCATGCTGGCGAGTTTCTCCGCCGGCCTGGTGATCTACTGGGCCTGGAACAACACGCTCTCGGTGCTGCAGCAGAGTGCGATCATGCACAAGCACGGCGCCAAGATCGAGCTGTGGGGCAATCTCAAGGGGGTTTGGGAGGCCTTGAAGAATCTTTTCAAGAAAAAAAGTGACCCCGGCGTGAGCAGTGCTTCGCCATGAGCGTCACGTCGTCATGAACGACGAGACGCCGGCCGCTGGCTCCTCCTTCACGCGCGCGGAAACCGAAGCAGGCCGCAAGCTGTTCGCGGGCGACTGGCAGTTTGCCTGGGCCGCAGGATCGATCGAGGTGCTGCCCCCGATGCGCGGCGTGGAGATCGCCTTTGCCGGGCGCTCCAATGTCGGCAAGTCGAGCCTCATCAACGCGCTCACCGGACGGCGCGCGCTCGCGCGCACCTCGAACACGCCCGGCCGCACCCAGGAGCTGATCTTCTTCACCGGGCCCTCGAAGCTCACCCTGGTCGACATGCCGGGCTATGGCTATGCCGCCGCCGCCAAGACCAAGATCAAGGCCTGGACCACGTTGATCCACGCCTTTCTCCTGGGGCGTGCCAATCTCGCGCGGGTCTATCTTCTCATCGACGCCCGCCACGGCCTCAAGCCCGTCGACGACACCGTGCTCGAGACCCTCGACAAGGCGGCGGTCAACTACCAGGTCGTGTTGACCAAGACCGACGAGGTGAAGAATGCCGACCTCGCGGGCCTGGTCGCCGCGACCAAGGCGGCGCTCGCCAAGCATCCAGCCGCCTATCCCGAGGTGGTGCTGACCTCCTCGCGCACCGACGCCGGCATCGGCGAGCTGCGCGCGGCGATCGGACGGTTGCTCCGGGAGCGCGGCGCCGCATAGGGCTCCGTACCCGGGAGCTGCGCAGCATGGAGCGCGCAAGCGCGGAATGCGCTGCCGACACCCCCACGCTCCAGGTTCTCTGATCTTGCGCGTGTTGAATTCGCAAAACCGGTTCCCACTTTTCCGGAACATGCGCTAAAAGGCGCAGCGACCCTGGTGCCGCGGCGCTCTGCCGACTGTTCGAAAGATCCCCTCGATGAACGTTTCGCCCCACGACATCGCGCGCGTCCTGTCGGAGGCGCTCCCGCACATGCAGCGCTACGACGAGGAGATCGTCGTGGTGAAATACGGCGGCCACGCCATGGGCGAAGAGGACCTCGCGCGGAGCTTCGCACGCGACATCGTGCTGATGGAGCAGACCGCCATCAACCCGGTGGTGGTGCACGGCGGCGGCCCGCAGATCGGCGAAATGCTCAAGCGGCTCGGCATCGAGTCGCAGTTCGCGGCCGGCCTGCGCGTCACCGACGCGGCGACCATCGAGATCGTCGAAATGGTACTGGGCGGCTCGATCAACAAGCAGATCGTCGGCTTTATCAACGCGGCCGGCGGCAAGGCCGTCGGGCTGTGCGGCAAGGACGGCAACATGGTGGTCGCCCGCAAGGCCACCCGCCGCGTGGTCGACGCCGATTCGAATATCGAGAAGATCGTCGATCTCGGTTTCGTGGGCGAGCCCGACAAGGTCGACGTCACCGTGCTCAACCAGATCCTCGGCCGCGACCTGATCCCGGTGCTGGCGCCGCTCGCGACCTCGACCGAGGGCCTCACCTACAACGTCAATGCCGACACCTTCGCCGGCGCGATCGCCGGCGCGCTCAAAGCCAAGCGGCTCCTGCTCCTCACCGACGTGCCGGGCGTGCTCGACAAATCCAAGAGCCTGATCAAGGAGCTCTCCACCGACGACGCGCGCCGGCTGATCGCCGACGGCACCATCTCGGGCGGCATGATCCCCAAGGTCGAGACCTGCATCTACGCGCTCGAAGCGGGCGTCGAGGGCGTGGTGATCCTCGACGGCAAGGTGCCGCACGCGGTGCTGCTTGAGCTCCTCACCGACCATGGCGCCGGCACGCTGATGATGCGGTAAAAATTCTCTCCGCCCTCGTTCCGAGAAGGTGCGCAGCACCCGTCGCGAAGGGTGGGGCAGCCCGCGTAGCTGCTTAGTCAAACATACAGGAATCAGATCGGAGCCGGCTCGCTGTCCATATGCGCGAGCCCGCCTGGAATAAACGCATATCGATCTGTTCGTTCTCACACGCCGCAATTCTGAACGTATGGTCATCGCATTGCCCGCTCGCAATCAGCCCGCGGCAGCGGCGCACGCGCAACCACCAGCCGGTTCCGACGTTGACTCGGAAAGTTGACTCGGAAAGACGACGCAGGAGCCGGTATCATGTTGCAATCAAGCATACGCAGCGCAGCGCTTCTTGTCCTTGCCGCCGGCATGGCGGCCACTTCAGCGACAGCAAAGCCGCCCGGCGCGCCGCCCGCCGCACATCCGGCACCAGCGCCGCACCCGGCGGCTGCACCGCGGGCGGCTCCTGCGCCGCACGCGGCACCTGCCGCTCGCGCCGCCGCCCCGCACATCGCCGCGCCGCGTGTGGCGCCGCAGGCACCGCGCGCAGCAGCGCCCCGGGTCACCACCGCACCGCGGGCGGCGCCACCGGCACACCGCGTCGCGCCGCAGCAACTCGCGCGTCCTTCCGGCGCGCCCGCACCGGCCGCCGCCGCAGGACATGGGCCGGCAGGACATGGGCCAAAGGAGCGGACGGTCGTCGCTCCGACGCCAGAGAAACGGGTGGGAGGTCGAGGCGGGCCAGGTCTTGCCCAGCCCGCGTTGCGCGAACGTCCGGGACGACAGCCCCGAGTCGCGCAACAGTCCGCGCAACCGCCGGCCGCGCAGCCGCCGGCAGCATCCGCTCGTATCGCGCCGGGCCAGGGCAGATCGGGCCAGCCGGCCCAGGCAATGCAACCGGCAACCTCCAACCGAACCGCTGCAGGCCGCATCTTGCGCAATGAGGCTTTAGCCACTCGAGCCGGCGGCCCAGGGCGTAACGCCTCCGCGCTCGCAGGTTCGACGTTCCAAGGGCGCTTCTTCGATCCTGGATGGCGACGGCATCGGCCGCACCCGGTCGTCATCGGCTGGGTCGGACCGATGTTCTGGCCGTATGCCTATGATGACTTCGTCGATTACACCTTCTACCCCCATGCGTACGACACGTTCTGGCCGTACGCCTACGACGACCTCTACGAGGGCGCGTTCGGCCGCTATGCACAGGGTTATGGCGGCACCTACGCCACGGTCGGGCGATCGTCGAAGTCCGGGGGCGCACGCGCCATCGGCACCGACCTCTGCAGTGGGCAGACCGCGGGATTGACGGACTGGCCGATCGAGCGGATCGCGCAAGTGGTCGAGCCCGACGATGCGCAGCGCGCCGCGCTCGACGATCTCAAAGGCGCGACGGCGAAGGCACTTGAAGTCCTCGAGGCGGCATGTCCGACCGCGCTGTCCAGCACGCCGACAGGGCGGATCGAGGCCATGGGCCTGCGGCTGGACGCCATGCTGCAGGCGGTGAAGACTCCTCCGACCCGCGATCGAGAAGTTCTACCTATCACTCAATGACGAGCAGAAGGCGCGCTTCAATGCGCTCGGTCCGGACGACGATCAGGATCAAAAGCAATCCCGGCGTGACCTGACGCAAGCATGCGGCGAGCGCGCGTCGGGCATCGCCAACGTGCCGCTCGACCAAATCGAACGTGCGGTGCGGCCCAACGAGGCGCAACGCGGCGCGCTCAAGGAGCTCCAGGATGCCACCGCCGAAGCGACCAATCTCTTGAAGGCGGACTGCCCGAGCTATCGGGCGCTGACCCCGGTTGTCCGCCTGGAGGCGATGGAGCAGCGGCTCGATGCGATGTCGCGCGCGGTGCATACGGTGCAGCCCGCGCTCGCGAGGTTCTATGGTTCCTTGGGCGACGAGCAGAAGGAACGATTCAACAGGCTGAGTCCTGCGCGCGGCTGATGCCGCAAGCTCGGGCGCACAAAAACCAAGGGCGACCGTGAGGTCGCCCTGCGGAGTACCCGCGCGCGTGCTGCCTACTCCGCCGCGATGCGCACCTCGGGGGCGGCCGAGCGCACGTCGGCATCGACGTGCTTTTCGTACTTGACGAAGTTCTCCTGGAACATGCGCACCAGCTTGCGCGCGGTCTTATCGAACTCCGCTTTGTCCTTCCAGGTCTTCATCGGGTAGAGCAGGTGCGGCTCGATCCCCGGCACCGAGGTCGGAACCGAGAAGCCGAAATAGGGATCGGTGCGGAAGCTCACGTTCTTGAGCGAGCCGTCGAGGGCGCCGGTGACGAGCGCGCGCGTGGCCTTGATCGGCATGCGCCGGCCGACGCCGTAGATGCCCCCGGTCCAGCCCGAGTTCACCAGCCAGCAGTCGACCTTGTGCCTGGAAATGTAGTCCCGCAGCATGTTGCCGTATTCCGCCGGCGGCCGCGGCAGGAACGGCGCCGCGAAGCAGGTGGAGAATTCGGGCTCGACCCCGACCAGGCCCTTCTCGGTGCCCGCGACCTTGGCGGTATAGCCGGAAAGGAAGTGATACATCGCCTGCGCCGGCGTGAGCTTGGCGATCGGCGGCATCACGCCGTAGGCGTCGGCGGTCAGGAAGATGATGTTCTTCGGATGCCCGGCACGGCCGGTGCGCGACGCGCCCGGCATGAAATCGAGCGGATAGGCCGAGCGGGTATTCTCGGTCTTGGAGTCGTCGTCGTAATTTGGAATCCGCGTTTCGCGGATCGAACGCCACGTTCTCGAGCACCGCCCCAAAGCGGTTGGTGGCGGCGTAGATCTCGGGCTCGGCCTCCTCGGAGAGCTTGATGCACTTGGCGTAGCAGCCGCCCTCGAAATTGAACACGCCGTCCGGACCCCAGCCATGCTCGTCGTCACCGATGAGGATGCGGTTCGGATCGGCCGACAGCGTGGTCTTGCCGGTGCCGGAGAGACCGAAGAACAGCGCGACGTCGCCGTCGTGGCCGACATTTGCCGAGCAGTGCATCGGCATCACGCCCTGCGCCGGCAGATAGAAGTTCAGCGTGGTGAAGACCGACTTCTTCATTTCGCCGGCATAGGACGAGTTGCCGATCAGGATGATCTTCTTGCGTGAAGTCGATCGCGATGATCGTGTCGGTGCGCACGCCATGACGCTTCGGATCGGCCTTGAACGTGGGCAGAGTCGACGATGGTGAGTTCGGGGATGAAAGCTCGCAGCTCCGGAGCGCTCGGGACGGATCAACAGTTGACGAATGAACAGCGAATGCCAGGCCAAGCTCGGTGTAGATGCGGGTTTTTATCCGGTATTTCGGGTCCGCGCCGCCATACAGATCCTGCGCGAACAGGGTCTTGCCGCGCGCATGCGCGATGAAATCGTCATAGAGCAACTGGAAGTTGGCTTGGGTGATCTTGCGATTGCCGTCCCACCAGACGGTGTTCTCGGTCAACGCGTCGACGACGGTGTGCTTATCCTTGGGAGAGCGACCGGTATGCACGCCGGTCTCCGCGCAGATCGGGCCGCCCTCGACCAGCGACGCCTCCCCTGCTGCGATGGCGTGCTCGTAGAGCGTCGGCGCGGTCAAATTCCAATGCACCGCGCTCAGCCCCTGGAAGCCGAATTTATCGGCGCCGTAGGCGCTGTTCCTCAAACCCGTTTCCTGCACGAAAGTCCCTCCACGACGCATCCGGCCGGCATCGGAGCTACACCACTTCTACGGCTGTGCCGATGATAGCGCCCGTTCCCCGATCCTGCGACCTATAATTGGCATCGGGCGCTCTGCCAAGATGGGTATGCAGCAGGCACAGCGATCCAATCGTGTGCGGCGCAGCACCCGGTGCGGCGAGTACTTTATTCTTATGATACGTATGGAAGAACTGTCACCCGAGCGCGCCGCGGCGTGTTGCGCCGCAACGCAATCTCATTCCGCGAGACCCTTGCCGACCAGCCACTTCTGGATCAGGTCGGCCACCTGGTCGCTGTTCCTGTCCATCATGACCATGTGGGAATTTCCCCGGATACCGGCGTCGGGCAGATCGACGATATCGATGCTGCCACCGGCGGCCTTGAGCGCCGCCGCGTAATCGACACCGCCCTGGCGGATCTTCGACCAGCGCGGATGGTCCTTGGCGTTGTCGCCGTAGACGACGAGGATCGGCGTGTTCTTGATCGAGTCCACCTTGTTGCGGTCGCCGCCCAGCGTCGGCTCCACCGCGACCAGCGCCTTGACCTTGTCGGGCCGCGCTTCCAGCACCTTGTAGCCGAACGAGCCGGACTGGCTGTGCACCATGACCACGCAGGGGCAGACCTTGTCGACCAGCGCGATATAGGCGGCCACGATCTGATCGTCGGTGGAGAGCCAGCGCGGGACGCCCTGCTTCATGAACTGGTCGTAGGCATCGACCGGAAATTGTGTGCCTGGATAGGTCGCGCGCTTGCTCTTGTCGTCGTTCCACGAGCCGGTCGGGCCAATGCGAAAGCGCTCCCATGGATCGCCCTGCGGCAGCGCCACGGCCTCGCCCTTGAAGGTGCTGGTCCAGCCGGAGCGGCCGCGCTCCACGGCGTCGGAGATGTAGCTGTCCCAACCCTTGCGGATGAAATAGGTGAGCCAGCCGTCGCCGCCGTCGGGCTTGGTCTCGTAGGTGACTCCCGTGAGGCCGCCGCCGTGCCACAGCAGCAGCGGCAGCCTGCCCTTGCGGTTCTGCGGCAGGAAGTATTGCACGTACATCTGCTCGACCTGGTACTTGCCGTTCGGGTCGACTTTCGCGGGCACGCCGCCTGGCGTGAACACGACCTCCTTGATCGGTTGGCCGGTGATCTCGATGACACGGCCTCCGACATGGAACGAACCCATGTCACGCAGGCCGATGGGCTCCTTGCTCTGGGCATACGCCGAAGCCGCCGCCAAGCTGAGTGCCGACACGATCACTAGACGGCGCATCGCGCCCTCCCCTTGTGCTGTTGAAAATCGCCGTTGCGTGCGCGGCGGGCCGCGCTCACTCTACCAGACCCTTTCCGGCCAGCCATTTCTGGATGACATCGGCGATCTCGGCATTGTTCTTGTCCTGCATCAGCATGTGCGAGTTGCCCTTGATGCCGAGGTCGGGAAGATTGATCACGTCGACGGTGCCGCCGCCGGCGCGCACCGCATCGGCATAGGCGAGATCGATCTTTTTGAAGTTCGCCCAGCGCGGATGCTGGTCGACGTAGTCGCCGAACAGCATCAGGACCGGCGTGTCCTTGAGTGCGGCGGCCTTGTCGAGGTTACCCGCCGTCGCCGACTCGACCGCTACGATCGCCTTGACCTTGTCCGGCCGCTGCTCCGCGACCTTGAAGCCGAACGCGCCGCCCTGGCTGTGCAGCAGCAGCACGCACGGGCAGACTTTGTCCACCAGCGCCACATAGGCGGCGATGATGGCGTCGTCGGTCGAGAGCCAGCGCGGCACCGACTGTTTCATGTAATTGTCGTACGCCTCCACCGGGAACTGGCTTCCGGCGAGCACCTTGCGTTTGGCCGGATCGGGATTCCAGGAACCTTCGCCGTCGCCGATGCGAAAGCGCTCGAAGGGGTCGGCGTAGGTCAGAAAGGTCGGCTCCGAGGTCCAGACGTCGGGGGGCGCGAAGCCCGCGCGTCCGCGCTCGACCGCGTCGGAGACGTAGACGTCCCAGCCCTTCCGGACGAACAGGTTGAGCCAGCCTTCACGCCCATCGGGCGTGCTCTCGTAAGTGACGCCGGTCAGCCCGCCGCCATGCCACATCAACAATGGCAGCTTGCCCTTGCGCTGCCGCGGCAGGAAATATTGCACATACATCTGCTCGACCATGTACTGACCGTTCGGATCGAGCTTGGTCTGCGGCCCGCCGGGCTGGCGCACGATCATCCGCACCGCCTTGCCGCTGACCTCGGCCACCCGGCCGCCGACATGAAACGAGCCCATGCCGCGCAATACGATGTCTTCCTCGGCCGAAAGCGCGGGCATGGCCGCGCAGCAGAGAATCATCCCGAGCAGGATGCGGCGCATGTATTTCCTCCCTGGTCGCATTGGTGCGGATATGTCTTTTGCGGATGATTGTGCCGCATCCGATCGTTGCGTGCCAGCGTGTGCTTAAACACCATGGATGATGACGCGATGTGGGCCATCGCCCGCCGCGGCCCACATCGGCCGCTCGATTTTCACACTTGGGGGACGAGCCAGCCGCGATAGCGGACGATCAGTCCGGTGAAGGGGTGGGCGATCTCCACATGAAAGTGAAAACGCCCCGCCTCCACGAACTCGTAGGAATCTCCGCGCGGCGCCAACGCCCGCGGCAGCGGGATTCCGCACACGCTCCAGCGGCGGATCACGAACCGCAGGCGTTCGCTCTCGCATACCAGCGCCATGACGAAATTGAGTGGGCCGAACCGTTCCCACAGCAGCCGCTCGAAGCGCCCGCGCCCTTGCTCCTGCACGCTCGAAAACGCGTGGCCGGCGAAATTGCGTTGCCAGTATTCGCGGCCCTGTCGGGCCCGAAACGAAACAGTGATGGGAATGTCAGTGCCGGCCGGCGGGAAGCCGATGACGAACGCCACCAGCCGCGCGAGCAATCCGCTGCCGCGCTCGACCACAGCGACACCGTCCGCGGTCCGCTCGCTCTGCACGTCGTGCATGGTTTGCAGCGGCGCGGGCAGCGAATCCCAGGCCTCGCCGAGAACGCGCCGGTAAAGCGGCGCGCGGCCGTCGGTCCGCAGCGGCGTCATCCCAGAAATCGATCTTCATCGCCCGCGTTGGGAACGTAGCAGGTGGCACGCCGGCCGAAGAAGCGCAGCCGGTTGCGCGCGACGAAGGCGTAAAGCCGGTCGCGCACCGGCCGCGGCAAGATGCGCATGCAGCCGGCGAGCGACCACGGCCAGCCCAGGCCCTCGGCCATGCGGATGCTGCCCTCCGATTCGAACCAGGCGATGCCATCGGCCAGCAGGATGTTGGTCTGGTAGTCCTCGGGATCGAGGCCGTAGTGGACATAGAGCGAGCGGCCCAGCGGCGACTGCGCGCGCAGCAGCCGGTAGACCGCGCGGCGGTCGTGGCGCAGGACGAATTGCGCCCAGCCGGAGCAGAGCGCGCAGTAGCCGTCAAAGATGATGATCGGCCGGTCGTCGGAAAATTTCGGCACGGCAGGATCGCGGCGGTAGCTATAGGCCGCCGGCGTGTCGAGGATCGCGCGCGCCGATGGCCGCGGCGTGATCACGCCGCGCGCGCCGCGTCAGCCAGCTGCTTGAGCACCACGCGCAGCACGCCCGGCGCGCGCACGCGCTGGGGGAATGGCAGCCGCAGCGCAGCGCGGTCGAGCTGCAGCTCGAGCCCCTCAGGGTCGCAACCGACGCAGCGCCATTCGCCGTCCGGCGCGCCCAGCAGCTTGGTGGCATAGAGCCGTATCGCGTCGGCATGGTCGTCATTCATGTGCGCAAGGATCTCAGGCTCGGCCGCGACGAGCTCGGCCGCGTCGGCGGTCTCGGTCAAGATGTCCTGCGGCTTGAGATCGACGATGCGACCGAAGCCGGCCACGAGGTGCGCGGCCTTGAGCGTCACCCGGTAAAAGGCGAAATCGGCAAAGCCCGCGAACATCGCGGCCTCGGGCTGGCGGTCGAGATAGCGCCGGCGGATGTCGGGATCGTCGGTCGCGGCCGCACTGCCCATGAGCATGATGCGGGCCCCCTGCAAGGGATCGCCCTCCTTTCGCTCGTCGATCATCACGGACACGCGCGGGTCCGCGAGGATGTTCTTGGTATGCACGGCAAGCCGCGAGATCAGCAGCAGCGGCGCGCCGTCGGCCGCGGTCGCCATGTTCACCAGGGAGCAATAGGGATCGCCCGAGCCGGCCATGAGGGTCGCCAATGCGCCCGAGCGGCCCTCGCGCAGGAGCTTCTTGCCGGCGACTGCGGGGTTGAAATCCGGGGTCGGTTTCATTGGCGCCTCCACTGCAGGAGGTATACTTACCAAGCACAGCCGCCGGCGTGAAACACCGGATCGGTGCCTCGCGCAGCGTCAACTTGGCCCTTAACTTGGCCTTGGCGCTGAACGCGGATGGGAGCTATGCTAACCAGCCCTTTGACGAATCATGTGTTTGTCAGGGATTTGCCACATTTCGGCCTTGCTTTCCGGGCTTCAAAGCCGGGGGCGAATGCCAGACAGGGGCTTCATGCCGACCATCGCTCTCGTCGACGACGACCGCAACATCCTGACTTCGGTCTCGATCGCACTCGAGGCCGAGGGTTATCGGATCATGACATATACCGACGGCGCTTCGGCGCTCGACGGTTTCAAGACATCGCCGCCCGACCTCGCCATTCTCGACATCAAGATGCCGCGCATGGACGGCATGGAGACTCTTGCGGCGATTGCGCCAGAAGTCGGACATGCCGGTGATCTTCCTCACCTCCAAGGACGAGGAGATCGACGAGTTGTTCGGGCTCAAGATGGGCGCCGACGATTTCATCCGCAAACCGTTCTCGCAGCGGCTTCTGGTCGAGCGCGTCAAGGCGATCCTGCGCCGCGCCGCACCCAAGGACGGCAGCGCTCCGAAGGAGACCGACGCCGCCAAGGTGCTGGAGCGCGGCCTGCTGCGCATGGACCCGGAGCGCCATACCTGCACGTGGAAGAACGAGCCGGTCACGCTGACGGTCACCGAGTTCCTGATCCTGCAGGCGCTCGCGAGCCGGCCCGGCGTGGTCAAGAGCCGCAATGCGCTGATGGATGCCGCCTACGACGACCAGGTCTACGTCGATGACCGCACCATCGACAGCCACATCAAGCGCCTGCGCAAGAAGTTCAAGGGGACCGACGACGACTTCGACATGATCGAAACGCTGTATGGCGTCGGTTATCGGTTCAAGGAGATGTAGCGTCAGGAAGGGCCTCGGCGTCGCAGCAGAGTCCAGGGATCTGACGCCGAAGACCTGACGCCGAAGAGCTGGGATCGTCCAAGAACTGGAACGCCCAAGAACTTGATCGCTCAAGAACTTGATCGCCCAAGAACGCCGGCGGCGTCTTGAGTGGGGGCGCGCAACCGGCAGACCGACCACCGTGCTCAATCGAACGCCGGAAAGCTTTGCGAGCGAAGTCGAGCCGAAACGGCCCGGCGAAAATGAGCCCGCGCTCAAGAAGGCGCGGCGACGGCTCGCGGCCCTGCTGGAGCAGGGCTGGTATCTCTTCGTCCGGGTCACGTTTTCGAGCCTCAGCCGGCGCATCATCTTTCTCAACGTCACCGGGCTGCTCGCACTCGTCATCGGCATTCTCTATCTCTCCCAGTTCCGCGCCGGGCTGATCGACGCGCGCATCCAGAGCCTGCTGGTGCAAGGGGAGATCATCGCCGGCGCCATCGCGGCCTCCGCGACGGTGGAGACCGACACCATCACCATCGACCCCGAGCGCCTGCTCGACCTTCAGGCCGGCGAGAGCTACGGCCCCTCGGAAGAGGCGCTGTCCGGGCTCGAATTCCCGGTCAACCCGGAGCGGGTCGCCCCGGTGCTGCGGCGGCTGGTCTCCCCCACCAATACCCGCGCCCGCATCTACGACCGCGACGGCGTCCTCATCCTCGACAGCCGCAATCTGTACGACGTCCTGCGCTTCGACCTGCCGCCGCCGACGCAGAAGCCCGGCGTCCTCGAGCGCGCCTATGTCGCCATCCGCACCTGGTTCAGCCGCGGCACGCTGCCGCTCTATCGCGAGCTCGGACCGCAGAACGGCAAGAGCTACGGCGAGGTGGGCAACGCGCTGAAGGGTTTCAAGTCTAGCATGGTGCGCATCAATGAACGCGGCGAGGTGATCGTCTCGGTCGCGGTGCCGGTGCAGCGCTTCCGCGCTGTGCGCGGCGCGCTCATGCTGTCGACACAAGGCGCCGACATCGACAACATGGTGGGCGCCGAACGGCTCGCCATCTTCAAGGTGTTCCTGATCGCCTCGGGCGTGATGGTGGTGCTGTCGTTCCTGCTCGCGGGCACCATCGCGGGGCCGGTGCGGCGGCTCGCCGAAAGCGCGCAGCTCGTGCGCCGGCGCATCCGCTCGCGGGTGGAGATCCCGGACCTGAGCCATCGGCGCGACGAGATCGGACACCTGTCGGGCTCGTTGCGCGACATGACCGACGCGCTTTACAGCCGCATCGAGGCGATCGAGAGCTTCGCCGCGGATGTCGCGCACGAGCTCAAGAACCCCCTCACCTCGCTGCGCTCGGCGGTCGAGACGCTGCCGCTGGCCAAGACCGACAACAGCCGCGGCCGCCTGCTGGAGGTGATCCAGCATGACGTGAAACGGCTCGACCGGCTGATCTCGGATATTTCCGATGCCAGCCGTCTCGATGCCGAGATGCAACGCAACGACGCGCATCCCGTCAATCTGGTCGAGCTTCTCACCATGGTCACCGGCGTCGCGAATGAACGCCATGACGACGGCGTGAAGGTTGCGCTGACTTTCGAAGGCGGCCGGGCCGGCGCCTTCACGGTGCTCGGGCACGATTCCCGCCTCGGGCAGGTCATCGACAACCTGATCGACAACGCGCGCTCGTTCTCGCCCGCCGGCACAACGGTGCGGGTCACCTGCCGCCGTTTGAAGACCGAGGTGGAAATCGTTGTCGACGACGACGGGCCAGGCGTACCGGCGGAGGCCGTCGAGAAGATTTTCGAGCGCTTCTACACCCACCGGCCGGAGCAGGACTTCGGGCAGAATTCCGGCCTCGGTCTCTCCATCTCCAAGCACATTATCGAGGCCCATGGCGGCCGCATCTGGGTGGAGAACCGCACCAGCCCTGCCGCCAGCCCTGACGAACCGCCCACCGTCCTCGGGGCACGCTTCATCGTGCGCCTGCCGGCGCCGTGATGGCTGCCGACGCTCCGACCGTCCATGCCTCGGCGGTATTGACCGGCGCCCGCGCCGTGCTGATCCGCGGAGGCGCCGGCGCGGGCAAATCGAAACTGGCGCTCGCGCTCATCGACGCCGCGCAAACGGGACTGCTGGCGTTCGCGCGCCTGGTTGGAGACGATCGCGTCCATCTCGAACCGCGCCATGGACGGCTGCTGGTCAAGCCGGCGGCCGCGCTGGCAGGACTGATCGAAGTACGCGGGCTCGGCATCCGCCGGCTCGCTCACGAGCCGGTTGCGGTGGTCGGCCTGGTGGTGGACCTCGCGGCGGACGACGCCGACCGGCTGCCGGAAAGTTCCGAAACTGTCGATTTGCGGTATTACCCTGCCGCGACTCGCGGTCGCGGGCAGCGCCGATCCCCTGTCTGCGGTGCTTGCCGCCCTGCGTTTTCCCGCCGGCGACATTAAACCTCCGTCATGATCCTTGCAGCGCGGCCCGGCGGCACAAAAGTAACGGCAGCGCGGGCACGCTCCGACCCCCCATTTCGATCCCTGGAGCGTTGCTAGGACGCCCCCTTACTGCGATGCAGCAACCCTCCCAAACTGCCGGAAAGGCCCTTGCGCGCGGCCTTCGGATGGTCATGATGGCCCCCTTTCGTGCGGTGCAACCGGGGATGCACCGGCGGGGGCTTCCATGATCGGTCTCGTACTCGTCACGCACGGGCGGCTCGCCGTCGAATTTCGCTCGGCGCTCGAGCATGTGGTCGGTCCACAGACCCAGATCGAGGCGGTGACGATCGGCCCCGACGACGACGTTGAGCAGCGCCGCAAGGACATCATCGAGGCGGTCAAGCGCGTCGACAGTGGCGAAGGGGTCGCGATCCTCACCGATATGTTCGGCGGCACCCCGTCGAACCTCGCGATCTCGGTGATGGGCCGCCCCAAGGTCGAGGTGCTCGCCGGCATTAATCTGCCGATGCTGGTCAAGCTCGCCAAAGTGCGCGATGAATGTCCGCTGACCGAGGCGGTGGCGGCGGCCCAGGATTCCGGCCGGAAGTACATCACGATCGCCAGTCGCGTCCTGACCGGCAAATGAGCGAACCCAGCGGTGTGAACAGTTCCCCCTCCGGCGATCGCCTCACCGACGAGGCGCCCATTACCCGCGTGGTCCAGATCTGCAACAAGAAGGGGTTGCACGCGCGTGCGTCAGCCAAGTTCGTTCAGCTGGTGGAAAAGTTCGACGCCGACGTGAGGGTCAAGCGCGGCAACGAGGTTGTCGGCGGGACCTCGATCATGGGCCTGATGATGCTGGCGGCCGGTCCCGGCACGTCGATCACCATCGAAGCGAGCGGAAACCAGGCGGCCGAGGTGATCGACGCATTGGCAGCGCTTGTGAGCGGTCGGTTCACGGAAGACGAATAAGACGGGGTCGTGGACGGCGCCGCCGGGATGACACGCCGGATCAGGCCACGCGTCTTGTCGCCGCTCGCGCCGCATCCTTTGCCAGAATCTTCGCGGCCAGCCGCAGATCGGCGACGAACTGGGCGTATTCCCGCTTCTTGTCGGCGGCATCCCGGATGCGCAGCAGGAACGAGGGGTGGATGGTGACCAAGGCGGCGGTGCCGTCGGACAATTCCAACCTCCGCCCGCGCAGCTTGGTGATGGTGACGGGCCGGCCGAGCAGGCTGCGCGCCGCGCTCGCTCCGAGCGCAACGATGACCGCTGGCTTGACCATCTCCTTTTCGAGCTCGAGCCAGATCTTGCAGCGCTCGATTTCGTAGGCGTTGGGACGCTTGTGCAGACGGCGCTTGCCGCGCATCTCGTGCTTGAAATGCTTCACGGCGTTGGTGACGAAAACCTCCGTGCGGGGGATCTCCGCTTCCGCCAGGGCCCGGTCGAGGACTTGGCCGGCCGGCCCGACGAACGGCTTGCCGGCAAGGTCTTCCTTGTCGCCGGGTTGCTCGCCCACCAACATCAGGTGCGCATGGCGGCGCCCTTCGCCGGGGACCGCCTGGATCGCATCCTTGTACAGCGGACAGCGCGTGCAGGCGTTCTCGGCCTTGGCCAGCTCCGCCAGCGACTTGATTGCCGGAACCACATCGAGCTCAAGCTGGGTCTTCTCCGGCACCGGGGGCGCTCCTGGCAAGGCAGCACTTTGACCGATCAACGCCCCTGCGCCCCGGCAGTTCGACCGGCTCGTCGCGATCCCCCTTGGAGCACATAAAGAAATCTTTATATCCTTATTGCGGGGTGCCGGCAGCCCTGCTATAGCCACCGTCGAACCGGCGCGCCGCCTGGCGCGTCCGCCTTCCCAGCCATCAAGGACCGTCATGAACGCTGCATCGAACGCCGCCAAGAATGCTGCTTCCGCGAGCAAGAGCGCTGGCTCCGCGAATGCCGACTACGTCATCAAGGACATCGGCCTTGCCGAATGGGGCCGCAAGGAACTCGCCATCGCCGAGACCGAGATGCCTGGATTGATGGCGACGCGCGAGGAATACGGCCCGCAGCAACCGCTCCGCGGCGCCCGCATCTGCGGCTCGCTGCACATGACCATCCAGACCGCGGTGCTGATCGACACCCTCAAGGCGCTTGGCGCCGACGTGCGCTGGGCCTCGTGCAATATCTATTCGACCCAGGACCACGCCGCCGCCGCCGTGGCCGCCAGCGGCACGCCGGTATTCGCCGTCAAGGGCGAGACGCTCAAGGACTATTGGGACTATCAGCACCGTATCTTCGAATGGAGTGACGGCGGCACGCCCAACATGATCCTCGACGACGGCGGCGATGCCACGCTCCTGATCCATCTCGGCCAGCGCGTGGAGGACGGCGAGACAGCCTTGATCAGCAAGCCGACCAACGAGGAAGAGGAAGTCCTGTTCGCGGCGATCAAGCAGCGGGTGAAGGACAAGCCCGGCTGGTACAAAAAGAATGCCGAGACCATCCGTGGCGTGACCGAGGAGACCACGACCGGCGTGCACCGGCTCTACGAAATGCAGAAGAAGGGCACGCTGCTCTGGCCTGCGATCAACGTCAACGACAGCGTGACCAAATCGAAGTTCGACAATCTCTATGGCTGCCGTGAATCGCTGGTCGACGGCATTCGCCGCGGCACCGACGTGATGATGGCGGGGAAGGTCGCCATGGTCGCGGGCTTCGGCGATGTCGGCAAGGGCTCGGCCGCTTCGCTGCGGCAGGCCGGCTGCCGCGTGCTGGTCTCCGAGATCGACCCGATCTGCGCGCTGCAGGCGGCGATGGAAGGCTACGAGGTCACCACCATGGAGGATGCGGCGCCGCGCGCCGACATCTTCGTGACGGCCACCGGCAATCTCGACGTCATCACCATCGAGCACATGCGCAAGATGAAGGATCGGGCGATCGTGGCGAATATCGGCCACTTCGACAGTGAGATTCAGGTGTCCGCGTTGCGGAACCTCAAGTGGCACAACGTCAAGCCCCAGGTCGACGAGATCGAATTCCCGGACAACAAGCGCATTATCCTGCTCTCGGAAGGACGGCTGGTGAATCTCGGCAATGCCATGGGGCACCCGAGCTTCGTGATGTCGTCCTCGTTCACCAACCAGGTGCTGGCGCAGATCGAACTGTGGACCAATCCGAAGAAGTACGAGAAGAAGGTCTACACGCTGCCGAAGCATCTCGACGAAAAGGTCGCGCGGCTCCACCTCGCCAAGATCGGCGTCAAGCTCTCGAAAATGTCGGACAAGCAGGCGAACTACATCGGGCTGCCGGTCGAGGGACCCTACAAGCCGGATCATTACCGCTACTGAGGCGCGTAGCTCGCGGCCGCTTGGAGCCGCGCCAGCCGGTTCTGGCCACATCGACCTTGGGAGCGAAATCGCGTTGCATCGCGATTTCGTTCCTTTTCGTCCTCCGTGGCACGCTGACGCGGTGTGTGCGCAAGTTCGATTTCGCACCGGCGTCTGCTTCCCCTTTTGCTGAACGCATCCTAGCTTGCGCGGCAATGGAGCACAGCAGGGGGCCATCGGTGGCACGCCGCATTCTTCTCGCCGTCGTTCTTCTGGCGGCCGTCATCGTCGTCGTTCGCTTGGCCATGCTCGCACGCGAGTTCGACACGGTGCTCACCGCCGCCAGCTTCGACGCGGCGCGAGACAACCATACCGAGCTGCGCGCGTTCCTGCGCCGCATGCCGAAGGGCGGCGACCTCCACACCCATCTGTCCGGCGCCGTTTATGCGGAACGTTTCATCGCGTGGGCGGCCCAGCAGCATCTCTGCGCGGACCCTGCGAACACCCTGCTGTCGAAGCCGGAATGCGACCTTCCGGGCGACGTGCCCGCGACCGACGCCATGCACAATCAAAAGCTCTACGATCAGCTGGTCAACGCGTTCTCGACCCGCTCCTTCGTACCGACCGTGGCGGTGCCGAGCGATCACGACAAATTCTTCGCGGCATTCGATAAATTCGGCGCGGCATCCGGCTCGCGTTTCGTCGACATGACGATCGACCAGCTCAAGCAGTATCACAGCGAGAACGTGCAGTACGTCGAGTTCATGGCGTCCTTTGCCTGCTGGAACGATCGCGACCGGTTCATCAAGGCGATGGCCGAGCAGACCGACGATCCGGGCAGGCTTGCGGCGCTGCGAGCAAACGGCCTCGATGACTGCGTCACCGCGAAGCGCAACGATCTGACCGCTTCGATCGGCAAGATCAGAAGCGAGCTCGGCTGCGATCAGGAGGCAACCCGACCGGGCTGCGCGGTCACTTTCCGCTACATCGCGCAGATCCTGCGCAACAGCTCGCCGGACGACGTATTCCTGCAGACCGCCATCGCCGCCGGGCTGATCCGCGCGGAACCGCAGGTGGTCGCGCTCAACCTGGTGCAGTCCGAGGACAACCTGATCGCGCGGCGCGACTACACCCGCCACATGGAGATCGTCGCATTCCTGGCGAGCGACTTGCCGGTCGCGCTGCACGCGGGCGAACTCTGGCTCGGCGATGTTCCGCCGCCGGACCTCACCTTCCACATCCGCCAGGCGGTTGAGATCGCCCATGCGCGGCGCATCGGCCACGGCGTCGCGCTCGCATTCGAGCATGACATGGAAGGCCTTCTGGCCGAGATGCGAAGGCGGCCGGTCGTGGTCGAGATCAACCTCTCGAGCAACAGCATCATCCTGGGCGTGCGCGGCAAGAACCATCCGCTGGCGGCCTACCTTGCCGCCGGCGTGCCGGTGGTGCTCTCGACCGACGATGCCGGCGTCTCCCGCATCAATATGACCAACGAATATTTCCGCGCCGTCGACGACCAGGGACTCGGCTACCGGACGTTGAAGGCGATCGCCCGCAACGCGTTGATCCATTCTTTCCTCGATGAGCGCCAAAAGCGCGAGGAGCTGGATCGCTTCGATCGGTCCTACGCCGACTTCGAGCGGACGCAGGCGCAGGGGCGCTCCACGCTGCAGAACGCCGTCACGCTGCTCAAGACCGCCGTCATTCCGTTTTGAAGGGCCGCACCGGGTAGCCCGTAGCGAGGTCGCGCAGCGGGGGGAGCCTGTCCGCCTGCATCGGCGGAATGGTGATGATGAGATAGCGCGCCCGCTTGCCCCCGACGCCGAGGTGACGCCGGAAGACCTCGACTTCGACCTGCATGCCGGGCAGCGAGCAGCGCGCCCGCGCGACCGCGCGGTCGATACACAGGCCAGTGGTCGGGCGCTCCGGGGAGCGCGTCGGACAGACCAGCGCGATGCCGTCGCGCCCGATGCGCGCCTCCAGCGCCTGGGAAACCGCGACCCCGTCGAGCACATGCACCGCGAATGGTTGGCTGGGCATGTAGAAGGGCACGGCGTCGGTGAATTCCTCGTAGCCGCCGAACAGCCGCAACGGTTGATTGGTTGTCTCGCGCCACACCCGCTCGACCGGCTCGGCCAGTAGCGAGGACTGAGCAGTGCCCGGCGGCGGCTCGGAGCTGTGGATGGCAAAGCCGATCGCCGGAGCGGCGGCGACCATCGCGACCGGGAAGGCGGCGGCCACGTTCAGGATCCCGAGCGCGTCGCGCCGACTGATCGTCACCTGCGGCGAGGACAGCAGCATGACGGGCAGCAGCGTCCACGCCGACATCGTCCAGAGCGAAGTCAGACGCACCCCGGTGAAGGGGGCCACCAGCGCCGGCGTCAGCAGCACGGCCCAGAATGCCAGCGCTGCCAGCCGACGCTGGGGCTGCGCCGGCCAGGCCATGTCCCTGACGGTGGCGCCGACGGGACGCGCGGCAAAGTAGACGATGATGAGGGGGATCGCGACATAGCCGACGCTGCCGGCGAGATAGCCGCCTACCGCCCCCAGGGTCGAAACGAGCGAGCTCGCGCCATGAACGACCACGGCATACGAGAACGGCGCGAAATCGTTGGCGACAAGCCAGGCTGCGTGCGGCGCGAGCGCCAGCGCGCCGACCGCCACGGTCACCCACGGCGCTGCGGACCGGAAGTAGGCGGCGCGGCGCGGGTCGGCGAGCGCGGCAAGCCCGAGCCCGATCAGCAGGAACACCGACCAGTATTTTCCATACATTGACGCCGCCGCCGCGAGCCCGGCGAGCGCGGCGTCCAGCGGGCGCCGGGTCTCGAACGAGCGCAGGAACCACAGCGTCGTCGCCGCCCATAGCGGCATCAACACCGTGTTGACGTTGAACTTGAGGGCATGGAAGTTGAAGAATGGCACCAGCGTAAGCAGGGCCAATCCGACGACGCGCTTTTCGCCGTCGACGAAACGCGCCATGAGCCGCCAGACGATCCACAGCGTGAGGCCGACATTGGCCATCGCAAGCAGGTAATAGGCCCAGTCGGCGGCCGGGAAGACCGCGAACCAGGCACGCACGACAGCCATGGTCAGGGGCGGATGCTTCGGATAGCCGAGTGCCAGCTCGCGCGCGAGGGCGAACTGCTCGGACATGTCGACGTGGATGTCCTGGCTGGCCTTCGCCAGGATGCCATACAGGGTCCAGAGGGCCACATAGCAAAGGAGCGCGGCGGCCACCGAACGCTCGCGTCGTGCCGGATCGGTGAGCGAATCGAGCAGCCGCTCCATGAGGGCGAGCCCGCGCCGCCCGCTATCGGTCGTAGCCGACATGGAAAGCACCCTACCCCGCCCCGTTTGGAAGCCAAAGGCTATGGCATGACGTGCCGGGGAGGTCCATATCAGGGGAAACCAACCTGCCGCCATTGCTTTGCCGCATCGGTCGGCGAAGGTATATGTGTCTGGCCTCGGAGCAGCTCCCATGTGCCGCTGGATCGCCTATCGCGGCGAAACCATCCCGTTGGAACAATACGTGACCGCGCCCGCCCACTCGCTGGTGGTGCAGAGCCAGCGGGCGCTGGAATCGACCGCCGCCACCAACGGCGACGGCTTCGGCATGGGCTGGTACGGCCAGCACAGCGAGCCCGGACTTTACCGTGAGGTCCGGCCGGCCTGGTCTGACGAGAATTTGCGCTATCTCTGCCGTCACATCCGCTCGCATCTCTATTTTGCCCATGTGCGCGCCTCGACGGGCACGCCGATCACGCGCCCGAACTGCCACCCCTTCGCCTGCGGACGCTGGCTGTTCATGCACAACGGCATGATCGGCAACTGGTCACGGCTGCGCCGGAAGGTCGAGGCGCTGATTCCCGACGAGGTCTATGGCTCCCGCATCGGGACGACCGATTCGGAGGCGGTGTTTCTCGCCATTCTCGGCGCCGGTGGCGACAAGGATCCGGTCGGGGCGACCAAGCGCGTGCTCGCGACCATTACGGACATGGTCAGCGGCAAGGGTTACAAGGAGCCGCTGCGCTTCACCTCCGCGCTCTCCAACGGTCGCGACCTCTACGCCTTTCGCTATTCCGCCAACGACAATGCCAATTCGCTCTACTATCAGGAGTCCGGCGGCAACGTCGTTGTCGTATCGGAGCCGCTCGATGGCGACCGCTCGCACTGGAAACCGGTTCCTCCCGGCCACGTGATCGTGGCGCGCGCCGGCCAGCCGGTCTTGCTTGAGCCGTTCCTCGTCGAGCAGCAGATGGCGGCGGAGTGAACGACACGCTGCCGTGTCATCGTCGACAGCTAAGGAGCCGAGCGGCTGTGCTTGCCGCTTGCGAACATGAATGCTAATGCGCGCGCCATGAATGCGGCAATCGAAAATATCCGCAACTTCGCCATCATCGCCCATATCGACCACGGCAAGTCGACGTTGGCCGACCGGCTGATTCAGTCGACGGGCGGCCTCGCCGAGCGCGAGATGGTGGAGCAGGTGCTCGACTCGATGGATATCGAGCGCGAACGCGGCATCACCATCAAGGCGCAGACCGTGCGGCTCGCCTACCGCGCGCGCGACGGCAAGGACTATGTGCTCAACCTGATCGACACCCCTGGGCACGTCGATTTCGCCTACGAGGTCAACCGCTCGCTCGCCGCCTGCGAGGGCTCGCTGCTGGTCGTCGACGCGTCCCAGGGCGTGGAAGCGCAGACCCTCGCCAACGTCTACCAGGCGATCGAGAACAATCACGAAATAGTACCTGTCCTCAACAAGGTTGACCTGCCGGCCGCCGAGCCCGAAAAGATAAGGCAGCAGATCGAGGACGTGATCGGGCTCGACGCCTCGAACGCCATCCTGATTTCGGCGAAGACGGGGCTCAACGTTCCGGAAGTGCTGGAAGCCATCGTCACGCGCCTGCCGCCACCCCGCGGCGACCGCGGCGCGACGCTCAAGGCGCTGCTGGTCGACAGCTGGTATGACAGCTATCTCGGCGTCATCGTGCTGGTGCGCATCGTCGACGGCGTGCTCAAGAAGGGCGACCGCATCCGCATGATGGGTACCGGCGCGGCTTACGAGGTCGATCGCGTCGGCGTATTCACGCCGAAGCTCCTGAATATGGGGGAACTCGGGCCCGGCGAGATCGGCTTTCTGACCGCCTCGATCAAGGACGTGGCCGACACCCGCGTCGGCGATACCATCACCGATGACAGGAAGCCGGTGACCGAGGCGCTGCCCGGCTTTCGTCCGGCCATACCGGTCGTGTTCTGCGGCTTGTTTCCGGTCGACGCCGCACAGTTCGAGGATTTGCGCGCGGCCATGGGCAGGCTTCGGCTCAACGACGCGAGCTTCAGCTATGAGATGGAAACTTCGGCCGCGCTCGGCTTCGGTTTTCGCTGCGGCTTTCTGGGGCTGTTGCACCTCGAGATCATCCAGGAGCGGCTGGAGCGCGAGTTCAATCTCGACCTGATCGCGACCGCTCCCTCCGTCATCTACAAGATCAATCTGCGCAACGGGCAGGAGATCGAGATCCACAATCCGGTCGACATGCCTGACCCGATGCAGATCGAGGAGATCAACGAACCTTGGATCCGCGCCACCATTCTCACGCCCGACGACTATCTCGGTAGCGTGCTCAAGCTCTGCCAGGACCGCCGCGGCGTCCAGGTCGAGCTCACCTATGTCGGCAATCGCGCCATGGTGAAATACGATCTGCCGCTGAACGAAGTGGTCTTCGATTTCTACGATCGCCTGAAGTCGGTGTCGAAGGGCTACGCCTCGTTCGACTATCACCTCACCGACTACAAGCCCGCCGACCTGGTAAAGATGCAGATCCTGGTCAACGCCGATCCGGTCGACGCGCTCTCCATGCTGGTTCACCGCACCCGCGCGGAAAGCCGCGGCCGGGCTATGGTGGAGAAGCTCAAGGAGCTCATCCCTCCACACATGTTCCAGGTGCCGATCCAGGCCGCCATCGGTGGCAAGATCATCGCGCGCGAGACCGTGCGCGCCTTCCGCAAGGACGTGACCGCGAAGTGCTACGGCGGCGACGTCACGCGCAAGCGCAAGCTGCTCGAGAAGCAGAAGGAAGGCAAGAAGCGCATGCGGCAGTTCGGCAAGGTGGAGATCCCGCAGGAGGCGTTCATCGCCGCCCTGAAAGTGGACGTGTGACGCTGAGCGCGTGGTCTACTCGCTCGGTGCGATCTCTCGTCGATCGAGCTCCTGATCCGGCATCGCCACGAAGATCAGCACCGCGATGATGGTCACGACGAACCGGAACGCGCTCGGCACGCCGTTCCATTGCTGCGACTGCCACATCCCGAACCACTCGCCGCCGATCGACATGAAGCCGACCTGCCACAGCAGGAAGCCAAGCAGCAGGCCAAGGACGGAGAACGTCTTCGCCCTGTTGAACGTCGCGGCATCGGCCCGCAGCCGACGCACGAGCGCGATCGCGCCGATCCAGCACAGCACCGCGATCACGCCCTCGGTCGCGATGATGATGCCGTAGGCCGCCTGGTGAAGCGTTGGATTCGTGATCGACCGATACTTGATGGTCGAGAACGGAAAGATCGTGTCCATCGACAGAACATGCTCGACGAAGGCGAAGTTGGTGTTGTAGTCGGTCAGGTTCCCGAACGCGACCAAGCTGGCGAACAGCGCGATCGCCGCGACCGTTGTCGCCTTTGCCGCACGCAGAGCGATCATCGGCATCTCCAACAGCGCAAAAATGTCAGCTCGATCGCAAGCAACGATGCACTACTTCGTAAACAGCGCCATCGCCTCGTCGGCGAGCACGCCGCCGGTGATTGAAATCGGGGCGAACTGTGCCTTCGCGGCAATATCGGCGTCGGTCAGCATGATCTGGTCGATCTTGGCGGCGAGTTGGGCAATCGACGCGGCAAAAACCAGTCTTCCCATGTGACACCAGAGGATCGCGCCCATGCACATCGCACAGGATTCGCCCGACGTGTACAGCGTGCTGCCCCTCAGCGCGTCTGGACCATGATCCGCCAGGCCCCGCCGGATCGCGACCATCTCGCCGTGCGCGGTCGGATCCCTGGTGCTGCGCCCGAGGTTGCGCCCGCGCGCAATGACCGCGCCATCCCGCACGATCACCGCACCGAACGGAAAGTCGCCCTGACGCGCCTCCTCGATCGCCATACGCATGAAACGGACATCCGCGTCAGAACCGGGTCCCGACAATTGCGCAAAGGCTGCGCCAGGCACGATGGCGGTGCAGGCGACCCCAGCGATGAAGGAACGCCGGCTGGCAATGACGTCCGACGATGCGCAGTGCTGGTGACACGCCATGTCACGGCCTCCCTGGAGATCGATTCGGGGGTTTCAGTCTAAAGCACCTTCGGCGCCGGAAACGATGCGGGAGATCAATAGCAAGGACGTTGTGCCGCAGTTGCAAATAATTCTTAATTGCAGTATCGGGAGCTGTCTGGGAGGGTCCACGCCATGATTGCCATTTCCTCAATGTGCCGCGGCGTTGCCGTTGCCGCCTTGCTGCTCGTATCGCCCGTTGTCCATGCTGCAGGCGATCTGTCGCGCCAGGAGCCGATCGAAGTCACGATCGAACTGGGCAAACCCGGACAACATGCCTTCGCGCCCAACAAGCTTCGGTTCGAAACCGGCAAGCTCTACAAGCTCGTGTTGCGCAATCCGAGCAACGACCCGCACTATTTCACCTCGCATGCTTTCACGCAGCTCATCTACACGCGCAAGGTCCAGGTCGTGCAGGACCGTGATGGCAAGAGGACGACGCTTGCCGAGTTCAAGGGCGCCATCCGCGAGATCGAAGTATATCCAGGGCACATCGCCGAATGGTGGTTCGTACCCGTAGCCGCCGGTCGGGCGACGGATCTCCGGTGTGGCATCGTCGGCGCCGACGGCAAGAGCCACGCCGAGCACGGAATGGTCGGCGAAATCGTGATCGAGGGACGGGTCAAACGGAATTCTTACGAATGGCAATGAAAAGCCCCCGGCCGTGGCCGGGGGCTTCAGTGGCCTCCGAGTGATTTGTTCTAGGCCCAATATGCGCCTACGCCGTAATAATCATAGACCTTCTTGTCGCGGGCGCGGTCGGACCAATCCCAGCTCTCGTGCTTGGAGTATTTAGGCGCGCCTTTGAGTTGCTCCTCGCCGACGTTAACTTCGTAGCCTTCAAGCCGCGGGTTGTAGGTCAGCAGCGGCCACGGCAGCGGATAGTAGTCTTCGCCGATGCCGAGGAAGCCCCCGAAGCTCATCACCGCGTAGGCGACCTTGCCGCTGAGCTTGTCGATCATGACGCGCTCGACCTGACCGACGCGATCGCCATTCGAGCGATAGACCGGCGTGCCTTCCACCTTGTCGCTTCCGATGAGACTTGCGGTCTCGCGCCGGTCGAGGGTCTTGTTTTGGGTTGCCATAGCCATGCGTGTTCTCCCTGATAAATGTCCTAGGGAAAACGGCCCTAACGGCATGGGGTTCCGAACGTTCTGCGGAACTCGCGCCGGGAACCGATGGCGATACACGCTGAGTTGATGGAAACAGCCTACTGGATCGAAATCCGCGTGTTGCCCAGCCCTTCCGTACGCACCAGCGCGAATAGAATTGCGGCATTCGCAGGATGCAGCCTGACACAGCCGCGCGAGGCCGGACCGCCAAGTCGCGAGACATGCGTCGTCCCGTGAATGGCGAAATTGCCGTCGTAGAAGATCGAGTACGGCATCGGAGCATTGTTGTAGAGTGTCGACCGATGGTGTCGCGCGAGCGACTGCGGGCGGAAGGTCCCGCTCGGCGTGCCGTATATGCCGGTGGATACCGACCAAGTATGGCGGTGCTGCCCGTTGACGATCACGGACATGCTTTGGCTCGACTTGTCGATCCTGACCAGGACATCAGCGCGAGCGTCGCCCGGCGACGCCAGCATCGATATCGCTACCGCGGCGGTGGCGGCTGCTCGAATCATTGCAAGTCCTCCGGGGTGCCCCTCGAATCAATACGCGCACAATCGGCAATCGGATGCATTACCACCTCCCCATTAACGCTCTGTTGCCGCGCCCCCCTCGGCAAGGGCCCGCGATCATGTGAGGCGATCCGGTGACCGCCGCGCAAACCTGCGATCTCATGACCATCGGTCATTCCAACCTGCCCGCCGATCGCTTCATCACGCTGCTCAGAGATTCCAAGGTGAGCGCGATCATCGATGTGCGCTCGGTGCCGTTCTCGCGCTGGTGCCCATGGTTCTCGAGCAAGCCGCTGGCGACACAACTCGCGGCCGAAGGCCTCGCCTATCTCCAACTTGGCGATGAACTCGGCGGCCGCCCGCGCGATCCCCAACTCTACTGCGACGGCATCGCCGACTACGAGGCCATGGCGCGGCGGCCCGAATTTTGTGCCGGGCTCGACCGCGTCATTGATGAGACGCGGCGTCATCGGGTGTGCCTCCTGTGCTCGGAGCGCGAACCGCTCGATTGCCACCGCTGTCTGCTGGTGGGCCGCGCCCTGGCCGAGCGCGGCGTGACGCCTGGCCACATCCGTGCCGATGGCACCATCGAGCCCCACGCGATGACGGAGCAACGGCTGCTCAAGCTTGCCGGCGGCGAAGCCGATCTTTTTGGCGATCCCGCCGCTCGTCTTGCCGATGCCTACCGGCAACGCGCCCGTCGGGCGGCGGCGCGACGAAAGGTATGACACGGTGACAGTAATATTATACCGTTATCGCTCCCGACCACGCTCCGCTCTTGCGCCGCCGCATTCCGCTTGACGGGCTAAATCCCGCGGTTTACGCGGCATGGAGGCGGGGTTCGGTGTCGACTCGGGTCGGCCGACGCTCCGAACGGGGGCGGCCCAATTCTCATTTCGGATGCCGCGAGCATGACGACGACGATGAATACGCCGTTCGGCGCAGCTTGGCGCATTGCCGCGCGCCGCGCCGCTCCACTGCTGTGCGCCGCGCTGTTGTGGCTGCCGCAGAATGCCGCCGCCCAGGACCGAGGCAGCGTCAATCCGGAGCCGCTCCCGCCGCTTGCCCATCCCGAAGATCCCGCCACCCCGGCGAAGGAATTGTTCGGCCGCAAGACCGCGCCGGCCAGGATGGATGCGCGCACCCTCGGCTTCTATTCCAAGGGGTGCCTTGCCGGCGGCGTGGCACTGCCGATCAACGGCGCCACATGGCAGGTGATGCGCTTATCGCGCAACCGCAACTGGGGGCATCCAAACCTGGTGCAATTCCTGGAACAGCTCTCCGCCAAGGCCCCGACCACCGGCTGGCGTGGTCTGCTGGTCGGCGACATGTCGCAACCGCGCGGCGGCCCCATGCGCACCGGCCATGCCAGCCATCAGGTCGGTCTCGACGCTGACATCTGGCTCACGCCGATGCCCGACCGCGAGCTTTCGCGCCAGGAGCGCGAGGAAATGTCCGCGACCATGGTCGTCGCCGAAGACCGCACCGATGTCGACCCGAAAGTTTGGACGCCTGCGCATCTCAACGTGATCAGGGCCGCCGCGAAAGACCCACAGGTGGCCCGCATCTTTGTGAATGCGGCGATCAAGAAGGCCTTGTGCCGCGAAGCCGGCAGCGACCGCGGCTGGCTCGGCAAGGTACAGCCGTGGTGGGGCCACGACTATCACTTCCACGTTCGGCTGGTCTGCCCGTCCGACAATCCGGAATGCACGCCGCAGCCGGCGCGGCCGGCGGACGACGGCTGCGGCAAGGAACTCGACTACTGGTTCACCGAAGCCGTCCTCCATCCCAAGCCGTCGCCGACGCCGTCGAAGCCCCGGCCCGGGCTTCGCATGGCCGATCTGCCGGACGCCTGCCGGCGCGTGCTGTTGGCGCCGTAGGCCGGCGCTCGATCGCGGCTCGCTTTTGGCTCCCGCACGGCATAAGTACTTGGTCATTCCGGACGAACTGTTGAACCTCGAGCGATGACCAAGAGCAAACAGGGGAACCCGAGCACCGACGAGCTTCGCATCCTCGGCGAGCTCGAAAAAAAGGTCCTGTGGCTTGCGAGCTGGACCATCCACCACGCCAATCACCTGCGCGAGAGCACCGACGGCCTGAAGGTCGGCGGCCATCAGGCCTCCTCGGCGTCGCTCGCCACCATCATGACCGCGCTCTATTTCCGCGCGCTGCGTCCGCAGGATCGGGTCGCGGTCAAGCCGCATGCGAGCCCGATCTATCACGCCATCCAATATCTGTTCGGCCGGCAGAGCCGGCAGAAGCTCGAGGACTTCCGCGGCTACAAGGGCGCGCAGAGCTATCCCTCGCGCACCAAGGACACCGACGACGTCGACTTCTCCACCGGCTCGGTCGGGCTCGGCGTCGCCCAGACGCTGTTCTCCTCGCTGGTGCAGGACTATGTCCGCGCCCATGGCTGGGGCCTGGAGCGACCCGAAGGCCGCATGATCGCCCTAGTCGGCGATGCCGAGCTCGACGAGGGCAATATCTTCGAGGCGATACTCGAAGGTTGGAAGCAGGGCCTGCGCAATTGCTGGTGGATCATCGACTACAATCGCCAGAGCCTCGACGCCGTGATCCGCGAAGGCTTGTGGGCGCGCTATGAGGCGTTGTTCCAGGCCTTCGGCTGGGATGTGGTCATTCTCAAATACGGTTCGCTGCTCAACGAGGCGTTCAGCGAACCCGGTGGCGAGCGCTTGCGCCAGTGGATCGACAATTGCCCGAACCAGCTCTACTCCGCGCTCGTGTTCCAGGGCGGCGCCGCCTGGCGCCGGCGGCTGCTCGACGAGATCGGCGACCAAGGTCCGGTGACGCGGCTGATCGAGGCCCGCTCCGACGAGGAGCTGGCGCGGCTGATGACCAATCTCGCCGGCCACGATCTGCCGTCGCTGCTCGAGGCCTTCGGCAAGGTCGATCACGACCGGCCGATCTGCTTCATCTGTTACACCATCAAAGGCTTCGGGCTGCCGTTCGCCGGCCACAAGGACAACCATGCCGGTCTGATGACGCCGGCGCAGGTCGAAAGCCTGCGCAAGGCCATGCACGTGAGGCCCGGACACGAATGGGACAAGTTCGAGGGCCTGAGCATCGCTCCCGACACGCTGCAGACCTTCCTCGATCACGTGCCGTTTACGGAAGGCGCGCGCCGTCATCACGCCGCGCGCCTTCCGGCGCCGGCGCAATTGCCGGTCACTATCCAGCCGGTGATGTCGACGCAGGCGGGATTCGGCGCCTTGCTCAACGAGCTCGGACGCGAGCAGACGGAGCTCGCCGACCGGATCGTCACCACCTCACCCGACGTCACGGTGTCCACCAATCTCGGACCGTGGGTCAACCGCCGCGGATTGTTCGCGCGCGAAAAGCTCGCCGACACGTTCAAGAGCGAGCGTATTCCCTCCACGTTCAACTGGGACTTCTCGCCCAAGGGCCAGCACATCGAACTCGGCATCGCCGAGATGAACCTATTCACCCTGCTGTCGGCGCTCGGGCTCTCGCATGCGATCAATGGCGAACGCCTGATCCCGATCGGCACGCTCTATGATCCGTTCATTCAGCGCGGCCTCGATGCGCTCAACTATGCCTGCTACCAGGAGGCCCGCTTCATCCTGGTGGCGACGCCGTCGGGCCTCTCGCTTGCGCCGGAGGGCGGCGCGCATCAGTCGATCGCGACGCCGCTCATCGGGATCGCGCAGGACGGGCTTGCGGCGTTCGAGCCGGCCTTCGTCGACGAACTCGCGGCGATCCTCGTGTTTGCGTTCGACTACGTCCAGCGCGCCGGCGAAAGCGAATCCTCCGAGCGCAATTGGCTGCGCGACGAGACCGG
This sequence comes from uncultured Alphaproteobacteria bacterium, assembly GCA_963725065.1. Classification (GTDB taxonomy): domain Bacteria; phylum Pseudomonadota; class Alphaproteobacteria; order Rhizobiales; family Xanthobacteraceae; genus VAZQ01. The sequence goes on from CAVRXD010000056.1 coordinate 35,964, forward strand.
CGGCTCGGTTTACCTGCGGCTTTCGACGCGCCCGATCGAGCAGATCAAGCGCGAGATGACGCCCGAGCTGCGCCAGTCGATCGTCGACGGCGCCTACTGGCTGCGCAAGCCCGGCCCGAACTGCCAGGTCGTGGTCGCCTATACCGGCGCGGTCGCGCCCGAGGCGATCCAGGCGGTCGGCCTGATGGCGGAAGACCGGCGCGACGTCGGGTTGCTCGCCGTGACCTCGGCGGACCGGCTTAACGCCGGCTGGACGGCGGCGCAACGCGCGCGCGAGCGCGGCCTCGTTCATGCCCGCTCGCATATCGAAAAACTGCTGGCCGACGTTCCGTCCCATTGCGGCATCGTGTCGGTGCTCGATGGTCATCCCGCAACACTCGCCTGGCTCGGCGCCGTACACGGCCATCGCGTGCGGCCACTCGGCGTCGAGCATTTCGGGCAGACCGGTTCGATCCCGGACCTCTATCGGCACTACGGCATCGACGCCAATGCCGTGGTCGCGGCGGCAGCGACGCTCACGCCCGGCCGCCCGATCCGGCATCTGAAAGCGCTGCCGTAAGCGCGACTCCCTACAAGATCGCCAGCACGAGCGCGGGAACAAGCGCGCAGCCGGTCGCGACCGCCGCGTACGGCAGCGCCTTGTCATCCGGCACCTGTATCAGGAGCGGCAATCCGATCCAGAACAGGTAGAGACCGTAGACACCCAGGATGAGCAGAAAGTTCAGGCCCGGGATCAGCAGGAAAATGCCCGCAAGCCACAGCGGCGTATGCGAGTAGACCGACAGCTTGAGCGCGTTGCCAAAGTTCTTCCGGCCGCCGAATCTCGGCGCGAGCACATTGATCACGCACGCGATGATGTAGACCATCACGAAGGTCAACAGATAGACGACGACCATGCGCACCAAGCTGGGTACGATCGGCGCATAGTCCCCGATGAAGGATTGGCCGATGAAGCGAGCAACCTCCGGGATGGCTGCGAGGATGGCGACATAATCGATAAAGAGATCGGAGGTCGTCTTCGGCTCCTGCTCGATCACCTTCCATTCCGACCGCGGCGTCAGCAGGAGCGCCCGAACCCGTCGAATCAGCTTCATTACGTCGTCCCTGTCCCTGATGTCATCGAGGCCCCGCGCCGAAGCGCCCGGCCCCACAATCATTGTGCTTGGTGCGTTCCTGTTGCCCGATGAGACGGGCTTCGCGCAATCATTTCCGTCAACAAATTTGCGGCGTTGTCACCCTGAACTCCGGCTTCGGGAGGACCCGGAGGGCCGGCTGACCCGGCGCAGCCCTTATACCTTATTCAAGGAATCTCCAGAGAATCTCCAAGCAGATTCCCGATCAACCACAGCCCCGCGTCAAGCCTGTCGGGCCCTCTGCGGCTATGCAACTCCCTGCGCGCCGGCACCCTGCCGGGCCGCCTGAGGAGGTTTCCATGCGCAAAGCCCTTCGTATCTCACTGACCGTGGCCAGCTTGAGCCTGATCGCGACCATGCCGCTCGCCGCCGGCTGGCGGACACCGGCCCAGCAGGTAACCGTGGCGGCGATCAACCCGTTTCGGCTGATGGAACGGGCGATGGATCTGCCGGTGCAGCAGATCGAGGACTTCTCGATGATCTACTGACCGGGAACGCACCGGCGGCCTTTCCAACATCCCACGACACTTCACCCGACGCAGCGGCCAGCAAGGAGCACTACGATGACCCCCGACCAGGCGCGGATCGTGCAGGAGACCTGGAAACAGGTCGTTCCCATCGCCGATGCCGCGGGCGAGCTGTTCTACCGCCGGCTGTTCGAGATCGACCCCAGCACGTGCGAACTGTTTCGCGCGACGGACATGCCGGCGCAACGGCGCAAGCTCCTGCAGATGCTGGCAGTCGCCGTCCGTGGGCTCGACAACCTCGACGCGCTGGCATCGACGGTTGAAGAGCTGGGCCGCCGTCATGCCGGCTATGGCGTCACCGACGCGCACTACAACTCGGTCGGCGCCGCGTTGTTATGGACCTTGCAGCAAGGTCTCGGTGAGGCCTGGACACCAGCCGTCGCCGCGGCATGGACCGCGGCATATGGATTCCTGTCGGGCATCATGCGCAGGGCCGCCGTACGCACGCACTCTGCCCGAACCGTTCGTGTGGCGTCGGTGCCCGATCAAGCCGCCGGGCCGCTCTAGCCGACATAGCGAGGGCGCTGCTCTCCCTCCCCAGATCGGCCGTTACACCCGCCTGCTCCGCCGGTCCTCGCGGATCATCGCCGCGCCCTTCTCCGCAATCATCATCGTGGGCGCGTTGGTGTTGCCCGACGAGATCGTCGGCATGATCGAGGCGTCGACCACGCGCAGGCGCTCGAGCCCGATGACGCGCAGGCGCTCATCCACCACCGCCATGGGATCGCTCTCGCGTCCCATCTTGGCGGTCCCGACGGGGTGAAAGATCGTGGTGCCGATGTCGCCCGCGGCCTTGATCAGGGAGGCGTCGTCATCGCCGACGGATTGCCCCGGGAGATATTCGACCGGATGGTACTTCGCGAGGGCAGGCTCCTTTACGATCCGGCGGGCGACGCGGATCGAATCGACAGCGACGCGGCGATCCTCGTCGGTCGAGAGATAGTTCGGCTTGATGACGGGCTTGTCGGCGGGGTCCGCCGAGCGCAGCCGCACAAAACCGCGGCTGGTGGGCTGCAGATTGCACACGCTCGCGGTGAAGGCGGGAAACTCGTGCAGCGGATCGCCGAACTTGTCGAGCGACAGCGGCTGCACGTGAAACTGGATATTGGCGCGCTCGCGCGCGGGGTCGGAGCGCGTGAACAGCCCGAGCTGCGAGGGCGCCATGGTGAGCGGACCGCGGCGGAACAGCGCATAGTCGAACATCATGCGGGCGCGGCCGACGCGGGAGCGATAGGCGGCGTTGAGCGTCTTGACGCCCGCGATCTTGTAGATGAGCCGAAGCTGGAGGTGATCCTGCAGGTTCTCGCCGACGCCCGGCCGGTCGAGCACGGCCGCGATGCCGGTCTCCGCGAGCTCGCGGGCGGGACCGACGCCGGACAGTTTGAGGATCTGGACCGAGCCGATCGAGCCGGCCGCGAGGACCACCTCGCCGCGACAGCGCGCCGATCTGCTTTCGCCGTTCTGCCGCCAGCGCACACCGGCGGCGCGCTTGCCGTCGAACACGATGCCTTCCACCAGGCACTGGGTTTCCAGCCGCAGGTTCGGCCGGCCGAGCGCGGGCTTGAGAAATCCGCGCGCCGCCGACCAGCGCCGCCCGCGCTTCTGGTTGACGTGGAAGGCGCACGAGCCCTCGTTGTCGCCGGTGTTGAAATCGGGGATCGGCTTGATGCCGGCCTCGCTGGCGGCGTCGCGGAAAGCGTCGAGGATGTCCCAGCGCACGCGCGGCGCCTCGATGCGCCATTCGCCGCCGACCGCGTGCGCGTCGCTGGCGCCGAGGAAATGATCCTCGTGTCGCCGGAAGAACGGCAGCACGTCGTTCCAGCCCCAGCCGGAAAGCCCGAGCTGACGCCAGTGATCGTAGTCGGCGGCCTGACCGCGCATATAGATCATGGCATTGATGGCGGAGGAGCCGCCGATCACCTTGCCGCGGGGATAGTTGAGACTGCGGCCGTTGAGCCCTTCCTCCGGCTCGGTCTTGAACATCCAGTCCGAGCGCGGATTGCCGATGGAGAAGAGATAGCCGACCGGGATGTGGAACCAGATCCAGTTGTCCATGCCGCCGGCTTCGAGCAGCAGCACGCGCACTCCGGCGTCGGCGGAAAGTCGATTCGCCAGCACGCAGCCAGCCGAGCCCGCGCCGACGATGATGTAGTCGTATTCGCCTTCGATCGGCGCTGCGGCGACCATGCGATTTCCTCTTTGTTCGATCGGCGTCCGTGCGGCGCTCTCGGCATGCCCCTTCCCCGTACGAAACAACCTGGAAAGGACAGCGGGCCGAGTCCCGCAGCGTGCACAGTGATCCAAGCCCGACGGCCGCGGGTCAAGCCTTGCCCGGGAACTCCCCAACGCGCCCGCAACGCGGCAGCATGGGAGGCGACGCGCAAAATCGCTTCGGCTTGAATTCTAATGTCTTGGCGGAATCAACCGCAAAGGCGCATAGTCGCCGGCCAGGAAAGGTCGGCGCATGATATTTACCGTCCACGGTGAACACCCGGACGGCGATCATTCGGAGTTCGTTCGGATCACCGCCGCAGGCGCCGTGTTCAAGGCCGCCGACCTCATGGGCCACGGCTATACCAGCGTCCATATCTGCGATCAAAACAGCCAGATTTTTTGGCCTGATACCTTCGATCAGCTCTTCGGCCTGCGGCACCCGGACGCCTAGCGGCCCACGCGCTGTCGAGCGCGCGGGCCGTCGGTGGCCGAGACAATGCGGCGCAACTATGTCGCGCCGGACGACATCAGGCGCGCCTATTCACCGCGCGGGTGCAGGCGCAGGTGCCGCTGCAGGCGGAGGTGCGGCTGTGGCCGCAGGTGCAGGTGCAGGTGCGGCCGCGGGCGCGGGCACCGCGGACGAGTGGTGGTCCACGATCTTCCAGTCATTGCCGTCCTTCACATAGGTGAAGCTGTAGCGAGCCGGGATCGACTTGGTCTCCCCGTCCTTGGTGAACGAGAATGTGTAGTAGCCGGTGTTGACCGCGGTGTCGCCATAGACCCGGATCAACTGATCCCCGAACTTGACGGTGGCCTTCGGCAATGCCTGGAAGGCGGCGACGAAATAGGCCTTCAGCGCGGCCGGATCCGATCGCACCGTCGGCGAAAGCGTGCCCCAGAGCACGCCGTCCTTGGCATAGAGCGGCATGATGGTGTCGGGATTGTTATCGGCGAAGACCGTCCCCCACTTTTGCCCCGCCGCCGCGACGTCCTCCTGCGGGCCTGCCGCGGCGGTTTGCGCCGCGAGGCCCGCGCTCACCACGAGCAGAATGCTGATCCATGGACTTGATCGCATGACTTCCTCCCTGGTCTTTGTTGTTCTGTGAAAGGTCAAGCGAAGCCGAGGGTACCAGTCCGCATCTGCTTGTTCCAGATGCGCTCGCGCCGCATGGCGTGGTCCGGTGCCCACCGCGTTTCAGCTCAAGTCTTCACCCGTGCAGGATTGCCGAACACGGTGGCGCCGGCCGGCACATCGCGCGTCACCACGCTGCCCGCACCGACGAGCGCGTCGTCGCCGATGGTGACGCCCGGCAGGATGATCGCTCCACCGCCGATCCAGGCATTGCGACCGATGCGGACCGGCCGCCCGAATTCCAGCCCCCCGCGACGCTGTACCGGATCGCGCGGATGATCGGCGGCGTAGATTTGCACCGCCGGACCGATCTGGGCGCCGTCCGCGATCACGACCTCGACGACATCGAGGATGACGCAGGAGAAATTGAGAAAGACATTCGACCCCAAACGGATGTTGAAGCCGAAATCGCAGTGGAACGGCGGCCGCACCACGGTGTCCGGCCCCACGTCGGCCAATCGTTCCGCCAGCAACTCCCACCGCTCCGCGGACGAGCGGGCGAGGCTGACGTTATAGCGAGCGAGCCAGGCCCGCGTCGCCGTGAGATCGGCCTGTATCTCTGGATCCCCAGGGCGGTAGAGTTCGCCCGCGAGCATCTTCTCTTTTTCTGATCGCATCTGCTCCGACGTGTCGTATCCGGGACTCACTTCGGCGGCTGCGCCGAGATCTCGATCGCGCCATAGTAGGACGCGAGATCGGCGATGTCCTGATCGCTGAGGTCCTTGACCACCAGCATCATCAGCTCGTTCTTGCGCACGCCCTTGCGATACTCGTCGAGCGACTTCACCAGATAGCGCTCGGGCTGCCCCGCGAGATGCGGCGCATCCGGCAGCTTCGAAAGTCCGTCCAATCCGTGGCACGCCTGGCACGCCAGCGCCTTGCGGCGGCCGGCGGCGACATCGCCGGCGCACGCGGGCGCGGCCGTTGCCAGCAGCAGGATTGCAACGGCAATGCGCCGCACTGTGCGTCGGTGGCTTGGCATGCTCTTAAGGTCCCGTCGGCAGGAACGGACTGCGCCCGCGAGGAGCGCAGCCCGGAGTGATGACGTCAACGGCCCTCGTACCAGATGCGATAGATGGCGCCGGCGAAATCGTCGGACACCAGCAGCGACCCGTCCGGGAGCTGTGCGACGTCGACGGGCCGGCCGAGATATTCTCCGTTCTCGGTCAGCCAGCCGTCGGCGAACACTTCGGCTTTATCGGCGGTGCCGTCGTCCTTGAGCCGGGTGAACATCACGCGCGCGCCCACCGGCGTGGTCCGGTTCCAGGAACCGTGCTGGGCCGAGAAGATGCCGTTGCGATAGTTCTGCGGGAACATGCGGCCGTTGTAGAACGTCATGCCGAGGTCGGCGGCGTGCGCGTCCATCTCGACCTGCGGATAGGTCACATCGGCCGGCGGCGTCTCGCTCTTGTATTCGTTGGTGCGGGTCTTGCCGCCGCCGAAATATGGGAAGCCGAAATTCATGCCGGCCTTGTCGGCGCGGTTGAGCTCGCCGGGCGGCTGGTTGTCGCCCATGCCGTCGACCTGGTTGTCGGTGAACCAGAGCGTGCGATCGCGCGGATTGAAGTCCATGCCGACCGAGTTGCGCACGCCGGTGGCGAACACGTCGCGGTCCTTGCCCTCGCGGCTCATGCGCACGATGCCGCCGATCCCTGACTTCTTGTAGGGCTCCATCTTCTCCGGCGCGTACACATTGAAGGGCTGTCCGAGCGTGATGTAGAGCTTGTCGTCCGGCCCGATGCGGCACACCCGCGAGGTGTGATTATAGGATTCCTCCTCGGGCGGGATCAGCTCGCCCTGCTTCACGACCACGAAGGCGGCGACATCGGGGCCTTCGTAGAAGAACTCGGCGGCAGGGAACACCAGCACGCGGTTCTGCTCCGCGATGAAGAGGAAACCATCCCTCGAGAAACACACGCCATTGGGGATGGCGAAGCTGATCGAAGGAGCGAACTCCTTGACCTCGTCGGCCACGCGATCCTTGTCGCGGTCGGTGACCGCCCACACCTTGCTCTTGCGCGTGCCGACGAACGTCACCACGCCTTGCGGCCCGACCGCGATGTGACGGGCATCAGGCACGATGGCATAGAGTCCGATCTTGAACCCGCGCGGCAGCTTGATGCGGGCGAGATTTTTCTTGATCGCGTCCGCCTTCGCGCCGGTCTGCGGCACCTGCGGGATGTCCATCGGCGTGCCGGTGGTCTTGAAGTCGGACAGCTTCTCGAGATTGCCCGCGGTCGGCGCCTGCGCATGAGCTGAAGCAGCCCAGGCCAGCACGAGCGCGGAGGTGACGCACAGCAACGCGTTCTTCATGTCGTCCTCCCTAGCTCCCATCGTCTGCTTTCGTTGCAGCAGCCAATGCAATCATCCTACGTTTTTTTGGCAGCGATGGCTATTTGCCGGCATCGCCGTGCGAATATGCACGATGATCGGACGGCGCGACGGTGCCGGGTACTCGATCACCGGCGCATGCGCGGCGCGCAATCCGCATCCCGCCGCCGTCGCCCACATGCCTTGCCCACGCGCGTGCGCAGGTGCACGCTCGCGTTCGCCACGCGAATGCGGGCGGACAGCAGTTGCAAGAAGCGCGGGAGGATAACGTGCGCGCATATCCCATCACCAAAATCATTGCGCCGTTGGCGCTGCTGGCGCTCTCCACCGCCGCCGGCGCCCAACCCGTCTCGCCCACTCCGCCCACGTCTGACGTGCTGCACGTCACCCGCACCGCCGACGACAGCGGCGAGGGATCCCTGCGCTGGGCGATCGAGCGCAACAACGCCGCGCCCGGACGTTTCCGCATCGAGATCGCGCCGGGCGGTCCGGGTCCGCACGTGATCAAGCCGGCGTCGGCGCTGCCGCCGATCAAGGGCCCGGTGACGATCGAAGGCACGGCGTGGAAGCAGACCGGCGCGTTCGTTGCGATCGACGGCTCCGGCTACATCGAGGATAAGGGGCCGCAGACCTGCCCCGGCGCGGTCGCCGGCCAGTTCGGCACCAATATCCGCACCACCACCCTGCCCGGCCTTGCGCTGGTCGACACCCACGGTGTCGACATCAGCGGGCTGGAGATCCGCAACTTCTGCATCGGCGTGCTGATCCATCGCTCGAGCGGCAACACCGTCCGCGACAGCCGCATCGTCGCCAATCGCGGCGGCGCTGGCGTGATGCTCACCGGCGACGACGGCAGCGGCAATCCCACGCCCACGACCACCGTGCACAACAAGGTGCTGCGCAACGAATTCGTCGACAACGGCGACGGCCTCGAGCTGACGCGGGGCGCCGCGTTCAACCTGGTCGCCGGCAACGTGTTCCGCTCGACGCCAGCCAATCCCGAGCCGTCGCAGGGCATCGAAATCCTGCTGGGCCACGACAACGTCCTCCTCGGCAACCGGTTCGAAAACTATTCCGACGGCGTCCAGATCAACGGCGGCAACCGCAACTTCATCGCCGGCAACACCTTTACCGGCAACACCTTCGGCCTGAGCCTGTCGGGCGCGGGCAACGTGATCGCGGACAACACCATCTTCGGCAACGCGGTCGGCATCGCGGTGCGGCCGAGCCCCGACATGACGGTGGCGCGGCTCTCCCGCAACCTGATCTACGGCAACGGCCGCGCGATCGAGCGCTGCTTCGCGGGCGGCAGCTGCGACCCCAACCTGCGCAAGGGCGCGATCGTGTTCGGCCTACCCGGCCTCGAGCACGAGCGCTACATCGGCAAGCGCGGCATCGGGGTCAATCCGCCGCCGGCGAGCCTGACCAAAATCTGCCCGGACGGCGCGCCCAGCTGCCAGGCCGCGCCCAATCGCGCCATCGCCGCGCCCACGCTCGAGAGCGTGCGCAGGAGCGGCGCGCAGCTCGCGGTGCAAGGCCGGCTGCGCGGCACGCCGCGCGCGCGCCTCACCGTCGAAGTGTTCGGCAACCGTGACAAGGGCAGCGGCGAAGGCGAAATCTTTCTCGGCGAGACCGTGACCACGACCGATGCCGACGGCGCCGGCGTCTTCGCGCTCACCGTGGACGCCCCCGGCGCGGTGCCGGCGTCGTTCACGGCGACGGTCACCTCGAGCGAGGGCGCGACCTCGGAATTCAGCGCGCCCATCGCGCTGTCGGAGTGAGCGCAAGTCCGTTCCACGACACCAGAGTGTCGAGGAGAGCCATGTTCCCGCCCGAGCGCATCGTCTGCCTGACCGAGGAGACCGTGGAGACGCTTTATCTCCTCGGCGAGGAGCGCCGCATCGTCGGCGTGTCGGGCTACGCGGTGCGGCCGGCGCGGGTGCGCAAGGAGAAGCCGCGGGTGTCGGCGTTCATCTCCGCCGATTTCGAGAAGGTGCTCGCGCTCGACCCCGACCTCGTGCTCACCTTCTCCGACCTGCAGGCCGACATCGCCGCCGAGCTGATCCGCCGCAGCATCGCGGTGCATGCGTTCAACCACCGCGACGTCGCGGGGATCTTCGACATGGTCCGCACGCTCGGCGCGCTGGTCGGTGCGAACGGCAAGGCCGATGCGCTCGCGCGCACGCTGCAGCAGCGGCTCGACCAGGCGCGCACGCGCGCCGCGGCGCTCGCACGGCGTCCGCGTGTCTACTTCGAGGAATGGGACGAGCCCATGATCTCCGGCATCCGCTGGGTGGCGGAGCTGATCGAGATCGCCGGCGGCATCGAGGTGTTTCCCGCGCTGTCGCGGCGCAAGAACGCCCGGGAGCGCATCGTATCGCTGCCCGAGCTGATCGCGGCGGCGCCCGACATCATCGTCGGCTCCTGGTGCGGCAAGAAATTCGTACCGGCCAAGGTGGCGGCGCGGCCGGGCGCGCAAGCCATTCCCGCGGTGCGCGACGGCTTCCTGCGCGAGATCAAGTCGCCGCTGATCCTGCAGCCGGGGCCGGCGGCGCTGACCGACGGGCTCGACGCTCTCGCCGGCATCATTGCGGAATGGGCGGCGTCGCGGTGACCGGCCGGCGCCATTGTTAATATCAATGAAATAACAATGAAGCGGAGCATCAACGCTCATGCGCAACCCCGCGTGGAGCAAAGTGAAATCCGTCATTTCTTCCTGGACGAAGCGTTGCAGAGAACAATGAAATAACAATGGAGCGTCATGATCCCCGCTCTCCCGCTTGAACCGGTCTGCTCCCTCTCCCGCAGGGTGAGGGGTTAGGGTCTATCGAGACGGTCGTGCCCCCTCACCCCAACCCTCTCCCCATTGGGGAGAGGGAGCGCACCGAGCTTGCGGCTCAGCTGATGCCTCACCGACAGATAGAGCCAACCTGACATTCACCGCGTGCCGAAGCGCGTTTGCAGCTTGTCGAACTTGAACGCCGGCGGCGACAGACTGGGCTCGAGCGCCGTGGAGGCGACGGTCTTGGCGTCGAGATCGAAGCTCATCAGGTCGATGCCGCGCAGCACCTGGTCGTCGTAGGTCTTCACGTAGTAACGCTTGGTCGTCAGCTCCGCGATGCTCGACCACTGGGTATATTCCAGTGCGGTGTTGTCGCCCTTGCTCTGCTGGATGAAGCCCATGGGAATGTCGAAATTGTTGAGGATGTGCTCGGCGAGCCGCACGCTCTGCTCGCCGCTCGGCAGCTTCTTGGCCGAGATCGCGTAGCCGAGCGCGCGCAGGAAGCGCGACGGCGGCGTCGGATCGCCAGGGATCCCAAGCAGGCCGGAGCCCTGCCCGAACGAGGGAATGGTCACGCCGTCGATGGTGATGGGTTCGGCATTGACCGGCGAGATCTTCACGTAGTTCTTCAGGTTGGTGAGGTGCCAGTCGAAGGTCGGCGCGTTGGTCATCACGCCGAGCGGATTGTCGTAGACCTTGAGCGCGCCGTTCACCGGCTCGATCACGATCGAGGCGCCGCTCGCGTCGTGCAGCGTGTAGTGGAACGGCGGCGTGATACCCAGGTTCGGCTGCGCGACGTCGATGATGGCGACGCCGGCGAGCGCCGCCTTCACCTCGGCCACTGACGCGAAGCTGGTGAGCGCCCAGGTGAGGAATTCCCACGGCGCCAGCGCCTTCGCCGGGTCGGTCGCGGCGGCATTGGCGTAGCCGGCATAGCCCGGAAAATAGAGAATGCCGCCCGCCAGGCCCTTCTCGTTCATGCCGTCGGTGAGCACCGGGAGGCCGAAGGCGTTGAGGCCGACGGCGCCGTATTTCGAGGCCCACACGAGGCCCGGCTTGCCGCCCGGCCCGGTCGCCGTGAACGCGAACTGGCGCGGCAGCACGATCGCCTCCGAGGTGAGCTTAAAGCCGAATTCCATGGTGCGGCCGTAGACCACGCCGCCATCCGAGGTGCGCAGCAGGAAACTGGTGCAGGCCTGCGCCGGCGGCACGAAGGCCATGGCGCCGGCGAGCGCGGCGATCGCGGTGCGGCGGAGCGCGCCGCGGCAACGGTCCCGCAGACTGAGCGTTTTCGGAGTCATGATTTCGACCTCTCTCACGTGATGCCCAGCCCCGCGGGCCAGTGTACGCCATATGCCGCGCTTGGCTGCATCCCCGCGCAGCACCCCTTGATCGGCGAAGTCGCGCTGGTTAAACGCCAAGCTATGAAACGTCTACGCTTACTCCCGCGGCATCGCGATGCCATGCACAACCATCAACAGAATCAGAGCCACAACAAACATGTCGGGCTTGCCGTCATCGGCGTTGTGATCGGGATGCTTGGCAACTCTCCCCTTCGGGGGGAGCCTTTTGTTGCCAAGCAGGAACCTCTGTCCGATCAAGTATGGCAGGATATGCGTGGGAAGTCCTGGAAGCCAAACCAGGGATGTCCTTCCCGCGATCGTCTCGTTTTGCTGACCGTCCCCTTCCGTGACTTTGCAGGTCGACCGGCAACGGGCGAGCTCGTTGTCGCCAAATCCGTTGCTGCCGTGCTCGCGCGCATCTTTACCGAAATCTATGACAGTGCGGCATTTCGCATAGAGCGCATGGATCGCGTGGACAAGTATGACGGAAGTGACACCGCATCCATGGCGGCAAACAATACGAGCGCATTCAACTGTCGCCCGGTTGCAGGCACAACAACTTTATCGGCGCATGCATCAGGGCTCGCGGTCGACATCAACCCAGTGCAAAACCCTTGGGTCAAGGGTAACGAGGTCGATCCGGAAGCCGGTCGACCTTTCGACAGGGTGCCCAAACGACAAGCCGCTGAGAACCGGGGCCAGCCCGGCATCATCCTGGGCGGTGGCGCCGCTGTGGCCGCCTTCAAGCGGAACGGTTGGAAGTGGGGAGGCGACTGGAGCAGTTACAAGGACTATCAGCACTTCTTTCAGACTGGCCACTGACAGCGAAACGACCTGTTGGCCGGGAACAACTTCTGGCTCATTGGCTCCCATCGGGGCCGCCGAGCGCGGGATTTAATGCGCGCGACTTTGTTCCAGCCGGGCAAGGCGTGCCTCGAAGGCGGCGGTCGCCAGCGCCTGCACGTGGACGTCCACCACCTTGGCCAGATCGGCCGCTTCCGCCGCGGTGAGATCGCCGGCCGCGACCGCAGCCACGATGGCGCTCGTCGCCGCAACGGTATCCGCCACCTTGTCGAGCGCCGGGAGATCGAGCGTGACCGGCTCGTGCCGGCGCGGCGGCAGCAGCCGGTCCATGCAGATGCGCAGCGCCGCGATGTTTCCGTGCTTGGCCAGGTTGATCGCGGTGCGGGCAATGCTTTCGGCGTCACGCTCCAGCATGTCCTGCAGGGCCATCGTCGCCCTGCTGCGCGATCCGCGCGGCCGGCCGGCCGGATTTCCGCTCTGGCCCTTTTCAAACGGCATGACTTCGCTCTCCTTCGATATCGGGACAAACGCAAAGCGACGCGCGCACGCCGTTTCGATTCCCTTGGCGCCGCACGCGGGCATGAAAAAACCCGGCGCGGTGTCCCGCCCGGGCTTCACTCATCAAACGCAACTTTGGATGATGATTGAAGTATCTAAGATTCGGTAACGCGAGTCAATGGTATTGGCTGAACGCGGAATTCATTTGCTGAAAACAACGGGCATAGGCGTTGAGGGCGCGGCGCGCGCAAGCCCGCGCGTGAACAAGACCGCGCGTGAACTCGATCAGCGCTTGCCGCGCTTATTCGCCTTGAGAGCGGCGGCCGCACTGCGCGGCGTCCTCGGCTTGTCCGACGTCGCGTTGCCGGAGCGCGCCAGCGTCCGCTCGCGGCGGGTCGCGACCCGCTTGCCTTTCTGATCCATCTTCGACCAGAACTCCTCGGTCGACTTCCGAAACTTCTCGGCTTCCGACATTGATGCCTCCCGGGACATCGCTACCTCCTTGCAAATCTTTCCGATCGGCGCGTGATGCCGGTCTAGTCGCGGCTCGCCAGACACTGCCTTGCTCTGCGCTCCTGCGCCGCCGTCATGCCATTGGCCCGCGCCATCGCTTTCGCGGCGACGATGCCCATCTGGCTGACATAGGCGCGGACGGTGTCGCAGGTGATTTCAGACCGCGGGAGTTCCCAATATTCTTGATTTCGCGTTGATTTCGTGGCCGTGCGCGCGCGAGTTCCACCCGGACCCTTGCTCCAGCGCACTCGCACCGTTTGCATCAGTATGGCTTGATTGCCGGCATGCGATGATCCTGACGGCGCAACCTGTCTTGGACGGGCCATTTTTCACGAGAGGATCGAGACGCATGATTTGAAAATATGTTAAT
>CAVRXD010000057.1:0-58968 GCA_963725065.1 uncultured Alphaproteobacteria bacterium
TTATGCTATCCGTTGCTGCGCTGACGGATGCTGTCACCAACAAAGGGATTGCCATGAACCGTGATCGTCGCCGCATCTTGGCGCTCGGAGCTTCGGCGCTGGCCGGACCCGTCTTTATCAAGCGGGCGGTGGCGGCCGACGGCGCCGCACTGGTGCAGGCGGCAGTCGACCGCTTCGCCCGCATTCCGGCGACGGCGAGCTGCCTGGTGGCCGTGGACTACCCCAGCGCCCCGTGGCGGGCCGCGCACGATCCCGCCGCGCGCATGTTCGTCGGCAGCGCGGTCAAGACCTTCATCCTGGCGCAATATCTGCGCGAGGTCGAAGCCGGGCGCCTCACGGAAGACCAGCAGGTGAAAGTGGACGATGCGGTGCGCTCGCTCAGCAGCCCCGTCTTCCTCAACCTTACCGGCACCACCCAGGCCCGCAGCGCCCTGGAGGCCATGATTGCGCACAGCGACAACACTGCCACCGACATCACGCTCGCCGCCGCCGGTCCGGCGCAGGTCCGCGCGCTGATCGCCGAAGCCGGACTGAAGCAGACGCAGATCCCGGAATCGACCCGCCGCCTGTTCTCGTATATCGCCGGGGCGCCCGAGGGCGTCGATCTCGGTTGGGACGGCATGTTGCGCGCGCAAAACGGCAGCTTGCCCGGTGCTCCGCGCTCCCCGCTCAACGACAAGGAGACGATGGCGAGCACGGCCGAGGAGCTGGTGCGCTGGTATCAACCGGCGCTGCGTGGCGCATTCTTCAAGAAACCCGAGTCCCTGGCGGAGTTCAAGCGCATCTCGGCCATGGCCGACGCCATCGCCTCATCGGTGCCGCCCGACACGCCGGCCTACGGCAAGGGCGGCAGCATCGCCTGGGGGGGCTTCCACTGCATGAGCGTCGCCGGCCAGATGATCGTTTCGAAGGTGCCGGTGACGTTCTGCCTGACGATCAACTGGAACGGCCCCGACGACAAGGCCCCCGCCATTGTCGACGCCTACGTCGCCGGTGCGAAGGACGTGCTAGCGGCGACCGCGCAAGCCGTGGGGTAGCGCATTCCTGGGTGACTCTTATTCAGTGCTGGACGCCCACATGCGTCCCCTGCGGGTTCATGCCTTCGTAAGAAGCTTTTCGCCAAGGAGAGGAATGTGGGAAATGACGAGGTTGACACGCATCAGGACCGACCGTCGCCGCGTTCTGGTCGGCGGTGCGGCGCTGTTCGCCGGCACAGTCGCGTTCCAAAAGGCAGGTGCGCAGAGCGCCACCGCAAGGGGCCCGGAACACGCGATATTCACCGAATTCTCACCGGAATCGAAGCTGTTGAAGGCAGGATGGAACACGCGCGTCTTCACGCATACGGACGCGCGTAGGGGCAACGGGATTCAATGCGATTTCGTTACCGGGATCATCACCTTGGCACCGGGCTCTTACCACTTCACCGGTGTGTCCGTGGTCGCTTACATGAGCGGCGGAGAGCCTGCGGAGATGACCACGGTGCGCGCACCGGCATCGGCCGGCTACTGCCGACTGCGGACCGTTGGTCCGAGTCGCGTGTTGAATCCAGGAATGCGAGACGTCGACAACGCCGACCCCAGTGTCATCTGCATCGGAAGCCCGAGCACCGCGAACCTCACTGCGAGCCTGTTCCAAGCGTATATGGAAACCGACAAGACCGTAGAAATAGTGCTGGAACATCAATCGGGAAGCAATCCGGAGCAAATTTACTTGCGGGTCTTCACCCAGAATTCCCCATGGCATGCGATGGCCCGAATTAGCATTCGGAATGTGTGACTCAGCGGGTGGAGTGTTCAAGCGCATCTCTGCGGCCGACGTGCTGCGGGCGGCCGCGCGAGCCGTTGGGCAGCGCATCTCGGGACTGCGCGCCGGCGCAAGCGCGCACTTCGCGTATTTGCATCACCGCAACGATGGCGGAGGCGCCTCGCCCGTCAGCATCCCTTGCAGATCTGCAGCTCCTGGTCCAACTGCCGGTCCGCGTTGACCCCGCCTCGGTTCGCGCCGCCTTCCTCGCGCAAGACGCTCGGCGGCAGGTCCTGCGGGCGCGGTTGACGGTGGCCCACCGGCGCTTCGGGAATGCGGCCTTGCGCGCCCGGAGATGGCGCGTCCAGGCGGGGTGCGGAGTTGCCTCCCGCGTCGGTGCCGGGTCGAACGTTGTTCTGTGCAAGTCCCGCGCCCGACATCAGCAAGAACGCGAGACCGGCGACGAAGGTCGTCCCGGCGGTGCGGGCGATCGGCGCGCCGATCCGGGTGCGAGGTCGTTGCATATAAATCCTCCGCGTCAGGGGCGCGCCGAGGCAGCGTCCATGGTTGAGCCGTTTGTGATGCATTATAACGCTAGTCCGGTCATTCGTAGCCTGGCGCACCGGCCAAATTGCCGTGTTTGTGCAGGGAGCGCGCGCCCGGATCGGCGAAGCGTTGACCTTTGGCGGCGAGCACAGTTCAATTGCGATTCTGTCCGCATCGTGAGCTTGTCCATCGCAGGCTGCTTGGGCAATTCAAGGGAGCAAGGCGTGGATGCTGTTTCGATGCTTCTCTGGGCGCTGGCGATCATCGCCGGCGCGTTCGTGGCCTATAACCTGTTTCACTACGTCCTTTTTCTTCTCGCCACGCACCCGAAGGACGCCGGCGGCATCGGCCATGTGCTGAACGAATTCGAACAGCGGCAGCTCGTGGAGTGGGTGCCCAAGACCGACGATTTTCTCAAGCACGACGACGAGAATCGCACCTATGACGACGTGTTCGGGCCCTATCGCGGCGAGTTCGACAATTACAGCACCTGCGTCTTTCCGCGGTCGGCGTTCACGCATCCCTACGAATCCGACCTCGCCCTGCTCGCGCCGGCGGATGGGATGCGCCTGCTGGAGCTCGGGTGCGGATCGGGCGCGGCGGCTGATTACATTGCCAGCCAGCGCAAGGTCGAGATCACATGCGTTACCAATTCCGCCGTGCAAGCGGAGATCTGCCGGCGAAAATTCGAGAAGTTCGGCGGGCGCGTCGGTGTGATCGTGACCGACTTCGACCGCCTCGATCTCCCGGACAATAGTTTCGACGCCGTCTACGCGTTCGAATCCATCGGCTACAGCAAGGACATAGACGCTTGGCTGGCGCGGTGTTGGCGCATGCTCAAGCCTGGAGGCCGACTGCTCATCCGTTCGCCGGGATCGCTCGATCATTGTCGCCGGGAGCAGGACTTTCGCAGCGTCACGGCCTTCTTCGAGAATTGGCGCTACAATTTTCTCGGCGCCAACATTCTCGTTTTCAAGCTCCGCGGCCTCGGCTTCAAGCCCATCCGCTACCGCCACCTGCCGTTCTGGGCCTGGGGCCTGACCCGCAACTTCATCCAACATCTGCTGCTGTGGAAATACCGGCTGAAGATGCGAACGATGGTGGATCTGGAAAAGATCATCTGGCGCACATCGAAAGTGTTCGTCTTCGGCAACGGATACAACATCGTGCTCGCCACCAAGCCGCAAGATCTGACGCCGAGATTGTCCGATCATGCCGAGGTGGAAGCCCCACCTCATGCTGAGCGTGAGCAGAAGCAGCTGGTCTAGCTATGGGCCTTGAGCGCGCGCTGGTACGCCGGGCGCGCGGCCCGACGTTCGGCGTTCGGCGGGTCGCTGCCGTCGGTCTTCAGCTCGTCGAGCCGCGCGCGCAGGTCAAGCCGCTACCGTCGTAGCTGTGGGAATTTTGCAACGCCGCGGAAATCTTTTCGCCCGGACATATTGGCACGCTGATTTTGTGCTCCGATGTCGCGCGGTTACAACACACCGCTGCGACACGTGGGGGCGTGCAAACATGAGCATCGAAACGGTGCTGCTGATCGTTATTTTGACGTTCGGGCTCGGCTTCGTGCTGAACCGATGGGATTTGGGGCGAAGCCGTTTCCGGCGCGGCAGCCTGCGGGGAGGTGTCTGGGGACGGCGCCGCGTGTGACCGGTTTCAAACGCGCGACGGCTCGGCAGCGCCGGGCGGAACCAGCATCGAGCGATTGGAAGGATCGAGAAGAAGGCCAATTGGCGCGGGCGTTCCGCGCCTGGCCGGATCGCGCGCGTCGCCTACTCGGGTGAGGCTTCGCTTTGGCGCAGGATGGTGCGGAACTCGTTCTCGAGCGCTGCAAGCGCGTCCATCAGCGCGGCTGACTTGAGCTGCCCGGACCCGCCGACGCCGTCGGAGAGATCATAGGCTGGATCATCCGGAAAATGAGCCAGGTATGCTTTTCCATCCAGCATGAGCGTGCTCCGTCGCAGGCGTTTGGCCGTGCTCCTTCATCGCTCCGCCGTGGTTAAGGTCGGGTTAAGGGTTCCCGCGGTGCGCGCGCGGGCGGACGTGTGTTGCCGCTGCGCCACGGCCCTGGCGGCGAGGGAAGGTGGATGCAGAATTGGGAGCGAAGGCTGTCGAAGTGGCTCCGCTCACTCCGCTGACGACCGGCTCGCAAACCGCGCCGAGCCGTCGCGCTCGATACGCGCCAGCAGGTCCACCTCCCACGACAGATACTCCTGCATCGCCTTGGTCGTGTCCTTCGAGCGCTCGTAGGGCTTGAGCCAGGTGTCGATGGCATCGTCTGCCATCCTCGGGTCGTCGGCGGTCAGCGCATGCCCGGCCGCGAGCCACGCGGCGTTGCCGCCGTCGAGCGCACGCACAGGCGTGGCGACCAGCGCCTGGGCCTCGCTGGCGGCGAGGCCGGCGAGCACGCCATCCTCCGACGTCAGCACCAGCGTGCCGCGCAGCGGTATTTTGGCGAAGGCGTGCGCGAGCCGCGAGCGGATCGCGAACCAGGCGCCGGGAATGTGCGCCTTGAGGTAGTCGCGGCTGAGCGAGAGATCGACGACGGTCGCTTGATCCCGCGCGAGCAACGCGGCGAGGCCGTCGCCGTCAATGCGCAGTTCGGGCGCCGGCGCCGAGCCCAGCACGGGCGCTCCCGACCTTCCGGTCTCGCCTCCGGCCTCGACCAGCACGGCCACGTCGCCCCAGCCCATCTGCCGCAGCCAGGACGCGGTCATGACCGCGCGCACCTCGGCATCGTCGACCAGCACGATGCGCGCCCCGAGCGTGCCGACATACTGGTCGGTCGCCTGCACGAGCTGCCCGCCCGGTGCGGAGACGGCCCCGGCAATGTGCCCGGCCTCGTATTCGCCGGGATCGCGTACGTCGAGGAGGTAGAGCGTGCGTTCGCCGTCGGTACGCCAGCGCTCCAGCGTGCCGCGATCGATGCGCGTGATGCCGAAGCGGTCCGCCACGCGGGCGGCTGCGGACTTGGCCCAGGCGAGGCCGTCGGACGATACGCCGGGGGCGCGCCGCGCCTTGCCGCTCTCGCAGGCAAGGCCGGCGAGCGTCCAGCCCATGGTACCGTTGCGCAGCGCCACCACCTTGTTCGGCACGCCCGCGTTGATCAGCGACTGCGCCCCGATGATGCTGCGCGTGCGCCCCGCGCAATTGACCACGACCAGGGTCTGCGGCGAGGGGGCGAGGTCGTGGATGCGCAGCGCAAGCTCCGCGCCCGGCACGTTCACGGCAGTCGGGATCGAGACGCGCTGGTATTCGTCGAACGGCCGGCTGTCGAGCACCACCATGTCAGTGCCGGCGCGAATGAGCCGGTCGAGCTCGTCGGCGGCGATGCTCGGCGTGGCGCTGGCGTGCTCGACGAATTCGCCGAACGCCTTGCTCGGAACGTTGACGCCGGAAAACAGCTCGAACCCCGCCGCGGCCCAGGCGGCAACGCCGCCGTCGAGCACGGCGACGTCGGTGTAGCCGGCCCGCGCAAGAATGCCGACGGCGCGTTCGGCCATCCCATCGGCGTCGTCGCACAGTACGATGCGGGTGGTGCGCCGCGGCACCAGCCGGGCGAACCGCAGCTCCAGCCGGCTCAAGGGCACGGAGCGCGCGAACAGCAGATGGTTTTGCGAGAAAACCAGCTCCTCGCGCACATCGATGAGCGCGAGCTCGCGCCCATCGGCCAGCATCGCCTTGAGGGCGCGCGCGTCCACCTTGTCAGGCATCGTCGTCAATCGCGTGAGGTCATGTCGCCTGCTGCGGCGTCATCTGATGGACCTTGCCCGACGCGAGATCGAACCGCACGCGCTGGATGTTGTCGAGATTGGTGCCGGTCACCCGGATGAAGCGGGCGCTGTCGGGATAGTCGATCGAATGGATGGTGCCGTCCTGGTAGATGCCCGCGTGGCCCGGCAGCAGGCGATACTTCTTCACCGGCTTGAGCTTGGCCTGACCGGGACCATCGTCCTCGCGCTCCCATTCCGTCATGTCGGTGTAGAGCGTGGCCTGGCCGTAGATCGCCCACGACGCGCCGTGGTCGTGCGGCGGCGACACCCTGGCCTTGTCGTTGATATGGGCGAGCACCTGGAATCCGAGGTCGGGATCCTCGTACAGCACCTGCAAGCCGCGCGGGACATGATCGCCGCAATAGGTCTCGACGAAGTCCCGATTGGTGAGGAGCTTCTCCAGGTGCAGGCGGACGTCCTCCCGGCCCTTGGGTCCGGGGTCGCGCTTGAGAATGGCGCGGCAGTCCGACACGAACGCATCGAGGTCGTAGGACATTGCTGCCTCCTTGCAGAAACCCTTCTTGACGTTCCCTAGCTTCGCCCATCGCGCCGGCGACCGCCAGAGCTTTGGGACATGCCGGCATCATCGGCGCCGACCCTGCTCGCGCCGTCGAGCGCGGCGATGGCCTTGTCCAGGGCGTCGTCACCTTCCTCCGCGAGCGCGGCCTTGATCAGGCCTTCGAGCTGTGTGCCGGAATTGTCCTGCTCGCGCAGGCGGGGGACGAGCGCCGCCAGCCGGTCGAACTTGGCCCGCCCGCGCTCATGGGTGTCGCCGTAACCCTTGACCAGGCTGCGCATGCGCGCGACCTGCAGCGCGAGCGCATAGTCCGTGCGTGCGGTCTCCGCCACGAGATCGAGCCAGTCCGCGCGCGCAGCCTGTTCCGCGGCGAAGCGGAGCGAGCGGCGCCGCAGCGGCTTGAGGCGCGACAGCGCGTACAGCAGGAGGAAGCCGCCCACCGAGGTGGTCTTGATGATTTTGCCCTTGCGGGTCGCGCGATCGAGCAGGCCGCGGGCCCAGGGCGTGCGCATGAGCCATCGCCCGGCACCGGCCGGAAGCGTATCGGCGATCTCCTGCGTGCGGGGATGAAAGAACTCGACGATTTCGAGTATCTGCCCGTCCGCGATCTGCGCTTCGTCGCGCACGCGCGCGAAGCGGCTCGCGCGAATCTTGAGGTCCGCCACCCGGATCGTGTCTTCATAGGCCATCGCGAGCGCAAGCTGGCGCGCGGTTTCCTCCAGCAGGCGGCCGGAGCCGTCGCCGTGGCGCTGCTCGATCTCCTTGAAGCGCTCGAGCCGCGCCAGGAAGTCGCGCGCGTAGTTGTCGTCTTGATAGTCCTGCAGCCGTTCGATCCCGGCGGCGACGATGGCGCCCGTTTCCCCCGCGAGATTGCGCGCGGCATTATCGCCCAGCAGCGCAGGCATTGCGTCCGAACCCGCCGCCTCGAACCCGGCGCCGAACGCGGCGAGGCTGCTGTTGACGCCGACCTGGCCGCGGCGGATCGCCGCCTCGAATGCCGTGCGCGGGAACGGAAGCGCGCCCGAGCCGGCCAGCGCGCCGAACAGCACCGCGCTGAGCGCGCTGCCGGTGGCGTCCGCCAGCGCCTCCATGTCGAAGGCCACCAGCCGGCGCGCGGCGTCACGGCAGGCCGCCAGCAGGGCCGGGGCGTCCGCCCGGCCGTCGGCGAGCGCGATCTTCTCGGTCATGGCGAACACGCGATGGGTCGACGCGACCAGCAATGTCTTGTCCGGCGTGACGAAGCCGCGCTCGACCGCGCGCGCGCCTTCCATCAGTTCGGACGCCAGCACCACGTCGACGTCGCCGGGCACCGGCATCAAGGCCAGCACCGGGTCGCGCCCGGCCGCCTGCGCCGCGCTCTTGGGGAACAGCTCGAGATAATAGACCGTGGCGCCGGTGCGCTGGGCGACCCCGGGCACCGATGTCGCCTGCGCGAGATAGCCGCCGTGATTGGCGAGATCGACGATCCAGTCCGCCAGCACGCCGCCGCCTTCGCCGCCGAGCGCAACCACGGCGATGGTGATCGGCCGTACCTTGGCGCTTTGAGCGTCCATCGGCGTGGTCAGGCTGCGGCTCCAGCGCGCTCCGGCGAGGACGTGAGCGCCTGGCGGGCGTCCATGCGTCGCTGCAACCAGCCGATCACGGCGCCGCGGACCTTGTCCTTGAGCCGATCCCAGCCGGTCGGGTTGGCGATGATCGAGGCGCGGTAGAACGAGGGACACAGCACCGCGGCATGCGCGACCTCGCCGCACAGGCCGCAGCCGACGCAGGAATTGATCACCTTGGTCACCGGCTCGCGCCGCAGCGGATCGGGATTGGGCGCGAGCGTGAGCGAGGGGCAGCCGGAGAGCCGGATGCAGGAATGATCGCCGGTGCAGGTGTCGGGGTCGACGCCGAAGCGTTCGCGCACCACGCGCTTGCCGCCTTCCATGCGCTTGCGCATCAGCGGCCGCACCCGTCGCTGCTTGTTGAGCATGCATTCGGACTGGGCGATGATGACCTTGGGCCCCTTCACCGCTGTCGTGAGCGCCTCTCGCAGCGTGTCGCGCATCTTGGCGACGTCATAGGTGCGCGTGAGCGTGCGCACCCAGGTGACGCCGACGCCGCGCACCGCCTTCTCGATCGGATTCCTGGTCGCGCGCATGCTGTTGCTGGCGGCGGAGGACAGCACGTCCTGTCCGCCGGTCGCTGCCGAATAGCCGTTGTCGACCACGATCAGCACGTTGTCGCTCTTGTTGAAGACGGCATTGCCCACGCTCGAGGCGAGGCCGTTGTGCCAGAAGCCGCCGTCGCCGACGAGGGCGATGGCGCGTTTGCCGCCCTCCGCACTCAGCGCGGCGGCGCCGGCGCCGCCGAGGCCGTAGCCCATGGTGGTGTTGCCGAGATTGAACGGCGGCAGGATCGAGAACAGGTGGCAGCCGATGTCGCAGCTCACGTGGTGCGCGCCGAGCTCGCGCTCGACCAGCTTCATGGCGGCGAAGATCG
Source organism: uncultured Alphaproteobacteria bacterium (assembly GCA_963725065.1). Lineage (GTDB taxonomy): Bacteria > Pseudomonadota > Alphaproteobacteria > Rhizobiales > Xanthobacteraceae > VAZQ01. The sequence continues at coordinate 9,064 of CAVRXD010000057.1, forward strand.
GCCGTTCCGGGCAGCCGGTGCAGAACGACGGCGGCCGGCCGTGCACCTTGCCGGCGACCGCCTGCTGCGCCTGCGCGAGCCGGTCGTCCGGGAGCGGCAGGGCGGCTGGCGAGGCCGCCTCGGGGAGCAAGTCCGGCCGATAGGTCGCGACGAAGTTGCGCAGGCCCGCCTTCATTACGCCGCCGGTATATTCGCCCGCCATCGGCAGCATGCCCTTGCCCTCGACCCGGGTCTGGATATCGGCGCGCCGCAGGATGGTGTTGACGGCCTGCTCGATGAATTCCGGCTGGCCCTCCTCGATGACCAGGATCGCTTTCTTGCCGGCGCAGAAGCGGACGAACTCGGCGTCGATCAGCGGATAGGTGACGTTGAGCACGTAGAGCGGAATGCGGCTGGCGCCGAACACATCGGCGAGCCCGAGCACCTCGAGCGCGCGCAACGCGGTGTTGTACATGCCGCCCTGCATCACGATGCCGATGTCGCCGGCGTCGCCGTCGAAGAATTCGTTGAGCTTGTGCTGCTCGATGAAGCGCACGGCGGCGGGCCAGCGCTTCTCGACCTTCTCCCGTTCGTGCAGGTAGCTTGCGGGCGGCAGTACGATGCGGTTGGCGTCGCGTCTGGGATGATCGAGGGCGTCGCGCAGCGTGAAGGTGGGCCGCGCATTGTCGCGTGCGGTGAAGCTGCCGTAGACGTGGCAGGCACGGATGCGCAACTCAAGCATGACCGGCGTGTTGGACGCCTCCGACAGCTCGAAGCTCTTCTCCACCGCCTGCACGATCGACGGCAGGTTCGGGCGCGGGTCCACCAGCCACATCTGCGACTTCATCGCAAAGGCGTGGCTGCGCTCCTGCATGATCGAGGAGCCCTCGCCGTAATCCTCGCCCACGATGATGAGCGCGCCCCCGGTGACCCCGCCCGATGCGAGGTTGGCGAGCGCGTCAGAGGCGACATTGGTGCCGACAGTGGATTTGAAGGTGGCGGCGCCGCGCAGCGGATAGTTGATCGAGGCGGCGAGGGTGGCGGCTGCCGCCGCCTCGTTGGCGCTCGCCTCGAACCGGATGCCGAGGTCGCGCAGCACGTCGTCGGCGTCGGCGAGCACGTCGACCAGGTGCGAGATCGGCGCGCCCTGATAGCCGGAGACGTAGGACACGCCGGACTGCAGCAGTGCCTTGGTGACCGCGAGGATGCCCTCGCCGCGGAATTCCTCCCCGGCGCCGAGCCTGAGTTTCGCGACCTCGCTTTTGAACGAGCGTTCTGCCATGCCTGTCCCGCTTTGCCTATGCTGGGACGCCGAGCCGCAATTGACTTAGCTCCGCGCCACCTTGATTATATTCAAAAGAATATATCAGAAAATATCGCGAACAGGCTCTCTGTTCATTCCAGAGGAGAGAAATATGCGCTCGACGTTCATCGCCGGCGTGGTCGTGGTTCTGGCGGCATCGACCGCCGCGGCCCAGGAGGTCACCCTCCGGGCCGTGTCGTCCTTTGCCGAGGGCACCGAATTCTCGAAGAATTTCGAACGTTTCATCGAGAAGGTGAACGCCGACGGCAAGGGCGTGATCAAGATCAACTATATCGGCGGCCCGCGCGCGGTGCCCCCGTTCGAGGTGGGAAATGCGGTGCGCACGCGCGTGGTCGACATCGCCAACGTGACCGGCGCGTTCTACACCAATCTGATGCCGGAGGCGGACGGATTCAAGCTCAACGGCAAGCCGATGAGCGAGCAGCGCCAGAACGGCACCTGGGAGTACATCAACCAGCTGCACAACCAGAAGCTCAATTCCTACTATCTGGCGCGCCAGTTCCACAACGTTCCGTTCCACATCTATCTCAACAAGAAGATCGACAAGATCGACTTCTCCGGACTCAAGATCCGGGTCACCCCGGTCTACCGCGACGTGGTCGAGGCGCTCGGCGGCACCCCCATCACCACCGCGCCGGGCGAGGTCTATACCGCGCTCGAGCGCGGCGTCGCCGACGGCTATGGCTGGCCGGTCACCGGCATTTTCGATCTCGGCTGGGACAAGGTGACCAAGTTTCGCATGGAGCCGCCGTTCTACAGCGTCGAGGTGAACGTGCTGGTGAACCTCGACTCCTGGAAGGCGCTCAACGACGCGCAGCGCAAGGTGCTCAGCGATGCGGCGTTGTGGCTCGAAGGGCTCGACAGCGAGAAGGTCGCCGTCATCAAGGCCGAGCGCGAGCGGCAAGCCGCCGCGGGCATCCAGGCGCTCGACTTCGGCCCGGCGGCGTCGAAGGCCTTTCTCGATCGCGCCAACGACGTGGCCTGGCAATCGGTGATCAAGCGCGCGCCGGAAAGCGGTCCGAAGCTGCGTCAGCTGGCGGGAAATTGATCTTCCTGTCATTCCGGCGCCCCGGAATGACGACGGAATTTGCGGAGTCGCTGTAGCGATGACCCGCCTCTCGGCAGCTTTCGGTCGCCTGTTCAATGCCCTCGCCATTGCGGCGGCGCTGATCCTGCTGGGCATGGTGGTGATCGTCACCGCCGACATCGTGCTCCGCAACACCATGGGCAGCGGTCTCGTCTGGGCGAACGAGGTCTCGGAATATTCGCTCTATCTCATGACGCTGCTCACCGCGCCCTGGTTGCTGCGGCGCGGCCAGCACGTGCGGCTCGACATCATCCTCACGCTGGTGCCGGCGCGCGCCGCCTGGCTGATGGAGGCGATTGGCGACCTGCTCGGTTTCGTCGTGTGCGTCGTGCTCATCCGCTACGGCTTCGCCATGAGCTACGACAGCTGGCGGCTCAGCGCGATCACCATCAAGAACCTGGTGTTCCCGGAATGGTGGTTGCTGGCGCCGCTGCCGGCGACTTTCGTCCTGCTCGCGATTGAATTCGTCTTCCGCTTCGACCGTTTGATGCGCGGCGAACGGGTGCGACGCGTCGAGGCCACGTCGGTGAGCTGATGAACTGGGTCGAGGGGAGCATCCTGCTGTTTGGCGGCCTGGTCGCGGTGATGGGGCTCGGCCTTCCGGTCGCCTTCGCGTTCCTGGTGCTCAACGTCATCGGGGCGATCCTGTTCCTGGGCGGCGAGCCCGGCCTCGCCCAGCTCGCGCGCAATGCCGTGCAGTCGATCACCAGCTTCTCGCTGACCCCCATCCCGTTCTTCGTCCTGATGGGCGAGGTGCTGTTCCACACCGGCGTGGCGCTCAAGGCGATCGACGCTTTTGCGCTGCTCATCCGCCGCGTCCCCGGCCGGCTCGCGGTCATCGCAATTGTCGCCGGCACCGTGTTCTCGGCGATTTCGGGCTCGACCATCGCCACCACGGCGCTGCTCGGCAGCCTGATGCTGCCGACCATGCTGGCGCGCGGCTACGACCCGCGCATGGCCATGGGCCCGATCATGGGCATCGGCGGCGTCGACATGCTGATCCCGCCCTCGGCGCTCACGGTCCTGCTCGGCAGCCTCGCCAGCATTTCCATCGCCGGGTTGCTGATCGGCGGCATCGTGCCCGGCCTCATTCTGAGCCTGATGTATGTCGGCTACATCATCGCGCGCGCGACCATGAACCCGGCGCTGGCGCCGGACGAGCCGGTGGCGGAGGAGGGGCCGCAAGGCGCCGCACGCTGGCTGCCGTTCGTGACCCACGTCGTGCCGCTCGTCCTCATCTTCGGTCTGGTGATCGGCGCGATGACCGGCGGCTTCGCGACTCCGACCGAAGCGGCCGCCATCGGCGCGGCCGGGACGATCGTGGCCGCCGCCCTCTACCGCAGCCTGAGCTTCGCCAACCTGATGAAGGCGCTCACCGGCACGGTCGCGGTCTCCGGCACCATCCTGTTCATCATTATCGGCGCCACCACCTTCTCGCAGGTGCTGAGCTTCTCCGGTGTGGTCAACGGGCTGGTGGAGCTGGTGACCGGCCTCGGGCTCTCGGTCAACGCGCTCATGATCGCGATGCTGCTGATCCTGCTCTTCCTCGGCTGCTTCGTCGACCAGGTCAGCATGATGCTGATCACGCTGCCGTTCTTCATGCCGCTGGTGCAGCGTTACGACGTCGATCTGATCTGGTTTGGCGTGCTGTTCCTGATCTGCATGCAGCTCGGCCTGCTGACGCCGCCGTTTGGCCTGCTGCTGTTCACGATGAAGGGGGTGGCGCCGCCCTCGATCACCATGCAGCAGATCTACGCGGCCTCGTTGCCTTACATCGCGATGAGCATCCTGATCCTGGTCCTGATCTTCCTGTTTCCCGCCATTGCGACCTGGCTTCCCGCCGTGCTGAGCCGGTGATGCCCCGTTCCACCAGCCTCGATGACCTCTTGCCGTATCTGATGAATCGCCTGGTGGCGCGGCTCAACCAGAATCTGGGCGAGCGGCTGCGCCGCCACGGCTATTCGTTTCAGGAATGGCGCGTGCTCGCGGTGCTCGCCGGTCACGACGGGATCACCCTGTCGCAGCTCGCCGACGCGGCGGTGATCCCGCAGCCGACGGTGAGCCGTCTGGTGGCGCGGCTGGCGCGTCGGCAGTTTCTTCGGCGCCGCTCGGGAGCGCGCAATTCGCGCTTCGTCGAGGCCTGGATCACGCGGCGCGGCATGGCCGCCTACCGCGAGATGCTGCCGCTGGCGATCGAGGAATATCGCAGCGCCGTCACCGGATTTGGCGGCAAGCAAACGGAATGGCTGCGCCGCGCGACGCTGCGGATGATCGGCAATATCGGGATCGAACTGTTGCGGGAGCGTCTCCCGCAATCCGTCGCTAGGCCGCCTGCGGTTCGCCGCCCCGCGGTTTCGACAGCCGCACCGCGAGCTGCCAGGCCACCCAGAGGAAGACGAAATAGAGTGCCAGGAACACGATGAGACTGACATGCGGCCCCCATTCGTACTCGACGAAGAGGCCCAGGAAATAGGCGAGGACGTCGCCCGCAATCATGAAAACCAGATAATAGGCGAGAAGTGTCACAATTTCCTCCGCAAATGGCCACTGGCGCGATCAGTTGAGCCGCAGCCTACGCCCTTTGCCGGCAGTAGTCTTCACGAGATTGTCAAAACCGGGGCCGGTGCGCCATTCGTGCGGTTCCGCATCATTCCGGCAGCACCGCGGTCGCCTCGATCTCGAGGCGCGCCAGCGGCTCCACCAGCCGGGTGACCTCGACCACCGCCATGGCCGGGAAATGCCGTCCCATGACCTCGCGATAGGCGGCGCCGAGCGCCGGCAAATCGCCGAGATACTCGTCCATGTCGCGCACATACCAGGTCAGCCGCACGATGTGCTGCGGCGTCGCGCCGGCCTCCTTGAGCACTGCCGCGATGTTCTCGAGCGCGAGCTTCATCTGCGCCACGAACCCTTGCGCGAAGCGGCCTTGCGCGTCCTGCCCGATCATCCCCCCCACGAACACCGTTTCGCCGCGCGCGCGGATGCCGTTGGCGAAACCCTTCGGTCGCGGCCAGCCGGGCGGTTGCAGCATCGCGTGCAGGGTGTTGCGATCTTCGCGGATCGAGGGTTCGGCCACGTTGGTTTCCTTTTCCCGAAGAACGCCTTCACGAGGCAAGTTGGTGCGAGGCGGGCTCGCCCGCCATGCGGCGAAGCTCGAAGCGCTGTAGCTTGCCGGTCTGGGTGCGCGGCAATACGGCGACGTATTCGATGGCGCGAGGATATTTGTACGGCGCGATATTCGCCTTGACGTAGTCCTGCAGCAGCTTGGTCAGGGCCGGGTCGCCGGCATGGCCGGGGCGCAGCACGACGTAAGCCTTGACGATCTGTCCGCGCTCCGCGTCGGGCGCCCCCACCACGCCGCATTCGGCGACCGCCGGGTGCGTGAGCAGTGCGGTCTCGACCTCCGGGCCGGCGATGTTGTAGCCGGCCGACACGATCATGTCGTCGGAGCGCGCCTGGTACCAGAAGTACCCGTCGACATCCATGAGGTAGGTGTCGCCGGTGATGTTCCAGCCGTTGCGCACATAGACGCGCTGGCGGTTGTCGGCGAGGTAGCGGCATCCGGTCGGCCCTCGCACGGCGAGGCGGCCGAGCGTGTTGGGCGCGACCTCGTTGCCTTCAGTGTCGACCACGCGTGCTTCATAGCCGGGGACCGGCCTGCCGGTGGCGCCCGGCCGGATCTCGTCTTCGGGCGAGCCGATGAAGATGTGCAGCATCTCGGTCGCGCCGATGCCGTCGAGAATCTTGATGCCGGTGGCGGCGTGCCAGGCATCGAACGTGGCCTGCGGCAGGGTCTCGCCAGCGGACACGCATTTGCGCAGCGACGAGATGTCATGCTCGGCGAGCTTGGCCAGCATCGCGCGGTAGGCGGTCGGCGCGGTGAAGCAGACGGTGGCGCCGAATTGCGCGGCGGCGGCGAGCAGATCGTCCGGCCCCGCGCGTTCCAGCAGGATCGTGGCGGCGCCGACATGCAACGGGAACAGCACAAGGCCGCCGAGCCCGAAGGTGAAAGCGAGCGGCGGCGAGCCCATGAACCGGTCCGTGGCCTGCGCGCGCAGCACGTGGCGGCCGTAACTGTCGCAGGTCGCCATCATGTCGCGATGGAAGTGCATGGTGCCTTTCGGCTCGCCTGTTGTGCCCGACGTGAAGGCGATGAGGCAGACGTCGTCGCTGGCGGTGTCGCAGGCGGTGAAATGCTCGTAGCCGGGCTTGGCCATCAGCGCTTCGAGCGCGTCGGGCGTGCCGCTGCCCCAGTACACGACGCGCTCGAGTTCGCCGGCCAGCGGCCGCGCCTTCTCCATCTCCTCGGCCAGGCGGTGGTCACACAGCGCAAGCCGGATCTTCGCCTTGGTGATCGGGTACGCGATCTCCTTGGCGCGTAGCAGCGGCATGGTCGCGACGACAACACCGCCGGCCTTGATGACGGCGAGATAGGCCGCAACCATCATCGGGCTGTTGGGGCCGCGCAGCAGTACGCGATGCCCGGGCAGGAGACCGAGGTCGCGCGTGAGCACGTTGGCGATGCGGTTCACCCGCTCCGCCAGTTGCGCATAGCTGAGGTTCTCGGATGGCGAAATGAGGCATGGGCGGTCGCCGTCGCCGGCCTCTATCCGGCGATCGAGGAATTCCACCGCGCAATTGATGCGATCGGGATAGTTCAGCTCCGGCAGGCCGAACAGGAAGTCCGGCCATTGCGCGCGCGGGGGCAGGTTGTCGCGCGCGAAGCTGTCGAGATGCGCCGACGGGGTCATGGCTGTCGCTCCTCGCCAAAATCCATCTGGGTTACGCCGCTCCCCACGCGCTTTCCCTAAGCAACGTTTATTCCGCGGCGACGGCCGGACGCCGCGGGTGGTTCTTCAACAGTTCGCGCGCGATCACGATCTTCTGGACCTCGGTCGCGCCTTCGTAGATGCGCAGCGCCCGGATCTCGCGATAAAGCTCCTCGACCTTGATGCCCTTCTTGATCCCCAAGCCACCATGAAGCTGCACGGCGCGATCAATGACGCGCTGCGCCGACTCGGTGGCGACCATTTTTGCCATGGCGGCCTCGCGGGTGACGCGCGCCGCGCCCTGATCCTTGGTCCATGCGGCGCGATAGACCAGCAGCGCCGATGCATCGACTTCGCTGGCGCTGTCGGCGATGGCCGCCTGCGTCATCTGCAAATCGCCGAGCGGTGCCCCGAACAGCATGCGGCTCGCGGCGTGTGCGACGGTCTCGTGCAACGCCCGGCGGGCGAAGCCGAGCGCGGCGGCGCCCACGGTCGAGCGGAATATGTCGAGCGTCGCCATGGCGACCTTGAACCCGTCGCCCGGCTTGCCCAGGCGATTGGTCAGCGGAACGCGCACGCCTTCGAACCGCAGGGTTGCGAGCGGATGCGGCGCGATCACGTCGATGCGTTCCACGACCTGCAAGCCCGGGGCGTCGGCGTCGACGACGAACGCCGACAGCCCCTTGGCGCCAGGGGCTTCGCCGGTGCGCGCGAAAACGACGTAGTGATCGGCGATGCCGCCGTTGGAAATCCAGGTCTTCACGCCGTCGATGCGCAGATGCGACGGCCCGTCGGGCGTTGCGGTCATCGCCAGCGCGGCGACGTCGGAGCCCGCCTCCGGCTCCGACAGGGCGAAGGCGGCGATGGCGCGTCCGTCGCGCACCGGCGGGAGATAGCGCGCCTGCAGCTCCGCCGAGCCAAACAGCGAGATCGAGCCGGTGCCCAGGCCCTGCATCGCAAAGGCGAAATCGGCGAGCCCGTCGCGGAACGCCAGGATTTCGCGGGCCAGGCAGAGCGTACGCACGTCGAGCCGCGGATGCAGCCCGCCGTGCTCCGCCGGCACCACCGCCTTGAGAAAACCGGCGTCCGCCAGCGCCTTGACCCGGGCCCGGCACGCCGCATCGACGTCGTCGTGGGGCAGCGCGGGGAGAGTGGCGTCGGCCCAGCGTGCGAGCGCCTGCGCGAAGCGGCGGTGGCCGTCGTCGAAAAATGGCCAGCTCAGGGTCTCGTCGAGGTCCATCTCAGTTGCCCTCGAACACCGGCTTCTGCTTGGCGGCGAAGGCGCGGAACGCGCGCGCAAAATCCTCCGTCTCCATGCAGAGCGCCTGGGCGACCGCTTCCGCTTCGATCGCGCTCTCGACCGACATCGCCCATTCCATCTCCAGCATGCGCTTGGTCATGCCGTTGGCGAAAGTGGGGCCCGCGGCCAGTTCTGCGGCCAATTGCTGCGCCTGCGCCAGCACCGTGTCCGGCGAAGCGAGCCGGTTGAAGAAGCCCCAGCGTTCTGCCTCCTCGCCGCCGAGCACGCGGCCGGTATAGAGCAGCTCGGCCGCGCGCCCTTGGCCGATGATGCGCGGCAGCATCGCGCAGGCGCCCATGTCGCAGCCGGCGAGCCCGACCCGGTTGAACAAGAACGCGACCTTGGCGGTCGAGGTTCCCAGCCGCAGATCGGAGGCCATGGCCAGGATCGCGCCGGCGCCCGCGCATACGCCGTCGATGGCGGCGACGATCGGCTGGGGACAGGCGCGCATCGCCTTGATCACCTCGCCGGTCATGCGGGTGAACGCGAGCAGCTCAGCCGTCGCCATCTTGACCAGCGGCTCGATGATCTCGAACACGTCTCCGCCGGAGCAGAAATTGCCGCCGGCGCCGCAGATGACGAACGCCTTGACGGTTTTTTCCTTGGCCGCAGCGCGGAAGAGATCGGCCAGCTCGGCGTAGCTGTCGAAGGTGAGCGGGTTCTTCTTGTCCGGCCGGTCGAGCGTGATGGTCGCGACCTTGCCGTCGACCGCCAGCCGGACGTGCCGTGCGGCGTAGTCCTTGAGCGGCAGGGTGACCGGATTGGCTGCGCTCATCGCGGTCCTCCATTGCCGATGGCCTTGCGTGCCGAGGCCTTGGTCTTGGCCAGGAGGCGCAGAAGCGTCTCGATGTCGCCGGCGGACAGGTCCGCGAACATCTCTCCGATCCAGTCGCCGTTCTCCCGCGCCATGGCGCGGAAGAACCTCCGCCCCTCGGCGGTGAGGCTCACGATCTGCGCGCGCCGGTCCTTGGGTGAAGGCCGCCGGTTGATGAGGCCCTGCTCGACCAGGCGGTCGACCAGGCCTGTCACGTTGCCGTTCGACACCATCATGCGCTGCGAGAGCTCGCCCAGCGTCATGCCCTTCGGCGCGCGGTCGAGTTGCGCCAGCAGATCGAAGCGCGGCAGCGTGACCTCGAAGCTGTCGCGCAGACGCCGGCGCACCTCGGTCTCGATCACCTCCTTGCAGGTGAACAGGCGCAGCCACAGGCGCAATTCGTCCCTGTGGTCATGCGGCCGCTCGGCGACCTTGGTCTCGGCATCGAGAGGTATCCTTGCGACGTCATCCATCACGCACACACGGGTTTGGCTCGGAATGGTCTCGTGTCCCGGTCGAGTGCAGCGAGGGTCTCTTCAGCCCGAGCGGAGCGAGAACCGGGATCCAGCGCGAGAGTCGCGAAGCGCGATACAAGTTGTCGCGAGGCTCCCGTCGTGCTGCCCTTGGGTCCCGGATCTTCGCTCGGGCTGCGCCCTCGCGCGCCCGGGACACGAGATGAGTATGGGTCCTTCGTCATCACATCTCTCCGCCGGCCACCGCGAGTGTCGTGCCGGTCACGGCCGCGGCGTCAGGCGAGCATAGATAGAGCACGGCGGCAGCGACTTCCTCCGGCCGGATCAGGCGGCCGATCGGCGCGTCCTTCTCGTAGGCGGCGAGCACATCGGTGCGCGCGCGGCCGGTCGTGGCGGCGACCCGCGCGATGCTGTCGCGCACGAGGTCGGTATCGGTATAGCCGGGACATACCGCATTGACCGTCACCCCGCGCGTCGCGGTCTCGGCGGCGAGCGCGCGCGTCAGACCCACCAGCGCGTGCTTCGCCGCGCAATAGGCGCTGACATAGGGATAGCCCCGCAGACCGGAGGTGGAGGCGACGTTGACGATCCGGCCGAAGCCGCGCTCGATCATGCCGGGCAGTACCGCCTGGCATCGCATAGACCGCGCCCATCACGTGCACGTCCCACATCGCCTGGAAAACCGACGGATCGGTCTTGACGAAGGCGCCGGTCTGGACCGAGCCGGCATTGTTGACGAGAATGGCGATGGGTCCGCGCGCGGCTTCGGCCGCCGTCACCTGGCGCCTGACCTCGACCGCGTCGGTGACGTCGGCGACGGCGCAGCCCGCGGCCTCGCCGGCGGCAACCGTCGCGCGCAGGGGTGCCTCGCTGCGTCCGACCACGGTCACGACGGCGCCGGCTCCGGCCAGCGCCGCGGCGATCGCGCGGCCGATGCCGCGTCCCCCGCCGGTGACCAGAGCGTGCTTGCCTGCGAGCGCCATATCCCTGCCGGTCGAGAATCGTGCAGTCGATGAAGATATTTTAAGCTTAAAATGTCGATGCTTCAAGCTTGTCGCGAGAATGTTTTAAGCCTAAACTAAATCCGTCGCGCTCTGTAACCGTCACCCCGAGGTGCGAGCCGCACTTCGGTAGGGGACGGCTCGGGTGCGGGCCGAGTGTGCCCATCATCCTTCGAGGCCCGCCAAGGCGCGGGCACCTCGGGATGACGGATCGGCACCGCGCGCCGGGGGCGCGACCGTGAGCGGTGGAGGCGTGCATGAAAGTTCACGTGATCGGCGGCGGCCCGGCCGGGCTCTATTTCTCGATCCTGATGAAGAAGGCATGGCCGCAGACGCGCATCACCGTGTTCGAGCGCAACCGGCCCGACGATACCTTCGGCTTCGGCGTGGTGTTCTCCGACCAGACGCTCGACACGTTCGAAAGCTATGACCGCGAGAGCTATCGCGCCATCATCGGGCACTTTGCCTACTGGGACGACATCGAGATCCATTTCCGCGGCGCCACCCACCGCATCGGCGGCAACGGCTTCTGCGGCTGCTCGCGCGGGACGCTGCTGAAGATTCTGGGCCGGCGCGCTCGCTCGCTCGGCGTGGAGATCAAGTACCAGTCGGAAGTCTCGCCGCTCGATCCGGCGATCAGGGACGCCGATCTCGTGGTGGTGGCGGACGGCATCAATTCGCGCATGCGCGACGCCTTTGCCGATCGGTTCAAGCCCAGCGTCGATCTGCGGCCGAACTTCTTCTCCTGGATGGGCTCGACGCGGCCGTTCGATGCCTTCACGTTCTTTTTCCGCGAAACCGAGCACGGCATCTTCATCGCCCATTGCTACCAGTACGAGCCGCAGCGCTCGACCTGGATCATCGAGACCGATCCGCGCACATTCGTGCGTGCCGGCCTCGACCAGCTCGACGAGGAGGCGTCCGCGCATTTCGTCGAGACCTTGTTCGCGGAGGAGCTGCAGGGCCACCGGCTCAGCACCAACCGCTCGATCTGGCGCAACTTCCCGACCATCCGCTGCGAGCGATGGGTCGCGGACAACATGGTGCTGATCGGCGACGCCAAGGCGACGGCGCATTTCTCCATCGGTTCCGGCACCAAGCTGGCGATGGAGGACGGGATCGCGCTCTACGAGGCATTCCGGGCCACCGACAACAGCGATGTGGCCACCGCGCTCGCGCACTTCGAGTCGCGGCGGCGCGACGAGGTGGAAAAGACCCAGCACTCCGCCGACGTCTCGCTGGTGTGGTTCGAGCACGTCAACCGCTTCTGGAACATGGACCCGACGCGCTTTGCGTTCGGCCTGATGACGCGTTCGAAGGCGATCACCTACGACAACCTCGCGCTGCGCGCGCCCGAGTTCGTCAACGAGGTGGATCGGGTCGTGGCGCGCGACGTCCGTGCGCTCGGCTTCCCGGCCGAGACCGCAAAGCCGCTCGCCCCGATGTTCCAGCCGTTCCGCCTGCGCGGCCTGACCCTGGAGAACCGCATCGTCGTGTCGCCGATGTGCCAGTACTCGGCGCAGGACGGGCTGCCGAACGACTGGCACCTCGTTCACTACGGCTCGCGCGCCATCGGCGGCGCCGGCCTGATGTTCACCGAAATGACCGACGTCTCGAAGGACGCGCGAATTTCCCCGGGATGCGCCGGCATCTACGAGGACGCGCACGAGGCCGCCTGGAAGCGCATCGTCGATTTCGTGCATGCGCAATCGCAGACGAAGTTCTGCATGCAGCTCGGGCATGCCGGCCGCAAGGGCGCGACCAAGCTGATGTGGGAAGGCATCGACGAGCCGCTGGAGGAGGGCGCCTGGCCGATCGTCTCGGCGTCGCCACTCCCTTATTTCCCGCACAGCGTGGTGCCGCGCGAGATGAGCCGGGCCGACATGGACGAGGTGATCGCCGACTATGTCGCGGCGACCCGGCGCGCCGACCGCGCCGGCTTCGACATGGTCGAGATGCACGCGGCGCACGGCTATCTGCTCGCGAGCTTCATCTCGCCCCTCACCAATCGCCGCACCGATGACTATGGAGGCTCGCTCGAGAATCGGATGCGCTTTCCGCTCGAGGTCTTTCGCGCCATGCGCGCGGCCTGGCCCGACGAGAAGCCGGTGTCGGTGCGCATTTCCGCTACGGACTGGGCCGACGGCGGCCTCACCGGCGACGATGCGGTCGAGGTGGCGCGCGCGTTTGCCGACGCCGGCTGCGACCTCATCGACGTGTCGACCGGCCAGACCGTCGCCGATGCCGAGCCGATTTTCGGCCGCATGTTCCAGACCCCGTTCTCCGACCAGATCCGCAACGAGGCCGGGCTCGCCACCATGTGCGTCGGCGCGATCACGACCGCCGATCAGGTCAACACCATCATCGCGGCCGGCCGTGCCGACCTGGTCGCGCTGGCGCGGCCGCATCTCATGGATCCGTACTTCACCCTGAAGGCGGCGGCCTGGTATGGGGCGCCAGCCATCCATTGTCCCCCGCAATACCTCGCCGGCAAGGATCAGATCTTCCGCAACAGCGTCCGCGACCGCGAGGAGCTGCGCGACTTGCGGCTGAAGGCAAAACCCAAGGGCCACCGCGATACCTGGAAGGAAGCGGCGGAGTAGGGGAGAGGAGGAAGGGCGAATCTCTCAGTCGTCATCGTCCGCGAAAGCGGACGATCCAGTAACCTCCGACTGCTTCGAGCCTGGGCGCGCTACGTTAGGTTGGTGGATATTGAATGCCCGCCTTCGCGGGCATGACAGTCCCGCGGGAGGCTTTGCCGTGAGCTACTATTGAGATTTCCGCATCTGCGTGCGAACGTGACGCAACGGACCGCGACGGAGGGACGCATGCACGAAGCGCTGAACCACGCCAAGCTCGCGATGCTGTTCCGCAAGGAATTCGAGCTCTGCAACGTGAAGAAGGGCGAGACCATCGTGCTGCTGAGCGATCTCGGCGCGCGCCGCGATTACGTCTCCGCAGCGTTCGCCGCGGCCGAGGATCTCGGCGCCGACGCCTACGAGATGTGCGTCAATGCCATGCCGTCGTGGACCAAGGTCGGGGTCGAGACCGTCGGCCGCTGCAAGGGCACGCTCGAGGCGATCAAGTCGGCCGACATGCTGGTCTGCCTGCACATCCCGTTGTTCACCCGCTGGCTCAAGGAGGCGCGCGACGCCGGCACGCGCGTGCTGATGGTGATCGACGCCCCCGACGAGCTCGAGACCCTGATGGCACCCGTGGGCCTCAAGGAGGCGGTCACCTATGCCGGCGCGCGGCTCGAACGCGCCAAGACCATGCGCATCACGCGACCCGGCGGCACCGACCTCACCGTGAAGCTGGGCGAATATCCGACCATGATCCAGTACGGGTACGCGGAAGCGCCCGGCCGGTTCGACCATTGGGGCGCCGGCCACGTGCACACGTTTCCGAACGAAGGCTCTGCCAACGGCACCGTGGTGTTCGCGCCCGGCGACATCGTGGTGCTGCCGTATTGCCGCTACGTGCAGGACGAGGTGCGGCTCGACATCCGCGACGGCTTCATCCGCAAGATCGAGGGCGGGCTCGACGCCAAGCTGATGAGCGACTGGCTGGACGGTAACAAGGCTAACGCGCAGGACATGGACGGGCACGCGATCTCGCATCTCGGTTGGGGACTCAATCCCCAGGGCAGGTGGGATGCGATTGCGCTGAACGGCGCCGACCCGATCCGTCACCACGCCGGTGCCCGCTGCTTTGCCGGTAATTTCCTGTTCTCGACCGGCCCGAACTCCCAAGGGGGCGGCAAGCGTACCACCAAAGGGCACTACGACGTGCCGATGCGGGACTGCACCGTTGCCCTCGACAACGACGTCATCATCGAGCGCGGCAAGATCACCGACGAAAAGATGCAGGTCGCGTTCGTGCCGCGTTGATGCTCTCCGCTCTCTCCGTCATTCCGGCCGAGCGAGCGAAGCGAGCGAGGGCCGGAATCCATAACCGCAATCCTCTCCATGATCGTACCTTCACGTCGATACGACGCCTGTCGCAGTTATGGATTCCGGGCTCGCCGCTACGCGGCGCCCCGGAATGACATCGCATGAGCCGCCGCGCATGAGCCATCCGGCCGCCAGCACCGAAGGCTTGACCAAGCATTTCGGCGCGACGGTCGCCCTCGACGGCGTCGACTTCGATGTCGCCGCTGGGGAAATTCATGCCGTCGTCGGCGAGAACGGCGCCGGCAAATCCACGCTGATCCGCATTCTCGGCGGGGTCTGGCGTCCCGACCGCGGCACGGTTCGGGTCGACGGCGCGGCCCGGCACTTTTCGAGCCCGCGCGACGCCATCGCTGCCGGCATCGTAACCATCCCGCAGGAACTGCGGCTGGTGCCGGCGCTGTCGATCGCCGAGAACATTGCGCTCGGCGATCTCCCGGTGCGGCGGTTCGGGCCGCTGGCCGTGATCGATCGCGCGCGCATGCGCGACGCCGCGCGCGCCGTGCTTGCCCAGCTCGACTTTGACCCAGACCCGGACCGGACGGTGGCTTCGCTCGGCTTCGCCGAACGGCAATTGGTGGCGATCGCCAAGGCGCTGCGCCGGCAATGCCGCGTCTTCATCCTGGACGAGCCGACGGCGGCCCTGGAAAAACGCGAGATCGAGCGGTTGTTCGCGGTGCTCGCGCGCATGAAGGCGCAAGGCACCGCGATCATCTACATCTCTCATCACCTCGACGAAGTCGTCACGATCGCCGACCGCTGCACCATCTTGCGCGACGGGCGGGTGGCGGCGGTGAGCCGGCGCGGTGCCTTTTCCGTCCACGATCTCGTCGCCGCCATGACCGGACGCGCGGCGCAGGCCACTGTCGTGGTTCCGCTCGCGCCCGGCGAAGCTCTGCTGCAAGCCCGGCCGGACGGAGTCGCCGCCCTTGCCGTGCGTGCCCGCGAGATCGTGGGGCTGGCCGGTCTGCTTGGCAGCGGCAGCGGCCGCATCATCCGCGCCCTGTTCGGGGTGACGAAAGAACCGCTGCGGATCAAGCTCGGCGCCCGCGAGTGCCGCCTGAAGAGTCCAACCGACGCCATCGCCGCGGGCATTGGCATGGTGCCGGGCGAACGCTCGCTCGGTCTGGTCATGAATCAGTCCGTCCGCGACAACATTCTATTGCCCAACCTCGACGCGCTCTCGCGCATGGGCTGGCTCGATCGTCGCGCGGGCGATCGGATCGTGGCCGAGCTGATGGAGCTCGTGGACATCCGTCCGCGGCGGCCGCAGCTTCGGGCCGGCGCGCTGTCGGGCGGCAATCAGCAGAAGGTGATCCTGGCGAAATGGCTGGCGCGGCGGATCGCCGTGCTTCTGCTCGACGAGCCCACGCAAGGCATCGACGTCGCGGCCAAGGCCCAGATCCATGCCCTCATCCGCGGCTTCGTGGCCCGCGGCGGCGGAGCGCTGATTCATTCCACCGATCTCGCCGAGCTCACGCGTCTGTGCGATTCCGTCCTTGCCGTACGCCAAGGACGGATCGCGGCGACGCTCGATCAGACGACTGGGCTCGACGAGCCCACGCTGCGCGCGGCGATCGGGGGATGAGCATGATCCTCGGAGCATCTTTCGGAGAGTGTGGAAACGGTGCGCGCGGCAAACTCGGTCTGCTCCCTCCCCACGCGCCCCGGGCTTGCCCGGGTCGCGGCTTATTCTTGCGCAAGTCGGGCAGGCCCGACTTGCGCTGGGGGAGGGGTGGGGAGGGGGGTCGTTGTTGTTGCGCGATGTGCGTCCGCCAACTGCTACCCCCACCCCCAACCCCTCCCCGCCGGCTGCGGGCTTGCCCGCTTCCGGCAAACTTGAAAGTGACCAAACCCCGGCAAGCCGGGGTTTGGTTGGGGAGGGGAGCGCACCGCGTGCGTGGCGACGTTGTGCATCCAACGCGATGGAAGCGCGTCGCATGAAACACACGACGCAAAGATGGAACCTCGCCGGCCAGATGCCGCTGATCTCGCTGATCGTGCTGTGCGCGGTGACCGCGCTCCTGACCAATCGTTTTCTGTCGCCGCTCAACCTCACCAACATCCTGGTGCAGTCCTCGATCATGGCGGTGATCGCCATGGGCATGACCTTCGTCATCGTCGGGGGCGGCTTCGATCTCTCGGTTGGTTCGACCGCTGCGCTTTCGGGGTGCATCGCGGCCATGGTCATGCTCGAGGCCGGGATCGCGGCCGGCGTGGTGGCCGGAATCGCCGCCGGCGCGGCGGTCGGGCTCGCAAACGGTCTGGTGATCGCGTTCCTCAACGTCAATCCGTTCATCACCACGCTTGGGACCATGGTGCTGGTGCGCGGCATCGTGTTTCTCATCACCGGCGGTGCGCCGGTGAGCGGCGAGACCGGCCTGCCCGGCGCCTTCGTCGCCTTCGGCTCCGACCGCCTCCTCGGCATCCATTATCTGGTCTGGGTGCCGGCACTCCTCCTGGCCGCGCTGTCCTTCGTCATGCATGCCACGCCTTATGGCCGGCGCGTCTACGCCACCGGCGGCGGGCGGGAGGCCGCGTACCTGTCGGGCGTGCCGGTGCGCCGGGTGATCGCCTCGACCTACGTCTGGTGCGGCGCGCTCGCCGGCGTCGCCGGGGTGATGCTCGCCGCCCGGTTGCAGTCGGGCCAGCCGACCGCCGGCGAGTTCTACGAATTGACCGCCATCGCGGCCGTGGTGCTGGGTGGGGCCGCGCTCCAGGGCGGCGAAGGCATGCTCTACAAGAGCGTGATCGGGGTCTTCATCATGATCGTGCTCGGCAACGCGCTCAATCTGCTCAATGTCAATTCCTACTGGCAGCGCGTGGCGGTGGGCGCCGTGATCATTGCGGCCGCCGCCGCCGAGAGGCTACGCTCCAGCAGGAGCCAGTAGGTTGGGTCGAGCGCCTTCGCGAGACCCAACACCGGGCCGCGGGGCGTTGGGTCTCGCTTCGCTCGACCCAACCTACCGTCCACTGACCAGGAGAATTCGCATGTTGAGATTTCGGATGGCCGCGCTTGCCGCGGCGCTCGTGCTTCCGGCGTCGTTCCTGCTGATGGCGCCCGCGACCGGCCAGCAGAAGATCACCATCGGCGTCTCGCTCGCCCAGGACGACAATCCATTCTACATCGCCATGCTGCGCGGCATCCGCGCCCGCGCCCAGGAGCTCGGCTGGGACGTGGCGACGGTGTCCGCCAACGAAGACAAGCTCAAGCAGATCAACGGCGTGCAGGATCTGGTCGCACGCGGCGTGAAGGGCATTCTGATTTCGCCGATCGACGCCGTGGGCGTGAACGCCGCCTATGACGCGGCCGCGGCGGCGAAGATTCCGATCGTCTCGGTCGCACGCGGCTCGACCTCGCCCAGCCAGACCATCCACGTGGCCATGGACGAGAAGCAGATCGGCCGCGACATCGCGGAATGGACGGCGCAGAAGCTCGGCGGCAAAGGCAAGGTCGCCTTGCTGATGGGACCGAGCGGCGCGCCGACGTTCAAGAATCTCGGCGACGGCTACGCCGAGGTGATGGCGAAATATCCCGGTATCCAGATCGTGTTCCGCAGCGACGGCCCGCTCACGCGCGAGCGCGGCGTCAAGCAGGCCGAGGACGTGCTGGTGGCCAATCCCGACCTCGCCGCGATCTACACCGCCAACGACGACGTCGCCTTGGGCGCCATGCAGGCCGTCAATGCCGCCAACCGCAAGGGCAAGACGCTGGTGACGGGCATGAACGGCGTGCCGCCGGCTTTGCGTGCGGTCAAGGAAGAGAATCTGGCGATGACGGTGGAGCTCAATCCGGTGGAATGGGGACGGCTGGGCGTCGACGTGCTCGCCACCTTCTTCAAGGGCGACAAAGTCGAGCCGCGCGTCTTCATCAAGCACATCATCATCGACGGCGGAAACATCGACGCGAAGCTGCCGAAGACGTGAGTGCCGCCATGGACGCGCTGTCATCGCCCGCGCAGGCGGGCGATCCAGTAACCACCGAACCATCGGTAGGGCACTGCCGTATGGCCGCTTCGAGCGCGGTGATTACTGGATGCCCGCTTTCGCGGGCATGACGGTGTATCGTCGGCGGTCGATTTCTCGTAGGCTGCAGTTCACAGGCAAGCTTCGGAACAAAGCTGTGGGAAGGTTGAAAATGTCTGGACCCTCGACCGTTTCTTTGATCGCTGCCGCCGTTTTCGCGTTGGTCCCGTTCGCCGCCCAGGCCCAGGAGCAGGGGCGACCTGCCGCGCTGCCGCAAGGTGCTGGCAAGGAGACGGTCGAAGCCGTCTGCACCCAGTGCCATCAGACCAACATGATCACCGGCAGCTCCGGCTACACCCGCGACGGCTGGAAAGAGCTGGTCGGCACCATGATCGACCTGTCGCCGAACCCGGAGTGGCGAGACTCGATTACCGAGTACCTTGCGGCGAATTTCCCGCCCAACACGAGGCGGGCGCCCAAGCTCATTTCCGGCCCTGCCGAAATCTCGTTCACGGAATGGCAGATGCCGACGCTCGGTCAGCGTTCGCGCGATCCGATCCAGGCCGACGACGGCTCGATCTGGTGGGCGGGGCAGTTCGGCAATCTGATCGGACGGCTCAATCCCGCGACCGGGGAGATGAAGGAATACAAGTTGCCGCCCAACGCGTTGCCGCATTCCGTGTGGCTCGATGACAAGGGCATCCCCTGGTACTCCGGCAACAAGAACGGGACTGTCGGCAAGGTCGATCCCGCAACCGGCACGGTCACCGAATACAAGATGCCCGATCCGGCGGCGAAGGATCCGCACACCGCGGTGTTCGACAAGAAGGGAATTCTCTGGTTCACCCTGCAGAACAGCAACATGGTGGGCCGCCTCGATCCGGCGACCGGCGACATCAAGCTGGTGACGATGAGCACGCCGGATTCGAAGCCTTACGGCATCAAGATCGACGCCGAGGGCGTGCCCTGGTTCGCGTGCAACGGCCGCCCCTGCCTGGTCAAGATCGACCCGGCGACGATGGCGCTTACCGAAGTCGCGCTGCCGTTCGCGGGCACGACGGTCCGGCGTCTCGACATCGCCGACGACGGGATGATCTGGTACGTGAATTCGGGCCGCGGCCAGCTAGGGCGCTACAATCCGAAGACCGGCGAGATCAAGGAGTGGCAGTCACCCAGCGGGCCGAAGTCGCATCCCTACGCCATCGTGGTGGTCGACGGCATCGTCTGGTACAACGAGTCCGGCCAGCGCCCGGATGCCTTGGTCCGTTTCGATCCCAGCACGGAGACGTTCCAGAGCTGGGCGATTCCGTCGGGCGGCATCCATGCCGGCATCATCAGGCACATGCGCGCGACCCGCGAGGGCAACCTGCTCATTCACCAGAGCAGCACCAACCGGATCATCCTCGTGACGGTGAAGCGCAGGGCCGCGAGCAGATAGCGCGTGATCCCGAAAAGGGGGCACCGGTTTTCGGAAGCGTCGGCCGCGGAAGGGAAGGACGATGGCTGACACTGCAACCGCGACAAGCCAGGGCAATTCCTTCGTCGCCGAGCTCGAAGCCAGCAACCTGCATCCGCTCTGGGACCGCTACCAGCGCATCACGCCGATCAAGCCGCAGCCCAAGGACGCACCGTTCCTCTGGCGCTGGCGCGACATCGAGCCGTTCCTGCACCGCGCCGTTGGCGAGGTCTCGATCAACGACATCGAACGCCGCGCGCTGATCATGGCGCATCCGGCCTTCGGCGCCGAAACGACCACCACCAGCACGTTGCTGGCCGCCTTCACAGTGCTGGAGCCTGGCGACCGCGCCCGCCCGCATCGCCACACCGGCGCGGCCATCCGCTTCGCCACCCGTGCGGACGGCGCGGCAACCATCGTCAATGGCCGGCGCTGCGAGATGAAGGACGGCGACCTCATCCTCACCCCGCCGATGTGCTGGCACGGCCACATCAACGAGAGTGATCACCGCATCATCTGGTTCGACGCCGCCAACATGCCGCTGATCCGGGCGGTCGACGCCCATTTCTTCGAGCCGGGCGACCCGCGCAACAACGCGTTCTGGCAGGTCGACGCCGGCGAGGAGGAGCTATGGACCGAGGCCGGCCTGCGCGCCGAGGGCGCGACCGCGGGCGCGGTCAATTCGCCGAAATACCGCTATCCCGGCGAGGCGACGCGCCGGCTGCTCGCCGCCGCGCCCGCGAGCGCCGAGGGCATGCGGATGATCCGCTACGTCAATCCCGCGACCGGTGGCGCCGTCATGCCGACGCTCGATTGCTACGCGGCGCGCTTGAGCAAGAATGCGCCGACGCGGCCCAAACGCGCGACCTGGAACACCGTGTGCCTGGTGGTCGCGGGCGAGGGCCGCTCCACCATCGGCGATGAGACCTTCGAATGGTCGCGGCACGACGTCTTCACCATCCCGCATTGGACCTTCGCGCGCCATGAGGCGCGCGGCGGCGACGCCGACCTCTTCATGGTGACGGACAAATCGGCGTTCGAGCGGCTCGATCTCGTGCGCGAGGAAATGGAGTAACAAGTTGGGGTCGACACATGAGGCACGGGCGGTCTGCTGCCTCCCCTGTGGCGCAGGGCTGGGGACGGGGGTCGTAGTGCACTGCGGGAACCGGGTCCGTTCAACTGCTACCCGCAGCCCAGCCCCTCCGCACAAGCGGCGCAGCGCGACGCTACACCGCGCCGCGTGGCCCCACCGCCTCCGGGACACGCAGGTATGGCGTCGTTGAAGCGTGCGCAACTACCAAGGCATCGGCGCGCCGTTGCGCCGCGTCGAGGATCGCCGCTTCCTGCTCGGGCGCGGGCGCTTCGTCGCCGACATCGAGCTTTCAGGCGCGCTCGCCTGCGTGCTGGTGCGCTCGCCCCACGCCCATGCGCGCGTTCGCGGGATCGACACCGCGGCCGCCAAGGCCATGCCCGGCGTGGCGGGCGTGTTCACGGGCGCCGACATGGCGACGGACGGCATGGCGCCGATGCGGCCGCTGTGGGCGGTGCGCTCGCGCGACGGCTCGGCGATGGTGGAGCCGCCGCGCTTCGCGCTGGCGCGCGCCACGGTGCGCCACGGCGGTGAACCTGTCGTGGCGGTGATCGCGGAGACGCTGGCGCAGGCAACCGATGCCGCCGAGCGCGTCGAGGTCGATTACGAACCGCTCCCCGCCGTCACCGACGCCCGCGCCGCGCAGGCGCCGGGCGCGCCGCAGCTGCACCAGTCCGCGCCCGGCAACGTCTGCTTTCGCTGGGCGCGCGGCGACGAGGCCGCGGTGCGCGCCGCGTCCGCATCGGCCCCCCACGTGGTCGCGATCGATCTCGTCAACAACCGCCTGGTGGGGGCGGCGATCGAGCCGCGCGCGGCCATCGCCACCGCCGAGCCGGACGGCAGCCGGCTCACGCTCTACACCTCCACGCAGGCCCCCCATCACATTCGCCGCCAGGTGACCGAGCAGCTCGGCATTCCCGAGAGCGCGCTGCGCGTGATCTCGCCCGATGTCGGCGGCGGCTTCGGCTACAAGGGCAAGCTCTATCCGGAGGAGGGGATCGTGACCTGGATCGCCCGTCGGCTGGGCCGTCCGGTGCGGTGGGTGGCGACCCGGGCCGAGAGCTTCGTGTCGGACAATCAGGCCCGCGATCACCTGACTCGCGCCAAGCTTGCGTTCGATGCCGACGGCCATTTCCTGGCTCTCCACGTCGACACCTCGGCCAATCTCGGTGCCTATGTCTCGACCTTCGGCGCCGCCATTCCAAGCGCGATCTACAGCGCCTTGTTCGCGGGCGGCTATCGCACGCCCGCGATCTTCGTCGAAGTGACGGGTGTGTTCACCAACACCACGCCGACCGACGCGTTTCGCGGCGCCGGCCGGCCGGAGGCCTGTTACGTGCTGGAGCGGCTCGCCGACATGGCGGCGCTGAAACTCGGCATCGATCGCGCGGAGATCCGGCGGCGCAACCTGATCCCGCCCGAGGCGATGCCGTACAAGACGCCGATCGGTCCGACCTATGACTGCGGCGACTTTCCCAAGGTCTTCGCCCGCGCGCTTGCGATCGCCGACTACGACGGCTTCGCGCGGCGCCGGCTCGAGGCCGAGCGCCGGGGACGGCTGCGTGGCATCGGCCTCGCCTGCTACGTCGAATCGTCAGGCGTCGCACCCTCGCGCTTTGCGGGAGCGAACGGCGCGCGCGTCGGCTTCTACGAGGCGGCCTCGATCCGGGTCGAGCCCGATGGCGCGGTGCGCGCCATGCTCGGCACCCACAATCACGGCCAGGGACACGCCACCACCTACGCGCAGATCCTGGCGTCGAAGCTGGGCGTCGCGGTCGAGAGCGTCGAGGTGAGCGAGGGCGACACCGATGCCGTCCCGCATGGCACCGGCACCTTCGGCTCGCGCTCGATCGCGGTCGGCGGCTGCGCCCTCGATCGCGCCGGCGACAAGATCGTCACCAAGGGCAAGCTGATCGCCGGTCATCTGCTCGAGGCGGCCGCGAACGACGTCGAGTTCGCCGACGGCTCGTTCGTGGTCGCCGGCACCGACCGCCGCGTCTCGTTCGCGGAGGTCGCCCGCGCCGCCTATGTGCCGCACAATTTTCCGCTCGAGACGCTGGAGCCGGGGCTGCAGGAAACTGCGGTCTACGATCCGCCCAGCTTCGCCTTCAGCAACGGCGCCCATGTGTGCGAGCTCGAGATCGATCCGCAGACCGGCCGCATCGAGATCGTCGGCTTCTGGGGCGTCGACGACGTCGGCACCGTCATCAACCCGATGATCGTCGAGGGCCAGATCCACGGCGGCCTCGCGCTCGGCCTCGGCCAGGCGCTGTTCGAGCGTTGCGCCTACGACGGCGGCGGCCAGCTCCTCGCCGGATCGTTCATGGACTACGCGGTGGCGCGCGCCGACGACCTGCCGCTGTTCATCACCGAGTGCGACGAGAGCCAGCCCTGCACCCACAATCCGCTCGGCGCCAAGGGCTGCGGCGAGGCCGGCTCGATCGGCGCGCCCGCCGCGGTCGTGAGCGCCGCCCTCGACGCGCTCGCCGGCCTCGGCGTGACCGACCTCGACATGCCGCTGACGCCGGAGCAGGTGTGGCGGCGGATCGGGGAGGCGCGAGCGAGTGGAGCGCGGCTCGAGCGAGCATGACACGCGTGGGTGGATCTCCACGACACTGCCGGACTGCGTGCTCGCGAAAGGCCCCTCAGGACATCGTATACTGGTCGGACTGCCAGAACACGATCCTGCGCCTCGCAAAGGTCATCGCGGAATTGAGGACGATGCCCATGATTCCGAGGACAACAAGCGCCGCGAACATGCCGGCGATGTCCATGTTGTAATTCATCTGCAGGATGAGGTAGCCCAGCCCCGCTTTGGCGCCGACGAATTCCGCCACGATCGCGCCGAGAACGGACAACACGATCCCGATATTCAGCCCCGCGAAGATGAACGGAAGCGCCTCCGGCAACTGAACGTACCAGAAGATCTTCCACCGGCTGGCAGACAACGAACGCATCAAGTCGATCTTGTCCTGCGGCGTGGATTTGAGGCCGACAATAGTGTTCACCAGCATCGGAAAAAACGAGACTGTCGCGGCAATCACGACCTTGCTTTCGAGGCCGACGCCAAACCAGATCAGGATGAGCGGAGCGATAGCGATCTTCGGAAGAGTCTGGATGGCGACGACGTACGGAAATAGAGTGACCTCAACCAGCCGGATCTGGCTGATCAAGGTACCAAGCACGAATGCCACGGCCGCCGACGCCAGAAATCCCAGAACGACCGCCGACATGGTTGCAAACAGGCCGGTGACGAATTGGCCGCTCATGAAACCTTGATAGAGGGCGACCGCGATGCCGCTCGGGGCCGGCAATATGAAATCACTGATCTTCAGCAGCCGGCACGCAGCCTCCCACCCGCCGATCAGTAGCACCGCCACGCCGGGGATCAGAATCATTTCGGGCCGAAACCGGAAGCGGCCGCGTGGCGAATGCCCCGTGAAATGCGGCGCCGCGACGTCAGCAGGAATGACGGACGTGACCACCGGCTCAACCGCTTTCATTCGAGGCCGCCCTGGGTCTGCAGCAGGCCGCGGATGCGGGTCACCAGTTCGCCGAAGCGCGGCGACGTCATGATGTCGAGGCTTCGCGGGCGCGGCAGGTCGACGTCGATGTGCTCCGCGAGCTTTCCGGGCCGCGGCGTCATCACCGCGACCCGGTCACCGAGGAACACCGCCTCCGTGATCGAGTGGGTGATAAGAAAGATGGTACGGCGCGTTTCCATCCAGATACGTTGCAGCTCGGTGTTCATGGCTTCGCGCGTCAATGCGTCGAGGGCGCCGAACGGCTCGTCCATCAGCAGCAGCGCGGGCTGATGAACAAGCGCACGGCTGATCGCGACGCGTTGTTGCATGCCGCCCGACAGTTCGTTCGGGTATTTCATTTCGAACCCGGCGAGCCCCACCATCTCGATGAGACCGCGGGCGCGCTCTTCGCCTTCCGTGCGATCGAGACCCAGCACATGAATGGGAAGCATGACATTGTCGAGAACAGTCCGCCACGGCAGCAGCGTGGGACTCTGGAAAACAACACCGATGTCGCGGCGCGGGCCGACGATGGGCGAGCCATTGAGAAGGGCTTCCCCGCGGGTGATTTCCGTGAGGCCGCCCAGGACCTTCAACAGCGTGCTCTTTCCGCACCCGCTCGGGCCGACCACGGTCAGGAATTCACCGTCCTTGATCGAGAGATTGATGGACGCCAGCGCAAGGACGTTGTGGCCATCCCGGGTCTCGTAGATCTTGGCCAGCTCACGGCAGACGATCGTGTCGGCGCCCTTCGGCTGGCCACGCCGCGACGCGGGATCGGGCGTCTCTGCGGTCGCGGGCAAGGGCGACATCGGCGCTATGTTGCCGGAACCATGGCGATGACGTCGATCTCGACCAGCATGCCCGGAAACGCGAGCTGATTGACGTTCAGGAAGGTGTGGACCGGGAGCGGGGCGTCGCCGTATTGCTCGGCCCGAATGGCGGATGCGTCTTTCCAATACCGGACGTCGGTGACGTAGGTCACCTGCTTCACGACGTCGTGCATCGTGGCGCCGTTCTTCTCCAGTACGGCCTTGAGCTTCTGGTAGGCGTAGCGGCACTGGGCCTGGAAATCGTCCTTGAAGAGGGGGTCGCCGGTCTCCTCGTGTTCCGAACCGATCCCGGCGACGAAGATCATTTTCGCGGGACCTGTGACAGTGACGGCCTCCGAAAAGCGGCCCTTGGTCCAGGTTCCATAGTTATAGTGGTTCTTCTCGAAGGCCATGGTTTGCGTCCACCGCTCTTTGCGACCACGGTCGCGTCTACGGGACCTTGTATTCCTTGGCAAGCTTGACGACTGCCGCGTGGTCGAACGCGTTGACCTTGTCGATGAGGCCATTGTTGTAATATTCGTTCGGGTCCAGCGTCTTCTCGAGTTGCTTAGTCGCAACGAGATAATCCTCGACCTGCTTGATCTGATCGAGGGGAATATCACCATAGCGGTTGGTGCCGACCGCGTTCTGCGACTGCATCTGCACGCGCACCTTCAGGATTTCCGCCTCCTGCTTGACGGCGGCGTCGGTCACGCCTTCGCGCGGTGCGGATTGCGGAAAAACCTTCCAATGGATTCGGACGGCAGCTTCCGGATTTTGCTCGGAGAATACCTGCGCCTTGGCAATGCCACGCGCAACGCCGACCAGCACCGGTTCAATTCTGGCGAAATCGTCGTCGTTGACGGTTAGATTGCTCGCAAACGTGTACTTCGCGCGTGGATCCTGGATGCGCTCCGAAAGCGATATGCCCGCTTGGTCCATCCGGACGTACATCTCATCCCACAGAGCGAGGCCCTGCACCTGGTTGGCCTTGACCGCCGCGGCCGCGCGTCCGCCAACACCGATCTCGATCATGGTGAAGTCCTTGGCAGGATCGAGCCCGGCGTTGGCGAGGAGCGAACGGGCGTAGGTCGAGCCGCCGCTTGCGAAGCTCGAGACACCGATGGTCTTGCCCTTCAGATCCGTCAGTGTCTTCAGCCCCGTGTCCTTGGGAATCGCGATGCCGAAAATGTCGCCGCGGAGCGAGGTGTAATAGGACTTCACCTTGGCGCCGCGCTGGCGGGCCAGCATCGAAGAAAACGCGTTCACGACCCCGATCTCGGCCTGCTTCGCCGCCACAAGCTGCATGGCCGCAGCTGCGCCTGGCGATGTCAGGACTTCGACGTCCAATCCTTCGGCTTTCCAGAAGTCCAGAAAGGCAGGCAACGAGCTGTCATTCGCGAAGCTCGCCGAAAGCTGCGGAAGCGCGTGGACCAGCCTGACCTTCTTGAGCTCTTGAGCGGAGGCGGCCGTTGCGACCATTGCTGACGCCGCCAGCAATGCCGAAAGTCCAAGTGCCAATTTTCTGTGCATCGCGGGTCCTCGCTCGTTGAGCACAATGGCTCATCATCCGGGAAAAGACATTTGCTTACAAGCGCGGGCCGTAACTGCCGGACTGCTGCCCGCTGCGGCGCACGGCCGCGCGCAGCCTCGGTCACTTCAGATTGAGCGCGATCGCGACAAGCTCACCTGCAACAGGTACTGCGCGCACAATTTTTGCGAGAAGCGTGGAGCAAGCGCATCGCGGACAGGCGCGAATTCGGCTCTCGCCGCTGCAAGGCGACGGCGTGGAAGAACCTTCTCGCTGACGCTTCGGCGGGCCGGGTAACCGGAGAAGCGCTCTTTCTGGAATTGGCCTCGCCGGGACGAAAGGTGTTAGCTTGAATGCCAAAACGGGAGGAAAAAATGAAAACGGCTCTGCGCTCGCTCGTTGTGCTCGTCGCGGTGCTTTTGAGCGGAGCGGCCCCGGCGGAGACATGGCCGACGCGGCCTATCAAGTTCGTGGTGCCGTTCGGCCCCGGCATAGGCATCGACATCATGGCGCGCACGGTTGCCGATCGCCTCTCGCACAAGCTTGGCCAGCCCGTGATTGTCGAAAATATCCCAGGCGCCGGGAACATCCTGGGGGCGCAAGCCGTCGCGCGTGCGGCGCCGGACGGATATACCTTCCTGTTCACGGGGCCGAGCCCCGTCGTCACCAACATTTTTGCCTTCAAATCGCTGCCCTACGATCCGTATCGTGACTTCACCGCGGTCGCGATGATTTCGGATCGAGGCCCATTCGTGATTTCGGTGAATCCGAAGTTGCCGGTTTCGACACTTCCCGAGCTGCTCGCTTACGCCCGCGCCCGTCCCGGTCAATTGCATTATGCGATCGATGGCTCCGCGATATTTCAAAGTGTTGTTGCCCGATCCTTTGCCAAGACGGCGGACGTCGACCTTGTCGAGGTCGGATACCGCACCACATCTCAGGCGTTGCAGGACACCGTCGCCGGGTTCACCGAGATGGTTTTCAGCTCGGTGGCGGCCAGCTCGGGTCTTGCCGAGCAGGGGAAGTTGAAGCGGATTGCGATCACCTCGAAGGCCCGTTTTCCGGGTGTCGAGGAGCTACCGACAGTCGGGGAAACGCTTCCCGGGTACTCTTTCGAGGGATACATTCCGTTGTTGGCGCCGGCGGGTCTGCCCGGCGAGATCGCGGAGCGCATCAACCGGAAAATCGACGAAGTTCTGCGGGAGCCCGAAGTGCTGGCACGGTTCCAGACATTCGGTTACGCGACCAGCGGCGCGGATACCCCCGAAGGCGTCAACGAGCATATCCGCGCCGACAGAGAGCGATGGAAAGTTCTCGCCAGTGAGCTCAACCTTCAGCCAAAGTAATTTCAACTAAAGGCTGCCATCCTGAGTCAATTCGAACGGGAACCGCTTTAGTGGACCGCTCCGGCGAGCGTCATCGCCTCGAAATGCTCCGCCAGCACGTTCGGCAGTTCCGACGGCGGTACACGGCCGAAGCCGCAATAAGCGGCGAGTCCGAAGTCTGGGAGATATTTCCGTGCTGTCTGAAGCCGTGCCTTGAAGTTCGCCATGTTGTGGATCATGCCGAGATAGACGCGGGCGCCGTCAGGCTCGAGAGTTTTCAGCGGCGCGAAGAACGCATCGTCACTGCGGTCGAGTATCGGCAGATGAATCCAATCGACCCTGCGGCCCGATGCAGCAACAAACCCGTTGGCGAGCTGGACGACCTGCCCGAGATCGTCAGGCCGGAACCGTGGCCAGCCGCCAAGCGTGCCGAAGCAGAAGTGATAGCCAAGTGCAACATCCGACGGAATGTCCGGCGAGAGGTTGCGCACCTCCGCCAAGTTTCGCTCGACTGAGCCCTCCAATGGATAACCGGGGATGTTGCCGTAGGCATCCTGAACCTCGGTCGAGCAATCCCATTGGATCGCCAGGTCCTGCGCGGGAATCTTCTCGATGATCGTGGCGAGCTCGGCCCGCATGGCCGCTTCGTAACCCGGCCTGATCTTCGCAAGATCGCTCTGGTCCGGGAAGATGCGTGGCGGTAGCACGCTGTTGACCATCGGCACCGACACCTGAAAGCGCAGATGTGAAGGCAGCACGCCTTTTTCTTTAAGGGTCTGGAATACGAAGTAAGAATTCAGCGCATCACGCGCGTAGCCAAGCCGCCAGCCCGGATCGCCGAAGCGGACCTGTTTCACGCCATCCTTGACCTTGAACCACCAGGCATCGGCGGCGTTGCGCGGAAACTGCCGTTCGACGCCGTTTTCGTCCGGACCGGGCCGCTGTACGACCTCAAGCTCAGGATGCGCGGCAAGAACCTGATAGTGCACACGGCTGATCCAGTGGCGGCGGGGACCGACCTCACCATCCGGCATCGCAAACAGATATTTTCCGAGCGAGACGCCGAAGGCCTCAAAGACATCCTTCGGCGTGTCGAGTGGGATACTACCGACAAGCAACAGTTCGTGAGCCAAGTCTGCGCTCTCCCCGCCAAAGTCGACAACGCCAGCCGCGTGGTACCGGCTTCATTCTGTCGCGGATTTATGCTGTCGCCAATCATACCGTGACAGCCGCAGCTGAGTCACGCGAAGGCATGCCGAGCGAGGTATTTTTTGACGTGAAGCGCGCCATTGCCGTTCTGCATGCTCGCCGGCGAGGTCATGAGCGGCTTGCATGCGCAGATCACAGCGACTCGTGAATGAAGTCGCGCATCAACATGTATGACTTGCGACAAAGTTTCTCGTCGTAGCGTGTCGGCCCGGCGTTGGCGGTCGGATCGCAGAAGGAATGCACTGCGCCTCCGAACATCATCACTTGCCAGTCGACTTTTGCGTCTGTGAATTCCTGCTCCAGGGCGTCCATCATCGGCTTAGGAGTAATGGGATCAGCCGAGCCGTGGATCGCAAGAACCCGCCCCTTGATGTTGCAAGGCGTCCCGGTCACAACCGGATTAGGGTTGGTCACGTGGAACACGATAACAGCTTTGAAATCCGCGCCCGCGCGCGCTTGCTCCAGGACGAAGCCGCCGCCGGCGCAATACCCTATTGCGGCTTTCTTGTTTCCATCCGTGATGCCGAGCTTATCTGCCTCGGCCAGCAGAACGCCGTACCCTCGATCGCCGCACGCAATGGTGAAAGCCAGATCATTATGAACGGCCAGCATGCCTGCCGCCAATTCTTCCCGTGGCTTGGGCTTGTCCCCATACCCGGCGCCAAACATGTCCGCCATCAGCACGACGTAATCCTTGCCGGCCACGATGTGCGCCTGACCGATCGTGTCCTCGCAGACGCCCTTCCAGTCGGGTTGCATGAAAATGACCGGACGCTTCGATGTTACGCTCTCGTCATAGACGATCATTCCTTCGAAATGCCGGCCTCCAACCTGGTACGCCACCTTCTTCTTCGCCATCACAACCTCCCGCCCTGTTGATCCGATACTCCATTGCGTTTCAGTATCAATCCCTGCCGCTCTAAAGGCTGAAGCGTAACGGCCGCAGGCTTCCTAGTGGGCGGGAAATTGAGGCGCTTGCGGCGGCCTGTTCGCCGCCGCTCGCACTCCCGCGGTTACCGCGGGGCCAGCACGGCAGTGACGTCAACTTCGATGAGGCCGCCTTCGCGTGCCAGCCGCGAGATTTCAATCGTCGTGCTCGCCGGCGGCGCGGCCTTGTTGACGTACTTGTCGCGGATTTCACGATGGATCGGGAGCTGTGCGCGGATATCGGTGAGGTAGACGGTCATCTTGACGACATCCTCGAATTTCGCACCTGCGGCCGCAAGCGCAATCTTGATGTTCTCGTAGGCTTGTGTCGCCTGTTCGCGGAAATCGGCTGACACCACCTTGCCGCTCGGGTCGGTTCCGAGCTGTCCGGCGAGATAGAGAATGCGGCCGGGCCGGTTTGCATCAACCAGATAGGTGTAGCCACGTGACGGCCCCAAGGCCTCCGGATTGACAAAGCGGATGTCTGATCCCGTCTGCGCGGCCGCCGGCAAAATCGTGGCAAAAGAAGCAATCGCGAAGCAACCCAGCAAACCAAGCCGTGTCAAAGTGCGTATCATGGTCCATCTCCCGTGTGTCAGCGACGGCGCCATCTTACAGTGCTCCATGCAATCCGCCCCGGCGGGATCTGCAGAACTGGTCATCGGCCAGCGCTGGCGGCTGCCAGACTCATCCCGTCGTCACTCCGGCTCCTTCAGGCCGCGTTCCTTCACCAATTCCGTCCACTTCTTGACGTCGCCGCGGAAGAATTCCTGGAACGACGGTTCGTGCGGTCATGCGGTATGACAGAAAAGACAATCGCATGACCGAGCATGGCTACCAGACCCGCACCTGGGAGGAGCTTAAGGCCGAAACGCTGGCGCGCGCGGAGCGCGGCGTGTATCCGCTATTTGCGATCAGCTCCGACGATGCCCGCGCGGCTTTGGCGACGATCCACGACCTGGATCCCGAAGCCTGGGGCGCTGCATGGATGGCGGTGGGCGACCGTTATGCCGAGCGCGCGCAGGCTCTGGAAGCGAGCGATACCTCCGGCGCGGCGCAGGCGTACCTCGCCGCTTGGCGGCTCTACACGTTCGGCCGCTGGCCGGTGATGTCCTCGCCGAAGAAGGTCGCGAGCTATGCGAAGGCGCAAGCCGCGTTCGCGGCCTATGGGCGGCTGGTGACGCCAGCCATCGAGCCGCTGTCGATCCCGTTCGAGGGTCGCGACATCAAGCTCTGGCTGCAAAAGCCCGCCGGCGCTGCCCGGCCGCCGGTGACCATCAATATCGGCGGCAGCGACCTCTGGAAGGACTCAGTCGCGATCCAGGCGCGCGGGTTCCTACCGCACGGGATCGCCGCCATCGCCGTCGACAAGCCCGGCACCGCCGACGCGCCGGTGCCGGTACGGCCCGGCTCCGAGCGCATGATCTCGGCGATCATCGACCACGTCCAGTCGCGCGCCGATCTCGACGGCCGCCGCATTATCGTGCGCGGCCAGAGCTGGGGCAGCTACTGGTCCGCACGCGCCGCCTATGCGGAACGCAACCGGCTCAAGGGCGCGGTGTTCCAGAGCGGTCCTGTCCACCGCTATTTCCAACGCGAATGGCAGCGGGAGGCGTTCAAGACCCAAGAGTTCCTGTTCGACTACGTGCCGTCGCGGCTGCACATGCTCGGCGTTGCCTCGATCGAGGAGGCCTTCGCCGTGATGCCGTCGCTCTCGCTCCTGGACGGGGACCTGATCGAGCAGCCGACGCCGCCGATGCTGCTGATCGGCGGCGCCAGGGATACCCAGGTGCCGTTCTCCGATTTCGTGCTGATGCTCGAGCATGGCAGCCCCAAGCACGCCTGGGTCAACCCGGCCGGCCAAACCATGGGCCGCTCGCTCTCGGTGAAGGACGATGACATCTTCCACGAGGTCGTGGTGCCGTGGGTGCGGCATCAATTCGGCTGGTAGGCGTCACTCGACCTTCAGCCCGGCGGCGCGGATCACCTCGCTCCAGTGGCGCGAGTCGGTGCGGATCAGTTCCGCATAGGCCTCCGGCGTGCTAGCGATCGACTGCATCATCTGCTGCGCCAGGAACGTCTTGCGGAAGTCGTCCGCTTCGATGATGCGGCGGACGTCAGCGTTGATCCTGGCGATGACGTCGCGCGGGGTACCGCCGGTTGCGAACAGGCCGAACCAGGATCGCGCTTCGAAACCCGGCAGCCCGCCTTCGGCCACCGTCGGCAGGTCGGGATAGTCGGGCAGCCGCTCCGGGCTGCCGATGCCGAGCAGCTTGAGGTTGCCGGACTTCCATGACGGCAGCGCCGAGCCGAAACTCACGAACATGAGCTGGATGTGCCCGGCGATGACGTCGGTCATGGCGGGGGCGGCGCCGCGATAATGCACCGCGGTAAGGCGCACCCCAGCCTGCGCCTCCAGCGCCTCCATATTGAGGTGCCCGGCGGAGCCGAGTCCGAAGGTACCGTAGTTCAGCACGCCGGGCTTGGCCTTCGCGAGCGCAAGCACCCCTGGCACGCTGTCGGCGGCGAGGGACGGATGCGCGACCAGCGCCTGGTGGAGTACGGTGAGCCCGGTGATCGGCTCGAAATCCTTGATCGGGTCGTAACTGAGCTTGCGGTAGAGGTGCGGATTCACCGTGAAGGTCACGTCTGGCCCGAGCAGGAGGGTGTGGCCGTCGGGCGCGGCCTTGGCGACGTATTCGGCGGCGAGCTGAGTGTTGCCGCCGGGCTTGTTCTCGACGATGACCTGCTGGTTCCAGGACTTCGCCAATTGCCCCGCAACCGCGCGGGCGGTGGCATCCGCTGCGCCGCCCGCCGCCGAGGTCACGATGATGGTCACCGGCCTGGTCGGAAAGGTCTGCGCATTCGCGAAGGCCGCGCAGCCGATGAGCCCGATCGCTGCGAGCACGACATGTTTCATCATATCGCCGTACCGCGTCTCCCAGCGCGCGTTCTATTGTCCGACGCGCGTCAATTTCCCGAACAAGGTCTCCGCCATCCAGTCGGCGGTCAACGGACGGAATTGTAACTGATTTGAATCAGACGTGGTTGCCTTTCTCATCTGCATACAAGCGCACCAGCCACACAAAGATGCCGCTAAGCCAACGCTCATGGAGATCCTGATGACGAAAACGCTCACTGCTTCAATTGCCGCCATGACATTGGCAAGTGCGACCGCAGCCGTGCCGACCGCGGCGGATGCGCGCTGCCCCGGCTGCGTCGGCCAACCGCCGGCCTCTGCGCCTCCGGGCTACGTCTACTATTCGTCCTATCATGAACCTCTCCCGGCACCCTGCAATTGGTACCGCATTCCGGTTTATGACGCTTTCGGCAACATGGTCGGCTGGCGCGGCCGTCCGCAGGCGTTCTGCTCCTGGGTCGGCGGGTTTCGCTCCTACCCCTGAAGGCGTCCGCGGAATCCGCCAGGGCGTTCACAAAATAAAAGACAGCCGTTGTGGCCTTCGCAAGTAGACTCTACGACGATGATCGTTATCCCAGACGACGTCGCACGTTGAGATCTATGCCCTGCTTGCCGCCATCGGCGTGACCGAATTTCAGCTTCGTTTCTCACGGAGGGCGGTGAGGCGTGAATCGCGCGGTCACCAACGTCGGCGCGGCGATTTTGGGTTGGTTCATTCGACTCGTGCAATCGTGACGGTGTATTTCCTGCCGTCCTTCAAGGTGATGACGAACTTGGCTTCTTCGTAATTGATTACCGAGAAATCACTCGTCGCCGCATTCAACTTGAGCGTCTTCAGCGCTTGTTGGAGAACTCTCTGCAATACGAGAAACGATATGCTCTTGTCCGTCAACACGACCACCTCCAGCCCGGAGGTAGATTGCGACCTAGCGCACCTCGTAACAAGCCGCGAATGCGTTGACTGGAGATCTTCCAGAAACTGAAGGAGTCTCTCGCGCGGTTAACTCCTCGCGCTCCATGAACATGCCATGAGGCGCGCGGCCCATTAAGTCCGGCGCTCCGCGCCCGTCGCCGGCACACCCGGGCGGTGGAGCACTCCAGGTCAACTGCGCCAAGCGAGAGTGCTGATGGTTCAGCTTGAATTGACGCCAACGGCCAAGAAAACGACCCCGGGCCATTGCGGTTGGTCGGGCCTGACGATTGCGACTTTCAGCTGTGACGTCGCTTCGATCGCGCTCTTCAGCGCGATGGTGGCTGTACCCGAACCTTGTCCAATGGTGACGCCGTATCCCAAGCCGCTTCCGATGCCCAGTGCGGCGCCACCCCATTCCGCCAGTTTGAAAGCCTCATAAAAACTTTGGGCCAATTCTTTCCCCAAGGCATTTTCGTACATGATCTGAACGCGAATTTTTGGAATCTCAGTGAGCCTGGTGCTGAGTGCAGCGATCTCGGTCTCGTTCAAGGGCGTCCATCTTGACCCAATTGTCAGGGCGACCATTCGCTCCAGCGCATCGGAATTTTCTTCCGCCGCGGTCCTGCCCGGTCTGTCCCCATGATCCAACAGCCGGCGATCAGCGCGCTTGCGATAGGACCAAGCGACAGCGAGCGAGATCACGACTGCGATGCCGACGAACCCAATCGCGAATGGAATAGGCGCCGCGGCCACCAGGGGCCACTCCTGCAAGAGCTTGGCGATCCAATCCGGCATGGGAGAAATCGATCTCCAGTCCCCCTAGGGGATAAATGTCCTCATCCCCTGCGACAGTGATTCTTCAGCCGACCCTGAGCAAATGTCGACGCAATCTAGCGTCGGGAGAGTACGTTCAAGGTTAACGAGGCCTGGGACAACCGAATGAATGTCTGGCAGAAGCGAACATGTCACAACTACAAGACATTGACGCCGCCCCGTTGCCGAAAAAGCAGTCGCCAAAGTCTCGGGGGTCACGAGGCTTCTCGTGACCCTGGCGAGCGGAGCGAAGTGCATGACGACTGAACCAAGCGACTTGGTTTTTCGCCATGCCTGCAAGATGGGACTGGAAGGGATTGTCTCGAAGCGGATAGGCTCCCCCGATCGGGGTTGACGGACAAGCCATACGCGCGTGGATGACGTCGATAGCTTTGAGCCCTACCCCCTACAATCGTTTCGTTGCCTGGCGCAACGGCGCCTGTTTGAGCGCGAGCCCCGCGTGCCGATTCAACCAACATCACAGTAGGCGCGGCGCGCATAGCTCGCGCCAACGTTCAAGCTCCCAATCCTTCACTGGTCTTTGATCACTGCCGAACCGGTTTTGTACGGCAGCCCAAATCCGTTCGCAACAGGATGCACGCGGAGCGTAGCGCGTCGGCGGAATAGCCAAGCGTATTCCGGCATCTCCCATCATGGAGTTGCAATGCTGTCCATCGGGCAGCGCAGAGGTAAGCTTTGCTCCCCGCTTCCACCGGCGGCCTTGGCGCGACTTGCACGTGACCAAACACGAGCGCGATGTCACACGAAAAGGACGTCGAACGGCTGAATTGACGGTAAGTTCTGGAACGTGATGACCTCGTGCGAGGCGCCGCCATTGAAATTGACCTGCCAGTGCGCCGCGTCGTTCTGGGTGAAGGTCGCCCCGGCGCCATAGCCGACGAATTGCAAGGTATCCGCCGCGGCGAATGGACCACCATCATCGAAGTCAACGACGATGTCGCCATCCGCCTGTCCGGCGGCGAACACGAAGGTGTCGTTGCCCGCGCCGCCGATGAGCGTGTCGTGGCCGGCGCCGCCGTTGAGCATGTCGGCGCCACTTTGGCCGTTGAGCACGTTGTTGCCGGCATTGCCGTACAGCTTGTTGGCGAACAAATTGCCATCGCCGGAGAGGTTGCCTGTTCCCTGCAGCACCAGGGTTTCCACGTTCGGCTCCAGCATTCGACTGACGGTGGAGAAAATCGCGTCAGTGCCTTCGCCGGGGTTCTCGATCACCTGATCGCCGGGATCGTCCACGAAATACACGTCGTTGCCGAGTCCTCCGACCATGACGTCGGCGCCACCCAGACCGTTGAGCAGGTTGGCGCCATCGCTGCCGGTGAGGAAGTTCACCAGGTCGTTGCCGTAACCTTGCAGGGATGTCGCGGTATCGCCCTGCAACACGAGGTTCTCGACATTCGTCGACAGCGCGTAGTTGATCGATGCGATGACGGTGTCTCTGCCCTCACCGGGGTTCTCGATCACCCCGTCTCCGCCGTTGACGTAGTAGATGTCGTCGCCGGCGCCGCCAAAGAGCGCATCGAAACCGGTGCCGCCATCAAGGGTATTGCGTCCGCTGTTGCCGTAGATCGCGTTGTCCAGGTTGTTGCCCGTGCCCTTCAGGCCGGCCACCCCCTGCAGGACTAGCGTCTCTACGTTCGCTGTCAGGGTATAGTCGACGGTGCTGAACACCGCATCGTTGCCCTCGCCGTTGTTCTCGACCACAAAGTCCAGGGCATCGTCGGCGAAATAGACGTCGTTGCCGAGTCCGCCCGCCATTGTGTCGGCGCCGCCGAGACCATTGAGCAGGTTGGTGCCGGCGCTGCCGGTGAGGTGGTTCGCCAGTGCGTTGCCGTAACCTTGCAGCGGCGTGGTCGCATCGCCCTGCAACGCGAGGTTCTCCACGTTCGCCGTCATCCTGTAGTGGGTCGACGCAGTGACGGTGTCGGTGCCCTCGCCGGCATTCTCGGTTACGGTGTCGAGCATGCTGTCGACGACGTAGCTGTCGTTACCCAAGCCGCCCCTCATGACGTCGTTGCCGGTGCCGCCGTCGAGCGAGTCGTCGCCGATGCCGCCGTCGAGCGTGTCGTTGCCGGCGAACCCGAAGATGGTGTCATGGCCGCCGAGGCCCGGCAGGATGTCGTTGCCGGCGGTGCCGTCGACGGTCTCGCTGTTGTCCGTGGCGATGGTGACGAACTGGCCGCGGATCTCCCCGCCGGAGAAGGCGCCGGTGTGGAAATTGGCGTAGAGCGGAACGTCGGAGCCGAGCGTTGCCCCTGCAAACGTGGCGATGAACGGGCTGATGGGATTGGCGTCGGTCGTCTCCCAACTGCTGGTCAAGGTGCGCGATCCATCCGCCTGCACCGCGGACACGCCGAAGTCGTCGGCGTCGCCGTGGCCAGCCCAGTCGAGCACGATGGGGCCGCTCTCGCCGCGCGGCGCGTTGCGGATGTCCGCGCCGTTGACGTTGTCGAGCATGCTCGCGCTCTGCGATGCCTGGCCGAGCAGCGGACCCCAGTCGAGGCCCTGGACGTTGATCGTGATGCTCATGCTCGACGTCGCGCCGTCGAAGATGGCGGTGCCGAGGCCGGTCGCGCCGCTGATCACGGCTGGAACCTCCTGGGTGCCATCCAGGGCGATACGAAAAGCCGTCGAACCCTTCTCGGCAAGATTGGCCACGGCGATGGCCAAGCTCTGAGTGCTTACGGCGCCGAGATTGTCGGTGGCCGAGACGACGAGGTCGTAGACGTTGTCTCGGTTGGCGTCCTGCGGTGTCTCGAAGTCCGGCGCGGCAATGAAACGCAGCGCCCCGCCCGGGTCGATCGCGAACAGCGCCTGATCGGCTCCGCCGGCGATCGCGAAGGTGAGCGGGTTGCCCTCGATGTCCGTCGCCGTCAGGCTGCCGACGGTCGTGCCGTTCTCCGCAACCGCGAAGATCGCCGGGGAGGTGAACGCTGGCGCATCGTTCACCGCGTTCACGGCCAGGCTGACACTCATCGCCGCGCTGTCCACCGCGCCGTCGTTCACCAGGTAGGTGAAGGAGTCCGGACCGTTGTAGTTGGAGGCGGGCGTATAGCTGAGGTTCGCTCCGGAGCCCGACAGCGTGCCGTGCGCGGGACCGCTCACCACTCTGTAGGTGAGGCCATCGCCCTCGACATCCGAGCCCGACAGCGTCACCGCCGTGGCGGTGTCCTCGTCGGTACTGATGCTCTGCGCGTTCGCCACGGGCGCATCGTTGACCGCTTGCACGGTCAGGCTGACGCTCGTCGCCGCGCTGTCCGTCCAGCTATCGTTCGCCACGTAGGTGAACGAGTCCGGCCCGTTGTAGTTGGCGTCGGGCGTATAAGTGAGGTTTGCGCCGGAGCCCGATAACGTGCCGTGCGCGGGACCGCTCGTCACGGTGAAGGTGAGGCTGTCGCCGTCCGCATCCGAACCCGACAGGGTCACCGCCGTGGCGGTGTCCTCGTCGGTGTTGATGCTCTGCGCGTTCGCCACCGGGTCATGGCCCGGGTTCAAGGCAAGCGTGAACGGGTCGATCTCTGCCTTGTTGACTACGTCGTAGCCGAACTCGCCGTTCGTGGTCTGCTGGCCGGTTGCATCGATGCCCTTGGTGACCAGCGCGATCTTGCCGTAGTCGAGAAACAGGCTGTAGCCGTCGCTCTCGCCGTCGGCGACCTTGGTTACCGCCACATCGGCGAGGGTGAGGTCGTAGACCTTGGCCGGCGTCGCACCGCCCGTGACGCCCTCGATGCGCACGCCTTTCACGAGCTCGCCGGTGGCGAGGAGAGCCATCACGTCGGCCAGCCTCGTCTCATGCGGCAGGGTCACGTTCAGGGAGGAGAAATCCGCTGCGCCGGTGCCTCCGCCAAGGACCGTTGCCCGCGCAAGATCGAGATCGACGCCCTTGATCTCGAACCAGCCCTTATGCTGCGCGTCCTGCGAGCCGCCGTTGATCCCGTCGATCAGCATGAAATAGGTCGCAGGCTCGGGGCTCGCAGCGACGCTCCCGCCCGGAATCCGCGCTCGGCAAGGCGCCACCGAAGTGCCCCTCCGGCACGACGCCGCCCGTGCCGTCCGGGGTGAACGTCTCGAGCTCGATCTGGCCGTAGCGGAGGCTCAGCGTCGGAGCGTCGTCGGTGCTTGAGTCGGCGTGGTGCTCCACGTTCGTGATCGACACGTTGGCGAGGTCGAGCTGGTAGACCTGTTGGCCCGCGGCGTTCACGCCGACCAGCGTCGCACCATTCAGCGTCGCACCCGTTGCCGCCATCGTCAGCAGCGGCGCCAGGCCGGTATTGCTGTCCAGCGTGAGCGTGAGCGGCGACAAAATCAGTTTGCCGGTGCCGGCGCCGCCGGTTGCGGAGCCGATACTGGATGTGTTCCCAAGATCGAAATCGAAGCCGGAGATCTCGAACCAGCCCTTGTGGTTCGCATCAAGCGAGTCACCCTTCAGGCCGTCGATCGCAAGGAAATACTTGGCCGGCGTCACGGGTCCGCCTGAACCGGCGGGGCTCAGGGCTAGCGACGACGGGTGGACGCCGCTGTCGCTGTTGGTGACGACGTTGTAGAAGAACTGGTTGGTGTTGTTTGGCGTGCCGGATTGATCCTTCGTGACCAGCTCGATCGCGCCGTAGTCGAGCGACAGGCTGTAGCCGCCGTCGTCGCCGTCGACGACCTTTGTCGCTAGCACGTCGCCGAGGCTGAGCTCGTAGACCTTGGCCGGGGTCGTGCCGTCGGTGAACCCCTCGATGCGCACGCCTTTGACGAGGGTGCCGGTGGCGACGAGAGCCATCACGTCGGCGAGGCCTGACTCCTGCGGCAGGGCCACGTTCAGGAGCGAGAAGTTCGGTTTGCCGGTGCCGACGCCGCCGCTTCCGGAGCCAAAATTGGTTGGGTTCGCAAGATCGAAATCGAGGCTGGAGATCTCGAACCAGCCCTTGTGCGAGGGGTCGGCCGAGCCGCCGTTGAGCCCGTCGATGAGCATGAAATAGGTTGCAGGCTCCGGGCTGGAAGGCACCCCCGCGATGGACACGCCAGCGACAGTGATCGGGCTCGGCGGGTTGTTGGGTGCGGACGTCCCGTCGGGTAACGGGACGGGCGTGTCGCCCTCCTCGTTCCGCACTACATTCCATTGGAAATTTGAGTGCGCATTCCCGACATTGCCAAGTTGGTCCTGGGTGACGGTCCGAACCGTGATCGCGCCGTAGTCGAGGTCCACGGTCAGGCCGGCGCCGGCGACGTCCTCCACCTTCGTGACGAACGCAACCTTCAGATCCATCCGGTACGTGATCGGCTCCCCATCTGCCCTCACGCCGACCAGCGTCGCAGCATTGAAGTACCCGCCCGTCGCCGCCTTCATCAGCAGCGGTGCCAGTGCCGTATTGCTGTCCAGGGTGAGCGTGAGCGGCGAGAAATCCGGCTTTTCCCCATGCCCCGCGCCCTTGATATCGAAGCCGAGACTATTGACCTCAAACCACTCTTCAGGCCCACCGCCCAGAACTCAACTCGCCGGCCACACCATCAAGCTTGAGAAAATACCTGGAGCCCGACGCAAACGAGCTCTCAGTGCCGGGCGTCAAGACAAGCGAAAACGGAGCGATCTCCGTGTGATTGGTGACGTCGTAGCCGAACTCGCCGTTCTTGACCGGATTGCCGCTGCCATCGATGCCGTTGGTGACCAGCGCGATCTTGCCGTAGTCGAGGGACAGGACGTACTCGAGGCTCTCGCTGCCGGCGGCATGGGTCACGGCCACATCGCTCACCGTCACATCGGCGAGGCTGAGGTCGTAGACCTTGGTTGCATTTCTTCCGCCGGCCGTGAAGCCCTCGATGTGCACGCCGCTGAGGCCGAAGCCGATGGTGGCCATCTTCATCACGTCGGCAAGCTCGACCCCGGCCGGCACGGTCACGTTCAGGGACGAGAAGTCGCCGGCGGCAAGTTTCTCCATATCGAGGTCGACGCCCGTGATCTCGAACCAGCCCTTGTGCTGCAGGTTCAGCGAGCCGCCGTTGAGCCCTGGGATGAGCATGAAGTAGTCCATGGGCTGCGGGCTCGCAGCGACACTCCCGCCCGGATCCGCGCTCGGCAAGGCGCTGCCGAAGTGCCCCTCCGGCACAACGCCGCCCGTGCCGTTCGGGGTAAACGTCTCGAGCTCGATCTGACCGTAGCGGAGGGTCAGCGTCGGGCCGGCTTCGGGGAACGCCTCGGCGTGGTGCTCCACGTTCGTGACCGACACGTTGGCGAGGTCGAGGTGGTAGACCTGTTGGCCCGCGTCGTTCACGCCGACAAGCGTCGCACCATTCAGCGTCGCACCCGTTGCCGCCATCGCCAGCAGCGGCGCCAGGCCGGTATTGCTGTCGAGGGTGAGCGTGAGCGGCGAGAAGGTCAGTTTGCCGGCGCCGGCGCCGCCGGTTGCGGAGCCGATGTTGGCTGAGTTCGCAAGATCGAAATCGAAGCCTGAGACCTCGAACCAGCCCTTGTAGGTCGAATTGAGCGAGTCTCCCTTCACACCGTTGAGCGCAAGGAAATACCGGGTGCTCATGACGTCCTCCGCTGGCTGGTAGTCTGATGTTCCTGTCGGTCACGCGGCAGACGCGGAGCGTCTCCGCACCCGCAAGTTGCCTCCTCTGCTGTTTCGCTCGGATGTCGCGGCCCAAGCTTTTTGTATCGTTGGTATCGCGGGCGGCCGGGGAAGGCCCTTGGCCATGAACCTCAAGGGACGGCGCTGCGACCAAGAGCCGTTGCAATCACGATTGGACCCGCCGGACGTCGCGCGCAACAAGTGCGCTGCAGCGTCCGGCGGTGTTTACCCGTCAGCCGCGGTGCCTCGGGTGGCGGCAGAAGGCTTGCGTGGTTCCCGAGCGAAACGTGCGTCGGGATAAGGCGCGCTCACGATTGCGACTTCAGGAATTCCATCACCACCTGATTGAACTTGTCGGGATGCTCCAGGAACGGATAGTGCCCGGCCTTGTCGATGAGCACCTTGCGGGAGCCCTTGATGGCCGCATTCAATCTATCCGCATTGGCAGGCGGAGATATCTTGTCGTTCGCTCCCCAGACGAGGAGTGTGGGCGCCTTGATCCCGCGCACCTCGTCTTCGGTCAGGCCGCCCAGACCTCGGTCGCCGGCCACCTGCATGCTCTCGATGGTATGCGCCGAGCGCAGTCGCTGGATGAGATTGCGCTCCACCATCTCGTCGGTGATCAGGCTGTGGTCGTAGTAGAGCTTCTCCAGATATTCGCGGCTCTCCGACAGCGTCCCGGCGTTCGCGATCTGCCGGGCATGCCAATCCGGCGGCGCCGTGTTCGATGCCGCCGGCCTTGAGCGAAAGCCTCCGCCATTGACCAGCACTAGGCGATCGACCAGTTGCGGATTTTGCACCGCCAGCGCAAGCGCCACCTGTGCGCCCATGGATTGGCCCACGATCGACGCCTTGGGAACGCCGATCGCCTTCATGAACTGGGCAAGGAAACCTGCGAACACGCCGCTGTGGTAGGTCGTCAGCGGCTTGTCGGACTGGCCGAAGCCGATCTGATCCGGCGCGATGACGCGGAATTCCGGCGCAAGTGCCCGGATGGTCGGCATCCAGCGCGCGCCCTCGCCACCCGTTCCGTGCAGCAGGATGACCGGTTGGCCGCGGCCGGCTTCGAGGTAGTGAAGCTTGAAGCTGAAGACGGTCGCATCCTTCGCGGCTGGTTCAGGTCGGTCCTGCGCGCCCGCACTGGTGCCGAGCAGGAGCAGAGCGGCCAAGGCGAGGGCGGGGATGCTGGCCATGACTTGATCCTCCTTCGCAACCGGAAATCAGATTACGTCGATGCGCTGGCTTCCCCGATGTCCGCACGGGCATGGCGCACTTGCACCGCGAGCGGGCCGAGCAGGTCGCGGCAGCGCGCGCGGTCGCCGGCTTTGCCTGCCTGCTCCAGCGCGGCGGCGGCGGCGGCAACGCCGCTGGCGCCGACCGCTTGCGCGGCGCCCCTGAGCTTGTGCGCGGCCGCGGCCAGGGCGGCAAGGTTGCCG
Organism: uncultured Alphaproteobacteria bacterium; assembly: GCA_963725065.1. Taxonomy (GTDB): domain Bacteria; phylum Pseudomonadota; class Alphaproteobacteria; order Rhizobiales; family Xanthobacteraceae; genus VAZQ01. Next base: position 52,258 of record CAVRXD010000057.1, read on the forward strand.
GCGTGCGAGGCGGTGTCGATCTCGCGCTGGATCTGCACCGCCGTCGCACAGAATTTCCCAAGCAGCGAATCGATGGCGGCGCGGTCGTCGCCGAGCCAACCCGCAAGCACTGCGCGGTCGATCGCCCCGGCGGCTTGCCTTTCGTCCGCTGCTCCGCCGGCGCTGCTCTCGCCCCGGATCGGCAGCCAGCGCTCCAGCGTCGTGCGCAGCTGTTCGATGCTCACCGGCTTGAGCAGGTAGGCGTTCATGCCGGCGGCGAGGCAGCGTTCCTCCTCGCCCTTCATGGCATTGGCGGTGACGGCAATGATGGGCGTGCGGGTGCCGCCGCGTTCGTCTTCGGCCGCGCGCAGCCGCCGCGCCAGCTCATAGCCGTTCATGTGCGGCATGTGGATGTCGGCAAGCACGGCGGCGTAGCGCGCACGACTGCATGCGGCCAAGGCGCCGGCGCCGTCGTTCGCGGTCTCGGCTTCCAGTCCCAGGAGCCCGAGCTGAAGCGTGAGCACTTCCCGGTTCACCGGATGGTCATCGACCACCAGCACCGGTGGGGCGCTGCCGCGCCGGGCAAACGTCGGTGAAGCTTTGGTCGGCCGCAGCAGCGTCTTGAGCGGCGAGTTGGCCGGTGCCGCATGCAGCGTCAATGTCACGGTGAACGTGGAGCCGGTACCGGGCGCGCTCTCGACGGCGACATCGCCGCCCATGGCGCGCGCCAGCCGGCGGACGATCGAAAGGCCGAGCCCGGTCCCGCCGAAGCGGCGGGTGGTCGAGGTATCAGCTTGCGCGAAGGGCTTGAAAAGGCGGGCACATTCTTCGGCGTCGAGCCCGATACCGGTGTCGCTCACCGCCAGCGTTACGCGCGTGCGCCCGGCGCCGAGCGGCGCCGTGCCGGCGCACACCCGCACGCCGCCACGCTCGGTGAACTTCAGCGCATTGCTCAACAGATTGAACAGGATTTGCCGTACGCGGGTGGGATCCCCGAGCAGCGCATCGTCCGATCCGGCTTCGATCTTCACCTCGAGCGCGAGCGCCTTGGCGACCGCCTGCGGTCGGAAGGTGTCCAGCGCGCCCTCGATCAGCCCGCTGAGCGAGAAGGCAGTAGCCTCCAGTTCGAGACGGCCGGCTTCGATCTTCGAGAAGTCGAGAACGTCGTCGATGATATGCAGCAGAGCCTGCCCCGAGTCTCGGATGGTCGAGACGGAGCGTCGCTGGGCGTCATTGAGACCCTGCCGCTCGAGCACTTCGATCATGCCGAGCACGCCATTCATCGGCGTGCGGATTTCGTGACTCATGGTAGCGAGAAATGTCGATTTTGCTTGGTTGGCGGCCTCAGCCTCGGTGCGCGCCTGCTCGGCGCCGTCGCGTGCGATCTCGGCGGCTTTCTTGGCCGCGGCGAGCGCCTCTTCTCGCTCCGTGAGTTCGGTGATGTCTCGGCTGACCGCGAGAAGGCCGCCGCCCTCCACTGGTTTGAAATTGAATTGGACGTGCCGACCACTTGCCGTGTACCGCTCGTAACGATTGCCTCCCGGTTTGAGCACCAGTGCAGCCCACTCCTGAACGATGCGGTCGACATCTTCGGGGGGACCGAAATCGCCGCGCTTGGCCTGGAACCGTAAGAGATCGTAGATCGAGGTGCCCGGGCGGGTCACTTCGCTCGGGTATCGCTGGAAACTCATGAGCTGGTGGTTGATGAACTTCAAGCGGTAGTCCTTGTCGAAGAGGACGATACCGTCGCTCATGTTGTCGAGCACGGTTTGCAGCACTTCGCGCGTGAGCTCGACGTCGGCGCGCGCCGCCGCCGCCTCGGCCCGTGCCCGTTCGGCTACGTCGCGCGCGGCCTCGGCTGCCTCCTTGGCCGCGGCCAGCGCCTCCTGTCGTTTCGTCAGCTCCGTGACGAAGAACTCCGTTGCCGTCGCCATCTCGGTGATTTCGTCCTCCCCGGCGATCGGGATCGCGGCAGGCCGTCCCTCGACTTGCCCCCGCATGTATTGCTGAAGAACCTTCAGGCGGGCGATCACCGCGCGTTGCACGTACACGAAGATCGCGGTGCCGGCGGCCAGGCACAGGAATGACGTGGCGATGCTCAACAAGGTGAAATGCGAGACCGTCTCGCTGAAATACGCGGACCGGCTGCCAATATCCCGCTGGGTAGCGTTCGCGATTGCGGAGACCGAGGCCACGAAAGCGGCGCTGGTCTGCTGAATGAGCCGCAGCGCCGTCTGGATGGCGGATTCGGTTTCGATCTGACTGCGCCGCAACTCGGTGATGCTTTCGGCACCGAGCCCGAACCGGGCGATGTCGTCGTGCATGCCGCCCATTTTGGACTGCAAGGGCGGCGGCAATTGTGCCCGTACGTCCTCCATGCGTCCAACCAGTACGCTGAGCTCGGATTTCACGCGCTCCAGGCGCGACGTATTGCGCACGGTCGGCGTGGCCAGCATGAGCGTAATGCACTCCACGCTCGCCGCCGACCACTCGACCAAGCGCGCCCGGTCGGCATCGGACATCGTCGCGGCGGCATGCTGGTTGCGATCCTGCTCACTGATGATCGAATCGTCGGCGACACTCCTCACGCGCGCGGCGAGTTCTGGGTAGGCGGGCCATGACGGCTTCAAGTGCGTTGGTGGCATCGATGCGCTCGCGCACCAATTCGTTCAAGCCCTTCAGGTTGACGAACAGCTCGTCGAGCTGGCGCCGCATTTCCGACACCTGCTCTTGGTCCACCGCGGCCCCGTCGAGGCGCGCGACCGTGCGAACGAGCGACGCCACCCGGTCATTAAGTTGATCTTCGATGGTTTGCCGCCGCAGCTGCGTGTCCGCGAGCGCAATCTCCGGCGCCGCCGCCACCAGCGTCTGGCTCAGCTCGGACATCCGCGAGGAGGCGATCAAGGCGGGCAAATTCGTCTCGGCGATCTGGTTGAAGGTCGCGCCAAATCGGGCGATCGCAAGAATGGCGACGCCGCTTTGCGTGACTGCGAAGAGGCCAATGAGCGCAAGCCCCGCCAGAATGGTGAGCGCAACCTTGTTCGGTCGAGACCCGCTCATCGGTCGTCCGCTGGACCGGGACAGTCCGCCGCGCTCCTTCGGTCGATGGGCAGAGGCGGGGCGGAGCCCGGCGCACCGTAGGTGCTTGCCGGTGCGTCGGCGGCCGAGTTAGAAATTACGGGGGTTGTTCGGGAAGCCATGCCCTCCCTCGTCAACGGCTGGATGAGAGGCGGCTCAGCACGGCATCCGGCGTAAAGTTGTAGCGCGTGATCGCAGAGTTGCGGGTCTTGCTGAACCGCGTGAAGTCGATCTGGCGCCAATCGATCTTGCCGGCCGCAGGAAGGCGCTGGGCGACCGGCAGATCGATTGCCCCCATGGGGAATTGCAGGCGTACATCCTCCTCCGCAAAGTCGCGCCCATCGTGGTAATCGCGGAGGACGACCATCGCCCAGGCGCCGCCCAGGAAGTGGCCGCCATGGGTGACGATCATCTCGCCCTTGAGCACCCGCTCGACGGCTCCCCCGCTCCAGTTGAGCCCGCCCACCACCACGTCGACACCGGGCTTGTATCCGGCCTCGCGCAACGCGGTGATCGCGCCCAAGGCCATCGGGTCGTTGGCCGCCCACACGGCATCGATGCGCGGGCCCTTTTGGACGAACTCGCGCATCGACGTTTCCGCAGTCTTCTCGCTCCAATCCAGGTTGCGTACTTCCATCAGATCGACGGAGCGTGGTCCGAGCAGCTTGCTCATGACACCTATGGCACGCTCTAGACCGCGAACCCGGTCATTGCTGGCTGGCGTGTTGATCTCCCCGGCGAGCGCGAGAAGCTTCAAGGGACGATGCTTCTTGATCCGCGCCGCTTCGATGAGGACGGCCTCGGCAATTCCATAGCCACCGCTCTCGTGGTCGGGCACGATGCTGCCGAGCCAGCGCCGATACTGCGTGCGCGGCTGACCATACTCTGCCCATTGCTTCTCATCGAGGTCGTTGTTCAGCAGGATCATCGGCACGCCGGCCGCATCGGCCAGCTTGATGATCTCGCCGCCGGCAGCAACGTCGTTGGTGGCGATCAAGTAGTCCGGTGGCGGGCGTTGGCTGAGAAAGTCTCGCGCGATTGCGATCGCCTTGTCGAGTGAGCGATCGGTATAGCGCTCGTCAACCTTGATCCCGAGTTCCGCTGCCGCGGCCTGCATCGTCGCAGAGACGAGAAGCCAGAATTCGGGCGGGCCCCTGGGATTGATAAATCCTACCCGAATATCTCCGCTCCAGGCCGCCGGCGTGGTCGCGATGAGGGCTGCGGCAACGATAAGACCATGCAACCAGGACGATGCGCATCTCATCGCCTCCCGACGGGACAGCCGCAGCCGTTCGGTAGCCGGCAGCAGCGTCGGTGGTTTTTTCAATTCGGTCGTATCACCGCACAGCCCGAGCCGAGTGCGACATAGATGTTTGTCCGAGGCCCGCGAGTCGATCGGCATGATTTCGTGCGGCGATTTTGAACACCGCTGGAAGTCTGGGGGACGATCAATGGGCATCTGGAGGGTCTCCCGAAGCCGCCATGTTGGCCAGCTGGTGTATTGGCCATATGTCGTCGTGTGACAGTTTTGTATCGTCCGTATCGTCCCAACGCGCCTGACAATGACTGCGCGACCTGTCGGTGACGGGTACCCTGAATTGGAAAGTCGATTCCACCGCCGACAGCTTCGCGAGCCGAGCGGCTCCATTACCTCGGTACCGTGCGGCGCGTCCTAACACGCTACCACAATTCTCGTTCGCGGCGGACGGGGCGGCCGGCCGCGCGACGACGGGATTTCGGCATGGGCTGGGTTAAGCGCGCGGTCGATCGGCGTGTCGCGCAGCGCTGCTTCCTGACAGATCGCTTCAGCCATGTTATGCTGACTGCTGCGCTTGATTCAGAGATTTTCAATTCCGTCAACGCTGACTTGACCCGTCCCGGTCGCGACAAGGCTCAGAGGGATGGACCACCGTCCGCATATCGTCGTGGTCGAGGACGAGACCACGCAGCGCCGGGTGCTGGTGGATTATTTGACCCGGCAGAATTTCCGCGTCAGCGGCGTCGATGGAGGCCCCGCGTTGCGTAAGCTGGTGGAACGGGACCTGCCGGAGGTGGTGCTGCTCGACGTCGGATTGCCCGGCGAAGATGGGTTCGCGCTGGCGCGATGGCTGCGCGAGAGGAGTGCTCGGATGGGCATCGTCATGGTCACCGCAGCCTCGGAGACGGTGGATCGCGTGCTGGGGCTCGAAATTGGCGCGGATGACTACATCGCCAAGCCGTTCGAGCCGCGCGAGCTGCTGGCGCGGGTGAAAAGCGTTCTGCGGCGCGCGACCGGGGCGGTTACGATCGCAGGACCGCGCGTGCGCATGGGCCGCCGCGTGCTCGATCTGGAGAAACGCGTGCTCGTCGATCCCGCCGACAGCAGCGAGGAAACGCTGACCGCGAGCGAGTTCGACCTGCTTGAGGTATTTGCCAAGCACCCGAACCGGCCACTGCAACGCGACTGGCTGCTGGAGGTGACCGCGCACCGCGAGATGGAGGCGTTCGACCGCGCCATCGACCTGCGCATCACTCGCCTGCGCCGCAAAATCGAGCCCGACCCGGCGCACCCTGAGGCCATCCGCACCGTGCGCGGCGTCGGCTACATGTTCGTGCCGCCGACGGAGTAACGGTACTTACTTTTCGGGATCATGCTCTAAGGCGGGAGCTGTTTCGTTCACCTAGCCGATTTTAGGCCCCGTTTACCGCATGGGCAGCCACGTGGGCTCGATGGTGACAGCACGAAAAAACAAAACAGAGCCAATGAGATTTGGCGGAATCGGAAGCCGCCAGCGAGATGGGTATTCCACGTGCGGTTGGCTCGGCACGGCGCTCGAAGATCGACTACAAATCGAAGATATTACTTGACTACGTAACGAATATATAATACCTTCTGCCATCCTCGCTCATGGAGGGGCGTCTCCGGAGACGATCCCGAAGGCGGAGCGGGGAGTGGCGTCCTGCGGCCGCGGCTCGTAACCGCGGGCTCGGGAGGTCCGGGACACCGCCCGCCAGGCATGACGACCTGGCTGCGAGGAGCTCGCTGCACGGATCCGGAGGCAATGCCGGAGATGGAAGCGCGGCCCCCGGCCGAAAATCGCCACGGGGGAGCGCCGAGAGGCGAGCGTCCCGCGTCATGGGACGCGCCGCGCCTCACAAGCGCGGATCCGTCGCGTCTCGCAAACGCGACAACAGAATATGTGCGCCTGTCGGCGCTCCGCCCACCCCTCTTCGGGTCGGGTGCGAAAGAAAAAGCGAGAACCCGGGCGCACAAATGCGCCGCGGGAACGGCCAACACTGCGCTGTTTGACATCGTGAGACGGGAAGATGGGCAAAGCAGCATTGTGTGCGGCTGGTGCGAATAGCGCGCGCCATCGCCCTCGTGTCCCGGACGAGCGAGCGCGGAGCGAGAGCGAAGATCCGGGACCCAGGGCCAAGCGGCAAAATCGATGGACAGTTGAAACGTGCCGTCGTGTCACCCTGGGTCCCAGGTCTCGCTTCGCTCGCCCGGGACACGGGGGCCAGCGCCTGACTTCGTGCGGTGTGCACCGGCCGGAGCATTTTTGGCGAAACGAACCCACGTTGCGCAAACGCAACAGATCAGTGCCGAAGGCGAAAACGAGGATCACACTGATTGACATCGGGCGATTCCGTTCTGCGCATCGCGGCAGCTTA
>CAVRXD010000058.1:0-33849 GCA_963725065.1 uncultured Alphaproteobacteria bacterium
GGGATGGTTGTGCACCAGCACGATGGCGGTGGCGGAGAGCTCGAGTGCCCGTTTGACCACCTCGCGCGGATAGACCGGCGTGTGGTCGACGGTTCCGGTCTGCTGCACCTCGTCGGCGATCAGCGCGTTACGCTTGTCGAGGAACAGCACGCGGAACTGCTCCTTGTTCTCGAACGCCATGGCGGTGCGGCAATAGTCGAGCACGTGCGACCATGACGACAGTACCGGACGCTTCTTCACCTGGCCGCGCAGGAGGCGGTTGGCGGCGGCGTGGACAATCTTGAGATCGGTGATGGCTCCTTCGCCCAGGCCCTTGATTTCGGCCAACCGTTCGCGCGGCGCTGACAGGGCCTCGGCGAAGGAGCCAAAGGTGGCGAGCAACTGCTTGGCGAGCGGCTTCAAATCCCGCCGCGGCAGGGCGCGGAACAGCACGAGCTCGAGCAGTTCGTAGTCGGTCACCGCCTCGCTGCCCGCCTCGCGGAAACGCTGGCGCAGTCGCTCGCGGTGGCCATGATAGTGCGGCGCTTCATCCTCGGGTTCGGGAAGCGTTGAGGTCTTGCCGTCGCCAGACATGGGGCACAATCGCTGCTTCGTGCCGCGTTTGGGATCGCGGGCGTCGCGCCAAGGATGACCGCTCCCGCCGATTTTGCAACCGGCCGACTCATACCGATCTTCGGGTCGGAGTCGTTCCGCGGTCGTGTCCGTGGCGGTTGCAAACGCCATGGGTCGAGGATTGAGCACGGCCGGCCAAATGACAGCAATTAATGCATAGTTATTTCCAGTTCGGACACTAGGTGCAAGTCGACATCGGGCGTGTGTGCTCGATGCGAGTTGATGGGTTCAGACGCGGAGGCTGCGCCCATCTCGATGATGGGAGCCGCTGATGCTGACAGCCCTGATCTTGGTTTGCTCGCTTGCCACCAGTCCAGACCTCCGCGGTTGTACACGCGACAACGCTTTGGACGTGCTCCAGGTCCCAGAAACATTCGCCAGCCCGGTCACCTGCCTGATGCACGGACAGGCCTATCTGGCCAATATCGCGGCGGGGCGCGATCCGGCCTCCCATGAAGCCGTCAAGGTGATCTGCGTGCGTGGCACGCCCAGCGGCGTGGACCACGCCGAGTCCAGTCACTGACGTTTGCAGTGACTCGAGCATAGCCAATCATCGGCGCGGATGTGTCCACGCAAGTCTTGTTACAGCGGTAACGCGTTCATCTGATTTGGACATGGTGCGGTAACGGACTCCACGGTTTTCTTAGCCCTTGAAGCGGAGAGCGCGTTGGGGCGCGCGCTTCTCCAGAAAGGCGCGTACCATTGTGTCGCGGCAGGGGTGTAAGGAACACGGGCCGTTCGAGCGCGGCAAACAAGTCTGCGCATCCTCTAGAAAGCCAGCTCATGGGTCCGCCATTTGAACTCTTGAAGGGTTCACCGATCCCGCGCCGCGCCGCCGTGGACCAGCCGGTGCCACGTTTGGTCGTCGCGGTCCGCCCGCGCATCGTTTCGATCGACCTGCTGCGCGGCGCGATCATGATTCTGATGGCTCTCGACCACACGCGCGACTTTTTCGGCGTCGGCGGACTGAACGCCCGCGACGTCACCGATCCGGCGCTGTTCCTGACGCGCTGGGTGACGCACTATTGCGCCCCGCTGTTCATCCTGCTCGCCGGCGTCTCCGCGTATCTCTACGGGACATCGGGGCGCACGGTCGCCGATGTGAGCCGGTTCTTGCTCACGCGTGGTCTCTGGCTCATCGTCATCGAGTTCACCGTGGTGCGTCTGGGCTGGTTCTTCAGTCTCAACCTGCACTTGTTCTTCGCCCAGGTAATCTGGGCGCTCGGCGTCTCGATGGTGGTGCTGAGCGGCTTGGTCTACCTGCCACGGTGGGCGATTGCCGCCATCGGGCTCGTCATGATCGGCGGGCACAACCTGTTCGATGGCATCCGTCCGGAAAATCTCGGCGCCGCCGGGTGGATCTGGAATCTGTTGCACCGGCCAGGACTGTTGCAGCTTGGGCCTGCCGCCAAGCTCTATCTCAGTTATCCGCTCGTTCCCTGGATCGGTGTGATGGCGGCGGGCTATGCGCTTGGACCGGTGTTCAGGCTCGACGGCGCCACGCGCCGGCACCAACTCGTATGGCTCGGGGCGCTGACAAGCGTTGGCTTCATCGTGCTGCGTGCCACGAATCTCTATGGCGATCCCACGCCCTGGACGGCCTACGACGGCTGGCTCGCCACGCTGCTGTCCTTCATCAACTGCGAAAAGTATCCGCCGTCGCTCCTCTATCTGGCGATGACGCTCGGCCCGGGCCTGCTGCTGCTCGCGGCATTCGAGGGTGCGCACGGGCGATTTGCGCATGTCATCATCACGTATGGCCGGGTACCGTTCTTCTATTACGTCCTGCATCTTTTCCTGATCCACGCGCTCGCGGTCGTACTGGCATGGCTGGTGTGGGGGGATGCATCATGGCTGTTCGGAGGAACGCCGGCCGACAAGCCCGCGAATTATGGCCTGAGCCTGCCGGCGATCTACGCGGTATCGCTATTGGTCGTCGTCGCCCTTTACCTGCCCTGCCGTTGGTTTGCCGGGCTCAAGCAGCGCCGTACCGAATGGTGGTGGAGCTACCTTTGAGGAAAGGCTGCAATCTCGCATGATGCTGCCCTTATCCAGCGGTGCTGACATGATCATGGTGCCCGCCACTGATGCCGACATCGGCGATATCGTCGCGTTGGTCAATTCCGCGTACCGGGGCGAGGGTGCCGGCTGGACCAACGAGGTCGGGTTGCTTGCCGGACCTAGGACAGATCCGGCCACGCTTGCAGTGGCTCTTGCGGCGGGAAACAGCACCATGCTGTTGATGCGCGACCACGAGGGTGCGCAACTCGCGGGATGCGTCTTGCTCGAGCCCGCCGGCGACACCGCGACATGGCATCTGGGGATGCTGACGGTCGACCCGCGTCGTCAGGCCGAAGGACTTGGCCGTACGCTGCTGTCCAAAGCGGAGGACTACGTCCGCGAGCAGGGTGCGGCGTGCGTACAAATGACCGTCATCGCGCTCCGGCACGGTCTCATCGCATGGTACGAAAGGCGCGGCTATCGCCGCACCGGCAAAAGCGAGCCTTTTCCTTATGGCGACGAGCGGGTCGGCGTGCCGTTGCGCGACGACCTGCATTTCGTGGTGCTGGAGAAGTTCCTGTAGACGGCGGGCGCCGCGCCCCTTATACGCGCGGCCCGACGGACAGCGGCGGGCGGTCGAGCCCCCTCGGCGACAGCGTGAAGATTTCGACGCCGGTATCGGTCACCGCGACGGTGTGTTCGAACTGCGCAGACAGCGAGCGGTCGCGCGTTACCGCGGTCCAGCCGTCGGAAAGCACCTTCACGTGCGGGCGGCCGAGATTGATCATCGGCTCGACCGTGAAGAACATGCCGGGACGCAGCACGATGCCTTCGCCCTGCCGGCCGATATGTACGATGTTGGGCTCGTCATGGAACAACCGGCCGAGACCGTGTCCACAGAAGTCGCGCACCACGCTCATGTTCTGCGCCTCGACATAAGTCTGGATGGCGGCGCCGATGTCGCCGGTGGTGGCGCCGGGACGGATCACGGCGATGCCGCGCATCATCGCGTCGTAGGTGACCTCGATCAGTCGTTCGGCGCGCCGCGGAATGGTGCCCACCCCGAACATCCGGCTGGAGTCGCCATGCCAGCCGTCGAGGATGAGGGTGACGTCGACATTGACGATGTCGCCTTCCTTGAGCGGCTTCTCCCCCGGAATGCCGTGGCAGACCACATGATTGACCGACGTACAGGTGGCCTTGCGGTAGCCGCGATACATCATCGTCGCCGGCGTCGCCTTGTGCGCCATCGCAAAATCGAACACCAGCCGGTCGATCTTTTCGGTCGGTACCCCGGGACGGACCTCGTCGCCGAGCATGTCGAGGCATTCCGCCACCAGCCGGCCGGCCTTGCGCATGCCTTCGAAGGCGGCAGGGCCGTGGAGTTTGATCTGGCCGGTCTTGCGTTGCGGAGCCAGTGCCGCGTCGACGTAACTCATCAAGGCATCGCGGCAGGGCCGCCTCCTGGCGGCTCGGGGACGCCGCTGCTGCACCGCAATGTAAGCAAGGATGGCGGGGACGCAAGCGTCTAGCCGGCCGGGGCCATCTGCCCGAATCCGCAGCGCCCCCGATGCCGCTCGCGCTGCATCCCGCCCAGGACACGCCGCCCAAGACACGCGGGCGAGCGTCGGGTTTTTTACTCTCCGATCGCGACCGGCTCGATCACCTCGATCCCTTCGCAGGTGATGCCGCAGCGATAGGCAATGATCTCGACCCCGGCGGCGCGCGCGGCGTCGAACGCCTTGCCATAGGCCGGATCGATGTCGCGGGCGAGCTTGAAACGTTGCGCCGACCCGATCTGGATCAGGAACAGCATCACCGCGCGCGCGCCTGCTGCGACCATCGCGCTCAGTTCGCCGAGATGCTTCGCCCCGCGCTTGGTCACCGCGTCGGGAAATTCTGCCAGTCCCGACTGGCGCATCAGGTGCACGTTCTTGATCTCGAGATAGCATGGCGGCCGCGCCGGATGCTCAAGCAGAAAATCAACTCGTGAGTTTTTCCCGTATTTCACCTCGCGGCGGATCGTGCCATAGCCGGCAAGCTCTGCGATCGCGCCGGCGGCGATCGCCTCGGCGGCGAGCGCATTGGGATGGACCGTGTTGATCCCCACGAGCTCGGCGCCGCCGCCGAAATCGACCTCGATCAGCTCCCAGCTGTGGGCAAGCTTGCGATTTGGGTTGTCCGACTTCGACAGCCACACCCGCGCGCCCGGCACGTTGAGTCCGATCATCGATCCCGGATTGGCACAGTGCACCGTCACCGTCTCGCCCGAGGCCAGCACGACGTCGGCGAGAAATCGCTTGTAGCGTCTGACCAGCGTTGCCGGAAAGAGCGGGGCGGGAAAGCGCATGCGCGCTTACCTCGCAGGGCCGTTGCCGACGTAGGCCGCGAACCACGCCAGCGTGCGTTCGCGCGCGAGGTCGGCGCTCTCTCGGTCGAAGGTTACCGGCCGATGCCAGTTGTTGAAGCCATGCTCGGCCGGGTAAACATGGGTCGGCACATCGGGGTGCGCGGCGCGGAAGGTGTCGCGATCGGCGGCCGAAACCAGCCGGTCCCGCTCGGCGAAATGCATGATCACCGGGCAGCGCGGCGTTGCGGCATATTGCTTGCCGATATCGGAAGGGTAGTAGCAGGCCGCGGCATCGACATCGAGCCGGCACGCCGCCAGCCAGGCTGCCGAGCCGCCGACGCAGAAGCCCACGATGCCGACACGGCCATGCGTGCGCAAAGTGGCGATGGCGGACGCGATGTCGAGCATGATGTGGTCGTAGTCGATGCGGGCGCGGAATTCGCGCGCACGCCCCCACGACGCCTCGTCGTAGTCGAAGGTGGCGTCGCGTTGCTGACGGTCGTAGATCGCCGGCGCCGCGGTGACGTAGCCGCTCGCCGCATAGGCATCGCAGACGGCGCGGATATGCTCGTTTACGCCAAACGCCTCCTGCATGACGACGAGGCCGCCCCGCGCCTCGCCGTCGGGATCAGCGCGATAGGCATCGAACGCGTGCCCATCGCCGGCCTCGAGCTGAATGATTTTGCCCATTCCACCTCTATCCGTCGCGCTCAGCCGCGCTTGACCCCGATCGCGGAGTCGGAGAGCAGGCCGCCGTCGATCGTGACCGCGCTCCCGCTGATATAGGACGCACGGTCGGAGGCGAGGAAAGCGACCATGCTCGAGACCTCATCGGGCAGCGCCGCGCGCTTCATCGGCAACCCCGCCATGACATCTCGCCAGCGGGATTTGTCGCCGAACTTTTCCTGCGCAAGCCGCTCGGTATCGCGGATATGTTTCTCGGTTTCCACCGGACCCGGATTGACCGCCACCACGCGCACGCCGTGGCGGATGCTGTCGCCGCCAAGCGAGCGCGAGAACATGATCAAAGCTGCGTTCGCGGAGCTGCCGGCGATGTAGTTGGCGTCCGGGCGGTCCCCCGACAGGCCGACGATGTTGATGATGACGCCGCTGCCCCGCTCACACATGGGCCGGTAGATCTCGCGCGTGAGATTGATGCAACCGAACACCTTGAGGTCCCAGGCACGCCGCCACCGCTCCTCGTCGATGTCGAGGAGTGTTCCGCGCGGGATGCCGCCCGCGCTGTTGACCAGGATGTCGACCTGCCTGCAGGCGGCTGCGATCACCTTCACCTGCGCGCTGTCAGTCAGGTCGGCGGGATGGCACGACACCTTGACCTTATGACGCGTGCGGATGTCCTCGGCGGCCTTGTCGAGCTCGGAGGCGGTGCGGGCGGCCAGGTGAACGTTGCACCCTTCGGCGGCCAGCGCATGGGCGATGGCCAGTCCGATGCCCTTCGAGCCCCCGGTGATGAGCGCCGTTCGGCCGGCGAGATTGAGGTCCAACTTTTATCTCCCATATGGTCGCGGCCGCATCCGCCTGAAGATGATGTGGTCTGGCTTCGGCAGGTTTGGCAACGCGCTATTGCAATTGCACGCCGGAGGTTTTGACTAGGGGCTCCCACCCGGCGCGGTCCTGGGACATGAACGCCCTGATGTCCGCGAGGCCGATCTCCGACGGTTCGAGCCCGGGCTTGACCATGAAGCGGGCGCGAAAGTCTGGGTCGTTGATGATCGCGGTGAATTCCCGGTTGAGCCTTGCGATGATCTCGGGCGGCGTCCCTACGGGCGCAAAAAGTCCCGCCCACGACGTGGCGCGAAGCGGCGGAAGGCCCGCCTCCGCGAAGGTCGGCACATCGGGCAGCGACGGGTTGCGGTTGTCGGCGCCGCGCGTCGCCAACGCCTTGAGTTCGCCGGCATCGATCTGCGGTTTGAGCGTTCCGGACGTGAGCAACGTGACGTGCACTTCGCCCGATCTCATCGCCGTGAGAATAGGCGGGGAGCCGTTGAAGGGAATGTGGGTCAGGTCGGCTCCGGTCACGCCCTTGAGCCATTCCATGATCAAGTGCGAATCGGAACCGAGTCCGAGCGAGGCGTAGTTGAGCCTGTTCGGGTTCGCCTTGGAATATTTCACCAGGTCGGCCACGCTCGCGATCCCCAACGATGGGACCACTGCCAGCACCTGCTGTTGCAGGGCGACCACCGCGATCGGATCGAGATCGTTGTAAGGGTTGTAGCTCAGTTTGGCATAGAGCAGCGGATTGAGGGTGATCGCGTTCTGCGTCAGCAGGCAGATGGTGCTGCCGTCGGGCGGCGCGCTCTTACAGGCATTGGCGGCGATACCCATGTTGCCGCCGGGACGGTTCTCCACGATCACCGGTTGCTGGGTTCGCTCCTTGAAGGCGTTGCCCATGGCGCGGGCGAGAATGTCGAAAGCCGAGCCGGCGGACAGCGGCACGATGATGCGAAGGGGCTGCGCCGGCGTTTCTTCGGCGGCAATCGATGCGCCACCAGGCGCGACCAGCGCCAGCGCCAGGCTCACGCAAGTGACAACAGCTTTCATTCAGGATGCTCCTCATAGAACCGCCCGGCGTTGCGGGGCAACGCCGGGCGGAATGTGTTCAAGCCTTTCGTCGTGCGCTTACTTCGCGAGCGGATCCGGGCGGAGCTGGAAGTGTACGGCCAAGGGCTTCATGCCCTTGCCGCCTTCGATCAGCCAGGGCGTCCGGTCGCCGCTGCTGGTCCACACCCCGCGGCCTTTCCAGCCGGCATTGGCATCGTCGATGCGGCCGTCGAAGCCCTTGGCGTAGAAGCCCAACGGATACGGCACGCGCAGCGAGACCATCTTGCCGTCCTTGAGGGCGACCAGGCCGTCCATGAGGTTGGCGGTGGACATCGGCACATCCTTGCCGAGGCCGAGCGTGTCGTGCTGGTCGACCCAGCTGTAGTAGCTCGAACTCGGCGCTGTTCTCGCCGATGCCGTCGAAGCCCGGCCCCGGATACTGGTAGAACGCCCAGCCCTCCGGGCAATGATCGCCGGTCGCCTTCGGCCCGTTGAGCGGACCCTTGCACTTGCTCCGGTCGAAGCTGCCGATATGACCGCTTGCGAGCGACACCCACACCACGCCCTTGCTGTCGATATCGCCTCCGCGCGGGCCGAAGCCCGGCATCGGTACGTTGTAGATTTCCGCCAGCGCGGTTTCCGGCGGGTTGGAGCCGGGAGCGAGCCGCACGATCGAGCCGGGGCTGGCGCGCAACGTCCCCCACACCGATCCGTCGACCGGGTTCGGCATGACCGCGTAGAACACCTGGGCGATGCGCTTGTCCTTGGCCGGATCCAGCGGCTGGTTGGGCTCGACATACTCGTCGCGCTTGCCGTTGCCGTTGGTGTCCAGGATGAGCGCCGTCCAGCCCTGCGACTTCGCCGCATCGCCGGTCTCGTCGAACATCTTGGTGTTGACCCAGCCGACCACGCCGCCGCCGCCGCCGCTACTGGTCCACAACGTGTTGTTGGCGTCGTAGGCGAACTGCAGATGATGGGTCTGGAAGCAGGTGTCGACGAAGGTGTACTTCAGTGTCTTGGGCTCGATGATCGCCAGCGCACGGTGGGTCTGCTCCAGCGGGAACAGCTTGGCCGAGGGATGGTCGGAGCCCTTCTTGCAGAAGTCCGGGTTCTTCGGACCGCGCACCGCCGCCGCCAACCACACGCGCCCCTTCTGGTCGAACATGGCGTTGTGGTTGTTGACCTTGGTGTCGTAGAGCTTCTCTTCGCCCCAGTACGGCGAAGGGCCGAGCGGCTTGGCCATGGCGGCATGACCGGGTCCAAGGCCTTCGGGGGTATCGGCATCGCGCACCGGCGCCTTGAAATTGGTGACGGTGTGGGTCTTGGGATCGAGGATGGGGAGCACGTCGGTCGAGTATTCGGGCTGACCGAAGAGCGGGCCGTAGGCGTTGACTGTCGGGTCGCGCCGGTCCGACGCGATCAGGTCGTGCAGATACTTCTTCGGGTCGCCCCAGTCCCAGGTGGTGACCACGACGTTGCGCTCGACCCCTTGCGGCCGCGTCGGCTTGGTTTTCGGCAGCTCACCCTTGGCGACGCGCTCGGTCCAGTCGGCGAAATACTTGATCGGCGCGCCCGAGAGCTGGCCGGCCAGGATGTTCACCATCAGCTCGCCTGACTGCCCGGCCTGGGTACGACGCACCCATGCCTCGGCGTGGCTCGAGAACTCACCCAATCCCGGCGGGAACGTACGCGTGGAGAGCTGGCCGAGCTGATGGCAGCCGACGCAGCCGTTGTTCTTCATCAGGTTGAGCCAGTCGCTCTGCTTGACCTTGTCGGGGATGTCGCCGTCCTTCTTGCCGAACTGGCTGGCGTCCGGGATCTTCAGCATCGAATACCAGTAGATCGCCGGATAGTATTTTGCCGCCTCGGCTTCGTTCGGCGCCGCCACCGCGGTCAGGTTCAACTGCTTGCCAGGCTCGCCGTCGACCTTGGCAGAATCGACGAGGCCGTAGCCGCGCACCCACACCTTGTATTTGGCTTTCGGAAGATCGGGCACGACGTAGCGGCCCTGGTCGTCGGTGACGACCATCTTGGCGTAGCGGGTCGGAAGATCGGTGGTTTCCGCGATCACCCACACGCCGGCCTCGGGGCCGTTCGCGCCGGTGACCACGCCGCCGATGTCGTCGTTATCGATGGCGACCGCGGCGGGTGCGCTTTGCTGGGCGGAGACCTCGACCACCGAGCCCGTCAACACGACGGCAATGGCGAGCGCCGCCACCCCGAGATAAAGCCTGCTTTTCGTTGTCATGTCGCTCCTCTCCTTGTTCCCGCTCTTCGCCCCGGGCGCTCTGCCCGAGGGTCAACGGCGGGATTCTAAATGTGAGAGGTGATTGTCGGCTGAAATGAAGGCGCTGTCCATTGACCTCCGACGCAATTGTGCATGCCCCCGCCCGGCCATCCGGCGGAGGATGTTGCCGCTGACGCGCGGCCGGGATACTGCTTTCTCCGCAGATTTTCGCTGCAGAGCGGCCGTCGCAAGAAGCGGCCGAGCCCGGGAGATCAAATCGTGGCCGACGTCCTCCATGCCAGTGATGCCGGCGCGTCGCCGCAGGCATCGTCGAATGTTCGTCATCTCAGCCGCACGGAGTTGCCGGGCGGGGGCCAGATCGTGATCCAGGGGCATCACGCCTATGTCGGTCACCAGAACGGACCCGAGGGGACGACGATCCTCGACGTGTCCGACCCGCGCAAGCCGAAGATCGTCGGCCGGCTGATGGTGCCGAACGAGCTCACGCACACCCACAAGGTGCGCGTGGTGGGTGATCTCATGGTCACCAATTCCGAGCACCAGCCCGGCTCCGGCCGGCGTAACGAATTCAAGGATGCCGGGTTTCGCATCTACGACATCGCCGATCCGGCCAATCCCCGGCTCGTGACGTTTGTGCCGACCTTCGGCAAAGGCGTCCACCGTTTCGATCTCGATGAGAGCTACGCCTATATCTCCACCGAGGTGGAGGGGTTTGTCGGCAATATTCTCGTCATTTACGACATCCGCCATCCCTCAAGGCCGGTCGAAGTCTCGCGCTGGTGGATGCACGGGCAGAATGTGGGGGGTGGCGAGCCGCCGCATCCGAAGGGGACCGAGCACCGCCTGCATCACGCCATGCGTTCCGGCGACCAGATGTATGCGGGCTGCTGGGCCTCGGGCGTCGCCATCATCGACGTCTCCGACATTGGCCAGCCCCGCACCTTGAGTCATTACCAATACGACCCGCCGAGGCCGGAACCAACTCATACCTTTCTCAAGGTGCCGTTTCCGATCAACGGCAGGACCATCGCCGTGTCGACGGAAGAGGAACGCCCGCAGCGCGGGCCCGATGCCGAGAAGCCGCACGCGGCGTTTCGCACCTGGGACGTCACCGATCCGACCAAGCCGCAGCCCCTCTATACTTATGATGTGCCGGACGATGCATCGCCCTATCACGGGCGCAAATTCCGTTTTGGCGCCCACCAGCTGCGCGAGCACGTGGACAAGGATGGTCTCGTTTACGTCACCTGGTTCGGGGCGGGGCTGCGGATCATCGACATCAACGATCCATCCCATCCTAGGGAGAAGGGTTACATCATCCCCAAGCCCGGCGATGGGCAGAAGGCGCCGCTGACCAACGACGTTGCCATGGACGATCGTGGCCTCATCTACTTCACAGACAAAGCGCGCGGGCTGGACGTGATCGAATTCCAGAGGTGAGCGTGCCTGGATTTCAGGATTGGTCGTCCCCGCGAAAGCGGGGGCCCATGTTCCGGAGACCGGAGCGTATGGCGCGATGGGTCGCGGGGACGACGCTGCTGCTGTTGGCTGCGGTCCAAGCGTCGCATGGCCAAGCCCAGGGCAGCGCCGACTTCTATCAGGGCAAGACGCTGCGCATCGTCATCAGCACCGGTGTCGCCGGCGGCTTCGGCGAATATGCGAGACTGCTGTCGGAGCATATCGGCAAGCATATCCCCGGTCGGCCGCATGTCATCGTGCAGAGCATGCCCGGTGCCGGCGGGCTGCTGGCGGCGAATTTCCTTTATGCGTCAGCGCCGCAGGACGGCACCACCATCGGCATCATCAACTCGACGGTGCCGTTCGCGCCGCTCTGGGGCAGCAAGGGCGCGCGTTTCGACACCTTGAAGTTCAACTGGCTCGGCACCCTCGATCGCGCCGAAGGCGTGTGCACGCTTTGGCACACTTCGCCGGTGAAGACCTGGGCCGACATGCTGGTCAAGGAGTTCACGGTCGGGAGCATCGGCGCGGGTTCGGAGATGGAGCTCTACCCGGCGATGTTGAACAAGCTGTTTGCGACCAGGATCAAGGTGATCGCAGGCTACAAGGCCGGTAGCGACGTCGATCTCGCGATGGAGCGCGGCGAGCTCGACGGCCGCTGCGGCACCCATCTCACCTCGTTCAAGGCGCTGCATCCCGGCTGGTTCGCCGAACGCAAGATCCGCGTGCCGGTCATCATTGCCGAGCGCCGGCGGGCCGACCTCCCCGACACCCCCGCGGTGATGGAGTTCGTGCGGGACGAACTGATCCGTGCGCAGCTCGAATTGATGATGGTTGCGCAGAACATGGACCGTCCCGTGCTGGCGCCCCCGGGCGTTCCCGCCGAGCGTGTCACGGAGCTGCGTGCGGCGTTCGACGCCACCATGGCCGACCCCGCATTTCGCGCCGAGATCGACAAGCGCAGCCTTCACATCGATCCGATGCGTGGCGCGGACATGACCGCGGCTTATGCCAAGGCGTTTTCATTTCCCCCCGAGGTCATTTCCGCTGTGCGTGACGTGATGGGTGCAAGGTAGGCCTGCTGCAGCACTTGGAAATCTTCGACGACGACGCGTTCACGATCCGCGGTCGGTGCGGGCGGAGAGAACGCAGACTCTCTTGTCTGGCGTCAGTCAACGAAGGTGCCGCCGCGGTCTTCGTCGATGTGGATACGCACGATTTCGTCGAACGAGCTTTCGGCCTTGAAACCAAGTTCGCGCGCGCGTCGCGCCTCGATGCGCTGCGGCCAGCCGTCGACGATGCGCGCGACCAACGGGTCATGTTCGCGGCGAATGCGCGCGGCGACCCGCTCGCCGGCGATGCGCCGCAACGACGCGATCTGCTCGGCAACGGTGCAGCACACGCCGGGCATGGAGAGATTGATCCGTGGGCCGAGCGCGTCCCGCGCGAGCCCTGCCGCATGCATGAGGAAGCCGATCGCGGCGCGCGGGCTCGCGTGGGTATGCACGACCGCCTCGGAGACCGGCAGTTGGGCTTCGACGCCAGCCAGCGGCTCGCGGATGATGCCGGAGAAGAATCCCGATGCCGCCTTGTTCGGCTTGCCCGGGCGCACCACGATGCTCGGCAGCCGGATGCCGACGCCGTCGCAGAACCCGCGCCGGGTGTAATCGGCGAGCAGCGCTTCTCCGATCGCCTTCTGCGCGCCATAGGAGGTGAGCGGCGTGAGATGAAAGTCGTCGGGGATCGATTCCGGGAACGGCGCGCCGAAAACCGCGATCGAGGAGGTGTAGACGACCCGCGGGCGATAGCCGTCGCCGGTCGCGCGGATCGCCTCGAGCAGCGCACGGGTGCCGTCGAGGTTGACGCGGTACCCCTTGTCGAAATCAAGCTCGGCTTCGCCGGAGACAACGCCGGCCAGATGGAAGATCGTGTCCGGCCGGTGCGCGATGGCCCGCGCCGCCTCGCCCGGCGTAGAAAGGTCCGCGGCCACCAGGTCCGTCTTGCCGGTAAAGCGCGTAGCCGTCGTCGGCATGACGACGTCGAGCAGTGTCAGCCTGTCGATTGGCCGGCCGTTGAGCCCGCCCTCGCTGGCAAGCCGTTCAGTCAGCTTGCGCCCGATCATGCCGGCCGCGCCGGTGATGAGGATATTCACGTCGTTTGCTCCTAACCGGACAGCGGCTGCACGCCGTTGAGCTCGCTCAAGCTCGTGCGCTGCTTTCCATCCGCGTCGAAATTCTCCGGCACCAGCCAGCGCTCGAACGCGGTCTTGCGCGCCGGCCATTCGCTATCGAGCATCGAAAAAAACGCTGTATCGCGGTTGCGGTTTTTCGCGATCATATGTTGCCGCAGCACCCCTTCGAACACGAAACCATAGCGCAGCGCCGCCCGCCGCGAGGGCGCGTTGAGCGCGTCGCACTTCCATTCATAGCGGCGATAGCCAAGCGTCTCGAACGCATAACGCGCGAGCAGATACTGCGCCTCGGTTCCGAGCGGCGTGCGCTGCAGAGCCGGCGAATAAAGGATATGCCCGACCTCGATCACGCCCATGGACGGGCGGATTTCCATCAACGTCGCGATGCCGAGCGCCTGGCCTGACCGGTCAACGATCGCATAGGGATAAGGGTCGTCGAGCGTCACTCTGCCGGCGAGCCAATGCGAGAACGCGGCAAAGTCCGCCAGCGGACCATAGGCGGACATGTAGGTCCAGATATGGTCCTGGCCGTCGACTGCCTTCCACAACGCTGCAGCATGCGGCTGCGCCAGGCGCTCGACCCGCCCGTAGCGGCCGTCGAGCGACACCGGCCCCGGCCGTCGCGCCGGTGTCGTATCGACAGGCTGGCCGACCGGCTGACCGGTAACCGGATGCGCCTGCGATCGGCTCGTCGTTGCTGCCGTCATCGCGCGGTCATGTCGTCGCGCAAGAAGCCATTGATCTCGGCATGCGGGACGGCATCCTTGAACGCATCGAAGCGGCCTTCGCTTGCGATCGTCTTCGCCGTGCGGATGAACGCGCCCCAGGCGACGCGCGCGAGGGTGCCGCCGACGCTGATGCGGCGCACACCGAGCGCTGCGAGGTCGGCGACGGTGAGGCCGAGCGCGCCCGGCATCAGCACATTGACCGGTTTGGGCGCGGCCGCTTTCACCACCGCTGCGATCAGCTCGGGCGTCCGGATACCGGGCGCGTAGAGGCAATCGGCGCCGGCGGCGGAATACGCCTGCAGCCGGCGGACCGTCTCATCGAGATCGGGGCGTCCGACCAGAAAGCATTCCGCGCGGCCGGTTAGCAGGACGTCGCCGCCGGCCCTGTCGATCGCCGCGCGCGCCGCCTTCATGCGCGCTACCGCAAGATCGAGGTCGTAGAGCGGCTTGGCTTTGTCGCCCGTCGCATCCTCGATCGAGAGCCCCGCCACCCCGGTCTCGACGCACAGCCGCACGCTCTCCGCCACGCCCTCGGGCTCGTGCGCATAGCCGCCTTCGAAATCGGCGTTCACCGGAAGGTCGGTCGCGGCGACGATCTCGGCGATATGCGCAAGCATGTCATCGCGCGCCACCGCCGCGTCGGGGAGACCGCGCGCGAATGCAAAACCCGCGCTGGTCGTGGCGAGAGCCTTGAAGTCCAGATGCTGCAGGTAGCGCGTCGTGCCGATGTCCCATGGATTGGGAATGACGAAGCATCCGGCCGCATGTAGTTGGCGAAACGTGGCGCGCTTTTCGGCGATGGTGGGCATGAGACTCTTTCCGATTGCAAGGGAGACATGTCGATTCGATTAGAACCGACCGGACCCGATTGTCTCGAACCGTCCGCCGTGTAGGATGGACCGGGTGCCGCGCTCATTCCAGCCGAAAGAGTTGAAGCCGGCCCGTTGCTCTTGAGGGAGGGCTCGCTATGCCGTCGTTCGCCGATCAAGCTGCCAACCGTCGCAAGTTCCTGCAATTCCTGGCCGGAAGTCCGCTGCTCGCGGCCGGCGGCCTCGAAGCCTTTGCCGGCGAAGGGCCGGTTCCCGGGAGCAAGCTTCCCGACCCGTTGATGTGGGCGCCGATGCGCACCACCGAGCTCATCAAGACGCCCAAGGAAGCGATCAACGTCTTCGATTTCGAGCCGGTCTGCCGCACCAACGTTCCGCCCGCGCATTTCGGCTACATGGCCTCAGGCATCGACGACGAGGTGACGCTGCGCGCCAATCGCGAGGGCTTCCTGAAATTCCAGCTCCGCCCGCGCCGGCTGGTTGACGTCAGCAAGGTCGACATGTCGGTCGAAATTCTCGGCGTGAAATACCCGAGCCCCATCGTGCTGGCGCCGGTCGGCGGCCAGCGATCCTTCCACGACGAGGGCGAGGTTGCCTCCGCCCGCGCCGCCAAGGTTGGGAATCACCTGCAGATTCTTTCGACCGCGACCAGCCTCGGGGTCGAGGACGTCAGCGCCGCGCGCGGCCAGCCGATCTGGTACCAGCTCTATGCCACCAACAAATGGGAGGTGGCGGAGACCATGGTGAAGCGCGCGGAGAAGGCCGGCTGTTACGCGGTGGCGGTCACCATCGACCGCAGCGGCGGCCGCAACCAGGAGACCCTGTTCCGCATGCGGCCCTCCGATACCCGCGACTGCAATGGCTGCCATGACCGCTCAAGCCTGCAAGCGAGCATGAAGACCCGTGCCATGTATCAGGGCATCGATCTCTCGGGGATGACCAACACCCAGTCCTCTGCCATGACCTGGGACTACTTCAAGCGCCTGCGCGACACCACCAAGATGAAGATCGTGCTCAAGGGCATCCTCGCCTGGGAGGACGCCGTGCTTGCCGCCGACAACGGCATCGACGCGATCATCGTGTCGAATCACGGCGCCCGCAGCGAGGACTCCGGACGCTCGACCATCGATGCGCTGCCGGAAATCGTCGAGGCGGTGAACGGGCGCATCCCGATCATCGTCGACAGTGGTTTCCGTCGCGGCTCCGACATCGTCAAGGCGCTGTGCATCGGCGCCAACGCCGTCTGCGTCGGCCGGCCCTATATCTGGGGCCTCGGCGCCTTCGGCCAGCCCGGCGTCGAGCGCGTGCTCGAGCTTCTGCGCACCGAGACTTACGCCATGATGCAGCAGGTCGGCGCTCCCTCGATCAAGCATCTCACGCCTGCGATGGTGCGCAGGGCGTGACACAATTGGGCGAGTAGCGATAGGAAGCAGCGAGCGGCGAGTAGCACTTGGAGGATGGTCCGCGTCCGGGCTATTCGCTCCCGTTATTCGCCATTCACTGGATGGCTGCTCGCCATTCTCTGTTTGCCCGATTCAAGAGATCAGATCCCATGCTGAAGACCGTTCCCGCGTTCGACCGCATCGGCGAGGAAAATGCCTTTGCCGTGCTCGCGCGCGCCAATGCGCTGGCGGCGCAGGGCCGCGACATCATCAATCTCGGTATCGGACAGCCTGATTTCCGCACCCCCGACTTCATCGTCGAGGCCGCGATCAAGGCCCTGCGCGACGGTCATCACGGCTACACCCCGGCGGTCGGCATTCCGCCGCTGCGTGAGGCGGTCGCGGCGGACCTCGGCAAGCGCTTCAAGGTCGAGGTGTCGCCGGACGAAGTGATGATCCTGCCGGGCGGCAAGCCGACCATGTTCATGTCGATCCTGATGTTCGGCGAGCCCGGAGCGGACATTCTCTATCCCGACCCCGGCTTTCCCATCTATCGCTCCATGATCGAGTACACCGGGGCGCGCCCCGTGCCGGTGCCGATCCGCGAGGAGAACAGTTTCGCATTCTCGGCCGAGGAGACGCTCAAGCTGATCACGCCGCAGACCCGGCTTCTGATCGTGAACTCGCCGGCCAATCCGACTGGCGGGGTGACGCCGAAGAGCGAGATCGACCAGCTGGTCGCCGGCCTGGATAAGTTTCCCGGCGTCGCTGTCATGTCGGACGAGATCTACGACCACATGGTCTACGACGGCGAGCAACACGTCTGCCTGCTCTCCTATCCGTCGATCCGTGACCGGCTGATCCTGCTCAACGGCTGGTCGAAGACCTACGCCATGACCGGCTGGCGCCTCGGCTATGCGATCTGGCCGGGCAAGCTCTACGATTACGCGCGCAAGCTCGCGGTCAATCTCCATTCCTGCGTCAATGCGTCGGCGCAATATGC
Source organism: uncultured Alphaproteobacteria bacterium (assembly GCA_963725065.1). Taxonomy (GTDB): domain Bacteria; phylum Pseudomonadota; class Alphaproteobacteria; order Rhizobiales; family Xanthobacteraceae; genus VAZQ01. Next base: position 17,363 of record CAVRXD010000058.1, read on the forward strand.
CGGACTCGCCGCGCTCAAGGGACCGCAGGACGAGGTGCACAAGATGGTGGCCGAGTTCGACAAGCGGAGGAAGGTCGTGGTGGAGGGGCTCAATCGGCTGCCCGGCGTTTCCTGTGCCACTCCCAAGGGCGCGTTCTATGCGTTCCCCAATGTCCAGCGTACCGGCTGGAAGGCAAAGGCGCTCGCCGCCTCGCTGCTGGAGGACGCCGGTGTTGCCATCATCGGCGGGCCCGACTTCGGCATTCTGGGGGAGGGCTATGTGCGGCTCAGCTATGCCAATTCGACCGAGAACATTCTGCGCGCCCTCGACCGCATGGGCGAATTTCTCGGCAGCCGGAAGGCCGCATAGCCATCAGCGCCGCCGAACGGGCAGCTCGGAGCAGCGCGACCCGCACTGCCGTGACCCTTGCCGTGTCGTCGTTCCGCGCGTAACCCGACACGGCCGGGTGGAACTCGGGTACGCGCGGAGCAGCATCCCACCGACGAATCGTCCAATCGCGGGCCCGAAGGAAAAGGCAAAGATGTCCCAACTCTCCGAAGAGCAGCGCCTGATGCGGCAATCGTGCCGCGACTTCGTCGACGACGTGGTGATTCCGTTTATCCGCGGCAACTGGCAGCGCGAATGGGTCATGACCCCCGAGAACCGGCTGCCGCCGGAAATCCTCGTCGGCGCCGACCAGATCGGCATCCGCACGCTCGGCGTGCCTGAGGAATTCGGCGGCATCGAGCTCGAGCCCGGCACGGAAGTGCAGACCTTCGCGCTCATCTCTGAGGAAATCGCCCGCGGCGATTCCGGTCTGTCCGACAAGCTGGTGCAAAACTGGAAAGTTTCGGTGCTGTTGCGCAACCTCGCGCCGCGCCACCTGCAGGAGGTCTGGTTCAAGCGCCTCACCGAGGACCCGCAGTTTCTGCTCGCCCATTGCCTCACCGAACCGCGCGGCGCTTCCGACCGCTGGCTGCCCTACAACGTCCCGGAAGCCGCGATGCAGACACGCGCCGTCAAGCAGAAGGGCGAGTGGATCATCAACGGCCGCAAGCAGTTCATCTCCAACGGCTACGACGCCGGTCTTTACGTGGTCTACGCCAACACCAATCCGAAGGCCGGCATGTTGCAGGGCACGTCGTCATTCCTGGTGCCGCGCGACACGCCCGGGCTCACCGTCGCGCGCTGCAACGAGACGCTGGGCTGCCGGTTCATGAACAACGGCGAACTCGTGTTCGAGGACATGCGCGTGCCGGAGGATCACCTTCTGGTCGAGAACGATGCGCTCGGCCAGGCCGGCGTCTACTTCCGTCCAGGCAAGATCATCCAGGCGTCGAAGAACCTTGGCGTCGGTGTCCGCGCCTTCGAGGTCACGTCCGACTATGTGCAGAATTACGTGCAGGGGGGGCGGATTCTCATCAAGCACCAGGCGGTGGCGCTGCGCCTCGCCGACATGGCGACCCGTATCGAGGCGGTGCGCGCGCTGCTCGAGCGCGCCGCGCGCGCCGTCGACGACAATGCACCCGACGCCGACACGCTGTGCAACATGGCCAAGGTGTTTGCGTCGGAAGAGATCATGAAAGTGGCCCAGCACGCCGTGGAGTTACATGGCGGCAACGGCATGATGCTCGACTTCGGCGTCGAGAAGCTGCTCCGCGACGCGGCCATCTTCCTGCACATGGACGCCACCGTCGACATCTCCAAGATGAAGATCGTCAAGTCGATGTTTCCCGCCACCGCCGGCAAGTACGCCGGACCCGAATAAAATCTCTCGACCGTAGGCCGCGCGGACGCCCGTAGGTTGGCTAAACTAGCGTCGCGCATGCGCAGACATGAGACCGCGGCGGCGGCCGTCAGAACGGCACGACGATGCCGTCGAGCGGGGAGTCGCAGTTCACCAGGTCGACGCGCTTGGAGGCGATTCGGATGCCGCCGTCCGCCTGCACCAAGCGGTGGAAAGCGGTCCCCGCGAACAACCGCTGGCTCTCGCGCCGGTATTCGATCATGACGAACTTCGAGCGCACGGTGCAGGCGTGGGTGCTGCTCTCCTCGACCGAGACATTGCCGATGATGCGGCTGGTGCGCGAACGCGGCTCCTGCGAATAGATGCGCGGGCTCGCCAATCGTCGCACCCGGGTCTCGAGCAGTCGCCGGTCGTCGTAGATCAGCGAGACCGTGTCGTGCGGATTGCCCTGCTCGGGCTCGCTCGGCACCCAGTACCAGCCGTCGGGAGTGAACAACGCCAGCCAGTCGTCGAACCTGGCCTCGTCGAGCAGCCGCGCCTCGTGCAGCAGGAATCGCTCGCAGTTCTCCTGGTCGAGCGCCGTTGCATTGCGGCGCGTGGCCCGCGGACCGCGCGCCGCTGCCGGGCGCTGCCGGCGAGCAGCGCTCTTCGCCTTGAGCTTGCGTGGTTTTGCCATGATGCGACGGTCAGGAGGCGGCGCGCGCGGGGGTCGCCTGCCTGCCGGTCATGAGCCCGAGCCAGGCATCGAGCATGTTGCGGATATAGACCTCGCTGGTCGAGTTCTTGCCGCGCCGGCCGCCATGCGTGTCCGGCACGTCGCTCTGATAGCCGCGGCCGATCTGCAACCATTCGGCGCCCTCGCTCGACATCCCCATGTCGAGACGATTGTAGATCTCGAGGTCGTCGGTGAGCACGAGCGAGCCGGTGCCATTGACGATGTTGGCGAAGCTGATCGTGTTGCGAAACATCTGCTCCGGCGCCCCCTTGAGCCGGAAGCTGTAAGTGTGCACGACGGTGCGGTTGACCGCGATCGGGTGCACGACGCGCAACTGCTGGAACTGGCTCATCAGCGAGACGTTCGGATAGATGTTCGAGTTCCAGCGACGCACGTCCAGGATGCGCTTGGTCTCGGCCTTGCCTTTGTTCTTTTCGAGCGCGGCGATGTATTCGCGGAACACAGGGTCCTGCAACGCGGCGACCAGCTTCGAGTCGTCGTGATAATCGCCGAGATAGCTGTGGCCGTTGGGATAGGTCCAGATGCCGACCTGTGACTCCCAGAAGCTGTAAGGCGCGCCGTTCTGCCGCATCTGGCGGATGGCGATTTCGCCAGTCCCGTCGCTGTGGACGTCGTCGGATTGCTGCTGCGCCGCCTCGATCGAGGAGCGGTGGGTGAACAGCGGATGCGCGGCGTCGCACAGGTTCTCGAAATAGACCTTCCAGTTGCCGTCATAGGCGTGCCTGAACACGCCGCCAGCGGCCTCGATCTCGCCCCCGGGTGCGCGGTCGATCAGGTCGTCGAGCGAGGTCGTCATGTGGCCGAGCCATTGCTCCAAGCCCGGCCCATAGTCGCTGCCGCTCGCGAACACGAAGCCGCGATAGCTTTTCACCCGCGGCACCTGCAGCATCGCGAGCTTCGGATCCTTGGGATCGAAGCCCTGCGGGTAGCCATGATTGAGCGGCACCGCCTTGAGCCGTCCATCGAGGTGGTAGGTCCAGCCGTGGTAGCAGCAGGTGAATTCCGGCGCGTTGCCCTTGTCGGTCGCCACCACCAGGGCGCCGCGGTGGGCGCATTGGTTGCGGATCACCCGTACCGTTCCGTCGGCGTCGCGCACCAGCACGACCGGCTTGCGTCCCATCTGGGTGGCGAAATAGTCACCCGGATTTTTGACCTGGCTCTCGTGCCCGATATAGATCCAGGCGGCATCGAATATCCGCTCCATCTCCAGTTCGAAGATGGCGGGATCGGTGTAGAGCTTGCGGTGCACGCGGCCCGGCGCGACCAGCCGCGAAAGCTCGTCGTCGATGGCGGTGGTCATCGTTTCGTTCCCATGACGCTGTGGACCCGGCCGTTCGTCCTTGATCCGGCGTAAGGCGCAATGATACTGAATAGTATCATTTCCGGCAAGGAGCGCGGGCGATGGCTTCCGGTGCGGCCGCGGTGACGCGTTTCGACGTCAAACGAGCAAGCATTGTCGGCGGCGCGAAGGACGTCTTCCTGCGCCACGGTTTCGAGGGCGCCAGCATGGACGGGATCGCCGCCACGGCCGGCGTCTCGAAGATGACGGTTTACCGCTACTTTCGCAGCAAGGAGGAGCTTTTCGCCGGCGTCATCCGGGATTTGTGCGAGCGGATCATTGACGAGGATCTGGAACGGATGCTCGAGCGACGACCGGAGGAGGCGTTGCGCGGCTTCGCACGCAAGATGGTCACCATCCTGTTCGCGCGCGACACGGTCGAGCTCCACCGCATCGTGATCGCGGAGAGCCGACGGTTTCCCGCGCTCGGCCGCCTGTTCTACAAGAGCGGTCCGGAGACGTGCATCGCCATGCTTGCCGCCTATCTCGAGCGCCACTCCAGCCGCAAGACCCTCAACCTGCGCAATCCGCGTCGGACGGCGGAGGAGTTTCTCGAGCTCTTGCGCGGATACGCCCATCTGCGCGTGCTCCTGGGGGTGCAGAAGACGCTCTCGGCACACGAGCTCGAGGAGAACATCGAGGGTGCGGTCCAGCACATATTGCGAGCGCGGTGAAACACGGAGCAAGCCGCGTCATTGCCGGACTTGACCCAGCAATCCCTCCTCTTCGCGAAAAGGGTGGGTATTGAAGCTGAATTGAAGGCCCTCAGGGCGTGGTCCCCGTCGGGCGGTGCAGCGCCGTCTTGGTGCGCTGCCGGACCAGCCATTTCGAGCGGCCGACCACGCCCAGCGCCAATGCGCGCAGAGCGGGCGGCCATGTGGTCGGCAACCCGAGCAGGTAGGAGATGCGCTGCGCATGTTCGGTGACCGGGCGCTCGTTGCGTTCCCACGTCGTGAGTGCCGTCGGCACATCCGTTTCACGGTCGAGATAGACCGCTAGCGATAGCGCATTCATCATGGCGCACCCGCCGCCCTGGCCGATGTTCGGCGGCAGCGCATGCGCGGCATCCCCGATCACCGCCACCCTTCCGGCCGACCAGCGGCTGAGCTTGATCAGGTCGAAGCGATCGTAGCGGCCCTCGTCGCCGATGCGTTCGATTAGCGGTGCGAGATGGGGAAACCAGCCCTTCCAGGCGTCCTGGCGCACCGGCGTCGCCTTGGCGAGCGCGTCGTTGTCGAGCATGGTGAGCGCGATATAGACGTCGGTCTCGCTGCAGGGCGTGTAGAGCACGCGCCGGCTCCCTGACCAGTATTCGACGGTGGTGGCGCCGTCGGCGTGGAGCCGCTCCTCCGCCGTCTTGGGGATCAGCAGGCGCGTACAGCCATCGACCAGATATTTGCGCATCGAGAGCAGGCCGAGCCCGTCGCGCAGCACCGAATTGCTGCCGTCGGCGGCGACGATCAGGTCAGCGCGAACCGCTGGCCGTCCGCCAGCACGAGCTCGCCGTCGGCACTCGCCCCCGTCGCCACCGATCCGGTGACGATCTCGGCGCCCGAGCGCGTTGCGCCGCTGCCGCCAGCGCGTTGATGACGGTCTGGCGCACGATGCTGAACACGCGGCTGCCGACCCAGCGATGCACCGAGATCACCCGGTTGCGGTCGTCGCGCACCTCGCGGGTATGGGCGAAGGGCGCGCCTTTCACCGCCGCATCGTAGGCACCCACCGCCGTGAGCACGCGCAGCCCGTTCTCGTAGATATAGATGCCTGCGCCGGTTGTGCGCAGGCGCTCCCCGCGCTCGTGCACGCGCACGCTCCAGCCGCGCTGCGCCAGCGCGCAGGCCGCCGTGAGGCCGGCGAAACCTGCGCCCACGATCTCCGCGTGTCGTTTTTTCACCGGATCATTTAACGGCAATGCGGCATGAAGGGTAGCTCTTGCCGATGCAGCGGCGCTATGATGTCCGCCACGGGCAATCGGCGCCCGCGAGGAGGATATCCATGGCCCGTCTGCGCCATTTTGCAGTCTGTGTGAAAGACCTCGACAAGGCGGCGGAGTTCTACGCCAACGTCTTCGACCTCAAGCGCATCGGCCGCGAGGATCTGGAGATCGGCTCCGCGATCTACATGAGCGACGGGGTGATCAATCTCGCGCTGCTCAATTTCACCGGCGCCGCCGGCAGCAAGGCATCCGACATCAAGGAGGGTGCGACCTTCGTGGGCGCCCATCATTTCGGCTTCCAGGTCGAGGATCTCGCCGAGGCCGAGAAGCGCATCGAGGCCAATGGGGGCAAGTTCTTCTTCGACCTGGGCGATGAGCGCCACGGCAATTTCGAGCGCAAGTTCAAAGACCCCGACGGGGTGATCTTCGATATTTCAAAGAATGGCTGGCAGGGAACGGACGGCTACAAGAAATAACGCGGAGGCGCCGACCGGTCTCTCCGCCTCATTCTGAGGGGCCGCGCGTTGCGCGGCGTCTCGAGGCATGAAGGCGTGGCCGCCCCATCCAGCGCGACTCTATTTGATGAAGGCGTTGGTATAGAGCTCGTCGACCGGCGTCGCCTTCTGGATGAAGCCCTTGGCCACATAGAACTCCTGCAGCTTGGCGAGGCGGTCGGCATTGACCTCGCCCAGCTCCTTCTGGCCGGGATAGACCAGCTTGGCGTACATGTTGAACGCAAACTTGACGCCGCCTTCCTTGCCCTTCCATTCCGGCACGAAGCGCACGAAGTCGTCCGCCGCCTTGTCCGGATCGTCCATCATGTCCTTCATCCCGTGCAACGCCGCCTTGACGAACTTGCGCACCATCTCCGGCCTGTCCTTGATGACCTGATCGGAGGCGGCGATGCCCTGCGCCATGTGCGGGAAGTACTCGTCGGTCTGGATCACCTTGACCTTCACGCCCGCCGCTTGCACCGGCGGAATCCAGTCGGGCACGCCAGCCATGCCGACGGATTTGCCGGTGGCGACGAATTCCCACACGCCGGTGGGACCGACCGACTGGATGTTGACGTCGTTCTGGGTGAGCCCCACGCTCGCGAGCAGCCCAAGCAGCGCGTAGAACGTGGTGTCCTGAAACGACATCACGGTGATGGTCTTGCCCTTGAGGTCGGCCGGTTTCTCGATGCCGGAATCCTCCCGCACCACGAGCTGCATGAAACCCTTGCCGCCGAACACGGCGACGATCTTCACCGGCACCCCGTTGCCCCGCACCATGATCGGTCCGTCCGCCACGATGCCGCCGAGCGGCGCATTACCGGCGCCGACCTGCTTTGCTACGTCGACGCCACCGCGGCCGACGGCGAAGCTCACGTCGAGGCCGGCCGCGGTGAAATAGCCTTTGCCTTGGGCGAGCTGGATCGGCCCGAAAGCGGGCAGTACCGGCGGGGCCGGAAACAGATAGGTGATCTTTTCCGGCGCTTGCGAGAACGCGGGCGCGGCCAGCGCGCCGAGGCCGAACGCGGCACCGCTCGCCACCAGCAGGCGTCGGGATATTCTCGTCTCACGTGCGGACATCTGACCCTCTCCCGTCGGCTTGGCGCCGCACAACCGGCGCCGCCACGATCTCGGCGGTTTGCCTGTTTGCCACTATACTCCATAGTATCGCTCTGCAATATCAATGAGCAGGCAACACGCTCAGTCCGCAGCCGAGTTTTCAGGCAATGTCCGACGTGGTACGGCTCGAATACCGCAACGTCACCATGCGTTTCGTGGAACGCTCCGGGAAAAGCCTCACCGCCGTCGAGCGTGTGAGCCTTGCAGTCGGTGACGGCGAGGTGGTCTCGCTCATCGGTCCCAGCGGCTGCGGAAAATCGACCCTTCTCAACATCGGTTCGGGCCTCTGTGCGCCGAGCGAAGGCGAGGCCTTCGTCGGCGGCGAGCGGGTGGAAGGCCCGAACGCTCACGTCGCCTTCATGCTGCAGAAGGATCTGCTGCTGCCCTGGCGCACCGTGCTCGAGAACGTGATGTTCGGCGTCGAAATCCAGGGGCTTCCCCTCGCCGAGCGCAGGCGGCGCGCGGAGGCCCTGCTGGAAAATCTCCACCTGTTCGAGTTCGCCGGCCACTATCCGCACCAGTTGTCGGGCGGCATGCGGCAACGCGTCGCGCTGGCGCGCACGCTCGCGATCGATCCTTCCGTGCTGCTGCTCGACGAGCCGTTCTCGGCGGTTGATGCGCAGACCCGGATGGTGCTCCAGCGCGAACTCGCGCAGACCCTCAAACGCGAGGGCAAGACCGCGCTGCTGATCACGCACGATCTGCTGGAGGCCGTCACCCTGTCGGACCGCGTGCTGGTGATGAGCCGGCGGCCAGGTCGTATCATCGATGAGATCCGCATCGACCTGCCGCGGCGGGACGATCCGATCGCGCGGCGCCAGGAGCCCAGGGTGCACGACTATGTCGGCCGGCTGATGGATCGGCTCGACATCGGTCACCTCGAGGTGGCGGGAGCCTCGGCGTGAACGGCGGGGCGAACTCGACCCTGGTGCGCAGGGGAACCATCCTCAGCCTGGCCGTGCTGGTGGTGTTCCTGGCTGCGTGGCAGTGGGGGCCAGGCCTGCTCGGCATTCCGCCGTTCATCATTCCGCCGCTGTCCATGGTGTACCATGAATTCCTGCGCATGCTGGCGGTGAGCGCGCTGATGACGCACACCGGCATCACTGCGGCGGAAGTGATCGCGGGGTTCGTGCTCGGGAGCCTGCTCGGCGCGTTCTTCGGCTACATCCTCGGCATGTCGCCCACCGCCGAATTTGCGCTCTCTCCTTATATCCTTGCGCTGCAGATCGCGCCCAAGGTGGCGTTCGCGCCGCTGTTCATCCTCTGGATGGGCTTTACCGTCTATCCGAAGATCCTGGTCGCCATCCTGATCGTGTTCTTTCCCGTCATGGTCAACGTCCTGTCTGCCATCCGCACCGTCGACCCGGACCTGATCAATCTCGCGCGCGCGTTCAAGGCGACCCGCGCGCAGATCTTCTGGAAGATCGAGTTTCCGGCCTCGCTGCCGCCGTTGTTTGCGGGCTTGCGCATCGCCTCCACGCTCGCGGTGGTCGGCGTCGTGGTCGGTGAGCTGGTCGGGGGCAATATGGGGCTCGGCTATCTGCTCTCCTTCGGGGAGGGCCAGGCCAATACCGCGATGGTGTTCGTCGCGATCCTGATGCTGACCTTGGTCGGAGGCATCGCCTATCTCGCCGTGATCCTGATCGAGCAGCGTGTGCTGCACTATCTGCCGCGCCGTTCCTTCAGCGCGACGTAGCGCCGTTTCCCCCCCGTTCCTGGACGACGAACGCTCCTGGCTGCCCGCGACAGGGATGACGCGGCGAGCAGGGCCTCAACAGCCGCGCTATGCCTTCACCACCAGCCGGAATCCGATCAGCACGATTGCAAGGCCCACGAGCTGTGCAAGGCTCGGCACTTCGCCCAGCACCAGGAATCCGATCAGCAAGGTGAACCCGGGCACCAGCGAGGGAAACACCGCGGCGCGGCCGGCGCCCAGCAGCACGACCGAGCGGGTGAACAGATAGATCGCGCCCGCGCCCGCAAAGATTCCTTGCATCGCCATCTGGATGAGGTTCTCGACCAGCCCCAGTTCGATCATGCGGTCGAACCCGAACAGGAGCCAATGCAACGGAAGCACGACGAGCGACACCACGCTGGTCACCACGACCGCGCGCGTCGGCGCGACGCGCCACAACCGCAGCAAGGTCCCGAACACTGCGAACATCAGGCCGGCGGTGGCGAAGGACAAATCTCCGATCAGCCCGTGTGCACCAATGGTGGCCAGAGCCTCGGCGCCGATCACCGCGAGGCCGGCGACGATGATGGCGCCGCCGACCGCGCGCTGGACCGCCAGCTTTTCCTTGAGCACGAGGCTCGCCAGGACGAGGCCGCCGAGCGCGGCGCAAGACGGCTGGATCACGCCGCCATGCGCGAGCGGCACGAACAGGAAGCCGGCATAGCTGAAGAGCGCAAGCGGCGGCCCGCCGAGCAGCGTCAGCACGACGCCCCTGGTCCAGCCGACACCGGCGAGATCGCCGAGACCGGCGCGAACGACGAGCGGCAGGCACAGCAATCCCGCCCAGACGAAGCGATGAAGCACGATGTCCGCCGGCGAAAACCCGACGGCGATGCCGTGGCGGGCCGCAACGAAGCCGGCCGCCCAGAACAAGGCGGCGCCCGCTCCGCAGGCAACACCCAAAACGACTGGTGGCCCCATCGAGGACCCGGAAGGGGCGGGGCTCGGCGCTCTCACGGAATTCCCTTGCGCAGATCGGTGACGCGACAGGGTGGACCCCATACGCCGCTTGCCCGCATGGTACCATGGTGTACGGGCGCATACCTGCTCACCACGGCATCGGCGCGCTGAATTCGCGCACGATGAAGGAAAGGACAAGCTGGAGCGCTGCGGGTATGAGTGGCGGCGCGCCCGCCGACCGCAGGAACTTTTGCCGATGCCGCACTACACGCCGCTGATCTCGACCATCGTCGTCGCCCTGGTGCTCGCTTTCATATTCGGCGTTATGGCGCAGCGGCTGCGATTTTCGCCGCTCGTGGGTTATCTCGTGGCCGGGATCCTCATCAGTCCGTTCACGCCCGGATTTGTCGCCGACCAGGGGATCGCAAACGAACTCGCCGAGATCGGCGTGGTTCTGCTGATGTTCGGCGTCGGGCTGCATTTCTCGCTCGAAGACCTGCTCTCGGTCGGGCGCATCGCCATCCCCGGCGCCATTGCGCAGATCGCGGTCGCGACCGCCCTCGGCGCAGGGCTGGCGTGGTGGCTCGGCTGGTCGATCAGCGCGGGCGTCGTGTTCGGCCTCGCCTTGTCGGTCGCAAGCACAGTCGTGCTGCTGCGCGCGATGCAGGAGCGGCGCTTGCTGGAGACCGAGCGCGGGCGCATCGCGGTGGGTTGGCTGATCGTCGAAGACATGGCGATGGTGCTCGCGCTGGTGCTGTTGCCGGCGCTTGCGCCGGTGCTGAAAGCCGGTGCGTCCCTGAGCTTGTTCGCGCTCGCCCTTCCGATCGCGATCACGCTGGGCAAGGTCGCGGCGTTCGTCGCCATCATGCTGATCGTGGGCAAGCGCGTGATCCCCTGGATCCTGCATTACGTGGCGCATACCGGCTCGCGCGAGCTGTTTCGCCTGTCCGTGCTCGCCATCGCGCTCGGCGTCGCCTTCGGCGCGGCGATGCTGTTCGACGTGTCGTTCGCACTCGGCGCATTCTTCGCCGGCATGATGCTGAGCGAATCCGAGCTGAGCCAGCGCGCGGCCTCCGAGACGCTGCCCCTGCGCGACGCCTTCGCGGTGATCTTCTTCGTTTCGGTCGGCATGCTGGTCGACCCCACCATCGTGCTGCGGGAGCCGATCCCGCTGCTGGCGACCGTGCTGATCATCGTTGTCGGAAAATCGCTGGCGGCGTTCGTGATCGTGCGGCTGTTCGGTCATCCCACGTCCACCGCGCTGACCATCGCGGCGAGCCTGGCGCAGATCGGGGAGTTTTCGTTCATCCTCGCCGGCCTTGGCATCGAATTGACGCTATTGCCGGATCGTGGGCGCGATCTCATCCTCGCCGGCGCCATTCTTTCGATCCTGCTCAATCCGTTGTTGTTTGCCGCGCTCGACCATTGGTTGGCGAAGGCCGAAGCGAAATCCGCCGCGGACGCAGCCGGCCCAGCGGAAATCGGTGCCCGCGCATCTGTTCCACACACCCGGCTCACCGATCACGTGGTGCTCGTGGGCCACGGCCGCGTCGGCAGCTTCATCAGCGCGGCGATGCCGCCGCAGACCGCATTGCTGGTGATCGAGGATGACGCCGACCGGGTCGCCACGCTTCAGGGCGAGGGGAGGGAGGCGATCGCGGGCAATGCCGCCGATCCCGAAGTGATCGGCGCCGCGAATCTGACCGCCGCCCGGTGCCTGCTGGTCGCGATCCCCGATGCGTTCGAGGGCGGCCAGGTCGTGGCGCAGGCTCGGGAGCTCAACGGCGCGCTCCCGATCATCGCCCGGGCCCATTCCGAGGTCGAGATCGAGCACCTGCGCAAGCACGGCGCCACCAAGGTGGTCATGGGCGAGCATGAGATCGCCAAGGCGATGATCGCCGACATTCCGCCCGGACGCGCCTGACGCGGGTCGGCCAGCTTCGCGCAATCCCAGCCCGGTTCGGACGTCGTCCCAGTCCGGCGCCACGCGCCGGCGGAAATTTTGCGACCTGCCGAATGTTTATCATTGCCGCTGCGCGTTGCAGCCTTTCCAATGGGAATCATGCAGTCGCACGCGATAACCCTCCTCGACACGCTCAGCATCGGGATTCTGCTCGGTGCGCTCTTGGTCCTGGCCGGCATCATGTCGAGCCTGGTTGCGACCCGGTTCGGGGCGCCGCTGCTGCTGGTGTTCCTGATCGTCGGCATGCTCGCGGGCGAGGCCGGACCGGGCGGCATCAAGTTCGACGACGTGCGGGTGGCCTATGTGGTCGGCTCGATTGCGCTGGCGCTGATCCTGTTCGACGGCGGCTTGCGTACGCGGCTTACGACCTTCCGCAGCGTGCTGGCGCCCGCGGCCGCGCTGGCGACCGTCGGCGTCATGATCACGGCGGGGTTGACCGCCCCGGTCGCCAGATACCTGCTCGACATGAGCTGGAGCGAGTCGTTGCTGGTGGGTGCGGTCGTGGCCTCGACCGATGCCGCGGCGGTGTTCTTCCTGGTCCACGCCCGCGGCTTGCGCCTGCGCCCCCGCGTCGGCGCTACGCTCGAGGTCGAATCCGGCAGCAACGATCCGTTCGCGGTCCTGCTCACCGTCCTTCTGGTCGAGTATCTGTCGGCGGGGGAAGGGTCGTGGGGACACGTGCTGGCGGTGCTGGCCGAGCAAGCCGTGCTCGGCACCATCATCGGTATTCTCGGCGGGCGAGCCATCGTGTTCGTGCTCAACCGGCTCGCGCTGGCGCAGGGCCTGCACGCGCCGTTCGTGACCACGAGCGCGCTCGTCATCTTCGGCCTCGCTTCGGGGCTGCATGCCTCGGGCTTTCTTGCCGTTTATCTCGCCGGCCTTGTGGTCGGCAACCGCCCGACCCGCGCGCACAACACCGTGGTGGTGTTTCTCGATGCCGTCACCTGGCTTGTGCAGATCGTGATGTTCGTGATGCTCGGCCTGCTGGTGTGGCCGCAGCGCCTGCTCGAGAGCATCTGGCCCGCGCTCGCGATCGCGGCCACCCTCATGTTCATTGCCCGCCCGGTGGCGGTGTTCGTCTGCCTCGCGCCGTTCCGTTTTCAGTGGCGGGAGAAGGCCTTCATCTCCTGGGTCGGCCTGCGCGGAGCGGTCGGCATTTTCCTGGCGTCGATTCCGCTGCTCGTCGATCTGCCTTACGCCTACCTCTATTTCGACATCGCGTTCGTCGTGGTGCTGACCTCGCTGCTGGTCCAGGGCTGGACGATCCCCGCGGCGGCGCGGCGGCTGCACCTCGCGCTGCCGCGCCACGATCCTCTGCCGCGACGCGTCGAGCTCGACCTGCCGGGGCAGCTCGAGCAGGAAATCGTGGGCTATCCGGTGTCCGTCAACAGCCCCTATTTGAAACGCGGTCTGCTGCCCTCCTGGGCGCGGCCGACCTTGGTGGTGCGCGAGCAGAAAATTCTCAGCCCGGCTGAAGCTCACCCGGTACGGCAGGGCGACTATGTCTACCTGCTGGCGCCGCCGGAGCGGGCGCAGGCGCTCGATCGCTTCTTCGTCGACATGCCGCCGCCGGCCGTGCCCGACCCGCGTCTGCTCGGCGACTTCTTCGTATCGGGCGACGTGACGCTCGGCGCGCTCGCCGAGATCTATGGTCTCGTGGTCGCGCCCGAGGACGCCGAGATGCCGCTCGCCGATTACTTCGTCGAGGAAAGCCGGCGCCGGCCGAAGCAGGGCGACGTGGTGCAGCTCGGGCCGATCGCGCTGGTGGCGCATCGCATGGCCAGTGGCCGCGTCACCAGCGTCGGTCTGCGGCTGGCGGAAGATGACACGCCGCCGGCCACGATCTCCGGCAGGATCAAGAAGCTCGCGCGCGATTTGTGGAAACGCTTCGGCTGATGCCGTCCGCAAAAGAATGACTGGCGCGGCTGCGCTATTGCTGGAATCATCCGTGCTCAAGGCAAGGCGCAAAGCCAAGCATTCGGGTGAGGAAACGACCATGATGATGAAGACCGGGCGCCGCTATTCCTTTCGCGGCTGTGCGTGTTGCGAGCAACCCGCGCTCATGTCGGCCGCGCCGGCGCTGAGCCGGCGAACGGTGCTGGGGGGAGCGGCTGCCTTGGGGCTCAGCGCCGCCGCCGGCTTTGCACCAAGGACGTCGCTGGCCCAGGCACCGGCGGCAAGCCCGGGCAAGCCGCACCGCATCGACGTCCATCACCACATCGCGCCCCCGAAATACGTGGCGGAGTTCAAGAGCGAATTGCAGCCGCCAGTGATCGCCTGGAGCGTTTCCAAGTCGCTCGACGATATGGACAAATCAGGCGTCGCGACCGCGGTCACGTCGGTGACCACGCCTGGCAGCGCGTTCACCGGCAAGGACGGCCGCCGTGTCGCCCGCGAGTGCAATGAATACGCCGCGCGGCTGGTGCAGGATCATCCCGGCCGCTTCGGCATGTTCGTCGCGTTGCCGCTCACCGATGTCGAAGGCAGCCTGCGCGAGCTCGAGTTCGGGCTCGACGTGCTCAAGGCCGACGGCGTCTCGGTGTTCACCAGCTATGGCAACGTCTGGCTCGGCGACCCCGTGTTCGAGCCGGTCATCGCCGAGCTCAACCGGCGCAAGGCGGTGATCTACACCCATCCCGATGCGCCGAACTGCTGCCGCGATCCCATGGTGCCGGAGATTCGCGAGCCGATGATCGAATACGGTACCGACACCACGCGCGCCATCGCGCGCGTTCTGTTCAGCGGCACGGCGGTGCGTTATCGCGACGTGCGCTGGATCTTCTCGCATGGCGGCGGAACGGCGCCGTTTTTGGCCGAGCGCCTCATCCGCACGCCGTCGCTCAACAAGAAACTGGTGGAGACGGTACCGAACGGCGCGATGGCCGAGCTGCAGCGCTTCTACTACGACGTCGCCCAGATCGCGCATCCGGTGCCGCTGGCGGCGCTGGCCAAGTTCGTGCCGGCCTCGCAGATTCTGTGGGGCACGGATTATCCGTTCCGCTTCGGCAACGAATACGTGAAGGCGTTGGCGGAATTCGGGTTCAGCGCTGGCGACCTGAGCAAGATCGATCGTGAGAACGCACTCGCACTGCTGCCGCGCCTGAAGGCGCGGGTGAGGATCACCGCGGCACGCACGCCGGCTGATTGTTGTGGCCTGGAATGTGATCCGAGGCTGTCTACTGAGCTTGCTCTGTCAATGAGCAATTTTGCTCAGACAGCGCTCAGTCGGTGCGCGTACCTTCGCCAAAATCGGTGTGCCGTCCACCATCACGCGTGGCCGCTTCAAATGCCACGAGGGTGAGGGTCTGCTTTCTGATTGCGCCGCCTGCATTTGTTTCCAGGGACCGAACATAAAGAGGCCTGTAACGTGCTGACCAATTTCCCCGTTTTTCATGCAGAATATTGGGTTTATGCGCTCGCTGGGTTGGTCGTGATCGTCGTGGGCACCCTGCTGTACACAGTGGAAGCGCCAATCAAATTTTCCAGCTGGTTCTGAGATCGTGTGCGCTCGCGTCAACGTCTGGTGATGTAAGAACCGCCCAGGCTCGGTCTGTTTCCGCACTCGTTCGCGAGCCGAATAGAGGTGCGGTCGGCCGCGCGACGCCTTGAATCGTTCGTATGGACGATGAAAGGCGCTCAGACCTTTTCGAGGAACGCGACGACGTCGCTTTTGAGTTGCAACTCGAGCCGGCCATACTCGCTCAATTGATAGGGGCTGCGCTGATAGGTGACGCCGCCGTCCGAAAGTACGAATTCCCAGCTCACCACCCGGCCATTGGGGGCCGTAATGGTCGCCGTGGCATGTTGAAATTTGCCGACGGGATAGGGGCCGGCAACCTCGATCTTGCCGAAGGCTCCCAACGCTTCGTTGAACCTCGATAGAAAATTCCTGATCGGGCCGAAAAGCCGTTGCGCCCGGTCACTCGCCTGTACGCGCTCATCATTTCGAATCTCTGTAACGTGAGCGAGGCGCTGTAATTCTTCTTTGAATTCGTCGGTGGCGGTGGCCATTTTCAGTCCTCACTGTCAGTGAGCCGGTTGCCGGCTGCGCTGCAGGCGGTTTGCATCGCCCACGACCGAACAACCTCGTAATCTCTACTGACCGGGTCGTCAGGACCATCGTCGCGAGGTCCGCTCTGGAGCGGCGTCGAATCTTTTTTCTCGCGAACGGACTGCTGGCGGGCTTGCCCTGGCCCTGCGCTGTTCTGTAGGCGGATATGGTGGCCCGAGGCTGGTTCTTGTCCGCCTTCGGTTTCTTGTTTTCCTTATTGCCTTTTTGGGCCTTCGACATGGCTGGCTCCTGATTGAAAGCCGGAACGCATTGCGTTGGCGGCTCGATTGGTGATCAGGCTGCGCCTTTGTCGAGACGAAGTCGAGCGAAACGGACGGATGCATACTGAGCAGTTTTGCTCAGACGGCGGCCCGGCCGGCGCGCTAGCTGTGCGCTACGGTCGCGTGCTTTGCGTCCGCGTGTGCGGCTGCCAGCGCTCAGCGCGCGCATCTGCGCGACTCGTTGGCGCCGATCCGGTTGCAACGCG
>CAVRXD010000059.1:0-136644 GCA_963725065.1 uncultured Alphaproteobacteria bacterium
TGTCAGTCCGCGATCGCCAGCTTGGCATCGCGGATGACTTTTTGCCACCGCTCGGCATCCAGGCGAATCTGTTCGGCGAATTGCTCCGGCGAGCCGGACATCGGCTCGTAAAGGTTCGGCGTCAGAAACCGGTCACGGAAATCGCGGTCCGCGAGCATGCGCTGGACCGCGTTGTTGATCTTGACCACGATGTCCCGCGGCGTTCCGGCCGGGGCGAAAAGACCGAACCAGACGAGGGCGGTAAAGCCCGGCAGGGTCTCGGCGACGGTCGGCAGCTCGGGAAACTGGGCCAGGCGTTCGCGGCTGCCGACGCCGAGGGGACGCAGCTGGCCCGCCTTCCACGCCTGCACGATCAGGCCCGTGCTCACGAACATCATGGGGACATGGCCGGCGATCACGTCGGTGAGCGCGGGCGCGGCACCCTTGTATTGCACGGCGTTGAGCTTGGTCCCGCTCATGGACTGCAACAGCTCCATGCTCAGATGCGGCCCCGAGCCGACACCCAGGCTGCCGTAATTGATCCCGCCCGGCTTGTCCCTGGCCGCGGCGATCAGATCGGGGACGTTCTGCATCGCGAGCGAAGGATGCACCACCAGGGCCTGGCTGATGCTGACGAGACCGGTGACCGGGATGAAATCCTTCGCCGGATCGTACGACAGCTTGCGATAGAGATAGGGATTGACGGTGAAGGTGTGCTCGGGGGTCAGCAGCAGCGTGTAGCCATCGGGCGCAGACCTTGCGACCGCCGCCGTCCCGACCTGGTTGTTGGCGCCGCCCTTGTTCTCGACCACAACCGGCTGCCCCCATTCTTCGGTCAGCCGCTGCGCCACGGCACGCGCGATCACGTCGGCCGCTCCGCCCGCCGCCAAGGTTACGACGATGGTGACCGGCTTGGTCGGATAGGCCTGGGTATGCGCGGGGCCCGCGGACAGGCCGATGCATGCGAGTGCCAGGGCAATGCGAAGTCCTTCCATTGAGGGTCTTCTCCCGGTGTCATGTTATTGTTGTTGTGATGCGACGAGGTTGCGGTCGACCTCGTATGGGCATCACCGCTTCCCATCCGCCGCGCCTTCTGAACTCCTCCTCCAATGCGGTCGCGAGGTCGCCGCGATCAGCCGTGGCCGGCGGGCTCGAACCCCAGCGACAACCAGGCATTGCGTTGCGCGGGGGCGGTCAGCATGGCGATGAACCGTTCGGCGGCTTCGGGGTTGCTGCTCCCCGTCATGATCCCGGCGGCATAGGCGGTGGCGTTTTGCATCGGCGGCGGCAGCGCGCCTACTGCCTTGACCGCCTTCATCGGCACGATCTCGCTGAGGAAGGTCGAGCCGATCTCGGCGTCGCCCGCGGAAACCTTGTCGACGACCTCGTCGCCATTGATGCAGAGCAGGGCCTTCTTGCCGACCGCCTCGGCGATGCCGAGACGTTCGAGCAGGCCGACGAGGAAGATGCCTGACGTTCCTCCCGCCTGCGGGTTGGTGTAGGCGACCGAACGCGCCTTGAGCAGCGTTTGCTTGAAGCCGTCCGGCGTCGATATGTCCGGCATGGGTGTATCGGCGCGCACGCAGATGCCGGTCAGGGTACGGCCGAGATCGGCGCGGCTGCCCGCGGCGATCACACCCGACTGCTCCATCTGGGAAATCGCCGGCGCCGTGCCCATGATGATGTCGGCGGTCTCGCCATCCCCAAGCCGCTTCTGCACCCCGCCGATCGTCCCGAAGGTGAATTCGACTTGATCTCCGGTGTCGCGGGTGAACCTGGGAGCGAAGTCGGTGAGGACGTATTTCACCGCGCCGGCGGACAGGACCTTCAGATGAACGGTGGAACGGCCGGCGATCGCAGCAGACGTCATCGTAAATCCTCACTCGCAGCCACTCACCGTCCACGATACCGCATGCGGCGAGGGGAACCTGCTTATGGCGTCGCGGCTGCCGCTGTCAAACACACACCGGCAGAAGCCATCGCCGGCGCAGGTCGAGACGACGCGCGCGGGTGCCTGAACGCTTGCAGGTTGTGTGGACGCCGTCCGCCGGCATTTCGTTTCATGTATCTTGACGGACCCGCCTGGGCATTGCTTGCAATGGATGGGCTGGTGCCGCAATGAGAACCACCAAGCGCGAACCGGACGGAGACAGCAGCGATGGCGCGCAGCAGCATTTATGTCGGTGAGATCGCCCATCAGTCGCCGATCCCGAACGCGAGCCGCATCGGCAACATCATCGTCTCCGGACTTATCCGCGGCGCCGATCCGGCCACCGCCAAGCTGGCGGCCACGCTGGAGCAGCAGTGCGCGTTCATGTTCCTGCACATGCGGCAAGCCGTCGAGGCCGGCGGCGCCACCGTCGAGGACATCATCAAGGTGACGGTCTGGATGAAGGAGCTGCAGCGCAAACCCGTCAACGATGAATGGGTCAAGATGTTTCCCGATCCGGCGTCGCGGCCGGCCCGCCAGATCATGGAGGTGCCGATGGAAGCGGGCGTACTGGTGCAGTGCGACTTCATGGCGGTGATCGAATCGTGAAAATGAATTTCGGGATCACCCTTTCCAACCGCGGCGTGCTGGTCGGTCTTTGCAGCGCGCGCGACCTGCTCGTGCTGGCGGACGCGGTCGAGGCGTGCGCGGCCATGGATTCGGTCTGGTGCGGCGATGCGCTGTTCGTGAACCGTCGCGTCGACGCATTGACCTTGCTCGCCGCCGTCGCCGGGCGGACCGAACGGGTGCTGCTCGGCCCGGCCTGCATGGGTTCGTTCGCGCTGCGCAATCCGCTCGTCTTTGCCTATGAATGGGCCTCGCTCGATGTGCTTTCGAACGGTCGCACCCGGCTGGTTACCTGTGCGGGTGGCGGCGCGGGTCCGCTGTGGGAGGCGGAGAGCGCAGCCATGAACGTCGCGCCCGGAGAGCGGCGCAAGCGTATGATCGAGAATATCCATGTGCTTCGTCACCTCTGGACCAACGACAATGTGCCGTTCGCCGGCCAGTTCACGAATTTCTCCAACGTCACGCTCGAGCCGAAGCCGGTGCAGTCGCCATGTCCGATCTGGCTGGCGACCAATGCCGAGCGCCTGTCGAAAGGCCAGGCCGATTCCGGCGGGTCGGAGGTGGCGCTCACGCGCGTCGGCAAGATCGCGGACGGCTGGATGACCCATTCGGTCAGCCCGCAAGGATTCCAACGCTCATGGGATTTCATTCTGCAGGCCGGCCGCGACCATGGCCGCGACATGTCCGGCTTCGACAATGTTCTCTATCACCACATCAACGTGAATGACGACAAGGACGACGCGCTGGCGGATTCGAAGACGTTTCTCGACCTGTATTATTCCGCCGACTACAGCAAGGAGCGCCTGGAATCCTGGCTGACTTACGGTTCGCCACGCGACTGCATCGCGCAGCTCAAGCAATTCAAGGCGTCCGGCTGCCGGCGCATCACCTTTCGGATTTCGACCATGGGCGATCCGATGGAACAGTTCCGGCGCCTCGCCGAAGAGGTGCTGCCGTTCGTCGATTAGCGCCGGCCGATCGCGCCGCGGGGGACTGCCATCCGGACGAGGCCATGGCGACCGCCACCGATCCCGCTCTCGTCCGGCGGCACGGAACGTCGGCTCGCGTTCCCGGTTGATATGGAAACGTCGGAATCCGCATGGGCGGCGTTTCGCAATCGCAACCGGGAGAAAGCGTCATGAAAACAATCACATTGCTGTTCGGAGCCTGCGCTCTGGCAGCGTTATCCGCCGGAACGGCCGGAGCAGGGCCGTGTACGACGGAGATCGACAACGTCACCAAGTTGCTGGCCTCGAAGGATGCCGGCGCGGGGCCAACCGCAGGAGCAAGCGCGACCACGGGCCAGCATCCTCCGAGCGCGACGATGGGTGCGGCTGACCCGAGCACGTCGGCATCGTCCGCCGCGGCGGACTCGGGGCGGCCGCAACATCCGCCCACGGCGGCCATGAATCAGGCCACGCAGGGCGGCGGCCCATCTTCGCAAGCGGGCAGCAGCGCACGCGAGCAGCATCCGCCGACCGCCGCCATGGGCCAGGCCGCGCAAGGCGGCGCCGCTTCGACGCAGGACGTGCAGAGCCAGAACCGCGGCGGCCTCACGGCGGCGCAGCAGGCGGAAGGCGGCCGACGGCCCGCGTCCGACAACCTGGCGTCGGTGCAGGCGGCGCTCAGCGAGGCCCGCGGCTTCGATCAGGCCGGCCGGGAAGCCGACTGCATGGATGCGATTCAACGGGCGAAACGGCTCGCCGGCTGATCCAGGCGATCTGGACATTTGATCGCAACGAGGATCCGTTGCGCCTGTTCGCGGTGCTACGCGGACGCGTTCTCGTGTCCCGGGCGAGCGAAGCGAGACCCGGGACCTAGGAGCGACCCGACGGGTCCGGCCGTGTGGCCCTGGGTCCCGGCTCTTCGCTCGCTGACTCTCGCTCGGCCGGGACACAATAGTCCCGTTTCCGCGTATCGTCTCTCTCACGATGTCAAACAGCGCAGTGTTGTTCGTTCCCGCGGCGCGTTGTTGCGCCCGGGTTGGTCTCTATCCATTCGCACCCGACCCCAAGAGGGGTGGGCGGAGCGCCGACAGGCGCACTATCCTGTTGTCGCGTTTGCGAGACGCGACCATCCGCGCGAGTGAGGCGCGGCGCGTCCCATGACGCGGGACGCTCGCCTCTCGGCGCTCCACCGTGGCGATTTTCGGCCGGGGGCCGCGCTTCCATCTCCGGCATTGCCTCCGGATCCGTGCAGCGAGCTCCTCGCAGCCAGGTCGTCGTGCCTGGCGGGCGGTGTCCCGGACCTCCCGAGCCCGCGGTTACGAGCCGCGGCCGCAGGACGCCACTCCCCGCTCCGCCTTTCAGGACCGTCTCCGGAAGACGCCCCTCCATGAGCGAGGATGGCAAATCATATACTATAAACCCGTTACGTAGTCAATAGATATCTTCGTATCGTAGTTGAAAAAGTTTGGCCTGGGGAACGCACATGCCCTGATCGCGGATCGGCAATGGCGTCAAGGCAGCCCGAGTGCGCGGACATCCTCGGCGTCGCGCAGGCGGCATCCGCGGTTGCGCCAGAAACTGAATTCCCATCGCAGCCGGATATCCAGCTCCCGCTCGAACAGGACGAGCGTGTGGATCAGGTTGGCGCGCAGCACCTTGATGCCATCAGGCTTTTGTCCCTCCACGCGAAAGCAATGCGAGAATTGCACCGGCAACAACAGCGCGGACGTTCCGGTGCTGCGCGCCGTCACGTGTACGGCCCCACGTTCGAACACCACCTGTGACCGCTCGACCGGGACCAATATCTGCGCGGTCGGGGAATCCACGAAGGCTTCGGATTCGAACAGCGCAGGCTCCGCACCGATCCGCCGCAACAATTCTGCCGGGCTGATGGGTCCGGACAGCTTCAAGGGCGAAAAGCCCGCGACATTGGGATCGGACAGCTCGTAAAGATAGAGAGCGATCCCACCGCTCAGCGGCAAGACCTGTGTCATGCGCGCGCGGTTGGCCCGTAGCTGGAGGTCCGTGATGATGAATCGGACGCCCATGGCCCTCAAGATGTCGATATTGGCCAGGCGCGGGAGTCCGAAGTTCAGATCGTGCGCGTCCGCCGGCGCGTTGAGCACGTTCGAGATGAAGAATATGAGGGGCTTGGAGAGGCCCTGGCCATATTCCGACAGGGTCGGAATATCGAGCCACCACAGATCGAGCAGGTCGTGCGCTGTTGCCGGTGTCGCTGGCCAGCTTTTGAAGAAATCTTTCAAACTCCGTGGGCTGCAGCGGACGCTCGGCATTGTCGAGCAACTGATGCCGCAACGGACTTCCCGGAGAACCGAGGAGAGTGGCGACCGATCCGCGGTAGGTCTGGCCGGGACGCAGCGCGATGTCCTGCTGCAGAGCTTGCGTAATCGGCGTCGCGGCGCGGATCTGAACGCCGCTCCACTTGAACACGCGGGAGACATCGGCGTGGAAAAGCGGGATGAGCGCGACAGCCGCCACGCAAAGGGCGCGCGCAAACCAAACGGGGATCGGCAGATCGCGCCTGCGGGACAAAGCGCGACGTCGCTATCTCTATGAGCCAGACGCCCGCATACAGGCTGAAGAATGCCCAGAACGGATACATCATCAGAAAGAAATAGATCGGCGACAGCGGAAACGCGGCCATGATTCCGAGATTTGCGCTGATCCAAACCACCAGCAGAACGATCCAAAGCACCGCAAACAGCGCTCCGACGCGCGCGAGCGGGGGACGCATGCGGATCGCGACCGCGATGGCTCCCACGATGATGCTCAACTGCAGCCAGTATGATCCGGTGAGCGCGAGCGGCCATTGCGCCAGGCGATCGCATACGACGCCCCACGCGCACAATCCTTGACGCGCGTTGGCGATCAAGCCGGGCGAGAACTCGACCGGCCAATGAAATTGCAGCAGCGGACCTCCGGTGCCCGAAAAGCGGGCGGAGTAAGCCTGCGCGCCCGCGAAAAAACCGAAAAACCCAACGGCCGCGCAACACGCCAGCACGTAGATGCCGGCGGCCAGGCGCCACAGCATCTGCGAAATGGATTGCGATGACAGGAAGATCACGCCGGTGAGCAGAAACGTCCCGACCAGCATTCCGCCGTTGTAGAACGGCGCGGCGAGAACGATCAGCAGGACCAGGACGAAGATGCAGCTCGCAAGCAGCCAGTTGCGCGCGAGCCGGCGTCCGAAGCCGGGCGCTGTCGGACTCTCGGCGCCGATCCGGATGAACGCCACCAGGATCAGGTTGCTGAGCGCCAGCGTGTGGCCGTACGGAGGATTGGTCGCGAGCCAGCCCTGCAGCCCGTAGACGAAGTTGAACGGAGGGAACAGCAGGAACGCGAGCCACAGCGCGCCGACGAAGGCGAAAAGACGCGAGAATCCCAATGCGACGCCGAGGAGGAAAGCGGATGCCGTGACTTCGACGAAATAGACGATGAACGAGACGACCCGGCTGGGGACCTCCGGCAACGCGGTCTGAAAAATCCAGGTTCCGGGATTGAAATAGGGGTTGATGGGCATGAGCATGCTGGTCATGCCCTGAAACGGATTCATGGCCGTCACGTCGAGCGGGTAGGCCCAATCCGCGTACGCTTTGCTCAGCCACAGGCTGAGGTTCGCGTCCCGGCCGATATAGAGGAGGATCGGATGGTTGAACCAGATGACGATGAAGCTCGCGAGCGTGACGGCATAGGCAATGACGTAGCCGCCGGTCGCGCCCCGCCGTGCAAGCGTCGATCCAGGCAATCGATCAGCCTTTCGCGGCGTGATTGCTCATAATCCAAGCGCCTTATTGTCCAGCCCATCGCGAAGACGGCACTTATTGTCGGCGAATAGTCCGAAGTGAAATTCGAGCCGGGCATCGAGCGTGCCGTCGAACGACACGAGCGTCTGCAGAAGATTGGCGCGGGTCAAGCGCGCCGGAGCACCATTGACCACCACAAGGCAATGGGAGAACTGCACCGGCAGGAGGATGTGGGCGGGTCCGTTGCTGGCCGCCTGTACGCGGACACCGTCCCGCTCGACGGTCATCACGACATTCCGCGCTTTCGCGACGGTCGGCGGCACATCATCCGAAACCACCGCAACCTGGTCGAGATGGCTCCTGTTTTCCCGGATCCGATCCACGATCTCACCCGCGGTGGCCGCCTTCACGAAACGGGTCGGACTGTAGGTTCCCAAATTGACATCGCTGAATTCAAACAAGCGGACGCTCGGGGCGCGTGGCGCGGTGACGGATCCGCGAAGTATCGCCGGCGTTTCGAGCGTTTCAGCGTCGGTGAGAACGTAGCGAACGCCGAGCGCGCGCAATATGTCCGCATCGATCGTGAAGGCCCGCAGGTAGTTGGAATGGGTCGTGGTCCCGGCGGGCGCGAGCAGCCGCAGGGCGAACGCATGCGCCTGTACCGACGTCCACTCACCATATTCTTCGAAGGTCGGAATATTCCAGCGCCACAAATCGGTTTCCGTGAAGGTTTCGCCGTAGCGGGCGCGGAAGAAGTCACGGCCATAGTAGTAGCGCCCGGCGTCATTGAGGCCCGCCTGATTGGGACCCGCGCTCAACTCGCCGGATTTGTCCAGCCAGATGGTTGTCGCGTAGCCGCGAAACGGTTTTCCGACTCCGATCGACGCATGTTCTTGCAGGTAGTTGCGAAGCGAAGCATCGCGCGCGGTCGGGACCTCATCGCGAACGCCAAGGGAGAGGTGAACGAGCGCCAGGATCGGAAATACCGCCAGGATCGCGGCGCGGCGCCATGGAACGCCGCGGATGGCGGCGGCCGGGCTCATCGGCCCTTTGTCGCGATACGCCTGGACGAGCGCGATGGCGACGACGACAGCGCCGAAGGCGCCGACAGCGATCAGGAGTTGAGCCGGCCCGTAATGATGGAGGCCGTAGGGATGGCGCAGCATGCGTGATGACGATCACGATCAGCAGCGCGGTCACGAGGATGCTGGCGAGGAAGCCCGGCACCTGGCTGCGAAGGGAATGCCGCGCGCCGGCGGATACGTTCTCGTTGATCAAGCGGAACGGCTCGAAGAACGGAACGACGGCAAACATGCAGATGAAGGACCAGCAGGACAAGATCAGGAAATGGTTGGAGAGCACGGCCGCGGGCCCGAGCCAACCCGCGTGATAGGCGTAGGCATAGACGTGCACCAGGCCGATATAGGCGATCAAAGCCCAGGCGGCGGTGCGGATGTCGCCGCGGCGCGTGATGATGGCCAGCGCCGCCCCGCACAGCGCCGCGATCTGCAGCCACGCGCCGCGATCGCTGATGCACAGCAGCAGCCGTGGATCGCTGCATATCGAGTGATCGCGGAACAGCTGCAGCCAGGCCCCGGCAGAGAGGAGCCGGTCCCACGCAATGGCGGTGGTCGGTGTGCGGCCGGCCGTGGCCACGGTGCCGAGATAATAGTCGAGGAGGCCGGACGCGAAAAAGAACAGCAGGCATAGTGCAAGCGCCGAGATTTTCCATGCCCATTCGGCTCGCGACGGTCGTCGCGTCAGCGACCAGGGCGGCGCAAATGGCGATGTAAGCGGGGGTGGCAAAGACGAAGGTGAAGGGCGCGGAAAGGAGCCCGGAAATAAACAGCGCGACGAATCCGGCGGCGAGGATCGCGTTTCCCCGCCAGTCGCGCAGGCGCCCGCAGACGAGCAACACGGCGGCCGCGCCATTCAACACCGCCTGCAGATGCGCATAATACGGGGCGAGCGAATACCATCCATAAATCCGGAACACCTCGGAGAACGGCGGAAACAACAGATAGAGGTAGAGCTGCGCGGCGGCCGTCGCCATCAACCAGGAGAATCCGATCACGCGCGCCAGCACGACGATGCTGACGGCCAGCTCGGCCGCGTAAATGGCGTAGGAGACGATATTCTTCGTGTGGTCGTCGAGCGGCAGAGCGAGCGCCAGCGCGCCCGGATTGAGCCAGGGCAGGTTGGGAAAATACATCGAGCCCATTCCCGCCAGCATGCTGTAGGGACTGAGATCGAAAACCTTCCCGAAATGAAGGATGGCCTCGACATTCCATTTCGCCCACTCGCCGTCGATCGGCGTGTAGAGGGCGAGCGGCATGCGATCCATGCCGACGATCATCAGGACCGCGAGGACGGCCCAGGACAGGAGATAGGGCAGGGCGCGGACCGTCGTCCCCAGCAGCGTGGCGTCGGTCTTGGGCAATGGCTGATGCATGGAGTATATGTACTTTGTGCGAGATACCGCGTCGACCTGTCCATCGGAGGGCAATCGAGCCCAGGACATGAGCGGCGTCGTCGGGAACCGAACAGCGCAAACGGGGCATTGATATGGAAGCCACTCAGGAACCAACATCGCCGGCACCCGACGCGGGTCTCGGGCCGATCGGTCTGTTTCTCATCAAGACCGTGATCGTCTCCGCGGCCATCGTCCTGTCGGCATGGATCCTGCTCGACGTCCTGGATGGTTTTGCGACCCGGCGAATGCAGCAGCTGGAGCAAACGATTCGGACCGCCACGTCGCTTGGCGGGAGGCAGTTCTGGACCAAGCTCGAGGGAGAGCTGGACAAGCTCGCCGACGGGAGGACGGATATTCCGCCGGAGAAGAAAGCGAAGATCCTCTCTCAGATCAAAGCGGTCTCGGACCGGTGGCGGCCGTTCCTGCAGGAAGCCGCCGCGGCCATCGAGGGCGATGCGAACAAGCCACAGAAGTGATGCGGCTGCGGCGTCCCAATTCCGAAGCTCGCATACGCCACGGCACCTCCGAAGCGAACTTCGGAATCCAACGGGCGCTGGCAACGTTCGCAGTGCGGTCTTTGGATCTGAAGGTCCGAACTTACTTCGCGGCTGCAATGGCAGGAACTTCAAATCCGATCGCCCGAGGCCTCAGCCGCAATCCCATTCGTTCGCGATGACGAAGACGCGCCCGGGCAGAACGCCGCCGCGCGGGTTCACCAGGACGCCGCTGAGAAATTCGCCCTCCTGCCTGGTCTCGATCAGCGACCAGGATGTCCCGATGAATGCCGGCGGCGCCCAGTTCGGATCGACGTCGTTCACGTTCTTGGTGCGCAGGATCTTCGCGGCGTTGGTCTTCGGCGCGCAGCTCTGCTCCGCCCGCGCAGGGAGCGAGGACAATGCGACGCATGCGCAGGCGAGCAGCGCAATTGGCCAGCCGACGATAAGGTGCCGTTGAGTCCAATGGTGTCGGTAAGGATCATGCCCGGCTTTGTCGGGCTTGAACCGCCGAATACTGCCAGACCTGAGATACTCACCAAGAACTCGAGAAACTGGTCATCAATAAACCGTTCGAGTGCCGTTCGGCTGTCGTTCGGTCGCCATCCTTTCGGCCAATGCGTGAGGGCCTATGTTGTAGTGCGGCGGTCCTTCTATGCGGCAAAGCGGAAAACCGCTGGTGCGGAATTGGGGGAAGCATGGCAACCGTGGATATTACCGACGTACGGCCCAGCGGAAACAGCTTTGCTGAGGGCAGGCTGAACCCGCCAGACGAGGTTTGGGCGCCCCCTCTGGCGCCAAATGGAACGACGGCTGCCGGGCGTGATCTTCTGCGCGAAGAAACTTTTCGCCCCGTAGCTGGGGGCGAGGATTCTTTTGAACCTGAGGCTCCTTTCGAGCCTCTTGAGCCAAATAATCTATACGAAACAAATCCATCCGAAACGTTTGGAGCCCGCCGAAAGCTGATTGCCGGCACTGCAATCATTGCGGCATTGGGCGTTGCTGGGCTCACGTACTTCTTCCTGGCCTCGCCAGGGGCGAAGGTACCCGCGGAAACCACGGAATCCTCTCCAATAGCGGCGCAATCGTCATCCGAAACTCCGGTGCAGCCGGCTCCTACTGTGCCTGAGCCATCTCGCGGAGCGTCCGGTGTGGTTCCTCCCGCTTCCGTCACCGAGGCTTCGCCCCAAGTTGCTCCAAGTGCTGTGACGCCCCAAACTACCTCCGCGGCGCAGAATCGGGATTTTGTCTTTTTGCAGCGTCCCGGCGTAAACATCAGGTCTGCACCTTCCGGAAACGCGCCGGTTCTTGGCTCTGCCCCCAAGGGCACGCGGTTCACAGCTACAAGCCGGGAGGGGGACTGGGTCCAGGTCGAGAACACCGGCTTGAAGGGCTGGATCAGTTCCCAATTTCTGGGGCCTAACAGGCCCCAATAACGGCTTAGGCCTGTCACGCGAAAAAGCCCGCACCAGGCGCCCGCCAGGTTCCGAGTATTTCCGCGGCAAGCCAACATTTGTCTGCGGCTTTCGTCGATCGCTTTCTCGGAAGAGGTGTGCGAGGCGCTCAGGTGGTGCCGGAGAAGCAAGCCACGTCGGCTCCCGCGCTACGACGTGCATGTCAGGGAGTTCACGGTGCCGTCCTTGCTGATGATGGGTACCGTCTCCAGGATTTTGATTGTCTCAGACGCGCTCCGCCCGTCCCCTCGCTTCGTCCTTGCTGGCGCGTCTTCGATTACTTCCTTCGTGATCCGCTTGAGCCAGCTACGGCGAACATCTGCCTGATCAGATGATCCAGTTCAGCGTCATTTAGCTTCCGGGAATAGCTGGTGCTGCCGGTAAGGATTGAACTTACGACCTCTCCCTTACCAAAGGGGCGCGTAAGTTTGCGCATCTATTTGATCCTCCGTAGGTTCCCGACTTCTCCGACTCGCTTGGTGCTGATTTGGTGTCCCACGCTGCAAGGCCAGCGGCGATCGACGGCGCCAGTTGGGACACGTTCACGTGCGCGTAGCGCAGCACCATCCGCTCCGACTTCCATTCCCCGAGCTTCATCAGCGCGATCAAGTCGCGGTTCGCGGCGTAGTGCCACGTCGCCCAGGTGTGCCTGCAATCGTGCGGGCTGAAATCCTCGATCCCCGCCCTTCGGCACGCTCCCCCAATGATGTCTTGATTTGGCCGCCCCCGCTCTCCTTCTCCGCGTAGGGGGCCCCTCTGGCAGCGGAAAACAAATGCTTGGCGCAGAACAACAAATCTTCGGACGGCCCCAATGCGACTAAGGAGCGTGATCCCTCCAATGCCTGTTTACGAGGTCCTCGTGTCCGGCAACGCGGGCACGATCAACCTGCAGAATTACTCGTTTGCATGAAGCGCAGTTTGTTGAGGAACATCGATGGCCACCGACGGAAATGACACACTTATTGGCACGGAGGGTGATGACATCCTCATTGGCCTTGGCGGCAACGACCATTTGGCGGGTGGCGATGGCGACGACACGCTGTTGGGTGGTGCTGGCAACGATGTTCTAGAGGGCGGCACAGGGATCAACGATCTCCAAGGTGGCGATGGGGACGATGCGCTGTGGCTGTTCGAGGCGCCGGTCGATCCCTTTCACTCCTATTATTCGGTTGATGCCTCTGGGACCCTGCGTGGCGGGGCGGGCAACGATTCGATCTATGCGGGAGGCGGATCGAATATCAGGATCTGGGGGATGATGGGGACGACTTCATCGTAACTTATAACGCCAAGCTCGTCGATGCGGGCGATGGCAACGACAGAGTCCAATTTGTAGCGAACGCTGGGACCGATGCTCCCCCGGAATTAGATGGTGGGAACGGGTATGACACTCTCTATTTGGGAGCGAGTTCTTCCGGCCTTGCTGGCTTCGACATGCATAAGGTCGTCAATTTTGAGGAGCTCACTCTTTCTATCGACGACTATGCCGGCGATGCGGGGCCGCTCAGAATTTTTGATGAGAACGTAGGTGCGGCCGGCGTTCTGAAGATTAACCTTCAGAGCTATAGCTCTAGCCCGCCAAAGTTTGATGCGTCTGCGGTGACGACTGGGCGATTGCTCATCGAAGGGAGCGACAATTTCGTCGGGAACCAGGATGATGACATCACCGGTGGCCAGCTTGGCGATACGGTGGACGGATTGCGCGGCAATGATGCGCTCGACGGCGGCGGCGGCGACGACATCCTCAACGGGGGGGTTGGCAACGACACGCTGACCGGCGGCGCCGGGAACGATTACATCGACGGTGGCGATGGCTTCGACACCGCCGTCTACTCCGGGAACCGCGCCGATTACACGATCACACCGGACGATACCAACGGCGTTCTCTTGATTGATGGTCCGGACGGCACGGACACCCTCAGGGGTATCAACCGTCTCCAATTTGCCGATCAGATCATTGACGTGGTTGTTCCCGGTGTCACTCTGATCGGCACCGATGGAGACGACAATCTGTCGGGAGGCGAAGGCACGGACCATCTGATCGGTGGTGCTGGCAACGACACATTGATTGGCGGGGCAGGAAACGATCAGCTCGAGGGCGACGCGGGGGATGATATCGTCGACGCAGGGGACGGCGACGACAAGATTGTTGGCGGCCATGGCGAAGGCAACGACACCTATGAGGGCGGAGAGGGTATCGACACGATCTTCTATTCGTCGAGCACCGTCGGCATCGTTGTCAATCTGTCTGCTGCTCAAAATCAAGCCTTCGGGAGCGAAATCGGAACCGATCAGATTGCCAACGTTGAGAATGTGATTGGCGGCAGCGGCAACGACGTCATAGCTGGCAATTCTGCAAATAACGTGATTGATGGCGGCACCGGCGCCGACGCAATGTACGGCCTTGCGGGCAATGACGCCTACGTCGTCGACAACCCCAGCGACGTGGTGATCGAGCATGCCAATGACGGAGTGGACACCGTCAACGCGTCGATCCACTACGGGCTAACGCCGAATGTCGAGAACCTGACGCTGCAAGGGAATGCCGACCTGCAGGGCTACGGTAACGACCTCGCGAACACCATCATCGGCAATTCCGGCAGCAACTTGATCAACGGCGGCGCCGGCGCCGATACCATGGTGGGCGGGCTCGGCAACGAGACCTATTTCGTCGACAATGCCGGCGATGCCGTGCTCGAGAACCCGGGCGAAGGCAATGATACGATTTTTTCGGCCGTCCACTTCACGCTGTCAGCCAACGTCGAAAACCTGATCCTGCAGGGTAATGCGGATTTACAAGGCTACGGCAACAGCCAGGCCAACGTAATCTACGGCAACGCCGGAAACAACCTGCTCAACGGCGCCGGCGGGGTCGACTTGCTGGTCGGCGGCGCCGGCAATGACACCTATTTCGTCGGCGATCCGAGCGACTCCTGCTTCGAGGTCGCCAACGAAGGTAACGACAGCGTATTTGCCACCTCCAATTACGGGCTGGCGGCGGATGTCGAAAACCTGATCCTGCAGGGCAATGCCGATCTGCAGGCCTACGGCAACAACCAGGCCAACGTGATCTATGGCAATGCCGGTAACAATCTCATCAACGCAGCGGGCGGCATCGACCTGATGGTGGGCGGCGCCGGCAACGACACCTATTTCGTCGACAATTCGAGCGACGCCTGCTTCGAAGTTGCCAACGAGGGCAACGACGCGGTGTTCGCGTTCTGCCACTACGGGCTGGCCGCGGACGTCGAGACCCTGGTGCTGCAGGGCAGCGGCGATTTCCAGGGTTACGGCAACAACCAGGCGAATACCCTTTACGGCAACGTCGGGAACAACCTGCTCAACGGTGCGGGCGGCGCCGACACCATGCTTGGGGGTGCCGGCAACGATACCTATTTTGTCGATAATGCCGGCGATCTGGTGTTCGAGAACGCCAATGAAGGCACGGACGTGCTGCTGTCCACCGTCGATTACACGCTCGCGGCGAACGTGGAAGCCCTGGTGCTGCAAGGCGCCGGCAACCTCTCCGGTACCGGCAATGCCCTGGCCAACTCGATCTTTGGCAATATCGGCGCCAACACCATCGACGGCGGTGCTGGCGTTGACCGGCTCACCGGAGATGCCGGCAACGACACCTTCGTTTTCCACGCCGGGCAGGCGAACGGAGACACCGTCGTCGACTTCGCCGGCAACGGCGGGGCGGTAGGCGATGCGCTGTCGTTCGTCGGCTTCGGGACGGCAGCACAGGGCGCCACATTCACGCAAGTTGGCGCGACCAATCAGTGGCAGATCCACTCCGGCCTAGACGCGCACAATGAGTTCATCACATTCAGCAACGGTGCAGCCATTGATCCGAACGACTTCCTTTTTGGGTAAGAAATCTGCGGTTGGCAGTTTCGGGATGTGGTGGCCGTGCTTCATCACGCTCTCGCAGCGTGAACGTCTGCCGAACGCTTGGTGCTGATTTGGTGCGTTTTGCCGCGTCGAGTCGTGCTTTGTTCTGCACGATTTTGCCGAGCGCGTTTTTCGCGCGCGTGCAAAAGGCCCTTGTTTATTGGGCTTTTTCTGGTGCTGCCGGTAAGGATTGAACTTACGACCTCTCCCTTACCAAGGGAGTGCTCTACCACTGAGCTACGGCAGCGCCGGGCCGGATGCGAATACGGAAGGAATGCGGCCGCGAATGCGGCGATCCTTGCCATAAGGGCCACAGCGGCGCAAGCGGCGGCCGGTCCCCGCCAGGCGTCGCATCGGCCCTTCCGTGGGCCTTCCTTCCCGCTGCCCCGCCTCTTATCTTGCCCGCCATGGACGATCGTCCCAAGCGCACGCAGAAAGCAAGCCAGCAGCGGCGTCTAGGCGCGGCATTGCGGGAAAATCTCAAGCGCCGCAAGGCCCAGGCGAAAGGGCGCGCAAGCGCGCCCGGGACCGACCCCAAGGCCGACGACAAGTCCCACGATTCCGCCGGAATTGCCGGACATAAGCAGCGCAGCTAGACCCGCCGCCGCAACCGCGCGCACGGGCTGGCCTTTCTGCATGGCGCGGCGGTTTCGCAAGGGATCGGCGGCGTTTGCCAGAACGGGGGACTGGGCATGGACCGCATTCGCATCACCGGTGGGCAAAAGCTCAACGGGATAATCCCGATCTCCGGCGCCAAGAACGCCACTTTGCCGCTGATGATCGCGAGCCTGCTCACCGATCAGACGCTCATTCTCGACAATGTCCCGCGCCTCGCCGATGTCGGCCAGCTTCAGCGCATCCTCGGCAATCACGGCGTCGATGTCATGGTGGGCGGCAAGCGGCCCGGTGAAACCCAGTACGACGGGCAGACACTGCACATTTCCGCCGCCAACATCATCGACACCACCGCGCCCTATGAACTGGTCTCGCGCATGCGCGCGAGCTTCTGGGTGGTCGCGCCGCTGGTCGCGCGCATGGGCGAGGCGAAGGTGTCGATGCCCGGCGGCTGCGCCATCGGTACGCGCCCGGTCGACCTTCTGATCATGGCGCTCGAAAATCTCGGCGCCGAGATCGAGGTCGATCGCGGATACGTCATCGCCCGCGCCAAGAATGGACTGCGGGGCGGCGAGATCAAATTTTCCAAGGTGACGGTCGGCGGTACTCATACCGCGCTGATGGCGGCTTCCCTCGCGCGCGGCACCACCGTGATCGAGAATGCCGCGCGCGAACCTGAGATCACCGACGTCGCCGATTGCCTCAACAAGATGGGCGCCAGGATCACGGGCGCCGGCAGCTCGCGGATCGTCATCGAGGGCGTGTCCAAGCTCAATGGCGCGCGCCACCGCGTGCTGCCCGACCGCATCGAGACCGGCACCTATGCCATGGCGGTGGCCATGACCGGCGGCGACGTGCTGCTGGAAAACGCGCGCGCGGAGCTGCTGCAGTCGGCGCTCGACGTCCTGGTGCAGGCGGGCGTGGAGATCACGCCGACCAATACCGGGGTGCGGGTCGCGCGCAACGGCTCGGGCATCGGCTCGGTCGAGGTCTCGACCTCGCCATTCCCCGGCTTCCCGACCGACCTGCAGGCGCAGCTCATGGCGCTGATGACGCGGGCAAAGGGAACCTCCCACATCACCGAGACGATCTTCGAGAACCGCTTCATGCATGTGCAGGAGCTGGTCCGGCTCGGCGCGCATATCCAGCTCGACGGCGACCGCGCCACCATCGAAGGGGTGAAGGCGCTCACCGGCGCCCCCGTCATGGCGACCGATCTGCGGGCCTCGGTCTCGCTCGTCATTGCCGCGCTCGCGGCCGAGGGCGAGACCATGGTCAATCGCGTCTATCACCTCGACCGCGGCTTCGAGCGGCTGGAGGACAAGCTCTCCGCCTGCGGCGCCGCCATCGAGCGCATCAGCGGATAGCAGAGGTTATCGGCCTCCCGCCCGCGAAGGCGGGCTTCCAGTATCCCTCCGACATCCAGGCCTGGGGCCGGGCATCGATCGCGGTGTTGGCTGCAACATGCGCTTCCGGGACGAGGGCAGGATGGTCGTGGACGCGACTTGGGGCACGGCAGCGCTCGGTCGAGCCTTTGCGATCTTGATCCTTCTGCCGGCGCTCGCCGGGGGCGCCCAGGCCCAGGCGGTGGACTGCCGCGTCGGCCAGAAACCGGGCCAGGTGGCCGAGCTGATGTTCGGCCGCAATGTCGGGGCGCGGACCGCCGTGAGCGAGAGCCAGTGGGGCCGCTTCGTGGATCGCGAGATCATGGCGCGCTTCCCGGAGGGGCTCACCGTGTACACCACCGCCGGCCAGTGGCGCGACCGCGCCAGCAACAAGATCATGCGCGAGCCGAGCAAGGTCGTGCAGATCGTGCTTCCGGGCCATGACGACGACATGACCCGGCTCAACGAGATCGCCGAAACCTATAAAGCCCGTTTCAAGCAGCAATCGGTCATCACGATCGTGCGGCCGGCCTGCGTGTCGTTCTAAGCTCGGCAAACGGCCGGGGCAGGGCTCTCACTTGGTTGCTTTTGCCCGCTTGCGCCGCCGGGGGCTGCTTCCTAATTACCTCCACACAAGATCAGAATGCGACAGGACGGCAGGGAGCGCGCGTCATGGATCAGGTGAAGTTCGTCGCCCTCGACCGCGACGACCTCGAGGTCGTTTCAACCCATCTGCAGGATGCCCTGGTCAAGGTGGCCGACGTCATCTGGCGTCCGCAGGAAAAGCGCCTGGTCGTCGGGCCTGAGCCGCTTCGACTGGCTCGCGGCGGAGGGAACCAGGCCCGAGCTCCGGCGCTGCCGCTCGGCGCTGCGTTTCGAGCGGGTGAACTGCTGCAAGTGCCGCCAGGTCAATCCGGCCGGCAAGGATGCGGTGCTCAACCTGCTGGCCGTCGAGTTTGCCGAGACCGACGCGCCCGCCGGGGTGGTGACCCTCATATTCTCCGGCGGGGGAGTGCTCAGGCTCGAGGTCGAGTGCCTGGAGGCGGAGCTTGCCGATCTCGGGCCATCCTGGCCGGCGGCCGAGCGTCCAGTGCACCGGGACGCCACCGACGCCCGGGGTTGACGCCCCCTAGTGTGGCGGAGTCGAGCGTCGGAACCGGGACACTAGCGCGCGCGCCATTGGGCGGTGACCCGGTCCGTGTGGTCCGGTAAGACAGGCCATGCCGATCCGCCTCGACAGCCGCGCCCCCGATTTTGCCCAGCGCTTTCGCGCCCTGCTCGCAACCAAGCGCGAGGCCTCAGCCGATGTCGAAAACGCCGTGCGGGCGATCATTGCCGACGTTGCCGCCCGCGGCGACCATGCGCTGATCGAGCTGACCCGGACCTTCGACCGGCTTGATCTCGACCAGGCCGGTCTGCGGGTGACCGCCGACGAGATCGCGGGCGCCCATGCCAGCTGCGACCGCCGTGCGCTCGACGCCCTTGCCTTCGCGCGCGACCGGATCGAGGCCTATCACCGCCGGCAATTGCCGAAAGACGACCGCTTCACCGACGCGCTCGGGGTCGAGCTCGGGTCGCGCTGGACCGCGATCGAATCGGTCGGCCTGTACGTGCCCGGCGGCACCGCCGCCTATCCATCCTCGGTGCTGATGAATGCCGTGCCGGCCAAGGTCGCCGGGGTGCCGCGGCTGGTGATGGTGGTGCCGGCGCCCGACGGCAAGCTTTCGCCGCTCGTGCTGGCGGCGGCCAGGCTTGCGGGCATCGACGAGATCTACCGGGTCGGCGGCGCCCAGGCGATCGCGGCGCTGGCCTACGGCACCGAGACGATCGCGCCGGTCGCCAAGATCGTCGGCCCCGGCAACGCCTATGTGGCGGCGGCCAAGCGCCTCGTGTTCGGCATGGTCGGGATCGACATGATCGCCGGACCCTCGGAAGTGCTGATCCTCGCCGACCGGACCGGCAATCCCGATTGGATCGCGGCCGATCTCCTGGCGCAGGCCGAGCATGACGCCAGCGCCCAGTCGATCCTGATCACGGACGATCCCGATCTCGCGCGCGACGTCGAGACCGCCGTGGACGCGCAGCTCAAGTCGCTCCCGCGCGTCCGGGTCGCGGAAGCATCCTGGCGCGATTTCGGCGTGATCATCGTCGTCGGCGGGCTCGCCGAGGCGGTGCCGCTGGTCGACACCATCGCGCCGGAGCATCTCGAGATCGCGAGCGCGAATGCCGAGGATCTGGCGTCGCGCATACGCAATGCCGGCGCCATTTTTCTGGGGCCGCACACGCCCGAGGCGATCGGCGACTATGTCGGCGGTTCGAACCATGTGTTGCCGACGGCGCGTTCGGCCCGCTTCTCCTCGGGGCTCGGGGTGCCGGATTTCATGAAGCGCACGTCGATCCTCAAATGCGGACCCGATCAGTTGCGCGCGCTTGCCCCCGCTGCGATCGCGCTGGGCGAGGCCGAGGGGCTCGACGCGCATGCCCGCTCGGTCGCGATGCGCCTCAATCGATGATCGAGCCCGGCACGCACATGCGGCACCGGCGATGACCCGCTCGGGGCGTACATCCAATCAGCGATCCAACCGCCTGGTTGCGGTCACGCTCGATGAGAACTCGATCGGCCGCTCCAACCCCGATGTCGAGCACGAGCGCGCGGTTGCGATCTACGACCTGCTCGAGGACAACACCTTTGCGCCCAAGGACGACGACGGCGGACCGTTCGCGCTGCATCTGAGCATTACCGGAACGCGCCTCGTGTTCGACATCAGGCAGGCGGACGGAGCGCCGGTGGTGGCGCATCTGCTGTCGCTGTCGCCGCTGCGGCGGATCGTGAAGGACTACTACATGGTCTGCGACAGCTACTACGCAGCCATCCGCACCGCGACGCCGGACCGCATCGAGGCCCTCGACATGGGCCGGCGCGCGCTCCACGACGAGGGCTCCAACATCCTGATGGAGCGTCTGGCACGCAAGGTGATGCTCGATTTCGATACCGCACGCCGCCTGTTCACTCTGATCTGCGTACTCCATTGGAAGGGATGAAGCGAACGCCGTCGTCGCAGCGGCCGCAGGCGGTGCTGTTCGCCTGCGGCCTGAATTCCGTGCGCTCGCCGATGGCGGCCGCGCTGCTGCGGCAGGCGCTCGGCACGTCGCTCTATGTCGGCTCGGCCGGCGTGCGCAAAGGCGAGCTTGATCCATTCGCGGCCGCGGTCATGGACGAGGTCGGCATCGACATCAAGGCGCACCGGCCGATGACCTTCGAGGAGCTCGAGGATCTGGAGGGGCTCAATTTCGACCTCATCGTTACGCTCTCGCCCGAAGCGCATCACAAGGCGCTCGAGCTCACGCGCACGCTCGCGCTCGACGTCGAGTACTGGCCCACCGCCGATCCGACCGCGATCGAGGGCAGCCGGGAGCAGCGCATGAATGCGTACCGAGACGTGCGCGACCAACTGCTGCAACGGATCAGGACACGTTTTTCCCCGCGCCAGAGCGGCAACGAATGACGAAAACCGCGCTGACCAGTTGTCGGATGGCCCTGATTCCGCTAGGTTTCGCGCCTTCCGGGCGGGGTGATCCGCCTTGTCGGGTTTCCCGGTGCGGTGGATTTGAAGTTCCTATCGTCTTGGCCGCACGCTCGCTCAGGAGCTTCAAATCCAAAAACCGCACTGGGGATCATCAATTTGCTAGTGTCCTTTGATTCCGAAGTTCGCATCAGGGGGCGCCGCGGGGTTGCGAACTTCGGACTCGGGACACTGCGCTGGGTAGCGGATGGCAAAGGAAGAACTTCTGGAATTTCCTGGGGTCGTGACGGAGTTGCTTCCGAACGCCACTTTCAGGGTCAAGCTCGAAAACGAACATGAGATCATCGCCCATACCGCCGGACGCATGCGCAAGAATCGCATCCGCGTGCTTGCCGGGGACAAGGTTCTGGTCGAGATGACGCCCTACGATCTCACCAAGGGTCGTATCACCTACCGATTCAAGTAAGCGCGCTTCCTCCAGCTCCACGGTCCGCTCATGCAGTCGTTGCGCAAACAAAGATGACAGGTCGGCCGAAGCTCGTCCTCGCGTCCGGGTCGCCCCGCCGCGTCTCCCTCCTCAATCAGGCCGGCATCGAGCCCGACGGGCTGCGACCCTCCAATGTCGATGAGACCCCGAAGCGGGGAGAGTTGCCGCGCGCCTGCGCCAATCGGCTGGCGCGCGCCAAGGCCGAGGTTGCGCTCGATCATGTGCGCGCCGACGACGAGCTCCAGGGCGCCTACATCATCGCCGCCGACACCGTGGTCGCGGTCGGCCGGCGCATCCTTCCCAAGCCCGAGCTGATCGACGAGGCCGCGCAATGCCTGCGGCTGTTGTCCGGTCGCAATCACCGCGTCCACACGTCGGTGTGCCTGGTGACGCCGAACGAAGCCTATCGCCAGCGTCTGGTCGAGACCCGCGTCCGGTTCAAGCGGCTGTCGCAGGATGACATCGAGGCCTATCTCGACTCCGGCGAATGGCGCGGCAAGGCGGGCGGCTATGCCGCGCAAGGCATCGCCGGCAGCTTCATCGTCAAGATCGTCGGCTCCTACAGCAACGTGGTCGGGCTGCCGCTGTACGAGGTGACCACGCTGTTGTCAGGCGAGGGCTTCCCGATCCGCGCCGGCTGGCTCAATGCCATGTGAGGGCTGGCGTGTGACGCTTGAGCGCTTGACGCTTGAGCGCTTGGCGTGCACGCAACCAATCACCATATCGAAACGCGATGTCCGAGCCCGCCGATATCCTACGTACCGCCCCCTGTCCCATCTGCCGCAAGCCGGTCGTGGACAAGTTCAGGCCGTTTTGCAGCAAGCGCTGCGCCGACGTCGATCTGAACCGCTGGTTCACCGGCGCCTATGTGGTGGCGGGGAAGGAAGAGGAAGACGAGGACGGCGCGCCCAAGGACGGCGAGGGGTCGTAGCCGGTGCCGCGCTGTCATTGCCGGGCTTGACCCGGCAATCCATCTTCT
Organism: uncultured Alphaproteobacteria bacterium; assembly: GCA_963725065.1. Lineage (GTDB taxonomy): Bacteria > Pseudomonadota > Alphaproteobacteria > Rhizobiales > Xanthobacteraceae > VAZQ01. The sequence goes on from CAVRXD010000059.1 coordinate 22,550, forward strand.
TCGCAACACTTATCCCGAAGTAAGGATGGACCCGCGGGTCAAGCCCGCGGGTGACGTCTGTGGAGCGAACACCGACTTCGGCCGGATTAAAAACGCTCTACGGGCACGCGGCGCCGCTGTCGATCCAGGCCTGAACCAACTCGCCCAGCCGCTCCTGGGTGCCGGGCGCGGGATCGCGACCGGGCCCCGGTTTCCACGCCCAGCCGACGAGATCGTCGTGCGCCAGATGCTCGTGCAGCAACGCGAGATTGCGCCCGCCGTTGCGCTGCGGGTCCTTGATCTGGCGGCAGATCTCGCCCATCGACTTGCCCTCCCACGCCATCTCGATCGGCGCCAGGCCCCAGCGCGGATGCCCCGGCATGCTTTGGAACGTCGTCTGCTGGCCGGCGAAAATCGGGACGTTGCGGTCCATGTGGCAGGCGCCGCAGGTGTTGCCGGGCACCCCGCCGCCGTCGGCGCCGCGCGTGACCTGGGGCGAATGCGGATGCATGTCGTTACCCTGGGTCGGACGGTCGCTCGCGGGATGACAGTTCATGCAGCGCGGATTCATGATCACCTTGGCGGCCTCGGTGAACAGCGCGCGGGAGCGTGCCTGCTGATCGGACATGCCGGCGAAGGCGGAGGGCGGGCGCAGCTCCGGCGCGGTTCTGGGCATAAGTCGCGCCGCCCAAAAGCAGCGCCGCCGCAAGGCACCAGGCGAATGAGATGACCCGACCGCGCATCCGAACCGTCCCGCGAATTGCCGCACGGGAACAACGGCGAATGCGGCGGAAGGTTCGGGCGTCGGCGCGTTTTCCTGCCCCGCCCGCTCGTCTGGACAGCCCGGAATCGAGCCTCTATAACCGCCGCGCTCTCGTTCGCCCGCCGTGCGGGCGGGCGCGGCGCCCAGGTAGCTCAGTTGGTAGAGCACTGCACTGAAAATGCAGGTGTCGGTGGTTCAAATCCGCCCCTGGGCACCAACAAGCTGAAATCGACACTGATTGCATTATTGTTTTTGGATTTTGCCCCACTCTTAATTTGAGTGGGACGCGTCTCGATCATGTGCACGGGACAATTCGCTGCGCGACGCTCCTCATCCGGATCAGGACGGAAACGGCTCCCATGCCGTCTCGGGGACCCTCGCAGACGGCGCGGGTGCAAATCTCCAGAGAATCTCCACGAGAATTCATGGCAAGCCGCATGTCGCCTGCAGGCCTGCAGTCCGGTCTGCCCCTAAAACAGCACGCCATGGAGTCGAGGCACTTTCCGACGGACGGTCGGCGGCTGAAACCATGGCGCATTACTGGGTGTCCCCGGTTCCCGACAATCCCGGCCGGCCATCCGGCCTGTCGCTGACTTTAACAACCCGATCCAAGAGGAGATCAAATGCGCGACCCCAACCCAGACAAACTGAATGATCTGATGGGCAAGCTCGTTGGCGATCTTGGCGCCGCGATTGCTGGTGCCGGCATCCTGCTCGGCGATCGTCTTGGACTCTACAAGGCGATGGCAGACGGCAAACCAGTGACGTCGTCTGAACTTGCCAAGAAGACGAACTTGCACGAGCGCTACGTACGTGAATGGCTGTCGGCTCAGGCCGCATCTGAATATATTGATTATCAGACTGACAAGAACACCTTTTCTCTTTCTGCCGAGCAAGCGATGGCGTTCGCTGACGAGACCTCCCCAGCTTTTTTCGCCGGCGCCTTCGACATTGTACAGGCAACATACATGGACGAACCGAAGGTCTCCGAGGCCTTTCGAACGGGTAAGGGCGTCGGCTGGCATGATCATTCGAAGTGCTTGTTCTCAGGCACAGAGCGGTTTTTTCGCCCCGGCTACAACGCCAACCTCGTTTCAAGCTGGATCCCAGCTCTCGACGGTGTTGAACAAAAACTCAAAACCGGGGCCAGGGTCGCCGATGTGGGATGCGGTCACGGCGCATCGACGCTTCTAATGGCGAAGGCTTATCCGAACTCTGAGTTTTTCGGGTTCGACTATCACGGTCCGTCGATTGATCGTGCTCAGGTCTTGGCTAAGGAAGCCGGGCTGCAAGACCGCATTACATATGCAACGGCTGACGCAAAAACTTTCCCGGCAAAGGACTACAGCCTCGTAGCGTTCTTCGATTGCCTGCATGACATGGGAGACCCGGTCGGTGCGGGCAGGCATGTGAAAGACACCCTGGCACCCGATGGGGTTTGGATGATTGTCGAGCCGATGGCTCACGATGATCTCAAAGACAATCTCAATCCAGTCGGACGCGTGTACTATGGCGCTTCGACTTTCATCTGCACTCCCGCATCATTGTCGCAAGAAGTGGCGTTGGGATTGGGCGCCCAGGCCGGCGAGCGCCGCTTACGGCAAGTTGTCACTGAGGCTGGATTTACAAAATTCCGGCGGGCAACCGAAACGCCATTCAATATGATCCTTGAGGCACGCCCCTGATCATTGCGGTCATGTCCGATGGGAGTTGGCGGACCTCAAGGACCCGACCATTTTGTGCCTCTCCAACGATGAGACGCGCTGGATAATGCTGGGTGGCGACGGGCCACCCAGCTTATTCGCGCCTACTTCGGCACGACGCCGCTGTCCCTGATGATCCTCGCCCAGTTGGCGATCTCCTCAGGGACGTACTTGTTCAGATATGCGGGCGTGCGGCGCTCGGGAGCGACGATCGCGGCGCCGACCTCGCGCAGCCGCGATTCGACGGCGGGCGTCTCGAGCGCCGACATGGCAGCCTGGGTCAGCTTCGCCGCAACCGGCTCCGGGGTTCCGGCCGTTGCAAAGATGCCGAGCCAGTAGTTGCCTTGGATGCCCGGGAGGCCCTGCTCGGCCGCGGTCGGCAGATGCGGCAGCAACGGCGAGCGCTGGTCGGTCAGCACGCCGAAGAACTTGATGGCTTTCGCCTCGATGTGCGGCAGTGCTCCCGCAGCGACCGGGCAATAGAGGTCGAGGTTGCCGGAGAGCATGTCCTGAATGCCGGCGGCCGCGCTGCGGTAGGGCACGTGCGCGAGCGTCACGCCGACTGCGCGCATGACTTGCGCGCAGGCAAGATGCGTCGCCCCGCCGACACCCGAGGAGCCGAACTGCATCTTGTCCTGGTTGGCCTTCATGTAGGGGATCAGCTCTTTCAGGTTGCCCGGCGGCAGGCCGTTGCGCCCGACCAGCACGAGCGGCATCTCGACCGCGAGCACGATCGGAACGAAATCGGTAACGGGATTGTAGGGCGGCTTTTCGAACAGGGACTGGTTCTGAGCGAACGTATCCACCGCTCCGATGACGAGCGTGTAGCCGTCAGGAGCGGCGCGTGCCGCGCGCGTGGTGCCGATCGAGCCGCCGGCGCCGCCGATGTTCTCGACGATGATCTGCTGGCCCAGCAGCTCGGACATGCGTGCGACCAGCAGCCGGCCGACGATGTCCACGCTGTTGCCCGGCCCGAACGGTACGATCGCCGTGATGTGTCTGGTCGGCCATTCCTGGGCCGCCGCGACGCCGAGCTGCGACAGCATGAGCACGGCGGACGCGACAAGGCGGCACAAGCTCATCAGGTGGCTCCCGCGACAGTGGAAGGCCGCATCCGGCGGCGACCAGTCACCCGCGCGGCACGCCTTCGAGGGTGCACGTGTTGCTCACGCGATTCTCCGCTCTCCCGGCCATTACGCAAGGCCAAGATTCGAGCAAGGTACGCGCAGGCATTGAGCGATGTCCGCTCGGTCTCGGGTCCCGCACATCGCCCGCCTGCGGCGGATCGCCTCGCAGGAGAAGGGCGACGCCGCCCGTATGCCGCCGCCATTCACACCCACTGCCCGCGCTCAGTCCCCCGTCAGGCCGGCGGTCTTGATCACCTTGGCCCACTTCGCGACGTCGTCGGCAATGATGCGGCCGAAATCCGCCGGCGAGCCCGTGACCGGAGGGCCGCCCAGATCCGCAAACCGCGCCTGGATCGCCGGGTCGGCGGCGGCGGCATTGAGCTCCTGGTTGAGCTTGTCGATGATCTCGACCGAAGTGTTCTTCGGCACGACGAACCCGCTCCAGGAGCTCGCCTCGTAGCCCGGCAACACGTCCGCCAGCGGCGGAACGTCCGGCAGGTCCTTGGCGCGCGTGCTCGATGTCACCGCCAGCGCGCGCAGCTTTCCGCTTTTGACATATTGCAGCGACGAGCCGGTCGTGGCGAACACCAGTTGCACCTGGCCGCCGATCAGGTCGGTCATCGCCGGCGCCTCGCCGCGATAGGGGATGTGCTGGAATTTGACGCCGGCCATCATCTGGAACAGTTCGCCGGCGACATGGCCGGTCGCGCCTTTGCCGCCGGAGCCCATATTGATCCTGCCAGGATCGGTCTTGGCGTAGGCGATGAATTCCGACGCCGTAGCGGCCGGCACGCCCGGGTTCACCAGCATGACCAGCGGCGAGCGGATCGAGACCGAGACCGGGGTCAGGTCGACGGAGAACTTGAAGCCGATATCGGGGTAGAGCGACTCGTTCACCGCGTTGCTCGAGTTGGCCATGAACAAGGTGTAGCCGTCGGGCGGCGAGCGCACGGCAAGCTCGGTGGCGATGTTGGTGGCGCCGCCTGGACGGTTCTCGATGACGAACGGCTGGCCGAGTCGCTTCGCCAGCCATTGCGCCATCAGGCGCGCGGCGAGATCGGTGGTGCCGCCCGGCGACACGGCGACGAGGACGCGGACCGGGCGGGCCGGATAGGCCTGCGCGTCCGCCGTGCGCGGCAAGGCCGGCAGCACCGCAGTGGCGGCGGCCAGATGGAGAAAGCTGCGCCGTGATGTGGTCATGAAAAGTTCAACCCTCGCATCAAGCCGTGAACGTCAGAGCACTGAGCCGGATGGAGCAATGAAGCCGGCTGTGCAACGTCGTCTCCATGCCGGTCAGTATGGCCGGCCGTCCTTGTGGGTAAATTGCCATTTGCCGTCGGGTCCGAGAGCGGCCTTCAGATCATCAACCGGATAGCTCCCTTCGTCACCGGCGGTGCGGTCGCCGATCTCGAGATACACGACCGCGGTGTCGGTTCGATTCACCAGCTGATGCGCGATGCCCTGGGCCGGAAATCCGGCGCACATTCCGGGCGAGAGCTTCAGCTCCTCCTTGTCCGTGACCAGCGTCGGCTCGCCCTGCAAGATGTAGACGAACTCATCCTGCCGGCTGTGGCGATGAAGCAGAGCCGATTCCCCGCCGGGATGGATCGTCGTCAGATTGACCCCGAAATTCCTGAGCCCGAACACATCGCCCAACGGCCGCTTTTCGCGCCGTCCCATCCGGCTGAAGAACGGCTCGGGATAGTTGGACGGTCTGCTCCGCAGCGGCGCCGAGGCGGCGTCGATCGCGATCGCGGGCTGCGATGGTTTCAAGCCCATGGCGTCATCCTCGGCCGTTGCCCCACAGGCGCTTGCTGGCGATCGCGGCGCCTTCGCTCAGCGCGCGCAATTTCGCCCAGACGATGCTGTCGACGACCATCGGGTCGCTGCGCACGGCGGTGCCGAAGCCGCAATCGACGCCGGCGATCAGCCGTTCGCGATCGATGATCCCGGCGTAGCGGCCGATGCGTTGCGCCACCAGCCGCGGATGCTCGACGAAGTTGGTGGTGGAATCGATCACGCCCGGGATCAGAATCTTGTCGTCGGGGATGTCGATGTCCGCGAGGTCCTCCCATTCGTGATCGTGGCGCGGGTTGGCGGCCTCGATGCTGATGGCCTGCGGGCGCGCCTTGAACGCCAGATCGATGATCTTCAGCAGGGGCAGATCGTGGGTGTGCGGGCCTTCGTAGTTGCCCCAGCAGATATGCAGCCGCATCCGGTCGGCGGGCAGACCCTCGGTCGCCGCGTTGATGGCCGCAATGTTGCGCTCGGCGATCTTGCGGAACTGGTCGTCGGTCAAGTCGCGGTGCTGGTTGTTGCGCGCGGAGGCCAGATCGGGCGCATCGATCTGCAGCACGAAGCCGGCTTCGACGATGGCGCGGTACTCGGTCTTCATTACATCGGCGAGCGCTTCCACGTAGGCATCCTCGCTCGGGTAGTGCAGGTTGATGATGAAGCGCGTGAGGATGCCGGGCGACGGCGCGGTCATGAACACGTCGGTGGGATTAGATTTTCCCGCCGCCGATTTGAGGTTGGCGATATCCCGGTCGAGCTCGCTGCGGTCCTTGTAGCGCGCCGGGCCGATGCAGCCGGGAAACGGCGCGTCGCTGAAATTCCTGCGCCTGGCGAAGTCCGGATGCGCCAGCAGGTCGCGCCCGACCATAATGTCGCGGCCCTTCTCGGCGGCGCGCGGGTCCGGCTCGATGCCGCTGACCCGATGCCGGATGTAGGTCGTGTAGGACGGCTTGCTCATCTCGCCGTCGCTGACGACATCGATCCCGGCGGCGAGCTGCTGTGCGACGATATCGTCGATCGCTTTGGCGGTCTCGGCTGCAAAGGCGGCAGCGTCGATCATCTCACCCCGTTCCCGGTTCATCACGAGATCGATCAGCGGCTTCGGCCGGGGCAGGCTGCCCGTGTGCGTCGTCAGGATTCGGTCCTTGCTGGTTTTCATTCGATTTTTCCGATGCGGGGGAGATTTTGGCGATGAAGATTTTGGCGATGATATTCGGGCGCGCACCTCGTTGTCACCGGAGTTCGGGGCGAGCTGACCGCGCGCGGGCTGCTCGCCGCGCGCGTGGTCGCTGAGGCAATGGCTGAGCGATTTGCGAGGGTCCGCTGTATGGCCGCTCGTTCCGGCCGCGCCCAGCGACCGGGGCTTCGTCACATGCCCACGAGCGCCTTGAGCTTCTTGACCGCCTTCTTGCAGGCGGGATTGTTCTGATTGTCCAGCGTCTGCGCCTGGGTGAGCGCGGTCTGATAGTGCGACCCGCTTTCTGCTCGGCACGCGCCATCGACGACGGCGTCGGCTGCCGGCCCAACTGGGCGCCGACCGTCTGGCGCCCGGTAGGGCCGAACGGCGAATTGGGCTCGTTCAGGGCTTTTTCGATCTTTGCAATATCGGCGCTGCAAGGGCCCGCCTGGGCGCAGCCGACCCCAAGCGCGAGCAGCGCGCTCGTCATCAGCGACCAGACGGGTGAGCGCATGACGTCTTGCACTATCGTTTGCCGCCGCCGGATGCCGCCAGCATCGGCCTCGTGTCCACGCCATAACCGCAGTCAACATGCTCCGCCTCCAGGCGCGCATCTTACCTGCGCAGTACAACTGGCGGCAACCTTCCGGGTTGGAGTTGAATGCAGCGAGCGCGAGATCACGACGTCTCGTTCGGTGAAGGCGCTGCCGGCAGATCGTCGGCGCAAGCCTTCGTCGCAAGGCGGCCGATGTCTCCGTCAGCTTGCTTGCTGAATGCCGATACGCGGCGGCGCCTTCGGCGCCAGGAATTTGGAGTCTTCCTTGTGCCACAGGTGATCGCAGGCACAGAACGGACAGAACTTGCGCTTGAAGGGACCGGGAGACCGGGCGAATTCCTTGGGATCGACGTCCAGCCCCATGAACATGTAATGGCCGGTCAGCCGGCACCGCGTGATGACCTGCGCCATCGCATTTCTCCGTGTTCGATCATCAGTCGACGAGACAACATCGCTGATCCGGCAAAGTTCCAAGGGGCGCCAGCGCGCTCCGGCGGGGAGGGCGCGTGCGCTAGTGCGGTGGATTTGAAGTTCCTATCATTATAGCCGCACGGTTGTGTAGGAACTTCAAATCCAAAACCGCACTAGAATCATAGATTGCTAGTGTCCCTTTGATTCCGAAGTTCGCAAACGAGTGTGCCGCGCAATGATGCGAACTTCGGAATCGGGACACTAGCGCCGGTTGGAGGCGATCTCGGTAATGAGCTTCTTGAGGATGGCGTCGCCGAAGGTCTCGTAGTTCTGCGCGGGGACCATGAAGGCGCCGGGACCGCCGATCACGCTGTCGTAATAATAGCGGTCGAGATCGGGCTCGAGCGCGAGGATCGGCAGGCCGTTGATGCCGATGCCGGCGGCCACCGCCTCGTCGCGGGCGAGCGTGACCGGCCGGCCGCGATTGTTGGAGCCGTCGCCGGAGACGTCGATGACGCGGCGGCTGGCACGAAACGGGCTGCGGGGAAACAGCGTGAGCGCGTGATCGATGGCTCCGCTGATCGAGGTGCCGCCGCCGAACAACTGGCGTGGCACCCGTTCGATCGTGGCGGCAAAAGCGGCCGCGGTCTGCTCGTCGCCGACCGCACTCCATTCCGCCACCTGGACCTGCATGGCAGGCCCGGTCCATTGCACCATGGTGACGGCGATCGCCTGGTGCGGGCCGGAACGGATGGCCTGCAGCACCCGGGCGTGACGGAAGGCCGCGACGTAGCCGCGCTTCTGCAGGTCAAAACGGACCTGATCGACGCTGCCGGAGGCATCGACCGCGAGCACGAGCTGCAGGTCGACCGCGGTCTGCGCCGCCGCAGGCAATGGCGCGGCGCATGCGAGCATCGCCGCCGCAATCGCGGCCAGGAGGAGGCGGCCTCGCATTGCGGGTGAACCTAGTGCCCCTGAACCCGAAGTTCGCGCACATCGCGCGGCCAGTTCAGTCGCGAACTTCGGGTTCAAAAGGGGCACTGGAATCATAGAGTTGCTAATGGTCCTCAGATTCCGAAGTTCGCATCTGAACATGCCGCGAGTGCTGGCGAACTTCGGAATCGGACCATTAGATGCGCTGAAGCGTGCACTCGGTCTCGATCGGGATCTTCACATCCGCGGTCGGTGAACGCATGCGCCGCAGGATCCGGATCTGCTTGTAGCCCTGCTTGTCGCACGCGATCTCGACATCCTTGGGATCGACCTCCTTGCCGAAGCCGGGGACCTTGTAGGCGCCGAGCGCGTCGGTGCGCGTGACCACACCGCCGCGGTCCTTGATCCCCACCGTCACCTTGGCGTCGGGCATGGTCGAACCGTTGGTGTCCTTGACGAAACCGAAATAGGACGGCCCTTCCTCTTCGCTGTTGTCGTCGTCGTCCCCGAATCCCGCGCCGCCCGCCCAAAGGGCGGTCGACAGGATGCAGGTTGCGCCCACGATCACGCTCGCTAGCGACCCGCGCCGACCTAGGACATTCATCCCGACCTCCTGATGGCTCGCGGCGCACCGCTTTTCCCGGAACCGGCCGTGGACCCCATCGCCGGTTTCGCCGCGCGCCGCTGGCTAGGTCGTGATCCTACCCCATCAGCCGCAAGCATGGCTACGTGGTCCGCGAGGCTCGGCCACGCATGCGGCGGCGTCGCCGATGGGGCTTGAGCGGGCTGGGCGGAAATCGCGATTTCATATCAGGCGATTTCGTGCGGTCGAGCACGATCTGAGACGGCCCGGCGGACAGCGCCGGGCCGCCAGGGCTGTCGCGCGCCGGTCTTGGTTATCGCGAGATGCGAGCGGGCCTTGTAGGGGGGACGTTCTCGGCGGCATTGGCCTGCCAGTTCATCCCGGACAGGTAGCTGCTTCCCAGAAACACGATGCAGCCCGCGCTATAGGGCACGTTGTCGTTGTCCGGACAAGCAGCGGCCGGCGCATGCGCGGCCAATTCGGCGGACGCCGGCGCGTCAATGACAACGCGGTGTCTGTGCTCGATCCAAAACGCACCGCCGGCAACGGCAGCAACGATCACGGCAAGATCGAATTTCGACACCAATGAAACTCCTCGTCACGTCATTCCGGCGGCCAAGGCATCCCCACCGAAATGGGACATGCGTCGCGGACTTTCAATGCCGCGCATCGTGCCGGCGACCCCGGATGTCCGAGATCGCCATCTGCGACTTGCGTTCCGCGTCCCCAGTTGACGCGGCAATCACATCAGCGGTCGTGGTCTCACTTGGTCCAGAACGGCATCAGCGAATAGGCCAGGGGAATAAGCGCCAGTACCGGCAGCAGCCATATCAGGGACAACGGAATCTTCCTGGTCACGCTTTCCGGAAGCAGGGTCGCGAGCAGGCCGAAAACCGATCCTACGAGGAGGGACAGCACGGTCCAGCCGTACCAGTACATGGTAGGGCCTTCACCGCTCCTTGCCGGCGCCCACCAAAACTCGACGCGATTCGTGGCCGGATGAAAGGTGAACAGCGGCAGGTTGAACCATTCGCACAGAAAATACATGACCGGAACCGAGATTCCGAACACCACGGCAAACGTCCTGAACCTGGCGGACGCCGCCAGCGACGATGTCGCGGCCCTTGCCCTCGGCGATGACGTGGACGTCGATGGTGTTGCCATGGTGGTGTTCATGATCCGAACCCCCGGACATTATTGAGGACGTGGCCGACGAGGAAATTGAACCAGCAGATGAAGGCGAGCAGGGCAGTGATCGATTTGCGCACGCCGTCATATTCCGGATCGTGGACGTTCTTCCAGATGTACCAGTAGATCGGAAGAAGACCGAGGCCGAGCGTGGCGGCATGCTCCTTCAGTTCGAAGAAGCCCTGCGTTTTCCAGTAGCCGGCCTGCTCGATCGGAATGCGGACGTAAATCCGGTACTTGGTGTAGATCCACGCTCCCATCAGGAAGGTGAGGATCCACAGCACGCAGACCGCGGTGGCATAGCCGGCCGCGGGCACGGCGCGAAAGCGGGTCACGAATCCTCCCGCGCTCTGGCGCACCGGCATGAGAACCGCCATGGCCTGGTGGGTGAGGGCGCCGAGCAGCGCGATCGCCAGCAGTCCGTGCACGATGAGCAGGATCGTCCAAAACGTATTGACCGATATCAGCATCAATCTCCCCCAGTTCTAACCGCGGCCCCGAACGGAATGGCGACAAGGAGCGCTCGATCGCGCGTCACCGCCATGCATTGTCTGGACTTGTCGCCCGGGGAGCGAGTTTGGTTGCATCCTTCCCATGCTTGCGCTGTTTCTTTTTTATTGTTGTTCAACTCTAGCCACGCCGGACCCGAGTGGCAATTTGGCAGATCGAATTTGATTTTGAATCGCTTCAAACTGCAAGGGAACATCTGGCAATCGCGAGCCGAGGCGGGTCGTCTCCGGCGGGCCTGCCCGCGGCTCGAAGGGACGCGGCGAGAGCCAGCGCAGCAGGGCTGACGTGGTCGTGGCGATGGCCTTGCCGGACGGGGCGGCAGCGCTCGACCCGACCGGTGATGGTGGGAGGCTTCCGGTCGTGGTAATTCATAGGTGGGTTCGCCGTCGGATATGGTCGAGACGGCAGCAAACCGCCGGCGAACAACGATAAGCAAGAACGGGGAGGAGGAGCTTCGACCGGCTCCGCAGGCAACCGGGAGTAGCGGATGAAATACCATGGTGCTTGGTTCGCAGCCGCGATTGCGGGCCTGATACCGGCCGGCGCCTTGCCGGCCGCCGCCGAGACCATCGCCGTCTTCACCAAGAGCGCGGGCAACCCGATCTCCCGCGCGGTGCGCGCGGGCGCCGAGGCGGTGGCAAAGGCGAACGGGGTGACGGTGTTCCACTACATCCCGACCTCGGCCGACAACGTCCCGCAGCAGACTGCCCTGGTCGACGAAGCCTTGAGCGCCAAGCGCGACGCCCTCGTGTTCACGCCGGTCGACGTCAAGGCGATGGTCCCCTCGGTGCAGAAGGTCAACGCGGCGAACATTCCGCTGGTCAATGTCAGCGACCGGCTTGCCGGCGGCACCGCCGTCGCGTTCATCGGCACGGACGATTACGGCATCGCGCTCGAGACCGCCCGCACGCTGCTCAAGGCGATGGGCGGCAAGGGCAACGTCCTGGTGCTCGAGGGGCCCGACACCATACCCACGGCGGCCGCCCGGCTGCGCGGTTTCAAGGACGCGCTGAAGGAGTTCCCGGACGTCAAGGTGGTGCTGTCGAAGAACGCGATGTATGCCCGCCCCGCGGCCGCCGACCTGCTCAAGGCGATGCTGAAAGTGAACCCGCCGCCGCAGGTCGACGGCATCCTGGCCGCCAACGACGCGATGGCCTTCGGCGCGCTCGAGGCGTTCAAGGAGGCAAAGAAGAAACCGCCGCTGATCGTCGGCATCAACGCCAGCAAGGAAGCGGTCGACTTCATCAAGGCCGGCGACATGCTCGCCAGCGGCGACTACAACGGCTTGATCGAGGGCTGCCTCGGCGCCGAGATCGCGATTCGCACGCTGCGCAAGCAGCCGGTGCCCAAAGAGGTGCTGGCGAAGACATCCGTGGTCGACAAGAGCAACTACCAGGCCTACGAGACCCCGGTCGAACGGCGGCCGTGCCCGACCCTGGAAAGCATGGCGGCCAAGTGAGCGTACAAGTGAGCGCACAATTGAGCACTTAGGCGATGGCGCATGGGGCAACGGGGCCTGCGGCCGCCGTGGAATGGCCCAAATGCTTGTCGTCGCTGCCGCTGAATCGTGAAATGATGCGGGATGCGTTCCGCTCGGCAATCAGCAATTCGACTGCTGCAGCTGATGATGATGGCATGTGCCGTCCTGCCGGTCCTGCTGTTCGCATTCGCCTCCTGGCTGAACTATCGCCACGAAAACGCCGTCGCCGATGATCGGATCGAGCGCTCGCTCGATATCCTTCACGAGCACACGCTCAAGGTCTTCCAGACCGTCGAGCGGGCCATCGCCGAGGTCGACGAGATCGTGCGCGGCATGCCCGACAACGCCGTCCGGCAGGACCAGCCGCGGCTGCACGAGCGCCTGAAGCAGATCGTCGACGCGCTGCCGCAACTGCGAGCGATCTTTCTCATCGATCGTGACGGCCGCCCGATCGTTTCGAGCCAGCTCGCGCAAGTACCGGCCGACTTCAACGTGGGCGACCGGGATTTTTTCGAGGCGCAGGCGGCCGGCCATGCTGGAACCTATGTCAGCGACGTGCACACGCCGAGGCTGACAGGTTTCGGCACGCCTTTTTTCGTGCTTTCGCGGCGGCGGCCCTCGGCGGACGGCTCGTTCAACGGCGTCGTCGCGGTCGCGGTGCTGCCGCGCTACTTCGAGGACTTTTACTCGCTGATCGGGCGCAGCCCGGGAAGCTTCTTTGCGCTGGTGCAGGCGGATGGAAAATTTCTCGCCCGTTACCCGGCGCTGCCGCAGCCGGCCGCCCGGTCTCGCGGTCGGGAGCGCTCTGCAACAGGCGATGGCCCAGGCCCGGGAACGCGTGGTCTACACGATCCCGGACTCCGAGGTCGATGGGGCGGCGTATCGGGTCGGCTTCCGCAAGCTCGAGGGCTTTCCGGTCGACGTCGTCGCGGGAATCGACGGTTCGGCGATCCGCGGCGAATGGCACGCGACCATGGCCAGCCATTTGATTTTCGGCCTGCCGGCAACATTGCTGCTGTTGATCATCATCGGCGTCGCCTTGCGGCGTACGCGACGGCTGTACGTCGAAGCGGAGCGCCGGGAGGCCGCGGAGGCCGCGCTGCGACAGGCGCAACGCCTGGAAGCGATCGGACAGCTGACCGGCGGCGTCGCGCACGACTTCAACAATCTCCTGATGATCGTGAGCGGCAGCGCGCAGCGGCTGCGGCGCGATCTGACGTCGGAGAAGCACACGCGCCTGCTCGACATGATTTCGAACGCCACCAGCCGCGGGGAAACCCTCACCCGCCAGCTGCTGGCGTTCTCGCGGCGGCAGATGCTCACGCCTTCGGTCATCGATCTTGCGCAGCGGCTTCCCGCGTTCAGGGAGATGCTCGACCGCTCCCTGCGCGGCGACATCGCCACCGCCGTCGCGGTCGCCGGCGAGGGCTGCGCGGTGAAGGTCGATCCGAGCGAGTTCGAGCTGGCCCTGCTCAATCTCGCGGTGAACGCGCGCGATGCGATGCCGAACGGCGGATCGCTCGACATCACCGCCAAGCCCGTCGTGCTCGACGGCAACACGGCGGCGGAGGGATTGCAGGGCGAGTTCGTCGCCATCCGTGTAGCCGATACCGGCAACGGTATTTCTCCCGACGTCCTGCCGCATGTGTTCGAGCCGTTCTTCACGACCAAGGACGTCGGCAAGGGGACGGGACTGGGCCTGAGCCAGGTGTACGGTTTTGCCAAGCAGTCCGGCGGAACCGCGACCGTCGCCAGCATCGTCGGCCGCGGCACGGTGGTCATGCTGTATCTGCCGCGTACCCGGGAACCGCCGGCGGTTGCGGCCCCGCACCCCGAGCCGAAGTCCGCACCTGCGCGCGCCGGCAACGTCCTTCTGGTGGAGGACAACCCGGAGGTCGCGGAAGTCGGGACGGCGTATCTCCAGCAGCTCGGTTACATGGTCAAGCAGGTCGCCAGCGCCCACGAAGCCCTGGAACTGCTCGGCAACGATCCGAAGATCGATCTGGTTTTTGCCGATATCCTGATGCCGGGGGGAATGACCGGCCTCGAACTCGGGCGCGCCATCCGCCAGCGCTATCACGGCATGCCGGTGCTGCTCGCGACCGGCTACAGCGACAGCGCTCGCGATGCCGTGCAGCAGGGCTTTGTCGTGCTGCAGAAGCCGTTCGATCTGGCCGCGCTCGAACAGGGCCTGCGCGATGCGCAGAAACACAAGTTCGAACCAGTCGACCCGAAACGCGCGGCGAGCTGACCCGGAAAAGCGCGGGGCCTTCGGGTCGCGCAGCGCGCTCGAAGCCGTTTTGTCGCAGCCCAGAGTTCCAGCGTCTCGCAGGGAACTCATACGAATGAGCTGCCACGGGCCCATTCACGGCAATCTTTGTTTGGATATCGGAGCGCAGGCTCGGTATCATCGCGGCCATGCGGAGCGGGGCACCTTAGTGCGACGAAGATCGTTCTCGATTAAGTGGCACGTGGCGATCGTCGGGTTACTGGTAGTCACTCCCCTTTTGCTCGTTGAAGCGATCCTGTTGCAGCGGATCGCCAAATCCGAACGCGACACGCTGGAGCAGTCGGCGACCTCGTTGGCGCGCGAGGTGCGCGACACCTTGGATCGCGAACTGCAAGCCGGAAAATCCGCGCTCCTTGCGCTCGGCACGTCGCCTTACCTCGAGACCGGGAACTACGAAGCATTCCACCGCCAGGCCCAGCGCGTCGCGGAAACCTTCCCAGGCAGCGTCATCGGTCTGCGCAACGCGGACGGCGCGCTGCTGGCGGTCACGGTGGTGCCGTGGGGAACACCGCTTGCGGCCACCCTCGATCCGGTGCTCAAGGAGGCCGACGAAAAAGCCATCGCCACGCGCAGCGCTGTGGTGACCGACCTCTACACCGGCGCGGTGACCGGGGCGAAGTTCATCAATATCGAAATGCCGGTTTTCCAGAAGGACGCCACGTTCGTTCTCAGCCTGGCGCTACGGCCGGACTATATCGGGCGGGTGATCGCGACAAAGTCCTTCGGGCCGGCATGGGTGGTCGGCGTCACCGACAAGAACGATCGTCTGATCGCCCGCTCGCGCGATGCGGAACGATTTGTCGGACAGCGCGCGACCGACGAATTCATCGCCAACACGAAAGGGGCCGAGGGCGGCTTCCTGGGCATGACGCTGGATGGGGTGCCGGTGTTGAATGCGTATGTCAGGTCGGCGCTGTCGGGCTGGCGCGTTGCCGCCGGGGTTCCGCTCGCCACTTTGGAGGCGCCGCTGCGCAGGTCCTATCTGGTCCTGGCCGGCATGGCCGCCGCGGGCCTTCTGGCCTCGTTCGGTCTGGCGTTTGCGTATTCGCGCTACCTGACCGGTCCGGTCGCCGCGCTGCAGGAACTCGCCGCGAACGGGGCCGCCGGCAAGCCGGTCGTTCCGTTCGTCACCGGCATCAAGGAGCTCGATGCGGTATCGCTCGCGCTCGCCCGGGCATTCGGCGAGATTGCGCGGCGTGAGAAGGAGCAGGCCGTGCTCATCAATGAGCTCAATCATCGCGTCAAGAACACCCTGGCCAACGTCCAGGCCATGGCGAGCGTGACGCTGAAGCGCTCGGCCTCGCTCCAGGATTTCCTCACGTCTTTCACCATGCGGCTGTCCGCGCTGGCGGGCTCGCATGATGCGCTGACGGAGAAGCAGTGGAGCGGCGCGAGCTTGAAGGTCCTGCTGCTCAATGCAGCGCAGCCGTTCTGCGATCAATCGCGATTGCGCATGGTGGAGGCGGATGTCGAGTTGAGCGCGCCGATGGCGGTGCCGTTCGGCATGATCTTCCATGAACTTTTTACCAACGCCGCGAAATACGGAGCACTCTCGAATTCCGACGGCTACATAACCGTGACGTGGTCGGTTTCGCATGACGACGGAGAGAGCAAGCTTCATCTGATCTGGCAGGAGCACAACGGTCCTGCGGTCGATCGGCCTCAGCGCAAGGGCTTCGGCACCATCCTGATCGAGGGCGTTGCTTCGGACCTGGGCGGCCGCGTCGACATTGATTATGATCCGCGGGGCCTTGTTCTCAAGACGGTTGTTCCTTTGCGGACGGTCCAGCACAATATGAACCGGCCCTAGCTCGCCGCCACGCGGCGGGGTGGCCGTCGTGCCACAGCTCCATGGGGTCGGAAACGCCCGACCTGGCGGCCACGGACCTTTACAACGCCACGCTATGGTTCGCTCTGCGGCGGCGCTGAATCCCGCCGCGCACGACGCCCTCACGACCGACGGAATTTTGGTGGACGCCCCGCGATAGATCTCCGAGATTTGGTCCGGAACTTGCTAACCGGTTGGGATCGAGAATGCGGATGCGCCTCTCCCGTGCGCGGCCGCAATGACGTTCCGAGCACCAGACGGCGTTGCCAGGGTTGGCCTAGGCAGGCAGGGACAAAGGACACACAAGTGAACAATCGACGTTGTTTTACATTTCTTGCGGTTGCCGCCGCGCTCGCGTCGGGCTTAGGCCTGCACGGTGCGATGGCGCAGGACTGGCCGACCCGGCCGGTCACGATGGTGGTGCCGTTCGCCGCGGGCAGCGCCTCCGACACCATGGCGCGAATTCTCAGCGCGCGCCTGTCGGAAGTGCTGGGCCAGCAGGTGGTCATCGAGAACGTCAGCGGCGCCGGCGGCATGACCGGCGTCGCGCGTGTCGCCAAGGCGGCGCCCGACGGCTATCAGTTCGTGCTCGGCGGCGTCGACACCTTCGCCCAGAATCAAACGCTCTACAAAAGACCCCTCTACAATTCCGCGACCGATTTCGCGCCGGTCGCGCTGGTAGTCGAGCAGGCGCTGCTGCTGGTCGCGCGTAACGATTTGCCGGCCAACAATCTGCAGGAGTTCATCGCGTACGCGAAAGCCAACCAGGGAAAGATGCAATACGGCTCGGCCGGAGTGGGGTCGGGATCCCATCTGGCCTGCGCGCAGCTCAACTCCGCGATGGGCGTCGACATCACCCACGTCCCCTATCGCGGTTCGCCGCCCGCAATGCAGGATCTCATTGCCGGCCGGATCGATTATTTCTGCGCGCTCGCAGCGGCCGGCAAGACGCAGATCGAAAGCAAGACGATGAAGGCGATTGCGATCTTGACGCGTGATCGCTCGCCGATCCTGCCGAATCTCCCAAGTGCGCACGAACAGGGCCTCGTCGATTTCGATTCGTATTTCTGGAGCGGCTTCTTCCTGCCCAAGGGCACGCCCGCGCCGGTCGTCCAGAAGCTCCACGATGCGACGATCGCGACCATGAACACACCCGCGGTACAGGAACGGCTGAAGGAGGTCGGCGTGACGGTTGTCGCGGCCGACCGCCGGTCGGCGGATTACCTGCAGAAATTCGTGGCGAGCGAAACCGAGAAGTGGGCCGCCACGATCAGGGCGAGCGGCGTCAGCATCGATTGATCTGCGCAAACGGCGAATGACGAACGAATAAGCCGTGCGGGTGACGCCGTTGCCGGCAGCAACGCGCCCGGTGCGGAGGCGTTGCTGCGCGCCTCGATCAGGCGCGATCTCCGGGGGCTTCGCCCGGGATGGTGCCCGCCGGCAGGGCGTAGCAGGCGTCCGCCACGGCGCCCGGCGTGGTCCACCACACGCGATCGCGGTTGCGATGCTCCACGCAGTGCGTGAGTGCCCGCCGCAGTGCCGGCAAGCGGAACGGCTGCCCCATCACGAACGGATGCAGCGAGATCGTCATGACCAGGGGCTGCGCGCGGCATTGCTCGATCATTTCATCGAACCCGTCCACGATCATGTCGGCGAAGTCCCGCGCGGTGCCGTCGCGGTGGATGATGGCCGCGGAATCGTTGAGCTCGGCCGGATATGGAACCGACAGGATCGGACCGGCGCGGGTCTGCAACCAGAACGGCTGATCGTCCGCCGGCCAGTCCATGACGTAGCGGTAGCCCGCTTCCTTCAGCAGATCGGGCGTGACGTTGCTTTCCGACGCTGCCGGTCCCATCCATCCCGCGGGCGGATGGCCTTCACGGCGCGTGATCTCCTGGGTCACGTCGTCGATCAGGCGGCGCTCGTCGAGTTCCCACAGGTCGCCCTGCCGTTCGGCGTTGGTCCGGCCGTGCCCGACGACCTCGTCGCCGCGCTTGCGGATGCGCTCGCAGATCTGCGGGTGATACTCGTACAGGAGCGAGTTGATGTTGTGGGCCGCGGGTAAGTTCAGTTGCTCGAACAGATCGAACAGGCGCCAGATGCCCACCCGGTTACCATAATCGCGCCACGAGTAATTGCGCTGCTGCTGCGGTTCGCCCTTCTTGGCGGGGTCCCAGCCGGTGCCTCTGCGATAAGCATAGACCTCGATATTCGTGGTTAAGCAGAAGGCCAGCCGCTTCCCGCCGGGCCACGCGTAATCATTGCGCTCGCCGATGATCGAATAATCGTAGCGATTGTGTTTGGGCAGGGTCAGCATCAATACTCTCCGCGTATTACGTGATGAATCATTCTCGCATGTTATCGGCGCGGCGCGCGATGTTGGATCATAGGCTCATTTCCACGCAGCGCGTTGGCGCGCGTGCGGAGAGCGCAACCGCATTCATGCGCTAGCGCAAAGTTGCCGTTGCGGTCTGTGTGATTTTTGCAACGCTCTGCAATTATTGCGGAACGGCCACAGTGCCGGACTAATTTTCCTATCGTATGTCGCAAATCGACTACAAATGGGGGTGTCTTCATGAAATCACCGGTCGTCAAGCGTTCAATTGTCCTCGCGGGTCACAAGACAAGCGTGAGCCTCGAGGATGCCTTCTGGAAGGGGCTGAAGGAGATCGCCGGCGGTCGCCACATGACGTTGTCGGATTTGGTCGGCGCGATCGATGCGCAACGCCAACACGGCAATCTCTCATCGGCGCTTCGGCTGTTCGTGCTGGATTTCTATCGCAGTCAGGTTTCCGAAAAGGACAGCCGCGATGGCATCCACGATATGATGGCCCGTCCGGCGTCCGCGTTTTCTTGAATCGCTGTCGTGACGGGTTTCACCGCGCGAAACCCGTCACGACCGCGCGAGATGAACTCTGTTCGCTCGACGCGTGCGCGCGTCCTCTGCCGGGATGGATGCACGCGACTCTGACGCCCATCGCGGCTGACCGCACGATCAAGGTCGTGCTGCCGCCGCGGTGAGCTTCGACGCCCATCGCATGATCCCGAAAAGTTGCAGACTTTTCGGACCTGGATCATGCGACCGCATCAAAGGCGACATGATCCCGAAAAGTTGCAGACTTTTCGGACCTGGATCATGCGAGCACATCAGGCCCGGAACGAGATCGCGCTTCGAACGGAAGCGATCTCGTTCCCGGCGCTTGTTGCTATTCGCGACCGGCATCGTCCTTGTGGCGGGGCGGTCATCCGCCGATCTGCGGGATCTTGGCGTCGGCGATCACCTTCTTCCACTTGGCCACGTCCGCCTTGATGTAGGCGGCAAACTCGGCGGACGACATCCCGTCCGGCTCAAGGCCCATCGCCAGCATCTTGTCACGGACGTCGGGCAGGTTGACGATGCGCGCAATTTCCGCCTGCAGCAGCTCGACGATCGGCTTCGGTGTGCCGGCGGGAACCAGCACGCCCTGCATCGTCTCGGCCTCCTGATCCTTGATTCCAAGTTCATCGAGCGTGGGGACGTCGGGCAATGCCGGCGAGCGGGTCTTGGCGGTGATCGCAAGCGCGCGCAGCTTGCCGTCCTTCACGAGCGGCGTCGCGGGAGGAATCGCCTGAAAGCACATCGGCGTGTGTCCGCCCACGACCGACTGGATCGACGGGCCGCCGCCCGGGAACGGCGCGAGCGCGAAATCGAGCGCGAAAGTGAGCTTGAACAGCTCGCTCGAAAGATGCGGCGTCGTGCCGATGCCGGGCGAAGCGAAGGTGTACTTGCCCGGATTGGCCCTGAGCAGGTCGACCAGCTCCTTCACCGATTTGGCGGGGATGCTGGGATGAACGAACAGCCCGTTGGGCGAGCCGGCGGCCTTGGTGACGGGCGCGAAGTCCCGGTCCGGATCATAGGGAGCCTTGGCATAGAGGCTCGGGTTGACGGTGTAGCTCGATGACACGAACAGGATGGTGTAGCCGTCCGGCGGCGACCGTCCGGCCGTGGCCATCCCAAGATTGCCGCCGGCTCCCGCCACGTTCTCGATGTAGAACTGCTGGCCGTACTTTTCAGACAGCTTCTGCGTGATGAGCCGGGCCACCACGTCGGTCGGCCCGGCGGCCGCGAACGGCACGATGATCTTGACCGGCCGGTCGGGATATCCCGGGCTCTGCGCGAGGCCGGCGCTGGCGAGCAGGAGGCCGGCGCCGGCGGCCAGAACGCGGGCCACCGTGTTGGTTACTCTCATAGCGTTCCTCCGGGTTGTTTTGATCCGGGCTCGTTGCGGCGGCCTGGTCATGCAGGATAACCCGTTCCTGCCGGTTCCGTCCCCGGCCTATGATCGAAACGGGCTGGTCGGGAGAGACTGGAGAATGCGCCTGCTCAATGCAAACGTGTCCTTGCGCGACCGAATGTCCATGCACGCAGGCAACAGGCTCAAGCTCGGCCTGTTCGGCGCGAATTGTTCGTCGGGGCGCGCCGTCACCAAGGTGCCGGAGCGGTGGTCGGGGACCTGGCCCGACAATCTCAGGCTCGCGCGCATGGCGGACGCAGCCGGCATCGATTTCCTGCTGCCGATCGGACGCTGGAAGGGCTACGGCGGCGAGACCGACTATCAAGGCGCCACGCTCGAGACCATCACCTGGGCAACCGCGCTGCTGGCGGCGACCAGCCGAATCACCTGCTTCGGCACCGTGCATGCCCCGCTGTTCCATCCCATCATCGCGGCCAAGGAGATGGTGACCGCCGACCAGATCGGCGAGGGACGCTTCGGGCTGAACATCGTCGTCGGCTGGAACGAGGACGAGTTCGAGATGTTCGGCGTCGCGCAGCGCGATCACGAAGCACGCTACGACTATGCGCAGGAATGGATCGACGCGATCAAGCTGATCTGGTCCGAACGCGAGGACTTCGACTTCGCCGGCCGCTACATCAATCTCAAGGGGGTGCGCGCCAAGCCCAAGCCTCATGGCGGCAGCAGGCCCATCATCATGAATGCCGGTGCCTCACCCACCGGCCAGGCCTTCGCGGTGAAGAACTGCGACGCTTTCTTCATGCAGGCCTCACGGGTATCAGTGGCGGAGACCGCCGAGCGGGTCGGCAAGGTCAAGCATCTTGCGCAGCAGCAAGGCCGCGAGATCAGCGTCTATACCGTCGGCGTCATCACCTGCCGGCCCACGATGCGCGAGGCTGAGGATTATCACCGTCATTGCATCGTGGATCAGGCCGACTGGCCGGCCGTCGACCGGCTGCTGGCGATGCGCAATATCACCCCCCGGACGGTCTCGGCCGAAGAGTTTGCCAAGCAGCGGAGCCAGTTCGCCCATGGCAACAGCGGATTGCCGATCATCGGCGATCCCGACCACGTGGCGCGGCAGCTCATCGATCTGAGTTCCGCGGGGCTCACCGGCATTGCCGTGTCGCTCGTGAACTATGCCGACGAGCTGCCTTACCTCTGCGACGAAGTGCTGCCGCGGCTGGAGCGGGCGGGATTGCGCGAACGGCAGTGACGCCCATGCCCGACCCGACTTGGCCGCCGCACAACGCTCCGTTTTCCATCGTCCAAAGTCATACCCCCAGGTCCACGATGTCAGCGCGGATGTGCCGTCCTGATGTCTTCACGCGGGCGACGGTGATCGGCAGCTTGAAGCGGCGCGGCCCGGCGCTCCCCGGATTGAGAAACAGGACGCCGTTACGGGTTTCGATCGAGGGACGATGGGAATGCCCGAACACCACCGCCGCAAAGCCCGCCGCCACGGGGTCGACGTCGAGCTGAGCAATGTCATGCAACACGAAGAAACGACGGTCGCCGACTTCGACAAGCTCGGTCATGGGCAGCGCCGCAGCCCAGCTTCCCTGGTCGATATTCCCGCAGACGACATGAACGGGCGCAACTTCGCCGAGCCGATCGATCACCTCGGGTTTGCCCACATCGCCGGCGTGGATAATCATGTCCGACCCGCGAAGCGCATCGAGGGCCTCAGGCCGCAGCAGGCCATGCGTATCCGAGATGACGCCGACAACGAACTCGCGCGCGGGCATTTAAGGCAACCTGTTGGCATTTGGATGCGCCATGGGGAGGGAAGGTAGCCTACGCCCCGGACATGCAAAGAGCGGAACTTGTGACGGCCACTGGGGATCAGCATCGGCCTTCGTTCCAGCGAGGCCATCGGCGGCGGCCTGGGCCACCGGGCTCCCGGCTCATCACCGCCATTGGCGACAACGTGAACACCTGCGCGCGGCTGGGGAACCTAACTCGGCCTATGATTGCGCAGTTATCTTGTCCTATGTCCTCGCCCAGGCTTCGGTGCCTTGCCAGCCCCGGTCCGTGCGGCGCGACCACTTGCCGGAGAGGGAGCCATCCGGGTTGATCGCCATGGTCAGGATCACGGTCCGGCCCTTGATCAGACAGGCCACCGCCAGAAAATTCCCAATGACCCGGCCGACGCCGACCTGCTTCCCGTTGTCCCAGTCGAGTTCCAGGGCGCCGGAGGGTGCCATGGAAACGTCCAGAATATGCGTGCCGACATAAGGCTTGCCGTCGGGATCGGTGCCCGTGACCACGTAGGAACCGACGAGATTCGCCTTCGCCGCTTCAAGCGACGTCGTCGCCGCGTCGCGGTTTCGCGTGAGCTCGAATTGCGACTCGACCGCCGCCGCGCGTGTTCCGAACGCCGTCGAGAGCCCCCACCCGGTCACCGCGCCCGCCGCAAGCAGGACTGCAACGGCCACACCAGCGCTTCGGCCGGGGCCGCGCCCGGCTCCGTAGTTCATGCCTGGGATTTTCATCGTTGCATCCTTTCGGGGGGGCTACCACCCCCTGGGCCTCCAGTGGACTGGCCGCATGCCCGTCCGCTTGCAAGGCGGGTCATGCCACCGCTCCCGGCTTTTGAAGGAGAGGAAGGTCACAGATGCGACGAATTTTCTGCGAGCGGTTTCTGAGGCGCCGGGTCAGGTCCGTGCCGGCAAACCCGCGCCTGCGTGAGGATCTCGGGCTTTGCAAGCGTCCGGGCGGCCGCCGAGATTTCGACGTCCGCCCACGACCGCGGCCAGTGGTTCATTCCTCAGTCCGACCCCTGATGACAGGACGGGTGGGTCGTGGCTCCGGCCAGGACAAGGTCGCCGCTCCGGTAGAGCGCGATCGGCAGATGGGGCGGTTGTGCGGCCGCCGACAGGGTCGAGAGGCCATCGGCCAGCGAGTATTTTTGGCTGGTCACATATCCGCACAGCACCAAGAGCGATGCGGTGTAAAGAATGAGGGCGCCGTAGGTCCACCAACGGAACGCAAGATGCTCATCGACCGTCGGCTCAGGTTTGATCGATTTACACATCGCCGGGCTCCACCGCTTCGACCCCCCACCAGAGCTATATCCCATCACGTAAATTCATAGCGTGAGGCGCCTCACAGTCGCGCCGCTCCATGCGGCGATCGGACTGAGCCCGCAATGGCCCGTTTCATCCGCGACTCTCGCTTGGTCTGGGCTGAGAGGATCGCGTCTGTTTCCCAGATACGTTGCGGGGCGACGCGACACCGTCCAACGCACGGAGGCCGCCGTTGCCGGCGGCCTCCGAAGCTCAGGAACCGATCTTGCGGGTGCGTTACCTGTTGGGTCGCCGCGCAGGGGTGCCGGTGGTCGCAGGGGCGTCCTCCGGCATCCAGGTCATTGCGTCCCGATCATATTTGAACCCCTTCGCCGCCTTCAGCGCGTCTTTCGTGGAGTTCATCACGAGATACCACTTGTTATTGTCTTTGCTGGTGACCTGGACGGCGTTGAACGGGATGGCGACATCCTTCTCGCCCATGCCGAGGAAGCCGCCGACACCGACGATCAGCGCGGTGATCTTGCCTTCGCGGTCGACCAGCACGTCCATGATCTCGCCGATCTTGTTGTCTCCCGGATCATAGACATTCTGCTTGTACCAGTGCGTCACGGTCATGCTGCTGGCCGGAATGCTCGTGCTGATACGGGCAGCGGGCCCGGCGCCTTGGCGCTGCGGCGCCTGCGCTTGAGCGGTGGCCGCGCTCGCCAGGAGCGCGACCAGGATGGAGGTGTAGACGAGCCGTTTCATGGGATGTCTCCTTGATTGAAAGAATAGTGATTGACCCGCGAAAGCAACGTGACACCCCGAACTAGGTTCCACGCGCGCGCGTGCGCGCACGTCCGCGCAGCGCCGCTTAGGGAGACTTGCTGACTTTCTGGCTGCTCGGCCGCTTGCGCGATCGCGCCGCTCGTGGAGCAGGTTTGCGCCTTAGTGCGGTGGATTTGAAGTTCCTATCAATATAGCCGCGCGTTTGTGTAGGAACTTCAAATCCAAAAACCGCACTAGAATCATAGATTGCTAGTGTCCCTTTGATTCCGAAGTTCGCAAGCGAGCGCGCCGCATAATGATGCGAACTTCGGAATCGGGACACTAGCGACCTGCGGTGCGCTCGTGATGATCGTGGAGAAACTGCGCCAGCTGCTCGCGCAGGCTTTCATCCCGCTCGGTCTGGTGACCCAGCACGACCGCCCGCTCGAACAGGGTCTGCTGGAGTTCGCGTGGAAGCTCGCTCCACAGATCGAGGGCAGCCAATCCCAGGACGTGCGCAAATCGATCGGGATTCGTTTCGGCAGTCTCGACTGGAGCCATCCATCCATCCTCCGCTGGCGATCTGCGTCCGCAGACGCTGGCAACGAAACTGCTCCTCGCCCGCGGCCGGTGCGGGGCCGCAATCACAATAGCGGCTTGTCCCGGGCTTTGCCACGAACACGGCGTTGGCGGCCGCGAGGAACTCTTGTCGTTGGGCAGCATTGTATCGGACACGGCCCAGCGGTGGACAAGCGGCCGAAATGGGGGGACACGGACCCGGGTTATGGATGCGAAAGATCAAGCGCTTCTGGCATTGGGGAGAGAACTCCAAGCCAAAGATTATCGCTTCACAACCGTCACCCCTGCCAGCCATCATCGCGTGAACGCCCGTGCGGCCTGCGCGGCCTCTCCGCTCGAACGCGTGTTCGGCTGGAGTCGCCCGTTTCAACGGATCGAGCTGCCGCCGACCATGGTTTGCCTGCTCGAGCAGGCGGGAGAGCTGGAGGTCGACGGGGATCTGCTCCGCGCCAAAGTGAGATTTTCGACGCTCGACGAGCAGCTGTTCGTGCATTCCGCGTTTCCGACCGAAGCGTCGGACACTGTTTTCTTCGGGCCAGACACCTACCGTTTTGCGCGTGCACTCCGCCATGCCATGGCCGACATCATGGCTTCCGCATCGTTCACCATCATCGATATTGGCTGCGGAAGTGGAGCGGGTGGATTGCACGCGGCGAGGCTCATGGGGCCCGGCGTTCGCACCGATGTCATCTTGTCCGACATCAATCCCAAGGCGCTTCGGTACAGCCTGATCAATGCGCGGCTGAACGGAGTGGCCGATGTCCGGACGATCCTGAGCGATGTCTTCGGTCAGATCAACGAGGGCTGCGACCTCATCGTCTCCAATCCGCCTTATCTCGTGGACCGCTCGGCGCGCCTCTATCGACACGGCGGCGGCGAACTGGGCTTCGATCTCTCTATCCGCATCGTCGAAGACAGCATCGATCGCCTGTATCCCGGCGGCCGCCTGTTCCTCTACACCGGCACGCCGGTCATCGACGGCGCCGATATGTTTTTCGCAGCGGTTCGACCTCGACTGGAATCGCGGAATTGCAAATACACCTACGAAGAGATCGATCCGGATGTCTTCGGGGAGGAACTCGAAAGCGCGCCTTACGACCGGGCCGACCGCATAGCAGTTGTTGCGCTGACCGTACATGCTTGAAGGAGTGATGTTGTGAAATTGCGTGATGCCGACTGGCTGGCGTTTGCCACCGATACCGATGGACCGGGCTTTGCCCGTTTTCAACGCGAACTGACGCGATACAACCGGTATCGGTTGGAGCCGTCGCTGCCCGTCCCGGCCTGGCGCGGTCATGTCCGCGACGAGTTGCGTGTGGCCGAAGCCGAAGGCGACTTCGTGGAGGCCGTGCGCAAAGAGATTGTGCCGCTGGTGGCGGATATCCCGCTCGATGTGGATGCCTTCATCGCGTGGTTCGAACGCTTGCGCGACAACGGGCCCGGCCAGGGTGATCCGCTGTTTCCTTGGCTGGCGGCGCAGGCGACCCTGGAACAGATGAAGTGGTTCATCGAGCAGGAGGTGGCGGGGGAGGCGGGTTTCGACGATCTATTGGCGTTCACCCAGGTCAAGATGCCTGAACAGGCAAAGCTTGAGATGGCGCGCAACTTTTGGGACGAGATGGGACGCGGCGCCAGCAAAGGCATGCACGGCCCGATGCTGGAGCGACTGGCGCAGCATGTCGATGTGCACCCCACCCCCGAAAGCGTGATCCCCGAGGCCTTGGCGCTGGGAAACTTGATGGTGGCCTTCGCGCACAATCGCCGCTACGCGTTTCACTCGATCGGAGCGCTGGGCGTGATCGAGATGACGGCACCGACGCGAGCGGGTTATGTCGATCGCGCATTGCGGCGCCTCGCCATTCCGGCCAAGAAACGGCATTACTTTGCCTTGCATGCGGTGCTCGACGTCAGGCATTCCGAAACCTGGAATCGCGAAGTGTTGCGCCCGCTCGTCGCCGAGGATCCCCGTCGGGCGCGCGCGATCGGCGAGGGCGCGGTTCTTCGGTTGTGGCATGGCGCGCGCTGCTTTGAGCGCTATCGGCAGAAATTCAGCCTGTCGCTGCTTCACAACGAGGCCGCGTAGCGTCCGGATCCGTGGCAAGTTGACGGCCTGATGCGATTCCTGGGTATCGGTGACTATTGCGATCTCGGCGCCCTTTACCTTCGGTTGATCGAAGAGGGGCACGAGGTCAGGATTTCGATCAGCAATCCACTCTGCAGTGGCACGCTGGCCGGGTTGGTAGAGCGGACGCCGGACTGGCGCGACGAGCTGGCTTGGATCCGCGCGGCCGGTCGAGACGGGATCATTCTATTCGAGAATGTCGCCAAGGACCGCGGCACGCTGCAAGACGAATTGCGCGGCAAGGGCTTCAACGTCATCGGCGGCAGCGCCTATGGCGATCGCCTGGAGAATGACCGCGCCTATGCCCAGCGGGTTCTTGCCGCTGCCGGGCTGGCGATCGCTCGTAACTGGGAATTTACCGATCGAGCTGCGGCGCTCGACTTTCTGCAGAAAAATCCTGCTCGTTACGTTCTGAAGTTCAACGGACCGGACGCCGCCATCGACAACTATGTGGGGCGACTGGCCGACGGCAGGGACGTGCGCGCCATGCTCGGCAAGCTCGCTCGCCCCGAAGCGCTGCAGGCGAGCTTCGTCTTGATGGAGTTTGTCGAAGGCGTCGAGATGGGGGTAGGTGCGTATTTCGACGGCGACAAATTCCTGCTGCCGGCCTGCCTCGACTGGGAGCACAAGCGCTTCTTTCCCGGAGACCTCGGCGAGCTCACGGGTGAGATGGGAACGGTGGTGACCTATGAGCGCTCCCGAGGCTTCTTCGAGCGCACACTCGCACGAATGGAGCCGTTGCTGCGCGAGAACGGCCATTGTGGCTACGTCAACCTGAATACGATCGTGAACGAGCGCGGGATCTGGCCGCTCGAATTCACCTGCCGCTTCGGCTACCCCGGCTTCGCGATCCTGACGCCGTTGCAGGAGACGGCGTGGGGGGATTTGCTCGCGGCCATGGTCAGCCGATCAACAAGCCGATTTGCAACGCGTGCGGGGTTCTCTGTCGGAATTGTGCTCACCCTGCCGCCGTTTCCTTACCCGCGGCCGCAGGTGCAGGAGCCGGTGGGACTTCCCGTCCTGTTCGACGGCGAGTTGACGGAGGCGGATCGCACGAACCTGCATTATTGCGAGCTTGGCCTGGAGAACGGCGAACTGGTTACCAGTGGAATGTATGGCTGGGCCATGGTGGTGACTGGCGTTGGCGACAGCATTGCTTCGGCGCAGCAGCGCGCAAACAGCTTGGCGGATCGCGTCCTTATCCCGAACGTCCGCTATCGCCGGGACATTGGCGACCGGTTGATGGCAGGAGATTACGCGCGGGTGGAGAAGCTTTGCCTGTTGGACGCCACGTCGTACGGCCGCTGAACCGGTTCAAAACCGGCGAGCGTACGGCAACGCGGCGTCGTCCGCCGGCACGATCGTCTTGCCGATCGGCCAGAGCGCGAGCCCCGCGAGCTTGAGGTGCGCCCAGGCGAAGGGGATGCCGATAATGGTGACGGCGAGAAGAATGGCGGTGACCGCGTGGCCGAGCGCCAGCCACCATCCGGCAAGCACCAACCAAATGATATTGCCGAGAAGGCCGAGCGGACCCGTGCCGATGTCCTCGCGCCCGGAGTAATCGGAGCGCGACACCGCCTTGTAGCCGAACGGCAGCAGCGTATACGAGGCGATGTTGAATGCGGCGCGAGCCCACGGCAAGCCGATAATGGTGATCGCCATCACGATCCCGGCGATCACCCAGCCGAAAGCCATCCATAGGCCGCCGAAGATGATCCACAACAGGTTCAGCACGAGGGACAGGGCGGACATGGGGCTCCCCGAGGAGGTTGCACCGATCACGACGATTTCGGCATCGGTGATGTAGATATCGCGTGCTCGCTCCGCCAGTTGCCCGCCAGGATTTTTAAGGCTGGCCGGCCCGGGCGTTGCCGGGGACTGGCCACACCAGGGAACCGACGTTCGCGCAGCATGGTTATAGCTCCGACGCCGCAGCGTTGCGGCACGGATCCGTGAGGCTCAAGGAGCCGGACCAACGTCAGGCTCTCTGGCCAACCGGCACGACACGATTTCCAACCGGCGAGGTGACCCCATGTCGATCATCAGGCTCATTCACATCCAGCTCGATCCATCCGAGAACGAGAAGGCCGAGCAGGTCTGGAAGACAGAATGCGCTCCGCTCATGATCCAGCAGAAGGGTTGTCTCTCGGAGAAGCTGCTGCGGGCGAGGACGGCCGGCGAGTTCATCTCGTACTCGGAATGGGAGTCCGAGCAGGACATCGAGCGATACATGAAGAGCGATGCGCACAAGGAAATCGTGCGTCACTCCCGCGGCCTCAAAGGGACGAAAGTCGTGGTGAAGCTGTACGATCTGGTCAAGTAGCCGGATCGCAGTGAAAACCGCGGAATTGCGCAGGGTCGCGACGCCTCTTGCCGGCCTTTTTCGCCCGCTTGCGCGACCTTCTGATCTTCCAAGACGATGTGGCGCGCTAGATTGAAATTGTTCTAATTCAATATTATCGCGCAGATTCCGACACTTAGTGTTGCTTAGCCGTGACAGTAAATCTTGCGTCCGGCCGCTATGATCTTCCCACGAAATTGCTCGGGCGTGATTGGGGGGCATCATGAATAAGCTCATTGTTAGTAGCGTCGCGCTCGTCGCTTCGCTCGCGGGATCGGCCATGGCGGCCGACATGCCGATCAGACCGCCGGTATTGGTGGAGTCCTGGACCGGTTTCTACGTCGGCGTCGCACTCGGCGGGCGGTTTTCCGATTCGAAGTGGACTACAAACTGTCTGAGCACCGGCGCGCCGGGCGGCGTCGGCTGCCCGTTGAATCTTGCGGCGAACGGGACCCGCTTCTTGACCGACAATCCGTCCGGGCTCAGCTCGGCAACGTTCAGGCCCAGCGTGTATCTCGGCTACAATTGGCAGGTCGGGAATTGGGTCGTCGGCGCCGAAGCCGACGTCGCCTATGGCCAGGGCAACAACAGCATAAAAGGCATTCCGGGCGCCGAGAATCTCGTGCAGGCGGGCAGCCCCGGCAACGATATCGCTACGATCAAGGACAGCTGGGACGCGAGCGCTCGCGCGCGCGCGGGGTTTCTGATCACCCCGACCATGTTGCTGTATGCGACCGGCGGCGCGTCCTGGATCCATCTGGAGGCGAGCGCATTTTGCGGCAGCGTATCTCCCATCGGCTGGTGCCGGCCGGGCGCCAATCTCGGGACGACAAGCACGGCGTCGACCACCAGGATCGGCTGGACCGCCGGCGGCGGCATCGAAGCCATGCTCTGGTCCAATTGGCTGGCCCGCATCGAGTATCGCTACAGCGACTACGGCAAGTTCGATTACACTTTGTTTTCCGGCGTCGATGCCATCGCCGCGGAAACCAAGTTTCACACCCACACCGCGCTGGTCGGCGTCGCGTACAGGTTCGGCGGCCCGGTTCTTCCGTGAGCAGCGACTGCGTGCGAGCGCCGGCGTAGGCCGACGCGAGGATACACGACGGCGTTGGTCGATCGCCGGCGCTCAGCGCGTTCGACCTCGAGAGGAGCCTGTGGAGAGCGGCGGGGAGCCGGCCGCTTTGGCCGAGACTGTCGTCGGGTAGTCGGGGCGGCTAAGCCGCGGTATACTGACCCCGTCAACCCGAGGCACGGGGCCTCTCATGAAAGTCGTCGAGATCGTTCCGCGTGAACGGACGCGGCTCTACGGAATGCTCGTCGCCAAGGAGGCCGCGATCCGCAAAGGCGGCCGCGGGACCTATGTCCGGGTCGGGCGCAAGACCAAGGATGCGACGCGCTGGAAACACCGCAACTACCGCGGCTCGGTCCAGCTCAAGCGCGCCGCTTCCGAGGTCGTCACTGCCAAGGTCCAGGCAACGACCGCCGAGGATGAACGTAAGCTGCTGTCGTCGTTTCTCGGATTCGTCGATCGCCATTCCGGTGATCAGGTGGCGACGATTACGATCCATTACCGGTAATCGGCACGTCGTGCGGCGGCCTGGACTTGTTCCGTGATCGACCGTGCGCGCCGGTCAGAGCTTTGATATCTGCAATTGCTGGCGATCGCCGACCCAGGTTTTCGCCAGCTCGGCTTCCGCCCTTTGCGCCCCCGCGGCGTCGCCACGCGCCTTCGAGAGTTCGAGCAATCCGTAATACGACCAGCCGTTGTTGGGTGCGCGAACGAGCGCGCGCCGGAATTGTTCCTCGGCGTCGCCGAGCCGGCCTGCCTGCATCAACGCGGCCGCGAGCGATTGGCGCACCGGGTAGTACCAGTAAGGCGGCTCGGTGTAGGGCAGGGCGTCCTGCAGCGCGGCGGCCTGTTCGAACCGCTCGATCGCCTTGTTGCTATCGCCTTCCGCCTGGGCGAGGCGGCCCTCGACCACTGTTCGCGCAAGCTGCAGCACCTCCGATGCGGGAATGCCGGCCGTCTTGAGCAGCGAGAAATCCGCCGTGCGCTCGATCGTGTCGATGGCGTTCGCTTCTGCCTTGCCTGCAACGAAATCACGCCGCGCCGCGTAGGCCACGCCGCGGGCGTAGTGCCACATCGCCTTCACGTAGGGAATCGAATTGCCCGGATCGGGGAGGGCGAGGATGGCGTCGGGTGAGCTGAACAGGGCATGAGCATAGTAGGGCGCCGCCTTCACGGGCTGCGCGCCCGGAATCGCGAGCGCCGCCGCGTCGGGGACAAGGCCGTGCAGCTTGTCCGCCGCGGCGATGCTGTTCGCTCCATCGCCGGCCATCAACGCAGAGGCCATGACGAAATGCACATTGTGCGGGTAGTAGCCCAGCCGATACACCCCCATCGGGGCGTCGCTCGCCGCCAGGTACTTCTCGTCCACCGCAGCCGCGGTCGTGTTGTCCGCCAGCGCGTCGAGGTAACGCCCGACCCGGTAGTAGATGTGGCTCGGCATGTGAACGAGATGGCCGGCGCCAGGAACGGCGCCCCGCAGCCGGTCGGCGTAGGGTTCGGCGCGGCCAGGGCGGTCCGAGGCTTCCACGGCATGGATGTAATAGTGGATCGCGCCGGGATGATTGGGGTCCTTGGCGAGCACCCGCTCCAATGTGGGCACGATCTCGGCGCTTTGCGGGTTCGGCTCTCGCCCGCCCGACTGCCAGTAATTCCATGGACTGAGATCCATGAGCGCCTCGGCGTAGAGCACCGCGATCTCGTTGTCCTCCGGGAACTGCGCCGCGGTCTTGGCCATGGCGGCGGCGTAGGCGGCATCGAGCTCGGCGCGGTCGGCCTTCGGGTTCTCGGCGTAGCGCGTGGACAAGGCTGCGATCAGCGCCTGTTCGTGCGGGCCTGCCTTGGCGGCCAGCGCGCGCGCCTTCTGTGCCGCGGCGAACGCGGGGGCCACCGCCTCCTCGACCATCGGCATGTTGATATTTGGCCCGAGCACCAGCGCCTCGCCCCAGAAGCACATGGCGCAATCGGGATCGAGCTTCTGCGCTTTGCGGAATGCGCGTTGCGCCTCCTCGTGATTGAAGGCATGGGTCAGCCGCAGACCCTGATCGAAATAGCTCTGCGCGGCCGGGCTCGCCGTGGTGATCTTGTAGGCGAGCGAGCCGAGGCCGTCCCACAGCGGCGGATCGCTGTCGGCGAACGTCAGCGCGGGCGATGCGGCATTGCTCCGGGCCTGCGGCACTTCGGTCTGCGTTGCGACCAGGCGGATCATCCCGCGCGTCATGGGAGCACGGGCTGTCGCAGTTGGCTGGCAGAGCGCAAAGTCCGGGCCGGATTCCCAAGCGGCATCAGGTGTGGCGATCGCCGGCGCGATATTGGCACCGACGAACTGCGCCGCTTCCGAGACGCGCTCGCCGCTCAGTGCCAGCAATACGAGGCCGCCGGCGCACGCGCCGGCGGTCGTCGCAAAAAGCGCCGCCCGCAGTCGCATCAATGATCTCATGATATCAGCTCCAAGCTCAGGGGCAGAAGACCCGGCCGCCGGTCATTGCGGGCAGTCGCCGACGCGCTGTCCCGCGATCGACGTGCGCACCGACTGCATGAGGCGTCCCTGCATGAATGAGCGTGCCGTAATAATGGCGACATAATGCTCGGGGCTGTCGAAGTTGAACTCGCCTTGTACGTCCATGTCGATCTGGCCGCTGCATTGCAGCCGCCATTTCAGCCGCTGCGGCGTGAGCTCGTGCTCGACGCGCTCGCAACTCGAATTCGTGGTGCGGCTGACCGGACTGAACGTCGTGTCGAGATCGGCGACGGCCTCCGGCGTAAGGCAGCGCGTCCCTTTCTGCGGGGGACCGATGATGCCATTGATTTCCGGGGTCTGAACGGTGTGCCACTCACCGGCGAGCAAGCCGTCGGCTGCCGCATCCTGCGCGATTGCGAGAAGAATCGCCGCGGCGAGCGCGCACGCGCGCCGGTAATGAACGCCTGTCGAAATCATGCAGTGAACCGTCTCTTGAGCGCCCCTTACCCGGAAATATAGCAGGGGCGAAGCCGCTCGTCATTCCGGTTTGATGTTGGCGTCGCGGATCACCTTCGCCCATTTTGGCACTTCGGTCTTGATCCGAGCGGTGAATTCCGCCGGTGTGCTGCCGATCGGCTCAAATCCGATGGCCGCAAGCTTCTGTTGCACGTCGGCCAGCGCGATCACCTTCACGGTTTCGCGATGGAGCAGATCGATCACCTCCTTCGGCGCGCCCTTCGGAACGAGGATGCCCTGCGGCGTGTCGCCTTCCTGGTCCGGCACGCCGGCCTCCGCCATGGTCGGCACGTCGGGAACCGCGACGCTGCGCTTGGCGCTGGTCACCGCCAGCGCGCGGATTCTGCCTTCCCTGATCTGCGGCGCCGCCGGCGGCATCGAGGAGAACGCGATCGGGGTATGGTTGCCGATCACCGACTGGATCATCGGCCCGCCGCCCTGGAACGGGACTGCGACCATGTCGATCTTGAGCGCGAGCTTGAACATCTCGCCGGACAGATGTGACGGCGTTCCGGTGCCGGGGTTGGCGTAACTCGACCTGCCGGAGCTCGCGCGCACGAAGTCGATGAGCTCGCGTACCGTCTTCACCGGGACCGAGGGATGGACGACCAGCACGTTGGGCGTGGTGGCGATTTCGGTCACGGGATCGAAGTCATTGTAGGGATCGTACGGGACTTTTGCGTAAAGCCCGGGATTGATCATGAAGCTCGAGCTGGCGACCAGAATGGTATAGCCGTCCGGTGTCGCGCGCGCGGCGAGCGCGGTGCCGAGGTTGCCGCCGCCGCCCGCGTGGTTCTCGATGTAGAACTGCTGGCCGAGATTTTCGGAGAACTTCTGCATCAGCAGGCGGGCTATCGCATCGGACGGTCCTCCGGGCGCGAACGGTACGATCACGCGCACGGGACGGTTGGGATAGCCGGTCTGTGCATAGTGCGGCGTTTGCCAACACGAGGAGCGTGCAGATGC
Organism: uncultured Alphaproteobacteria bacterium; assembly: GCA_963725065.1. Classification (GTDB taxonomy): domain Bacteria; phylum Pseudomonadota; class Alphaproteobacteria; order Rhizobiales; family Xanthobacteraceae; genus VAZQ01. The sequence goes on from CAVRXD010000059.1 coordinate 56,976, forward strand.
TGATGGCGCGGACAAACATGATCATAGCGTCGGGCTTCCCTGGCTGAGCGGTTTTCATTCACGCGTAGAGCGCGGTTCTCACTGCGCCTTGATATTGGCGGCACGAATGACCCTCGCCCATTTGTCGATCTCCCATGTGATCCGGTCGGCGAATTCCTTCGGTGTGCCGGCGATCGGCTCGAACCCCAGCGCCGCCAGGCGCTCGCGCACGTCGGGTAGTGCGACGATCCCTACGATCTCGCGATTCAGGCGTTCGATGATGCCCTGCGCCGTTCCGGCCGGAACGAGTACTCCGAGGATGATGTCGGATTCCTGATCGCGGGCGCCGGCTTCCGCGAGCGTCGGGACATCGGGCAGTGCCGGCGAACGGTGCGCGCCGGTCACGGCGAGCGCGCGCACGGTGCCCTGCTTGACGTGTTCGGCGGCGGTTGAGATCGAGGTGTAGAGAATCGGCGTGTGCCCGCCGATGGTCGACGTGATGGCGGGCCCGCCGCCGTTGAACGACACTGCCACCAGGTCGAGCCCGAACGCCTGCTTGAGCATTTCACCGGCGAGATAGCCCGGGGTTCCGAGGCCGGCATGGGCATAGCTGTGCTTGCCCGGGCTTGCCTTCACCCAGGCGACAAGCTCCTTCACGTTCGTGGCCGGAACATTTGGGTTCACCAGGAGAAGCTGCGGCGACACTCCGACCAGCGACACCGGCGAAAGGTCGCTCGTCGTATCGAAACCGAGCTTGTTGAACAGGCTCGGATTGACCACCAGCGTGCTGCTGATCACCAGGATGGTGTAGCCGTCTGCGGGAGCCTTTGCCGCCATCGCGGTGCCGATATTGCCGCTGCCCCCGGGGTGGTTCTCCACGTAGAATTGCTGGCCCAGCCGCTCCGACAACTTCGGAGCAAGCACGCGCGCCACGATATCGACAGGGCCGCCGGGCGCGAACGGTGCGATCACCTTCACCGGCCTATTGGGGTAGTCCGATGGCTGGGCCAGGCTCGCGCCGGCGACAAGAGCCACGGCAAGCCCAAGCGCGATTGCCTTCATTCCGGGTTCTCTCGTTGCGGTCTGGGAGATCATTCCACTTTCGGAATGTTGACGCCATGAATGACCCGGCGCCAGCGCGGAATCTCGGCGTTGATCCAGGCCGCGAACTGGTCCCGCGTGCTTGCGACCGGCTCGAAGCCGAGCGCGCTGAGACGCTCGCGAATCTCGGGCTGGGCCAAGGCTTTGACGATCTCGCCATGCAGGCGCTGGGCGATATCGTCTGGCGTTTCCGAACGCACCACCATGCCTGCGACGATATCGACCTCGCAGTCGGGGACGCCGGCCTCCGCCATGGTCGGCACATCGGGCAGTGCTGCGGCTCGTTTGCTGCTCATGACCGCGAGCGCGCGAAGCTTGCCGTCCTTGACCTGCGGTGCGGCAGTCGGCAGCGCGGTGAAGCTCACCGGCGTATGACCGGCAATCGTGGCGTTGATCGCAGGCGGGCCGCCGCTGAAGGGCACGTGGACGAGGTCGAGGCCGAGCGGCGATCGGAACAACTCGCCGGCGAGATGCCCGGGCGTGCCAAGGCCAGCCGAGGCATAGCTGTATTTTCCGGGATTGGCTCTCACCAGCGCAATGAGCTCGCCGACGCTTCGCGCGGGGAGTGAAGGGTGCACGGCCACCACGTAGGATGACGTCGCGGTCAGGGTCAGCGGAGAAAAATCCCGGATCGGATCGTAGGGAATTCTGGCGTAGAGGCTTGGATTGAGAATGAAGCTGTTGGTGACAGCGAGCATTGTGTAGCCATCCGCGGGCGCGCTCGCGGCCATGCCCATGCCGATATTGCCGCCGGCCCCGGCGTGGTTCTCCGCGTAGAACTGCTGGCCGAGGCTCACTGAGAGCTTTTGCGTAATCAGCCGCACGATTACGTCGGTCGCGCCGCCGGGCGGAAACGGCACGATCACTTTGACCGGTCGATTGGGATAGCCGGACGTCTGTGCAAAGCAGGAACTGGCGACGAGCAGCGCTGTCGCCCAGATCGCACCGCGTGCGGTCGTCCTCATCACGGCATTCATGCTTGCGCCAAGCGGCTTGCGAATTTCACGACGGCGTCGAATTTCGCAACGATCAATCGGCCCTGATATTCGCGTCACGCACGACCTTGCTCCACTTGGCAATCTCGGCCTTGATGCGCGCGCCGAACTGTTCGGGCGTGTCGGCGACCGGGACGAAGCCCAGCGCTTCCAGGCGCTGCTTGACGTCGGGCGATGCGACCATCTTCGCGATGGCGTCGTGCCAGCGTTCGATCACCTCCTTCGGCGTTCCCGCCGGCGCGACGATGCCGGTGAGCGTGTCGCTCTCGAGATCGGGAACGCCCGCTTCCGCGTTGGTCGGCACGTCAGGCAAGGTCGCAGAGCGCGCCGACGCGAGCACGGCGAGCCCGCGCAGCTTGCCCTCCTTGATATTGCTCATGGCCGGCGGGAGTGCCGTGAATGCGATCGGCGTGTGGCCCCCGATCGTGGAGTTGACGGCCAGCGCCGCGCCATTGAAGGGTACCGTGACGAGGTCTAGTCCGTATTTCTGCTTGAACAGTTCGCCCGCGAGATGCGGGGTCGAGCCGGTGGCGGGCTGCGCGAAGCTGAATTTGCCCGGATTGGCTTTCACCAGCGCGACGAGCTCCTTCATGGATTTCGCCGAGAAGTCCGGATTGACCGAGATCACATTGGGAGAAGCGGCGACAAGCGTGATCGGCGCGAAGTCCTTCAGCGGATCGTAGGAGATCTTCGCATACATGCTGGGATTGACGATGAAGCCGGTGCTGACCACCATCATCGTGTAGCCGTCAGCTGGCGCGCGCGCCGCCATGGTGACGCCGGTGTTGCCGCCGGCGCCCGGCACATTTTCGGTATAGACCTGTTGGCCCCATGCCTCCGACAGCTTCTGCGCGACGATCCGCGCGATCACATCGGTCGGGCCGCCGGCGGCGAATGGCACGATCAGGCGAACCGAGTGTGACGGATAGGTGTCAGCCGACGACTCGCCGGCGGGCAGCATCATCGAGGGCAGCAGCGCGAGAATGGCGCTGAGCGCGCGGACGTTCGCCATGGCATCCTCCCTTGATCTTTTGATTGATGCTATCATCGCCCTTGCGCGCGGCGCAGTAAACACCTACCCGCGTGCTCCCGCCGACACGATCCAGAAAAGGAATCCCCATGACGTCCAAGAAAATCACACGCCAGGACCTCCACGACGCGGCGGAGAAATACAAGAACTGGGGCAAGTGGGGCCCGAACGACGAGATCGGCACGCTCAACTATACGACGCCCGCGGACATCATCGGGGCGGCGCAACTCGTGCGCAAAGGCAAGGTCATCTCGCTCGCGCTCAATTTCGATCATACCGGCCCGCAGGGAGCGAAGAGCAACTATCCCGCGATGGGCCGCACCAACCCGATCCACACCATGATCCGCACCGGCACCGACGCCTATTCCGGCGTGCTCGACAAGCGAGGCATTCGCGCTGCCGACGACATGGTGACCATGCCGCTCCAATGCGGCACGCAATGGGATGGGCTCGGCCACATCTTCTATGAAAGCCACATGTGGAACGGCTACGACTGCCGCGAAGTCACATCGGCCGGCGCGCAGAAGTGCGGGATCGAGAAGACCAAGAGCAAGATGGTGGGGCGGGGTGTGTTCCTCGACGTCGCGCGCGCGTTGGGAAAAGAATCGCTCGAGGACGGGTACGGCATCACCTGCGAGGATCTCAACAACACGGCGGAGGCGCACGGCGTCACCATCAAGCGCGGCGACTATGTGATTGTGCGGACGGGCCAGATGGAGCGCTGCCTCAAGGCCGGAAGCTGGGACGGCTATCCCGGCGGCGACGCCCCTGGTTTTGCCTTCGAGACGCTCGAATGGGTGGCGCGCACCGAGCTCGCCGCCCTTGCCAGCGACACCTGGGGCTGCGAAGTGCGTCCGAACAATACCGAAGGCGGCATCAACCAGCCCTGGCATTGGATCACCATCCCGATCATGGGCATGACTATGGGCGAGATTTTCTATCTGAAGGACCTTGCCGAGGACTGTGCCGCCGACAAGGTCTACGAGTTCATGTTCGTCGCGCCCGCGATTCCAATCACGGGCGCAGTGGGTTCGCCGACCAATCCGCTCGCGATCAAGTGAGCAAGGCCGGCCGCCTTGATCGGCGTCGTGGCCGCGCCTCCCGGCATCCGGTCACCGTCACGCCAGCGGTCTGATCGTGAGGTCCGTGGGGCTTACGGGATCATTCGCTGTCTGGGATGAAGGAGCGGCGTTCTGACACGCTTGATGAGGGCGTGCGATACGTCAATGCGAAACCTTTGCCGAACGGAAACATCACATGAACTTCGCCATCAATCCGTGGGTCGCGATCGGCGTCCTTGCCTCCACCGCGGCAACCGACGCGGCCTATGTGTTCTTCAACGCGGCGGTGTCCAGCCGTCGTCGGGTCTGGGCCGCGAACTGGAGCTCGATCTGGTACATGTTGTCGGCGTTTGCGGTGATCAGCTATACCGAAAACGCCTTGTATGTCGCATTTGCCGCCCTGGGATCGTGGCTGGGGGCATTCGCGTCGGTGACTTGGCTTCATCGCGGCGGACTCCTGACCCCGCCGCGCCACGATCCGCCGTGACGCTTCTCCCACGCGACCTCACGCCATTTCCTGCCGCCTGAAAGGTTCACCATGCTCGGACACAATCGAAAAATGAGCGGGGCCGAATGCCTCGCCGACATGCTCAAGGGCTACGGCGTCACCCACGTCTTCCATGTGCCGGCGGTGCTGCGCAAGACTTTCGCGGTGATGGAGACGCGCACCGACATCAAGCGCCTGCATGTGCATGGCGAGAAGGCGGCGGCTTACATGGCCGACGGCTATGCCCGCGCGTCGGGCAGGCCCGGCATCTGCGCGGCGCAGGTGATCGGGGCGCTCAACCTGGCGGCCGGGCTGCGCGACGCCTGGCTCGCGCACTCGCCGGTGATCGCCATGACCGGCGGGCGTGATCCGAAGACCAAGTTTCGCAAGGTCTATCAGGAGATCGACGACGTGCCGGCGTTCGAGCCCGTGACCAAGTTCAACGCCACGGTCGACGACGTGGCGCGCTTCCCCGACATGGTGCGACAGGCGTTTCGCGTCGCGACCTCGGGCACGCCCGGCCCCGTGCACCTGCAGTTCCGCGGCAACGAAGGCCAGGTCGATGCCGACGAGGCGGAGATGGAGCCGTTGTGCGAGCCGCAGTTCGCGCGCGTGCCGCCGTTCCGGCCGGCGCCCGACGATGCGAGCGTGATGGCGGCGCTCAAGCATCTGCAGGCTTCGCAACGGCCGGTGATCGTCGCCGGCGGCGGCGTGCGCGCCTCGGGTGCGTCCGCCGAGCTGGTCGCGCTCGCCGAGGCGCTGCAGATCCCGGTCGCGACCTCGCTCAACGGCAAGGACGTGATCCCCGGCAATCATCCACTCTCGGTCGGCGTCGTCGGCACCTATTCACGCGAGAGCGCCAACCGGGTGGTCAACGGCGCCGATCTCGTCTGCTTCATCGGCAGCGAGACCGGCGGCATGACCACGCATTTCTGGGCGGTGCCGAAGATCGGCACACCGGCGGTCCAGATCGACATCGATCCCGAGGCGCTCGGCCGCAACTATCCGCTCCTCGCCGGCGTCAACGGCGACGCCAAGGTCACGCTTGCGCGCATGCTCACGGCGGCCGACCGCGCCAGCGCCGGCACGCGCAAGGCCTGGATCGAGGAGGCGCAGAAGATTTGCAAGGAATGGGCGGCGAAGTACCAACCGGCGCTCACCTCCGACGCGGTCCCGATCCGGCCCGAGCGCATCTGCGCCGAGCTCACCCGGCACGTGCCGGACAACGGCATCGTCGTGGTCGATACCGGCCACGGTGGCATGTGGATGGGCGGCTTTTACGACCTCACCAGTCCTGCGCAGAGCTATATGCGCAGCGCCGGCCATCTCGGATGGGCGTTCCCGGCCGGGCTCGGCGCGAAATGTGCGTGCCCCGACCGGCCCGTGGTCACGTTCACCGGCGACGCCGGGCTCTGGTACCACATCGCCGAGATCGAGACCGCGGCGCGCTGGCGCATCAACGCCGTGACCGTGGTCAACAACAACTCCAGCGGCAACCAGTCGAAGCGTGGGTTCGACCGCGTCTATGGCGGCACCCAGACCGAGCAGGCGCGGGAGATGTGGACCTTCAGCAAGGTCAATTTCGCCCGCATCGCCGAAGACATGGGCGCGGTCGGGATGCGGGTCGAGAAGCCCGGCGACCTCGGTCCCGCCATCCAGCAGGCGTTGAAGGCGAACCGCCCGGTCATCATCGATGTCGTGACCGACATCGATGCGCTGGCGCCCCTGGCGGTGAGCTGAGGTCGGCCTAAGCGGTGACTTAGGCGCTTCACGATTGTTGGAATCGTCGGCTGCAAATGCGTGATTGACGCGGCAGCGGTCTCGGTCTGCTCCCTCTCCCGTAGGGAGAGAGGTGGGGTGAGGGGTTAGGATCTTTCGATCTTCCGTAACCCCCTCACCCCGACCCTCTCCCCAAGCGGGGAGAGGGAGCTCACCCAGCTTGCGGCAACCTTGCCGATCCGAAACGGCATCCGCACTTCAATCGTCGGCGCTCAGGCGCCGCCGCACGCCCCAATCGTCCAGGACGGCAGTGATCACGTCGGCCACGAAATGCCGCGCGCTCTCCTGGTCGTAGTCCTGGGCCAGCAGCTCGTCGTAGTCCGTGAACACGTGCCGCACATAGGCGACCAGGGACAGCCATGCGGCGGTCTCCGGGACGGCGAGCTTCAGTCCGGGGCTGTCGACGGCGTGGTCCACCACCGCGCCGAATTCATGCGCTGGGATCCGAGGCGCCAGCCGACGCAGCGCGATCTCGATGTCACTCCGCTTGGCCACATCGTCGCGCCTTCAACCATCCGGCGATTATCTCGAATCCCATCGCCATTATCAGCTAAGCTGTCTGCGAAATCGAGCAGCGAGTCGAACCATGACGATAAACTCCACCGGGCCTTCCAATACTTCGTCCGGCGCCGATCGCGGCTCGGGCCAGATCGGTATGGTGGCCGCTGTGTCGATCGGTATCGGCGGGATGGTGGGCGCGGGCATTTTCTCCATCCTCGGCGTCGTGGCGCAGGCGGCCGGCAATGCGATGTGGCTGGCGTTTGCCATCGGCGGCGTGGTGGCGCTGTTGTCCACCTATTCCTATGCCAAGCTCGGCGCCACATTCCCCTCCGCCGGCGGCGCCGTGCATTTCCTAGTGAAGAGCTTCGGCGATGGCATCCTCGCCGGCGGCTTGAACCTGTTCATGTGGGCCGGCTACATCATCTCCCTCGCCCTCTACGCCACCGCCTTCGGCGGTTACGCCGCCACCTTCGTGACCACCACGCCGTCGCCGCTGTTGCTGAAATCGCTGGCGGTCGTCGTCGTCGTCCTGCTGACGGTGGTCAATGCCCTGGGGGCCAAGTTCATGGGCCGTTCCGAGACCGTGATCGTGGTGATCAAGGTGGCGATCCTGGTGTTGTTCGCCGCGGTGGGCCTGTGGTTCATCCGGCCCGGCTATCTCTCGCCGGAGCTGTGGCCGGAAACCAAGTCCATCCTGTTCGGCGCGGGCGTGCTGTTCATCGGCTACGAGGGTTTCGGGCTCATCACCAATGCTGCCGCCGACATGCGCAATCCACGCAAGATGCTCCCGCGCGCGCTCTACACCAGCGTGATCCTGGTGATCATCATCTACCTCGCCGTTTCCCTGACCGTGACCGGCAATCTGTCAGATTATGAAATCGAGCGCGCCAAGGATTATGCGCTGGCCGAGGCCGCCAAACCGTTCCTGGGCGAATTCGGTTTCCGCTTGATCGCCATTGCCGCGCTGTTCTCGACCGCCTCGGCGATCAATGCCACGCTGTTTGGCTCCGCCAACGTCTGCTACATGATTGCCCGCGACGGCGAACTGCCTGTCGGCCTGTCGCGGACCGATTGGAAGCAGGCGACTGGTGGGCTGCTGCTCACCGCCGCGCTCGTCGTCGCCGTGATGCTGTGCTTCGATCTCGCCGGCATCGCCATGATGGGCAGCGCCGCCTTCCTCCTGATCTATGCGGCGGTGAACGCAGGTCACCTGAAGGTGCTGCAGGCGACCGGGGCGAACGCCATCCTGGTGTGGCTGTCGCTGCTCACCTGCCTCCTGATGTTCGCTATCCTGTGCGTGTACACCTACCAGCAGCAGCCCGCGGCGCTGGTCGCGCTGGTCATCATTGCCGCCGCCTCGTTTGCGGCGGAGTGGGCCTATCGCCATTGGACCGGCCGCAAGATCAGCGCGGCGGCTTAACGCGGCGCCGCCGCCGTTTTCGCGGCGCCGCCATGGCGTCCATCGATCATCGCATGATGACGTGCTTCTCCCGGGAGGTAGCGGGAGGTGGAAAACCGGCGTAAATTCACTATAACGGTGGGGCAGTGCAGCAATATTTTGGCGTCGCACCATCGAGTTGCGTGCTGGACGGCCATCCTTCCGCGTGGGATACAAAAAGAAAAATCTTGGCGGGAGGAATTGATATGTCCGTGACCTGGACCGCAAATCTTGATCCCAAGATCATTGCCCTGGTCGATACCGCGTTCGACAAGTCGTGGCAGTTCGTCAGGACCGATCCCGAACTCGCGCATCGTGATGTGAGGGAAATGCGCGCGAGCTTGACCGAAAGCCTGACTCGATTGGCTCGGAATGGTGAGCGGGACGTTTGGCGGCTCGCCAACGGCGCGATCGGGCAACTGCGGCGTCAACGCAGCGCGGCTTGAGTGCGTTCGGACGCAAACCCGGTTTCATTTTTGCTGAACGCGCTTCAATAATCACGTTGCGCGCGCGCCCCCCTCGTCGGCCGGTCGCCACAACCGGCTTGCGCGTTCGAACAATCGGCCGAGCAGCGGCCAGAACAGCAGAACAAACGCCAGCGTGGTGATGGAGCCCACCAGCCCGTTCGACCAGAACACGCGCAAATCGCCGCCCGCGCCGATCATCGCCAGGCGGAATGCATCCTCGGCGCGATTGCCCAGCACCAAGGCGAGGGTGAACGGCGCCAACGGAATGCCGATCTTCTTGAACACGTAGCCGACGACGCCGAAACCCAGCATCAGCCAGATGTCGAACATGGCGTTCTGGATGGCGTAGGCGCCGATCGCACAGGACACCACGATCATCGGCGCGATGGCCGCGAACGGCACCCGCAGGACGGCGGCGAAAACAGGCACCGTGGTGAGCACCAGCACCAGCCCGACGACATTGCCGAGATACATGGAGGCAATCAGGCCCCACACGAAGTCCTTGTGCTCCACGAACAGCAGCGGGCCGGGATTGAGCCCCCACACCATCAGGCCGCCGAGCAGGATCGCCGCGGTGCCCGAGCCGGGAATCCCCAGGGCCAGCATCGGCAGCAACGCCGCCGTGCCCGAGGCGTGCGCGGCCGTTTCCGGCGCGAACACGCCCTCGATCCGGCCCTTGCCGAAGCTGTCCTTGTCCTTGGAAAACCGCTTGGCGAGATTGTAGCCCATGAACGAGGCGGCAATCGCCCCACCGGGGGTGATGCCGAGCCAGCAACCGATGACCGACGAGCGCAGCAGCGTCGCCCAGTAGCGCGGCAGTTCCTTCCACACCTTCAGCACCACGCGCAGGCTGATGCTGGCGGCGTGGCCGCGCAGCGCGAGCCGCTCCTCCATCGTGAGCAGGATTTCGCTGATGCCGAACAGGCCGATGACCGCAACCAGGAAATTGATGCCGCGCAGGAGCTCGTTCGAACCGAACGTCATGCGCAGGGTGCCGGAGACCGTATCCATGCCGATGCCGGCGAGCAGCAGGCCGAGCGCCATGGAAATGATGGTCTTGTGCTTATCCTCGCGTCCGAGGCCCACGAACGAGCAGAACGTCAGCAGGTAGACCGCGAAAAATTCCGGCGGCCCGAACCGCAACGCAAACGAGGCGATGCCGGGCGCCAGAAACGTGATCAGAAGGACCGCCGCCAGCGAGCCGATGAACGAAGAGGTGAACGCTGCGGTCAGGGCCTCCGCCGCCTTGCCCTGCTGCGCCATCGGATAGCCGTCGAAGGTGGTCGCCACCGACCATGCCTCTCCCGGAATGTTGAACAGGATCGAGGTAATGGCGCCGCCGAACAACGCGCCCCAGTAGATGCAGGACAGCATGACGATGGCCGAGGTCGGGTCCATCGTGAACGTGAGCGGCAGCAGGATCGCCACGCCGTTCGGGCCGCCAAGTCCGGGCAGCACGCCGACGAAGATGCCGAGCACAAGCCCGACCATCATCACCGCCAGGATCTTCCACGTCAGCAGGACGGAGAAGCCGTGAAGCAGCAGGCTGAACGCTTCCATCGTGCCGGCCTAGTGTTCCGATTCCGAAGTTTGCAAACCCCGCGGCGCCTAGTAGCCGAAGGCCGCTTCCAGCGGGCCTTTCGGCATGATGACGTCGAACGCGAGGTCGAAGGTGACGAACATGATGGCGGCGAACAGGAAGGCGGTGAGCAGCGATTTCCACAGCGCAATGCGCCCGACGACACGCATGAAGCTCGCGATCAGGAGGAAGCTGGCGACGTAGAGCCCGAGCCATTGCGTGAGCAGGCAGAACAACAGCGTCGGGATGAAGACTTGCATCACCCGGCTGAGCTGCGCACGGGTGACGAATGTCTGCCCAGCGCCTGCGCCGGTCACCAGCGCGGTCACGAGCCCGTACAGGCTGGCGGCGGCGAGGATGAGGCCGAGATAGAACGGGAAGTAGCCGGCCTGCGGTCCGTCCGAGGCCCACGCGATGCCGGTGCGCCAATTGTCGTAGCCGAGCAGGACCGCCAGCGCGAGCAGCATCAGCGAAACGACGATCTCGACGGTGCGTGTGCTGACGATGGAGGGGGAGTCGTCCGCAGGAGCGGTCGGGTCCTCGACGACAATTTCAGTTTCAGGTGTGGCCATTGAGGGCTAGTGCGAATTGAGATTGGGGTGCGCGGTCATTCCGGGTCCCGAGCGCAGCGAGGGAGCCCGGAATCCATAACCGCCGCCTGTGAGTATGGATTCCGGGCTCGCGCCACCTCGGTGGCGCGCCCCGGAATGACGAAGGAAAGAGGCGCGTCGACGGCGACCGGCCCTAGTTCGCGACAAATCCTGCCTCGGTCATCAGGTTCTTGTTCAACGTATCGTCCTCCTCCAGGAACTTGAGCATGTCCTTACCGGTGAGGAAGATCGGCTTGAGCGCCTGTTTCTCCATGTAGTCCTTGTATTCGGCCGTCTGCGTCAACTTCTTCATCAGGTCGACGTAGAATGCGGTCTGCTCCGCGGTCACCTTCCCTGGAAGGAATATGGCGCGCAACATCAGGTACTCGACGTCGAGACCTTGATCCTTGCATGTGGGGATGTCGTTCCACGACTGATCGGTGGTGACCTTGGTCTTGTACTCGATCCGCTCCTTGTCGAACACGCACAGCGCACGCGCCTGGCCCGCGCGCCAGACTTCGAGATTCTCCGATGGATTGTTGACGTTGGAGGCGGTGTGATTGCCGACGAGCTGGGTGGCGGCCTCGCCGCCCGACTTGTAGGGCAGGTAGGCGAATTTCGCGCCCGTCTTCTTCTCCATGAAGACTGTCAGGACGTGGTCCTCGCGCCGCGAGCCGGTGCCGCCCATTTTGAGCGGCGGCGAAGCGGCCTTGGCGGCGTCGGCGAACTCCTTCACCGACTTGTAGGGCAGTTGCGTGTTCACCCACAGCACGAACTGATCCAGCGCGATCACCGCAACCGGGGTGAGATCGCGCCAGTTGAACGGAATCTTGGCGGACAGCGGCAGCATGTAGATGAGGGAGTAGGCGATGAGCATCTTGTTGGGGTCGCCTTCGCTCGATTTCATGTAGATGAGCGCTTCCGCTCCCGAGGCGCCGCCCTTGAGCGAGACCACCACCGGCTGCTTCATCAGGTTGTTCTTCTGGATGGCGGACTGCATCATTCGCGCCATCTGGTCGGATGCCCCGCCGGCCCCGGCCGCCACGACGATCTCAACCGGTTTGTTCGGTTCCCAGGCAATGGCCGGCGTCGCCGCCAGCACAATGGCCAGTGCTGCGGTCGCGCAAAGGCAGGTGGGCTTGATCTCGGGCATCGCGTCCTCCTTGGATGTCACGAGCGGCAGGGCAAAAACCCGCCCCGACGCTTCTTATCTGTTGGCGGGCATTCTGCCGCTTTGCGTCGCTGGTTCAAGTGCGTTAGCGGCGGTTCAACAGGCCGCGACCCTTCGCCGCTCGCCCCTTCGCCGCTCGATCTCGCCGCTTACGACCTCGCCGTCAGCCATCGTATGGCGTCACTTCGCCACCGCCGGGCCGACATAGCGAAATTTCTGCGCGCGCTTTCCGGTGTCCACCTCGGTCGTATAGAGGTTGCCCTTGGAGTCGATGGCGAGATTGTGCACCCAATGGAACTCGCCGGCGTTACGGCCGTTACGCCCGAACGCGCCGACGACCTCGCCGGATTCACGCACGAGCGTGCGCACTTCGTTGTTGGTGCCGTCGGCGTTGAACAGGAAGGTCTGCTTGCCGTCGATCCAGAAGTCCAGGTCCCAGACCGAGCCCGAGGCCCTGGTGTTCTTTTCGTAGGCGAACTCCTTCACGAAGCTGCCGTCCTTGCGGAACACCTGGAGGCGGTTGTTGGCGCGGTCGCATACATACACCAAGCCGTCCTTTGCGATTTTCACGCAATGGACGGGATTGCCGAATTGCGACGAAGCCGAATTGTAAGGCTCGAGCTTCTCGTCGGTCGGCTTCTTGCCATAGGCGCCCCAGTGGCGCTTGTAGGCACCGCTGTCGGCGTCGAACACGATCACGCGATGATTGAAATAGCCGTCGGCGATGTAGACCTCATTGGTCTCGGGGTCGACTTCGGCGTCGGCCGGCTTGCCCAGGCGGGTCACGTCATTGCTGTCGGTCTGATCGCCTTGCTTGCCGATCTGCAACACGAATTTGCCGTCGCGCGTGAACTTCAGATACTGCCCGTCCTTCTCGCCGTTGCCACCGATCCAGACGAAGCCCTTGGGATCGATGCTCACGCCATGCTCGTTCTGTGGCCAGTTGTAACCCTCGCCCGGGCCGCCCCAGGCCCGCACCAGCTTGCCCTCCGGGTCGAACTCCATGACCGGCGGAGCCGGTACGCAGCATTTGCTGGTCGGCGGACTGAGCGACGCGGCTTTCTCGTCGTTGGTGAGGCTTCTGGGGCGCTGGACCACCCAGACATGGTCTTGTGCATCGACCGCGATGCCGGCCGCCTGACCCATGATCCAGTTGTTGGGGAGGGGCTGCGGCCAGGACGCATCGACCTGAAAACGGGGAGCATCGTTGGCAAGCGCCGGCGTCGCGGCGAGGACGATGGCTGACGCCAAGAAAGCGATTCTCATATTTTCCTCCCGAGGGTCTGTTGTTTTTCTCGCAAGCACCGTCCGCATGTTAGCACGCGGCGTCATCGACTTCGCGGGGGAATACCTTACTCCGCGCGGATGCCGGCTTTGGCGACAACGCCGCGCCACTTTTCGATGTCGGTGCGGGTGCGCTCGGTGACGGCTTCCGGCGGCCCGGGCTCGGGCGCCATGCCTTGCGCGATCATGGCCTCCTTGCCCTCGGCCGTATCGAGGATGTCGTTCACCTCGCGATTGAGCCGCGCGACGATGGCCGGCGGTGTGGCGGGTGGTGCGACAAGCGCGACCCATAGCGCGGCTTCGTAGCCGGTGATCCCGGACTCCGCCACGGTCGGGACCTCCGGCAGCGCGGCCACGCGCGTCTTCCCGCTGGTCACGAGCGGGCGTAGTTGCCCGGCACGGATATTGGGCAGCGACGGCGCGATGGTCGCGAACTGCATGTCGAGCCGGCCGGTGATCATGTCAGTCATCGATTGCGCCGAGCTTTTGTAGGGCACGTGCGTCATGTTTACGCCCGCCATGCTCGCAAACAGCGCGGTGGCGAGGTGGGCCAGCGACGCGACGCCGGCGGAGCCATAGTTGAGCACGCCGGGCTTCGCCTTGGCGAGCGCGATCAACTGCGCCATATCTTGCGCGGGCAGGCCCGGATAGAGCACGAGCACATAAGGCTGGCTTCCGATCATGGCCACCGGTGCGAAGTCCTTGATCGGATCGTAGGGCAGGTTGGTGCCGAGACTGACGGCGACCGCTTGCGTGCTCGCGGTGGCGATGCCGATCGTGTAGCCGTCGGGGGCAGCCTTGGCGACTGCATCGACGCCGATATTGCCGCTTGCGCCGGCGCGGTTCTCGACCACGATCTGCTGGCCGAGCCGTTGGCCGAGCTTCTGCGCGATGATGCGCGCGACGATGTCGGTGCTGCTGCCGGCGGGGAAGGGCACCACCAGACGGATCGGCCGGTCCGGCCATCCGGCATCGCCCGTCTGGGCGACGGCTGCGCCCGCGAGCATCAGCGTTGCCAGCGTGATCGACAGCAGCCGCGTCATCCACATCTCCCACATTTGCGCTCGCGCCTGACCCGCAAGCGGCATTCCTTGCGTGCCATGCTTCGATGGTCCCGGCCGCGAGGTCAAGGGCGCCGCCATGGACGCTGCCCGAGATTCGAGCGAGATTAGAGCCAAGCCTACGGGCAGCCATGCCGCAGCGAGGTCTCCCATGCGACGGATCGTCATCTTCCTGCTCGGTGTTCTGGTTGGTGGCAGCCTGGTGGCGGCGGTTCCGTCAGGGAAGGCGCACGACGATCTGACCGGCGCGCTGGCCGCGCCGGAGAACCATCCGCTGCTGGTGCACATGACCACGGCCGACAGCTGGCGCGGCGCCATGGGGCTCGAGTTCGCCCAAGCGATGATGAAGATCGGGCATCCCGTCGCCGTGTTTCTCAATCTCGATGCGGTCAAGCTTGCGTTGCGTGCCGGTGAGCAGGAGAAGAAATCGTCCATGCAGCAGATCCCGCGCGACCTTGTCGCCGACCTGGTCCGCGGCGGCGCAGTCGTGCTGATCTGCCAGCCTTGCCTCGAGGAGTTCGGGCTGCGGCTCGACGACGTCGTGCCGGGCGTGCAGCTCGGCCGTCCGGGCTATCTCGAGAATTTCGTCTTCGCGGACAACGTCCGCACATTGACGTGGTAGGCCCGCGCTACTGATTGTCCTTGGGAGCGCCGCCAGCACGGCTGCTACATCGTCCGGAAGGTGCATCGAAGCCGCTGCGACGACCTAGGCTTTGACAATGCTCGTAAAATTCAGTTCCTTGAGGAAACAGAAAAGCGCGCAATGTTATCGGAGGAAATCATGAGAAAACTATCGTCGACTTTCGCCGTGGCGGCTGCGCTTTGCGCGATTCCTGCCATTGGCCACGCCCAAACCGTGCTCAAGGCGTCCCACCAGTTCCCCGGCGGCAAGGGCGACGCCCGCGACGAGATGGTCCAGATCATCGCGCGCGACGCCAAGGCCGCCAATGTCGCGCTCGATGTCCAGGTCTATCCCGGCGCGTCGCTGTTCAAGCCCAATGATCAATGGAACGCGATGGTCAACGGCCAGCTCGACATATCGTCGTTCCCGTTGGACTACGCCAGCGGCAAGGTGGGCGCGTTCAGCGCCACGCTGATGCCCGCGCTGGTGCGCAACCACGAGCGCGCGACCCGGCTCAACGAGTCGCCGTTCATGAAAGAGATCAAGGCGAAGATCGACAAGGCCGGCGTGGTCGTATTGGCCGACGCTTGGCTCGCCGGCGCGGTGGCTTCCAAGAAGGCCTGCATCCGCAAGCCGGAGGATATCAAGGGGCTTAAGATCCGTTCCGCGGGCCCGACCTTCGCCGCCATGTGGCAGCAGGCGGGCGCGTCGATCGTCTCGATTCCGAGCAACGAAGTTTATAATGCTCTGCAGACCGGCGTGGCCGACGCCACCGACACCAGCACCGGCAGCTTCGTCTCGTTCCGCATCTATGAGCAGGTGAAGTGCATCACCGCGCCCGGCGACAATGCGCTGTGGTTCATGTACGAGCCGGTTCTGATGTCGAAGCGCAGCTTCAACAGGCTCAACAAGGAGCAGCAGGCCGCGCTGACCAATGCTGGAAAGAAGTCGGAGGAGTATTTCAACAAGGCGACCAAGGGTCTCGACGACGAGATGGTCGCCACCTTCAAGAAGAACAATGTGGAGGTGGTCACCTTGACTCCGGCGGAATACGAGGCGTGGGTGAAGATCGCCCAGGACAGCTCCTACAAGCAGTTCGCTTCCGAGGTTTCCGACGGCAAGAAGCTGATCGACGAGGCCCTCGCGGTCAAATAGCGCCCCGATTGCCACCGGCCGGCGCGCGTGCGTTGGTCGGCATGTGCCGAGCGGGGACGGAGGGGCGTACCTATGGATCGATATGTCCGCGGCATCACGCTGCTGTCGCAGATTTGCGGCGTATTCGCCGCGGCGCTGATCGCGGCCAGCGTGATCATCGTCTGCCAGATGGTGTTCGTGCGTTACGTGCTGAATGAGACCACGATCTGGCAGACCGATTTCGTCACGTTCAGCATCGTAGCGGCCACTTTCATCGGCAGCCCGTACCTGCTGCTCAACCGCGGTCACGTCAATGTCGACGTGCTGCCGCTCTATCTCGGGCAGAAGGGCCGCTATCGCCTCGCGCTCGCGTCCATGCTGATGTCGCTGGCGTTCTGCGCCGTGATGACGGTGCTGACGTTCCAGTTCTGGCAGGAGGCCTGGGAGAATAACTGGCGCTCCGAGTCCATGTGGCGTGCGCGCATGTGGATCCCGTACGCGGCGATGCCGATCGGGCTGGGCTTGCTCAGCCTCCAGTACATCGCCGAGATCTACAAGCTGGCGAGCGGGCGCGAGCTGCCCTTCGGGCTGCCGCCGAAGGAAACGACATGAGCCCGGCCACCCAAGGTGCCATCGTTCTCATCGTCACTCTGGTGGTGCTGCTGTCGGGTGCGCCGGTCGCCTTCGGGCTCGGTGCCATCGCCATTTCATTTCTGGTGATCTTTCAGGGCCTGGATTCGCTG
Source organism: uncultured Alphaproteobacteria bacterium (assembly GCA_963725065.1). Lineage (GTDB taxonomy): Bacteria > Pseudomonadota > Alphaproteobacteria > Rhizobiales > Xanthobacteraceae > VAZQ01. The sequence continues at coordinate 73,998 of CAVRXD010000059.1, forward strand.
CACGTGGCGGCGGAAACGTTCTACACCGCGCTCTCCGACTTCACGCTGGTGTCGATACCCATGTTCGTCATGATGGGCGCGGCGATCGGCTCGTCGCCCGCCGGCAAGGATCTCTACGAGGCGCTCGACCGCTGGCTCTATCGCGTGCCCGGCGGTCTGGTGATCTCCAATATCGGGGCCTGCGCGATCTTTGCCGCGCTCACGGGCTCTTCGCCCGCCTGCTGCGCCGCCATCGGCAAGATGGGCATTCCGGAAATGCGCCGGCGCGGCTACCCGGACGACGTGGCCACCGGCTCGATCTGCGCCGGCGGCACGCTCGGCATCCTGATCCCGCCGTCGATCACCTTCATCCTGTACGGGATCGCCACCGAGACCTCGATCGGCCGGCTGTTTCTTGCCGGCGTGTTGCCGGGGCTGATGCTCACCGGACTGTTCATCCTGTGGACGCTGTTCATCATCTGGAAGCGCGGCTTTCGCTCGCATGCGTTGGGTTTCCGCTATTCGTGGAAGGAGAAATTCCAGTCCATCCCCAAGATCGCGCCGTTTGTCTTGATCATCTTCGGGGTCATGTACACGCTCTACGGCGGCGTGGCGACGCCGTCGGAAGCCGCCGGCGTCGGCGCGGCGCTGTGCGTGCTGATGGCCGTTCTCATCTATCGCATGTGGGCGCCGGACAAATGGTGGCTCATCCTGCGCGATACCACGCGCGAATCGGTGATGATCCTGATGATCATCGCGACCGCCGTGCTGTTCGGCTACATGCTGACCTCGCTCTATCTCACCCAGACGCTGGCGCAGGCGATCGCCGACATGCACGTCAACAAATGGGTGTTGATGCTGCTCATCAATCTGTTTCTGCTGGTCAGCGGTTTCTTCATCCCGCCTGCGGCCATCATCCTGATGACGTCGCCGATCCTCTATCCGATCATCACCACGGCGGGCTTCGACCCCGTCTGGTTCGGCGTGATCATGACCATCAACATGGAGATCGGGCTGATCCATCCGCCGGTCGGGTTGAACATCTACATCGTGAGCTCGATCGCGCCCGACGTGCCGGTGACGCAGGTGATGTGGGGCACGCTTCCCTATGTGGGCTGCATGATGCTTGCGATCGTAATCTTGTGCATTTTTCCCGAGATCGCCACCTGGCTGCCGGATCACCTGATGGGTGTCGCACGCAAATAGATTTTCCGAACCTGCATGTGCCTCCCAGCGCTCATAAGCGCAGCAGGCTGGGTGCTCTGATTGTTTGGCTTGATGCGCGGCCAGACGGCCGATCAAGCTCGGAATTCCATCGCTTCTTGTCAGTCGACTTGCGAGCCGTGCCGCAACACGAGCGCTGAATGAGCCTCGACTTCGAAGAGCTGGACTATCGCCCAACACCGATTGGCGCGTTGAGCTTGCGCCGGCGTCGCGAGTTGAAGCTCGGTGTGGATGTTTTTGAGATCAAGCTTGGCGATGAATTTCTGATGTCGAGTTTGTTCACGACATCAGAGATTGCTTTGGCCCGGCTGGGGCTGGCGGGACTTTCCGAACCCGGACTTGACGTCGTCGTTGGGGGGCTGGGGCTCGGCTACACGGCCCAGGCCGTGTTGGAGCACCGGAAGGTCGCCTCGCTGATCGTCGTCGAGGCCCTGCAGGCTGTGATCGACTGGCATACGCAAGGTCTGGTGCCTCTCGGCCCCAAGCTTACCGGCGACCCCCGATGCCGTTTCGTTCAAGGCGACTTCTTCGCGCTTGCGGCTTCCGAAGCGGGCTTTGATCCGGCCGCGGCCGCCCGCACATTCGACGCCGTGCTCGTGGACATCGATCATTCCCCCGACTGTCTGCTTGATCCGCAGAACGCCGCTTTCTACGGCGAGGAGGGGCTATTCCGGCTTGGCGTGCATCTGCGGCCCGGCGGGATCTTCGCTCTCTGGTCCAATGATCGTCCGGACGACGCCTTCACCGCGCGCCTCGGCCGCATTTTCGCGGATGCGCGCGCCGAGGAGGTGACGTTTCACAACCCCCTGCAAGACAAGCCCTTCACGCAAACGATCTATCTCGCGAAAAAGCAGGCGACTTCCGCGGAGCCCTCGGGCTTTTGCTGACGATGCAACCGCGACGCTCGCGAGTCAGCGCCTATCTCTACGCCTCGCCAATCTCGCGCAATACCTCAGCAGTGTGCTCGCCAAGCCGCGGGGCAGGGCGCTCCGCCGCCGCCGGATTGCCGTTGATCATGATCGGCGTACGGACGCCCGGGATGCTGCCGGCCTTCGCGGCCGCGCTCGGCCGATCGATGCGCATGCCGCGATGGACCACCTGTGGATCGGCGAACACCTGATCGAGCGGGTTGATCGGTCCCGCCGGGACCTGCACCGATTCGAGCTTCGCCAGCAGGTCGGCAAGCGACCAGCGCCGGGTCAATGCGGACAGGTGCGCGATCAGTTCCTCGCGGTGTTTGAGCCGATCGGAGTTGACGCGATAGTTCGCCTGTTCGGCAATCTTGGGTTCACCGAGTACCGCGCAGAGCTTGGCAAACTGGTTGTCGTTGCCGGTCGCGATGATGATGTGACCATCGGCAACTGGAAAAACCTGATAGGGGACAATGTTGGGATGCGCATTGCCGATGCGCTTGGGGACCTGGCCGGAGACCAGGTAGTTGAGGGCTTGGTTGGCGAGCACGCCGACCTGGCTGTCAACCAGCGCCGTGTCCACCAGGCAGCCGCGGCCAGTGCGCGCGCGCTCGTGCAGCGCAGCGAGGATGCCCACGACCGAATAGATCCCGGTGAAAATGTCAGCGACCGGAACCCCGGCGCGCTGCGGCTCGCCATCGGGAGCGCCGGTCAGGTCCATGATGCCGCCCATGCCCTGGGCCATCAGGTCATAGCCGGCGCGGGCGGCATATGGCCCGGTCTGGCCGAAGCCGGTGACCGAGCAATAGATCAGGCGGGGGCATTCCTCGCGCAGGCCGGCATAGTCGAGGCCGAATTTGGCGAGCCCGCCGACCTTGAAATTCTCGATCAGCACGTCGGAGCGCGCGGCGAGCTTCCTGACGATACGCCGCCCGTCCTCGCTCTCGAAATCGAGCTCGATCGAGCGCTTGCCGCGGTTGGTGGCGTGGAAATAGGCGGCCCCGAGATGGCCCCCGTCGGCGCCTTCCACGAAGGGCGGTCCCCAGCCCCGGGTGTCGTCACCGGTACCTTTGCGCTCGACCTTGACCACGTCGGCGCCGAGATCGGCCAGAATCTGCCCTGCCCAAGGACCCGCCAGGATGCGAGCAAGTTCCAGCACGCGTACTCCGGCCAAGGGACCCGGCATCGGCTCATCCTCCGTCACGCAATCGGCGGGCTGCTGCGGCAAAAACAATCGCTTCTGTGGCCTGCCGACGCCCCTCTTGTCCAGTACGTGGAAATGGCGGGTCTTGGCATGAATTGTGAATTTGTCACCCCGACACTATGTAATCAGCGGACGCGACAGATTCGGACCATCCCGTGAACACCTCTTTTTTCGGCGACATGCTGCAGTCGATCGCGGAACGCGGCCGCGCGCTGGTCACGCGGGATCGGCGCGGGGTCGCCGAGCAGCGCTCGGCCAACCTTGCGCATCTGTGCGAGGATCTGCTCTCCCGCCGCGGCGAAGCCTCGGGGGTGGCGCTCGCGCGCGAGATCCTGTCCCGTTATGCCGAGCTGAAGACCGGGCCGCGCATTGCCTTTTTCGAGGCGCTGGCGAGCGGTTTCGGCCCCGACCGTGCCCGGCTCAGCGCCGCTGCCACGGCCTGGATGAATGCGCCCTCGGACGCCGCGGCGTCCAAGCTCCATCGCTCGTCCGAGCCGCGGCGGCTTGAGCTCTTCCGCCGCCTCAATCTTGCGCCTGGCGGCACCGCGGCGCTGGTGCGCATGCGCGCCCAGCTGCTCGAAGCGATGGACCATCGCGACGATCTTGCCGCCATCGACGACGACTTTCTCCACCTCTTCTCGTCCTGGTTCAACCGCGGCTTCCTGGTGCTGCGGACCATCGACTGGTCGACGCCGGCGAACCTGCTGGAGAAGATCATCCGCTACGAGGCGGTGCACGCTATCCGCGACTGGAACGATTTGCGCGCCCGCATCGATTCGCCGGACCGGCGCTGCTACGCCTTCTTCCACCCCGCATTGGTCGACGAGCCGTTGATCTTCGTCGAGGTCGCGCTCACCCGCGGCATCCCCGCGGGAATCGACCCGATCCTGTCCGCCAAGCGCGAGCGGATCGAACCCGAGCGCGCGACGACGGCGGTGTTCTATTCGATCTCGAACTGCCAGCGCGGACTCGCCGGGGTCTCGTTCGGTCATTTCCTGATCAAGCAGGTGGTCGAGGAGGTGGGTCGCCAAATCCCGCGCCTGTCGACCTTCGTCACCTTGTCGCCGGCGCCGAACTTTGCCGAATGGCTCAAGCGCGAGCGCGCGAGCGAGGCTTCGCTCGCGCTTAGCGAAGAGGACCGCGCCCTGCTCGAGACGCTCGACCGGCCGGAATGGTGGAGCGATGAGGTCGCCGCCGAAAACGTGCGCGAGCCGCTGCTGCGCGCGGCGGCGTGGTACTACCTGCGTGCGCGCACGCCCCGCGGCGCACCGCTCGATTCGGTTGCGCGCTTCCATCTCGGCAACGGCGCGCGGCTCGAGCGGCTGAATTTCGCCGCCGATATTTCCGAGCGGGCGCTGCGGCAATCGCACGGTTTGATGGTGAACTACCTCTACGACCTCGAGCACATCGAGCAGAACCACGAGGCCTATGCTCAGCAGCACGCCGTCGTTGCCGCCAGCGCGGTCACGCGCCTCGTCAAGGCGCCGGCGCGCGATGTCGTTGCCGTCGAGGAGTAGCGGCTCGAGATTTGCCGGAGGCGAGTTCGGTTGTCGTCATGGGTCGGCGACCGCGAGGACGACGTCCTTCATCTTTGCGACCGCGAATTTCCGATCATGGCCAGTCGAGATGCGGGAGGTTGCGCAGTTCGACGGGACGGGCTCGCGCCTGGCTAGCTCGAGACGAACTGCAGGCCAACCACGCTCTCCAGGGTGGCGCTCGCCGCATGCAGGGAGACCGCCCACGTCTGGTCTCCTACGACTCCGTCCGACGCAACGCTGCCCCAGGTCTGGAACGCCTGCACGGAAGCCTTGGTGTGCGGACCGAAATTGCCGTCGATGCCCTGCGGGGTGACGTTCCACGCGCCGGAAGCGCCATTGGTCAGCAGAGTTTGCAGCGCGCGAACGACCTCGCCGGAGGAGCCTTGCCGTAGAACCGGCATGGGAGCGCCATTGGGCAGCGCATTCCAGGTCAGGGGGCCGACAATGCCGTCGACCGCGAGACCGGCGCCCTCCTGAAAATTCCGCACAGCCGTCTCAAGCTCGGAGCCAAACACGCCGTCGACCGGGAGCCCGAGATTTGGCGTGCGGCGCAATGCGCGCTGGAGACGCCGGACCACAGTGCCGCTGGCGCCAAGCCGGATCGTTGGCTGACCTGGATTCGGCATCGTCTCCTCCTGTCAGGGGTCTCGCTAAAGAGCGCTGGCGCCAAGCGCCTGACCGCGAATATCCGCGCGCCGCGTCGAATTTCGTATCGCCACATAGAGGGCGCAGAGGACATAGAGGGCGAGCACGCCACCGACGCCCCATCCCGGATGGCCTCCCTTGGTCAGGGCGGCGACAAACAACACGCCGGCCACCGCCACCGGCGCGGGGACGTCGAGGGTGAGTTGGACATTTCTCAGATAGTGAAACATCTTGGTCCTTTGTCGCGCCGCTGATGCCGACCGGACGCGTGCTGCGCGGCGGTGCGCGCCCTTTCACAGCGTGGTCGCGCATGGAGTCAGTAGCATCCGCTCGCAGCGGCGAGCGTGATCCGCATCACATCGACGACACCAATTCCGGCGACGTGCTCGCGCATACCGGCGCCATGGCACTTGACGGATCCGAAGGCCGCAAAAAATTGCGAAGTTCGCTTTTGGCTCGACATGTAACAGCGAATCTTTTACAAAAACGCATCATCCAAAAGCATGCATGAACGTTGGCGCGCGGCTCGCTTGAGCTTGCGGCTGTCCGCGCCGTGCGTTGCGTGGTGTCTTTTTCGAAGGAGGGTTCGCTGCGCTCAGCCACCCGACGATGCAACGTCGATCCCTAATGCGCGCGCACAAACGCGGACGATGCTGGCAGAGGAATTCATTCCCTGTTTTCGAGGGGCTTATTGTTATTTCATTGATATTAACAATGATCGGCGGTTTCCAAATACCTCCGGAGTGCATCGCGGGCAGCTCATTTCCGACCCTGCGGGATGCCGCCGCCGGAGCAAATTGGTCCTCATACGCCAGCTTAACTTCGTCCGTAGACCGGCACGATGCCGCCGCGGGTGACGCGGTTCTCCGACGAGGCCAGAAACAGGATCGTAGCGGCGACGTCCTCGACCTTGGTCCAGGCGGAAAAGTCGGCCTTGGGCATCGCCTTGCGGTTCGCGGCCGTGTCCATGGTCGACGGCGCGATCGCGTTGACCAGGATATCCGCCTTCACCACCTCCTCGGCCAGGGCGACGGTGAGCGCGGCGACCGCGGCCTTGCTGGCGGTGTAGGCCACCATCCCGGCGCCGGCGCGCCATTCGAGCGCGGGACGGGTCGCGACATTGACGATGCGTCCGCCGGCGCCGGTCGGACGCATGGCGTTCACCGCCGCCCGGCAGCACAGGAAGGCGGTAACGAAGTTCATCTCGACCTGCTTCATCAAATCGGATTTCGTCGTGTCGCCGATCGGCGCCATGGCGAAGCCACCGGCGATATGGATCGAAGCCCACAGCTTCGGCACCCCGGCGTAAAGCTTGGCGACGGCATCCTCCTGGGTGAGCTCGATGTCGGCGACGAGCTTGACCTGCGCGTTGTCGCGGAACGCAAAGCGATCGGCCTCCGCCGGGTTGATGTAAGGCACGTGACAGACGGCGCCGGCGTCGATCAGCGCGCCGACCATGGCGGTGCCGAGCGCGCCGGTACCGCCGGTGACGACGACATGACGATCGTGATAGTCCATCGGCCTCTCCCGTTGGCTGCGCGTGCGACGACATCATCGCCCATGGTCCGGGCGATGCAAGGCCGCATCTCGATCCCTGCGGCTTGAGCCGGTATGCCCAAAGCATTTTCCGGAAAAGTGGACTTCCGGTTTTCCGCAGAAAATGCGACCAGCGTGGAAAGGAATCACTGGGAATGGCCGACTTCGATCTCGCCATTGTCGGCGGCGGCATCAATGGCGCCGGGATTGCCCGCGATGCCGCCGGCCGCGGGCTGCGCGTCCTGCTGGTCGAGCAGAACGACCTTGCCTCCGGCACATCGTCCGCCTCCACGAAGCTCATCCACGGCGGCCTGCGCTATCTCGAGCAGGGATGGTTCCGCCTGGTCCGCGAGGCACTGATCGAGCGCGAGGTGATGTTGCGGATGGCGCCGCACTTGATCCGGCCGATGCGCTTCGTGCTGCCGGCCGAGCCGGGCCTGCGCCCGGCCTGGATGCTGCGCCTGGGTCTGTTCGTCTACGATCATCTCGGCGGGCGAAAGATCCTGCCGCCGACCCGCACCATCGCGCTGGCCGACGATCCACTCGGTACCCCGCTCAAGCGCCGCTACGAACGCGGGTTCGAATATTCCGACTGCCGGGCAGATGACGCGCGGCTCGTGGTGGTCAGCGCGCTCGATGCCGCCGAGCGCGGAGCGACGATCCGCACCCGCACGCGCTGCATCCGTGCGGAGCGTGGGGCTGAATGGCGGCTCGTGCTCGACGTCCGGGGCCGGCGCGATCTCGCCACCGCGCGCGTCCTGGTCAACGCGACCGGGCCTTGGCTCAAGGTGTTCGCGCAGAACGTGCTGCGCGACACGACGCCGTTGCCCGCACGGCTCGACGAGGGCAGCCATATCGTGGTGGGGCGCTTGTTCGACCATGATCGCGGCTACATCGTCCAGACCCGCGATGGCCGGTTTGTCTTCGCGTTGCCGTTTCAACAGGATTTCACTCTGATCGGAACCACCGACAGGAGCTTTGCCGGCGATCCCGGCGGCATCCAGCCGAGCGCCGATGAGATCGCCTATCTTTGCGACGTCGCGAACCAGCACTTCCGCGCGACCATCGCTCCCGCCGATGTGGTCTGGTCATTCGCCGGGGTCCGCGCACTCTATGACGACGGCTCCCGCAAGGCCGAGGACGTCACCCGCGACTATCTCCTGGCCCTCGACGAGCGCGACGGCGCGGCGCCGCTGCTCACGGTCTATGGCGGCAAGATCACGACCTATCGGCGGCTGGCGGAGCAGGCGCTCGACCGTTTGGCGCATATTGTTGCGGGCGGCCCGGCCTGGACCAGGGAGTCGCATCTGCCGGGCGGCGAATTCCCGTACAATGGCTTCGAGACGCTGGTGACAGGAACCCGCAAGTCGCGGCCGTTTCTGAGCGAGCAGCACGCGCGGCGACTGGTGGCCACCTACGGCACCCGGGTCGAGCGTGTCCTCGGACCCGCGCGACGGCTGGAGGATCTGGGACCGTGCCTCGGCGCCGATCTGACGGGTGCCGAGGTGCGCTATCTGATGGAACGGGAATGGGCGCAGACCGAGGACGACGTGTTGTGGCGACGCACCAAGCTGGGCTTGCGCTTTTCGCTGGAAGAGCGGGAGCGATTGGCGAAGTTCATGGCAGCCACCGTCGGCCACGGCACCGGCGCATGACGCAAAGCCAAGCCTCGTCACCTGCACCGGCTTGTCTGCTGATTTAAACCCATCTCCATGCGCGCTGAATGCGCCGTGACCCGCGGAGGGCGAGCGTGCCGGAATACCTTCTCGCGATCGACCAGGGCACGACCTCGACCCGAGCCATCGTGTTCGATCTCGCGCTCGCACCGGTGGCGAGCGCGCAACAGGAGTTGCGCCAGATTTATCCGGCGCCCGGTTTCGTCGAGCACGATCCTGAAGAAATATGGTCGGCGACCCTGGCGACCGTGCGCACGGCGATGGGGCGCGCCGGCGCGCAGGCCAAGGACATCGCGGCGCTGGGGATCACCAACCAGCGCGAGACCGCGGTCATCTGGGACCGCGCAACGAACCGCCCGATCCACAATGCCATCGTGTGGCAGGATCGGCGCACGGCGGACCGTTGCGCGGCGCTGCGGCAGGATGGCCACGAGCCCACGATCGCGGCGCGCACCGGCCTGCTGCTCGATCCCTATTTTTCCGCCACCAAGATCGCGTGGCTGCTCGACCACATCGAGGGCGCACGCGCGGCGGCGGTCGCGGGTCGGCTTGCGTTCGGGACGGTGGACAGCTTCCTGCTGTGGCGGCTTACCGGCGGCAGGGTGCACGCGACCGATGCGACCAACGCGTCCCGGACCTTGCTGCTGGACATCCACCATGGGGGTTGGGACGCCGAGCTCTGCCGTTTGTTCGATGTCCCCGAAGCGCTCCTGCCGGAGGTGCGCGATTGCGCCGGCGACTTCGGCACGACTGACCATTTCGGTGGGCCGATCCGCATTCTGGGAATTGCCGGGGACCAACAAGCGGCGATGGTGGGACAGGGCTGCTTTGCGCCTGGCATGGTGAAGTCGACCTATGGCACCGGCTGCTTCGCGCTGATCAATACCGCCGATCAGCCGGTGGCGTCGAAAAACCGTCTTCTCACCACCATCGCCTACCAGCTCGGCGGTCGCCGCACCTACGCCCTCGAAGGGGCGATCTTCATCGCCGGCGCGGCGGTGCAATGGCTGCGCGATGCGCTCAAGGTGATCGGCGCGGCGCCCGACGTCAACGCGCTCGCCGCGGCCGCCGATCCGGCGGAGCAGGTCTATCTCGTGCCGGCCTTCGTCGGGCTCGGCGCGCCCTGGTGGGATGCGAATGCGCGCGGTGCGCTTTATGGGCTCACCCGCAAGTCGGGAGTAGCGGAGCTTGCGCGCGCCACACTCGAGGCGGTCGGCTACCAGACCCGCGACTTGCTCGAGGCGATGCGCGCCGACTGGCCGGCGGCGGAAACGGACACGGTGCTGCGGGTCGACGGCGGCATGGCCGCCAGTGACCTGACCATGCAATTCGTCGCCGACGTTCTGGCCGCGCCCGTAGATCGTCCGGCCGTGATGGAGACCACGGCGCTCGGCGCCGCCTATCTCGCGGGCTATGCCGCGGGCGTGTGCCCGGACCTTTCGGGCTTTGCCGCGAAGTGGCGGTGCGAGCGGCGCTTCGAGCCGCAAATGGACGCCGACACGCGTGAACGCAAATGGGCGGGCTGGCGCGATGCCGTCGCACGAACGCTGAGCTAACGTATGTTCACCAGGATCGAGCCGGCCTCGGTCGACCAATCCATCCACAAGCGCCCGCGCCCGACGGGTGTTGAGCCCCGCGTCGCGTGCCGTTAGCGTGGCGACATGGGGAATGGCGGCGCGAGCAACGATCCAGGCGGGCGGAATACGCGAAAGACGTTCGCGCCATGGTCGGACGCCGCTGCGCGGGCGCTGGTGCGTTTCGACGGCGTGAGCAAGCGCTTCGCCGGTATCGCCGCGGTTGAGCGGGTGTCGCTCGATATTTTTGCCGGCGAATTTTTCGCCCTGCTCGGCCCGTCGGGGTGTGGCAAGACCACGCTGCTGCGCCTGCTCGCCGGCTTCGAGACGCCGGACGAGGGACGCATCCTGCTCGATGGTGAGGATATCGCCCGGATGCCGCCCTATCGGCGGCCGGTCAACATGATGTTCCAGAGCTATGCGCTGTTTCCGCACCTCTCGGTCGAAGGCAACGTCGCCTTCGGACTCAAGCAGGAGCGGCTTGCGCGCTCTGAGATCGCAACGCGCGTCGAGGAGATGTTGGCTCTGGTGCGGCTCGAAGGCTTTGCCAAACGCAAGCCGCACCAGCTCTCCGGCGGCCAGCGCCAGCGCGTTGCGCTGGCGCGCTCGCTGGTGAAGCGACCCCGTGTCCTGCTTCTCGACGAGCCGCTCGCGGCGCTCGACAAGAAGCTGCGCGGCGAAACGCAGTTCGAGCTGATGCAGCTGCAGGAGAAGCTCGGTCTTACCTTCATCATCGTCACCCACGACCAGCAGGAGGCGATGACGGTCGCCGACCGGATCGGGGTCATGGACCACGGCCGCCTGATCCAGGTCGCCACGCCGACCGAAATCTACGAGCGGCCGAATTCGCGCTGGGTCGCGGATTTCATCGGCGACGTCAACTTGATCGAAGGCCGCGTCGCCGACGCGGGAGCGTCCGAAACGGTGATCGCTGGCGCCGCCACCGGGCCGCTTCGCGGCCTCGCGTGCGCGGATGCCAAGCCGGGCGACACCGTGTGGGTCGCGCTGCGGCCCGAAAAAATACGCATCGGGCGCGAGCCGCCGCTGTCGGCCGGCGAGAACTGCGCCGTCGGCCGGGTGGAGAATATCGCCTATCTCGGCGACCTCTCGGTCTACAAGGTGCGACTCGATTCCGGTTTGGTCCTGAAGGCGACCGTCGCCAACGTGACGCGGCTCGTCGAGCGGCCGATCGACTGGGACGACCGCGTGTGGCTGACCTGGGCTCCGGACGCGGCGATGGTGCTGACGCGATAGGCGAGGGTGATGCGATGGCGGGGACGGTGGGCGACGGTGGCGTCCAAAATCGGACATGGGGGGCACGGCTGGTAGTGCTGGTTCCTTACCTCTGGCTCATCGTCTTTTTCCTCGTTCCCTTCCTGATCGTGATGAAGATCAGCCTGTCGCAGACGGCGATCGCGCAGCCGCCTTACACGCCAGTGTTCGATCCGGCCGCAGGTTGGGAGGGTTTGAAAGCTTTCGTCGCCGGCCTGTCGTTCGAAAACTACGCCTTCATCGCTTCCGACTGGCTCTATCTTTCCTCGTATTTCAAGAGTCTCGAAGTCGCCGCGTGCTCGACAGCGCTTCTGCTCCTGATCGGCTTTCCGCTCGCCTACGGCATCGCGCGCGCGCCGAGGCGCTGGCAGCCTGCGCTGTTCGTGCTGGTCGTGCTGCCGTTCTGGACGTCGTTTCTGATCCGCATCTATGCGTGGGTGAACATCCTCCAACGCGATGGCCTGCTGAACCAGGTGCTGCTCGCTTTGCGGATCGTCGATGAACCACTAGCGTGGCTTTCAACCGATACGGCGGTCTACATCGGCATCGTCTATTCCTACCTCCCGTTCATGGTGCTGCCGATCTATGCAACGCTGGAAAAAATGGACGAAACGCTGGTCGAGGCGGCCGCCGATCTCGGTTGTCCCTGGTGGAAAGCGTTCTGGCTGGTGACGCTTCCGCTGTCGCTGCCGGGCGTGGTCGCCGGAGCGGTGCTTTGCTTCATTCCGATCGTGGGCGAATTCGTCATACCCGATCTGCTCGGCAGTTCGCAGACCATGATGATAGGCCAAACGCTGTGGACGGAGTTTTTCGCCAACAGGGACTGGCCGGTGGCGTCTGCGGTGGCGGTGGTCCTGCTCTGCCTATTGGTCGTGCCGCTTGCGGTCTACCAACAAATGCAGGCGCGCTATTCCGGGGGAGGACGCTGACCGTGCGCAAAGCGTCCTGGTTCAATATCGGCTCGGTCGCGCTCGGATTGGCCTTCCTCTATCTGCCGATCGTCATCTTGATCATCTATTCGTTCAATGGCTCGCGGCTCGTCACCGTTTGGGGCGGCTGGTCGACGCGATGGTACGCCGAGCTGCTCAACGACAGCGCTCTGCTCGAGTCCGCCTGGGTCACGCTGCGTATCGCCTTGCTGTCCGCGACCGTTGCGACCGTACTCGGGACGCTCGCGGCCATCGCCTTGGTGCGGTTCGGACGCTTCCGTGGACGTATGCTGTTTTCCGGCATGATCTACGCACCCCTGGTGATGCCCGAGGTGATCACCGGGCTTTCGTTGCTGCTGCTGTTCGTAGCGATCGATATCGATCGTGGCTTTTGGACCATCACAATGGCTCACACCACCCTGACCGCCTGCTTCGTCACGGTGGTGGTGCAATCGCGACTCCTCACCTTCGACACGAGCCTCGAAGAGGCGGCGATGGATCTCGGCTGCCCGCCGCTCAGGACTTTCCTGACCGTGACGTTGCCGTTGATCGCGCCTGCACTGGCGTCGGGCTGGATGCTCGCCTTTACGCTGTCGCTCGACGATCTGGTGATCGCCAGCTTCACCACCGGCCCTGGCGCGACCACGCTACCGATCCGCATCTATTCGCAAGTTCGGCTCGGCGTGAAACCGGAGATCAACGCCATTTGCTCGATCATGATCGCAGTGGTTGCGACTGGAATCGTCGCGGCGTCTTTGCTCACCAAATTTCACGATATCGGGCGCGACAGCGTCGGAGCTGTTGCCGTCAAGTGAGAAGGTCGCTCACTGCGCGGACCGCGGCGCTTCCTGCGGCGGCTCGGTGGTTTCGACGGCCGGCGCGCTCTCGACCGGTGCCGAATTGCCGTTCAGATTCGGCGCGGCTGAAGATGGCGGGGCCGACGGATCCGAGGTCACGCCGGTCAGCCGCTCGATCGCCGAGCGGACCGAATCACCCGCACCGCGCTTGCGGACGGCGTCCAGGATGGGTTGCGCCGCCCCCGAGCGTTGGATCCGGCTTTGCGGGTCCGGCAATATGATAGGGTCGTCCCACGGCCCCTGCACCATGAAGGGTAGTTCGAACGCCGGTGCGGGAGCGGCCGCGCCTCGCGCGGCGACCGACAACAGGCTCGCAGTCCCCCTGAGGTCGAGCTCGCGGGCGGGAATCGATGCGGAACCCGTCAACGCAAGGCCGACGCTCGGCCCCTCCATGCGAACCTCTTCGACGTTCGCGACGCCTTGAATGATCTTGAGGTTGACCGTCAGCGACTCGTAGGGCGTTTTTCCGGTGCGGAATTCGCCGCCCCCTGAGAGCGGCCGGCGCTCGATGCGCTTGAGCAACTGCTCCACGTTGAAACCGGCAATCGCGCCGTTGCGGCTTGTCAGGCCCGCCGTACCGTTAAGACCTTTGGTCAGCTCGTAGACGCTGCTGCCGGAGCTGTCGATCGCCAATCCGAGATTACCTTTGCCCTCGAGCCGTCGAATGCCGAACATGTCGCCGAGACATTGCTCGAGATCGATATTGGAGAACTGCAACTGCGCCTTGAAATCGGCCCCGTTAGCCGATTTGGCGAGCCCGAACGTGCCCTTGACCACCCCTCCGAATGCTTGGGACTCGCCCACCGCGACAGTGAGATTGCCGCCCCGCAGATTGGCCGCCACCGCCGTGCGTCCGAGCTTGGCGCCGGCGACATTGACGCGGGCCGCCGAGAGCCTGAGGTCGACGTGAATGCCGTCGAGACCATCGAGCGCGATCGGCTTGCTGTCCCAGCCGCGCTCGCCGCTGGTCAACAATCGGACCGTGGAAACGTAAGGGGTCAGGTCGAGCCCCTCGGCCGCCAGAGTTCCCTGCAGGGTTTGCCGGCCGTCGAACGTGAGCACCCCTTCGGCGGTGTTGCCGTCGAGTTCCACATTGACGCCGGAGAGAGTGAGGTTCCCGCCGGCGACATTGGTCTGGGCCTTGAGCGCGAAACGGCCGAAGCCGCCGCCTGGCGGTCGCGGCTGTTCCGCCCAACGCAGTGTGTCGCGCAGGGAGGCGGCGTCGGCGGCAAGGGTGCCTTCCATCTTGAGCGTCGGCCGATGGCTGATGTAGCCGTCGAACGCAATCTTGAATGGCATGCCGGCGAGGCGGACCTTAAGGCCGGATCGGTCGCCGTTCAGCGCGGCCACGAAGTCGGTGAAGCTGATGGTAGCGTCGATCGGCTCGTCATGCCAGGCGAAGCGTCCGGTTGCCGCGAAGCTCCGCGAAATCGATGGCCAGGCGAGCGCCATTTCCACGTTCGCAAGCGTCTCGATGATCTTGTAGGCCTCGTCGCGCAGGATGACTGTGCCGTCTTCGATTCGGATCTCCGAGAACGACGATGTCCGGCCGGCACTGGGCTTGAGATTGCGCGCCAGCGTTTCGATGTGACCGGACCAGTTCGACGTGCGGTCGGCATTGAAGACGATGGCGATGGTCGGGCGTACCAAGGAAACGTCGGCGATCTCGATGCGCCCGGTCAGAAAGGGAAAAAAGCGCAGGCGTGCGACCACCTTCTCGGCGGTAAGCGCCGGTGCGCCGGTGCGGTTGTCCTCAAGGCTCACATCGTTGAAGCTCACCGTGCCAGTTGGGAACAGCGAGACCGAGGCGCCGCCCCGGAGCACCGGATCGAGCCCCGTCACGGCGCGAATTTCCGCTTTGACGGCGTCGCGCACGGCGTCCGCGGGCATCAGAAACGGCAGGATCACGAGAACGCAAACGCCGACAATGGCCAAGCCCAGGACAACAAATGCAAGACGTTTGATGCCAACGGCCGCGGTCACGACGCGTCTTTCTCAAGTGCTCGCCGATCAACCGGCTGACTATACCGAGGGAGGTCGAAGGGGCAAACCTGCAGCTCCGATCGGAAAACCTTGCAGTTACTCTGTGACCCTTTCGTGGCCGCGCAAGGAACTGATCCGGCGGCAGTTTCCGCCTTTACAAGCCCTTTTCACCGATACTAAAGGGTGTTGGCCACTGCATAATCCGCTTCGGTCTTGCTGCGGATCTCGTCGAGCGTCGAGCCCGGTGCGAGCTCGATCAGGGTCATTCCCCCGCCCGCCTTCTTGTCGATCGTAAAGACACCGAGATCGGTGATCACCATGTCGACGACGCCCGCTCCGGTCAGGGGCAGGTTGCACCGCTTGAGCAGCTTGGGCTCGCTCTTGGCGGAATGTTCCATCACGACGACGACCTTCTTGACGCCGGCGACAAGGTCCATGGCGCCGCCCATGCCCTTCACCATCTTGCCGGGAATCATCCAATTGGCGAGGTCGCCGTTCTCGGCCACCTGCATGGCGCCCAGGATCGACAGATCGATGTGCCCGCCGCGAATCATGGCGAAGCTGTCGGCCGAGGAGAAATAGCTCGTGGTGGGGATCTCGGTGACGGTCTGCTTGCCGGCATTGATGAGGTCGGGGTCCTCTTCTCCCTCGTAAGGGAATGGTCCGAATCCCAGCATGCCGTTTTCGCTTTGCAACTGCACGCTCATTCCCGCCGGGATGTAGTTCGACACCAGCGTGGGAATGCCGATGCCGAGGTTGACATAAAACCCGTCGCGCAACTCTTTGGCCGCGCGCTCCGCCATCTGGTCGCGTGTCCAGGCCATCAGACTTCTACTCCTGCTGCCGCTGCTTCCGCGCGCTTGCGCACGGTACGCTGCTCGATATGTTTCACCGCGTTGGGAACGTGCACGAGGCGTTTGACATAGACCCCCGGCGTGATGATGTGGTCGGGATTGAGCTCGCCGGGCTGCACGAGCTGCTCGACTTCGGCCACGGTCACCTTGCCGGCGGTGGCCATCATCGGATTGAAGTTGCGTGCGGTCTTGCGGTAGACGAGGTTGCCCTCGGTGTCGCCCATCCAGGCGTGAACCACCGAAAGGTCGGCGACAATCCCGCGCTCCATGACGTAGCGCTGACCATCGATCTCGCGCTCCTCCTTGCCTTCCGCGATCAGTGTCCCGGCACCGGTGCGGGTGAAGAATGCCGGGATGCCGGCGCCGCCGGCGCGAATGCGCTCGGCCAGGGTGCCTTGCGGATTGAATTCGATCTCGAGCTCGCCGGCGAGATATTGCTGCGCAAAGGTCTTGTTCTCCCCGACATAGGACGAGATCATTTTCTTGATCTGCCGGGTGTCGAGGAGGAGGCCCAGGCCGACGCCATCAATACCCGCGTTGTTGGAGACCACGGTCAAATTCTTGACGCCCGAGTCGCGGATGGCCAGGATCAAGGCCTCCGGGATACCGCACAGCCCGAACCCGCCGGCCATGACCAGCATGCCGTCCCGCAACAGGTCGGCGAGCGCTGCCTGGGCGTCGGGATAGACCTTGTTCATGAATTCTCCGCTTGGATTGGCCAAAGGCCGTTGAGGCGGCCCCCGCGTGTCGGCCCGGCAGAATTTTCTACCGCGCTGCGGTAAAGGCTGCAATCTCCGTCGGCGATGCCGGCGACGGCCGCCACCGAGTGCTACGGCCGGGCACCGTTGTGCGGTGTGGTTGCGTCCGTGTACCGGGTGATGCGAACGACCGGCAGGATGCCGACGGCGACGATGATGAGCGCTGCGAGCGAACCTTGCTCAAAGCTGCCGCGGGTCGCGAACTGGTAGATATGGGTCGAAAGCGTCTCGACGTTCAGCGGTCGCAGCAGCAGCGTCGCCGGCAATTCTTTAAGGCAATCGACGAAGACGAGCAGGGCCGCCCCCCACACCGCCGGCCGTGCCAGGGGTAGGTGGATCGTACGCGCCAGCGTTCCGGGTCCCGCGCCGAGCATGCGCGCCACGTCGTCAAGTTCGAGCGCGATTCGGGCAAACCCGGCTTGGGCGAAGCCGATGGCGATCGCGAGGAATCGAATCACGTAGGCAATGACGAGAGCGGCCGCGGAGCCCGTCAGCAGGAGGCCGATCCCTTGGCCGGTGGTCGCCCGACTCAAAGCATCGAGGGCATTGTCCACCAGAACGAGCGGTGAAAGCAGGCCCAGCGCAAGCACCGTTCCCGGCACGGCGTAACCGATGCCGGCGATGTTCACGCAGCCTGCGATGGCCGGACGCTTCGTGTATCGCAGCGCCGCGACCGCCAAGAAACCCATCACCAGCGTGATCGCGGTTGCGGTCGAGGCGAGCGCCACCGTTGTCAGTGTATAGCGGACGAGATTGGTGTCGAAACCTGAGAGCAGCCCGCGTCCGGCTACCTCGCGCAGAAGATAGCCCGCAGGCAGCAGGAAGCCGAGCACGACCGGCAGGAAGCAGGCGCCTGCAGCGACCCATCGCCCCGCCCCCGCGAGCGTGATCCGTGACGCCAACTGGCCATCGATGCCCAGCGCGGCAAAACCCCGGCGTTGCAGTCCGCGGCGTTCGAGCACGATCAACGCCGCAACGATCACCAGAAGGAGGCAGGCCATCTGCGCCGCTCCCGGGAGACTTCCACGGTTGAGCCAGGTGGTGAAGATCGAGAGCGTCAGGGTCTGCACGCCGAGATACTCGCTGGCGCCAATGTCATTGAGCGTCTCGAGCAACGCGAGCGCAGTACCAACGGCAATCGCGGGTCGCGCCAGCGGAAAGGTTATGCGCCGCGCAAGCTCCCATGGCTGCGCGCCCAACATGCGTGCCGCTTCGCTAAAGAGGCGGCCTTGGGTCTGAAACATCGCGCGCGCGGCGAGGTACACGTAAGGATAGAGCACGAAGCTGAAGAGCAGGATGGCGCCGCCGAGTGAGCGTATATTCGGAAAATGGTAGTCGGCGGCGGAGCGCCATCCGAAAATCGCGCGTAGCGTCGACTGCACCGGGCCGAGGGCGTCGAGAATATCGACGTAGACGTAAGCCACGATGTAGGTGGGGATCGCGAGCGGCAGCGGCAGCAGCCACGTCAACGCGTCACGTCCGGGAAAGGTGAAGGTGGTCACGGTCCAGGCGGTGCCGGTGCCCACCACGATCGTCAGCGCCGCCACCCCGGCGAGGAGGAGGGCGGTTTGCACGAGTGCCGGCGGGATCACGTAGCGAGCGAGATGGACCCAGAGATCGCCGGTATCCCCGAACGCCAGGACGACGAGGCTGAGCAGTGGGGCAACTGCCAGCGCCGCCGCGGCGACCGCGACTGAGCCGATGGCGGACGCCTGCCAGCGCCAATGAAGACGGGCTGGCCACCGTTGCAGGGGTGACCAGCCCGCGGATCTGGCGTCGCTCATCAGATCAGTTGTCGAATCCGACCTTGTCCACCAGGTTTGCCGCCGCCTTCTTGTTGTCCGCGATCTTCGAGATTGGGATCGGATCGGCATTGAGCTTGCCGTAGCCGGCGATGGTTGGATTGACTTCGATCCCCGTGCGGACGGGATATTCGTAGTTGAGGTCGGCGTGCATGTGTTGCGCCTTCTCGCTCGCCAGCCACTCGATGAACTTCATCGCATTGACCTTGTTCGGCGCATTCTTGGCGAGAACGACGCCTGAAATGTTCACATGGGTGCCGCCGCCCTGGAACGTCGGCAGGATCACCTTCGTGGCATCGGCCCACGCCTTCTTGTCGGGCTCGTTGTTATTCATCAGCGCCCAGTAATAGGTGTTGCCGATGCCGATGTCGCATTTGCCGGCGGCGACGTCTCGTGCGGTCTCGCGGTCTCCGCCCGACGGTTTCTGCGCGAGGTTGGCCTTGACGCCCTTGAGCCATTCCTCGGCCATCGCCTCGCCGTGATGAGAGATGTAGGCTGCGATCAGCGCGTTGTTGTAGATGTGCTGGCCCGAGCGGATGCAGATCTTGCCCTTCCATTTCGGGTCAGCGAGTTCTTCGTAGGTGAGGGTGGTCTGGGGCACGCGATCCTTCGAGACGTAGGCCACCCGCGCGCGCATGGAAACGCCGTACCAGTGCCCCTCCGGATCGCGGTATTGCGGGGCTACAACCTTGTCCAGCAGCTCGGACTTGATCGGCTGGGTGATTCCCGACCGTACCGCCTCCTCGAGCCGCCCGATATCGACGGTGAGCAAAACATCCGCAGGGCTGTTGGCGCCTTCGGTCTTGATGCGTTGCTCGAGGCCGGAGCTTGCCGAGATGACGTTGACCTTGATGCCGGTATCCTTGGTGAACGCGTCGAACAATGGCTGAATGAGTTTGCTTTCGCGGTAGGTGTACACATTGACGTCGCCGGACTGGGCAAGCGCCGAGCCGCCGGCGATAATTGCGCTTACGGCGACGCCAGTCCGCGCCAGCGCGCGCACGCAGACGAATTTCATGGGGAACCTCCTCTTGACGGATTTCGCGGCTCGACCCGGAGCGTGACGCGGTGTGGAAACGAATTCGGGTGGAGTGACGGCTCCGCGTGAACCTTGAACCTTGAGGTAGTGGTGCAAACGCTCCGCCGTCAAATGAGATCAGGCCCGAAAACCGCCAGCCTGGAATAATTCCAGTCTGGTTCGGTTCTGGAAGAGTTCGAAACAAGCTCGTTAAGCGTTGATCGCGCACTGCGATCGCGGCTATCCCGCGTGCGCTTCCAGCGAGTGCGGCAACAAGTCTCAGCGCGTGACGGTGCGAGATGGCGGCGAATGAAACGCAATCTCGGCGATCATCTTCTTGATGATGGCGCGACCGAAGGAATTGAAGTTCTCGGCCACCAGGACGAATGCGCCCGGGCCGCCGATCACATTGTCTTGGTAGTATTTCTCGAGCCCGCCGGGCGGATTGGTATGCTCGGCGTTCCACGGCACCGGTCGGTCGCTGAGGATGACGAGGCCATTGATCACGACCCCCTTGGCGACCGTCTCGTCGCGGGCGAGCTTGACGTCCCTGCCGGCATTGTTGGTGCCGTCTCCCGAGACATCGATGGTACGGCGCGAACCTTCGAACGGCGCGCGCTCCAGTTGGGCGCTCGCGAACTCGATGCCGCCGCTGATCGAGGTGCGGTCGGCAAAGGCGCGGGGCAATTCGAGCAATTGATCTCCGAATTTGCGCGCGGCGCCGGGGCCATCGATCATGGTCCAATCGATGACAAGCTTCTGCGCGCCGAAGCCCGACCACTCGACGAAGCAGACGGCAATGCGCTGATGCGGGCCGGATTTGATGGCCTCCATCACCACCGGATCGGAAATCGCCGCCGCGTAACCCTCCCGCTGCAATAGGAATTTCGGATGGTCGACGCTACGCGACACGTCGGACGATAATACCAGGAGGAGGTCGACGGGTTCGGCGGCACGCGCGGATAGGGTTGGAATCGTGACCAGCGCGGCAAGTGCCAGCAAGCATCTAACAAGCCGAACCATGACTGCCCTCCTTGGCATCCCGCGGCCGACGTCGCGCAGGGCAGGCCGGGTGTAGCCAAACACGAAGAATAACCGATTCCGCCTGTCTTGCGCACAGCAATAAAGGCTGGCCGGTGGTCAATTTCAGGTCATGTTCAGCACTGATTTCAGGCGTGCCGGGCGCCCAGGCTGCAACCGCGCGCTGCGGGCAACATTCCGATCAGGGCAGCTGACGCGTCACCCGGCCAGCACCCGGCTCGGCGGAAAGGCAATTTCGACCAGCGTACCCGCCTTCGGCGCGCTCTTGATGTAGAAGCTCGCGCGGTTGGCCTCCGCCAGGGCCTTGGTCAGCGGCAGACCGAGACCGGTCCCGCCGGAAACCCCAGACACCGGGGTCACCAACTGCCGGAACGGTTCGAGCGCGGTCGCCAAGTCCTTTTCGCTCATCCCGACGCCGGTGTCGCGCACGCGCAACGCCACGTCGCCGTTGTCGTTGAGGGCGGTAGATACGATGACCTGCCCGCCGGCATCCGTGAACTTGATCGAGTTGGACAGCAGGTTGAGCACGATCTGGCGCACCGAGCGCGCGTCGGCGACCACCTGCGGCAGTGACGGCGGCAGCGATGTGCGGATGATGATGCGGTCACGATTGGCCTGCGGCTGCATGATGGCGACGCACTGCTGCGTGAGGTCGTTCAGCGAAACGCTGGCGAAGGTGAGTTCGAGACGGCCGGCTTCAATCTTTGAAAGGTCGAGCAGATCGTTGATCAATGAAAGGAGGTGGCCACCGGAGGCGTGAATGTCCTTGAGGTATTCGCGGTAGCGTTCACTGCCGACGGGACCGAAACGCTCCGCCATCATGACCTCGGAGAAGCCGATGATGGCGTTGAGCGGCGTGCGGATCTCATGGCTGATCTTGGCGAGAAAGTCGGATTTGGCGGAGGAGGCCTTTTCCGCTTGGTGCCTTGCCTCCGTGAGCTCCTGCTCCACTTTTTTCCATCGGGTGATGTCGCGAAACACCACGCCGAGCCTGTCGGTCCGGTCACCGGTCGGTCCCACGGTCATGAACATTGGGATCAGGGAGCCACCGGCGGCGCGGCCAATAACCTCGCGCCCGCCGTGGCGCACGCTCGCGCCGCTGTCGTGGGTGGGATGGTCGAGACAATCGTAGGCCGTCTCCACGCTTTCGGGAGCGAACAGCTCGGAGAACGCGCGGCCGGCGAGTTCGCGCGGCTCGTAGCCGAACAGCGCCTTGGCGCCGCGGTTGGCGGACACGATGAGGCCATGCGCATCGAGCACGACGAAGCCGTCAGCGGCAGTATCGAGAAGGGAGGTCAGCTCGGCAAATTCGGCTTGCGCGCGCTTGAGCTTTGCCGATTCGCCATCCGCCGCGAGCGTGCGCGCGGCGTCCATGGCGCCTGCGGGCGCTTCTGCGTCCTCGTCAATCGGCGGCGGGACTGCTCCTTGGTCCGCGGGCTCCATGCCGGTCAGGCGTTGCGTGAGCTTGCGCGTGAGCTCGCGAAACGCGTTGCGTTCGATCGCGCTCAGAGCGGGGACATTCGGCTCCGAAACGCGGGGAAAATGCAGGATGTTTTCAGCCGGTGGCGCGATCGTGAACTCGGCGGGTGCGCCGTCTCGCTCGTCGGCTTGGTCGCCGTTGTGGACAACGTCTTGGACGGCTGCATTCGCTGCCTGGCGCCTTTTCGATAGGACATTGAGCTGTGCGATCTCACGGCAGACGCCAAACCCACGATAGCCGCGAAAGGCCCGGTTTCGGTCGAACACCGGTAGTCCCGAAAGCTCGACGGCAAGCCGCTCCGAACTTGCCTCGACCGGCCAGAGAACGGTGAGGCCGCTCCAAGTCTCGCGCGTGGCCACCGCGCGCGCGACCTGCCCCCCGGGATCGAGGCCAAGCTCGGTCGCGACCTCCTGCCAGGCCCGTCCGATCGCGGCTGCTGTGCGCGCGCCGGTCAGCGCGATGAACTCGTCGGAGCTCAGCGTAAAGTGGCCGCCCTCGTTCATCTGCCAGACGAAGCGAAGCGGATGGCGGCGTTCGGTCGGCGTTGCGGGTGGCGGCGATGCCAGCGCCGGGCCGGCTGCCGCAGCCCGCTGTGGCATTGATTCGCCGGCCGGCGCGAATTGTGCGATCAGCACAGTCGCGGCCTCGCTGCCGATGCGGTCGAGGGAGATTGGGTTGCCATCGCCGCCCACGGTGTGTCCGCTCGCCAGGGCGCTGCCGACCAGTGCCCCGGCTCCGATCGCGGCGAGTGATGTGGCGCCGCGAAGGTGCGCATGGGCGCCTTCGGTGGCGGCCATGAGCTGTCCGCCGACCGAAAAGGCGGCGATCGCTTCCTGGCTCCCGGCGAGCAAGCGGGCGACGCGCTCGCCGAGCGGCAAGTCCGGGCCGGCACGTTCGATCGCGGCCACGAGAACGGCTGCGGTGTCGTCCGCGAGCACGATATGCGAGCAGGCGCAGGTCAGCGCCCGCCCGATGCCGGCGCCGAATCCGCGCAGGCGTTCCAGGCGCGGAGCGGCGCCGGGAGACAAGCTCGCGGCGATCCGTGCAATCTGGTCAGCCGCCGGCTCGCCGGGCGCGAACCGGCGCGAGCCGATCGCTGCGGAGGTTGCCCCGAAAACGGCTACGCCGGTGGCGTTCGCCCACACGATGCGGGTGCCATCCGGACGCCACAGCCAAGCCGGCAACGCGCTCGTCGCCAGCGGCGCGAGCCGACCGTCACGCAGAAGGGACAGTTGGAACCCGGGCCCGCTCATTCTGCGGTCGCACCTTCCACTCCGCCGCAAACGCCAGCACCAGCCTCAACGGGGTCCCTTCTAATGTCGCCGTTATCGGCCGTCCATGTCAGGTTCCCGCGGCGCACTGTTCAAAGCAGGGATAACGTTAATCCGTCAGGTCCGCGGCGTCCCCGGAGCCGCTGGCGTCCGTCAAGCGGCGAGGTCGCGCATGAGATCATACAACGCCGACTGACCTTCGAAGCCGATACCGGGTCGGTCGGACAGGGTGAGATATCCACCGTCCAGCCTGGCGTCGTCGGCGAATCCGCCGAACGCTCCGAACACGCCGGGGTAGGATTCCGCGCCGCCGAGACCGAAGCCGGCGGCCATGGCGAGCGACATCTGGTTCCCCCCGTGCGGGAACAATGCGCTGCGCGGCCATCCGTGCCGCGCCAGCATGTCGATAGTGCGCGCGTATTGCACGATGCCGTAAGATTGCGGGGGATCGACCTGGATCACGTCGTTGCGATCGGGACGCAGGCCGCCGAAACGGACCAGGTTTTCCACATCTTGCGTTGAGAATAGATTTTCCCCGGTCGACAGCGGCGGCTCATAGTGGCGCGCGATCTCGGCGAGCAGGGCAAAGTCGAGCGGATCGCAGGGTTCCTCGAACCAGCGCAACCGGAACGGCGCCAGCGCCCTGGCATAGGCGAGGGCCTGGTCGCGGTCGAACTTGGAGTTGGCATCGACGGCAAGCTGGGCATTGGCGGGCAGGATCGCCTTGACGGCCTCTACCCGGCGCAGGTCCTCGGCAAGCGGGAGACCCCCGACTTTCATCTTGACCATCGTGTAGCCGGCGTCGAGATGCCGCCGCATCTCGTCTTGCAGGTCCTTCACCGTCTGGCCGGGCGCATACCACCCTCCGCCGACATAGCAGAACACCTTGGTAGCGATCCGGCTGTCGTTGTAACGCTCTGCGAGTATCCGATGCAGGGGCTGTCCGGCAATCTTGGCGACCGCATCCCAGACGGCGACCTCGATGGTGCCGATGGCGATCGAGCGCTCGCTGTGTCCGCCGGACTTTTCCCGCTGCATCATGACCGCCAGGATCTTGCCGGGATCGAAGTTCTCCTGCGATTGATCGAGCAGGCCGCGCGGGTCGGCGCCCAATATGCGAGGGATGAAACGTGCACGCATCGCGGCTCCGCAGGCATAACGACCAGTCGAGTTGAAGGCGAAGCCGACGACCGGCCGGCCATCGCGCACGACATCGGTCATGACGGCCACGACCGAGGTGGTCATTTCGGAAAAATCGAAACTGGAATTTGCGATGTTCGACTTGAGCGGGATCGCGCGTTCGCGGATGTCGACGATACGCATCTGGAACTATCCTTTTGATCCCTGTTGCAGCGCGGCGCGCGACGGCCGATGGTTAGGTTTCGCGTTACTCTCGGACGGAGCCGATGGGCGGCTGGCACGTTAGTCCTTCGCAGGTCCCATGACCTCACCGGCGTCGCAACCCATGCAAAGCATCTACAGCAGGAGGTTAAGAATGGCTGCCACCGATCGTTTCGATGTTCCCCCCGAAATGCGGGCATTTGCTGAGAAAAGCGTTGAACAAGCGAGACAGGCCTTCGACGGTTTCATCTCCGCTGCCCATCACGCCGTCAATACGCTCGAAGGCCAGGCCCACACCGCGCGCCTGGGCGCCAAGGACGTCACTGACAAGGCGATGACTTTCGCCGAGCAGAATGTCGCGAGTTCGTTCGAATTCGCCCAGCAATTGGTGCGGGCCAAGGACATCCAGGATGTCATGAAGCTGCAGGCCGACTACATCAAACAGCAGATGCAGGCCTTCAGCGAGCAGGCCAAGGAGCTGGGCGAGAGCACGACCAAGGCGGCGAAGGAGGCAGCTACGCCCAAACGGTGAAAATCCGTCCCTACCTCTCCGAAAAAGAGTGTTACAACACTTGATTGCTGCATCGCAATATTTCTATTGCGTTGCACCAAGGCATACTTTATATTCGCTTTGCATCAAGACGGCGGTGGCGCTTCCGGTCAGGATGACGGCTGCGGGCCGTTTGTCGTTCAGCATGGATCGGCTGTGGGCGCAGATCTGTGCGATGCCGGATCATCGCCCCAAAGGACAATTCCATGACTGAGGCTATTGAAAGCAAGTCCAAGTCCAAAGCCGCGCCAAACGCGTTCGAAATGCCGAAATTCGAGCTCCCGAACTTCGAGATTCCCAAGATGGAAATCCCGGCTGCGTTCCGTGAGCTGGCGGAGAAGAGCGTCTCGCAGGCAAAAGAGACCTACGAGAAGATGAAGTCCGCCGCCGAGGAGGCGACCGACGTGCTCGAAGACACCTACGCGACCGCGACCAAGGGCGCTTCCGACTACGGCCTCAAGGTGATCGAGGCGGCACGCGCGAATACCAACGCCGCGTTCGACTTCGCCACCCAGATCATGACCGTGAAGTCGCTGTCCGAGATGGTCGAGCTGTCGACCGCCCATACCCGCAAGCAATTCGAGACGTTCACCGGTCAATCGAAGGAACTCGCCGCGATCGCGCAGAAAGTGGCCACGGAATCCGTCGAGCCGGTGAAGGAAAGCTGGGGCAAGGCATTCAAGAAGATTCCCTGAATTCGTCGCTTCTGCGCGAATTCGCTGCCGCTGCCAGGCCCGGGCTCATCGCCCGGGCTTTATTGCGCCTGGACTGCCGCGGCGCCATGTTCCGGCCAATGCCCATCGCTGCCCGGCTCTTGTCAAAGCAGAACAGTGCTCCTAGGTTGCCGCCGCTTTCCACGATATGTGCAGCTGTAGCTCAGTTGGTTAGAGCGCTTGGCTGTGGACCAAGAGGTCGGTGGTTCGAGTCCACCCAGCTGTACCAAGCGGTTGCACCGCTCGCGGCCGCATCCGATCCCCAGCCCGACGATCAGGCCTGACGTGTTGCGACGAACTGTGCCGCCGCCTTGAGCACGTCGGCATGGCCGCCGAAGGGGCTGAGCGCCGATTGGGCCTCGGTGACCAAGCTCTCGAGCCGGCGCCTCGCGGCTGCGGGCCCGAGCACTCCGACCAGTGTCGCCTTGTGGGCGGCGGCATCCTTGCCGGTGGCTTTGCCCACCGTCGCCGGGTCACCTTCGAGGTCGAGGAGATCGTCCGCGATCTGGAACGCTTCGCCCAGGGCAGAGCCGTAGCGCTCGAGCGCCTTCCATTGGCTTTGCTCGGCCTTGCCCAGGATCGCCCCAGCCAGGCAGCCGAAGCGCAGGAGCGCTCCCGTCTTCATGGCCTGCAGGACCTTGACCTCCTGCTCGCCGAGCCTGGGGGGCGACGCGTCGAAACGGCCTTCGGCCGCGAGGTCGAGCATCTGGCCGCCCACCATGCCGCCAAGCCCGGCCGCGCGTGCGAGCGCCGAGACCAGCTTGAGCCTGACCTCGGCGTCGGAATGTGTCTCCGGGCGGCAGAGGATGTCGAAGGCAAAGGTGAGAAGACCGTCGCCGGCAAGGATGGCGGTCGCCTCATCGAAGGCTTTGTGCGCCGTCGGACGGCCTCGGCGAAGGTCGTCGTTGTCCATGGCGGGCAGATCGTCATGGGCCAGTGAGTAGCAGTGGACGCATTCCAGCGCCGCGCCGGCCATCAGGGCGTTTTGCCGTGACACATCGAACAGCGCAGCCGATTCCACCACCAGGAATGGTCGCAGGCGCTTGCCGCCGCCGAGGCCCACGTAGCGCATGGCATCGAGCAGTCGCGCCGGCCGGGCACGCTCGCCCTCGACCGGCGGCGGTGCCAGCAAGCGGTCGAGCAGCGCCTCAGTGTCTTGGGCGACCTGACCGAGCCGGTCCTGAAAGACCGTCTCGATGTCGACGCCCTTTTTCGCAGCATCGATGCGGGCCATGCGCGTTCGAACGTGTTCCAGCTCGTGGGTTGACGCGCTTTCGGGCGCCGAGCGATATCCCCTCAGCCCGAAAGCGCACGGCTCGACAATCTAGCAAGGGCTCCCCGTCCGTCCAAACTTTTCCTAGCCCAATTCATTGAATATGTTGAGTTGTTTTTGGGGAACCGGGTGGGACGGCCTGGGCCGGGCGGGATTTGAGGCGTGGAGCGGAGGCTTTGAGGGCTTGTGATAGTGGTTGCCTCGATTGCCTTGCTGGTCTGGCTCTATCTGCTTTTCGCCCGCGGGGCCTTTTGGCGCTGTGGCGAACGCGACGATTCGGCGCCGGCAGGGCTGACCGTGTGGCCGCGCGTGGCGGCGATCGTGCCGGCGCGCAACGAGGCCGACTGCATCGGTGACAGCATCGGCTCGCTGCTCGGGCAGGATTACGCCGGCCGATGGACGGTGGTCTTGGTGGACGATGACAGTGCGGATGGCACCGCCGATATCGCCCACGCGGCCGCGCAGGCCGACGATCGGTTGCACGTGGTGCGCGGTCGTGGCTTGCCCGCAGGATGGACGGGGAAGCTGTGGGCGCTGAAGCAAGGCATTGATGCTGCGATGAACGTGCAGGAGCCGCCGGATTATCTGCTGCTGACCGACGCCGACATCGTGCATTCACCCGAATCCCTCAGCCGGCTGGTCGCTCATGCCGAGAGCAAACGCCTGGTACTCACATCGCTCATGGTGAAGCTACGGTGTGAAAGCTTCGCCGAGCACGCCAACATCCCGGCATTCATTTTCTTCTTTCAGATGCTCTATCCGTTCCGCTGGGTGAATCGGCCGCAGGGCACAGTGGCGGCCGCCGCGGGCGGCTGCATGCTGGTGCGCGCCGACACCCTTCGCAAGGCTGGAGGGATCGAGGTCATTCGCGGCGCCTTGATCGACGACTGCGCCCTGGCGAAAGCACTCAAGGTCCACGGTCCGATCTGGCTCGGGTTGACCGAACGCGTGCGCAGTATCCGCCCTTACCCGGCGTTCGCCGACATCCGGCGCATGGTGGCGCGCTCGGCCTATGCACAATTGCGCTACTCGCCGCTTCTTCTGCTGGGAACCGTGGCGGGCATGGTGTTGACCTATCTGGTCCCGCCGCTCATGGCGATTTTCGGCAGCGGTGCCGCCCGCGTGATCGGCATCGGAACTTGGGCGTTGATGGCGATCGCGTTCCAGCCGACATTACGGTTGTACCGGCTGTCGCCTTTGTGGGGGATCGCGCTGCCTGCTATTGCCTTGCAATACATGCTCTTCACCCTCGATTCCGCGTACCAATATATGCGAGGACGTGGCGGCGCCTGGAAGGGCCGCGTGCAAGCCAACCTGTCAGAACCGTGATGATCACTCCTGTCGAAGCACGCTCGGGCAAGGGCCATCGGGACGAAAATTTCCCCGTGGCGTCGCGGCTGATTCATCCGCGCCATCGCGCGCCGATCCTCGCATTCTACGAATTCGTCCGCACTGCGGACGATATCGCGGACCATGCCACCCTTGCGCCGCAGGATAAGCTCGCGCTGCTTGACCGGCTCGAGGCGACATTGCTCGGCCGGAGCGATGAGGACACGGTCGGTGTCGCCTTGCGCGCACAGCTCGCCGCCCGTCAGCTCTCCCCGCGCCACGCACAGGACTTGCTCACCGCGTTCCGCATGGACGTGACCAAGCTGCGCTACCGCGATTGGGACGATCTGATCGGCTACTGCACGTACTCGGCCATGCCGGTTGGACGCTTCGTGCTCGACGTGCATGGGGAGAGCCGGGTTACCTGGCCGGCCAATGATGCCCTCTGCGCGGCGCTGCAGATCATCAATCACTTGCAGGATTGCGGCAAGGATTACCGCGAGCTCGATCGCGTCTACATACCGCTCGATGGCCTTGCCGAGACCGGCGCAACGGTGGCTGATCTGGGCGCACCGCGCGCGTCTGCGGGCCTGCTTGAATGCATCCACAAGCTTGCGGACCGTACCGGTGGCCTGCTGCGCCACAGCAGACCCTTTACGATCGGCATCGAAGACTCGCGGCTTGCTCTGGAGGTCGCCGTCATTCAGACATTCGCGGAACGCCTGGTCGGCGTGCTGACGCGCCGCGATCCGCTGAGCGAGCGCGTTCATCTCGGCAAGGCGGGGGTCGCGGGCTTCGGCCTTCTTGGCCTATTATGGGGGGCAACCCGCCGTGTCGGCCGCGTCCTTGCGGCCGGCCACAAACCGCAGGATGCGTGAGCATTGGCGCTGGCAGACACTTCAGATATGGCAGCGGCCACGCGAGCATCGGGCAGCTCGTTCTACAACGCGATGCGCATATTGCCGCGCGCGCAACGCGAGGCCATGTTCGAGATCTATTCGTTTTGTCGTCAGGTCGATGACATCGCGGATTCGAGCGGCCCCCGGGGCGAACGCCGCGAACAACTCGAGCGCTGGCGCGCCGATATCGATGGGCTCTACGTCAACAAGTCGTCCCCGCGCACGCAGGGTCTGGCCGTGGCGATGCGCGAATTCGGGCTGAGGCGCGAGGATTTTCATGCCGTCATCGACGGAATGGAGATGGACGTGCTCGGGGATATCCGCGCGCCGGATGACGCGACGCTCGACCTCTACTGCAACCGGGTCGCAAGCGCGGTCGGGCGGCTGTCGGTCCGGGTTTTCGGAATGGAGGAACAGGAAGGCATCGCGCTGGCGCACCATTTGGGACGGGCGCTGCAACTCACCAACATCCTGCGCGACCTCGACGAAGATGCGGCGTTCGGGCGCCTCTATTTGCCGGCCGAAGCGTTGCGCGACGCCGGCATCACTTCAACCGATCCTGCGACGGTGCTCGCGAGCCCGTCGCTCGGGCAGGTCTGTGCGCGCATCGTTGAGCGGGCGCGCGAGCATTTCGCCCAAGCCGACAAGATCATGGCGCGCAGCGCACGCCGCTGCGTGCGCGCTCCGCGTGTCATGGCGGAGGCCTATCGCCTCATTCTCGACCGCCTGGTCGCGCGCGGCTGGTCGCATCCGCGCCCCGCAATCCACCTGCCGCGCTCGCGACTGTTGTGGATCATCCTGCGGCACGCCTTCATCTGATGCCGCGCACCGTCCACGTCGTCGGTGCCGGACTTGCCGGGCTTGCCGCGGCGGTGCGGCTGGCATCGCACGGGGCACGTGTGTTGGTGCACGAGGCCGCTGGTCAGGCCGGCGGCCGCTGCCGGTCCTACCACGATCCCGTGCTCGACATGGTCATCGACAATGGCAATCACCTGCTGCTGTCGGGCAATCATGCCGCGCTGTCCTATCTTGAGGCGATTGGCGCGCAAGGAAAGCTCGCCGGTCCGCCGGTTGCCGAGTTCGCGTTCATGGATCTTGCCAGCGGCGAGCAATGGACGGTGCGCATCAATGCCGGGCGGGTGCCGTGGTGGATCTTCGATCGCAATCGACGGGTGCCCGGCACAACGGCGCGCGATTATCTTTCGTTCGCGCGCCTGCTGTTCGCCCCGGAGAAAGAAACGATCTGCGAGACGGTGACGTGTGCGGGTCCCCTTTACGAGCGTCTGGCGCGACCACTGTGGGTTGCGGCTCTCAACACCGATCCGAAGGAGGGGAGCGCTCGTCTCGCCGGCGCCATCATTCGCGAAACACTGCTTGCGGGGGGGAATGCCTGCCGGCCGCTCATCGCTCGGGACGGGCTCGGTCCCGTCTTTATCGAGCCAGCGCTACGCTTTCTCGCCGCGTACGATGTGAAGGTCGAGTTCGGACATCGGCTGCGAGCGCTCGGTTTTGCCGATGGCAAGGTCGCCATGCTTGATTTCGGTGACGACAAGCTGGCGATCGAGAACGACGACGTGATCCTGGCCGTGCCGCCGGTGGTCGCGGCGGACCTCGTGCCTGCTCTGAAGACGCCCGCGGAATTCCGCGCCATCGTCAACGCGCATTTTCGTGTCGAGCCGCCCGCCGGCCTTGCTCCCATCATCGGCGTCGTGAACGGCACCGTCGAATGGCTCTTTGCGTTTCCCGACCGATTGTCGGTCACCATCAGTGCGGCCGACCGTCTGCTCGACGTTCCACGCGAGACGTTGGCGCAGAAAATTTGGCACGAGGTCGCGACCCTCACCGCCCTTCCCAAGGCGCTCCCTCCGTGGCAGATCGTGCGTGAACGCCGTGCCACCTTTGCGGCGACCCCGGGTGAGAATGCCAAACGACCTGCCACGGCAACGGCGTGGAGCAATCTTTTCCTCGCCGGCGATTGGACTATGACCGGGCTGCCGGCGACGATAGAAGGGGCAATCCGGTCCGGCAACCGGGCGGCTGATCTGGTTCGCCGCGCGTGATCGGGAGCAAGTGAACCGCATGTCCGTCGGCCTCATGCCGGCTATTCCGGCATCCACAATAGACCGCAGCATCGATGCGGCGACCGACGCGCTGCTTGGCTTGCAGCGGCCCGACGGGCATTGGGTATTCGAGCTCGAAGCGGACGCGACCATTCCGGCGGAATACGTGCTGCTGCGGCACTATCTGGCCGAGCCTGTCGACGTCCCGTTGGAAACCAGGATCGGCGCCTATCTGCGTCGCACCCAGGGCGAGCACGGCGGATGGCCGCTGTTCCACGACGGCGCCTTCGACATGAGCGCGAGCGTGAAGGCTTATTTCGCGCTCAAGATGATCGGCGACGCGATCGATGCCCCGCACATGGTGCGCGCGCGCGACGCGATCCGCTCGCGCGGTGGCGCATCGCGCGCGAACGTGTTCACGCGGCTGATGCTGGCGCTTTTCGGGTTCATCCCGTGGCGTGCGGTCCCGGTCATGCCGGTGGAGATCATGCTGCTCCCGACCTGGTTTCCGTTTCACCTCGACAAGATTTCGTACTGGAGCCGGACCGTTATTGTGCCGCTGCTGGTGCTGCAGGCGCTCAAGCCCAAGGCGCGCAACCCCCGGGGGGTCGGCATCGACGAACTCTTCCTCGAACCGCCGCAGACGATCGGCGCGGCCCCGAAGGCGCCGCAGCAGAAAGCCTCGTGGTTCTGGTTGTTTCGTGCAGTCGATTCCCTGCTGCATGCGCTCGAGCCGTTCTTTCCAAAGCGGTCGCGGCGACGCGCGATCGAGCGCGCTGAGGCATGGGTCGGCGAGCGCCTCAACGGCGAGGACGGTCTCGGCGCGATCTTCCCGGCGATGGCAAACAGCGTGATGATGTTCGACGCGCTGGGCTATCCGAAGCATCATCCGCAACGCGCAATTGCGCGCGCGTCGATCGAGAAGCTGCTGGTGATGCACGAGGATGAGGGCTATTGCCAGCCTTGCGTATCGCCGATCTGGGACACCGGGCTCGCTTGTCATGCCTTGCTCGAAGTGGGCGGCGACCGGACGTTGACGCAGGTGCGGAAGGGTCTCGAATGGCTGGTCCCCAAGCAGATCCTGGATGTCAAAGGCGATTGGATCGCGCGGCGCCCCGATGTTCGCCCCGGTGGCTGGGCGTTTCAATACGCGAATCCGCACTATCCGGACGTCGACGACACGGCTGTGGTGGTGATGGCAATGGATCGCGTGCAGGGCTTGAGCGCCCAGGCCGACTTCCGCGGTTCGATCGCCCGGGCGCGGGAATGGATCGTGGGAATGCAAAGCGAGAACGGCGCCTGGGGGGCATTCGATGCCGACAATCACTATGACTATCTCAACAACATCCCCTTTGCCGATCACGGCGCTTTGCTCGACCCCCCGACCGAAGACGTGACCGCGCGCTGCATTTCGATGCTGGCACAGGTCGGCGAGACGGTGGACAAGAGCGAGGCCGTCGCGCGCGCGGTCGACTATCTGCGCCGCACGCAGATGGAGGAGGGGAGTTGGTACGGTCGCTGGGGCATGAACTACATCTATGGCACCTGGTCGGTCCTGTGTGCGCTCAATGCCGCCGGCATCGATCATGCATCACCGGAATTCCGCAAGGCGGTGGCGTGGCTGGTCAAGATCCAGAATGCCGATGGTGGCTGGGGCGAAGATGGCAGCAGCTACAAGCTTGAGTACCGCGGCTATGAGCCTTCGCCGAGCACGGCGTCGCAGACTGCTTGGGCGCTGCTCGGCCTGATGGCGGCGGGTGAGGTCGACCATCCCGCGGTCCAGCGCGGGATCGGATTTCTGTCACGGACACAAGGCAGTGACGGCTTCTGGAACGAGCCGCGCTACACCGCTACCGGCTTCCCGCGTGTTTTCTATCTGCGGTATCACGGCTACGCGAAGTTTTTCCCGTTGTGGGCGCTGGCACGCTACCGCAACCTCCGCAATGCCAACGCGCGCGCGGTGGGATTCGGGATGTGACGGTAGCGGATATGGCTACTCCGCTGCCTCCAGAGGCTTGACCGGCCGCTTCTCGGTCTGACGAATGGCTGCGAGTTCGTCCTCGACATGACGCGAGAAGACGAATTGCGCCGGCCGCTGCTTGTCGAGCGGGATCTCCGGCGCCATCGGTCCTGCGGTGCGCGGTCCGAACATGGCGACCTTGAGCGCCTGCCAGGGTTGCGAGATCGTCGCCTCGGCGGCGGTCGGCTCGTAGCCGCAATGCGCCATGCAGTTCGCGCACTTCTCATACTTGCCGGTGCCGTAGGAATCCCAGTCCGTCGTTTCCATCAGCTCCTGGAAGGTCTTGGCATATCCTTCGCCCAGCAGGTAGCAGGGCTTCTGCCAGCCGAAAATATTGCGCGTCGGCATGCCCCAAGGCGTGCAGTGATAGGTCTGGTTGCCGGCGAGAAAATCGAGAAACAGGTTCGAATGGATGAAATCCCAGTTCTTGCCTTTCCCCATGCTGAAAATCTTCCGGAACAGCTCCTTGGTCTTCCTGCGGCTCAGGAAGTGTTCCTGGTCGGGCGCGCGCTCATAGGCGTAGCCGGGCGAGATCGACACGCCCACGCCGAGCTCCTTGGCGTAGTCGAGAAAGGCGGCAACGTCTTCTGCGGTATGCCCGTCAAAGATCGTGGCGTTGACGTTGACGGTGAAGCCCTTGGCCTTGGCGGCCTTGATCGCGGAGACCGCGCGGTCGAACACACCCGTCTGACAGACCGATTTGTCGTGATGCTCGCGCAGTCCGTCCAGGTGGACAGAGAAGAACAGATAGGGGGACGGCTCGAACAGGTGCAGCTTCTTCTCCAGCAGCAGCGCATTCGTGCACAGCGAGACGAACTTCTTTTTCGCGACCAGGCCCTTCACGATCTCGCCGATCTCGCGATGGATCAGCGGCTCGCCGCCGGGAATTGCGACCATGGGCGCGCCGCATTCGTCGACCGCGTCGAGACACTGCTGGACCGACAGCCGGCGATTGAGAATGGAATCGGGATAGTCGATCTTGCCGCAGCCGACGCAGGCGAGATTGCAGCGAAACAGCGGTTCCAGCATCAGGACGAGCGGATAGCGTTTGCGCCCCTGCATCTTCTGCCTGAAGATATAGGCGCCGATACGCATTTCCTTAAGAAACGGCACTCGCATTTTTTATCTTCCCAGTTGAACGACTTGATCCGTCGCAAGTTCGCGTTCTGTCTTGCTAGTAAACGCCTCAACTCGTCGCAAGTTCGCGCGGTAACCGGAACTCAATATTCTCCTGCCGGCCCGGCAGAGTTGAGACTTCGACCTCACCAAGTGTTCGCAATGTGTTGATGACGTCGTCCACCAGCACCTCGGGCGCCGAGGCGCCGGCGGTGATGCCGATCACATGCGCGTCCTTGACCCATTGGGGTGCAAGCTCGCTGCCGTCGGCGATGAGGTAGCTCGGAATTCCAGCCTCCTCGCCGATCTCGCGCAATCGATTCGAATTGGAACTATTCTTGGCGCCGACCACCAGTATGACGTCGACGTGCTGGCTGAGCTCGCGCACCGCCGACTGGCGATTTTGCGTGGCGTAGCAGATGTCTCTGATCTCGGGCCCGACGAGGTCGCGATAGCGACGTTCGAGCGCGGCAATGATGCCGCGCGTGTCGTCGACGCTCAAGGTCGTCTGCGTGACGTAGGCCACCGGCGTGTCGGCTGGAATGTCCAACGCTTCGACCTCCTGCTCGTTCTGCACGAGCATTACGGGACCGTCGATCTGGCCAAGCGTGCCCTCGACTTCGGGGTGTCCGGCGTGGCCGATGAGGATGAGCACGCGGCCCTGCGCGACATAGCGCTTGCCCTGGTTGTGCACCTTGGTCACCAGGGGACAGGTCGCATCGAGCACCGGAAGTTGCCGTCCCCCGGCCTCGCTCACCACGCTCCTGGCCACACCGTGCGCGCTAAAGATGGTCACGGCCCCTTGCGGGACCTCGGACAACTCTTCGACGAAGATTGCGCCCTTGGCCTTGAGGCCATCGACGACGAACTTGTTGTGAACGATCTCGTGGCGAACGTAGACCGGCCGCCCGTATTTCTCGAGCGCCCGCTCGACGATTTCGATGGCGCGCACTACGCCCGCACAGAAACCGCGAGGCTGCGAAAGAAGGACTTTCATGGACGCCCTGCCGGCACGC
This sequence comes from uncultured Alphaproteobacteria bacterium, assembly GCA_963725065.1. Lineage (GTDB taxonomy): Bacteria > Pseudomonadota > Alphaproteobacteria > Rhizobiales > Xanthobacteraceae > VAZQ01. The sequence continues at coordinate 109,867 of CAVRXD010000059.1, forward strand.
GGGTCGAGGCGACGCGCACAGCGGCGATGTCCCTTCCGAGCGCCTCGAACACTTTCGCCACTATCGCGTTGGCATCCAGTCCGGCGCTTGCGTACATCGCCGCCGGGCTGTCCTGATCGATGAACAGATCCGGTAGGACCAGCGAGCGCACCTTGAGCCCGCGATCCAGGCTGCCGTGCTCCGCCAGCGTCTGCAGCACGAAGGTGCCGAAGCCGCCGATCGCGCCTTCCTCGATGGTCAAGAGCACGTCGTGCTCGCGGGCAAGCCGCAGCACCATTTCGACGTCGAGGGGCTTGGCGAAGCGGGCGTCCGCCACCGTGGTGGAGAGGCCGTGGCTCGCGAGCATGTCGGCTGCCTTGAGGCAGTCGGCGAGCCGCGAGCCGAACGAGAGCAACGCAACGGCGGTGCCGTCGCGCACGATGCGGCCTTTTCCGATCTCCAGCGGCACGCCGATTTCGGGCATGTCGACGCCGACTCCGTCGCCGCGCGGATACCGCAATGCGGAGGGACGGTCGTCAATGGCGACCTGGGTCGCGACCATATGGACCAGTTCGGCCTCGTCGGCCGCCGCCATCAAGACGAAGCCCGGCAGGCAGCCGAGATAGGCAATGTCGAACGATCCGGCGTGGGTCGGGCCGTCGGCGCCGACCAGACCGGCACGGTCGAGCGCAAACCGCACCGGCAGGCGTTGGATCGCGACGTCATGCACGATCTGGTCATAGGCGCGCTGCAGGAACGTCGAATAGATCACGGCGAACGGCTTGTATCCTTCGGTGGCCAAGCCGGCGGCAAATGTCACCGCGTGCTGCTCGGCGATTCCGACGTCGAATGTCCGCTCGGGGAAGACCTTGCCGAACATGTCTACGCCGGTACCCGACGGCATCGCTGCGGTAATCGCGACGATGCGCGGGTCCTTTCTCGCCTCCTTGATCAGGCTCTCGCCGAAGACCTTGGTGTAGGAGGGGGCGTTCGATTTCGCCTTGGCCTGCTTGCCGGTGGCGACGTCGAACTTGACCACGCCGTGGTACTTGTCGTCGGACGCCTCCGCCGGCGCATAGCCGTGACCCTTCTCGGTGACCACATGCACCAGGATCGGCCCGGTTGGGGCATCGCGCACGTTCTTGAGCACCGGCAGCAGATGCTCGAGATTGTGGCCATCGATCGGCCCGACGTAATAGAAGCCGAGCTCTTCGAACAACGTGCCGCCGGTAACGAGCCCGCGCGCATATTCTTCGATCGCCAGCGCACGGCGTTCCAGGAATTTCGGCAGCGGCTTGGCAATCTGCTTGATGCCCTCGCGCAGCGAGCGATAGGTGCGGCCGGAGACGAGGCGCGCGAGGTAAGCCGGCAGGGCGCCGACCGGCGGCGCAATGGACATGTTATTGTCGTTGAGGATGACGATCAGGCGCGAATTCATCGCCCCCGCATTGTTCATGGCCTCGTAAGCCATTCCTGCCGACATCGCTCCATCGCCGATCACGCAGACGACGTTGTGGGGCTCACCGCGGAGATCGCGCGCCACGGCCATCCCAAGGCCGGCTGAGATCGAGGTGGAGGAATGTGCGGCCCCGAACGGGTCATATTCGCTTTCGGCGCGCTTGGTGAAACCGGACAGGCCTCCGCCCTGGCGCAGGGTCCGGATCCGGTCGCGCCGGCCAGTGAGGATCTTGTGTGGATAGGCTTGGTGCCCCACATCCCAGACCAACCGGTCCCGCGGAGTATCGAACACATGATGCAGCGCGACCGTCAGTTCCACGACCCCGAGGCCAGCCCCAAGGTGCCCACCGGTGACCGCGACTGCACTAATCGTCTCGGTGCGCAACTCGTCGGCCAGCTGCCGTAGGGACGCCTCTGGAAGGCGGCGCAGGTCGTCAGGGCTGCTGAGGGTATCTAGCAATGGGGTCTGTGACATCATCATCCGAGCATTTTCCCACATGGAGTTGCAGGGGCACAGCCCTAATCACTGGAAGCTGCGGTTGAAAAGCCCCCATTTGCTGGCTGTCGACTGCAGCACACAGCCTGGGGTTGCGAACACACACTGAAGGAACGTTTCCCGCCGGTGTTCTCAGGGCAAGCTTAGTCGTTGTCAACGTACTGAATTGCCTGATATTGCGCCGCCACACATATTAGATCCCGCCCGCCGATTGGGTCCCAAGGGCAAACTCCTAGGATTAGGCATGTTGCAGCAGGCGATCGTCACTACGGTTGATTATTGTACCAAATATGCCAGGCAAGTTGTTGGCATAGCTATCCTTTTGGGCCTTGTCACCGGGATCTACGCCGCCGGGCATTTTGCCATCGACGCGGACGTCAACAAGCTCATTTCCAAGGATCTGCCCTGGCGCCAGCGCGAGGCAGCGTTCAACAAGTTCTTCCCCTCGCAAGAGGAGAGCATGCTGGCCGTCGTCGATGCCCCCACCTCCGAGCAGGCGACGCAGGCGACCAACGCCCTGATCCAGAAACTTTCCGCCCAGAAGGATCACTTCCATTCGATCGTGGAGGGCGGCGGAGGGCCATTTTTTCAGAAGAATGGGCTTTTGTTCCTGCCTGCCGAGGAAGTCGTCGGCTTCACCAAGAAACTGGGTGAAGCCAAGCCCGTAATTCAGGTCCTGGCGCAGGATTCGAATCTGCGCGGACTGACCACGGCGCTCAACTACGGGCTGGTCGGCGCGCGGATGAACCACTACACGCTCGACGACTTCGCCGGCACCATGAATATGGTGTCGGACACCTTGGACGAGGCGATCGCGGGGAAACCGGCGAGCTTCTCCTGGCGCGCGATGCTCAATGGGCGGCCGTCGACGACGAGCGAGCGCCGCCGCTTCATCGAGATCCGGCCGGTGCTCGATTTCGCCGCGCTCATGCCCGGGAAGGCTGCCACCGACGCGATTCGGAGCGCGGCGGCTGACCTGGCCACGCAATATGGTGCGCGGGTGCGGCTGACCGGGCCAGTGGCGATCGCCGATGAGGAATATGCCACCTTGCAGGAGGGGGCTTTTGTCAACACCACCCTCACCATCGTGGTGGTATTGACCATCCTGTGGCTTGCGCTGCGGTCGTTCGGGATCATCCTCGCGGTTTTCGTCAGCCTCCTCGTCGGCCTTTCGATCACCGCCGCGATCGGATTGGCCCTGGTGGGCGCGCTCAACCTGATCTCGGTCGCCTTCGCCGTTCTTTTCATCGGCCTCGGCGTCGATTTCGGAATTCAGTTCAGCGTCCGTTATCGCGCCGAGCGGCATGAGGTCGACGATCTGCATCAAGCCCTGATTCGCACCGCGCGCTACGTCGGTGCGCCGCTGACGCTTGCCGCCGCCGCCACCGCCGCGGGTTTTCTCTCCTTCCTCCCAACCGACTACAAGGGGCTGTCAGAGCTCGGCCTGCTCGCCGGCCTCGGAATGATCATCGCGTTCATCACCAGCATCACCGTGATCCCCGCATTGTTGATGCTGCTGCGGCCGCCGGGTGAACCGGAAGGAATGGGCTTCACGTTCCTCGCGCCCCTCGATCGGGCGATGGAGCGGCACCGGATTCCGATCATCGTCTGCACCGGGCTCGTGGTCGCGGCTGGACTGCCACTGCTGTATTGGCTGCAGTTCGACTTCAATCCGCTCAACCTCAGAAGTCCGAAGGTCGAGTCGGTTGCGACGTTCCTGGAGCTGCGCAGCGATCCCGCGATCGGGGCGAGCTCTATCTATATGCTGGCGCCGAACGAGGAGGCGGTGAAGGCTGTCGCGCAGAAGCTGTCCCAGCTGCCGGAGGTTTCGAGCGTAAAGACGATCGAGAATTTCATTCCTGCTGATCAGCAGCCCAAGCTCGCCGCCATCCGTCAGCTCGCCACCGTACTCGAGCCGGCGTTGCGGCCTGACCCGAACAAGAAGCCGCCGACGGACGCCGATAACGTCGCCGCACTCAAGGCGGGGGTGGGGAACTTGAAGCAGGCGGCGAGTACGCAGACCGGGCGGGGCGGGGCCGCTGCCAACCGGCTCGCCGACGACCTCACGAAACTTGCGGACGGCGATGAAGCGATGCGCGCGCGCGCGCATGCGGCCATGATCCCCCCGCTCCTGACCGCCCTCAATGAACTGCGCGGATATCTGCAGGCCGAGCCGGTCACGCTCCAAACGCTTCCGCCCGAAATCACCCAGCGATGGGTTACCAAGGACGGACAGTACAAGGTCGAAATCCTGCCCAAGGGCGACCCGACCGATAACGAGACGTTGCGACGGTTCGCGCGCGCGGTGCAGGAGGTCGAACCGAATGTCACCGGCGGACCGATTGCGATCCTCGAATCCGGCCGTACCGTGATCCATGCCTTCTTCGAAGCCGGGTTCTGGGCGCTTGCCTCGATCACCATCCTGCTCTGGATCGTGCTGCGCCGCTTCGGCGACGTCCTGCTGACCATCATCCCGCTGCTGATGGCCGGCGTCGTGACCATGGAGTTGATGGTCCTGTTCGGCATGAAGCTCAACTTCGCGAACATCATCGCCTTGCCGCTGCTCCTCGGCGTCGGCGTCGCCTTCAAGATCTACTACATCATGGCGTGGCGGGCGGGGCAGACCGACCTGCTGCAATCCAGCCTGACGCGTGCGGTGATGTTCAGCGCAGCTACCACCGCGACCGCCTTCGGCAGCTTGTGGCTGTCGAGCCATCCCGGTACGTCGAGCATGGGCAAGCTGATGGCACTCGCGCTCGTCACCACGATGGCCGCGGCCGTGCTGTTCCAGCCGCTGCTGATGGGGCCGCCGCGCGAGAAAGCCAAGACCAAGAGCAAGGCTGAGCCCGTGTCGGAACCGGAGCCGGGGCCACAAGCGGCGCCGCAGCCGCAACCGGAACCGCAGCCGCAGACATAAGGCCGGTGGGAGTTGTCGGTCCGCCGGGGGGCTGGACATCTGGACGGATTCGGACCGCGCGCGCCGTTACGTGGCTGTTGCCGCCGGCGCTTCGAGGTCGACCAGCACCTGGCCGTCTTTCACCTCGGTGCGAAAGGTCTTGAGATCGATGAAGCAGGGCGCCTGCACGGCCTTGCCGGTCGGCACGTGGAATGCGCCGAAGTGCAGGCTGCACTCGATCACGTCCCCCTCCAGGATGCCATCGGCGAGATCGGCGGTGGCATGGGTGCAGCGCGCCTCGGTCGCATAGAAGGTGCCGTCGATGTTGTAGACGGCTACGATCTCGTCGCCGACCTCGAAGCTCTTGACGTTGCCGGGAGGAAGGTCGGCTGCGGCGCAGACGGGGATCGGGTTTTCTGCCATGAGGGGACTTCGTTGCGAAGGAGACGGTGGTGAAGGAGACAGTGTGCTTTACCGCCCTGCGGGAAAAGTTCAATAGGGCGTGGCGAAGCCCTGTTCCGCGCATGCGATGGCCGCGGTGGAATTGACCCCGTTTTGAACGAGCATGTACGTTAGGGCCTGGGCCGGCCGAAGCGAGAGGCAATGGGAAATGTCCGTCCGCTCCTACATCATCGATGACCGCGAGCAGAAGAGGTTCCTGCTCGATCGCGAAGTCCTGGTGTCGGAGGACGTCCTGCGCACCGAGCGGGCGCAGATCTTCGGCCGCTGCTGGATCTATGTCGGGCATTCCTCCGAGCTGAAGAAGCCGGGCGATTTCCGCTCGCGCAAGGTTGCCGGCCGGCCGGTGATCTTCTGCCGCGATCAGGCGGGCAACTTCCACTGTCTGTTCAACACCTGTCGCCACCGCGGCGCCATCGTGTGCACCGAACGTGAGGGCAATCGGCGGCGCTTCCAGTGCATCTATCACGGCTGGACCTACGGCAACGACGGTCGCCTGGTGGGCGTGCCCGGCGCCGACGCCTATGCCGAGAGCTTCGACAAATCCTCGCATGGCCTGCGGCGGCCGGCGCGGTTCGAGGAGTATCGCGGCTTCTGGTTCATGTGTCTCGACGAGGACGCCGATCCGCTTCCCGACTATCTGGCGGGCGCTAAGGACTACATCGATCTCGTCATCGATCAGTCGCCGTCGGGCCAGATGGAGATCATCGCCGGCGTGCAGGAGTACGACGTCGCCGCCAACTGGAAGCTGATGGTGGAGAACAGCGTCGACGACTATCACCTGCCCGCGACCCATTCGACCTGGCTCAACTTCATGGCCAATTCGGGCGTGAAGATCGAGCCGCCCAAGGAGGAGGGGCTGGTATTGCCCACGCGGGGCAAGGCGGTCGAGCTCGGCAACGGACATTTCACCACTGACAATGTCAATTTCCGCGGGCGGCCGGTCGCCAAATGGATTCCGCTCTACGGCGAGGCGGCGAAGGCGGAAATCGACGACATCCGCGGCGAGCTCGTCGCGCGCCTGGGCGCGGAGCGTGCTGGGCGCGTCGCGGACACCAACCGCAACCTGGTGATCTTCCCCAATCTGGTGATCAACGACGGTTCGTCGGTGACCGTGCGCACGTTCTATCCCGATGGCGTCGGCAAGATGCACGTCACCGCCTGGGCGCTCGGGCCGGTGGAGGAGGGCGAGGACGCCCGCGCGCGCCGGCTCGATGCCTTTCTGACGTTTTACGGCCCCGGCGGCTTTGCGACCCCGGACGACGTCGAGGCGCTCGAGCTCGTGCAGCAGGGTCTCGCCAACTGGGCCGACGACCGCTGGTCGGAAATGTCGCGCGGCATGGGCAAGGAAGGCGAGCAGCTCAACAGCGACGAGCATCACCTGCGCATTTTCTGGCGGCGCTGGAACGAGCTGATGGGAGCGCAGACATGACCGTGGCGCCGCCGAGGGTGATCACGCGCGCGGAAGTCGAGGATTTCCTCTACCACGAGGCTGCGCTGCTCGACGAATGGAAGCTCAACGAGTGGCAGGAACTCCTCACCGACGATGCGGCCTACTACGTTCCTCCCAACGATCAGCTCGAAGGCGACCACCGCACCACGCTGTTCCTCGTAGCCGATGACCGCGAGCGGATCCGCCAACGCATCATCCGGGTGCTCGATCCCAATTGCCACGCCGAGTTTCCCAAGTCGCGCACGCGGCGGCTGATCTCGAACGTGCGCATCGTTGCGCGCGAGGGCGATCTCGTCACCGTCGCCGCCAACTTCGTCTGCTACCGCTACCGGCGCTATGAACGCATCCGGGAATATGTCGGCGCGTATCGCTACATCCTCAAATGCGCCGGGGATTCCTTTCGCATCAAGGAGCGCCGCGTCTTCATCGACGCGCACGAGCTCGGCACCCTCGGCTCGGTGAGCTTCATCCTCTGAACAGGCGCCGCCTCTCTCTCCGTCACCCGAGGTGCTCGAGCGAACCGTATACCGTAATCGTTGATACCGACCCCGCGTCATTGCCTGGCTCGACCCGGCAACCCGTCCGCTTCGAAGACTGCTTGTTCGACGGATGCGCGGATCAACCCCGCGCATGACGCAGCGAAACGCCGCAAACCTTCAGAAGGAAACGCCGATGGCCAAGCTTGATGACTTGCTCGAAGAACTTGTGACCGGAAACCGCATCCTCGCGCGCGAAGGCGTGGTGGATTCGTTCGGGCACATCAGCGTGCGCCATCCGGACAATCCGCAGCGCTACCTGCTTTCGCGTTCACGCGCCCCCGACTGCATCGAGAAGGACGACATCATGGAGTTCACGCTCGACGGCACGCCGGTCGATGCCGGCGGGCGTGCGCCCTATCTCGAACGGTTCATCCACGGCGCGCTCTACGAAGCGCGGGCGGATGTGATGTCGGTGGTGCACAACCACAGCGAAAGCGTCATTCCGTTCGGAGTGACCGGCAAGAAGATCAAGCCGATCTTCCACATGGGCGCATCGATCGGCCACGAGGTGCCGGTCTGGGATTCCCACGACCATTTCGGCGACACCGCGTTGCTGGTCGAGAACATGGAGATGGGGCGCGATCTGGCCAAGCTCATGGGCGGGAGCGGCACCGCGCTGATGCGCGGCCATGGCGCAACCGTCGCGGGCAGGAACATCCGTCACGCCGTCTATATCTCGGTCTATCTCGAGGTCAACGCGCGGCTGCAGAAGCAGGCCATGGACATGGGCGAGGTCCAGTTCCTGACCGCGGGCGAGGTCGACAAGGTTGCCTCGCGCACCGGCTCGTACGGCATCAACCGCGCCTGGGAAAACTGGTGTCGGCGGGCGAACCGGCCGTTGCAGGCGGAACCGGGTTGAAGCTGCGCGCCGGCCTCGGCAAGCCGACCGCAGGGTGACGGTTGACGGCCGGAAGGGCCATTCCGGAGCGGCCAGCGACATAATTTCGCCGGGGCCGTTCGTGCCCACGCTGGTGGGGATGTGGTATAGGGCGAGGACGAAGCAGACCGGCCGGCCGCGCTGCGCAAGACAGACGGGCGGCCGAGAGGGGACAATTGATGGCTGGCGTGACTGTGCCGTTTGAACGCGTCGACTCCGGGGTTGCGACTACCGCACCCGTGCAGCCTATTCTGGTTGTCGATGATATCGTCAAGCGTTTCGAGACGCCGGATGGCGTGCTCACGGCGGTCGACCACGTCTCGTTCAGCGTCGCGCCCGGCGAGTTCGTGGGTATCATCGGCCCCTCGGGCTGCGGCAAATCGACCTTGTTCAACGTCATCGGCGGGCTGCTCGACGGCTACGAGGGCACGGTCAAGGTCGCGGACGAGCGCGTGCGCGGGCCGCACCGATCGATCGGTATGATCTTTCAGGAAGAGTCCACGTTCCCCTGGCGCAACGTCATCGACAACGTCGCGTTCCCGTTGGAGATCGCGGGCCTGCCAAAGGCGGAGCGTTACGAGCGCGCCAAGCATTTCGTGCGGCTGGTCGGCCTCGACGGGTTCGAGCGGCGCTACCCGGCGGAACTGTCCGGCGGCATGCGTCAGCGCGTGTCGATGGCGCGCACGCTGGCGGCGCAGCCGAAAATCCTGCTGATGGACGAGCCGTTCGCTTCGCTCGACGAACAGACCAGGCTCCTCCTCGGCGACAAGGTCCTGCAGATCCAGCAGCAGCTCAAGCAGACGACGCTGCTCATCACCCACAACATCACCGAGGCGGTGCAGCTCTCCGACCGCATCCTGGTGATGACCTACCGTCCCGGCAAGGTGAAGCGGATGGTGGAGATCAAGCTGCCGCGCCCGCGCAGCTCCGAGGTCGTGTCGAGCGAGGCGTTCGGGCGCTACGTGGCGCAGATCTGGGGCGACCTGCGCGAGGAGGCGAGCCGCGGGCTGGAGGACGAGGAGGGGCGGAAGCTGCGCGAGGGCGAGAAACGATGAGCGAGGCCGCGGTTGCCGCCGGCAAGGCGTTCGCCCGGAGCAGGTACGGTCCGGCACTGATCGGGCTCGGCTCGTTCGTCGCCTTCATCGTGCTGGTCGAACTGCTCATTCGCGTCGGCGTCATCAATCGCTTCATCGTGCCGATGCCCTCCGACATCATCGCCGCCTTTCCGCGCGTGATCGAGGAGGAGCAGGTACTTCACCGCTTTGTGCTCACCGCCACGGAGGCGCTCTCGGCCACCATCCTGGTGACCGTCCTGGGGGTGACCGGCGGCGTCCTGCTCCACCGCTACCTTTTGCTGCGGCAGGCGACCGAAACCTGGGTGGCGGCGATCGCGGCCGCCCCGCTGGTATTGATGTATCCGCTGTATCTCGTGATCTTCGGCAGGAGCGCGCTCACCATCGTGATGATGGGCTTCACCGCCGGCCTGGCGCCTGTCATCCTCAAGACGCTGGAGGGCCTGTCCGGCACGCGGCGCGTGCTGATCAATGTGGGCAAGAGCTTCAACCTGACCCCCTCGCAGCAGTTCTGGAAGATCCTGTTCCCGGCGGCGCTACCGACCATCTTCGTCGGGCTGCGGCTCGGGCTGATCTTTTCCCTGATCAACATCGTCGGGATCGAGTTCCTGATCAATTTCGGTGGGCTGGGGCAGCTTATCAACGAGCTTGCCGAGCGCTACGATCTGCCGGGAACCTACGCCGCGATCTGCTTCGTGATCCTGGTCAGCGTGTGCGTGTTCGTCCTGATGGAAAGGCTTGAGCGATGGCTGAGACCGGTCGACTGAGCCTGCCGTCCGCGAGGCCGCTGCGGTTGCCCGTGCACCCCGTCACGGCGCTGCGCATCGGCATCATCGTGGCGGTGCTGGTGATCTGGGAACTCGTCTCGGCGTCGGGTTGGCTCTACCGCGACGTCGTGCCGTCGCTCGGCGCGATCGGCAAGGCGCTGTACGCGACGCTGAGTGATCCGAGCTTCTATTTCCACCTGTATACGACGTTCTACGAGATCGGCATCGCCATGGTGATCGGCGGTGTGAGCGGGCTCGCCGTCGGCATTTTGCTCGGCGGCAGCAAATTCATGTCGCGCGCTTACGAGGCCTACCTTTATTATCTCGGCCCTTGCCCGAAGATCATCTTTTTCCCGATCATGATCATGTGGTTCGGCGTCGGTCCCGGATCCAAGGTCGCGATGGGCGCGATCTCCTGCTTCTTCCCGGTCGCGCTCAACGTCGCCGGCGGCATGCGCGAGATCGACAAGGTTCTTATCCGGGTCGGCAGGAGCTTCCGCGCCAACACCTGGCAGATGGTGACCAAGATCTATCTTCCAGCCATGCGCCATCCCGTGATCAACGGCATGCGGCTCGGCCTCGGCGTGGCACTGATCGGCACGCTGCTCGCGGAAACCAAGCTCTCAAATCGCGGCATCGGCTTTCTGGTGATCCAGGCCTACAGCATCTTCAACATGCCGCAGATGTACGCGCTGCTGATCATCCTGTTCGTGATCGCGATCGGCGCCAACACGGTCATCGGCCGGGTCGGCGGCCTCGACACGATCAAGCGAACCTGATCCTTCCGTCGCGATCGACGGCGCGTTTCATTTCCGCTTGGGTCGGCGGCGGTCGTCACCGTCTTGTCCCCGGCCAGGCTCGCCGTAGCGCGCATACCACGGGTTCTGCACGCACGAGCCGCCCGTGCCCGGGGTCGCCGTCATCATGCATTGTTCGAACGAGGTGAAGATGCAGGTGTAGGCGCCGTCGCGGCCGGAATACACCACGCACCATGGCCGGTAGACTTCGGCGGCAGCCGGATGGCTATCGATCGCAGCAACGACTGCGAGCGTAAGCAGGGCGAATGCGGCGCGGATCATGATCGTGGCCATCCTCCGAATGTGGACCGCCTGCCGATCTAACACCCGCCAAGGGCCATTATTCCCGCGCCCGTCGCAAGCGGACGATCGCGCGGTCGCCAGCGTCCGGTCCAAATTGGCCGGGACGCCGCCAACCGGGGCCGCCAACATTTGTCGCGTTCCAATGTGCGGCCGGCTCCTGCCGATGGGTTGTCGGCGATAGCAAAATCGCCATGGATATGCGAGGAATCCGCGAGGAGGGGACGCAAGAGGCGCGAGCCGGAATCGTTAACGCCGGAAACAACCGTCAGAGTAACAACACGAGAGGGAATCCCATGACCGCAGTTGCATCCGCGGCAAGAACGCAGCCGTCCGCTCCCAATCTGCCGTCGCACCGCGACCCCTACTACGCCGGCAAATGGCAGAAGCCGAAGGTGGACCGCTACATCGACACCATCAGCCCCGGTACCGGCGAGTCGCTGGGCAAGGTGATCGACGGCTCAGTAGCGGATGCCGAAGCCGCCATCGCCGCGGCTAAGGCCGCGTTCCGCGACTGGCGCCGTGTGCCGCCGCTCGAACGCGCGAAGATGCTGCGCGCCATCGCCGACGTCCTGCGCAAGAACGGCGACGAGCTTGCCATGATCGACGCCGCCGACTGCGGCAACCCTTACGCCGAGATGGTGCGCGACGCGCAGGCGGGCGCGGCGCAGCTCGATTTCTACGCCGGCCTCGTGACCGAGATGAAGGGCGCCTCGATCCCGATGGGGCCGGACGCGGTGAACTTCTCCGTGCGCGAGCCCTTCGGCGTGGTCGGGCGCATCATTCCGTTCAATCATCCCTTCATGTTTGTCGCCGGCAAGTCGGCGGCGCCGCTTGCCGCCGGCAACACCATCGTGGTCAAGCCGCCGGAGCAGGCGCCGCTGTCCTCGCTGCGGCTGGCCGAGCTGATCGACGGCATCCTGCCGCCGGGCGTGTGGAACCTGGTGCCGGGCGGCAAGGAGGTCGGCCAGGTGCTAGCGAGCCATCCCGACGTCGCCAAGGTCGCGCTGATCGGCAGCGTGCCCACCGGCCGCGCAGTGATGAAGGCCGCCGCCGACACGCTCAAGCCGGTCACGCTCGAGCTCGGCGGCAAGAACGCGCTGATCGCGTTTCCCGACGCCGATCTCGAGGCGGTCTCCGCCGCGGTGGTCGACGGCATGAATTTCACCTGGTGCGGACAGTCCTGCGGCTCCACCAGCCGCGCATTCGTGCACGAGAAGATCTACGACGCCGTGCTCGAGCGGGTGAAGAATTCAGTCAAGCGCTACAAGCCCGGCATTCCGACCGATCCCGCGACCACCATGGGCTCGATCGTGAGCAAGGTGCAATACGAGCGGGTGCTCGGCTACATCGAGGCCGGCAAGCAGGATGGCGCACGGCTGCTCAGCGGCGGCAAACGGCCGAGCGAGCCTCATCTGGCCAAAGGCTTCTACGTCGAGCCGACGGTGTTCGCCGACGTCACCATGGAGATGCGTATCGGCAAGGAGGAAATCTTCGGGCCCATCCTCTCCATCCTCAAATGGAGCGACGAGGACAAGATGCTGGAGCAGGTCAACCAGGTCGAATACGGGCTCACCTGCTCGATCTGGACCAACGATCTCGTCACCGCGCATCGCGCCGCGGCGGCGGTGGAGGCGGGCTTCGTCTGGATCAATGACGTGTCGAAGCACTTCCTCGGTGCGCCGTTCGGCGGCTACAAGCAGTCCGGCGTCGGGCGCGAGGAAGGCATCGAAGAGCTCATCAGCTTCACGCGCGAGAAGAACATCCATCTCAACCTGAAGCGCCGCACCAGCGGACATTGAACGCCGTTACGGCGTAATCTTCGGGCCGCTCCTCCCCATCCTCGATGGAGCGGCGAGGGCAAGATGCCGGCGGCGCCAGCCAACTGGTCGAAGGCTGACGCCGATCAATAGCCGTTGATGCGACGATGGCTTCGGCAAAGGCCTGCGGCGCTTCTTGGCTTGGCGCAAAACCTAGCGATGTGGCCGAAAATATCTCTTCTTGAATTGCTGTGTTTTGATCAATCGTGCCGACCAATGGCATGGCCGCGCTCGCGACAAGGGAGAACTGAGAGCGCAGCGGTCGCCCGCCCGAGGCGCAATGAGCTCCTGGGCGCGGTGGGGAGAGAGTCTCTCCCCACCGCATGGATGCAGCCGGACTACTCCGCGAGCGGGGTCGGGTTTTCGGGCGGCGGATCGATCCCGAATGTGTTGGCTGTCATGCAGGTCATCGAAAAGCTGCCGGTCGACGCGACCAGCGCCACCAGGCCCTCCAGCCCCATGGTCTTTTCCGCGGCGGCATAGGTTTGGTCGCTGAGGCCCTTGTTTGCGAGAAGCTCGCGCGCCACGACGAAGCAGGTTCGCTCGCGCGCGTCGGCCAGATCCGGAGTCTTGCGCGCGTTGATGGCGTCGATGACCGGCCGCTCGATGCCGACCGCCAGTGACGCCCGCACCTGGGCGAACCATGGGTAGCGAGCGCTCCAATGGCGGGCGACGACGAGGTTCACAATCTGCTGCTCCCGCCGGGACAACGGCCCGGACGACAGCGAGGCCCTCAGGTCCTGGCAGGCCTCAAACAATTTCGGCAGCCGGATATAGGCATGATACGGCCCGCCCACGATGCCGCTCGATGCCTTGGCGGCGTCGTAGACGCGCGCCTGCTCGGCGTTCATGTCGGCGCGATCCAAGATGGCGATGCGTGTCATGCGTTCTCCCTTGCCCCTGATTTTGTTTGCGGGCGCGAGGCTAGCATTGACGCGCGGGTCGTGCGAGCCGCAAGTCGCAATGTCGGCGGCGTGCGCGTTTTCCGGTCGCGTTCGCGCACGCAAACGGCCTCGTCGTTCCGACTTCGTCAGCCGCTCGATTTGACCGGAGGCACGACGAGCCCGGCGACCGTGAGATCGTCGCCCTCGGCTCGTTGGCGCAGGCCGCTCGCGACTCCTTCGCGGTCCCGCATCTCTCGGTTTTGGCTCATCTTCCACTTGCCCTCCAACCGGGTGATGGCGATGCGGAAGCCCACGATGCCGCGCAACATGACTTCGATGTAGGTCTCGGGTGCATCCGACAGCGCCCACGGTGTGGCCTCGCTCCTTTCCTGCTGGGCCGTGAGCGCGGCGACATGGTTGCGCAGCCAAGTCTTGTCGTTGATCATCTCGGGCCGGCCATAAGCGTGCACCACCGCATAGTTCCAGGTCGGCACGACCTTTCCGTGCTCGGCTTTCGAGGGATACCAGTTGGGCGTGATGTAGCCCTCGGGCCCGTGGAAGATCAGCAATGCCTCGTTGCCCTCGGCGAGGTCCTTCCAATGCGGGTTGGCGCGCGCGAGATGGCATTCGATGACGCCATCGGGTTCGTCGTCCCTCAGCACAGTCGGCAGATGTGTGGCCTGGAGCCCCGCCGGGCCTGCCGATATCAGCGTGGCGAACGGCTTGGCGCGCATCAGCGCACGCATCTGCGGCAGATCGTGCGCGCGAAAATGGTCGGGCTGGTACATGACAATCACCGTGCGCCGGAGGCAGCGCAGGGAAACAGAACTGCTGGGCGCGGGCAAGGTACGCCGGCCGGCGCGGAAGGTGCCCGCGACGGCGAGGCCGGCCTCGCCCGCCCGAGGTCACCGGCGGGAACGCGCAGAGCGTTCAAGTGATGTCCGGTCTTCCTCGCTCAGCGAATATCGTCGTGCAGGCCCGCTGGTCCGTTGACCTGCGTATCAGACTAGCGCGGCGCGCCCATCATGCAGTCGCTGAAGCGTTGCACCTGGAACTGGCCGACGTGGCTTCGTCCGCCTTCGCCTTCGCGATCTTCCTTGCCGACCAGGTCTTGGCACCTCTTCTCCAACGACGGCTTCTGCGCGGCGTAAGAAGGAGCGGCCACCACCATGAGAGAAATTGTCAGCAGGATCATCCTCATCTCAAGCTCCTTGAGTTGATGCGCTCGCCGGAGCGCGACTGCGCGCGTTTATGCCTCAGCCTCGGCGTTGCGAATGTGAAGGCGCTCACACCGCCACCCCGATTCGCCATGCCGATCCGCGCTCGACTTTGAGATTCACGCATGCCAGCGCGAGCCGGGTGCCCGGCAGGGTCCCCCCGTTTCGAAACGAAGAGAGAAGGTCATGAGTGGATGTGAAGGAGCTCACTGCGCCCCGCGTCAATGATTGGTAGTTATGACGCATAACACCACCACGTTGGATGGAACGAGGGTGCGTCATGACAAGGACAAGCCAGAACGGAGCAGCGAGAAACGGCGTTCATTGCCTCGATTGCGGCGCGGCAATGGCCTCCGAGGCATGCTGGTCATGTCACGGGGCGGCACCGTCGTGGGCCTGCATGTGCGAGGAATGCGGTGGCAGCGGCCTGTTGATCCTGTGTCCCGATCGCGCGCGCCACTCCCCCTCGACAGCTGGCCCACGAATGGACGGGCGGAATTATTGGGATGCATCGGACGGGCAATGCAGTAACCCGTTCCATTGCAAGTCGGGCGGGTAGCCGGGCTTTAGCGTGCGTCGAGGCTGCGGCGGATGCGCCGCCGCGCCATCTTGGATTTGACCGGAATCTTGGAAGCAGTGATCGGGCCGTGATCCCGGGCGCTGCCCCGCGCGATCACCGAAATTGCAGGTGACACCGCGAAGCCGGCGCCTTGATGATGTCTCCGGCGCGTCGTTCTTCCTTGCGCGGCCATCTTATTGCTCCGCCCGGTAATGGGGGCGCCGATTTTTCGGGGATGACGCCCGCTTGCGATCAATGTCCGCGACCCCGGTTCAAATCGCCGCGAAGGCGTGCTGCAATGGGGCCGAGATCGAGACGGCTCCAGCGGCAAACATTGGGAGACATCATGAACCGGCGCGCGGTGAACGCCTCCGCCCTGTTGATCCTGGCCGGCGCGGCGTGGCGCCCGGCGCAGGCGGGGACGGAGATCGCCTTCGGCATCACCAGCAACACCGCGTTGAGCCTGGCGCACTACGTTGCCACGGACAAGAAGTACTACGAGGCCGAGGACCTGAAGGTCGACACCTTCGTGGCGGGCTCCGCGGTCGGTGTGCTGCAGCAGCTGGCCGCGGGCTCCCTCAACATGGCGCAGGCTGCGACCGACCAGTCCCTGCGCGCCATCTTTCGCGGCGCCCCGATCCGGATCGTAGCGGGTGCCGCGTCCAACGCGCCGTTCCGTGTCGTTGCAGCCAAAACGATCAGGAGCTGGAGCGATCTCAAGGGCAAGGCCATCAGCGTCGGCGGCCTCACCGACGTGACGCTCTATTTCCTGCGGGTGATGGCGCGCCGGAACGGTCTCGCCGACCAGGACTACGATCTGCTCTACGGCGGCGGCACGCCGAACCGCTTCGCGCAGCTCGCGTCAGGGGCGGTGACAGCCGCCATGCTGACCAATCCGGTGGACTTCTCCGCGCTCGAGCAGGGCTTCGTCGATCTCGGCAGCGTGCCGCAATACCTGCCGAACTGGGCGCAGAACAACATCCTCGTCGACACCCGATGGGCGCAGCAAAACCGCGCGGCTGTGGTGGCCTTCCTGCGCGCCCACGTCAAGGCGACCGGATATATCTACGATCCGGCCCATCGCGACGACGTCATCGCCATCCTCGCCAAGCACACGCGGGCCACGGCGCAGATCGCGGCCGCCACCTACGATCTCTACGTCAAGCAGCAGGTCATCGCGCGCGGGGCCGGGTTGTTCGAGGATGGCATCAAGGCCAATTTCGATGCGCTCGTCGCCATCGGCGACCTCGCCGAGCCGCCGCCACTCACCGGCTTCATCGACGCGAGCTTCCTCGCGCAAGCATCGAAGCAATGACCGGCATCGCCACGCGCACGATCGCCTGCGCCGGCGGCATGCCAGCGTTTGTCGCCGTGCCGGACGCCCCGGCGCGGATGCCTGCGGTGATCGTCGTGCACGAGCGCTACGGCCTGGTCCGCCACATCTGCGACCTGGCGGAGCGGTTCGCGCGCGACGGCTTCGTCGCCATGGCGCCCGACCTCTACTTCCAGCATCCCGACCAAGCGGCGCTGCATCGCGGCGACGTCGGCTGCGACGTCGCCGATCCCGATGCTTTGGTCGTACTTGGCGCCGCCATCGACGCGTTGCACGCGATCCTGCAAGCCGACACCACCCGGATCGCGATCATGGGCATCTGCCAGACTGCGCGGCTCCCGCTCGTGGTCGCGGCCGCGCGCCCGATCGCCGCGGCCCTCGTCTGGTACGGCGCGGCGCAGCCGCGCGAATGGGCGGTCAACGACAAATATCCGCGCGCGCTCGACGAGATCATCGCCGCGGTCGATTGTCCCGTGCTCGGAATGTTCGGCGAAACCGATCATCTGATCTCGCTCGACGACGTCAGGCACCTGCGTGATCGCCTGGAGCGCCACGGAAACAGCTACGACATCCACGTCTATCGCGACGCGCCGCACGGCTGGCTCAATGACACCATGCCGGGGCGCTACCGCCGCGCCCAGGCGAAGGCGGCCTGGGCCCATCAGCGCGCGTTCCTGCAAACGGTCCTGGCGCCCGGCCATGACCGCTCGAACCGCATCCAGCGCTATGCCGCCGACATTGCCGCCGATTACGATTTCAGCCGCAACGTGCGGCACGAGTAGGGATGGGTGAGATGATTCCGGTCTGCCTCGCTAGGAGCGCCGCGCCAGGCATGGCAGGTCCGTCGCGTGCCCGATCGGAGCCCATGGTCGCGGCGGACGCGCACGAGCGACATTTTCGGTCCCCGCGACCCGGTTTTCCCGCAATGATGTGGCAAAATCAGCAAAGCCGCCAAAGACGGTGTCCGCCGGCCGAGGAATAATGCCAAGCTGGTGGCGTTCATCTCCCTGCCGGCATATATGCGGACCACCGGGCGGTCCTGGCGATTCCAGTCCTCACCGGGCTGGTCGAAGGCGCGGCGCGGTATACAGGAAGGCACGATGGAGACGCTCATCATTGTGATAGCTGCGGCAACGGTCGCCATCCCGGCTTTGACCGAAGTTGGCAGCGCGTCGCAGTCGTGGCATCTGCCGGTCAGCAAATTGATGGCGGCGGCGCGCTATGTGGTGCTGATCGGCTTCGGCGGCATGATCGCCGCGCTCACCGTATCGATTGTCGCCGAATCAGCCAACGCCGCCGGCTACGCGCGCAGAGACAGGGATGCCGACGCACCGACGGTCTACAACACCCAGGCCAACCCGCATTATGGATTCGGCCCGCGCGTTCGCGTGCAGCCCAACGACGTGATCTCGGGCGACCGGCTGATCGGCCGCGATCCGGATCCGTTCATCCGGGGCCAGATTCTCCGTAACTACCGATAGCGCTCGTATGGCGGCAATTCCCCTAACGACGCCCGGCCGTGTGCCGATCTTCGACGGGCACAACGACGTTCTGTTGCGCCTTCACCGGCGTGGCGGCGCGAAAACCGCCGGTGCCTTCCTCGATGGCGAGGACAAGGGCCACCTGGATCTTCCCAAGGCGCGGCAGGGAGGATTCGCCGGAGGGTTGTTTGCGATCTTCGTCCCCTCGACGGCGCGGCCGACGAGCGGCAATGGGAGCGCACCTTCTGACGCCGCCTTCAGCGACGTTCCGTCGCCTCCCGCCGTCGAGATGACGGCGGCGCAGACGGCCGTGTACGGCATGGTGTCGCTGCTGCTTCGGATCGAGCGCGAGTCGCAGGGCCGCGTGCGCGTCTGCCGCAATGTCGATGACATCCGCCGCAGCTTCGCCGACGACGTCTTGGCGAGTGTTCTTCATATCGAAGGCGCGGAAGCAATCGACCCGGACTTCGAGCTGCTGGACGTGCTGCATGAAGCGGGGCTGCGCTCTCTCGGTCTGGTTTGGAGCCGGCCGAATGCATTCGGGCATGGCGTGCCGTTCCTTTGTCCGTCTTCGCCCGATACTGGTCCCGGTTTGACGGCGCTCGGCAAGGAACTGGTCGGCGCCTGCAACCGGTTGAAGATTTTGATCGACCTGTCGCACCTCAACGAAAAGGGCTTCTGGGACGTGGCCGAGACCAGCAATGCGCCGCTGGTTGCCACCCATTCCAACGCGCATACCTTGTCCCCGCATTCGCGAAATCTGACCGACGAGCAATTGGCGGCGATCCGCGGAACCGGCGGCATGGTCGGGGTCAACTTCGCCACCAGTTTCCTCCGCGCCGACGGTCGCGCGGATGCCGATACGCCCGCCGAGCTCGTGATCGATCACCTCGAGTACATGCTCGAGCGCGTGGGAGACGATGGCGTCGGTTTCGGTTCCGATTTCGACGGCGCCCGGGTTCCGGCGGGAATAGGAAATGCGGCCGGGCTGCAGCATCTGGTGGAGATCATGCGCGCGCGCGATTACGGCGAGCGTCTGATCGCGAAGGTGTGCAGCGGAAATTGGCTGCGTGTGCTGGAACGAACCTGGGAAGGCGCGGAGACGGCGAATGCGTCGTCGCGGAACATTCCGCCAGCTGGCAAGGACCGGGCGCCGCGACGGACGGCACGACGCGCCTCAAAATAGTGCGCGTCGCGTGCGGAGATCGACTCGACTCCACGCGTCGGCCACTTAGATACCCGGCATGGTCAGGCCTCCCATGTTCCGGACTCCGTTCCGCCACGTCGCCAGCGACGTGCTGCATGACCTCATTACCGCCTTCCTGGTCGCGGTGGCTGCGCTCACCGCCTCGGGCCTGCTCGACCGCATATGGGATGCGCTCTGACAGCAACCGTCGGGAACTCGGCGTGATCCGCGACCACAGCGCATCGGCGCATGCGCGCGGCCCACGGCGCGCGGTTTGGCGGGTTCCACCCAGCGTGGCGCCCGGCCCGCCGTGGACTCAAACGGGCGCCTGATGGCCGTCACTGCGGCTTGAGGCCAACGCTCTCGACCACCTTGGTGATGGTGCTGACCTCCTGCGCGATCATTTTTGCGAAGGGTCCCGGCCCTTCGCCCACCGGCTCCATGCCGAGCGGGGCCAAGGCAGTTTTCATCTCGGGTTCCTTCATGATGGCACTGGCGTCGGCCGCGATCTTGTGGACGATGGGCTCCGGCGTGCCGGCGCGGCCGTAGACGCCGATCACGCTGACCATGTCGAAGCCCGCGATGATATCGGCCAGTGGCGGAAGCTCCGGCAGCAAGGGGGAGCGCCCGAGCCCGTTGTTGGCGAGCAGCCTGATCTTGCCGCCTTCGACGCCGGCCTTGAGATTGGGATAGGACGCCCACAGCACCTGCACGTGATTGCCGAGCAGCGCCGGCACCGCCTGGCTGGTTCCCCGGTAAGGCACGTGGGTGATGTCGAGGCTGAGCGCCGACTTCATGGCCTCCATCGTCAGATGATGCGTGCTGCCGATTCCCGCCGAGCCGTAGTTGAGCGCGCCCGGATGCGCCCTGGCATGATCGACGAACTCCTGCAGCGTCTTGATCGGCGTCTCCACGCTCACCGCGAGAAACAGCGGCGTGCGCGCCAGCGCCGCGATCGGCACGAAATCCTTCTGCGGATTGTAGGAGAGCTGACTGATGAACAACGGGCTGACCGAGAGCAGCGTGGTGTCGACGACAAGCAGCGTGTAGCCATCAGCCGGCGCGGCGGCGATCACGCCGGCGCCGATGCTGCCGTTGCCGCCGGCGCGGTTCTCCACCACCACGCTCTGGCCGACACGATCCTGCAGCTTCTGTGCGAGCAGACGCGCGGTGGTGTCGGGCACGCCGCCCGGGGCATAGGGCACGATCAGTTTGATCGGCTGGTTGGGATATTGCGACTGCGCCGGCGCCGGCATTGGCAGCAACCAGCCGGCGATGAGGACGGCGGGCAGGAGGCGAAACGCGAGCGGGCTCATTGCATCCTCATGGGCAGGCTTTGCAGGCGCAACTCGCCGACCGAGCCGCCGTAGACCGGCACGAAGTCGGGGTCGGCGAGCCGGGCGTTCGGAAAGCGCGCGAGCAGCGCACGGATCGCGATCGTGATGGTGGTGCGGCCGAGGATGTTGCCGACGCAATGATGCGGGCCGACGGCGAACGAGGCGATCCGCTTCGGCTTGCGATGGATGTCGAAGCGCAGCGGATCGGGAAACACGGTGGGGTCGTAGTTGGCCGCGAGCGGCGACGGCCGCACGATCATGCCCTTGCGGATCGCCGTGCCGCCGACCTCCGTGTCGCGGGTGGCGATGCGTGCGAAGGTGAAATAGCCGTTGCTGGCGATGCGCAGGCATTCCTCGATGGCGTCGGGAATGAGCCCGGGATCGCGGATCAGCTGCGCGAGCTGATCGGTGTGGGTGTAGAGCGTATAGAGCGCGCCGCCGGCCGAGCGGCTGGTGGCGGCCAGCGCGCCGAACAGCCCGAAGATCATGCCGAATAGCTCCTGGTCACTCAGCTTGTCGCCCTGGTCGCGCGCCGCGACGAGATCGGCGAGGAAATCGGAGCGCAAGCCGGCGCGGCGCTCGGCGATGACGTCGTGGGCGAGCGCCGCCGCGCGCTCGGTCGCGCGCCGGCATTCCGGCGGATAGGGTTGCCCCGGCTTGATCGACGTCGCGAGCGGCAGCATGTCCTGGTAGTTGAGCAGGATCTGCCGCCGCTCCTCGTTCAGGCCCATCATGGTGGTCACCAGCGCGCCGACCACGAGCTTGGCGCCGTATTGCGTCATCGCATCGAAAGCGGGTCCCTGCCGCTCGATGTCGTCGAGCATGGCTTCGACGATGCCGGCGATGCTCGACTCCATCTGCGCCATGCGGCGCGAGGAGAATGCCGGCATCAGCAGCCGGCGCAGCCGCGCGTGCTGCTCGCCGTCCATCTGGGTGAGGAACGGGAAGCCCATGAATTTGTCGTACTGCTCGTAGCCCGGCCCCTTCGGCAGTTGCGACGCGAACCGTTCGGCGTCCGAGAAGACTTCGTGAACGTCGGCGTAGCGCCCGACGATGACCTGCGGCGGACCGTCGGCCAGCACATAGAACGGCGGCTGCCGCGCCCAGCCCGCGACTAGGCGGTGCGCATTGCGCCTGAACTCGGCGCTGCCGAAGTCGAGCGCCACGACCTTGCTGCTGTCCGGAATGTCGACGAAATCCTGCCGCCCCATGCGCCTCTCCCAACCGCGGATGGTGAAAGCGTACGGTGCGAGCCGGTGCTGGGGAAGGGGGCTGCGTTCAGGCAAAATTGTCAACGCCGGCCCGCCAGTTTTGCGGCCGGCGTTTCGTTTGCGCGTTCGGTCTGTGTGCCGCTTCGATCGGTGGCTTCGCGTCCGGCTCGTGCCGAAGCCGGGGAGGGCGTTTGTTATCTCCCGCCGCCGGGCGTGCCTCGCCACGCGTCTCTGAGGTCGTCCATCGTCTGTTCCATGATCGTGTCGGGCCGGCCAGCGCATCAGGCACGGCACGCGGAACGCGCCTTCTAGCCCGGTTGGATGCGAAGGAGCCGGGCCGCGGTATCGCCCAGCATCGCGGCGCGGTCAGCGTCGCTCGCGCCGGGCGTGGCGAGGATGTGATCCACCGGCGCCGTGTTCCACGGGAACGGATAGTCCGACCCCATGACGATCTGGCTCACGCCGACCTCCGCGATCAGGTGCCGCATCGCTTCGGGCGTGAACACGATCGAGTCGTAGTAGAGCTGCCGCAGATACTCGGTGGGCTTTTTCTTGAGCGGTGCGCCGGTGCAGCGCTGCGGAAAGTTCGCGCAGACGACGTCCGATCGTGGGGCGTAGGAGCCGAGATAGCCGCCGCCGTGCGATGCGCAGATCTTGAGCCCGGGAAAGCGATCGAGCGTCCCTTCGAAGATCAGGTGCGAGAGTGCGATCGAGGTGTCGAGCGGAAAGGCGATGATGTTGGTCAGGTCGCCGTTGCCGGCGAGCCTCTTGTCGAGCTCCGGCACCCGCACCGGGTGGATGAAGACCAGGCAGCCGAGTTCTTCCGCCTTGGCCCAGACCGGATGAAATGCCGGATCGGCGAGCTCGCGGCCCTCGACGTTGCTGCCGACGGAGACTCCGCGCAGCCCAAGCGTCTTGATGCCCTCTTCGAGCTGCCGGACGGCGAGATCAGGGTGCTGCAGAGCGATCGTCGCGAAGGCGACGAAACGATCGGGCTGGGCGGCGCACAGCTCCGCGAGTTTTTCGTTCTGCATCTTGATGACCGCCTGTGCGACGTCGCGCTCCGCCTTGTACCAGTAGGGATTGATGCTGAGCGCCTCGATGTCGATGCCTTGCTCGTCCATGGCGCGGATGCGATCGGCGCCCATGACCAGGTTGTCCGGATTGACCTTCATCCCCATCAACGCCATGGCCTGCGGAAACGCGCAGTGGGCATGCACGTCGACCGTCTTCACGCGACGGCCGTTCACCACGACCTCCCGGCGCCGCGCGGGTGCGCCCTGCGCATGGACATGCGCGGGTTTGAGCAGATCGCAACCGACGAAGGCGGCGCCGGCCATGGCGCCCGCGGCGCCGATGAAGTCTCTGCGCGTGGTCATGTCGTCCTCCCCTTTTGCCGCGGCGGATTGCCCGGTTGAACCGGCTCTTGCACGCAGCATCGGCTGATCGGACCGTGTCGGCAAGACCATGGCCGCAGCGATGGGCGGACCGCGAAGAGGCAACGCGGAGACGGACGTCCCGCGCAGGCGCCCTTCCGAGCAATCCGGGAAATTGCTACCATCCGATCCGGGATCGGCGCCGTCCCGGATCGCAGTCATCCCGGAGCAAACGCGAATAGAGGACCTGTCATGGCGATCAGCCGAGGGCTTGCATTCATCGTCGCCGCCGTTCTGTGCTGTCCTGCTTACGCTTTTGCCGCCGAAGCGCTGCCGCGCGCCAAGCCCGAGGATGCCGGGATGTCGTCCGAGCGGCTCGCCGAAATCGGCAAGGCGCTCAACGCCGAGATCGCCCGCGGCCAGATGCCGGGCGCGGTGGTGGCGGTCGCGCGCAAGGGCAAGCTCGTGTTCTTCGAGGCGTTCGGCTATCGCGACAAGGACGCCGGCGCGCCGATGACGACCGACGCGATCTTCAACATCGCGTCGATGACCAAGCCGATGACGTCGGTCGCCGCGCTGCAGCTTTACGAGCAGGGCAGGGTGCTGATGGATGATCCGCTGGCGAAATACTTTCCGAAGTTCGGCGACACCAGGGTCGCCGTGATGGATGCCGCCAGGGAAAACATCGTTGACCGCGTGCCGGCCGCGCGCAAGATCACGATCCAGGATCTGTTCCGGCATACCTCCGGCCTGATCTACGGCGGCCGCGGCGCGACGCCGGTGCACAAGCTGTTTCCCGACGGCAGCGGCGCCGCCTCCGCCGCCATGACCGGGCCCGAGTTCCTCGACCGCTTGAGCTCGGTGCCGGTGCTGCACCAGCCCGGCACCGTATGGGACTACGGCTTCGGGCTCGACGTGCTCGGCCTCGTGGTCGAATCGCTGACCGAGCAGTCGCTCGGCCAATATCTGCAGGAACGCGTGATCAAGCCGCTCGGCATGGTCGACACCGGCTTCGTCATACCGGCCGACAAGCTGTCGCGCTTTGCCCGCGCATTGCCGAACGACCCGCTGACCGGCCAGCCGCAATCGGTCAGGCCGACGACACAGCCGATGAAGTTCGAGTGCGGCGGCGGCTGCCTGTCATCGACCGCCGACGATTACCTGCGCTTCGCGCTCATGCTGGCGAACAACGGCAGCTATGGCGGCAATCGCATCCTCGGCCGCAAGACGGTCGAATACATGCTGTCGAACCAGCTCGCGCCCGATGTGAAGAACATGATCGGGCTGACCGGCGACCCGACCCGCGCCGATTACGGTTTTGGTCTCGGCCTTGCGGTGCGCACGACGCCGGGCATCGCGCGCATGATGGGCTCGGTCGGCGACTTCTCCTGGCCCGGCGCGAGCGGCACCAACTGGTGGGTTGACCCGAGCGAGGAGCTCGCGGTCGTGTTCATGGCGCACACGCCGGGACCGATGCGCTGGAAGTATCGGCAGATGATCAACGCGCTGGTGTACCAGGCGCTCGCGGATTGACCGTCCGCCGCCATCCGGCGGCGGAAGCTTCGAACGGCGCATGCAAGGAAACTTGGGTGTCGCACCCGCGCGCCGCTCCGCCGTGTCGATCGGACCCATGGAGGCAGGCATGAATTCGAGATCGTCTCGCCGCGCGTTCTTGCATCTGGCGGCCGGTGCCGTTGCGCTCCCGGCCGTATCGCGCGGTGCCTGGGCGCAGGCCTACCCGTCGCGGCCGGTCCGCCTGATCATCGGCTATACCCCGGGCGGCTCCGCCGACATCACCGCGCGGCTCACCGGGCAATGGCTGTCGGAGCGGCTCGGCCAGTCGGTTGTGGTGGAAAGCCGGCCCGGCGGCGGCACTAATATCGCCACCGAGGCGGTGGTGCGCGCCGCACCGGACGGCTACACGCTGCTGCTGGTGGCGCCGGCCAATGCCATCAACGCCACGCTCTACGACAAGCTCGGTTTCGACTTTCTGCGCGACATCGTCCCGGTCGCCGGCATCATCCGCTTTCCCAACGTGGTGGATGTCCATCCGTCGCTTCCGATCAGGTCGATCCCCGAGCTGATCGCCTACGCCAAGGCCAATCCCGGCAAGCTCAACATGGCGTCGTCCGGCAACGGCTCCACGATCCACATGTCGGGCGAGCTGTTCAAGATGATGACCGGCATCAACATGGTGCACGTGCCCTACCGCGGCGGCGCGCCGGCGCTGACCGACCTGATCGCCGGTCAGGTGCAGGTGATGTTCGACAACATCCCGACCTCCGCCGACCACGTCAGGAGCGGCCGGCTGCGCGGACTCGCCGTGACCGGCGCCGAGCGCTCGCAGGTGCTGCCGGACCTGCCCACGGTGGCCGAGTTCCTCCCTGGTTACGAAGCCAGCGCGTGGTACGGGCTGGGCGCGCCGAAGGACACGCCCGCCGCGATCGTCGAGCGGATCAACGCCGCGGTGAATGCGATTCTCGCGGATCCCGCGTCGCAGGCGCGCTTCACCGAGCTCGGCGCCTCGCTGCTGCCGGGCTCGCCCGCCGACTTCGGCAAGCTCCTCGCCGACGAGACCGAGAAGTGGGGCAAGGTCGTGAAGTTTGCCGGCGCCAAGCCGGAATGAACCGCCTGCGGCGCTAGCGCAGCGGCTCCGCCGAGATCAGTTTCAGCATGATCCCCGGCTTTCCGGCCGGTTTGAAATCCCGCAGGATGAGCGTCGTCCCCGGCCCGAGGCTGTGATCCCAGATGAACGACCGGCTGCCGTCGTTGCCCAGCTCCGGCGGCGCGGCGGCTGGCAGCTTCATCGCGGCGACGGCGTCGGCGCGAAATGCGTCGAGATCCGGAACCTCGCCCACGATGGCGCAGCTCGTCGCCTTTCCCTTCGGCCCGGTCGTCTCGTCGAGCAGGAGCACGAATGGGCCGGTCGTCAGATTGCCGATCCACGATTTGTTCCGGAAGACAGTATCCCCCGGAGCGTTCAGCTTGCTGTCCGCTTCGGGGCGCATCCGCAGGACCGTCGCCTTCGCAGCGATGCGCTCGAAGTCGGGCAACTCGAGCGTGCACATGACCTGAAACGTGTCGATCATCGACTGCGAGCGGCTGGGCGGTGGTGAGGTGACGCTCTCCGCCATCGCTCGTGGCGTCGCGATCGCGAGCAGCAGGACAACGAGACCGACACGCGGGAGCGACACGGGACTGCTCCTGAAGGTTGTGACAGTGAAGCCGATGATCGCTTGATGGATTGTCTACCATGGCTCGAACTGGCAGGCCGGCCGCC
>CAVRXD010000060.1:0-49625 GCA_963725065.1 uncultured Alphaproteobacteria bacterium
ACGCCTTCGGCGAGCTTGTCGAAATCCTCGGTGTAGGTCTGGACGTACTGCTGATCGTAGAGCTTATCCGCGATGATGACGTTGAGCATCGCATTGAGCATCGCGACGTCGGTACCATTCTTGAACTGCGTCATCTGCCAGGCGTGGCGCTTGAGCGCCTGGCCGCGCGGATCCATCACGATGAGCTTCGTGCCGCGCTTGGCCGCTTGCTTGAAGAAGGTCGCGGCGACCGGATGGTTCTCGGTGGGATTGGCGCCAATGACGATGATGACGTCGGAGTTTTTGCACTCGTTGAAGGTCGCGGTCACCGCCGCCGAGCCGACGCCCTCAAGCAGGGCCGCCACCGACGACGCATGGCAAAGCCGCGTGCAATGGTCGACATTGTTGGAGCCGAAGCCGGTGCGGACCAGCTTCTGGAACAGGTAGGCCTCCTCGTTCGAGCCTTTCGCGGAGCCGAAGCCGGCGAGCGCGCGCGGGCCGTCACGGTCGCGGATTTTCACCAGGCCCTTGGCGGCGCGATCGAGCGCCTCTTCCCAGGTCGCGGTGCGGAAATGCGTCCATGGATTGGACGGATCGACCAGATCGTCGGCGGCCTTGGCGACGCCGTCCTTGCGCACCAGCGGCTGCATCAGCCGATGCGGATGGCTCACATAGTCGAAGCCGAAGCGGCCCTTGACGCAAAGCCGGTTCTCGTTCGCGGGGCCGTTGCGGCCGCTGACATAAAGGAGCTTGTCGTCCTTGATGTGGTAGGTGAGCTGGCAGCCGACGCCGCAATAGGGGCACACGCTATTGACCTCGCGATCCGGATATTTCGTGCGCACGTTGGCTTCATCGACCAGCGTGGCCGGCATCAGCGCACCGGTCGGGCAGGCTTGCACGCATTCGCCGCAGGCGACGCAGGTCGACGCACCCATCGGATCGTCGAAGTCGAATACGATCTTCTCGCCATAGCCGCGCCCGGCCATGCCGATGACGTCGTTGACCTGCACTTCGCGGCACGCGCGGACGCAGAGATTGCACTGGATGCAGGCGTCGAGATTGACCGCCATCGCAGGATGGCTGCGGTCGGCCACCGGCGGGGCGTGGCGTGCGAATCGGCTCGCTGTCACGTTCTGTCGGTCTGCCGTCGCCCAGAATTGCGAAGTCGGATCGTGCGCGACATCTTTGGGCGGCTGGTCGGTCAGGAGAAGCTCTATCACCATCCGGCGTGCCGTCTTGGCGCGGTCGGTCTGGGTCTTGACCTTCATGCCCGGCGTCGGCGTGCGGATGCAACTCGCGGCCAGCACGCGTTCGCCCTCGACCTCCACCATGCAGGCGCGGCAATTGCCGTCAGGGCGGTAGCCCGGTTTGGGCGAATAGCACAGGTGCGGAATCTCGGTGCCGTGGCGCTGCGCCACCTGCCAGATCGTTTCGCCTTCACGCGCGTCAACCTCGACGCCGTCGAGCGTAAAGGCGACGGTTGCGCCGCCGCTTCCTTCGTTCCGATGAGTGACGTGCACCTTGCCGTCGTTCTTGGCGGCTCCAACGACAGTGCCCTTCTTGTCATGGCCATAGCCCATCGGCGCGGCCGGACCGGGAGCGCTGGAACTGTCGTGTCCGTTGGTGCTGCTCATGACGTCACCAGCTGCCGAGCGGCTTGCTCAGCTCCTCAGGAAAATATTTCAGCACGCTCAGCAGCGGATTGGGCGCCGCTTGGCCCAGCCCGCAGATCGAGGCGTCGCGCATCGCGTCCGACAGCTCGGTCAACAACGCTTTGTCCCACGGACCGGTTGCCATCAGCTTGACGGCCTTCTCGGTTCCCACCCGGCAGGGGGTGCACTGGCCGCAGCTCTCGTCCTCGAAGAAACGCAGCAGGTTGAGCGCCACCGCTTTCATATCGTCCTTGTCCGAGAGGATCACAACCGCGTGCGACCCCACGAAGCAGCCGTATTTCTCCAACGTGCCGAAGTCGAGCGGCAGGTCGGCCATGGATGCCGGCAGGATGCCGCCGGAGGCGCCGCCCGGCAGATAGCCCTTGAACTCGTGGCCTTCGGTCATCCCGCCGCAATACTCCTCGATCAGCTCGCGGACGGTGACGCCGGCGGGCGCCAGCACCACGCCCGGCTTGCGCACGCGGCCCGACACCGAGAAGCTGCGGAAGCCTTTGCGTTCGCGCCGGCCATAAGAGGTGAACCAGGCCGCGCCCTTCTCCACGATGTCCCGCACCCAGTAGAGCGTCTCGACGTTCTGCTCGAGGGTCGGTCGGCCGAACAAGCCGACCTGGGCCACGTAAGGCGGGCGATGCCGCGGCAGCCCGCGCTTGCCTTCGATCGATTCGATCATCGCGGATTCTTCGCCGCAGATATACGCGCCGGCGCCGCGACGCAGATGAATCCTGGTGTGCTTGGCGAGCCCGGCCTCGACGACCTTGGCGATCTCGTCGGCCAGCATCAACCGCACTTCGGGGTACTCGTCGCGAATATAAATGTAGATGTCCGGCGCTTCGACCACCCAGGCGGCGATCAGCATCCCTTCGATGAAGCGGTGCGGATCGCGTTCGAGATAATGCCGGTCCTTGAAGGTGCCGGGCTCGCCCTCGTCGGCGTTGACCGCCATCAGCCGCGGCGCGGGCTCGGCGCGCACCAGCGACCACTTGCGGCCGGTCGGGAAGCCGGCGCCGCCGAGGCCACGGAGTCCGGCGTCGCTCACCACCTTGATGAGGTCGTCGCGCGTGCGCGCGCCCGAGATGCACGACTTGAGCAGCGCATAACCGTCGGCACGGACGTAAGCGTCGAGTGGCGTGTCGGTCGGGTAGGTGTGCGCATGGGCGCCGTGCGCGATGGCGGACTCGATGCGGTCCGTGGACGCGTGCATCACCTGGACATGCCCCACGGCGCACACCGGCGCGCGGTCGCAGGCGCCCATGCAGGGCGCGCGTACGACGCGCACGTCGGGGCCAAGCGTGTTCGGCAGGTTCTGCAGGAGATGCTCGGCGCCCGCCATGGCGCAAGAGAGCGAGTTGCACACCCGCACGGTGACGGGGGGCGGCGGCGTCTCGCCTTCCTTCACCACGTCGAAATGGGAGTAGAAGGTCGCGACCTCGTACACCTCGGTGAGCGCAAGCTTCATCTCCAGCGCCAGCGCGGCAAGATGGGCGGCCGAGAGGTAGCCGTATTCGTCCTGGATCAGATGCAGGTGCTCGATCAGAAGGTCACGGCGCCGCGGGCGGTCGCCGAGCAGCGCGCGCACTTCGTCGAGGGCCTGCAGGTCGACCTGTCGGCCCTTGGGGGTTCGCCGCGGGCGGTTGCGCCGTCCCGACCCGGGCGCCTGATCGTCGGTCCGCGCGTCCATGCTGGAATCCTTCTGAACGCCAGAAGAGCGGGATTTATCGATCAAAAACAAGCCCCCAACTGCCATCAATCGATTGAAATTCTCTATCGAGCGATCAATATTGGATCTGCCCCAGTTCGGAGATTACTGCCTTGATCGATAAGCTGGAATTCCTTCTGGCCCTGGCCCGCGAACGGCATTTCGGCCGCGCGGCCGAGGCCTGCGGGGTGACCCAGCCCACGCTGTCCGCGGGGATCAAGCAGCTCGAGGAAACCGTGGGCGTGCTGCTGGTCAACCGGGGCTCCCGGTTCCAGAGCTTCACCCCCGAGGGCGAACGGGTGCTCGACTGGTCGCGGCGCATCGTCGGCGACTCCCGCGCCATGCGGCAGGAGCTCGAGGCGCTGCGCCACGGCCTGACCGGACGGCTGCGGATTGCCGCAATTCCCACCACCCTCGCGATGGTGGCGAGCCTCACCACCCCGTTCCGCATGCGCCACCCCAACGTCCAGTTCACGATCCTGTCGCGCACCTCGATCGAGGTGCTGGCGCAGCTCGAAAACCTGGAGATCGACGCCGGGCTGACCTACCTGGACAACGAACCGCTCGGCCGCGTCAACGTGGTGCCGCTCTATCGCGAGCACTACCGGCTGCTCACCTCGTCGGACGCGCCGTTCGGCAACCGCGCGGCGGTGACCTGGGCGGAGGTGGCGCAGGTTCCGCTCTGCCTGCTCACGCCCGACATGCAGAACCGGCGCATCATCGATGAGCTCCTGCGCGGGGCGGGTGGAACGCCGCAGCCAACCCTCGAATCCAATTCCATGATCGTGCTGTTCGCCCACGTGCGCACGGGCCGCTGGGCCAGCGTCATGCCGGCGAAGCTCGCGGAAACGCTGGGGCTCACCGAGACGATCAGAGCCATTCCCATCGTCGAGCCGGAAGCCGTGCACACGATCGGCCTGGTCGTCCCCTCGCGCGAACCGATGACGCCGCTCACCGCGGCGCTCGTTGCCGAGGCGCACCGCCTCGCGCCGGAGATCGGAGAGGTCGCGCCGACGGAGCGCACGGCGCACCAGCCGCGGGGTTGATGGCGACGGCCGTGAACCTTCTGCGCGGATGTCATCGCAACGCCTCGCGGCGCCAGCCGAGCGGCAGATGGCCGCAACACGCGCGGTCGCGCCGCGGCCCGATCCGAGTTGCGGCACCGGCCGCAAGTTCCTAGCATCGCCCGCAAAACCAGGAACGTCCCGGGAGGACACCGAATGTCGCAATCCCACCAGAGCAAGGTTTCAACCTCGCGGCGCCGGCTGATCAAGGCCGCCCTCGCCGGCATCGTCGCGCCCGCCGTGCTGCGCATCGGCACGGCCTTCGCCGCCTACCCCGACCGCCCGGTCCGCATCGTCGTGGCCAACACACCGGGCGGACCATCAGACATCATCGCCCGCATCATGGCGGCGGCGATGCAGGAGGCGATGCCGGGGTCGTCGATCATCGTCGAGAACAAGGGTGGCGGCGGCGGGAATATCGGCATGGGCTATGTCGCGCGCTCCGATGCCGACGGCTACACCATCCTGCTCTCGACCAGCGCCTATTCGGTCAATCCCGGCCTCTACAACAACCCGCCGTATGATCCGTTCAAGGATTTCTCCGCCGTTTGTGAGCTTGCGGTCTCGCCCCACGTGTTCGCGGTGATGCCGGACCTGGGCGTCAAATCGATGAAGGAGTTCGTCGCACTCGCCAAGACCAATCCCGACAAGTTCAACGTCTCCACGCCGCCGATCGGAACCACGCCGCAACTCCAGGCCGAAGTGCTGAAGCTGCGCGAAGGGCTGCAGAAGATGGCGACCATCGTCTTCCCCGGTGGCGGCGACGCGCTCAAGGCGCTGCTCTCGGGCACCGTGCAGCTCAGCTCCGGCGTGCTGGCCCCCGCCCATCCGCAGATCAAGGCCGGCAACATCAAGGGCCTTGCGGTCACCGGCCCGACGCGCTGGCACGACCTGCCGGATATTCCGACCATGGTCGAGTCGGGCTACCCGGATTTCGTATTCGACACCTATACCGCGCTGATGGCACCGGCGAAGACTCCGCCCGAGATCGTGAGCCGGCTGGAAAAGGTCGCGCTTGAGATTCTCAGCAAGCCCGACATGCGTCAGCGATTGACCCAGGCCGGGTTCGAGGTGACGGCCAGGACCGGCCAGGGCCACATGGAACGCGTGGCCAAAGAGGTGCCGATGTTCCGCGACATCATGGTCCAGGCCGGCATCGCGAAACTCTAACGACCGTCATCCTGAGGCGCGAGCGCAGCGAGCCTCGAAGGATGAACGGCTCCTGACTCGCGGCGAGGTGCGGGCCGTCGCCCTTCGCGGCCCTCGCTTCGCTCGTGCACCTCAGGGTGACGGCCGGAGTAAGCCTCCGTAGCGCTTGGTCCAACCTCTCAAAACAGCCCGACGATCTTGCCGTCCGCGCCGACATCGATGGAGTCGGCGGCGGGCACCCGCGGCAGGCCGGGCATGGTCATGATCTCTCCGCAGATCGCCACCACGAACTCGGCGCCGGCGGAGAGCCGCACCTCCCGCACCGGAATGGTGTGATCGACCGGCGCGCCCTTGTTGTCGGCATTGGTGGAAAAGCTGTACTGGGTTTTGGCGATACAGACCGGCAGATGGCCGTAGCCCATCTGCTCGAACTGGGCGAGTTGGTCACGCACCGACTTCTCCGCGGAGATGTCCTTTGCCCGGTAGATTTCCTTGGCGATGGTACGGATCTTTTCGATCAGGGGCATCTCGTCGGGATAGAGCAATTTCAGCTTGCTCTTGCCACTGTCGGCCACCTTCACCACCGCACGTGCTACGTCGGCGGCTCCGCGGCCGCCCTCGGCCCAATGGTCGGCCATGACGGCTTCGACACCGAGTTTCTTGGCGTGCTCCTCCACCAGCGCGATCTCGGCGTCGGTGTCGGCGCTGAAACGATTGATCGAGATCACCGGCACGATACCGAACTTCTGCACGTTCTCCACGTGCCGGGCGAGGTTGGCCATGCCGGCTTCGAGCGCTTTCAGGTTCTCGGACTTGAGGTCTTCCTTCTTGACCCCACCGTGCATCTTGAGCGCGCGGATGGTCGCAACCAGCACCGCGCAGTCCGGCGACAACCCGGTCTTGCGGCACTTGATGTCGAGAAATTTTTCGCCGCCGAGATCGGCGCCGAAGCCGGCCTCCGTGACCACGTAGTCACAGAGCTTCAGCGCGGTCGTCGTCGCCAGCACTGAATTGCAGCCATGGGCGATGTTGGCGAACGGCCCGCCGTGCACGAACGCCGGCGTGCCCTCCAGCGTCTGCACCAGGTTGGGGGCGAGTGCCTCCTTGAGCAGCGCCGTCATGGCGCCATGCGCCTTGAGGTCGCCGGCCCGTACCGGCTTGCGGTCGCGGGTGTAGGCCACGATGATGTTGGAGAGGCGCTTCTTGAGATCCTCGAGATCGCTCGCAAGACAGAATATCGCCATCACCTCCGACGCGACGGTGATGTCGAAGCCGTCCTCGCGCGGGAACCCATTGGCGACGCCGCCGAGGGACGAGACGATCGAGCGCAACGCCCGGTCGTTCATGTCCAGCACGCGGCGCCAGGCGACGCGACGCTGATCGATGCCGAGCGCATTGCCCCAGTAGATGTGATTGTCGATCATGGCGGCGAGCAGGTTGTTCGCCGAGGTGATGGCGTGGAAGTCGCCGGTGAAGTGGAGGTTGATATCCTCCATCGGTATGACCTGCGCATAGCCGCCGCCCGCCGCGCCGCCCTTCATCCCGAACGAGGGGCCGAGCGAAGGCTCCCGCAAGCATAGCATCGCCTTTTTGCCGATATGATTGAGCGCATCGGTAAGGCCGACCGTCGTCGTGGTCTTGCCCTCGCCCGCCGGGGTCGGCGTGATCGCCGAAACCAGGATCAGCTTGCCGTTGGGACGGTTCTTGAGCGATTTGATGTACTCCATCGACACCTTGGCCTTGTAGTGGCCATAGGGCTCGAGGTGCTCCGGCCCGATGCCGAGCTTGTCGCGCGCCACATCGAGGATCAATCGCTTCGTGGCCGATTGCGAGATCTCGATGTCGGACTTCGGGTTGAGGTGCTGCGAGGCGGTCGTCGGTTGCTTGGCTGCGGTCGCTTGAGTCGGGGTCATGTGAGCCTCGTGCCGAGATTAAGTTTTGCATTGGTGGCAAATTCGCCGGCCGCGCATTTGGGCCCGTCGGCGGGCTTCACGCGCAGAACTTTGATGCGGCCGTCGGCGCACACGACGGTGAAACCGTCGGTCGCCACTTCGACGATCTCGCCCATCTTGCCGGCGATCCCCTTGGGGTCGCGTGCCGGCAACGGCTTCGCCTCGAAGATCTGCAACGCCTGGCTATTGAGCGTCGTCCACGCGCCGGGCGCCGGATTGCAGCCACGGATCAGATTGTGGATCTGCCGCCAGGGCTTGCCCCAGTCGATGCGCCCGTTGTCGGGGCCGCAGCGGCCCTCATAGGTCGCCTGGGCGTGATCCTGTTTGATGCGCGGCGCCTTGCCGGCCTTGACCAGATCGACGGCCTCGAGCATCGCCTCGACGCCCATGGGGAACAGCCGGTCGAAATAAACCGAGCCGAGCGAGTCGGTGTCGGAGATCGGGGTCTTCTTCTGCAGCAGAACGTCGCCGGTATCGAGGCCGTTGTCGGGCCAGAAAATCGACAGCCCGGTTTCGGTATCGCCCTGGATGATCGGCCAGTTGATCGCGCTCGGTCCACGATATTTCGGCAGCAGGGAGGGATGGTACTGGATCGAGCCCTTGGTCGGGACGTTGAGAAATTCTTCCGGCACGAACAGCGTGACGAAGGCCATCACCTGCAGGTCGGGTTTGAGCGCCTTGAACTCGGCCCAGACTTCGGGCTTGCGGTAGGACGCCGGCTGATAGACCGGGAGCGAGGCTGCGAGCGCAGCCTCCTTCAGGGGATCGGCCTTGGCGCCCTCCTTCTCCGGCGCGACATAGACCGCGACCACTTCGTCGCCGCGCTTCAGCAACGCCTCCAAGACGGCCTTGCCGAACGCCTGCTGGCCGTGCACCACGATACGCATTCAGACTTCCTCCAAAACCTTCGCTGCCATGCCCGCGAATGCGGGCATCCAGTAGTTCGCCTGTGATTACTGGGTCCCCGCAGTCGCGGGGACGACACTATGCCTATTCGTGTGCCTGGTTCACGCCGCCTCGGCGCGCGCGCCTTTCTCTGGCGCAGTGATCGCGCCCGACGTCTTGATCTCGGCGATGTCCTGTTCGGTGTACCCGAGCTCCTTGCGGAGGATCTCGTCGGTGTGCTCGCCGAGCAGCGGCGAGCGTTTCACCTCGGTCAGTGAATCGGACATTTTCACCGGGTTGCCAACGGTCAGATACTTGCCGCGCGTGGGATGATCGACTTCGACCACGGTACCGGTCTTGCGCAGTGACTTCTCCTCGGCGATCTCCTTCATCGACAAGATCGGACCGACCGGGATGTCGTGCGCGTTGCAGATGTCCATGACCTCGAACTTGGTCTTGGTCATGGTCCATTGCTCGATGGTGTTGAAGATGTGCTTGAGCCGCGGCAGCCGTGCCGGCGGCTTGGCATAGTCCGGATCGGTCTTCCATTCCGGCTTGCCGATCAGGTCGCAGATCGCCTCCCACACCGGTGCCTGGGTGATGAAATAGATGTAGGCGTCGGGATCGGTCTCCCAGCCCTTGCACTTGAGGATCCAGCCGGGCTGACCGCCGCCGGAATCATTGCCGGCGCGCGGCACCGCCTCGCCGAACGCAATGCCTTCGCCGTACTGGCTGTACTCCGTGAGCGGCCCATGCTTGAGGCGCTGCTGATCGCGCAGCTTGACGCGGGCGAGGTTGAGCACGCCATCCTGCATGGCACAGAGCACGCGCTGACCGCGACCCGTGCGGATGCGTTGATACAGTGCGCTGACAATGCCGAAGGCGAGATGCAGGCCGGTGCCGCTGTCGCCGATCTGCGCGCCCGTGACCAGCGGCGGCCCCTCGCGGAATCCCGTTGTCGAGGCCGAGCCGCCCGCGCATTGCGCGACGTTCTCGTAGACCTTGCAGTCCTCGTAGGGTCCGGGGCCGAAGCCCTTGACCGAGGCCACGATCATGCGCGGGTTGGTCTTGTGGATGTGCTCCCAGGTCAGCCCCATGCGGTCGAGCGCACCGGGTGCGAAGTTCTCCACCAGCACGTCGCAATGCTTGATCAGCCGCTCGAGGATTTCCTTGCCCTTGGGGTGCTTGGAGTCGATGGTGATCGAGCGCTTGTTGCCGTTGAGCATCGTGAAGTAGAGGCTGTCCGCGCCCTTCACGTCGCGCAATTGGCCGCGCGTGATGTCGCCGATGCCGGGCCGCTCGACCTTGATCACGTCGGCGCCCATGTAGGCGAGCAATTGCGTGCAGGTCGGGCCCGACTGCACGTGGGTGAAATCGAGGATGCGCACACCGTCGAGCGCCTTGCCGGCCTGGCCGAATGGCTTGCTCGACGGCTTCGGCAAGCCGTTCGCAGCGGCCTTCTTCGCCGCCGGCTTTCTCGCCTTCAGCTTCACAACCTTCTTCGCCGTCGCCTTGGACTTGGGCGTAGCTTTTGTCCTAGCTTTCGTCTTCGCTTTCGCCTTCTTGCGCTTTGCCATTGCCGTTCCTCTAAGAGTTTAATCGATGTGGCCGACTTATTTCTTGCGAAGCGCGCTTTGCGGGTTGAGGTTGCCGATGCGACCGCTCTCGCTGCCGGCTGCCGGGTCGATCACCGCATTGATGAGGGTCGGCTTTCCCGAGTCCATGGCCTCGTTCACGGCGCGTTTCAGTTCGTCGGGTGTCGTCGCATTGACGCCGACACCGCCGAACGCCTCCATCATCTTGTCGTAGCGCGAACCTTTGACGAAGACAGTCGTCGCAACGTCGGAACCGCCCGAGGGATTGACGTCGGTTCCGCGATAGATCCCGTTGTTGTTGAAGACGACGACACAGACCGGCAGGCTGTAGCGGCAGATCGTCTCGACCTCCATGCCGGAGAAACCAAAGGCGCTGTCCCCTTCGACCGCGAGCACGGGTTTCCCGGTCTCGATTGCGGCCGCGATGGCAAAGCCCATGCCGATGCCCATGACCCCCCAGGTGCCGACGTCAAGACGCTTGCGCGGCTGATACATGTCGATGATGCCGCGCGCGAGATCGAGCGTGTTGGCGCCTTCGTTGACGAGGATGGCATCCGGCCGCTCTTTGACGATGGTGCGTAGCGCGCCGAGCGCGCCGTGGTAGTCCATCGGCGCCGAGTTCTTCATCAGCCTCGGCGCCATTTTGGCGATATTCTCTTCTCTTTTCGATTTGACGGCGCTGATCCAGTCCGCCGGTGGTGCCGGCCATTTACCGTCCATACCAGCAAGGAGAGCCGACACGCAGGAGCCGATGTCGCCGACTACTGGAGCGACAATCTCGACGTTGCTGTCCATCTCCTTCGGCTCGATATCGATCTGAATGAATTTCTTCGAATGCGGCTCGCCCCACGCCTTGCCCTTGCCGTGCGACAGTAGCCAGTTGAGGCGCGCGCCGATCAGCATGACGATGTCGGAGTCTTTCAGCACCGTCGAGCGCGCAGCGCCCGCACACAGCGGATGCGTGTCCGGCAACAACCCCTTGCCCATGCTCATCGGCAGGAACGGAATGCCGCTCCGCTCGACCAGGGCACGGATCGCGTCATCGGCCTGCGCATAGGCCGCGCCCTTGCCCAGGATGATCAGCGGGCGCTTGGCACCCTTCAGGACATCAAGCGCGCGCTTGACGGCGGCGGGAGCGGGAATCTGAGCTGGCGCCGGGTCGATGACCTTCACGAGCGACTTCGCGCCGGCATCCGCATCCATGACCTGAGCGAACAGCTTGGCCGGCAGATCGAGATAGACGCCGCCCGGCCGCCCCGAGACAGCCGCGCGGATCGCACGCGCCACGCCAATGCCGATGTCTGCAGCATGCAATACACGGAAGGCGGCCTTGCAGAGCGGTTTGGCAATGGCGAGCTGGTCCATTTCTTCGTAGTCGCCCTGCTGCAGATCGACGATTTCGCGCTCGGACGAACCGCTGATCAGGATCATCGGGAAGCAGTTGGTGGTGGCGTTGGCCAGCGCAGTGAGGCCGTTGAGAAAGCCGGGCGCCGATACCGTGAGGCAGATACCGGGCTTTCTGGTCAGGAAGCCGGCGATCGCCGCCGCATTGCCGGCGTTCTGCTCATGGCGGAACGAGATGACGCGAATGCCTGCACCCTGCATCATACGGCCCAGGTCCGTGATCGGGATGCCGGGCACACCGTAGATTGTGTTGATGTCGTTGAGCTTGAGCGCGTCGATGACGAGATGAAAGCCGTCCGTCAGCTCTCGCTCCGTGTCTTCCGCGGTGGTGGTCGCAGACTTGGTTTTCACTGCTGCGTCAGCCATGGGAATCTCCCTCGAAATCTTTTTCGGTGTCAGTCCAAATAGTCGGCGTATTTCTCGACGTGCTCGGCGAGGCCCAGCGCGTGGTCGCGCACGAGTGCCTCGGCCCGCTCCGTATCGCGCCCCTCGAGCGCCTCGATGATCGTCATATGGTCGCGGATCGAGCGATCGGCCCGGTCCTGCTCGCCGATGGTCTTCCGGCGGATCATGCGCATATGCGCGAACAGATTCTCGGCCAGCGATATGAGCACGCCGTTGCGGCTCATGCGGATGATGGTCTGGTGAAACTCGATGTTCACCTCGGAGTACTCGTCCAGCTTGGCGTGCAGCCTGCCGTTCTCGAATTTCGTGAACATGCTGCGCAGAGCGGCGACCTCCTCTGCGCTCGCGTTCTCCGTGATCAGGCGCGCCGCCATACTTTCGAGCGCGGCCCAGGCCGTGATCATCTCGATCACCTCGCGCCTGGTCTTGCGAACGACATATATCCCGCGCCGGGGAACGGCGCGGACGAAGCCTTCGCGCTCGAGTTGCGCCATGGCCTCACGCACCGGCGTGCGGCTGATGCCGAAATCGAGCGCCAGTCGCCGTTCGTCTAGCCGGATATCGTCACGGCTGCGGTAGACGTCCATCGAGACGATGGCGTCCCTGAGCGCGGAATAGGCTCGGCTCTTGAAGCTTTCCGGGGTGGCCATCGGCTCCACCCGCGGCGACACCGCTGCTCCCGCGGAGCGGAGCGGCGCCGTGACGCGGGCCTTGGCAGGAGTGCGGTCACCATTGCTCATAGCTGGTATTCAATATTCCAGAATGTCGCCGGCCTGCAATGTGGCGCTCGAGGTGTGCCCGCCCGGATGGCAGGGTAGCTGGCCCACCGTGGCCGTGGGCAGCTTGTGAAACTGGTCAAAGCGCTGCCCGTGGCCGCAGTCGCGTCAGCACGTTCGAGATCAACGGCCAGAACAGGGCGACGAGCCCGAGCCCCATGATCGTGCTGACCAGCCCGTTGGAAAAGAAGATGCCGAGCCCGCCCTGCGAGGCGAGCAACGACTGCCGGAACGCTTCCTCCGCCTTGTCGCCCAGCACGATCGCCAGAACCATTGGCGCCAGCGGATAGCCGCACTTCTTCAGAAGGTAGCCGACGACACCGAAGACCAGCATCAGCACGACGTCGAAGGTCGAGTTGTGGACGGTGTAGGCGCCGATCGCGCACAGGACCAGTATGATCGGCGCAATGATGCTGAACGGAATGCGCAGGATGGCGGCGAACAGCGGCACGCAGGTCAGCACCACGATGAGCCCGACAACATTGCCGAGATACATCGAGGCAATGAGACCCCAGACGAATTCCTTCTGCTCGACAAACAACAGCGGTCCGGGCTGCAAACCCCAGATCAGGAGACCGCCGAGCAGCACGGCTGCGGTCGGCGAGCCGGGAACGCCGAGCGACAGCATCGGCAACAACGCAGCGGTTCCGGCGGCGTGCGCGGCGGTTTCCGGCGCCACCACGCCTTCGATCTCGCCGTGGCCGAACCTATCGCCGTTCTTCGACACCCGCTTGGCTATGCCGTAGCTCATGAATGAGGCCGGCGTGGCGCCGGCGGGGCTGATGCCCATCCAGCATCCGATCACGCAAGAACGCAGCGACGTCATCCAGTAACGCGGCAACTGCGCCCAGGTCTGGAACACCACCTTCGGATTGATCCCGGCGCCGCCCCCCTTGAAGGTCAACCCTTCCTCGATGGAAACCAGGATCTCGCCGATGCCGAACAGGCCGATCACCGCGATGAGGAAGTCGAAGCCGGTGAGGAGTTCGGTGTAGCCGAAGGTCAATCGCAGCTGGCCGGTGATGCTGTCGAGGCCGACGGCAGCCAGCGCAAAGCCGATCATCATCGCAGCCACGGTCTTGAAGGGTGGCTCCTTACTCATGCCGATGAAGCTGCAAAAGGCGAGAAAGTAGACGCCGAACTTTTCCGCCGGCCCGAACTGGAGCGCAAACTTTGCGACGAGCGGCGCAACCAGCGTGATCATGATCACCGCGAACAGCGCGCCCACGAACGACGACGTGAAGGCCGCGGTCAAGGCCTCGCCGGCCCTGCCCTGTTGCGCCATGGGATGGCCGTCGAAGGTGGTCGCCACCGACCACGGCTCGCCCGGAATATTGAACAGCACTGAGGTGATGGCGCCCCCGAACAACGCCCCCCAGTAGATGCAGGACAGCATGATGATCGCCGAGGTCGGCGACATCGAGAACGTCAGCGGCAGCAGGATGGCGACGCCATTTGCCCCGCCGAGACCAGGTAGCACGCCGATGATGACGCCGAGCATGATGCCGACGACCATCACCATCAGGTTGAATGGCTGGATGGCAACGGCGAAGCCGTGGAACAGATTGACGATCTCTTCCATAATCTGTTTTCGCTACTCCACAACTTCCGCCCTACCGGCCGGCGTTTTGCTTGGACATGTCCTTTTCGCAAAACCGGTTCCCGCTCTTGCGGGACGTGCTCTAGAACCCCAGAAACTCCTCGATCGGCCCTTTCGGCAAAGGCAGGAAGAACCACCTTTCGAATATGAGGAAGACCGCGAGCGGCACGCCCAGCGAGATCGCGGCGACCAGGCTCCAGTTGTAGCGTCCGAGCCAACGCATGAAGACGGCGATGAGAATCACCGAGGCGACGTAGATCCCGATCCAAGGAATCAGCGCGACATAGATCGATGTCGGTACCAATATCGACATCACCTTCGCGAGCTGCCCCCATTCGGCAAAGATGCGCTTGTCGGAGGGCTCGGAGAGGACCGCGCCGAGATTGACGACGCTCGAGCCCAGAATCAGCAGGCCGACATAGAACGGAACGAAGCCGGCCTGCGGACCTTCGGCGCCCCAGCCGATGCCGACTTGAACGCTGCCGGCGATCACGATCAGCGAAAACACTGCCATCGCCACCGCCACGCCGATCTCAACCGATCGTTGCGTTGGTCCGCCACCGCGCAAGCCGTGGGATTCATCGGTCATCAATCGCTCGCCCGGAAAGCGTGCCACCCCAAACCTGGTATACAGTATTCCAGCGCATGGAGAGGCGCAATGCGACTTTTGGCCTTCGCCTGCGATACGGGTCTGACGGCAAATTGAAGCTGCCAGTCGGAAAGCGCCAGCATGCGTCGGTGCTAACGCCCACCGCGCCCGGAAGACCTCGCGAGATACGGCCAAGTGATCGCCGGCGGACGCACATCCGCCAGCACAATTCCGACCGTAACGCTCATTTGTTCGCGAGGAAGCCCGCGTCCTTCATCAGCTCTTCGTGGCGCTTTTCCTCGCCGCCGACCCATTTGACATAGTCGGCGCCGGTCATGAAGTTCTGATTGAACGCGCCGTCGGCCATCAGCTTCTTCCACTCCGGCGTTTCGCGCACCTTCTTAAACAAATCGACGTAGTAGGCGATCTGGTCCGCAGTTGCGCCTGGGGTCATGAAGATGCCGCGCAGCATCAGGTACTCAATATCGAGTCCCTGCGACTTGCAGGTCGGAATACCGCTCCACGACTGGTCGCCGGCGATCTTGTCTTGGTAGTCGAGCGGCTTGCTGTCGAACACGCAGAGCGGGCGCAGCTGACCGCCGCGCCACTGCGCGACCGCTTCGATCGGGTTGTTGACGGTCGAATCGACGTGATTGCCGACCAACTGGACCGCCACCGCGCCGCCGCCACGCTCCGGAATGTAGATGAACTTTGCGCCCGTGGCCTTCTGGATCGCTTCTGTGATGATCTGGTCTTCCTGCTTGGAACCGGTGCCGCCCATCTTGAACGTGCCGTTCGCGGCCTTGGCGGCGTCGATGTATTCCTTTGCCGTCTTGTATGGCTTCTCGGCGTTGACCCACAGGACGAACTCATCGAGTGCAAGCATCGCGACCGGAGTCAGGTCCTTCCAGTTGAAGGGAATGCCGGTCGCGAGCGGCGTCGTGAACAGGTTCGACAGCGTGATGATGATCTTGTGCGGATTGCCGCGCGAAGCCTTCACGTCGAGGAAGCCTTCACCGCCGGCGCCGCCGGCCTTGTTGATCACCACCAGTGGCTGCTTCATCAGGCCGTGCTTGGTGACGATGCCCTGGATGGTACGCGCCATCTGGTCGGCGCCGCCGCCGGTGCCGGCCGGTATGATGAACTCGACCGGACG
Organism: uncultured Alphaproteobacteria bacterium; assembly: GCA_963725065.1. GTDB lineage: Bacteria > Pseudomonadota > Alphaproteobacteria > Rhizobiales > Xanthobacteraceae > VAZQ01. The sequence goes on from CAVRXD010000060.1 coordinate 15,924, forward strand.
TGTCGGCTCCCACGCGGCCAGTGCCGAGGCCGGCGCCAACGCTTGCGCGATCCCCAGCACGGCGACGGCGCAGATGCCCCGATGCCTTATTGCTTTCATTTGAGGTGTCTCCCTGAACTGTTGTGCGCGCCCCGCGAAGTTCGCCCCTATGCTCGGTCGGGCGGGGGGCCAACCTAAAGTCTTTGCGCAACGCCGTCGCAGGGCAAATCGCACGGCCGCTTCCACGACGACGCAGCCGCTTCGCGCCCTGCATCGAAGCCCGATTGCAAGCGCGACGCTGGTGCAGGCCGCTAAGTCGATGGATGCCCGCAATATTCGGGCGCGGCGAACCGCCGTGATCACCGATTTCCTCCCTGACACGTTCCTGGGACTTCTTCTTGGAAAGGCGGAAGCCCTTTGCGCGGTTCTTAGTCCCCGCAGGAATACATTATGCCAGCATTGGGCCTGGACGCAATGCGGCCAAGGGCCCTGCGGCGAACGGCCCGAAGCGAGATAGGACGTGGGACATTTTCTCCATTGCGGGTCCCGCGCGGGCTCTGGTATACATTATTCCAGAGCCCGGCCTTTCAAGAGTTTTCCGCCGAATAGCGGTCCCGGTCTTTGGATGTCGCTTGCGCTGGCCTCTCAGAATTCGGATCGGCCATAGCGGCAACGCTGGGCAAATCCGCAGCGCCGCGGGGTGCTGGAGGTGTACGCGATGCAGGTTCTGGAATGCGACGCGAAGAAGCTCTTGTCTCGCCACGCCATCGCAAGCCCCCCTGGAATTGTCGCCGCCACGCCGGAAGAGGCGGAGGCTGCGGCGACGCGCCTCGGGCGGGAGCCCGTTTTCGTCAAAGCCCAGGTCGGAGCCGGAGATCGCATGTCTGGCGGTGGCATTCGTGCCGCGTACTCGGCGGCTGAGGCCAAAGTTGCCGCCAGGGCACTGCTGGGCCGCAAGCTCGTCACATCTCAGACCAGCCCCGACGGTCAGGTGGTCGACAAGGTGCTCGTGGAGCGAGGGATCGCGGCGAAACGCGAGTTCTACCTGGCCGTGAGCATCGACCCCTCCTCCGCGACTGTCATGATCACGGCCGCAGACAACGGAGAGGTTGGCGTCGAGCAGAGAGCGGCGAAACAATCGGCGGGACTAGAGCGCCTGCTCGTACACACCAAAGGTGAGCGCGGGCCTGGCGAGATTGCCGAATTTTGTGGTCGTTTCAGCCTTCCGGCAGACGCGGCAGAAAGTCTGGGCGAGTTGATCATGCGGTTGCATCGCGCCTTTATCGAATTGGATGCCGGGCTGATCGAAATCAATCCGCTGGCTCTCACCGACGCCGGGGAATGGGTGGCGATCGACGCTAAGCTCGCGATCGACGATAACGCAATGTTCCGTCATCCCGATCTCGCCGAGTTGGGCCGCGATGCGGAGAACGACTACGTCGAGCTCCACGCCCAGCGGCATCAAATCAACTTCGTGCAGATGGCTGGCGATATCGGCGCCGTCGTCAACGGGGCGGGGCTGGGCCTGGCGACGCTCGATATGATCCGCGCCGCAGGTGGAACGCCCGCCAATTTCATGGATATCCGTACCACGGCAAGGAGCCTCGATATTGCACAGGGCGTCAATCTGGTGCTGGACAATCCGCGCACGAAAGTCGTGTTGGTCAATGTCTTCGGCGGGGGCATGCAGCCTTGCGACACCATCATCGAGGGCCTCGGGATCGCATATCGGCGTCGACGGCGCATGTTGCCGGTCGTCCTGCGCGTCACCGGAAACAACGAGGATTTGGCCCGACTTCGGCTCGCCAATTTCAACCTGCCGAGCACGGAATGTCCGGACATGTGGCAGGCGGTGACACGCGCCGTCGCGATCGCGCAGGGGAGGGCATGATGAGCATTCTGGTGGATCAGAACACGCGGTTGCTGTGTCAAGGCATGACGGGATGGGCCGGCACCTATCACACCAACCGCATGATCCAATACGGAACCAAAGTCGTCGCCGGGGTCACGCCAGGCAAAGGCGGCAAGTCCCATTTGGACGTCCCGATTTTCGACAGCGTAGCGGAAGCGGTGAGGACGACCGGGGCCAATGCAAGCGCCGTTTTCGTTCCGCCCGATCGGGCTGCAGGCGCCATGATCGAAGCGATCGAAGCGGAGATGCCGCTCGTCGTCGCGGTTACGGAACGCGTCCCCGTGCTCGACATGATCCGCGTCCGCGAGGCGCTGGCTGGTTCTCGGACGCGGCTTGTCGGGCCCAACTCGCAAGGCGTATTGGCGCCCGGCGTCTGTCAAGTCGGCGTCATGGCAACGGACCGCGCGTATCGTGGAACGATTGGCGTGGTGTCGCGATCGGCATCATTGACGAGCGAAGTCATCAGCCAGCTCACGGCCGCAGGCCTCGGCCAATCGGAGACGATCGGGATCGGGGGAGACCCCGTCCATGGCATGAGCTTCGTCGATTGCCTGAAGCTGTTCTTCGCTGATCCGCATACGGAGGTCGTCGTCTTGATCGGCGAGATAGGCGGGACGGAGGAGCAGCAGGCGGCCGACTACATTCGCGGCGCCGATGCGAAGAAGCCCGTCGTAGCGTTGGTCGTCGGGAAGCATGCTCCCCCGCGACGACGCATGGGCCACGCAGGCGCGCTGGTTCAAGATGCGCCTGCCGACGCCGCCAGCAAGATTGCGGCGTTGCGGGATGCGGGCGCGGTCATCGCGCCCAGTCCGCATCTTGTCGGAGTGACCACCCGCGACTTAGTTGCCAGACGGGCAGCCTGAATGCGCCTGCGCCGGCGCTGACGGCGTTCCCCACGACCAAGCACGCTCGCAGGGGCATGCTCTATTTCAACTGTACCGGCAACGTGACGCGATACACCAGGATCATGGTGTCGACCTCAACTCCGCTCGCATCCTTGTAGGGGGCGCCAACCTGATAACCATTCTGCGTGATGAAATCGTTATCGTTGGTAATGAACAAGAAGAAATCGTTCGGATTGTCCGGGTCGAGCGCCGGCACCAGCGCCATGCCCTCCCATTTCTCCGAGAGATTGTTGCGATCGTTCGGCGGACCATTGTGCAATCCGAACTTGTTCAGCTCCGCATTGTTGTTGATGTCGATGTAACGGGTGAGCGTCGCGGGCACGACACCGGCCGCGAGCTTGCCGTTGGGGGCGACCGGCACGGTCCCGTCGTATGGAGAGCCGGCGATGTTGGTCGCCTTCGACGTGTCAACCAGTTCGATACTGCGATAGCGCGACGTGGTCCCGCTGGTGCCAAAGCCGTTGCTGCCATCGCGGCAGAGCAGCAGGAAAAATGTTTCGTCGAGTGCAAGCAGCTCGCTCTGGGCGGCCACCCACTGCTTACCGTCGGGATTTTCGAACATCGGCAACGGAACGACGTGCTCGCGCACGAGCTTCGGCCGCCCGAGATCGGCGATATCGTAATAGAGCATCCGGGTATACCGGCGGGTTTCCGGCGAAACGCCGCCATCCTGGCGGGTCGCACTCTGCAGTGCGACGACAAGGAAGCGGCCGCCGGGCGTCAATGTGAGCCCTTCGAAACCCTGGTTGTTCTGCCGGCCGGTCTCGGGGTTGCGCGGCTCCGGTGCTTGCGCGCCCGGCCCGGGATTGTCGGAGGAGTGATGGACCTCGCCCTTGCGTATGGGCAGGAAAGCGTTCGGCGGCCTGACCGCCGCGAGCATCCGCCCCGTCGGCGAGAAGCGATAAAGATAGGGACCGTATTCGTCGCCGATGAAAAAACTGCCGTCGGGCAGCAGCACGAGGGATTCGGTATCGATGCTGACGCGTCCGTTCAAGGCCAGCGGAAGATCCGGGAAACCGTTGGCCGCGGGGCGGATGCGGTCCGGATCGAGTCCGGTCAGCGATGCTCCCGGCGGGTCGGTCAGCAGGATCGTATCGGTCAGGCTTGCGACCACGCTGTTTTGGCGCTCCGCTTCCGGCACCGCAGCCGGGTTGTCGAGCGGCTTCAACGTGACGGAAAGCTTGTTGAGGCGGGCGCGATAGTCGGTCGTGCCGCCGATGTTGTAGCCGCGGTCGGGCAGCATATAGAGCGTGCCCTGATAACCTGTCGGCGTTTTCACCCAAGACCTCGGATCGACTGCAATGCCGGAGCCGGAGCCGAAGGTTTCGCCGAACTTGTCCCGCAGATCGGACGGGACCCGGCCGACTCCGACCAGGGCCTTGTTGACAAAGACAAGATTGCCGATCGTGACGGTCTCGGCGGCGAATACAGCAGGCGCCGGCGCGAGCGTGCCCGCGATCAGCGCCGCCCGCGCCATGACTCGCAATGAGGACACGAAAGCCAACGGGAGCAAAACGCGGGCGCGATCGAGCATGTGCATTTCCTAGAACGCTTCCAAAGACAATGGATGGTCGTCGTACTAATTGTCATTGTATTTGAGGCGTGACAATCCCGCGAGAACGTCGAGGGGTTGCCGTCGCGTGGACAACGCGCGGCCGCGCCGCTAGCCTTTGACAGGTCCTTCGGAAAAAACGTTGCCGCTGGCGCGAGACATCGACCCCACCATGACATCATCGGCGCGCGAGAGCATCTACGGACATCGGGCGCGCATCGGCTACACCTCACCGCCGTTGACGACCGAGATCTTTCCCTACGAGTTCTACAAGATCGTTCCCGCCGGGGTGACCCTCGTCATCACCACGCTTGCGATCGTGGTACGCAGCAAAGGCGAAGTCGATCAGTCCTACGACATCAGCATGAAGGCCGCGCGCGAGATGGCGGCGGCAGGGGTCGACATCGTGGTGCTCGGCGGCGTCCCCATCAACCTGTCGAAGGGCTACGCCAACGCGGAGCAGATGATCATCGATCTCGAGGCCGAACTGAAGGTCAAGGTCTCGACCAGCGCTTCGGCGCAGGCGAAAGCGGCCAAGGCGCTCGGCTGCAGGAAGGTGGTGGTGGCGCAACCGTACGAGTTGAGCGAGACCGACCGGATCGCCGGCTATGGCACCCATTTCGGCTGCGAGGTCCTGGGCGCGACCGGCTGGGGCAGCGCCTTCAACCAGATCGGACGCATCCCGCGAAACGCCGCGATCGAGATGGGGCGCAAGCTCATGCGCGACCACCCGGATGCCGACTCCATCCTGTTGCCATCGCCGCATTGGCCGACGGCGGAGGCGATCGACGTGCTCGAACGCGAATTCGGAGTCAACGTGATGACCGCGCACCAGGCGATCGTCTGGGATGCGCTGCGGCGCTGCGGCGTCAACGACCGCATAACGGGATTCGGCCGGTTGTTCCGCGAGTTTTGAGGTTTCGCCCTCGCCGCGCCTGTGGTCGGCGACGGGGCGTCCACGCGACAGCAGGCGCAAATCCATCATCGCCCGGCAACTCCCTGGGGTCGCCACTGGTTGGCTTCGCTGGTGTAGAATGGTCGGCGCGCGCGGCGATCGCGCTGACACCGATCGAAAGCTCCGCGTCAAAGGAGCATGGCACGTACAAAAAAACTTGGAGGAAGCAACATGCGGACAAAAGGCCCCTCGCGTGCGACGCGCATCTGCGCGACTACCCTCGCTCTCGTTCTGGCCGGATGGCAATCGGCGGCCGCGCAGGAACCGCTCGAATTCAAGGCCGGAATCTCCGACCCCGTCAACACGGTGCTGGCCTGGTACATGGCGCGCGATGCTGGCTTCTATGCCGCGCAGGGGCTCAAGGTCGACATCATCAACATGAACGGTGGCAGCCGCGGCGCGGCCGAACTCCAGGCCGGACGGCTCGACGTCATGCATGTCGGGTTGTCCTCGGTGATCCGCGTCAACCGCGGTGGCGGCGACATCCGGACCATCGGGTCCTTGAGCAATGTCGTCCGCTTCACCTTCTTCGCTGCGCCCGGCGTGAAGACCGCCGCCGACCTCAAGGGCGGCGTCATCGGCGTGAGCACGTTCGGATCGGAAAGCGATTCCACCGTCACGCTCGCGCTCGCGCGGCTCGGGCTCACGCGCAGCGACGTAACGCTGAAGGAATACGGCGGCGGCATGCGTCGGCTCGAGGCCGTGAAGTCGGGCGAGATCAAAGCCACGCCGATCAACGAGCCGATCGCCAGCCTCGCTCGTGGACAAGGTGTCGGCGTCCTCGTCGATCTTGTCCCCGAACAAATCCCGTGGGTGTTCAGCTCGATCGTCGTACGCCGAGCCGATATCGCCGGCCGGCCCGACGTCCTCACCCGCTTCCTCAAAGGGACGATCGAAGGCAACTATCTCGCGCTGACCGATGAGAAACGCGCGAAGGAGGTCCTGGCCAAGGAGCTCAAGATCACCGATCCGAAAATCCTCGACATCACCTACAACGACTTCAAGGCGCAGTCGCCGAGCAATCTCGAAATCTCGCGGCCGGGCGCGGAGAATATCCTCGCCCAGTTCCCCGGCGGCAGCCAGAAGGTCGAGGATTACGTCGACGCCGGCCTGATCGAGAAGCTTCGATCCGACGGTCACTTCACGGCGACGGCGCAGAAGTACAAGCGCTAGTGTGGCGGTTCAGAAGTCCGCATCATTTCCGCGGCAAGTCCGAAATACGGACTTCTGAACCAAAGCCACACTAGGTCAATAAGTTGCTAGTGTCCTTCGATTCCGAAGTTCGCAAACGAGAGTGCAGCACAATGATGCGAACTTCGGAATCGGGACACTAGCGGCGAGTGCGCCAATGAACGCCAGGCTTTCGATAGCGCTGGTGGCAGCAACGGCGTTGCTTTGGCCGGCGAGCACGCAGGCGCAGACCGTCGAAGAGTTCTACCGGAGCAAGTCGGTCACCCTGCTGGTCGGCAGCGGCGTGGGCGGCGGCTACGACACCTATGCCCGCATCTTTGCCCGGCACATGTCGCGATATATTCCCGGCAATCCCACGATCATCGCCAAGAATATGCCCGCGGCGGCCGGTCTTGCCGCCGCCAACACGCTCTACACCACTGCCGAGAAGGACGGCTCGACCATCGCCGCGTTCACCAACGGCTCGGCAATGGAGCCGTTGTTCGGCAACGCGAGCGCGCGCTACGACGCGCAAAAGTTCAACTGGCTGGGCAGCATCGGCAAACTGCAGAACGTCTGCGCCACCTGGCATCAGTCATCGGTCAAGACGATCGCAGCCGCCCGCGCGCGCGAGGTCATCGTGGCGGCCGCCGGCGCCACGTCGAACACGGCGATCGTGCCCAAGGCGTTGAACGCGCTCATCGACACCAGGTTCAAGGTGATCGCGGGCTACGATACCGGGGCGGGACTCACCCTCTCGATCGAGCGCGGCGAGGCCGAGGGCATTTGCGGCCTGTCCTGGTCCACCATGAAGGCGTCGCGTCCACACTGGATCCGCGACAAGCTGCTCAACGTCATCGTCCAGATGGGGCTGCAAAAGCTTCCCGACCTGCCCGACGTGCCGAGCGCGCTCGATCTCGTCACCGATGCGGAGAACAAGCAGGTGCTGGAGCTGATCCTGATCCGGCAGGAGGCTGGCCGTCCGTTCGCGGCGCCCCCCGGCGTTCCGCCCGAGCGCGTGGCCGTCCTGCGCCGCGCCTTCGACGCCACGCTCGAAGATGCGGAATTCCGCGCTGATGCGGCCAAGGCGCAATTGGAGATCGAGCCGCTGACGGCGGCCGAAATCGATGCACTCCTGGCCACGGCTTACGGCGCTCGGAAGCCGATCGTGCAGAAGGCGGCCGCGCTGGTCGAGCCGTCGGTCCGCGCACCGTGACTCGCATTTCTCGATCCATTCGCAACAACCTCCGGTCGGGTTGAGAATTGTCGCCCAGTGACGCAAGCTCGCGAACTCGCGGGTTGGCACTGCGCGGAGGGGATATGACCAGGCTGAAACTAATCGGCGGCGCGCTTGCCGCGCTTGTCGTGGTCGTAGGCCATGCCGTCCACGCGCAGGAATGGCCCAACAGGCCGGTCAAGGTCGTGGTGCCGTTCGCGGCGGCAGGCACCACCGATCGCATGGGGCGCCTGATCGCCGAAGAGCTCTCGAAGAGTTTCAAGCAGCAGTTCTACGTGGAGAACCGGACCGGCGGAGGCGGCGTGATCGGCGCGGCCCAGGTCGCGCGCGCGGATCCGGACGGCTACACATTGATGATCGGCGGATACGGGCCACACATATTCGCGCCCGCCACCACCGCGAATCTCGGCTACGACCCGCTCGCCGATTTCACCCACATCGCCATGATCGGCGGTGAAAGCTTCATCATCGTTGCCAATCCGGCTTTAGGGGTGACGTCGTTCGCAGAGCTGGTGCAACTCGCAAAGACGCGCACGGCACCTCTGAACATGGGCTCGCCCGGGCAGGCCACGCTCGGCGCCCTGGTGGTCGAACAGCTTCTGCGCAAGCCGGGCCTGCTGCCGACGCTCAATCACGTTCCATACCGCGGCGGCGGACCGGTGATGACCGACCTGCTGGGAAACCACGTACCCGTCGCATGCATCACGCTGTCTGCGGCTATCGAGCACATCAATGCCGGCACGCTGGTGCCCCTGGCGCTGATCTCGACCGAGCGCGTGGCCGCCCTGAAGGAGCTTCCGACCATCGTCGAGCTCGGCCATCCCGATATCGGCGGCGCGATCTGGTCCTGGCTCGCGGGCCCGAAGCAGCTTCCCGCCGCGATGGTCGCGCGACTCAATCAGGAGGTCCGGCGTTCGCTGCAGACGGTGGACCTCAAGCAGCGATTCGAGCGGGATCTGTTCCTGTCGATGGACGCCGACCCGGCGACGCTCAACGCCTTCATTACGGACGAACTGAAACGCTGGACCGCATTCTTCCAACAGTCCGGTTTCAAGCCGCAATAGGCCGGCGTTATTTCGACTTCTCCTGCTTGCGATAAGCCTCGATGATCTCGTGGCCAGTGGCGAACCAGACCTTCTGGTGCGAGGAAATGTAGCCGAGCGCCTTGTCCAGATATTTGATCCGGTGCGGGGCGCCGATCAGGAACGGATGCAGGGCGATGCCCATGACGCGGCCGGTACGCTCGCCCTCTTCGTACAGCACGTCGAAGGCATCGCAGATGCGACGGTGGAAATCCTGAATATCGATCGACGGCACGTTGAACAGCGGCATGTCGTTCAACTCGATGGAATAGGGAATGGCGTAGAGCCCGTTGTTCATGCGATAGGGCAGATCATCGTTGACCCAGTCGCAGACATATTCGACGCCGTGATCGCGCAGGAGGTCGAGCGTCTCGAACGTCTCGGTGAGGCCCGGGCCCAGCCAGCCGCGCATCGTCTGGCCCAGCCCCTCGATGATCTCCTTGGTCTGCGCGATGATCGCAGTCTCCTTGTCCCTGGATAGACCGGTGAGCATGACCGAATTGGTCATGCCGTGGCCCATCAACTCCCATTTCAGCCGCGCGCATTCCTCCATGATGCGGGGATAGTATTTTCCAACCTCGCCATTGAGCGCGACCGTGCCGCGCACTCCGTTCTTCTCCATCACCTCCATCACGCGCCAGACGCCGACGCGATTGCCGTAGTCGCGCCGCGAATGATTGCGGACATCCGGGGCGCCGCTGCCGATCTCCCAGTGGAAATGCTCGATATTGGGGATGACCCAGACCGCCACCTTGGCGCCGTTCGGCCACGCGACCGGCGGGTGGTCGACGATGGCGCGGTAGGGAAACAGGTGAAACGGATCGGATTGGTCCATCGTGTTACTCCGTAATACCCGGTTCGCGCGCCGTCCTGATCCGCTCGCTGTAGAGTGGCACGGTGAGTCCGAACAGCTCCCAGCGCGTGAGATAGGCCAGCAGAAATGGGTGAGCACCCCTCTCGTACAGCCAGGCGACGTCGCCGTTGAGCAGGGCGGAACGCTCCTCGCCGGTGAGCGGCAGCGGCGCGATCGCGGCGCACGGGTCGCGCTTCAGCGCCGCGCGGAATGCGGCGTCGCGCAACGCCTCGCGGCAAAGCTTGTTGACGGCGTAGATGCTCATGGGATCAGTTCAACCGCCACGCCGCGTAGGCGTGCCCGTGCTCGATCTCGGGCGCGATGAAAATGGGCTTGCGGTCACCGACCACGCCCAGCATGGCGATCCAATTGAGCAATTCGCCGCCGATATTGCCGGCACGCGCCAACCGCGAGGCAGTGGCTTCCTCGATCAGCTCGGCAATCCGCCCATGTTCGAGATGATCCTGCACGCGCCTGGCCCATTGCGGATCTGGCGTGCAGGCACGTTCGCCGAGCGGAATTTTTGGCCCGCCGATCTCGAGCGAGAAGCTGCCGCTGCCGATCACCGCGACGCGCTTATCGGCCGGCCAATCCTCGATCGCGTCTTTCACCGCGTGGCCGAGCGCACTGCATCGCCGCGCACTCGGCAACGGCGGCGCCAGGCCGTTGATGAACACCGGGACGATCGGAATCGCCATGTCGGGCGTGAGAAAATGGAGCGGGACCATGATGGAATGGTCGAGATCGAAATCCTGCACGAGCGAGAGATCGAAGCCGGCGGCGATCACCCTGGCGCGCACATGACTAGCCAGCGATGCCTCGCCGGCGACACGATAGCTCGGCATCGCGGTCTGGTCATTGGGCCCTGAGATCTGGTCCGCGATCCCGACGGCGAAGGTCGGGAAATTGTCGAGGAAGAAGGTGTTGAAATGGTCGTCGGTGTAGATCACGAGCACGTCCGGAGACGCGTCGTGCAGGAGCGCTGCGACCTGCGCATAGAGTTGCGCGGTTCGGCAATCCGGCCCCTGCTTTGCGACCAGCGCGGGAAAATTCGGGGTGTGCGGGACGCCGAACGCGGCGACGATCTCGGCCATGTTTCTCCCTTCCGCATCGCGCGGCGGCTAGTGTCCCGGTTCCGACGTACGTATCCCTTTGCAGCACGCGCCAGTACGAACGTCGGTACCAAAGGGACACCAGCAACTATATGATTCCAGTGTGGCTTTGGATTTGACGTTCCTATGATGACTCGCGGCAATGCTGATAGGAACGTCAAATCCGCCACTAGAGTGTGCCCAAAAAGTCGATCCGGAGACAAGCAGCCAGGGATTGCTGGTCTGCTATGCTAAGGTGAACGGCGTCATTCGAGGTGCAGTGGTGCATTTGAATCGGCGTTTCGCCCTCGGGCTCGTCTCGGCCCCAGCGTTGCTGGCAAGCCTGCCCGCGCTCCTTTCGGGCGCTCGCGCCGAGGCTTATCCGGCAAAGCCGATCCGCATCATCGTGCCCTACCCTGCCGGCGGACCGTATGACGGAATACCGCGCATCATCGCGCAATGGATCAGTGCGCAGCTCGGCTGGTCGATCGTCGTGGACAACCGAACCGGCGCGACCGGCGTGATCGGGCTCATGGCAGCAAAGCAGGCTGCCGCCGACGGCCACACGCTGGTTGTGGTCACCACCAGCACTCACGGCTCGATGCCGGCCCTCAAACGCAGCCTGTCCTACGACGCCGTCAGGGATTTCGCGCCGATCGTATTGATGGCCGATGCCCCTCTGGTGCTCCTGGTGCGCGACGACCTGCCGGTGCACAGCGTCGCACAATTGGTGGATACGATGCGCGCCAGGCCCGGCCAGCTCAATTATTCAACCGGCGGCTACGGCTCGCCGCATCATCTGGCAACGATCACGTTGTTCCAACGCGCGGGGCTGCCGCAGAACATCGCCGTGCACGTCCCCTTCGCCGGGCTTGCGCCCGCGCTGATGGCGCTGCTGGGCGGCAACGTGCAATTCATGATCACCAGCACCGGCGCGGCCGCGCAACACATCGCCGGCGGCAGGCTGCGGGCCCTTGCGACCACAAGCCTCAAGCGCTCGCCACGGCTCGCCGAAGTGCCGACCATGGCGGAGCTCGGCTATTCCGGCTTCCAAGTCGTTCCCTGGTGCGGATTGGCGGCTGCGGCGGGAACGCCGGACGCCGTCGTCACGCGCTGGAACGAACTCGCCAACGAGGCCCTGCGCGATCCCAAGGTGCGCGATCAGATAACGGCGCTCGACTACGATATCCGCGGGGGGAGCGCGAAGGAGTTTGCCGAGTTCATCGCTCTCGACATCAACCGCTACAAGAAGCTCGCCGCCGACATGGGCCTGGCCGAGGATTGAATGACGCCGCCAACCGAGACTTTGCATTCCAGCGCCGCGCGCGCGTGGCTGCGGGGCTTGATCGCGCTGTCGCTCGCAGCGGCGGCGCCGCCGGGCCGGGCCCAGGAGACGCAAGCGCCGTCATGGATCATTCCCGATGTCGCCGCCGCGGCCCGCGCCGAGGGCTCGCTGACGGTCTATTCGTCGATGAACGAGCAAGAGGGGCTGCCGCTGTGGAAGATGTTCGAGGACGCCACCGGCGTGAAAGTGAATTACGTGCGCTCCTCCGATTCGATCATCCTCTCGCGCATCGCCATCGAGAACCGCGCCAGGCAGCGCAGCTGGGATGTCGCGGTCACCACCACGGTGAACCGATTGCCCAACGACGCGCTGCTGCAATTCGACCCGCCCGAAGCGCGGGGACTTATTCCAGAGGCGCGCGATCCGAACCGCCGCTGGTACGGGGTCTACGCGAATTACAACACGCCCGCCTATAACACCAAGCTGGTGCTGAAATCCGATCTGCCGAAGAACTACGAGGAATTCCTCGGTCGCAAGGAATGGGCGGGCAGGATAGCGCTCGACGATACCGACGACGAATGGCTGAGCGCGATGATCGTCCATTACGGCGAGGAGCGCGGGAAAAAGCTGCTCAGGGACATCGCCGCCGTTCTCAAGCCGGTGATGGTCGACGGCCACCTCGCCCTCGCCCGATCCGTCGGCGCCGGCGAGTACTGGCTGGCCCTCAACAACTATGCCTCCCTGACCGTCAACGTGCAGCTGTCGGGCGCGGCAATCGATTTCTGGGCGCTCGATCCGGTCGCGCTGTTCTTCGGCTCGGTCGGCGTCAGTGCGCAGGCTCCCCATCCCAAAGCGGCCGTGCTGGGCGCAAACTTCTTGCTGAGCCGCGAGGCCGAGCAGTTCCTGACCAGGCGCGGCCGCATGCCGACCCGGACCGACGTGCCGGTCAATCCCGCCCATGTGAGCGAAAGGTTGAAGGAAAGGAAAATCATTGCCACTATCTTCGCCGGGGAAGAGCAGAAGAAATGGCAGGGGCTGTTCAAGGAAATCTTCAAACCGAGATGATCTCCGCGCGCAACCTCTGGGTTGTGAGGCTCCGCGCGGCATGCCACGCGGGGGCCAGGAACGGGCCATCCGGCACCAACGGCCAAGTGAGGAAATGCGCTAGTGTCCCGGTTCCGACGTTCGTATCCTGTTGCAGCACGCGCTCGTACGAACGTCGGAACCAAAGGGACACTAGCAACTATATGATTCTAGTGTGGCTTTGGATTTGACGTTCCTATGAATGACTCGCGGCGATGCTGATAGGAACGTCAAATCCGCCACACTAGAACCGGTTCGCCGCGGTGACCGTCGGCCCGCTCGTTTTCGCGGGCGACGACAGCGGAGAGATTGCGAACCGAACGATTGTTTCACATCAGGAGAATGTCATGAGGCTATGCCGGTACGACGACGACCGCTTGGGAGTGGTGCGCGGGGACAAGGTGCACGACGTCACCGAGGCGCAAACCAAGATCAGGGCGGCCGCTCCCTACGCCATGAAAGGCGACGCGGTGATCGCAGCCCTGCCGGAATGGCGCGCCCGCCTCGAGGATATGGCGGCGAAGGCGCCGGGCAAGCCGGTCTCCGAGGTCAAGCTGTTGTCGCCGGTGGCGCGGCCTTCCAAGCTCGTCGCGGCGCCCACCAACTACAAGGCGCATATCGAGGAAATGGCGGCGCGGGCGGCGACGCAGAACATCATGCCGTCGCCGGCCATCGGCACCGCCGGGCTTTTCATCAAGGCGAACTCGTCCCTGGTCGGGCCGTCCGAGGGCGTGGCGATCCGGTTCCCCGAGCGCCGCAACGAGCATGAAGTCGAGCTCGCCATCGTCTTCGGCAAGCAGGGCAGCGACATCCCGCGTGACAAAGCGCTGGATTACGTCGCCGGATATTGCATTGGACTCGACATGACGGCGCGCGGAAAGGAAGACCGCAGTTTTCGCAAATCGATCGACAGCTACTCCGTGCTCGGGCCGTGGATGGTCACCGCCGACGAGATCGCCGACCCCGACGACGTTCCGCTCAAGATTTCGGTCAACGGCGAACTCAAGCAGAACAGCAATACCAAGCAGCTGATCTACGACTGCCGCAAGCTGATCGAATGGGGCTCCACCTTTTACACCTTCTATCCCGGCGACGTGCTCTATACCGGCACCCCCGATGGGGTGAGTCCGGTCAAGCCGGGCGACGTGATGCTGGCGAGCATCGACCCGATCGGCGAGATGACGGTGCCGGTGCGGGCGCACAAGGCCGGCGCGTAACGAGGGGAATGGCGCGATGCTGCAGGTGAAACGAATTGGGCATGCGACGCTGACCACGCCCGACCTCGAGCGCCAGCTCGACTACTACACGCGCGTGCTTGGCCTATGCACCGTCGCAAGGGAGAAGAACCGCGCGATCCTGGCGACCAAGCCGGGGCAGGAGGCGATCGTGCTCGAGCATGGCGACCGCCCGGCGGGCATTCGGCTTGCCTTTCAGGTTGCGCCTGGAAGCGACCTCGGCGAGCTGACGGCACGCCTGTCCAAAGCCGGACTCAAATCCGAGACCCGCAGCGACATCACCCCCGGCATCGCGCAGGCGATCGTGTTCGCCGATCCCAAGGGCACCAGCGTCGAGGTGTTCTCGGACTATTCGTTTGCCAAGGACGACGGCGCCGACACCGGAATTATGCCGCGCAAGCTCGGCCACGTTGCGTTTCACACGCCCGACGTGGCCGGGACGGTGAAATTCTATTGCGACATGCTCGGATTCAAGGTGTCGGACTGGCGCAGCGACTTCTTCGCCTTCCTGCGTTGCAGCCGCGATCACCACACCATCAACCTGCTGCAAGCCGACAATGCCAACATTCACCACCTCGCGTTCGAACTGCGCGACGAAGCCGAGATCAACCGCGCCTGCGACTTCCTCGCCCGCAAGGACATCAAGCTGTTCTGGGGACCCATCCGCCACCTGATCGGGCACAACATCGCGATCTATCACAAGAATCCCGACGGCATCACGGTCGAATTCTTCACCGATCTCGACCAGATGCACGACGAGGAGCTCGGCTATTTCGAGCCGCGGCCCTGGCACCAGGACCGGCCGCAGCGGCCGAAGGTCTGGGGCGACGACACCCCCACCAACTACTGGGGGCCGGGACATCCGCACGATATGCCGGGGCCGAAAAAGTAGGGCGGCGATCGCCGGGGCACCGACCGGGGTTAATCTGGGCCGGCCGGACGGATGGCGTTGACCCCCATGGTCACCGTTGCTAAAGCCCCGGATCGACATGGAAAAAACGGCGCGCGTACTCGTCACCGGCGGCAGCGGCATGGTCGGCCAGGCGCTCCTTCAGCGCCTGCGCCGGGATGGCTATGCAAGCATCCTTGCGCCTTCGTCCAAGCAACTCGATCTGCGCAATCAGACCGCGGCTCATCAGTTCTTTACGGAGAATCCGGTCGATTTCGTCTTCCATCTGGCCGGCCACATCGGCGGTATCGGCGCGAGCGTGACCTATCCGGTCGAATTCCTCTACGAGAACCTGATGATCGCGATGCACGTCATCCACGCCGCGCGCATTGCCAAGGTGACAAAGCTGATGTTCCTGGGCAGTTCCTGCGTCTATCCCCGCGACTGTCCGCAGCCCATGAACGAGGACGACATCCTGACCGGGGCATTCGAGCCGACCAACGAGGGCTATGCCATCGCGAAGATCGCGGGCATGAAGCTGTGCGAATACTCGAACCAGCAATACGCCACCGATTTCCTCAATCTCATGCCCTGCAATCTGTACGGCTACGGCGACCATTTCGAGCCGGCCAGATCGCACGTCGTGTCCGCGCTCATCCACAAGTTCCACACGGCCAAGCAGCAGCGGTTGCCATCGGTCGAGATCTGGGGCACCGGCACCACCCGGCGTGAGCTGCTCTTCGTTGAAGACCTGGTCGATGCCATGTTGCACTTTATGAACAACGTGGCCGCGAAGGACATCGGCGCCTTTGTCAATATCGGCCTCGGGCAGGACATCTCGATCCGCGATCTCGCCCACACGATACGGGAGCTTACCGGCTACCCCGGCGAGATCGTATTCAACGACAGCAAGCCCGATGGGATGCCGAAGAAGCTGATGGACGTGCGTCGCGCCGCCCGCCTGGGCTGGCAGGCCAAGGTCACAATCCCGGAAGGGTTGCAGCTGACATACGACTGGTATCTCAAGAATGTCTCCGTGGAGACAGGTGCCGAGTGACGCTCACAACAACGCTGCTGCTGCCGACCCTCAACGAGATCGAAGCCGCTCGGGTCATCATCCCCCAGATTCGGCGGGAATGGGTGGACGAGATCATCGTGGTGGACGGCGGCTCGACCGACGGCACCGTCGAGTTCATGCGCGACGCCGGTCTGCGTGTGCATTCACAGACCAGCCGGGGCTACGGCGAGGGGCTGCTGGAGGCCATCCATCTCGCCAGCGGCGACGTCATCATCGAGTTCAATCCGGACGGAAATTCCATTCCGGCCGACATCCCTCGCATTGTGGCCAAGATAAACGAAGGCTACGACCTTGTTATCGGCTCGCGCTACCGCGAGGGCGCGAAAAGCGACGACGACGATTGGTTGACAGCCACCGGCAACTGGATGTTCACCACCATCGTGAACCTTCTGTTCAGGACGCAATACACGGATTCACTGGTGGGGTTTCGCGCCTATCGCCGCGAGCAGGCCTTGCGGCTTGACCTCGACGCCCCTGGCTTGAGCTGGCCATGCCAAACTTCGACGCGGTTTGCGCGCGCCGGGCTGCGTGTCGCCGAGATTTTTGCGCACGAGCCTGCGAGAATCGGCGGCAAGCGCAAGATGATGCCGTTTCGCACCGGGTTGCAAATCACCAAATTGATTCTGCGAGACTTCCTCACCTTCCATCCGAAGCCTGTTCCAGGAAAAGCCGACCGAGCCGCCGGGGCCGAGACGATGTCAGCAGCAGCAACCATCAGCAATCCGGGCCAGCGAAGGCCGTTCAAGCGCCTGCAGCGGTGCAAGGTCTGCGGGTCCGCGGCGCTGACCGACGTCATCAGCATCGCGCCACAGTTTCTCTCGCCGACCTTCACGCGCGACAACGCCGAGGAAGGAGAGCTTGCCAAAATCCGTGTCCCCCTGACGATGACGCTTTGCGACCGCGCCAGGAATCCCGATGGCTGCGGGCTCCTCCAATTGCGCGAGGAGGTCGACGCCGACCTGCTCTACCGCCGCTATTTCTATCGCTCGGCCACGAGCGAAACCATGCGCACCGACTTGCGCGACGTGGTCGAGGACATCTCCGGCCGGCTCGACCTCAAGCCGCAGGACATCGTGGTCGACATCGGGGCGAACGACTGCACCACCCTGGCCTTCTATCCCGATCACCTGCGCCGCGTAGGCTTCGAGCCGGCGCGTAACATCGACTGGTCGCATGTCGATCCGGGCATCACCGTGATCAACGACTATTTTTCCGCCAAGCCGTTCGAGCAGCATTTTCCCGGCGCGAAAGCCAAGGCGATCGGCTGCAACGCGATGTTCTATGATCTGTCCGACCCGAACAGCTTCGTGGCGGACGTGAAGACGATTCTGGCGCCCGACGGGCTCTGGTGCATCCAGCTCAGCTACCTGCCGCTCACGCTGACCAATATGAACTTCTACGACATTTGCCACGAGCATCTGTCGTACTACTCGCTCGACGCGCTCAAGAAGCTGATGGAGAGGAACGGTCTCGTCGTAGTCGACGTCTCCACCAACGCGGTGAACGGCGGCAGCTTGCGCGCATTCGTCGCGCACGCGGACAACAAGCGCGCCGTCACCGCAGCGGGACAGCGCAATCTCGCCTCGCTCGCCGACATGGAGCGCGCGCTGAAATTGGATCAGGCGCAGACCTACCGGGACTATTTCAGCAAAATCCAGGACCTTGCAGGGCGCGTCAACAAATTCCTGGAGCACGAAATCCAGGGCGGCGGAAAGGTGTTCGGGCTTGGCGCCTCCACCAAGGGCAACGTACTGCTGCAGTTCTTCGGCATCACCAAGGAGCGGATGCCCTATATCAGCGAGCGCAATCCGGACAAAGTGGGCCTGCGCACGCTGGGCACCGATTTCGAGCTTATCTCGGAGCAGCGCGCTCGCGACCTTCGCCCCAGCACCATGGTGGTTCTGCCGTGGTACTTCAAAAAGGAAATCGTGGACCGCGAGCAGGATTATCTGCGGCAAGGCGGCAAGCTGCTGTTTCCGATGCCCTATGCGCACGTGGTGACGAAGGATCGGGAGATTACGCTTTGATGGTGCCCGCGTTACGTTCACAAGCGGGTCGCGGCGCACACGCGCCGTGAATTGGGACAGGCCGACATGCACATTCCCCTCAACAAGAGCTCCATGGGCGAGGAAGAGAAAAACGCGGCAAAAGCCGTGATCGATTCCGACAACCTGACCATGGGTAAGCAGTGCCGTGCCTTCGAACGGGAATTCGCGGACTATCTCGGCGTCGAGCACGCGGTCATGGTCAATTCCGGCTCGTCCGCCAACCTGATCGCTCTGTTCGCAATGGCCGATGCGCTTATTCCGTCCGATGGCGCACTGCCGGGCCGCATCCGGCCGGGATCGGAGGTCATCGTTCCAGCATTGACCTGGTCGACCACGATCTGGCCGGTGTTGCAGGTCGGCGCAAAGCCGGTTTTCGTCGACTGCGATCCGCACTCGCTGCAGATGGAGCCGGACGCGATCGAAGCCGCCATCACGCCCGAGACCTCTGCCATCGTGGTGGTTCACGTGCTGGGCGGCGCCGTCAACGTGACGGACGTGGAGGCGATCGCGCGCCGCAGGAACCTCTGGCTGTTCGAGGACACCTGCGAGGCCCTGGGCGCCGCCTGGAACGGCAAAAGGGTCGGCAGCTTCGGCCATCTCGCCAGCTTCAGCTTCTACTTCTCGCACCACATCACCACCATCGAAGGCGGGATGGTGGTGACCAACGATGCGCGGCTCGCCGACCTGCTGCGGGCGATGCGCGCCCATGGATGGGTTCGCGACATGCAAGCGAGCAAGGAAATCGCCGCCAATTACCCACACATCGATCCCCGCTTTCTGTTCCTGACCACCGGGTTCAACGTACGCCCGACCGAGATCAACGCGGCAATCGGGCTCGAGCAGTTGAAGAAGCTGCCGGCATTCAACGATAGCCGGCGCGAGACCGCCCGCCGGCTCGATGCGGGTCTCGCGGCCTTGGACCAGGCCGGCGACATCTCGCTCATACGCCACGACCCGCGCACCACGCCGGCGCCGTTCGGCTACAGCGTGCTTTGCCGTTCACGCGAAGCGCGCGACGGCTTGCGCCAGCACCTGGAGGCGGCAGGGGTCGAGACCCGGCCGGTCATCTGCGGAAATCTCACCCGCCAGCCCGCGCTCGCCCATCACGCCTATCGCATCAGCGGCGAGCTTGTGGGCGCCGACCGCGTCATGGATTGCGGGATCTACTGGGGCACCCACCCGTTCATGACCGAGGACGACGTCGGCCACATCGTCGCGACGGTCAAACAGTACTTCGCACAAACGGATCAGGCCGCGCCGCGGCGCCAGCGCGGTTAAGATCGCGCCGTTCTCCTCTCACGCCTCTGCGCCATGCTCGCTTAAACGTCACTGCGCTTTCACGCCGGTGTCCCTGATCACCTTGCCCCACAACGCGGTTTCCTCGACGAAGAACTGCGCCGCCTGCGCCGGCGTGCTGGCGACCGGCTCGAGCATGAGTTCGGCAAGCTTCGCATTGACCTCCGGTCGTGCGAGCACCTCGACCAGACCTTTGTGAACCTTCTCGGCAACCGAAACTGGTGTGCCGGGAGGCGCCACGCAGCCGAACCAGGTGATCGACCGGAAATCCGGCATGCCGGACTCGGCGAATGTAGGCACGTCCGGCAGCGCGCTGGAACGCTGCGCATTTGCGATGGCGACAATCCTGGCGCTGCCGGCGCGGTGCAACGGCAGCGACGTGACGATGGTGTCGAACATCATATCGACGTGGCCGGCGACGATGTCGGTGAGCGCCGGCCCGGCGCCGCGATAGGGCACGTGCGCCATCCGGACGTCGGCTCTGGTCTCGAACAGCTTCGCCGTCAGAAAGGCGGTCGAGCCGACGCCTTGCGATGCATAGGTGAGCTTGCCCGGATTGGCTCTCGCCAGCGCGACGAGAGCCGCGACCGATGTGGCACCGAGACTGTGGCGAACGATGAGAACATTCGGAACCCGCGCGAGCAGCGTAATCGGAACGAATTTCGCCGGATCGTATGCGACATCACCGTAGAGAAACGGATTGATGGTGAGCGGCCCGGGCGGACTGAGCATCAAGGTATAGCCATCGGGCGGCGAACGCGCGAAACGATCCGTCCCGATATTGCCCCCGCCGCCGCTGATATTCTCGATGATGACGGGCTGGCCCCATCTCTGCGCGAGCTGGTCGGTCACGATCCTGGCCAGCGCATCGAGCGTGGATCCCGGCGGAAACGGGACGATGACCTTGACCAGTCGCGACGGATAGCCGTCCTCGGCGGCGCTCGCGCCGCCACACAGCGCGGCGAGCAACCAGCCGATCAGCAGGAGCCTTGGAAATCGCAGCATGCCCGTTCGATCTATTTCGACTGCATTGCGTCGGACGACGTTCAGACCGAGGTGTGGGTCACTCCTTCTTTCGCCTCGAGCGCCTCGGCGGCGGCCTCGTAGAAGCTGACCTCTTCCGGGAGCACGATCGACGCCGAGCGCACGGCGTGGGTGGCCGGATCGATGCCGTCCGGCTCCTTGCCCTGCGCCGCGGCGAGCGCCGCCTTGCGCAGCCGGATGCGCGCCATGATCACGCCATTGTCGGTGGAGACCAGGTTCTCCTTGCTGCGGTCCTGGATCGGACCCATGCTCTCCTGGATCGCCGCGTCCTGCATGGCGATGCCGGCGACGCCGCAGTAGCTCTTGTGCGCCGACTGTGCGGCGCGGTCGATCATATAGTCGTTGTCCTTGTTGACCACCGGCCGGAAGCTGCCGGGGATCAGCTTGACGTGGATGCCTCCGCCGTTACGCATCGTATTCAGCTCGTGCTCGGACAGCGGGCGTGTGGGATGGTGGGTAAAGCACCACGACATGCAGTTCTCGTCGTCGATCGGCACCCACGCATGGCCGTTGAGCGCGTTGTCGCCATAGGGCGGGATCATGCTGTGGAACGGCATGATCCACTGCGTGATGCGCCAATAGAGCTGACCCGCCTCGGCCGGACGGCGCACGCCGATCACCATGCCGCCACGGGTCTCGACCACTTCGAAACGCGCGTCGGTTTCGCGGGTCAGCTCGGCGCCCTTGCCGACGTGGAGCGAGTCGCTCCGCAGCTCATGGCGGTGCAGAAACGAGACGTGGGCGGAATCAATACCGCCCTCCATCGCCTGCAGGTAGTTGCATTCCTGCGTGCGCTTCGACACGAAGCGATGTGAATGCGGCACCTTTGCCCATTCGAAAGCAGGCAGAGGAGGCTTGTGTTCCGCCGGCCCCATATAGATCCAGATGACGTCACCCAGCTCGACGCACGGATAGGACGTCAGCTTGATCTTCTTGCAGAACCCGCTCGCCTCCGGCTCGGACGGCACCTCGGTGCACTGCCCGGTCACGTCGTACTTCCAGCCGTGATAGGAGCAGCGCAACCCGTTCTCCTCGTTGCGCCCGAACCAGAGCGACACCCCGCGGTGGGCGCAGAACTCGTCGACCACACCCACGCGGCCCTGGGTGTCGCGAAACGCCAGCAGACGTTCGGAAAGCACCTTGACCCGCACCGGCGGACAATCCGGCTCCGGTACTTCCGCCGAGAGCAGCGCCGGAATCCAATAACGCCGGAACAGGTTGCCGATCGGCGTGCCCGGCCCGCTCTGGGTCAGGGAGTCGTTCTGCTCGCGCGTGGTCATTCCGTAGGCTCCATTCCGTTCTCGCCGCTTGCTCCTGGTCAGTTGGCCTGCGCCCGATAAGGCCCGAGCTTGGCCACGGCCGCCTTGGCGAAGGAACTGTCCACGACGCCATCGACACTGGCGTCCTTCTTCTCGATCAGGCCGAGCTCGCGAAAAAACTCGAGATCCTTCTTGAGGCTGGTCACGTTCACTTCGCCGTCGGGGTTGCAATAGCTCGGCACCATGCGGCGGAACATGCTTTCGTCCTTGATCGTGGTGTATTTGACCAGGATCGGAATCACCTCGTTCGCTTTCGGCCCCGCCAGCCGGCCATCCTTGAGCGCGTCGTTGTACATGCGGACGCCGCGAAGATAGGCGCGCATGAACCGCTCGGCCACATCGCGCCGGTTCCTGATGAAGTTATCGGCATAGAACGTCACCGCGGTCTGCTGGTCGGGGTAGGTGATGTCGTTGCCGGCGACGCGCACGGCGACGCCGTCCTCGATCGCGCGCGTCATGGTCGGCTCGTTGGTGATGCTGGCGTCGATCCCTTTGTTCTTGTAGGTCGGCAGATGCTCGGGGAAGCCGATATAGACCACATCGACGTCGCTGTATTTGAGCCCGCCTTTCTTCAGCGCCTCGTTGAGCGCCGAGGCCGTGCCGGTGCCCGGCGCGCCGATCGCCACCTTCATGCCCTTGAGGTCGGCGAAGCTCTTGTAGCGGCCGGAATCGACGAGGTCCTTGCGCACCATCAGTGAGGAGTAGCCGTAACCGGGTTTGATCGAGGCCTGGTCGGCCACGATCTTCATGAGGATGCCGCGCCCGACCGCGTTGTAGAAGCCCGCCGATACCGTGCCGCCGCCGACGTCGAGCTCGCCCGTGCCGAGCGGCGCGATCATCTGCGCGGCGGAATTGAAGCCGGTGATCGACACGTCGATGCCTTCGTCGCGGAAGAAGCCCATGGCGTCGGCCATGTAATAGCCAGCGTCGCTGATGGTCCGCGAGATGCCGATCTTGACCTGCTCGGCGGCGTCGGCGGGAGCGCGCGCCGCATCCAGCGCGAGACCCGACAGCAGAGCACAACCCGCCAGACCCGCTATCGCCTGCCGCTTGGCGCGCTCGAGCGTGACGTTCGCCATTGTGTTCTCCCCATGATCCCGATGCCTGTCGGCGTTGCCGCCCCGGCCGGGTTTCATCAGAAATGTTGTAACATTCGGCTCAACACGCGTCACGACGTTTCGAAACGGGTCGGCCACGTCAGAGTTCAGACATGAGCACGCACACATCGACACCCGACGGGATGTACGGTCACCGTGCCCGGATCGGCTACACCTGTCCGCCGCTCAGCGCGGAGATCTTTCCGTACGAGTTCTACAAGCTTGCCCCGGCCGGGGTGACCCTGGTCATCACCACGCTGACCGTAATCGAACGCAGCAAGAGCGAGGTCGACCAGGCTTACGACATGAGCATGCGCGCCGCGCGCGAGCTCGCGGCCGCCGGCGTCGACCTCGTATTTCTCGGCGGCGTTCCGGTCAATCTCTCCCGCGGCGACCAGAACGCCCAGTCGATGCTGCAGACGCTCGCGGCCGAACTGGGCGTCAAGGTCTCGTCGAGCGTCGCCGCGCAGGAGAAGGCGGCAAGGAAGCTCGCCTGCAAGAACGTGGTGATCGCGCATCCCTACGGCGCGCGCGAGGACGCGCGACTGATCACGGACGCAGAACGTTACGGCTGCAAGGTCCTCGGCGCCACCGGCTTCGGCAAGGTCATCAACCAGTTCGGCCGCATTCCGGCGTCGGCAGCGCTCGACATGGGCCGCGCGCTGATGCGCGCGCATCCGGAGGCCGACGCGATCTTTCTCCCCTCGCCGCACTGGCCGGTCATCGAAGCCATCGATCCGCTGGAGCGCGAATTCGGCGTCAGCGTGATGGCGGCGTCGCAGGCCTGCGTCTGGGATGCGCTGCGCCTCGCCGGCGTGAACGACCGGATCGAAGGCTACGGCCGCCTGTTGCGGGAGTTCTAGACCGACGCGATCACCCGCCGGCCCCGGCTTCCAGTGCAAGCACCTCCATGATCTTCTCTTGAATCTCGAGACGCGTGCCGGCGGGGGCCTCGCGATCCATGCGGGCCTCGAAGGCGATGCGCGCGGGACGGTGGCAGACCAGGACGCGGTCGCCGATCTCCATCGCCTCGCTGATCTGGTGGGTGATGAAGACCGCGGTCTTGCCGTTCTGCCGCACCAGCCGGACGAACTCCTTGCGCAGGTCACGCGCCGTCATCTCATCGAGCGCCGAGAACGGCTCGTCGCAGAGGAGCAGTTGCGGTTCGACCGCGAACGCGCGCGCGATTGAGACCCGCTGGCGCATGCCGCCGGAGAGCGCATGCGGATAGTCGTTCTCATGACCCCCGAGCCCAAGCCGTTCCAGCCACCCCCGCGCCACCTTCTGCGCCTGCTTGGGATCGGTATCGAGGATTTCGAGACCGAGCAGCACGTTCGCCAGCGCCGTCCGCCAAGGCATCAGGCGGTCGCCCTGAAACACGATGCCGATCTTGCCGCGGAACGCCTCGAAGTCGCGGAACGGATTGTGGCCGCTCACGGCGACCTCGCCGGAGGTCGGCTCGATAAGGCCGGCGACCAGGTTGAACATGGTCGACTTGCCGCAGCCGGTCTTGCCAAGCACGGCAACGATCTCGCCCGGCGCGACCTCGAACGAGAGCTTGTCGACCGCGAGCAGGTCGCCGCGCCCATTGGCGCGGCGGAACACCTTGCTCACATCGCGAAATCGGATGACCGGGTCAGCCATGTGCTTTCATTCGACTCATGCGCTCAACTTAAATCGCGCGCTCGGACACCGCGCGGTAGCGCAATGCCCAGCCCTCGATCGCGTTGATGGTCTGCTGCACCACCAGGACGAACAGCACGAGCTGGAGCGTCCAGGCGATGGCGCCGGCCATGTCGAACAACTGCTGCTGGCGCAGGAGCTCGTAGCCGACCCCACCGGTGGCACCGACCAGCTCCGCGACCACCACCACGCGCGCGGCATTGCCGAGATTGACCTTCCATGCCGTGAGGATGCCCGGCACGATCGTCGGCACGATCAGCACCCGGAACAAGGTCCAGCGCCGCGGCCGAAACGACATCGTCATCTCGAACAGGTCCTTGGACATGGAGCGGAAGGCGTCGAGGATCTGGAAGGTGAACGCCGGCAGCGTCGTCATCACCATGATGAAGAAGATGCGAAACTCGATGCCGTGAAACCAGATGATGGCGATGACCACCCACGACAGCGCCGGAATTCCCTGCAGGAACACCAATATCGGCGTGATGTAGCTCTCGATGCGGGGCGAGCGGCCGATCGCCACCGCCATCATGCAGCCCAGCACGAAGGCCCCGAGCAGTCCCGCAAAGATCCGCGCCGCGGTGAGCAGCACCTCGGCGAGCAGCGGCCAGCTCAGCAGGATCCCCACGGTACGCGAGACGATATCGGGCACCGGGGGAAACAGATAAGGCGGAAAGAACAGCGAGGCGATCTGCCACAGGCCGATCATCACCAGCGTGCTGGCGGTGGCCTGCAGCAGCCGGGTCAGGTGCAGATTATCATTCATGGGATCGGCTTGCCGTAAACCGTCTCGCTCGACGGCATGCTCGGGAAATAGCCGACATCGATGCCGGCCTTGTACACCGCCTCGATCTCCTTGCGGACGTCGTTCGCCGGAACGAGGCTCATGGCCAGCCGCTCGTTGCTGCGCACGAGCGCGGCCATGGACTTCACATCCTCGGCCGACGCGCCCGGCGCGAGCAGTGGCGCCGCCTCATCGGGATTCTTCGCGATCCATTCCACCGCCGCCTTGTATGTGGCGTAGAGCTTCGCCACCAGCGCGGGGTTCTGATCGGCCCAGTCGGAATGCGCGCCGACGCCGAGATAGGGGATGCGGCTGCCGCCGGCAAACTCCTTCCAGGTTTTCTCGATCCCCATGTCCAGCGTGCGGATGTCCGGCTTCTTGGCGAGCAGGAGCGTGTAGGCCGGCTCCCAGATCTGCACCGCATCGGCGCGGTTGGCGAGCGCATAGCCCACGAGACCAGGCGTCGCCGTATTAACCACTTGTATCTTCGAGACATCGACGCCGAGTTTCTTGGCGAAGAACTCGAACATCACATAGTTGGTGGTGGCGCGCGCGCCGGCGAGCTGCTTGCCCTCGAGATCCTTGAGCGTCTTGATCTCCGGCCGCGACGTGACCACCGCGCCCCAGAAGTCGAACAGGTTGAACAGGTACTTCACCTTCACGCCGCGGCTGTCGGCGAGCCCGACCGTGAGCAGCGACGCGCTGCCGCCGACCTTGAACTCGCCGGAATTGAACTGCGCCGTGTAGGCGTCAGGCGTGCGCTCCTGGAAGGTGATGTCGAGCCCGTTGGCCTGGTCGAGCTTCTTGGCCTTGATCACCGGCGGCATGAAGGCACCAAGCGACGGCGCGCTGAAGATCACGATGGAGATTTTATCGAGCGTCTGGGCCTGGCACGGAGTCACTGCCGCGACGGCGACGAACACCGCCGCAGCGCGCGAAAGGTCATTGAGCCTCATGGGTATCATCGCTTCCTCCACCTGAATCTTTCAGTATTGGTTGGCGGCGCGTGCCGCAGGCGCAGGCGACGCCGCACCGGCGCGCCACCGTCATCGCTCACTGAAGCCGAAACAACTTTGCGGCCAGCCCCCCCGTGATCGACGCGGCCTGGGCCGGCTGCAGACCGGCCGCGTTGACGATCTGCGCAGGATCCTCGTCGCCGATCGGGAACGGCATGTCGGAGCCCATCATCACACGGTCGGCGCCGACCATCTCCACGACAAAACGTAGCACCCGCGGGTCATGCAGGATGCTGTCGGTGTACAGCAATCCCAGTCCCTCGGACGGATCGGCGATCCCCGGCGTGATCTTGTGATTGCGCTGCAGCCGCCCGATGAGGAACGGCAGCCCGGCGGCGCCCATCGGCGCGAAAATCTTGGCGTTGCGGTAACGCGTGACATGGCCGCTGCACAGGAGCCGCGCCACCGCCACGATGGCGTCGCTGATGCGGCCGACGCCGTTGGCGAGGCCGTAGTCGTTCACCCGCGCGTCGCCGGCGTCATAGCTCGGATGGATATGGATGAGCGCGCCGGTCTCGTCGGCCGCCGCCCAGAACGGGTCGAGGTCGGGAGCATCGAGCACGCTGCCGATCCCGCGCGGCAGGGTCGAGATCATCGCGCCGGGGAAGCCGGCGGCGACCGCGGCCTTAAGCACCGCGCCGGCGCGCGCGCCGTCCTGCAGCGGCACGCTCGCCAGCGGCACGAAACGCGGCTCGGCCTTGGCGGCGGCAAGCTGCGCGTCGTTGAACTGCCGGGCCCACGCTTCGCCTTCCGCCGCCGGCAGCTCGTAGCCGAACCAATCCGGCCAGCCCCCGACCACGTGACGGTCAATTCCGCGCTTCGCCATCCAGGCGAGGCGCCCGGCCACATCGCTGAGGCCCTTCATGATCGGCCGCGACGGCTTGCCGCCGGCAAAAGCGATCGCCAGGCCGGCGCCATCCTCGACCAGGCGCAGCGAGGCAAAGCGACCGCTCTCCTTGCGGATCGTGGCGAGCAGATCGGGCGGCACCAGATGGCCGTGAACGTCGATGATCATGTATGCCCTCTTTCCTTCAGTATCCGGTCCCGCTCGGTTTGGTGGTTCGTCGTCCCCGCGAAAGCGGGGACCCAGTAATCCGTAATGGGGGCAATTGAAGCCGAAATCATACCCTAAGCGAGTCCAGCACTACTGGATGCCCGCCTTCGCGAGCATGACAACGGAGAGATTGCGAGCATGATGATGGAGAGATTGCCGCCATCATCCTGAGCCCATACGGGGTGACATTTTCTCTCGCGCGGCGGCGATCATGTCGCCGAGCTGCGCGATCCTGATCGGCAGGCTGTTCACCGCGATCCCGAGCGGCCGGATCGCGTCATTGATCGCGCTTGCGATCGCCGCAGGCGCGCCGAGATAGCCGGACTCGCCCGAGCCCTTCTGGCCGAACACGGTATGCGGCGACGGCGTCACGTGATGGACGATCTCGACCGGCGGGACCTCATGCGACGACGGCAACAGGTAATCCATGAAGCTTTGCGCGATGAGCTGGCCCTCCTCGTTGTAGGCAAACTCCTCGTACAGCGCCGCGCCGATGCCATGGGCGATGCCGCCCATGGTCATGCCGCGCACGATCTTCGGATTGATCACGGTGCCGCAGTCGTGGCCGATGAAGTAGCGCTTGATCTCGGGCTTGCCGAGATCGGGATCGACCGCGACGAGAATGAGATGGAACTCGAACGCGAAGCAGGGATACATCTGCACCCGGCCGTCGGCGGTCGGGAGCTGTCCCCCGGTCGGCACCTGCATCACATGGGTGAAGGCGAGCCCCGGTTCGGTGCCGGGCGGCAGGCGATGGAAGTTGCGGTGCGCGATCGTGACGAGCTCGTTCCAGCTCAGGCGGCTCTGCGGCGCGGCGCGGTCGAATACGCCGCCGGCGCCGTAGGTCGCGCGCTCCGATGGGATGCCGAGGTTGTGCGCGGCAATGGCAAGGATTCGGTCCTTCAGCTTTTGGGCGGCGTGGAACGCCGCGCCGCCCATCATGATCGCCATGCGGCTGCCGACCGGGCTCTGGCTCGGTAACGACGACAGCGAGTCCGGGCGCACGACGCGGATGCGGTCGGGATCGATCTCCAGCACCTCGCCGATCACGGTGCCGACCAGGGTCTCGTGTCCCTGCCCGGCCGAGAGCGTATGAATGGTCGCGGTGACGGCGCCGCTGACGTCGACATTGATGCGACAGGCCTCGGTGTAGGTGGTGGTCTCGTTCTTGGGATTGAGCAGCGGCTCGAAGGTCGAATTGGCGCCGCTGGGTTCGAGGCATGCCGCGATGCCGATGCCGGCGAGGAGCCCCTGCCCGCGCAGGCGATCGCGCTCCGCGACCAGGGCGGCATAGTCCGCCTTGGCCAGCACCTTGTCGATGACGGCGTGGTAGTCGCCGCTGTCATAGGTGGTGCCGCTCGGAATCAGGTACGGGAACTGCTCGGCACGGATCAGGTTGCGCCGCCGCACCTCCAGGCGATCAAGCCCGCGATGCCAGGCCACCTCCTCGAGCGCGCGCTCGATGGCGTAATTGGTGGGCGCCTGGCCGAAGGCGCGCACCGCCTCCTGCACCGTCTTGTTCGACGTCACCGCGATGGCGCGGTACTGCACACTCCTGATGCGGTACGGCCCGACGATCGCGCTGACCGGCTTGCCGAGCTGGAATGGCGAGCGCCCGGCGTAAGCGCCGACATTGTCGAGCGCGCGCATCTTCATCGAGCGGATCACGCCGGCATCGTCAAAAGCGACCTCGATATCGAAGTTGCGCTCGGGACCGTGGGCGTCGCCGGCGCGCATGTTCTCGAGCCGGTCCTCGATCAGCCGCACCGGGAAGCCGAGCCGGCGGGAGAGGTAGCCGACCAACACCGCGTGCTTGATGCCGCGCTTGACCCCGTAGCTGCCGCCCACGTCCACGTCGTTGTAGACCCGCACGGCGGAGCCCGGCAGCTTGAGCGCGAGCGCGACCTGGTCGGGAAAGCGCGGCATCTGCACCGAGGCGAAGACGTCGAGCACCTCGCGCCAGGGGTCCCAGCTCGCCGTCACGGCGAAGGTTTCGACCGGCACGGTGGAGCTGCGCCCCCACGTCACCCGCAGCGACAGGCGATGCGGGCTGTCAGCGAAATCCTGCTCGACCTCGCCCCAGACGAAGGTGCGATCGAGCAGCACGTTGGAGCCGTGATCCGCGTGCACGAGCGGGCTGCCGGGCGCATAGGCGGCTTCGCCGTCGAGCACGAACGGCAGCGGCTCGTAATCCACGCGCACCAGCTCGGCGGCGTCTTCGGCGAGCGCGCGCGTGTCCGCGACCACCGCCGCCACCCATTCTCCTGAATAGCGCGCGACATCGACGGCGAGCGGACGCCGCGGCACCTTCGGGGTGTCGAGGCCCGCCAGCAGCGGCTGGGTCGCGGCGGCAAGCTCGCGGCCGTCGAGCACGTAGTGCACCCCCGGCATGGCAACTGCCTCGGCCTTGTCGATCGCGATGATGCGCGCGGCGGGGTGCGGGCACGTCACAACGGCCACGTGGCGCGTGCCCGCCAGGGCGACATCGGCGGCGAAGCGGCCCTTGCCGACGACGAAGCGCCGGTCCTCGCGGACGCGGCGGTCGGTCGATACGAACCGGAACGGCGTCGCGCTCATGGCGTGCCCGCCGGACGGTTCAGGCTGCGCATGCGCTCGGCCGCGAGCGCGATCGCCTCGACGATCTGCGCGTAGCCGGTGCAGCGGCAGATATTGCCGGAAATGGCATCGACGATGTCTTCGCGCGTCGGCGCCGGATTATTGGCCAGCAGCGCGTGCGCGGTGAGGATCATCGCCGGGGTGCAATAGCCGCATTGCATGCCGTGGGTCTCGCAGAATGCGTCCTGAATGAGCGAGAGCTCACCCGGTCCCGGCGACAAGCCCTCGATGGTGGTGATGGCATAGCCGTCGGCCTGCACGGCGAACATCAGGCAGGAGCGCACCGGCGCGCCGTCGATGAGCACGGTACACGCTCCGCAGACGCCGTGCTCGCAGCCGGCATGGGCGCCGGTCAGCAACAGATCCTCGCGCAGGCAGTCGAGCAGGCTCGTGCGCGGCTCGACCGCGACCGTGCGCGTCTGCCCGTTGACGTTCAATTCAACCGGCATGCGCGCCCTCGGCGGCTCGATAGGCATCGATGATCGCGCGCACGGCAAGTGTCGCCGCGGCGCGTCGGCGATAATCGGCCGATGCCTGCAGATCCGACAACAGCTCGATATTGCTGAGCGCAGCGCGCACGGCATCGCGGGTGATCGCTTCCTCGGCCCGGCCGCCGACAAGCGCGTCGGCAACCGCATCGAGCCGCAACGGCACCGGCGTGATGCCCCCGACACCAAGCGCAACCCGTCGGCAGCGGCCGGCGTCGTCGAGCGCGATCTGCGCCGCCGCCGAGGCAAAGGCGAAATCGCTCCGGCGGGCATTGACCTCGTGGAAACCGACGCCGATGCGCGCCTCGCGCCAGACCGGAAAGCGCACTGCCGTCAGGCAGCCGGCCGCGGGCAGCGCCGTCATCATCGGCCCGATGAAGAAATCCGCGGCGGCACATTCGGCCACCGTGTCACCTTCGCGATAAACCAGCGTCGCAGCGAGCGTGACCGCAGCGAGCGCGATCTCCGCCGCCGGATCAGCGTTGGCGAGCGAGCCGCCCACGGTTCCCCGCGCCCGGATCGGAGCATGACCGACGAACGGCATGACCTTGGCGAGCAGGGGCACCTTGGCGCGGACGGTGGCGTCGTGCTCGAGCACGCATTGGCGGGTGGTCGCACCGACGACGATGGCACTGCCCTCGTCGCGCACGAAAGCAAGCTCGGGGATGCGAGCGATGTCGATCAACCGCTTCGGACGGGCGAGCCGCATCGCCATCAGCGGGACGAGAGTCTGCCCCCCGGCGATGATGCGCACGTCGTCCCCGGCCGACAGCAGCGCGCAGGCCTCATCGAGATGCGCGGGCCTTTCATATTCGAACGATGCAGGTTTCATCGAGCGTGCTTTGGTGCTTGTTGCGGAGCGGCGCGTGATCAGGCGCGACGCAGGAAGCATGCGGTGCCGATCCGGGCGATGGCTGGGACGCCTGCCCGTTTCGAGCGAGGCTGAAGGCAGCCTCCGTGTCAGTCAAGGCCCTGTCCCCGAACGCGTTTTTCGTCTGTCCGAGCGGGACCGAACGCGGCTCCAACGCTCGCGACCCCACGCCGCGCGGGGGCGCGCGCGAGGTCCGGCGTCTTTGTTATTAACAATGAAATAACAATGCGCGACTCTCACCCGGGCCGCGCTGGCAGCCGCGCAGATGCATGAACAAGTCATTGTTTCTGCTTCGTTTTCAGGCGCAACCCGGAACCCGAACGGGGCGCAGACCGCGGCTCGAGAACTCGCGATTAACAATGGAAAACAATGAACGTCGACGCCGGCGCCGCGGACGTCAGGCATTCACAGGCAAATTTCGGAGAGTACGTAAATATACAAGATTCGGGTTACACAAGGCAAGACCTTTTGTGGCGAAAGGAACCGACCGGCTGGGACGGAATTGAGAAAACTTTTAGCGAGCTCGGCAACGCGGGGTTTGTTCTGTTCGAACATACGCTCGCCCCGACCCGGGCAAATTTACTGTTCGGAACCGGCGCGGCCTTAAACAGGCGCATCCCGTCAAACAGGGGGCGTCATGAAAAACCAGGAACACGAAGATGCAGCCAAGGCTACGATCAAGTCTGCGATCGAGGCTGCGACCAACGCTGCAACGTTGCTTGCGGCAACGGCGATGCCGATGGCTTGCGTCGCCGACGCCAGTCACGCCACGCGCACGTTCCTGACCGACACGCTGGAAGGTTTCGGCTTCGCCACCAGCGAATGCGCACAACTCACCGCGTTGAACGCGACGCTCGATGCGGGCCCGCCCGACCTCGTCGTCATCGGATCGTCCGCGGGCGGAATCGAAGCCTGCGAGATGATGGAATTGCTCGCGGCCAGGGACTACGACGGCAAGGTCCTGGTGCTCGGTCCGCGCACCTCGCCGATGGTGGGAGCGGTCCGGGCGCTCGGCGCCAAGCTCGGCCTCGCCATGCTGCCGTTACTGGCGACGCCGTTCACCGCCGGCACCTTGCGCGACGCCGTTGCGGCACTGGTTCAGGCGAAGCAAGCGCCGGCCCCCGCCGTCCAGACCGCCGAGGCTGTCGGCGCGCGGCGACCCGAACTGATGTACCAGCCCAAGAGGGATGCGCGCACGCTCGCGCTCAGCGGCGCCGCGGCGGTGATCGCCGCCGATCGCTCGAGCGACGGGATCGCGCTGTCGGAGCGGGTGATCGCCCGCCTGGCGGACGACTGGCGCAGCTTCCACACCCAGACCGGCGCAGTCGAGATCGCGGTCGAGCTGCCGATCGCCTGCCTTCGGGATCCGGTGTCGGTCGCAACGCTGTGCCGGCAGTTGCCCGATCAGCGGGCCTTCGAGGGACTCATCATCGAGATCGACGCCGCGGCGGCCGTTGCCGAGCTGGGGCTGCTGAAAGCCATCGCCAAGCAATTGCGGTTTCGCAACATCGCCATCTCGATCAAGAACGTACGCGACGAATGGCTGCCGCTCTCGAAGCTCAACGACTTTCCGTTCGTCGAGCTGAAGATCGCTCGCGAGCTCGTCGCCGGCTGCGCGCACGATCGCTCGAAGCTCGCGACCTGCCGGCACATCATCGACCTCGCTGACGCCATGGGCGCGCGGACCGTCGCCGAGGGCGTGGACGAGCGGGACGACTTCATCGCGCTACGCGAGATCGGGGTCCATCTGGTGCAAGGCGGCCTGTTCGCGGCCCCGATGACACCGAAGCGGTTTGCGCAGTCGATACTTGCGCGCGAGACCTCACCGAGATGATGGGGAGTGTCGCCGAGAACTCGGTGCGCTCCCCTCCCCCTTGTGGGCAGGGGTTGGGGGTGGGGGTCGTCGTTATTGCGCTGAGAAGTCTTCAAGCGCGCAATCGACATTCGACAGCAAGGCTCGTTGGGATTGCATCGGAACGACGCGCAGACTATGTCGAGGCGGCGCCACAGCGGCACGATCAGACGATCGCGCTTCGCCGCCGGACTCGCGGCCCGTCCTTGCGGACATGCGATCGTGTTCTTA
>CAVRXD010000061.1:0-20035 GCA_963725065.1 uncultured Alphaproteobacteria bacterium
CACGTCCGGCAGCGCGCTGGAACGCTGCGCATTTGCGATGGCGACAATCCTGGCGCTGCCGGCGCGGTGCAACGGCAGCGACGTGACGATGGTGTCGAACATCATATCGACGTGGCCGGCGACGATGTCGGTGAGCGCCGGCCCGGCGCCGCGATAGGGCACGTGCGCCATCCGGACGTCGGCTCTGGTCTCGAACAGCTTCGCCGTCAGAAAGGCGGTCGAGCCGACGCCTTGCGATGCATAGGTGAGCTTGCCCGGATTGGCTCTCGCCAGCGCGACGAGAGCCGCGACCGATGTGGCACCGAGACTGTGGCGAACGATGAGAACATTCGGAACCCGCGCGAGCAGCGTAATCGGAACGAATTTCGCCGGATCGTATGCGACATCACCGTAGAGAAACGGATTGATGGTGAGCGGCCCGGGCGGACTGAGCATCAAGGTATAGCCATCGGGCGGCGAACGCGCGAAACGATCCGTCCCGATATTGCCCCCGCCGCCGCTGATATTCTCGATGATGACGGGCTGGCCCCATCTCTGCGCGAGCTGGTCGGTCACGATCCTGGCCAGCGCATCGAGCGTGGATCCCGGCGGAAACGGGACGATGACCTTGACCAGTCGCGACGGATAGCCGTCCTCGGCGGCGCTCGCGCCGCCACACAGCGCGGCGAGCAACCAGCCGATCAGCAGGAGCCTTGGAAATCGCAGCATGCCCGTTCGATCTATTTCGACTGCATTGCGTCGGACGACGTTCAGACCGAGGTGTGGGTCACCCCTTCTTTCGCCTCGAGGGCGTCGGCGGCGGCCTCGTAGAAGCTGACCTCTTCCGGGAGCACGATCGACGCCGAGCGCACGGCGTGGGTGGCCGGATCGATGCCGTCCGGCTCCTTGCCCTCGGCCACCGCGGCGCCGCCTTGCGCAGCCGCAGCCGCGCCATGATGATGGCGTTGTCGGTGGAGACCAGGTTCTCCTTGGTGCGGTCGGCGATCGGACCCATGCTCTCCTGCACGGAGGCGTCCTGGATCGCGAGGCCCTTGATGCCGTTGTATATTGTGCCCGCCTCCTGCGCGGCGCGATCCATCAGATAGCCGTTGTGCGGTTGGCGACCGGACGGAACGTGCCGGGAATGAGCTCGGCATGGACGCCGCGCCCTTGCTCATCGTCAACTCGTCGTCGGTCGAGGTCGCGCACCGGATGGAAGGTCATGGTCCAGGCCATGCAGTTGTATCGTCCATCGGCACCCAGGCATGGCCGTTGGCGCGTTGCCCTTGTAGGGCGGGATCAGCGTGTACCACGGCATCAGCCATTGCGTGATGCGCCAGTAGTGATAACCGGGATCGGCATTGCGCCGCGCGCCGATCAGCAGGCCGCCCGGCGATCCAGGAATGTCGAAACGGTGTTGGTGCTGCGCGTGTAGCTCGCGCCGTCGGTGTTCTTGTGCAGCGGGTCGAGTTGAGATCGCCGCGATGCAGGAACGAGACGTGGCTCGAATCGATGCCGCCCTCCATCGCCTGCAGCCAATTGCTCTCCTGCCAGCGCTTGATAGGAAGCGCTGCGACGGCTTGAGGTGCACCCATTCGAAGTCCGGCGCCGGCGGCTGCTCGGCCGGCGGTCCCATATAGGCCCAGATCACGCCGCCGATCTCAACGCACGGATAGGCTTCGAGCTTGATCTTCTGGCAGAAGCCGCTCGTCGCCGGCTCCGACGGCACGTCGACGCATTGCCCGGTCACGTCGTATTTCCAGCCGTGATAGGGGCAGCGCAGCCCGTTCTCCTCGTTGCGGCCGAACCACAGCGACACGCCGCGATGGGCGCAGAACTCGTCCATCAGGCCGAGCCGGCCCTGGGTGTCGCGGAACGCGATTAGCCGCTCGCCGAGCAATTGCACCTGCACCGGCGGGCAGTTCGGCGCGGCAGTTCCTCCGCCATCAGCGCCGGAATCCAGTAGCGGCGGAACAGTTCGCCCATCGGCGTGCCGGCTTGGTGCGGCACAGTATTCGTTCTGTTCGTGGGTGATCATGGTCTGGTTGTTCGTCTCGCCGCTTGTCCGGGTCAGTGTCTGCGCTTGTACGGCCCGAGCACGCGCACCGCCTCGTCGGCGAAGGAGTTGTGGATCACCTGGTCGACGCGGCGCCTTGCCGCTCGACCAGCCCGCGCTCGGGAAGAAAGTGAGATCGTTCTTGCAGGCTGCGTCATTGACGTGGCCGTTGGGGTTCGACCGCGAACGGCACCATGTCCGCGAGGTGCTCGCGGTCCTTGATTTGGTGTATTCGGTCAAGATCGAGATCACTCGCCGCGTGGACCCGCGAGCTTGCCGTCCTTGAGCGCGTCGTTGTAGTCGCGCACGGCGCGGATGGTAGGCGTTCATGAATTTCTGCGCACCGGCCGGCGCTCTGGGCGAAGTTTTCGGAAAACAGCACGCCACGGCGGTCTGCTGTCCCGGATAGATGACGTCGTTGCTGGCCGCGCACGGCGAGCCCTCCTGATCGCTCGCGTGATCGTCGGCTCATTGGTGATGCCGGCGTCGATGCCCTTGTTGCGTAGGCGCGCAGCATTTCCGGGAAGCCCATATAGACGACTTGACGTCGCCGAATTTCAGCCCGCCCTTCTTGAGCGCCTCGTTGAGCGAGGATTCCGAGCCGGTGCCCGGCGCGGCGACGCGATCGTCATACCCTTGAGATCGGCGAGCGTCTTGTAGCGGCCGCTGTCGACGAGGTCCTTGCGCACCAGCAGCGTCGGAGTAGCTTGTCGGTGCACCGAACCGTTGTCGGCGACGATGCGCAGATGGATGCCGCGCTCGACCGCGTTGTAGAGACCCGCCGCCACCGTGCCGCCGCCGACGTCGAGCTGGCCGCGTGCCGAGCGGCGCGACCATCTTGGCGGCGGACGCGAAGGCCGGTCATCGCCATGTCGATGCCTTCGTCGCGAAAGAAGCCCATCGTGTCGGCGATGTACAGCCAGCGTCGCTGATGGTCCTGACGCTGATCTCGACCTGCTCGGCGGCGTCGGCGGCAAGCGTGCGCCGATCCAGCGCGGTACCGAGAGCAGAGCCGCCAGTACCTGGCTATCGCTTGCCGCTTGGCGCGCTGAAGCGTGACGTTCGCCATCGTGTTCCTCGATGATCTCGATGCTGCTGGCGTCCGCCGCCGGGCCGGCTTCATCAGAAAACTGAACATTCGGCTCGGACACGTGCTACGACTTTCGAACGGGTCGGCCACGTCGAAGAACCTTCTACATGGCACAGATCGACACGGGATGATGTATGGTTACTGGTGCCCGGGATCGGTCACTGTCCGCTGCTCAGCGTGCACTCTTCCGTACCAGCTTTCACAAGCTCTGCCCGGTCTGGTGAACCTGGTCATCAACTACGTCATCTGTATCGAACGGAGCAAGCGAGGCTCGACGAGGTCAACGACATCAGCATGCGCGCCGGCGCGCGAGCCGCTGGTGTCGACCTTGTACTCCGGCGGCGTCGTCACCTTGCGGCCACGAGAACGTCGAGTCGATGCCGGAGACGCTCGGCGGCCGAACTGGGCGTCAGGTTGTCGAGTGTCGCCGGCCAGGAGAAGGTGGAAGGCGCGGCAAGAAGGGCGAATGCGCATCCTACGCGCGCGAGGGTTGCGGCCACGTACTACGGGAACGAGAACGTTATGAACTGCAAGGTCGGCGCGACTGGCTTCGGCAAGGTCATGAACGGCTTCGGCTGATCCGCGTCGGCAGTGCTTGAACAGCCGCGTGCTGATGCGCGGATCCGGAGGCGATGCCTACCTTCTTCTCTCGCCGGACCGGCCGGTCATCGAAGCCATTGATCCGCTGGAGCGCGAAATCGGCGTCAGCGTGATGGCGGCGTCGTAGGCCTGCGTCTGGGATGCGCGGCGTCGCCGGGGTGAACGACTGGATCGAAGGCTACGGCCGCCTGTTCGGGGGAGTCGAGACCGACGCGATCATCTGCCGGCCCGGCTCCAGTGCGAAGCACCTCCATGATCTTCTCTCGAATCTCGAGAACGCGTGCCGCGGGGCCTGGCGATCCATGTGGCCTCGAAGGCGATGCGCGCGGGACGCGGCAGACCAGGACGCGGTCGCGATCTCCGTCGCCTCGCGATCGCGGCGACGAAGACCGCGGTCTTGCCGTTCTGCCGACCAGCCGGACGAACTCTTGCGCAGGTCACGCGCCGTCATCTCATCGAGCGCCGAGAACGGCTCGCGCAGAGGAGCAGTTGCGGTTCGACCGCGAACGCGCGCGCCATCGAGACCTGCGGCCTGATGCCGCCGGAGAGCGCATGCGGAGAGTCGTTCTCATTACCCCCGAGCCCAAGCCGTTCCAGCCACCCCCGCGTCACCTTCTGCGCCTGCTTGGGATCGGTATCGAGGATTTCGAGACCGAGCAGCACGTTCGCCAGCGCCGTCCGCCAAGGCATCAGGCGGTCGCCCTGGAACACGATGCCGATCTTGCCGCGGAACGCCTCGAAGTCGCGGAACGGATTGTGGCCGCTCACGGCGACCTCGCCGGAGGTCGGCTCGATAAGGCCGGCGACCAGGTTGAACATGGTCGACTTGCCGCAGCCGGTCTTGCCAAGCACGGCAACGATCTCGCCCGGCGCGACCTCGAACCAGAGCTTGTCGACCGCGAGCAGGTCGCCGCGCCCATTGGCGCGGCGGAACACCTTGCTCACATCGGTGAAATCGGATGACCGGGTCAGCCATGTGCTTTCATTCGACTGATGCGCTCAACTTAAATCGCGCGCTCGGACACCGCGCGGTAGCGCAATGCCCAGCCCTCGATCGCGTTGATGGTCTGCTGCACCACCAGGACGAACAGCACGAGCTGGAGCGTCCAGGCGATGGCGCCGGCCATGTCGAACAACTGCTGCTGGCGCAGGAGCTCGTAGCCGACCCCACCGGTGGACCGACCAGCTCCGCGACCACCACCACGCGCGCGGCATTGCCGAGATTGACCTTCCATGCCGTGAGGATGCCCGGCACGATCGTCGGCACGATCAGCACCCGGAACAAGGTCCAGCGCCGCGGCCGAAACGACATCGTCATCTCGAACAGGTCCTTGGACATGGAGCGGAAGGCGTCGAGGATTCGGAAGGTGAACGCCGGCAGCGTCGTCATCACCATGATGAAGAAGATGCGAAACTCGATGCCGTGAAACCAGATGATGGCGATGACCACCCACGACAGCGCCGGAATTCCCTGCAGGAACACCAATATCGGCGTGATGTAGCTCTCGATGCGGGGCGAGCGGCCGATCGCCACCGCCATCATGCAGCCCAGCACGAAGGCCCCGAGCAGTCCCGCAAAGATCCGCGCCGCGGTGAGCAGCACCTCGGCGAGCAGCGGCCAGCTCAGCAGGATCCCCACGGTACGCGAGACGATATCGGGCACCGGGGGAAACAGATAAGGCGGAAAGAACAGCGAGGCGATCTGCCACAGGCCGATCATCACCAGCGTGCTGGCGGTGGCCTGCAGCAGCCGGGTCAGGTGCAGATTATCATTCATGGGATCGGCTTGCCGTAAACCGTCTCGCTCGACGGCATGCTCGGGAAATAGCCGACATCGATGCCGGCCTTGTACACCGCCTCGATCTCCTTGCGGACGTCGTTCGCCGGAACGAGGCTCATGGCCAGCCGCTCGTTGCTGCGCACGAGCGCGGCCATGGACTTCACATCCTCGGCCGACGCGCCCGGCGCGAGCAGTGGCGCCGCCTCATCGGGATTCTTCGCGATCCATTCCACCGCCGCCTTGTATGTGGCGTAGAGCTTCGCCACCAGCGCGGGGTTCTGATCGGCCCAGTCGGAATGCGCGCCGACGCCGAGATAGGGGATGCGGCTGCCGCCGGCAAACTCCTTCCAGGTTTTCTCGATCCCCATGTCCAGCGTGCGGATGTCCGGCTTCTTGGCGAGCAGGAGCGTGTAGGCCGGCTCCCAGATCTGCACCGCATCGGCGCGGTTGGCGAGCGCATAGCCCACGAGACCAGGCGTCGCCGTATTAACCACTTGTATCTTCGAGACATCGACGCCGAGTTTCTTGGCGAAGAACTCGAACATCACATAGTTGGTGGTGGCGCGCGCGCCGGCGAGCTGCTTGCCCTCGAGATCCTTGAGCGTCTTGATCTCCGGCCGCGACGTGACCACCGCGCCCCAGAAGTCGAACAGGTTGAACAGGTACTTCACCTTCACGCCGCGGCTGTCGGCGAGCCCGACCGTGAGCAGCGACGCGCTGCCGCCGACCTTGAACTCGCCGGAATTGAACTGCGCCGTGTAGGCGTCAGGCGTGCGCTCCTGGAAGGTGATGTCGAGCCCGTTGGCCTGGTCGAGCTTCTTGGCCTTGATCACCGGCGGCATGAAGGCACCAAGCGACGGCGCGCTGAAGATCACGATGGAGATTTTATCGAGCGTCTGGGCCTGGCACGGAGTCACTGCCGCGACGGCGACGAACACCGCCGCAGCGCGCGAAAGGTCATTGAGCCTCATGGGTATCATCGCTTCCTCCACCTGAATCTTTCAGTATTGGTTGGCGGCGCGTGCCGCAGGCGCAGGCGACGCCGCACCGGCGCGCCACCGTCATCGCTCACTGAAGCCGAAACAACTTTGCGGCCAGCCCCCCCGTGATCGACGCGGCCTGGGCCGGCTGCAGACCGGCCGCGTTGACGATCTGCGCAGGATCCTCGTCGCCGATCGGGAACGGCATGTCGGAGCCCATCATCACACGGTCGGCGCCGACCATCTCCACGACAAAACGTAGCACCCGCGGGTCATGCAGGATGCTGTCGGTGTACAGCAATCCCAGTCCCTCGGACGGATCGGCGATCCCCGGCGTGATCTTGTGATTGCGCTGCAGCCGCCCGATGAGGAACGGCAGCCCGGCGGCGCCCATCGGCGCGAAAATCTTGGCGTTGCGGTAACGCGTGACATGGCCGCTGCACAGGAGCCGCGCCACCGCCACGATGGCGTCGCTGATGCGGCCGACGCCGTTGGCGAGGCCGTAGTCGTTCACCCGCGCGTCGCCGGCGTCATAGCTCGGATGGATATGGATGAGCGCGCCGGTCTCGTCGGCCGCCGCCCAGAACGGGTCGAGGTCGGGAGCATCGAGCACGCTGCCGATCCCGCGCGGCAGGGTCGAGATCATCGCGCCGGGGAAGCCGGCGGCGACCGCGGCCTTAAGCACCGCGCCGGCGCGCGCGCCGTCCTGCAGCGGCACGCTCGCCAGCGGCACGAAACGCGGCTCGGCCTTGGCGGCGGCAAGCTGCGCGTCGTTGAACTGCCGGGCCCACGCTTCGCCTTCCGCCGCCGGCAGCTCGTAGCCGAACCAATCCGGCCAGCCCCCGACCACGTGACGGTCAATTCCGCGCTTCGCCATCCAGGCGAGGCGCCCGGCCACATCGCTGAGGCCCTTCATGATCGGCCGCGACGGCTTGCCGCCGGCAAAAGCGATCGCCAGGCCGGCGCCATCCTCGACCAGGCGCAGCGAGGCAAAGCGACCGCTCTCCTTGCGGATCGTGGCGAGCAGATCGGGCGGCACCAGATGGCCGTGAACGTCGATGATCATGTATGCCCTCTTTCCTTCAGTATCCGGTCCCGCTCGGTTTGGTGGTTCGTCGTCCCCGCGAAAGCGGGGACCCAGTAATCCGTAATGGGGGCAATTGAAGCCGAAATCATACCCTAAGCGAGTCCAGCACTACTGGATGCCCGCCTTCGCGAGCATGACAACGGAGAGATTGCGAGCATGATGATGGAGAGATTGCCGCCATCATCCTGAGCCCATACGGGGTGACATTTTCTCTCGCGCGGCGGCGATCATGTCGCCGAGCTGCGCGATCCTGATCGGCAGGCTGTTCACCGCGATCCCGAGCGGCCGGATCGCGTCATTGATCGCGCTTGCGATCGCCGCAGGCGCGCCGAGATAGCCGGACTCGCCCGAGCCCTTCTGGCCGAACACGGTATGCGGCGACGGCGTCACGTGATGGACGATCTCGACCGGCGGGACCTCATGCGACGACGGCAACAGGTAATCCATGAAGCTTTGCGCGATGAGCTGGCCCTCCTCGTTGTAGGCAAACTCCTCGTACAGCGCCGCGCCGATGCCATGGGCGATGCCGCCCATGGTCATGCCGCGCACGATCTTCGGATTGATCACGGTGCCGCAGTCGTGGCCGATGAAGTAGCGCTTGATCTCGGGCTTGCCGAGATCGGGATCGACCGCGACGAGAATGAGATGGAACTCGAACGCGAAGCAGGGATACATCTGCACCCGGCCGTCGGCGGTCGGGAGCTGTCCCCCGGTCGGCACCTGCATCACATGGGTGAAGGCGAGCCCCGGTTCGGTGCCGGGCGGCAGGCGATGGAAGTTGCGGTGCGCGATCGTGACGAGCTCGTTCCAGCTCAGGCGGCTCTGCGGCGCGGCGCGGTCGAATACGCCGCCGGCGCCGTAGGTCGCGCGCTCCGATGGGATGCCGAGGTTGTGCGCGGCAATGGCAAGGATTCGGTCCTTCAGCTTTTGGGCGGCGTGGAACGCCGCGCCGCCCATCATGATCGCCATGCGGCTGCCGACCGGGCTCTGGCTCGGTAACGACGACAGCGAGTCCGGGCGCACGACGCGGATGCGGTCGGGATCGATCTCCAGCACCTCGCCGATCACGGTGCCGACCAGGGTCTCGTGTCCCTGCCCGGCCGAGAGCGTATGAATGGTCGCGGTGACGGCGCCGCTGACGTCGACATTGATGCGACAGGCCTCGGTGTAGGTGGTGGTCTCGTTCTTGGGATTGAGCAGCGGCTCGAAGGTCGAATTGGCGCCGCTGGGTTCGAGGCATGCCGCGATGCCGATGCCGGCGAGGAGCCCCTGCCCGCGCAGGCGATCGCGCTCCGCGACCAGGGCGGCATAGTCCGCCTTGGCCAGCACCTTGTCGATGACGGCGTGGTAGTCGCCGCTGTCATAGGTGGTGCCGCTCGGAATCAGGTACGGGAACTGCTCGGCACGGATCAGGTTGCGCCGCCGCACCTCCAGGCGATCAAGCCCGCGATGCCAGGCCACCTCCTCGAGCGCGCGCTCGATGGCGTAATTGGTGGGCGCCTGGCCGAAGGCGCGCACCGCCTCCTGCACCGTCTTGTTCGACGTCACCGCGATGGCGCGGTACTGCACACTCCTGATGCGGTACGGCCCGACGATCGCGCTGACCGGCTTGCCGAGCTGGAATGGCGAGCGCCCGGCGTAAGCGCCGACATTGTCGAGCGCGCGCATCTTCATCGAGCGGATCACGCCGGCATCGTCAAAAGCGACCTCGATATCGAAGTTGCGCTCGGGACCGTGGGCGTCGCCGGCGCGCATGTTCTCGAGCCGGTCCTCGATCAGCCGCACCGGGAAGCCGAGCCGGCGGGAGAGGTAGCCGACCAACACCGCGTGCTTGATGCCGCGCTTGACCCCGTAGCTGCCGCCCACGTCCACGTCGTTGTAGACCCGCACGGCGGAGCCCGGCAGCTTGAGCGCGAGCGCGACCTGGTCGGGAAAGCGCGGCATCTGCACCGAGGCGAAGACGTCGAGCACCTCGCGCCAGGGGTCCCAGCTCGCCGTCACGGC
The DNA here is from genome assembly GCA_963725065.1 of uncultured Alphaproteobacteria bacterium. GTDB lineage: Bacteria > Pseudomonadota > Alphaproteobacteria > Rhizobiales > Xanthobacteraceae > VAZQ01. The sequence continues at coordinate 9,577 of CAVRXD010000061.1, forward strand.
GAAGGTTTCGACCGGCACGGTGGAGCTGCGCCCCCACGTCACCCGCAGCGACAGGCGATGCGGGCTGTCAGCGAAATCCTGCTCGACCTCGCCCCAGACGAAGGTGCGATCGAGCAGCACGTTGGAGCCGTGATCCGCGTGCACGAGCGGGCTGCCGGGCGCATAGGCGGCTTCGCCGTCGAGCACGAACGGCAGCGGCTCGTAATCCACGCGCACCAGCTCGGCGGCGTCTTCGGCGAGCGCGCGCGTGTCCGCGACCACCGCCGCCACCCATTCTCCTGAATAGCGCGCGACATCGACGGCGAGCGGACGCCGCGGCACCTTCGGGGTGTCGAGGCCCGCCAGCAGCGGCTGGGTCGCGGCGGCAAGCTCGCGGCCGTCGAGCACGTAGTGCACCCCCGGCATGGCAACTGCCTCGGCCTTGTCGATCGCGATGATGCGCGCGGCGGGGTGCGGGCACGTCACAACGGCCACGTGGCGCGTGCCCGCCAGGGCGACATCGGCGGCGAAGCGGCCCTTGCCGACGACGAAGCGCCGGTCCTCGCGGACGCGGCGGTCGGTCGATACGAACCGGAACGGCGTCGCGCTCATGGCGTGCCCGCCGGACGGTTCAGGCTGCGCATGCGCTCGGCCGCGAGCGCGATCGCCTCGACGATCTGCGCGTAGCCGGTGCAGCGGCAGATATTGCCGGAAATGGCATCGACGATGTCTTCGCGCGTCGGCGCCGGATTATTGGCCAGCAGCGCGTGCGCGGTGAGGATCATCGCCGGGGTGCAATAGCCGCATTGCATGCCGTGGGTCTCGCAGAATGCGTCCTGAATGAGCGAGAGCTCACCCGGTCCCGGCGACAAGCCCTCGATGGTGGTGATGGCATAGCCGTCGGCCTGCACGGCGAACATCAGGCAGGAGCGCACCGGCGCGCCGTCGATGAGCACGGTACACGCTCCGCAGACGCCGTGCTCGCAGCCGGCATGGGCGCCGGTCAGCAACAGATCCTCGCGCAGGCAGTCGAGCAGGCTCGTGCGCGGCTCGACCGCGACCGTGCGCGTCTGCCCGTTGACGTTCAATTCAACCGGCATGCGCGCCCTCGGCGGCTCGATAGGCATCGATGATCGCGCGCACGGCAAGTGTCGCCGCGGCGCGTCGGCGATAATCGGCCGATGCCTGCAGATCCGACAACAGCTCGATATTGCTGAGCGCAGCGCGCACGGCATCGCGGGTGATCGCTTCCTCGGCCCGGCCGCCGACAAGCGCGTCGGCAACCGCATCGAGCCGCAACGGCACCGGCGTGATGCCCCCGACACCAAGCGCAACCCGTCGGCAGCGGCCGGCGTCGTCGAGCGCGATCTGCGCCGCCGCCGAGGCAAAGGCGAAATCGCTCCGGCGGGCATTGACCTCGTGGAAACCGACGCCGATGCGCGCCTCGCGCCAGACCGGAAAGCGCACTGCCGTCAGGCAGCCGGCCGCGGGCAGCGCCGTCATCATCGGCCCGATGAAGAAATCCGCGGCGGCACATTCGGCCACCGTGTCACCTTCGCGATAAACCAGCGTCGCAGCGAGCGTGACCGCAGCGAGCGCGATCTCCGCCGCCGGATCAGCGTTGGCGAGCGAGCCGCCCACGGTTCCCCGCGCCCGGATCGGAGCATGACCGACGAACGGCATGACCTTGGCGAGCAGGGGCACCTTGGCGCGGACGGTGGCGTCGTGCTCGAGCACGCATTGGCGGGTGGTCGCACCGACGACGATGGCACTGCCCTCGTCGCGCACGAAAGCAAGCTCGGGGATGCGAGCGATGTCGATCAACCGCTTCGGACGGGCGAGCCGCATCGCCATCAGCGGGACGAGAGTTTGCCCCCCGGCGATGATGCGCACGTCGTCCCCGGCCGACAGCAGCGCGCAGGCCTCATCGAGATGCGCGGGCCTTTCATATTCGAACGATGCAGGTTTCATCGAGCGTGCTTTGGTGCTTGTTGCGGAGCGGCGCGTGATCAGGCGCGACGCAGGAAGCATGCGGTGCCGATCCGGGCGATGGCTGGGACGCCTGCCCGTTTCGAGCGAGGCTGAAGGCAGCCTCCGTGTCAGTCAAGGCCCTGTCCCCGAACGCGTTTTTCGTCTGTCCGAGCGGGACCGAACGCGGCTCCAACGCTCGCGACCCCACGCCGCGCGGGGGCGCGCGCGAGGTCCGGCGTCTTTGTTATTAACAATGAAATAACAATGCGCGACTCTCACCCGGGCCGCGCTGGCAGCCGCGCAGATGCATGAACAAGTCATTGTTTCTGCTTCGTTTTCAGGCGCAACCCGGAACCCGAACGGGGCGCAGACCGCGGCTCGAGAACTCGCGATTAACAATGGAAAACAATGAACGTCGACGCCGGCGCCGCGGACGTCAGGCATTCACAGGCAAATTTCGGAGAGTACGTAAATATACAAGATTCGGGTTACACAAGGCAAGACCTTTTGTGGCGAAAGGAACCGACCGGCTGGGACGGAATTGAGAAAACTTTTAGCGAGCTCGGCAACGCGGGGTTTGTTCTGTTCGAACATACGCTCGCCCCGACCCGGGCAAATTTACTGTTCGGAACCGGCGCGGCCTTAAACAGGCGCATCCCGTCAAACAGGGGGCGTCATGAAAAACCAGGAACACGAAGATGCAGCCAAGGCTACGATCAAGTCTGCGATCGAGGCTGCGACCAACGCTGCAACGTTGCTTGCGGCAACGGCGATGCCGATGGCTTGCGTCGCCGACGCCAGTCACGCCACGCGCACGTTCCTGACCGACACGCTGGAAGGTTTCGGCTTCGCCACCAGCGAATGCGCACAACTCACCGCGTTGAACGCGACGCTCGATGCGGGCCCGCCCGACCTCGTCGTCATCGGATCGTCCGCGGGCGGAATCGAAGCCTGCGAGATGATGGAATTGCTCGCGGCCAGGGACTACGACGGCAAGGTCCTGGTGCTCGGTCCGCGCACCTCGCCGATGGTGGGAGCGGTCCGGGCGCTCGGCGCCAAGCTCGGCCTCGCCATGCTGCCGTTACTGGCGACGCCGTTCACCGCCGGCACCTTGCGCGACGCCGTTGCGGCACTGGTTCAGGCGAAGCAAGCGCCGGCCCCCGCCGTCCAGACCGCCGAGGCTGTCGGCGCGCGGCGACCCGAACTGATGTACCAGCCCAAGAGGGATGCGCGCACGCTCGCGCTCAGCGGCGCCGCGGCGGTGATCGCCGCCGATCGCTCGAGCGACGGGATCGCGCTGTCGGAGCGGGTGATCGCCCGCCTGGCGGACGACTGGCGCAGCTTCCACACCCAGACCGGCGCAGTCGAGATCGCGGTCGAGCTGCCGATCGCCTGCCTTCGGGATCCGGTGTCGGTCGCAACGCTGTGCCGGCAGTTGCCCGATCAGCGGGCCTTCGAGGGACTCATCATCGAGATCGACGCCGCGGCGGCCGTTGCCGAGCTGGGGCTGCTGAAAGCCATCGCCAAGCAATTGCGGTTTCGCAACATCGCCATCTCGATCAAGAACGTACGCGACGAATGGCTGCCGCTCTCGAAGCTCAACGACTTTCCGTTCGTCGAGCTGAAGATCGCTCGCGAGCTCGTCGCCGGCTGCGCGCACGATCGCTCGAAGCTCGCGACCTGCCGGCACATCATCGACCTCGCTGACGCCATGGGCGCGCGGACCGTCGCCGAGGGCGTGGACGAGCGGGACGACTTCATCGCGCTACGCGAGATCGGGGTCCATCTGGTGCAAGGCGGCCTGTTCGCGGCCCCGATGACACCGAAGCGGTTTGCGCAGTCGATACTTGCGCGCGAGACCTCACCGAGATGATGGGGAGTGTCGCCGAGAACTCGGTGCGCTCCCCTCCCCCTTGTGGGGAGGGGTTGGGGGTGGGGGTCGTCGTTATTGCGCTGAGAAGTCTTCAAGCGCGCAATCGACATTCCACAGCAAGGCTCGTTGGGATTGCATCGGAACGACGCGCAGACTATGTCGAGGCGGCGCCACAGCGGCACGATCAGACGATCGCGCTTCGCCCGGACTCGCGGCCCGTCCCTTGCGGACATGCCATCGTGTTCTTACTGCGACCCCCACCCCCAACCCCTCCCCACAAGGGCAGGGCTATCGCATATGACCGAGCATGCCCAAGAGGAAGGCGTCGTCCCACCCCGCGCGTTTGATTTTCTGGCGCAGGGACGTGGCCGCGGGGTGACTGCGGACCAGATTGAGGGCGAGCTTTCGGAGGATAGCAAGGTTCTCGGGCGCGTTGTCTTTGCGAGTTCGGTTGCGATCCTCGTTGAAGACGACATCGAGTACCCAATGCAGCTGGTTCTCGATCCCCCAATGGGAGCGCACGATGCGCAGCAGTTGCTTGGCGGGAATATATTTGGAGAGCAGGAAGTAGCGCACCTGGGGAGGCTCCGCACAGGCACCGAGCACGCGGCGGCGCGAGGTGATGCGGGCCAGCGCAACGACGCCGGGGAACTTCTGGACCGCGGCGAAAGTGGTATCGCGCAGGACGGTCGCGCGCCGCCACTCGCAGCGATCGTGAGTGGCGGGTTCGCGCCGTTCGGCAACGCTGCGGGCTCCGCTGCGCGCATAGCGCCGAGCGGCCGCAGCGAACAACTTGCTCTGGTTCTCCTTGAGCGCCAGCACGTAATCCGCACCCCGCTCGAGCACCGTGGAGGCAAAGTCGCGATGGCAGTGCAGTGCATCCGCGGTAACGATACAGCCTTCGAGGTCCAGCAGGCCCAGGACTTCCAACGCCCCCGCTGCCTCGTTGCGGCCGGGAGCTTTGCGCTGAGCCAAGCACATTCGCGCCTCCGCTGCCCAGACGTTGACCATGTGCAGCGGGGTGCTTTGCCGGCCACGCTCGAAGGCACCGCGCAAGGCTTTGCCATCCACCGCCACCACACCGCGCAGTTCCAGTCCGTTGGCCTTGGCGAAGCCTGCCATGAACCGGCGGAATGCGGCCTCGAACGCCTGCGGGTCCAGCAGGCGGAAGACCCGGCTGAAAGTATCGTGGCTGGGCACCCCGTGCTGCAACTGCAGGACCAGCCGCAGCAGCCCTTCCTTGGATTGCCCAAACGTGGCCATGTCCGAGGGGCCCTCGGCGCCACACAGTGTCGCCGCAAGAGCAATGAACAAAACCTCCAGCAACTCGTGCCGTGCGTTGTCCGCCCTGGGGTCCGGCAACCGTCGAAAAGCCTTCTTGAATTTCTCCATCCGACTCCACCTGTGCTCGGGGAGTTGACCTCAGAATCCATCTTGTGTGAACCTGCAATAGCCTCCTCAAATCCATATGCGATTCCCCTGCCTTGTGGGGGAGGGGAGCAGACCGAGTTCGCCGCACACGTGCGATCAACGCTCGCGGAAGGTGCGGGCGACCTGATCGCGCAGCGGCTTGAGCAGATACTGCAGCGGGGTACGCTCGTGGGTCTGGATGAAGGCCTCGACCGGCATGCCGGGAACGAGTTGGATGTCCTTGAGGCGCGCCACCTCCGCGGCCGGCAGCGTGATGCGGACGGTGTAGTAGGCGGGAGCCGGCTGCGCGGAATTCTGCTGCTGCGGGTCGTGCGCGAGGTCGGCGGACACGCGGGTGATCACGCCGATGATTTCGGGCGTGGTGCGCTGGTTGCCGGCCATGACCTTCACGATCGCCGTCGACCCGGTGGCGATCTGATCGATGTCGCTGGGAGCGACCTTGGCCTCCACCACGAGCTCGTCCGCGCGCGGGACGATCTGCATGATGACCTCGCCGTTGTTGATCACGCCGCCCACAGTGTGCACCGAGAGCTGGTGGACGAAGCCGGTCTGCGGCGAGCGCAGATCGACGCGCTTGAGCTGGTCCTCGGCCGCGGTGACCCGCTCCTTGAGCTCGGCGATCTTGCCCTGCGACTCGCGCAGATCCTTGAGCACCTCGGTGCGGAAATCCTGGTCGATCTGGATGATCTGCAGCTCGGTTTCACTGATCTTGCCGCGTGCGCGGGCGCGGTCGCCGGTTCATCCGAACAGGAAGTCGGTCGGATGGACCGGGGCGCCGTTCATGAACGTGATGATCTCGTCGTGGGCATCGAGGCCGGAGTGGATCGTCCACTGGTTGGTCGCACCGATCTGGGTGAACGTGGCCTGGCCTGCACCCGGTTCCGAGGACACCGAGTTAGGTGTCATTCTGGAGCCGGAGGTGGTCTATGGAACGCAAACGCTATGCACGAGAATTCAAGCTTGAGGCTGTGAGGCTGGTGAAGGAGCGTGGGGTTTCTGTCGCGCAGGCATCGCGGGACCTTGGAGTGCATGCCAACGTACTGCGCGAGTGGGTCAGAGCCTTTGCGGCGGATCCGGAGCAGGCCTTCCCGGGGCGGGGTCAGATGAAGCCGGATCAGCTCGAAGTGGAGCGGTTGCGGCGTGAGGTTCGAAAGCTCAAAGCCGAGCGCGACATCCTAAAAAAAGCCGCGGCCTACTTCGCGAAGGAGTCGACATGAAGTTCGGCTTCATCGCGAAGCACCGAGGGATATGGCCAGTGCTGTGGATGTGCGAGGCGCTCGGTGTCTCGCGGGGTGGCTTCTATGCCTGGCTGACACGGCCCCGCAGCCAGCGAAGCCGGGACGATGACGAGCTTGGTGCCAAGGTGCGGGCGAGCTTCCTTGGCAGTGACCGCACCTACGGGGCCAGGCGCGTGTGGAGGGACCTTTTAACCGAAGGCATCTCGTGCGGATTACATCGGATTGAGCGATTGATGCGGCTGCAGGCGCTCAAGGCACGTCCACGCCGGCGCCGCCTGCCGCCCGATCTGGGGGAGCGGCAGGCGGGCGCCGTCGCACCCAACGTTCTGGGCCGCAGCTTTGAAGCCGCCGCTCCCAACCGCAAATGGATCGCTGACTTCACGTATGTCTGGACCGCGGAAGGCTGGCTCTTTGTCGCGGCCGTCATTGATCTGTTCTCCAGGCGTGTGGTTGGCTGGTCGATGAGCGCCGGGATGACAGCCCAACTCGTCACCGACGCTCTCGTGATGGCGATCTGGCGACGCGGCAAGCCGGATGCTCTGCTGCATCACTCCGATCGCGGCAGCCAAAGCGAGTTCAAGTGGTCGTCGCAACGCCTCGAGAGGGCTGCGATGAAGAGGTGGAAACGACAATCGGACCGTTCTGGTCGGGCGGCCTTACGGTCACCGGGGCGACCGACAATTGCGAATCGAGAACAGATGAGGAGGTTCTGGGCAGCAATTTCTGCAGGTTTGGTGAGCGAAGAGGCTGCGGCGACCGCGGGCGTACCACAAGCGGTCGGGGCACGGTGGTTCAGAAAGGCAGGTGGCATGCGACCAGCGATGTTCGGGCCGTCTGCACAGCCGCGTTCAGGCAGATATTTGTCACTTCCTGAACGCGAGGAGATCGCGCTGTTGCGAGCGCAAGGTTGCACGATTCGAGAGATGGGCCGTCGGATTCAACGAGCAGCGTCCACGGTCTCTCGAGAGTTGCGTCGAAACGCAGCCACTCGGAGCGGCGGAATGACGTATCGCGCAACGACAGCACAATGGCATGCCGAACGATCAGCTTGCCGACCGAAGCAAGCTAAGCTTATGTGGAATAAGGCCCTGCACAGCTACGTCCAGGATCGTCTGTCCGGCATCATTATGACTCCAAACGGTGTTCCGGTTGCCGGCCCGGCCGTATCATGGAACGGACGAAGGCACGGTCGGCGGCAGCATCGCCGCTGGGCGCGCGCCTGGAGCCCTGAGCAGATCGCCCGTCGACTGCCGATCGAGTTTCCAGATGACACGACCATGCGCATTAGCCATGAAGCGATCTATCAAGCCTTGTTTATTCAAGGCAGAGGCGCATTACGTCGTGAGCTGACCGCTTGTTTGCGCACCGGACGAGCGTTGCGGATGCCAAGAGCGCGCACACAGCGGAGAGGCAAGAACTTTGTATCCTCTGAGATCATGATTAGCCAACGTCCTGCAGAAGTAGCGGATCGTGCAGTACCAGGTCATTGGGAGGGCGATCTCATTCTGGGCCTGGGGAGTTCTGCAATTGGAACGTTGGTGGAGCGCACAACGCGGTTCACCATGCTGTTGCACTTGCCGCGTATGAAAGGCCATGGCACGGAGGCGCGCATCAAAAATGGTCCTGCGCTTGCTGGGCATGGAGCTGAGGCGCTGTACCAAGCGATTACCAGAACTATCACTACCCTGCCCGAACAACTGAAACGATCGCTGACGTGGGACCAGGGAGCCGAGATGGCTCAGCACGCCCGCCTGACGATCGACTCCGGCATTCGAATCTACTTCTGCGATCCACAGAGTCCATGGCAACGCGCCACCAACGAGAATACCAATGGGCTTCTGCGCCAGTACTTTCCGAAGGGCACCGATCTAAGCGCACATAGTGCTGAAGAGATCGCTGCTGTAGCAACTGCTCTCAATCAGAGACCACGCAAGACACTTGACTGGAGAACGCCAGCCGAAGCGCTTGATAAGCTAGTACGGTGTGCAAACACACAACCCGTTGCGACGACCGCTTGAATCCGCCCAATACAGCAGTGAGCAGTTCCAGCGTCTGATACTCGAGCACGGCATCGTCTGTTCGATGAGCCGATCGGGCAACGTCTGGGACAACGCCGCGATGGAGAGCTTCTTCTCGTCGTTGAAGACTGAGCGAACGGCGCGCAAAGTGTATCGCACACGCGACGAGGCAAAGGCCGATGTGTTCGACTATATCGAACGCTTCTACAACCTGAAGCGCCGGCACTCGAAGATCGGATACCTCAGCCCTATGGAATTCGAGATGCAGGCTGGTCTAACCTAAGCACCTGTCATCCAAACCGGGTGCAGGCCATGATGGTGTTGTGGTCGATGGTGGCGTGCGTGCCGCTGAAGTCGCCGTCGCCGACGACGCCGAACAGCGACCCGACCTGGATGCCGTTTTGTGCCGTGTTGGCGGTATGGGTGCCGACGATGGTGTTGTCGTGGATGTTGGCCGTCAGCGTCGATCCGTTGACGAAAATGCCGGTCTTCTGGAAACCGCTGACGGTCGAGTTCTCGATCTCGACCGTGTGAGCGCCGGTGCCGCCATGGGCGGCGTCGTGACTGGTGGCCAGGATCGCGTGGTTGCGCTGGATGCCGGAGACGTCGGCGCCGGCCAGTTCGTCGGCACCCTTCGCGACGACACCGTCGATGTGGGCATCGGAATTGAGCACGTAGATAGCCATAAAGTCGTAATTGGTCGGCGGATTCGGAATGCTGGCCTGGTCGCGCCCATCGACGGTCACGCCTGCGATCGTGACGTCGGCGTCACCCTTGACCGTGACGACCGCGTATTTGGTCTGCCGGGGCGCGTTGGAATCCGAAGCGTTGGACACGAGCGACGCCGCATCCGGTGCCTCGATGATGGTCTGGCCGCTCCCGGCGCCGTGAATAGTGATGTTCTTGCCGTCGACCGTCACCTGCTCGCGATAGGTCCCCGCGGCGATCTCGATCGTGTCACCGTTCCCCGCTGCGTCGACCGCAGCCTGAATCGTGGAGTAGGTGCCACCAAGTCCGACGGTCAAAGTTGCCACTGAGTTTTCTCCTTTAGCCCGGGAATTTTTCACGCGTCCTTGCCCTCGGGAGAGGGACGAAGGAGTTGCTACGGCTGGTTGCTTTTCATGAGTGAGGCCCCAACGCCGCTGCGGCATCGGGGATGGCGCCGGGAGCTCTGGCCGGCGTCGTTAGGCGATAAAGCCTGTCATCGTTGGAACCTGCGGCCGGGCAACCCATATTCAACGGGGCGCGCCTGCCGGCGCATGTCGTTGAAATCCTTGCGGGACCCGCCGCCGATGGTGGCGGGACCATGGGCGGGAACGGCGCATTGCCCGCTCGCACGCGGGGGCAAACAGAGAAATATGCAAAAAATAGTTGTCCACCCCCGGAACAATTCGGAGGCCTGTGAGTTGGGGAATTACCTATAGGTGTGCCCGCGGGATGGAACCCATCGGCGCCAGGATCGTTATCGCGATCTGGCATAGATGCGCGCCTATGCCTGGCCGAACAGCCGAGGCATGGCGTCAAAAGCGGACGCGATCGTGTAGGCTGACATGACGAGCATCCCCCTCGGTTAGAACCTGGAACGTGACTGCAAAGAGTTACGGGCGCGAGATCGAGCGCAAGCGCCTCGAAGGCATTTTGTTATTCGGCAGGAGCAATCTGAAACGTTTGAGTGACCGATCCTCCCGATCGATCCGTACAGCGCTGCCCCACACCCACGTACCTAAAAGGCCGCCGGGCGCCTGTCAAGCAAACCGTGCCGGGATCCGTCGATCCGCGACAAAAAATATTTTTCAACCGCGACGCGGGAGTTTTAAATTGGTTTTCAGCCTGGGCGTTTGGCTTTCAAAACAAGCGAGAATGTTCAGTCGTTGCAGCCAATTCGTCAATGTCCACCGCAGCATACCAAACTAAAGCATCAGTGCGGGCAGGCTATGTCATCCACAACT
>CAVRXD010000062.1:0-220877 GCA_963725065.1 uncultured Alphaproteobacteria bacterium
ACGGCCCAGGTCGCCAACAAGATCCTGATCCTGGCCCGCACCACCCCTCTCGACCAGGTCAAGCGCAAGACCCATGGACTGAGCCTGTTCTACACCGATCTCGATCGCAGTCATGTCGCCATCCGCGTGATCGAGAAGATGGGTCGCCACGCGGTCGACTCAAATGAAATGTTCTTCGACGCCATGGCGGTGCCCGCCGCCGATCGCATCGGCGCCGAGGGCGAGGGCTTTCGCTGCATTCTCCACGGCATGAATCCGGAACGCATATTGATCGCCGCGGAGGCGGTCGGTATCGGCCGCGCCGCGTTGCAACGGGCCGCCGGCTATGCCCGCGAGCGCGTCGTGTTCGGGCGTCCGATCGGCCAGAATCAGGGTATCGCCCACCCGCTGGCGCGATGCTGGATGAATCTGGAGGCGGCCAATCTGATGGTGATGAAGGCGGCGAGCCTTTACGATGGCAAGATGGAATGCGGAGCCGAGGCCAATGCCGCCAAGTATCTGGCGGGGGAGGCGGCATTTCACGCCTGCGAGACCGCGGTCATGACCCATGGCGGCATGGGTTATTCGAGGGAATTTCATGTCGAGCGCTACCTTCGCGAGGTCATGATTCCCCGGATTGCGCCAGTTACGCCACACATGGTCCTTAATTTCATTGCAGAGAAGGTTCTGGGGTTGCCGAAGTCCTATTAGGACGCACTATCGGCAAGGGATCATTGGGGTTTTTCATGGCCTTCCTCCGAAAGGTCGGAGTGGTCGCAACCGCCGCCACTGCGCTCCTCGTATGGCAGGGGGCAGGGCATTCCACCTGGGCCGGGCCCGCCGGCGGTGCCGCCAAGAGGCTGCCCAACCCGCTCTGCGATCGCGCGGCGTTTCGGATGGTGGTGGATGTGGGCCATACCGCCCAATCTCCTGGGGCGATGAGCGCCCGCGGCTTCGGAGAATACGACTTCAACCTCCGGCTCGCGACGCGCATCGAGCGGGACCTCGTCCACGCCGGCTTTGGCAGGACGGTCCTGCTGGTCACCGACGGGCCGACTCGAAAGGGACTCGCCGAACGCGTGGCGCGCGCCAATGCCTTGGCGCCCGATCTGTTTCTGTCGATTCACCACGATTCGGTGCCGGACTCGTTTCTCCAGCGCTGGCAATACGAGGGCACGGACCACTATTTCAGCGATCGCTTCAAAGGCCATTCCATCTTCGTCTCCAACGATAATGCCGACGTCAGTGGCAGCCTCCTGTTTGGCCAGCTGATGGGCGAGCAGTTGAAGGCCCGCGGCTTGCAATACACTGCGCATTACATCGAGAAGTTCATGGGCCACAGGCAAAGACTGCTGGTGGATGTCAGGACCGGCGTCTATCGGTACGACCAGCTGATCGTATTAAAGAACACGCAGATGCCCGCGGTGCTGCTTGAAGCCGGCTCGATCATTAACCGCGACGAGGAATTGCTGATGGGCTCTCCCGAGCGCCAATCCGCCATCAGCGCCGCGGTCCTCGACGCCGTCGAAAGCTTCTGTGCGGTGCGAAAGCCGCGCCAACCGGATCGTGCCCGTGCGGCCGCCGCTGCGAAGCCGGCGCTTTCGCCCAGCGCGCCTACCACCCAGTCGGCGACTTCCGTCAAACCTCGGTGAGCCGAGAAAGCCTCAGGTCGAGGTGGCGCGCCGGGCGCCGGCGCGCTGGTGGCCGGCCCGCGCAAAGTGAGACGGCTTTCCGAACAGGTCACGCGCGAATCATGAGACTGGAGCGCCCATCGCGATCGATTTCGATCGGATGTGTTCCTGAAGCCTATCAACATCACCGCCGGAGCGCCCCATGACCATTCCCAAGCCCGTCTACAATCCGCCGTTCAATGTCACGCGCGCCAGCCATTCGGTCCTCACCGTGAAGGACTTGGCGGTGAGCCGGAATTTCTACGTCGATCTGATCGGCTTCATCGTCAGCGATGAAGACAAGGACACGCTCTACCTGCGCGGCGTCGCCGAGGCGTGCCATCACAGCCTCGTTCTCAAGCGCGCCAAGGGTGAGCCGCAGGCCGAGCGCGTCGGCATGCGCGTCTTCACCGAGGAGGACCTGGAGAAGGCCAAGGCGTTCTTCGACAAGGCTGGTCTGCCCGCGAAGTGGGTCGAGGTCCCGTACCAGGGCCGCACTCTGCATGCCAACGATCCAAGCGGCGCACCGATTGAGTTCTGCGCCACCATGGACTTGAAGCCGCGGCTCGTGGTCGCGTTCGAGCATCACCGGGGGGCGGTGCCGCAGCGGCTCGATCATTTCCAGCTGCTGGTGCCTGACGTGCAGAAAGCGTGCGAGTTCTGGATGAGCATGGGCTTCCGGCTGTCGGAATACATCTCGCCGGACGGCACCGAGGATCTGCTGTTCGTGTTTCTGCAGCGCAAGGGCAACCCGCACGACATCGTGTTCGCCCCGGGGATGGGGCCCCGTCTCCATCACGCCGCGTTCGGGATCCCGGAGTCCTATCACTTCTTCTATGTGTGCGATCTCGCCGCCAATATGGGCTTCGCCGCCAATATCGAATACGGCCCGGGCCGCCACGGACCCGGCCACGCGCTGTTCGTCTATATGCGCGATCCCGACGGCCACCGGATCGAATTGTTCAACACCCATTACCAGGTGATGGACATCGAGAACGAGCCGATGCGCTGGGACGCGAGCCAGTCCATGAAGCGGCGCTGGCAGCTTCCGGCCCGCCAGCAATGGTTCGCCGAGGCGAGTCCCTTTGCCGGCGTCGAGCTGCGCGAGCCGGCACGGAAAGGCGACCCGATGAGCCTCGAGAAATTCATCGCTGCCGGCATGCGGTGAACGAAAAACTGAAAGATGCCGGCCTGGTCGCGTGCCGGCATCGCTCGAACTGAAAAGATGCCGGGCCTTGTCGGGCGCCGGCATCGCTTCTTGCCGTTGCGCGCTTGCTGGTTTGCCGTCTTGTTTGTTTACTTATGCCCCTTGGGAAGCATTTCGCTCGATGAGTTGATCACGGCGTGGATGCTGCGGGCGTATTCGATTGCGCCTGAGACATCCATGTCGAGCGCCACACGCGCGTAGTCCTTGCAACCGACTCGTGCCGGCCGGGGCGCCTTCATGATCTGCTCGCAGAGCGCATCCACCGCGGCATCGAGCTCGCCCGCCGGATAGACTTCGCTCACGATGCCGGCCTCGCGGGCTCGTGCCGGCGTGACGACGGCGGTGGACCAGACCAGATAGGTCATGGCCTTGCGCGGGACGCGATCGACCAGCGCCGACATCACCATGGTCGGCATGATGTTGTGCGCCATTTCCGGAACCTGAAACTTGGCGCTGTCGGCGGCGAGGGTGATGTCGCAGACGGCGGCAATGGCGCAGCCGAAGCCGAAGGCGCGCCCGCGCACCACGCCGATCACCGGGATTTCGCAGCGGCGGAAGGCGCCATAGCAGTTGAAGACCACGTCGTTGCGGCGGCGAAGCTCAAGCGCATCCGGTTGCTGGCCGGGCGGGCGTTTGCCCATGGTCTCGCGACCGACGCAGAAATCGTCGCCGGCGCCGCGCAACACCACGATCTCGGAGCTTTCTGCGGCGCCTAGAAGAAGCTTGGTCAATTCGACCGCCATGCCGTCGGAGGCGGCGTTGCCGATCTCCGGCCGATTGAGCGTGATTTCAAGCACCGGTCCTTTGCGGGCGGTGACAATTTCGTTGGCCATGCATATCCCTCCAAGCGTTGTTGCGCGAAGCCTGTCCGCGGGCTTGATCCGGGGACGGACACGTTCGCCGCAGCAAACGCGCCAACTCCATAAGCGAGAGCGGTCATGGATGCCAGTGGACCGCGCCAGATTTTGAGGAAACGTATTCCGATGAAATTTCTGGCGGCGGCTCGATCTCTTTAGATCGTCGCTGAAATGACCGTGCCCGATCAGCAGCGCGGCATCTTCCTTGCGGATGACCGGCTGGCCTGGCCAATACCCGTTTCGGGTGTGCTTTTCGTCATCGTTCTCCCGCTGCTACGATAGCTATGATTACGCCTGAGATGACAAGAATGGCAGAAAGCGCTCCCATGAATACCAGAGCGGCCTCCGAACATCCGCCCCAGACGGAGCCGGCGCTTCGCGCCATCGCCATGCCGGCCGATGCCAATCCTCACGGGGACATTTTCGGCGGCTGGCTGCTGTCGCAGATGGACCTCGCGGGCGGCACGGCGGCAACGCGGCGTGCAAGAGGTCGCACCGCGACCGTGGCGATCACCGCAATGACCTTCCATCGCCCGGTGTTCATCGGTGACGAGGTGACCTGCTATGCCGAGATCATCAAAGTCGGGACGACATCGATTACGGTGAAGGTCGAGAGCTGGGTGCGCCGCGGGACCGGCGAGGAGCACATCGCCGTGACCGAAGGTATTTTCACCTACGTCGCTGTCGGCTCCGATCGCCGTCCGCGCCCGGTGCCGCTGGAAGGTGAGGGGGATTCTGCGCAACGAGCCTGAGATTTAATTGACCGCGGACCGCGAGTGGGGCGGCTTCGCGCCCGCACACCGTCACGTCAAGCTCAATGTCTCAGCCCGGCTTTCCGAAGCCCCTCGATAAATCGGGAGCGCTCCGCCGGGTTCGCGTACACCGTGTTGCTCTCCACCTGGGCGCTGGAAAGGTCGGGTTGCAGCATCTGGGCGTGAGCGAGCGCCTCCCTCGCGTCATCGAGCTTTCCGAGCATCCCCAACGACGCGGTCATCAGCCGCCAAGCGCCGGCATGATTCGGATGGAGTGCAGTCGTCGCGCGGCATACGGCAATCGCCTCTTCATAGCGTTCGAGGGCGAACAGCGCCATGTACCGCACGGTCGGCGCGTAGATTGCCAGAAATGGATCGCGCGGACTGAGCCTGTGCGCGTCCTCGAGAGCCTGCAATCCGCTTTCCGGTTGGCCGCCGCACGCCAAGGCATATCCGAGCCCGGCGTAGCCGAGTGCAAAGCTGGGGCTGAGCTCCACCGATTTCGAGAGATGCTTGAAAGCGAGCACGGGACGACGCTGGCGCGCATGGCCGAGTCCGAGCACGAGGTGGGCCCAGGGCTCTTCATCATCGAGCGCGACGGCCCTTGCGCCCGCGGCGATTGCCTCCTCCGTGAACTCACCGATCGGCCGGCGCGTATCCAGATTGAACATGCTCACATAGGTCCATCCCAACAGGGCGTGCGCATGGGCATAGTTGTTGTCGAGTTCGATGGCCTTCCACAGCAACTCCTGTGCCCGCGTATGTTCCTGCGTGCTCATGCGCCACATGTGCGGCACCGATTGCATGACCAGATCCCATGCGTCGATGCTTTGTGGGGGTTTCCTTTCCACACGTGCCGCTTCCGCCACGAGGATTTGCGGCGATACCGAGCCGATCACGCGATTGGTGATGTCATCCTGAAGTGCAAAGATGTCGGCCACTTCGCGGTCGTACTTCTCTGCCCACAGATGATTGCCGTTGGCGGCGTCGATCAGCTGGCCGGTGACACGGACTCGATTGCCGGCCTTACGCACGCTTCCTTCGAGGACATATCTCACGCCCAGCTGGGCTGCCACGTCGCGGACATCGACGGCCTGGCCCTTATAGGTAAAGGAGGAGTTGCGGGCGATGACGGAGAACCACGGCTGTCTGGACAAACCGGTGATGATGTCTTCGGTGAGACCGTCGGCAAAATATTCCTGGTCTGGCTCGCAACTCATGTTTTCGAACGGCAGAACCGCGATCGAGGATCTGTCCGGAGGGGTCAGGGGCCCGGCCGCCGGTTTGGCCGCACCGCGACCTGCAGCCTGGAGCAGGGCGCTTCGAGTTGCGGTGATGGTTGCCGGCAAGGAACTCTCGGCGACGTCGCCGACGAAGCGAAACCCGCGCTTGTGCAAGGTGCGAACCAAGGCCTGATCATTGCCGTTGTCGTCGAGTGCGCGCCGCGCCGCGCTGATGCATGAGCTGAGCGCGGCTTCCGAGATGATGCGGCCGCGCCAGATGGTCTCGATCAACTCGTCCTTGCTCACGATCCGGTCGCGGTTCTGAACGAGGTGAACGAGCAGGTCGAACACCTGCGGCTCGATGTGGACAGCCTCGCCGGCGCGCCGCAACTCCTGCCGCGCAGCGTCGATCTCGAAACTCCCGAAGCGAAAATCCAAAATATCCCCCATCCGCAGAGCTGGTTCCACCGCGGCACGGCACGCCGGTGCGGGGCCCGGGTTCGCCAGTTCGCTCGAAACATGTCGGGCCCGGGACTCGGTTTACGCCCGTACGGAGGGAGATAGCGGAGGGAGGCTTTCGCGTCTGTGATGGCTATCACAGATGTGGGAAGCCCGAGCGATGTCCGCTTTCAAGCGTATAACGCTATCTTTGGTTGCATATCGCCTCTGGCGAAAAAGTTCCATTGCACTAGACTACGAGCGGTACTGAGATCAGGTTTTGCCTCCCGTCGATCCAGGAAATTCAATTCTGCTCAACGACGTCCAAGCTCGTTGGCCGCAGGCGGCCGTGTGGGCGAGCGGTCGATGCGGGAGGAGGAAGAGTATGAAACGGCGGCGGACCACGGCGTTGCGCGTGGCTGGTACGCCGATGCCGTCTGCGTGCGGGTGCTTAACGCTGATCCCCTTCGACGAGACCAGGAGTTGACGATGGCAATGCTCGATGACGCCCCCGGTTGTGCTGCCTCGGACGCCAGGAAACTCGATCGCACAGTCCAGACGAGGCGCCGCCTGTGGGGCCTCTCCGTCGGCAGAGGCCTTGCCTTGGTTCTTCTCTGCGCCGGCGCAATGCTGGTGACGTCGGGCGCGGCGGACGCCAGGTCGAGGGGCAAGGCAAAGTCCGCCCGCCCCCGCGCCCGTGCTCGATGCGCAGTCCATCAATGCAGCCCAGGTGTCGGCGCCGACCGGCAAGGGACGCGCTCCCGCTCCCAGCGTGGCCGCGGCCATCAAGTCCGAGGTGTTGCTCGATCGCGCCGGCTTCTCGCCGGGTCAGATCGACGGCAAGAACGGGACCAATGACAAAAAGGCGATCTCCGCGTTTCAGCAGGCCAACGGGCTCAAGCCGAGTGGGACGCTCGACGCCGAGACCTGGGAGCGCCTGGCTGCGACATCCACCGACCCGGCGATCGTCGAGTACGAGATTCAACCGGCCGACGTGAAGGGTCCCTTCAACAAGACGGTCCCCAAGACGTTGGAAAAAAAGGCCGAGCTGAAGACACTGAATTTCACCAACCCGCATGAGCTGCTCGCGGAAAAATTTCACGTCGACCCGGCGCTGCTGACCAAGCTCAACCCGAAAGTGTCGTTCGACGCGGCCGGCACCAAGATCCAGGTGCCGAACGTCGCGAAGAAGCCCTCGCAGGCCAAGGTCGCCAAGGTCGTGGTGGACAAAACCGCGCGCACCGTCCGCGCCTTGGACGGCGACGGCAAGCAGATCAGCTTTTATCCGGCGTCGGTCGGCAGCGAGGAGCGGCCCGCGCCCAGCGGCACGCTTCCGATTCGCTCCGTCGCCGAGAATCCCACCTACACCTACCGTCCCAAGCTCAAGTTCAAGGGCGTGAAGGCGACGAAGCCCTTCACCATCGCTCCCGGCCCCAACAATCCGGTCGGCAACACCTGGATCGATCTCGGCGACGGCTTTGGCATCCATGGCACACCGGAGCCGCAGAACATCAGCAAGACTGAATCGCACGGCTGCGTCCGTCTCACCAATTGGGACGCCGAGGCGCTCGGCAAGATGGTCCACCGGGGAACCAAGGTCGAATTCATCAACTGATCGCGTAAGCCGGGCCAGCCCCGATTGCACGCGCCCCGGGCTTGCCCGGTCGCGTCTTGGCGTGCGTTGCGCAATCCAGGATTCGGGCTGCGTCAGCGCTTATTTCGGCAGCACCATCTGGTAGACCGTGTTCGACGTGCCTCCGTCCGGTGGCGGATTGAAGACGTGCACCGCAACGCTGCGATAGCCGATAATTCCGACGTTCTGCGCCGGCCCCGGCGGGCTGAAGGGGTCGGGTGACGCCCGCGCGACCGCACGGCCGGGAGGTCGAACTCCAGCAGCCGTGGATGGCGGAATGTCGTCTTGACCGAGATCCCGTCGACCCGCACCAACGACGTCGTCGTGAAACCGCTTCCCTCCAGCAACACGTGCACGGGCGCTGATCCTTCCTGCACGCGACTCGGCTGCATCGCGCTGATCGTCGGCGCCAGGTTCGACGCGACGATCGGGCGGGCGGGCCGGACCGAGGTGAAATACTCGGGATGGTAGCCCAGTTCGACCCAGCGCCCGTTCTTCATCACCCGTTCGATCTTCTTGGTGTTCGAGATCTCGCTTAGAGGATCCGCGCTGATCACCACGAGATCGGCAAGGTTGCCGGCGCGGATTGAGCCGATCTTTGCGTTGCCGCGACTTGCATTCTTGCCTTGCAGCAGTTCCGCCGGCCAGGAGGTCGCCGCCTTCAGCGCCTGCATGGGTGTGAGGCCGGCCTCGACCAGCATCTCCATCTCGTGATGCATGCCCAGGCCCGGCGTTCCTCCCGCGATGGTATCCGTGCCGGCGTGAATCTTGCCGCCGGCTGCGACATACCGTCGGGTGAACTCGAGCACGTTCTGGAATCCGGTCTCGAACTCCTTGCGATCTGCCGCCGGCAGGCGGCTGATCCAGGGCGTATTCTCGTAGCGCGAGGAAAAGTTCTTGATCTGCCGTTGCCGGCCGAGAATGCCGTCGGCGACATTGCGTGGAATATACGCAAGGTCCGGATTGCTCAGCACGCGATAATCCTCCAGCTCCCGCTGCAGGGCGCGCTTGCTCATGCCGCCCCATTCGTAGTGCAGCGTGGGATTGAGGTACGCGCCGCGGCGAACCGCATCCGCGATCATTCCATCCAGCTTGGGCCAGTCGGTCAGGAAGGTCGCCCAGGTCAGGAATTGCCCTTCCTTGAACGAACGCAGCTGCTCCGGCGACATGACGGCTTCGGCGAAGCCCCAGATATGCTCGATGATGTCCATTCCGTCGCGGACCGAGCCGGGAGCGTTGTCGGTGTGGCCGAAGATCATGAAGCCCGCCTTGTGGGCTTCATCGGCTGCGATCGCATAGGCGCGGGAGTTCCTGTCGTTGTATTGCGCGAACCATGCGAAATCGGGTTCGTTGCCGAGCCAGGTCCGCACCATCTGGCGGACATCGGCTTCCGCGACGTCGTTGGAGAGCTGCAGCCGGCCGCCCGGGTGAAAGAACCGCGGAAGATCCTGGGCGTCCTGGCTGCGCGCGCGCAACGCCTTGGGCGCGTTCTCCAGCGCGACGATCGAGGTCACGCCGTGGTTGACGAACAGCTCGCCCATGTACTCTTCCCAGTGCACATGGGAATCGAACAGTCCCGGGATGATGAATTTTCCGCTGAGGTCGAGCACCTGTGCGCCCGCCGGCGCGGCGGCGTCGGCGGACAGCACGTCGCGGATGGTGTTTCCCTCGATCAGCAGGGAGCGATCGCGCAGCGGCGCGTCGGAGACGCCATCGATGATCGTCGCGCCTTTGATGAGAAGTGTCGAAGGCGCCTGCGCCCGGACGTTGGGCGGCGCGCCGAGCCCGAGAATCGCGGTGACAAGCAAGCCGAGAATTAGGTGTCCGATGCGCATCCTGGGACCTCCCCTGAGCAATGCCGTTATGGGATTGATCGTTTCTCGTTGGCCAACGGGCTTTGATCCGTTGGGATGAAGAGACTATGGCGTGGCCGCGGCCCGATCCAGCCGCTTCATTGCGGATCGCTGGACAAGCCGCTCCGCCTGGGTAACTCTCGAATGATGGAGAAGAGAGAGTTCAGCGCGCGCGAGATCCTGGCGGGCCACGCGCCGAAGGACGCGCCGGTCACGGTCAAGGGCTGGGTGCGCACCCGGCGCGACTCGAAAGCCGGCATTTCGTTCGTGCACCTGTCGGATGGATCGTTGTTTCATCCGCTGCAGGTGGTCGCGCCGAACACGCTGTCCAATTACACCGACGAGGTCCTGAAGCTCACGGCCGGCTGCGCGGTGGAGGCGACGGGGACGATCGTGCCGTCGCCGGCGAAGGGGCAGCCGTTCGAGATGCAGGCGCAGGCGATCAAGGTGGTCGGCTGGGTGGACGACCCGGATACGTATCCGATCCAGCCCAAGCCGCACACGCTGGAGTTCCTGCGCGAGGTCGCGCATCTGCGGCCGCGGACGAACGTGATCGCGGCGGCGACGAGGGTGCGGCACACGCTGGCGCAGGCGATCCATCGGTTCTTCGACGAGAACGGCTTTTTCTGGATCAACACCCCGATCATCACCGCGTCCGACGCGGAAGGAGCGGGCCAGTTGTTCCGGGTGTCGACGCTGGATCTCGCCAACCTGCCGCGCACGCCGGAGGGGAAGGTCGATTTCGCGCAGGACTTCTTCGGCCGCGAGGCGTTCCTGACCGTTTCCGGGCAGCTCAACGTGGAGGCGTACTGCCTCGCGCTCACCAAGGTCTATACCTTCGGGCCGACGTTCCGCGCCGAGAACTCGAACACCAGCCGCCACCTCGCGGAGTTCTGGATGATCGAGCCGGAGATCGCTTTCGCCGACCTTTCGGACGACGCGACGCTGGCGGAAAGGCTGCTGAAGTTCACCTTGGAGAAATTGCTCGAGGAAAGGCAGGACGATCTCGCCTTCTTCGACGAGCGGATCGAGAAGGGGCTGCTCGCGAAGCTCGCGGGGATCGTCAGCTCGGAATTCGTGCGTATGGATTACGGCGAGGCCATCGCGGTGCTCGAGCGGGCGAAGGAGAAGTTCGAGTTTCCGGTGAAGTGGGGCGTCGACCTGCAGTCGGAGCACGAGCGCTATCTCACCGAGAAGCACGCGAAAAAACCTGTTATCGTGATGAACTACCCGAAGGACATCAAGGCGTTCTACATGCGCGTCAACGACGACGGCAGGACGGTCGCGGCCATGGACGTGCTCGCGCCGGGGATCGGCGAGATCATCGGCGGCAGCCAGCGCGAGGAGCGGCTCGATGTGCTGGACGCGCGCATGGCGGAGCGCGGCATCGACAAGGAGCATTACGCCTGGTACCGCGATCTGCGCCGCTATGGCACGGTGCCGCACGCCGGCTTCGGCCTCGGCTTCGAGCGCACCCTTGCTTACGTCACCGGCCTCGCCAATGTGCGCGACGCGATCCCGTTCCCGCGAACGCCCGGACATGCGAGATATTGATGCGGCGGCCTTGGCGCATCGCGTGTGCGTTTGCCGCCGGTGGTTCTCGACCCCAATCTGACCCCAATCTGATCCTGATCTGATCCTGACTTGGAAAATCAAAGATGCAGTTCGAACAGTTGAGACGGCGCGATTTCGTTGCTCTCGCCGGCGCCGCGGTCGCGTGGCCGCTCGCGGCCCGCGCGCAGCAGCCGGCCATGCCGGTGATCGGCTTCCTCGAGCCCACGTCGCCTGACGGGGAGACCGTCGGTCGCCTGCGCGCCTTCCGTCAGGCCCTGCGCGATGCGGGCTTCCTCGAGGGCGAGAACGTGGCGATCGAGTACCGCTGGGCGGACGGCAGGATCGACCGGCTGTCGGTGGTGGCGGCCGAATTCGTTCGCCGCCAGGTGGCGGTGATCGTCGCCATCGGAGGATCCACGCCGGCGTTCTCGGCCAAGGCGGAAACCAGCACCATCCCGATCGTATTCACCGCCGCCCAGGACCCGGTCAAGCTCGGTCTTGTCGCCAGCCTGGCAAAGCCGGGCGGCAACCTGACCGGCGTTTTTCTCCCGCCCGAGGCGACGGTACGGCGACTGTCGCTGCTGCGCGAGCTGGTGCCCACGGCCAAGCGCATCTCGGTGCTTCTCGATCCGGCCAACGCCATGAATGTCGGCGCGATCATGAAGGAGATGGAAGCGGCGGCTGGCCGCTCCAGCGGGCTGCAGATCAAGATCGTCAACGCCAGCACGCCCCGGGAGATCGATGCGGCCTTCGAAGGCCTGGGGCGCGAGCGCCCCGACGCGCTTCTGCTCGGCCCGTTCTCGACCGACCGGCGCGTCCAGCTCGCCATCCTGGCGGCGTTCCACAAGATCCCCACGGCCTATCCCTGGCGCGACTTTGTCGACGCCGGCGGGCTGATGAGCTACGGCGCGAGCCTGCGGGATGCGTATCGTCAGGCCGGCGTCTATGTCGGGCGCATCCTCAAGGGCACGAAGCCGGCCGAGTTGCCCGTGCTCCAGTCGAACAAGTACGAGCTGGTCATCAACGCGTCGACCGCGCGGATGCTCGGCCTCACCGTGCCGCCCGGGCTGCGCTCGCTCGCCGACGAGGTGCTCGAGTAAAGCGGCACGTCACGACGCGTCCGCCGGTGAATTAGCGCGGGCGGACCGACAGGTTGCGGAAGTGGCCGTCGGCCCCGATGCCGACGAAAAGTCCCACCGTCCCATGCGCCTCGGCGCCGCGTTTGAGATCGTTCACGATCAGCGCAGGCTGCGCGGCGCCGCCGACATAGAGCCGCGCCTGCGCGCCCGCGACCTCGATCCGCAGATGCGTCCATTCGCCGACCTCGAGGTCGACGTAGGATTCGTACTGGCCCGGAGCTTCGCGCCGCAGGCGGTCGAAATCATAGCCGGGATAGGAGAAATACTGGGTCGAGCGGTTGCGCCGCAGCTGGTCGCTCGGCGCGGCCGTTGCTCGGCCGGATATAGAGTCCCTCGCACGCGAACGTCCCGCCCTGCTCATCGATGCGGAAGGCGATCCCGACAAAGCCGCGGGCGTTCGCCGGCGCATCCGGCAGCGATGACCCCGCGACGTCGACCTCGATCGTTCCGTCATGGAAATCCAGCCCGGGAACGAACGCGAAGGTATCGGTATCGAAGCCGCGGTAAGGCCCGGTCTGGCGGACCTCGAGCGCGTCGCTGCCGCGGTAGCGCGCGGCTTTCACGGTCACATGGCGCGGCTGGACCAGTGCGGCGTCGTTCAACGGCATCGTGATCGCGTTCTCTTGCGCGACGGCCGCTTGCGCCGGCATGCCCAGCAACGCCGCCAGCGCCGCGACGCGAACAGTCTGCAGCGCTTTGACCGCATTGCTCATGTGGCGCCGCTCGTAACCAGGATCCGACCTGCGGGATACCGTCGACCGCCGCCCTAGGCGGCGGCCGTTTTCATCCATCGCCGCGCGTACCAGAGCGCGATGGCGATGCCCGCCGCTACCGCGGCCGTCACCACCGGCTCCGCCCATTGCGGCGGAAAGTGCGACGGGTGCGCGAAGATATCGCCGACGAACGTCGCGACCGCGCTGATCGTCGCTTGCCTGGCGACGCTGTCGGTCGTCCGGTCCATCTGCACCAGCAGGGCAACGGTGACCAGCGCGCCGACAAGGCCGCACACCGAGGCGAGCTGCGCGTGCTCCAGCGTGAAGGCGGCGAAGATGTTGCCGCGCGCCATCACCAGAAAGCAGGCGAGCCAGGCCCCGGCGAACTTCTCGGCGGCCGGGCGGGCAAGGCCGCTCGCGCGCAGGTCATCGAATGAGTCGACCACGCTGAACTTGAGGCTTGGCATCACTGGCCCCTTTTTCCCGTGCTGCGTCGCCACGACATGGCTCGTTGGCGACCTCAGTTGGGAACAGTGACGCATTCCGGCGCCGGGTGCGATCAATTCCGGGTGAACCTCGGGCCTGTGCGCGCCCTTGCGCCAGCGCCGTGCTGGTATGCGATAAGAAGTATACTAAATACCTCTTATGCCGAGGATAATGCGCTGGCCGTCGGCGCGGTGCCCGGGCCCGGCGAGTTGAG
Source organism: uncultured Alphaproteobacteria bacterium (assembly GCA_963725065.1). GTDB lineage: Bacteria > Pseudomonadota > Alphaproteobacteria > Rhizobiales > Xanthobacteraceae > VAZQ01. The sequence goes on from CAVRXD010000062.1 coordinate 13,719, forward strand.
CAAGAGTTGAGCAGGAGAACGCCCCGATGGCGGCGGATGTCCGGATCAAGCGCATCTACGATCAGACGAGCCCGGAGGATGGCGCGCGCTTGCTGGTCGACCGGGTCTGGCCGCGCGGGGTCACCAAGGAGGCTGCCGCGTTGACCGTGTGGCTCAAGGAGATCGCGCCCAGCACCGCGTTGCGCCAATGGTTCGGTCACGAGCCCGCGCGCTTCGCCGAATTCCGCCGCCGCTACCTCGACGAGATCAGGGCCAACGTGCCGGCGCTCGAGCGCCTTCGGCCCTACCTCGAGGGTGGTCGCACGACGCTGCTCTATGCCGCCCACGATCCGGCGCACAACAACGCGGTCGTGCTTGCGGATTATCTGCGCGATCAGGCCGGGAGGCAGCATGTCCGTCATTCGGCGTGAGCCGCGCCACGGGGCCCCGCGCGATTGTGCGCGTCGCCATCGTTCGCTGCGCGGCGCGAACGCTGCTGCGGCACGGGTGCGCCGATGCGCCTGACGCTGCACACCGACTATGCCCTGCGGCTGATGATGCTGCTGGCGATGGAGCCGGACCACCGTCACACCATCGAGGAGGTGGCGCGCCGCTACGGCATTTCCCGCAACCACCTGATGAAGGTGGCGCAGACGCTGGTGCAGGCCGGTTTCATCGGCGGGCTGCGCGGCCGCGGCGGCGGGCTGCGGCTCGAGCTCCCGGCCGGCGCCATCAACGTCGGCGCGGTGGTGCGGGCGACCGAGGACAGCTTCGCCCTGGTCGAGTGCTTCGACCGCGAGCGCAACGCCTGTGTGATATCGCCGGCCTGCGGGCTGCGCGGGGTGCTCGACGAGGCGCTGCGCGCCTTTCTCGCGGTGCTCGACCGTTATTCGCTGGCCGACCTGGTCGCCAATCCGGGCTCGGTGCGCCGCATGCGGCGGCTGTTGTCGGACCCGCTCGCGATCGAGGCGCGGCCATGACCGTCGCGGTGACATCGGCGGTGCAGCGGCGTGCGGAGATCACCGACGCGATCCGGCGCGAGACCGGGATCGACGAAGCGATGATCGAGCGGCTGGTCCGCGGCTTCTACCGCCGCGTCAGGGAGGATGCCTTGATCGGTCCCGTGTTCGCGGCGCGGATCGGCGATTGGGAGCCGCACCTGGCGCGGATGTGCGCGTTCTGGTCGTCGGTCGCGCTGATGACGGGAAGCTATCACGGCCAGCCCATGCAGAAGCATCTGCCGTTGCCGGTCGACGCCGCGCATTTCGATCGCTGGCTGGCGCTGTTCGAGGCGAGCGCGCGCGAGCTCTGTCCCGCCGCGGCCGCCGATCACTTCATCGACCGTGCGCGGCGCATCGCCGAGAGCCTCGAGCTCGGCGCTGCCGGTGGGCACGGCGTGCTGCTCCGGAAGGGTGAGCGCCTGCACCGCCCTGAGCTGCATGCCACCGCGGATGCCGCGCCGCACGACGGCCTGCCGCCCGGCCTGACCGCCTACAAGCGGACCCCGGTTTTCGATCAGGACAGCCTGCCGGCCGGGTTGCGCCGCAGCCACCGCACCAAGACGGGCGTCTGGGCGTTGATCCATGTGATCGAGGGCCGCCTGCATTACCGGACCTTTGATCCCGCGAGCGAGACCGAGCTTGCGCCGGGGAAGCCGGGTGTGGTGCGCCCCGGCCAGCTGCACGAGGTCGAGCCGCTCGGGCCGGTGCGGATGTTCGTGGAGTTCTACGCCGCGACCGATGCCGGCTCGTGACCGGCGGCGGGGGAGAGAGCAGACCGACGTCCGATGCAATCCATCATTTGCGCGACAACGCGCCTCGCAAAAACAAAGACCCCCGGCGCAAGCCGGGGGTCTACTGCTGGTTTGGAATGGCTGACGCTTAGCGGAAGATCGACGGCGGCAGCTGCCTGGCGTAGCCCGGCGTGGTGTAGGTGGTCTGCGGGAGCGCGCTGGTCCGTGCGGCGGGGGCCGTCGGCTTGCGCGGAGCGGTGGCGATCTCCTCGCGCTTGCGCTCGGGCGCCTGCTCCAGGTGGCCGCGCTCGCTCTTGATCGCGGCGATGGTGCGGCTGTCGAGGCCGTAGATGTCGCGGCGCATTTCGAGCTTGCCGGAGTTGTCGACGAAGGCGGTCTGATAGGTCAGGTGCACCCAGATCGACGCGTGCTGCAGCTGGAGGTCGCGCTCGGCGCCGCCGTACATCTTCCGGATCTTCTCCGCGGTCCAATGCTCGCTCGGGCGGGCGATGTTGAGGAGAACCTCGGCGTACTTCGGCGGATCCTGCACGCGCATGCAGCCGTGGCTGTAGGCGCGCACCGTGTCGTTGAAGTAGCCCTTGTCCGGCGTGTCGTGCTGGAACACCGAGAAGCGGTTGTTGAAGCTGAACCGGACCCGGCCGAGCGCATTGCCGTCGCCCGGAGGCTGCGTGATGGTGACGCCGCCGCCGCTGTAGCTCACCCGCAGGCCCATGCGGTCGAGCACGGTCGGATCCTGCGCCAGCGCCGGCAGGTATTCATTGCGGACGATCGACTGCGGCACGGTCCAGGTCGGATTGACGGTGAGGTATTTCATCGTCTCGCTCAGCAGCGGGGTCGCCATGCTGGGTTTGCCGATCACGATGCGGGTGGTCCACACCTGCCCGCCGTTGTGCATCACCCGCAGCGTGAAGTCCGGCAGGTTGACCAGCGAGTAGGCGTTGCCGAGGTCGCGCGGATACCAGCGCCAGCGCTCCATGTTGGCGGTGATGGTGTCGATCTGGCCCTTCGACGCGCCCGGCTTGCCGCGCAGGTCGGCGAGCGCTGCCTTGAGCTGGCGATAGTGCTGGTTCTGCGGGCTGTAGGCGTCGAGCGCCTTGCCGGCGTTGGCGGCATCCGCGACGCTGCTCAGCACATCCGCCGGCTCCGGCGCCGCCTGCGGCAGCTCGATGTTCTTGCTCACGCGGGTATAGGGGAAGCGGCCGGCCTGCACGTGGCGGGCATAGGTGAGCACGGCGCGGGTGAGCCGCAGCTCGGCCTCGGCCAGTGCATCGGGAGCAAGCCCGGAGAAGCTCGGCGCCTTGTAGTCGCCGGGCTCGAGGCCGTCGGCATCGGCGTTCTTCATGCGCGCGATCACGGCTTCGGCGCGGGCATTCTCGATGCCCTTGTCGAGCCAGAGCGGCGCGAGGTTGCGGTTCTGGTAGAACGCCTCGACCGCCTCGCGCTCCTTCTTGGCGGTGAAGAGCTTGTCGCCCCTCGTGGCCAGGAGGTCGCGGATCTTTTCGGCGACGGCGCGGTCGGCGGGATCGAGCGCGGCCAGCGGATCCGGCGCGACAACAGGCTCGATCGCGGTCTGCTGCTCGGTGGCGGCGGCCGGCTGGGCTGATGTCGCCGGCTCGATCGCACTCGCCGGAGCACCGGATGCGCCGTTGGAGATCGCGGCCGGCTCGCTCGCCGGAGTGGCGTTCACCGGGGCGAACTGCGTGACAGCCGGCTCGGCCGAGGTCGCGGCCATAGCGGTGAGGTGACCCTTGGCCAGGTAGCCAAGCGGGGCGGCAAGGACCAGCGCCAGCGCTGTGCTCGCCAGGATGCGGTTACGCGGATTGGACATAGGAATATCTCCCCAAGCTCTGGACGCACGTCTCCGAAGGGTCGTTCCGCTAAGCTCGCGTCAGGCGAGCCCGGAGCCTTCAGAAAGTGAGTGCCAGCAACGAAACGGCGCTGATCCCGATCAGAAGCACCGTGAGTGCACCGAGATCGCAGTCGAGGATGTGTACGCGTTTGGCGTGCATGATGTCCCCCTATTCGATCTGCCTCTTGCCATCTGATCCCCGGCAAGGGCTCCCAACAGATTGGTCGCGTTGGTGGGGGGAAAGGTTCAAACGCCACCCGGGGAATTTGCGCGCGGCGCCCAGCGGTTCGGGGATACCGCGCGGCCAACGCCTGGCCGCTGACCCGGGAGGCGCCGATGCGCGCTGTCGACTACGGCCGGCGCGTCGACCGGGCGATGATGACCGAGGTCCGAACTCTTGTGCCGGCCGCGCCGAGGCACGTTTTCATCTGCGGCTGGGCCGCCCGATCGCACGGAGGAATGGAACCGCGTTGCTGGCGGGAAGTTCAACAACTACAGCGAGGGAAATCACATGAGCGATAGCCGGATCAAAGAGCATATGGAAGTCATCGGCGCCGACGGCGTTCACATCGGAACGGTGGATCGGGTCGAGAACGGCAGGATCAAGCTCATCAAAGCCGACAGCGGGATGGGCAGCCACAAGGGCCATCATCATTACATCGATTTGAGCCTGGTCGCGGATGTCGAAGGACAGAAGGTGCGCCTGTCCGCCAACGGAGCCGTTGCGGTCACCATGGAAGAAGAGGCCCGCAAGCCGGCCTGACCACGCGACAGCTTCGGCAATTCAGAGGGACGGCAGGTTGGGCCACGCTGCCATTGAATCGCGCATGTCAGCGGCCCTTTGCAATGGCGCCGGGTAAGGGCCGAAAAGTCGTGACCGCCTTCAATAGCGCGCTTATCTTAAGTACCAATTCGTGCAAGCGGCAAAGCCCGCGGGGGGCGCGTGTCGGCACAAACCACGATCCAGCGCTATCTCCGGGCCGTCGAGCAGCATGACTACGGTGAGGTGATCGCCTGCTTTGCCGACGATGCCGTGGTCGTCCACCCGATCTTTGGACGACAGCCGGCCGCCGGCTTTTTTCAAACCTTGTTTGCGAAGACGTCGGCCGACAAGCTGACGGTCAAGACGATCTTCCATTGCTCGGACAATCCTGCGACGGCGGCGGTTCTATTCTTTGATGAATGGAGGAGCGCCGACGGCACGGAGTTCAAGAACGATATCGTCTTGATCTTCGATTTTGATCAGGGTGACCGCATTCAGAATCTGACTGTCGTGTTCGACACGTTTCCCGTGCGCGGGAAAGTATGAAAGGCCCCGTTTTCATCGCCGCTATAGCCCGAGCTCGCTGAGCGACGGGTGATCGTCGGGGCGGCGGCCGAGCGGCCAGTGATACTTGCGCTCGCTTGTCGTCGATGGGGAGGTCGTTGATGCTGGCGATGCGCAGCCGCATCAGGCCCTGCTCGTCGAATTCCCAGTTCTCGTTGCCGTAGCTGCGGAACCAGTGGCCGCTGTCGTCGTGCCATTCGTAGGCGAAGCGCACGGCGATGCGATTGTCGCGGAACGTCCACACCTCCTTGATCAGGCGGTAGTCGAGCTCGCGGTTCCACTTGCGCGTCAGGAAGGCTTCGATGGCGGCGCGGCCCTCCAGGAACTCGGCGCGATTGCGCCAGCGGCTGTCGGTCGTATAGGCGAGCGCGACGCGCGCGGGATCGCGCGTGTTCCACGCGTCCTCGGCCATGCGCGCCTTTTGCGCGGCGGTCTCGGCGGTGAAGGGAGGAAAGGGCGGGCGGCTCATGGTGCGATCCCCGGCGGCATGCGCGTGCACATTCTCTTCATGCCGGGATGCGTCATTTCTTCGCCAGCGCGTCGCGTTGCTTGGTCAGTGTTTCGAGCTCCTCGGTCTGCTGCGCGATCCGGTCCGCGTTGCGCTCTTCATCCTCGGCGCCGGAGTATCCGGCGGCCTGCTCGATCAGCTGCCGGATGTTGTCGCGCAGGATGGCGATGCGCGCGTCGAGTTCGGAGAGAGAAGGGGAACTGCCGTTGCTCATTATGTCCGTCCCGGGTCAGGGTTCGAAGGCCGTCCGGCCCTCTTGATAATTCGAACCGGGAAGATGGCACACCCGCGATGCGGGAAACAGGTCGCGAACGGCGGCATCGCATACCAGCTGATCAAATCACGGCGAGCGCTGACAATCCGGTTCAGCGCGAAGTCGCGCCTTTACCCCCCCTTCGCCAAAAAGCGTTTGGAGTGATCTTGTTTGTATGATATACAAACAAGATTGGAAAAAGCGGAGGGCTCGCTTGGCCAAGGTCAGGGACGACGGAAGCGGCAAGCCCGGCGCCCGCGCCCGCAAGGCTTCGCGTCCGCATGCGGCCGGGTCCACCGCGCCCCGCGATGGCGCGCCCCGCCACAGTGCGCGCGCGACGCGCAGCGCCGGCCAGAGCATGCGCTCGCGCCTGCTCGACGCGGCGAGCGAGCTGTTCAAGGCGCATGGCCTCAACGGCACCTCCATCACCGCGATCGCCGGCGCGTCCGATGCCTTTCCGAGCCAGATCACCTACTACTTCCGCACCAAGGAGGCGTTGTTCGTCGAGGCCGCGTGTCGCGACATCCTCCACATCGCCGAGCGTGCCGAAAAAGCGGCGGCCCGGGCGCGCACGCCCAAGGCCTACGCGAGCGCGGTGGTCGATAGCGTGGTGGGAGCCGACGGGCTGGTGCTGTTCGTCGAAGCGCTGACTCTCGCACGCCAGCGGCCCGACTTGGTCCCCCAGATCGCGCGCACCATCGAGCGGCTGCATGTCGAGGCCGCGCGCGCCTATGGCCGCGAGATGGCGCGTCACAGGTGGCACACGCATCATGCCCCTGACGTCACGGCCCGCAGGTTCTGGACGGTCGCGCTCGGCATCGCGCTCGAGGGCCATGCCATGGGTCGGAGCGTGGTCGCGATGGGCGAGGCCATGCGCGAAGCGCTGGGCGAGTTGGCTCAAGCGCGTCCGGCCCGGCCCGCCGCCGCGCCGGCGCTCCGTGTCGTCACCGCGCCGGGCCGTCCATCCGCAAGATCGACATGAGGCCTCCATGACCGTTGCCGCAGCCGCCGCTCCCCAGCGCATCGCTGCTCCCACGCTCGTTGCGCCGGAACAGCCGGCGCCGCGTTCCGCGACGGAACAGCTCTCCGGCACGTGGCAGCTCGTGTCCTGGAATATCCAACAGGCCGGCGGGGAACCAATCAACTCTCCCCTGGGCGGCGATCCGCGCGGCTCGATCATGTATGACGGGCGCGGACACATGAGCGTTGCTCTCATGCGTCCCGACCGGCCGACATTCGCCTCCGACAACTTGACGGACGCCACGCCGGAGGAAATCGCGGCCGCCTTCGCGGGTTATGTCGGCTACTGCGGCTCCTACGAGGTCAACGAGCAGCAGCGCTTCGTCATCCACCGCATCGAGCTGAGCTGGTTTCCGAACCTGGTCGGAACGCAACAGAAGCGGTTCTTCGCGCTCGCCGGCGATCGACTGACCCTTGAGACGCCGCCGCTGACGCTGCTCGGTGACGCGCAGGTCCATCGCCTCGTCTGGCAACGCCTGTCCGGCGGGGTGTCCCTCCATCAACCGGATGTCGGCGCAGGCTGACGTCTCACTCGTCGTAGACCAAGTCGCCGAAGCGCACCCAGCGCTTGCCGTCAAACCGCATCATCTGCGACTGCTGGACCGCGTAATAGTCGGTCGGGCTGGTGTTGATCTTGATCCCCGGCAGCAGCATCGGGAGCTCGAGATCGCGCAGGTTCGTCGCCTGGCGCATGATATTCTCGCGCGAGAGATCGCTGCCGGCCTGTTTGAGCACCTGCACCAGGGTGGCGGCCGTGTTGTAGCCGTTGACGTAGCTCGGCACGCGCACATCCGCATCCGGCAGATACTTGCTCATCCAGACGCGCCAATCGTTCAGCGCCGGGTCATTCTCGAACGCAGGATCACGCGGGTCCTTGCCATAGGCCGATGACAGCAGGCCGATGCTGCTCTCGAGCCCGGCCGGCTCGAGCACGATGGGCACCGAGGCCGAGATATTGTTCATGAAGAAAATCGGTTTCCAGGCGAGATCGTGGACCTTGCGGATCGCCTGTTCGGCGAACTGCGGGACGGTGGCTGCGATCAGCGCATCGCAGCCGGTGGCCTTGAGCTCCACGATCTTCCGGTCGATCGAGGCATCCGTGAGCTCGTAGGTCGCTTCCCGCACGGTCGCGGCATATCTGGTGCCCAGCACGTCGCGCACGCCGTCGGTATAGTCGCGGCCCCAGTCATTGTCCTCATAGAGGATGCAGATTTTCGCATTTGGGTTCTGCTTGAGCGCGTGCCGCACGTAAAGGCGCGCTCCCAGCCGGTAGCTCGGGCGTACGCCGCCGATCGTATAGGGCGTGTCCTTGTAACGGCCCCAGCGGTAAGCGCCGCTCTCGATGAACAGCTGCGGAATTTTTCGCTCGTTGAGATATTTCGCGACCGAGAGCTGAGTGGTCGTCCCAATCGAACCGAAGACGAAGGCGACCTGCTCCACCTCGATCAGCTTGCGCGTCTCGTTCCCGGTTCGCCACGGCATGAAGCCGTCGTCGACACTGATCAGGTTGATCTTGCGACCATTGATGCCGCCCTGATCGTTGATCATTTTCATGTAGGCCATCTCGGCCAGACCGTTAGCCGAGAACCGGGCGCCCGGACCGGTATAAGGCATCGTCTGGCCGATCTTGATCTCGCGATCGGTCACCCCCGGCGCGTTCTGGGCCGCCGCCGACAGCGCCATGGCGCCGCTCAGGAGCAGGCTGCCCAACAAGCGCGAAAACACACCGCTCCTCGCATCAGGCCATCCGGGGTCGAGATATCGGATCAACGGCGTCGCCGTGGCCGCGCGCGCGTTCCAGGCGGCCACGCTGCCGCGCCGCCCAACAAGCGCGCTGAAACGAAGCGCGTTGAAAAAAAGCGAGTTGAAATCACGTCGTTTCAATGGATCGAAGTGCATTGGCCGGCTCCCAGCCAAGTCGGTGCACGCTATCAGATGGCCGGAGAGGAGTCAGCTACGCGCCCTAGGCCCATGGCCGCGCCCCGGACCTCGTCGCCCAAGCCGTGGCGCGTCCGCTCCTACCAGCGAAAATGCCAGATGCACCGGAGTCGCGTTTCTCCAGGCGACGCGGTCGGATAAGATCGCTGCCGGATCGCGCGAACGCGGTCCTCGCAAGAACGGTCACGGGAGAAACGTCATGCGCAGGTGGAAAATCTTGGCGGCGACGACGGCGCTGCTGGCCGCGACGGTAATCGCTACGACAACGTCGCTGCCCGTCTTTGCACGCGAGCTCCAACCCCTCGCCACGGCAGCGCCTGAACAGGTGGGCATGTCGGCGGAGCGGCTTGGGCGCATCACCGCGGTGCTCAAGAAGGAGATTGCCGACGGCAAGTTGCCGGGTGCGGTGGTCATGGTCGCCCGCAAGGGAAGGATCGTCTATTCGGACGCCATCGGCTTCCAGGACAAGGGCGCGAATACGCCCATGACGCCAGATGCGATCTTCCGCATCTACTCGATGACCAAGCCGCTTGCCTCGGTGGCGGCGATGACGCTGGTCGAGGACGGCGTCATCCAGCTCACCGATCCCATCGCCAAATTCCTGCCGGCCTTCAAGGACATGCAGGTGAGCGTGGCCAGCACCGGCGCTGATGGCAAGGCCACCTACACGAACGTGCCGGCGGGCAGACCGATCATCGTGCAGGATCTTCTGCGCCACAGCGCGGGTCTCGCCTATGCGGAGATCACCAAGAACGAGCCGGTGAAGGCCGCCTACGTCGCGGCGAAGTTCTCCCAGCCGGGTGTCCACGAATATGATTCCCGCGGCATGACACCAGCCGAGCAAGTCGAGCGCATCGCCAAGGCGCCGCTGATTCACCAGCCGGGCACCGTGTGGGAATACAGCATGGCCGTCGACATTCTTGGCCGCGTCGTCGAGGCGGCGTCGGGCAAGCGGCTTGCCGTGGTCCTGGATGAGCGGTTGTTCAAACCGCTCAAGATGGTGGACTCGAGTTTTTGGCTCCCGGCATCGAAGATGCCGCGCCTCGTGCAGCCGCTGCCGGTCGACCCGGCCTCGGGCCAGAAGGTCAGCGTGCTCGATGTGTCGGCGGAGCCGATGAACGATTCCGGTGGCGCCGGTGCGCTTTCGACCGCCATGGATTATCTGCGGTTCGGGCAGATGCTGCTGAATGGCGGCGAGCTCGACGGCGCGCGCGTGGTGAGCCGCTCCACCGTCAAGCTGATGACGTCGGACCATCTGGGCACGCGCGTCGCGGCGCCGTTCCAGCCGGGTGAGCTGCTGCTGGGGACCCCTGGCTACACCTTCGGCCTGGGCTTTGCCGTGCGCCAGGGAGACGGGGTCGCCGGCGTGTCCGGCTCCGCGGGCGAGTTCTTGTGGGCTGGTTACGCCGGCACCTTTTTCTGGGTCGATCCCAAGGAAGAGATCGTCGGGGTCTACATGACGCAGGCGCCGAGCCCGATCCGCGCCTACTACCGCAGGATGTTCAAGTCGTTGGTCTATCAGGCGCTCGTGGACTGACGCCGTCGCGTCGCCTTCCACACAAGCCTGTCCAAACTGGAAACATCGGATGGATAAGATCATAAAGCTCAATCGCCCTTCCAAGAAGCGTCCGGGTCCAGGCGCCGCAAAATCACTGCAGCGGCCCTCGCGCGAGGTGGCGGAAGATGCCGTACGCACGCTCATCCGCTGGTCGGGCGATGACCCGGATCGCGAAGGGCTGGTCGGAACACCGGCTCGCGTGGTGCGCGCCTACGAAGAGTGGTTTGCGGGGTATTTCGAGGATCCGCGCGAGTACCTCAAGCGTACCTTCGAGGAGGTGGGTGGCTACGATGAAATCGTGCTGCTGCGCGATGTGCGATTTGAATCGCATTGCGAGCATCACATCGCGCCGATCATCGGCCGTGTTCACATCGGCTACCTTCCCCGCGACCGTGTCGTTGGAATTTCAAAACTTGCACGCCTCGTCGACGTCTATGCGAAGCGTCTGCAGGTGCAGGAAAAAATGACGGCGGAAATCGCCAACTGCCTGAACAGCGTGTTGAAGCCGTACGGAGTCGGTGTGGTGGTCGAGGCGGCGCATGAATGCATGACGACAAGAGGCGTGCATAAGCCGGGCGTCACGATGGTGACGAGCTGCTTGTTGGGATCGTTCAGGACAGTGCCGGAAACGCGTGAGGAATTTCTGTCCGCCATCAATTTGCGAGGCGGGTCGTGATGCCGCCTCGGCAACGGCCGGCGCGCCTGGCGTTGAAGCGGTGTTTCGACGCGCCGATCGTCATCGCCGGTCGCGCTCGCCTGCTCGCGGTCTGCGCAATGCTGTTGGTTCCCCTGGCGAGCGGTGCCTTTGCCGCCGATCCTCAGATCAAACCGCCGATCCGCGGTCTCGTATCCATGGGAGCGTACCGCTTCGTCGGCCAGGGCGGCGACCCCGTCAATACGCTGGAGCCGCTGAACGCGAAGGCAGGAATTTTCGGCGGCCTCGTGGTCATCGCGACCTGGAAGCAGCTCCAGCCAACGCCTGCCTCCGAACTCGGTGACGACAATGTCATCGACCGGGCCCTGTCGGATGTCCGCGCGTACAACGCCCGCAATCCCGCCAAGCCGATCGCGGTCAAGCTGCGGGTGTGGGGCGGCTTCGAGGCGCCGGACTGGGCCAAGCAACTCGGCGGTGGGCCGATCGCCACCGAGCACAACGGCAAGCAGCGCACCCTCGGCCGGTTCTGGAGCGAGGCCTATCGGCAGGCGTGGTCGCGATTGCAGGTGCAGCTTGCCACCAGGTACGACGCGCTGCCGCTGATCCGGGAGGTCGCGATCACGTCGTGCATGTCGTACACGGCCGAGCCGTTCTTCCTTCCGACGGAGCCGACGGTGGCTAACCCGCTGCGCGCGGCAGGCTATACGGATGCGGCGCATCGGCAATGCCTGGAGCACGCGGTTGCCGACTACGCGCCGTGGAAGGCGTCGCGGCTCGTGCTCTCGCTCAATCCGTTTTACGGCTTGAGCGGCCGGCGCCCAGGTGATGCCGCCTTCACGGAGCAGGTCATGCGCTCCTGCCGCCAGGCGGTCGGGCGGCGGTGTGTCTTCGACAATCACGATCTCGATGCCAACCCGCCGAAGAGTCTCCTTCCGATCTACGCCGCCATGCAGAAAATGGGACCCGAGATCGAGTTTCAGACGTTGCACACGACGCCCGAGGATTTCGAGGGCACCATCAGGAAGGGTGTGTCGCTCGGTGCGAGCTCGATCGAGCTTTGGCAGGACTACCAAGGTTTTCCGCTGGTGCCGGACGCCACGCTCAAGCGCTGGGCGGCCATGATCGAAGGACAATGATCGGCTACCAACTCGACAAGACGACTGCCGTGAGTTGTCTTGATGAGACGCCGCGCCTGTCGCCGGTCCTCTTTGTCTACGTGCCAAATGCTTTGCCGCCAAATAGGCCCGGCACCGGCCATGCAACATGCTAGTGTCCCTTTGTTTCCGACGTTCGTAAAAGCGGGTGCTGCGAGATGATACGAACGTCGGAAACAAAGGACTCTCCCCCGTCATTACCGGGCTTGACCCGGCAATCCATCTTCTTCGCAAGAGCGTCTTGCAAAGAAGATGGACCCGCGGGTCAAGCCCGCGGGTGACGCAAGAGAATGGGTAAGCAGTGCGTCAATGCGAACGGGAACCGCTTTAGTATTCCCCAATTGTCATTACGGGAGGACAATCATGCGTGCATTTCTGCTGTCGCTGTTGTGGCTTCTCGCCGGTCCGGCGCTGGCGCAGGAGAAACTCGTCGGGACCAACATGGACGTGCGGACCATCCTCAACTTCAAGGTGGCCGACGCCGCGATCCAGAAGCTGTTGCCGCCGGGCTTTGAAGCGAATCCGGCAACGTCCGGGCCGTCTGCGGGCGCCAACCTGCGCGTCACCTTCGTCGATCAAATGGCGGCGCACGATGCCACCGGCAAGGCGACGCCGCCGGTCCGCAATCTGATTTTCGGCATCCCGGTGCGCAAGCCGGGCAGCGAAACCGGCGGGCTGATGATTTTCGCCGGGCTTTCCCCCGCCGCGGGTGGGCCGTATGGCGCCAGCATCAAGGCGACCAACGTTGTCGAGCGCAAGGTTCGCCACGAGCCCGGCGGCAACTCGATTGTTGACAAGTCCTGGGAGTACAAGGCGGACAACGGTTCTTCCACCACGCTGCAAATTCAATACGTGCGCGGGACCGCCGCGCGCGAGAAGGGGGAGCTGCGCGTCTATTCGCAATCGAAGCCCGAGTTCTTCCGCATCTACCGCTTCGAGCAGGGCGTCGATGTCGTGCGCGGCGCCGGCACCGGACCGGAACGGCTGCAAAAGGTCACCTTCAGGGCGGCCGGCGAGAAGCTTTCGCCGCTGCTCGACGGCACCGAGCAATTGATCAGCGTCACCTCGGTGCCGTGGTATCAGCGCGAAATCTATCTGCCTGGCTCGTAAGGCACCGCCGCCATGCAACGCGTTGGCGGCGTCGGCGGATATCGCCAACTCGTGTCACAGCTCCCCTAAAGCATGATCCCGAAAAGTGTGCAGCGGTTTTCGGAAAGGATCATGCTCAAACAAGCATGATCCCGAAAAGTTGCAGACTTTTCGGATAAGATCATGCGACCCAACAAATACTTGGAGCGAAATCGCGAACGGATTTCGCTCGAAGGCTCCAGGTCGCACTCGGAAGTTTACCCCGGCCTGGAACGTCGGTTGCCCGACCGAGTTCTCCCGCAGCGACAGGACGAAAGGCCGCCTGGCGGCTTGACGACCGGATCTGTCACATCGCCCATCGATCGGCTGGGCTGTGCTGCAAAGGGACTGTGAATGAGCGCTGCCTCCAACCGGGGCTTGTCGGCCCGCACCATCGCGTTGGGATCGGTCGCGGTTTTGGCAGGATTGGCGGCGCTTAACCGGCAGCGCGCGCTCGACGCTCAGCGAAGATATCCCCCTCGCGGCGACTTCATCAGGGTGCGCGGCGTTCGGCTGCACAAGATCGATACCGGCGGACCGGGCCCCGCGGTGATATTGCTTCATGGCAACGGCGTGACCCTTGCCGATATGGAGATCAGCGGCCTTGTTGCGCGTGCGGCCCGCCGCCGCCGGGTGGTCGCCTTCGACCGACCGGGGTTCGGTTACAGCGAGCGTCCGCGCGGCATCGCGTGGACGCCGGCGGCCCAGGCGGATCTGCTCGCCGGCGCGCTGGAGCGAATGGGAATAGCAGAGGCCGTTGTCGTCGGTCACTCGTGGGGAAGCATGGTTGCGCTTGCGCTCGCGCTCGATCATCCCCGGCTGGTGAAGGCGTTGGTCTTGGTGTCGGGCTACTATTTCCCGACACCGCGCACGGACGTTGCTTTCTTTGCGCCTCCCGCCATTCCCGTGATCGGCGACGTTCTGCGCTGGACGATTGCGCCGCTCATCGGTCAACTGATCAAGAACAGCGTGATACGGAAGGTGTTCGCACCGCAAGGCGTTCCTCGGCGCTTTTCCGCGGAGTTTCCGACGGCTCTGTCGCTGCGGCCGGGTCAGATTCGCGCCTCGTCGGAAGAGTTGGCGCTCATGGTGCCGTCCGCCGCCGCCAACGCCTCCAGATATATGGACCTGTCGATCCCCGTCACCATCATGGCAGGCACTGCGGACAGGATTTCAGATCCCCACCGGCAGTCCGCGCGATTGCACGAAACGATCCGCCATAGCCACCTGATATTGCTGCCCGGCGTCGGTCACATGGTTCATCATGCTGCGCCTGATGAAGTGGCCGACGCCATCGAGGCCGTTGGAAAGCGTCCTGGCTTGTCGCCGGTCTGAGCGTCGGCTGAAGCGATGACGTCCCGGCTCGACGGTGTCGTCCAGCTCGGAACATGCCGTGGGGATCGGCGTTGACGTCCCAGGAGATTAAGGGACAGGCAGCGAGACGAACATGACCGCCGATCGGCTTCCCGAACTTCTCCGCGGCCTGGGCGTCGAGCCGTTTCTGGACGATGCGGCTACATTGCAGCGCCTCGCCGACGTGGCATGGGATCTCGCCCGCCGGGCGGCCGCTTCAAGCGATGCGCAAGGGTACCGGCGGGAGCTTGAAGTGTTCGAGTGGTGTACCCAGCGCCTTTCGCTGCTGAAACCGGACGTGTACGAGACCGCCGCCGGCTCGCGCCGACTTCACTGAGAAAAGTATCCTCCAGGATCTTCAGGGCAGACGACCTTCCGAGCGGATGGCCTTCCGTGGCAGTGCGTTGGGGTTCGCGCCATCGCGGGCTCACACGGTGAGGTGAAGTCGGCCTCAGGGAGCCATTCGCATGAAAAAGACCAAACGCGCCCGCACCGCGAAGAGCCGGCAGAAGGCCCACGCCGCGGGGAAGCCGGGGCGCCCAACGCACAATCGCCTGCAGCATATCGCGGAAGACGTGATGACCCAGGAGCGTCGCGATCGGCGCGCGCTCGACCGCCAGGCCGAACGCACCGCGCGGAAGGCGCGAAAACCGGACCCCACGTAGCTCGGGCCCGTCAGGCTAAGGGGTCATTGCGCGCCTCGAGCGACGCTTGAATTGCCTGCAGGGCATCCACCTGGCGAATCCCACGCGGCGACCGCTGGAACGAGACGCCTCGAGCGGCGTTGTCGGACTAGCCCAATGCTTTCCACCACCCTTTCCAACGCGCTGGTGCCGTTGCGCCTTCAACTTGAAACGTCGGACCGGACAACGAGGATGATGATATGAGCCGCGGATATCCCTCCATGACAGCGCTGCTGGGGCTCCTCGCCATCGCGGGGTACCAGAACCGGGACAAAATTGCGGAGATGCTTCGCGGCGGGGCGCAGGGCAATCCTGCCGCACCCGGGCAAGTCCCCCAGGGCGGCGCGGGAGCAGGGACGGCCGGAACCCTGGGCGGATTGCTGGGCGGCGCGGGCATTGGAGAGGTGTTGAGCGGTGGCCTGCGCGAGCTGATGGATGCTTTCAAGCAGCAGGGCCACGGCGATGTTGCGGACTCCTGGGTCGCGTCCGGGCCTAACAAGCAGATCGCACCTCCGCAATTGGAGCAGGCGATCGGACCCGACGTGCTGCAGACCTTGTCGCAACAAACCGGCCTGTCGCGCGAGGAGATTCTGTCCCGGCTCTCCAAGAATTTGCCCGAGGCCGTCGACAAGTACACGCCCCAAGGCCGCATCCCGAGCGCGGCGGACTTTTCGTAAGACCAGCCGTGTCTCGTCGCGTGCGCTATTCCCTCCAGAGAGTCAGATACAGGAGCCAGTCGTGAGCATCATCTGGACTATCATCATCGGCTTCGTTGCCGGGATTATCGCCAAATTTCTCCATCCCGGGCCGAACGAACCGTCGGGCTTCATCCTGACCACCATCCTTGGAATCGTGGGCGCGCTCGTCGCCACCTATCTTGGGCAGGCGATTGGCTGGTACCAGGCCGGTGAAGGTGCGGGGCTGATCGGCGCCGTCGTTGGCGCCGTGATCGTTCTTGTCGTCTGGGGCCTGGTCGCAGGACGAAATCGCGCCACGGTCTAGCAGGGCGCTGGACTGAAACTAATTTAGAGTTCGGCGGTCCGTCGGCTGATTCCGATTTGCCGCGGCTTCGTACCAGAACGCGGACACGGGCGCACAATCGGGATCGTTGTAGTCGCGCCTTGCTCCAAGGTTGCGAAGAGAGGGTATGAGCACTGCTAGGGGGTCACCATCTTGCGGCCATTCGCGAGCCGGGCGATTTGGTCATTGGCAGCGCCGCGGCACCGTTTGACGAACAGCCTGCATCGATGCGAGACCCGGATCATTAGATCGCCCAGTCGGGTCGAAACCGAATTCGGTGGAAGGTGCCGATCCCCCGCATATTAAAGCACGGTGCACGTAAACCCGCGCGCGATACGCTTCATGCCACCTTGGACGGATGGGATTCTTCTGGGCACGTGCACATGTGGAGCGGAGCTGCCCCTTCCTAACAGCCTTCAACCTGTGGTAGGAAATGCAAGGCGTGGTCGAGATTGTTAGATAAACTGAGTTCGCGACGTAGTCGGCGTACGCTCAGAGGTCGTTCGGTCAAACAGGCAGTCGCAATGGCTGAACGCGGGAAAAATTGACTGATAGGATGACTGCGCCCGCTGCGCCAAACAACAGTGCAAGGAATGTTCCGGCGACCTCGGCGGAGCTGGATTTTTCTTTGGTCCTCGCACGTGTAATCGGGTCAATTGAAAACGACCCAGCTCAATTGCGAAGCGCTGTCTACGAGCTGGCGCGCATCAAGCTTGAGAGAGAAGCTTGGCGGCGGGACCCTCCAATGAGCGTGAGCGAGATCCACCGCCTGATGGTGGCGCTCGATGCAGCCGTGGATCGGGTAGAGAGCGTGTCCTTGCGACACGATGAGTCGCGGGCTGTTCGATCGTTGGACCGCATGATCGAAAGCTCAACCCAGCGGCGGGCACACCATTCGAACGACGTTGATCCGAATTCCATCCTGGTCATCGATGGAGCGGCCTCCACGAAAAGCTACGGTAGTCGGCTGCCCAAGCCCTTCGCTGCATGGGACGCCCGAACGCCATCCCGCAATAGCCATCGGTCTCGCCTTTTTCAGTTACTGTCAGTGTGTTTCGTCGCCCTTTTTGGGCTGGCTGCCTACCTCGTTCTCCAGCGCCCATTCGTATTGTCCGGCCCGCCGACCGCACCGCCGGCCGAGTCGTCTTCGGCCGCAAGTCAAACGGACACTTCCGTGGCGCCATCAGCCACTCTCGGTGGACAATCGCCGCGCCTAACCCTTCCCAAGGTCTACGGAGTTTATGCGATCAGCGGAGGACAACTCGTACAGTTAGAACCGCTGGCCATTACGGTACCGGACCGCAGGGTTTTCATGTCGACGCCGATCAAGAAAGCGAGTGGCACTTTGCTTTCGGATGGTCGGGTCACCTTTATTGCCTTTCGACGCGATATATCGGCCATCGCGCCGGAACGTGTCGCCGTTCGTGTGATTGCAAAGATCGCGCGCGCGATGACATTCAGTCCCGGGGCCAGCGTCAACACCGCGCAAGTAGACGATGAGTGGACTATACGCAACGCATCGTATGAATTGAGAGTGGCACCGGTGAGCGAAAATCCTGATATGCTCATGTTTCAGTCTGAAGATCCCGAGTTTGTATTTCCCTCAGGACGATACGCGCTCGTACTCAAGAGCCAAGCATTCGATTTTACGGTTGCGGGGCCAATCACGGAACCCACTCAATGTCTCGAGCGAACCGAAGCAGCGAATGGCACGTTTTATTCAGAATGTCGAAAGCCCTAACCGATCCAACACTTGCTCATCCTGCTCGGACGCCCCGGCTGAAGAGCGCTCCAAAGACCTCCCAGCCAATCAAACTCGGAGATGGCACCGAGCTTGACAGGCTCGCTGATGCCGCGTGCTTCATCTGCCTTGCTGGGGCATATCTGGATCGCAATTCCTAAAAATGCGTAACCGAATGACTGATGAAGGCCGCTAAGCAGGACAGCGATGTTAAACTGCCCTCAGCTGCTCGCGCGGGCGCTGCTCTAAGTATTTGCCCCGGTGAGGCGAGAGGCGGATGAGGATTCGGGTGGATGGAGACGCCCACACCACCTAACGGGAAGAAAAGGGTCGCCCGGGACGCCCCGAACGACCCCCGTTTGCTCTTTCAAGAATGCATCGACGCAGAACGAGCGAGCATGTCTTGAAGCCCCTGGTCGCTCTCGGGTGGCACTCGGCTGCGATAGTAATCGAGCACAAAAAGCCGAATTGCCGACGAAAGATTGCCGTGCTGACGCTGCGACTCAATCGAGTCAATAAGGTTCGACAGGGTCATCAAACGCCGGCCCCCGATCTCCTTTAAGCTGCTCCAGAACTCATCTTCAAGGCTGACACTCGTCTTGTGCCCCCCGATGATAACTGAGCGCTTAACGATTGGTGATTTCATCAAAATACATCCCCCATTGCACATTCCCCACTCTGTGGTCGACTTGCGATAGAGAGCGAAAATTTGGTCTTTCAGTAAGGCGGTCTGACAAAAATCTTGCGGCGTGGCATAAATCACACAGTTTGCGGTGCAATTGTAAAGCGCGGGCCGCCGGCCCGGCCCCATGCGGTGACAGCGGGATTGGGTCGTGGACCAACCCCCGGATGTTTGGCTTCCGGGCGGTCGGGAAACTCGCTACCCTTCACGCGTATTTACGAGCCAGCGGGATCCTGGTTGAGGGGCAGCAATGGACGCCAAGGCACGACCCGATCAATTGCGCGAAGCGACCAATCCGCTGTTCAACACCCGCAAGCTCAAGCTCGGCACCTTCTGCTCCAATCTCAGCGGCGGCTGTGCCATTTCCAGCATCGACGGCGTGCTGGAGGCGACCTGGCCGGATACGCTGGCGCTGGCGCGCATGGGCGATGAGATGGAGTTCGAGGCGTTGGTGCCGGTCGGCCGTTGGAAAGGCTTCGGCGGCGTCACCAACTTCAACGGGCAGGGGTTCGAAGTCGTTTTCGTGGGCGTCGGCGATCGGCGCCTCGACCCGATATCCGGGCATCTTCGCCACGTCGCATGTGCCGACGATCCATCCCGTCATGGCCGCCAAGCAGGCCGCCACCATCGACCATGTGACCGGCGGCCGCTTCAACCTCAACGTCGTCACCGGCTGGTACAAGCCGGAGATCGAGATGTTCGGCGAGGAGCAGCTCGAGCACGACACGCGCTATGAGCGCGCCATCGAGTGGCTCGAGATCATCAAGCTGCTGTGGACCAGGGAAGAAGAGTTCGACTATGAGGGCCGGTTCTACAAGATCAAGAAGGGGTGGCTGCAGCCGAAGCCGATCCAGAAACCCTACCCGGTGGTGATGAACGCCGGCGGCTCGGACAAGGGGCGCCACTACGCCGCGAAGTACTGCGACGTCGCCTTCATCGTGTTGCAGTCGCACAAGTTCGAGGACGTCAAGGCGCATGTCGAGCGTTATCGTAAGTTCGCGCGCGAGGAATACGGCCGCGAGATCCAGGTCTGGACCAACGCCTATGTGGTGCAGGGCGAGACCGAGGCCGACGCGAAGAAATTCTTCGACTATTACGTTCACGAAAAGGGCGATTGGGTCGCGGTGGACAATTTGACCACGACGCTCGGCATCAACGCCCAGACCATGCCGCCCGAGGTCGCGCATCAGTTGAAGGCGCATTTCATCGCCGGCTGGGCCGGCTATCCGATCGTCGGCACCAAGGAGAAGGTGGTCGACGAGCTGGCCACGCTCGCCCGCGCCGGCTTCGACGGCGTCATACTGTCGTGGGCGAAGTTCGTCGAGCAGATGCGCGAGTTTCAAGAGGTCACGTATCCGCTGGTGGTGCAGGCGGGGCTGCGCTAGGCGGCTACTGTTCGAATTGACTCAGCGCTTACCCATCCTTTGGCGTCACCCGCGGGCTTGACCCCGCAAGTCGGATTTTATCCGACTTGCGCATCAGAGAAATCCGAACTCGGGTGAACCCGAGTTCGGTGGTCCATCCGCTTCGTAAGACGCGTTTTGCGAAGAAGATGGATTGCACCGGAACTCGGGCCTGCCCAAGTTCCGCATTCCTTTGAGCCGCAAGTCGGGTGAACCCGACTTGCGGTGTCAAGCCCGGCAATGACGGAGGAGAGACTGTGGCTGCCCCGTTGCGTCCGTTCGAACGGGAACCGCTGTAGTGCGTGATCCCGAAAAGTGGGCACCGGTTTTCGGACAAGATCACGCACAAGAAAAAGCGTGATCCCGAAAAGTGGGCACCGGTTTTCGGACAAGATCACGCACAAGAAAAAGCGTGATCCCGAAAAGTGGGCACCGGTTTTCGGACAAGATCACGCACAAACGAAAGAGCGGTCGAGCCGGTAAACTTGGCACCGCTGACGCCAGGGTCGGCGTTACCGGAAATACCGGCTCTGGAAGGTGTGCTCGTCGACGTCCTGCTTGAGCGCCCAGTCGGCCAGCTCGGCATGCGTCGTGAACCAGACATCGCGCGACTTCTGCATGTATTTCAGCAGCTCGGTCAACACCGCGGTGATGAGCGGACGGCCGCCGAACTGGGTGTGGATTACCAGGGTCTGCAGCCCGATCGTTTCGTGCTGCCGCAGATAGTCGAACGTGCCGCGATGCACGTCGTACAAGTCGCGGGACGAGGCGCGCAGCACGCGGTTGTCGGAGAAGTCCGTGGTCGGCACGCCGGCGATCGGCCCGTGTGGCGTGTGGATCTTGATCGGCAGATCGGCGTAAGTGACGTCGCAGGTCCACTTCAGCCCGTTCTGCTTCAGGAGGCCCGCGGTCTCCGGGGTGAACGCCACCACCGGGCTGCCCCAGCCGGTGACCTTCTTGCCGCTGCACGACTCCAGCATGTCGATGCTCTTGCGGATCAGCTTGTCCTGTTCCTCCGGCGGAAAATACGATGGCAGGTCGTCCTGGGTGTAGGAGTGCGCGGCGAGATCGAAGCCGGACCCCGCGATCTGCTTCACCGCGTCGGGATAGACCTCGGTGCAGCGCGCGTTGACGAAGAACGTCGCCGGCATGCCGAGCCGCTCGAAGGTCCGGATCAGGCGCCATACGCCGACGCGTCCGCCGTAGGTCGACCACGCCTTGGCCGCGTGATCGACGGTGCCCTTCTTGAGGTGCGTGGTCTGCACCGAATAGCTCGGCGCGCTGTCGTCGGGCCAGGTCTCGAACATCACCGTGATCGACACGGCGACCTTCTTGCCGTTCGGCCAGGTTAGCGTCTTAGGCTTCTTGGCCGCTGTCTTTTTCGCCATCTGCTGTATTCCTCTGCTAATCGACCTGCGGAATGCCCATCGCCGGGATCAGCTCCCGCCACTTCTTCGTGTCGTCCGCCATGAACGAGATGAACGCGGCGTCCGGCCGGTAGTCCACCGCGAGCCCGAGCTTGGCGAGCTTGTCCTGGAACGCCGGCTCTTTCACGATTGCGGCGAGTTCGCGGTTGATCCGCGCGACGATCTCCTTCGGCATGCCCGGCGGCCCGACCAGGCCGAACCAGGTGTCCATGCGGACCTCCGGCATGCCGGCTTCGGCGGTGGTCGGCACCTCCGGCAGCATCGGGTGCCGGCTCGGTCCGGCCTGCGCCAGGATTTTCAGTTGTCCGCTGTCGGCGACTCGCGTCGAGGCGAGCCCCATCGACACCATCTCGATCTGCCCGGAGATGGCGTCGGTCGCGGCCTGCGCGCCGCCGCGATAAGGGACATGCACGAAGTTACCCCCGCTCTTCAGCTTGAGCATCTCGCCGGCGATGTGCAGCGCGCCGCCGGTGCCGCCCGAGCCGTAACGCACCGGATGGCTCTTGGAATAGGCGACCAGCTCCGGCAGCGTGTTCGCCGGCACCTTCGGGTTGACCGCGAACACCGTCCACGACGTCACGACCAGCGCGATCGGCGTGAAGTCCTCGATCGGGTCGGTGCGATAGCTCTTCTTCAGGAACGGCAACATCGTCGCTTCGGACGTGTTGATCATCAGCGTATAGCCGTCCGGCGGCGAGTTCTTCAGCTGCTCGACCGCGATGATGGTGGCGCCGCCGACCCGGTTGTCGATGATCAGGCTCTGGCCGAGCCGATCGCTCAGCTCCTGCCCGACCAGACGGCCGAGCACATCGACGAGGCTGCCCGGCGGGGTGTGGATCAGAAGCTTGATCGGGCGGGTCGGATAGTCCTGCGCCACTGCGGCCGCCGGGAATGCCGACAACGCAGCGGCAAGCGAAAGCGCGCCAATGTGAAGTATCATCTCAGACCTCGGTCAGTCGTGAAGTAGGTGACGCATTCCTGATGGGATACCTGCCGCGGTTCGAAGTCGCCGGCTGCCCGGGATACGACGATCCGCGTCAGGTTACGGCTGTGGTCCCGACAGGCTCACCTCGCGCTCGGCGCGAAAGACGTTGCTGTAGAGGCCGGCAATCCAGCGACGCCCGCTCGACGTGATGTTGAGATAACGGATGGCGGCCTGGATATGTGGAGAGATGCTGTTCCAATAAAATTGCGGATATCTATCCACGAGGTCCGCCGGCAATTCATACCCGAACTGCTTGTTCAACCCACTCTCTTCAAATTCGTAGTAAAGGGCGTTGGCTTTTCTCAGATAATTAGGGTCGCCAAGCTGACCGATGAGATCGGCGGCTCGCAACAGCGCCCCTTCTTCGTCGATGCTCTCCTCCGTCTCGGGTGCGTAGGGGAAGCGCGTGAATTCGATCGCACGTGCGATCCGCGGCCCGTCGAGCTCGTCGATCTGCGCAACCCGTTCCAGCACGAACAGCTTCGATCGATCGACGTGATACGGTGCAAGCGCGGCATCGGAGCATCCGCGCGGCAAGGAAACCTTGCGGCCGGCGGCATCGACGACGTAGCCATCGTCTCCGTCCCCTTTGACGACGCCACGGACGTAGCCGATATCATGGGTCAGGCACGCGACGATGAAGTTGGAATAGTCGGACGGTGTCGACGGCAGCAACAGCGCCCGACCCTTGAAGATGTCGTGGCCGGCCAGCGTGACCAGCATCGTATGCTCGACGTTGTGATAAAGCGCGTCGCTGTTGCCGATGCATTCAAGCGCCAGCCGGGCGGCAAATGGGACCAGTTCGGCCAGGCGCGCATGCGACGCGCCGAATCTGTCCTTCATGTCTGAGGCGAGGAACGCACCCAGGGCATCTGCCGCCAGCTCGGGTAGCGTCATCATGCATCAAGGCCTGAATGCTTGTTGCCCCGCGATCATCGGGGATGAGCGGCCTCAGGTCAATTCGGCGCCGGACTAAATTGCAAGCGTCGCCTGGTCGCAGTAGAAAAGCCGGGCGTCGTCCGCCGGCATCAGAGCACCGCGCGCGTTGCGATTGGTCCTTGCGGCCCGCGCTCTTCTCCTCTCGTGACGGCGCTTACCCATTCTCCGGCGTCACCCGGGGGGGGCGAGGCCGGGCTTGACCCGCGGGTCCATCCGCTTCGCAAGAGCGTTTTTGCAAAGAAGATGGATTGCCGGGTCAAGCCCGGCAATGACGAAGGAGAAATCGTGCCAACCATCTTGTGTCCCGATTCCGAAGTTCGCATCATTGTGCCGCACTCATGGAGAAACTGCATGATCCGTTTGACCTCCGCCGCGGCGGCGGCGCTGCTCTGTTGGCTTGCCTCAGCCGTGGCACAGACCGCGCCGACGACCGCCGGCCCGGTGCCATCAGCCGTGATCGAAGAGCTGGTGCTGGCGAACCGCATCCTCAACGACCGCGGCGTGCTCGACGCCTATGGGCACGTCAGCATCCGCCATCCGTCCGATCCGGGCCGCTATCTGATGGCGCGCGCGATCGCGCCCGGCCTGGTGACCGCCGAGGACATCATGGAGTTCGATCTCGAGTCCAATCCGGTCGACCGGCGCGGCCGCTCGCTGTTCGTCGAGCGCTTCATCCACGGCGAGGCCTACAAGTCGCGGCCGGACGTCAATAGCGTGATCCACACGCATTCCGCCGGCGTGATCCCGTTCAGCGTCACCCAGACGCCGCTGCGGCCGGTGATTCACAACGCCTCGTTCCTGCACGTCGGCGTTCCGGTCTGGGAGATCCGCGACGCCGGCGGCGCCACCAACATGCTGGTGCGCGACGGCAAGCTCGGCCAGTCCCTGGCGGCGGCGCTCGGCGACAAGCCGGTCGCGCTGATGCGCGGCCACGGCAATGTCGTGGTCGGGCCGAATGTCCGGGTCGCGACCGCGCGCGCCATCTTCACCGACGAAAATGCCCGCATGCAGGCGGTCGCGCTCTCGCTCGGGGGGCCGGTCAACTACATCTCATCCGCTGAAGGCGCGCTGCGCGACCGCGAGCCCAGCGACCCCGCCCGCGCCTGGGACTTGTGGAAGGCGAACGTGATGAAGAAGCAGAATTGAGACGAGGACATGTATGCGATCGTCGACATGGTTTGTCGGATCGAGGATAGATTCGTGCACTGCCCTCCCCAGCCGAAGTCCGATTTAACGGCTTCGGCCGCTTCAAATGGCGAACTCGGGTACGCCGAAGCGCTTCGACGAGAACTCGGAATTCGTCAGCACGATCAAGAGCGGTCGCGCGCGTCTGGTCGCGCCAACAGCATCGTGCGACAGGATCTCGGTATTGCTCTTCAACGGATCGACGGCTCGCACATCCGTGCATACGGAGCCCGGCCTTACGCTTGGAGCGCGTCCGCCGCGGCGTGCTCGGCATGATGGAGAGCACGCCTGGGTCACGGCCCCGGCTGGCACGCTGACGGTCCGACTATACGTCTGCCGCCACCAACCCTTTGTGCCATGAGGTTGAAAGAAGCTCTCGTAAGGCGGCGGAGTGTTCCAACGAACTGATTACTGTCGAGAAGGGACAGGGTCGGCAAATCTTGTCGACGTCGTAGGCGATGAGCTTGCCCTCGCGCTTAACGATGCGGCCGTCCACCAGCACGGTATCGACGTTGGCCGGCGTGGGGTAAGTTCGGCTAGCCGGTAGCTAGGTGTGGTGAAGCTAAGTCATTGACGCTTCGTGGCATTGTCGATGTAGGTAGGTCGTCTCGAAATTTTGCGATCGAGCGCCGAGGTGGACGATGGAGTTTAACAGCGCGCCGTTTTGGGCCAGCGGCAGAATGACTTGGTCTCTCTTTGGGAAATAAATCCTAGAAATGATGCGTCAACGCGGTTCCCCTAATATATATTTTGTTTGAGATTTTCGACCAGATCAGCTTCTCGCAGCAATAACATAGACACAAGGTGTGTGAGATGAAGGTAGCCACAAATCCGGCTCAGCGAGGTGGTGACCAGCCGACCCATGGGGGCGTCCCTTCATGGGACGAGGCGTATGTACGCTACCGACCGCTCTTGTTCAGTGCCCTTTCCGGCTTGGCCAAGCATGGTTTTGCCGCGTCGCCAGACGATGGCCTCGACCTAATTCACGACTTCTTCCTGGATGCTTGGCACCCGCTCGTGAGGAATTACGACTGGAAGCGAGCCAAGTTTGAAACATACGTCTATGCCTCGTTTGTTCGGTTTGCACGCCCCCGAATTATCCGGTTGCATCGGTGGAATGATGCTCTTGTCCAGCCAAGCGGCCTCACAATGCTCGACACGGCCGAGGTCCGGGTGGAGCCGCCCGAAACGGCGCAGCGTGATATAAAAGCCGTTAGTGCCGCTGCGGCGAAATTGGTTCCCTTTGAGCGGGAATTGCTGATCGCATATGTCTCAAGCCCCGCAACATCGGAGCGAGATCTCGCTCGGCGGTATTCGTTGACGCGATATCGGCTTCGTATGCTCTTGGCGGATGCCCTAGCCAAGACCGCCGTCCATCTCGGCGAGACAAGTGCACTCGACGATGCTGAACGGTCAGTCATCCTTGCGCTGTGGCATGAGGGCAGGACAGTTAAAGAGGCAGCGCGCGTACTGGAGCGGCCACTATCGGAGATCCAAGCCATGCGGACTCAATTTTTCCAACGACTTTCGTATGCGGTGAAGGGTGGCGGGCACACTCAGTCGACTGCTATCGATCAGCCATTGGCGGATGCGGAACATCTCCTCACATCCGCACTCGAGTCAGACATGAGTAAGCGCGATGCAGAGGCTATACAAGAGAACTCGGAGCTCATCATCAGCTTCCTGAATGACCCTAGTTCGGAAAAATTTTTCGAGAAGTTTGCGGCAGACTGGACGCCGCACCGTCTCGCGCAACTCTACGAGGCCCTTGGGTCGGACGAAAAGCTGCACCCGGACGATGCGGCCCTATTGGATTCCCTTTTCGATGCGTCAGAGCAAGATGAGAGGGATATCGGTGAGGCGTTTGCCGGGGCCCTGATGCCAACTCTCCATGGAGATCTGCGAAAATTCGGCGACCTCGTTTTTCTAGGTGCCCCACCGATCGACGAGCAGCGGTACAGCCTCCTCAGGTCCGAGACGTCCGTGATTCATGGCGGCGAAGCCGCAGCGGAGCTTGCTAGGTTTGGGGTGACGCCAGTTACGGTCGTGGAGGCATCGCAAGGCGTTGCCAATCTTGCCCGTCGTTTCTGCGACAAGAACGGTGTGAAAAAGTTCGGCACCTTTATTTTGGACAAGGCAGGGCGAAGTGACTACTCGTCAAAACTCGTTTTGCCGAGGTCAAACATCGTTCATGAAGTGCTTTTGATGTGCGAGCTTCCGGAAGCCACCGCGGCACGTCTAGTTGACTGGCTGACGCGGGTGGCGGAATATGCCCCCACTGTATTCGACGGTTTCGATGCTGAGCTTCGGGGAGACGAACTGCGACTCATGCGAACCGACAACAACATTAAGAATCTTTTTTTACGTTGGCGCACACCACCAGATGTAATAGCAGCGTGAGCATAGAGGGGCGTTGCCTTAGTTTAGTTTTGGAGGAGTTCAATTTCTGCCATCAATTGGCTTGGAAGGGACGGGGAGTCGTATTCCGAACTGCCGACGAACCGTCCGCTCCTACTCCGCCAGAATATTTCCGATCGCCATAGCAGCGAGCGGTTCCGTTGGATTACACGATGAAGAATCAGGGTGTTCGGAGGCAGCCTTCGACCAGCAGAGATCAACCGAACAATTTCATATGGATATTCATCCCGCTGTGTGGTCGTGCCGCATCTTGCTTCGAGGACAGTAGTTCTTTCAGTTCCGTTTGACGCATCGTA
Source organism: uncultured Alphaproteobacteria bacterium (assembly GCA_963725065.1). Taxonomy (GTDB): domain Bacteria; phylum Pseudomonadota; class Alphaproteobacteria; order Rhizobiales; family Xanthobacteraceae; genus VAZQ01. The sequence goes on from CAVRXD010000062.1 coordinate 40,973, forward strand.
TTTGGTCAAGCGTGGAACATGGAGGTGCCCGCACATTATAATTTTGATGCCGTAGTCTACCAGAAAATGATCAAGCACCTTCCGTGTGCCGCTTGTGATCTCCATTGGGGCGGGGAGCGCTGTCTTGTGCTGCTGGGTCGCCGCAGTGGGAGGGGACTGTGGAGGGGGCGGCATCAGTGAATGATGCATAACCAGCACTCGAATCTCGCCTGGTGTGCCCAGCGAAATTTGATCACGCAATGCGACAAGCTGGCTTACAAAGTCTCCACGTGCCAAGAACCGGTTGGCTCCGAACGGCGAAACCTCCGCGTCTGTGTCTATGAAGAGAAACCTAAGGTTTAGTCCTTTCTTTATTTCGAGGGGAGGAGCGACGATCGGAAACGGCTGGTTGAAATACTTCTTTAGCCCCGCAGTAGGACGACCGAAGATTAGGTTACTTCCAGGCCATTGATCGTGGTTCCCAGATATACTGTTGTTTGACCACTGTGGAAGTCCCAGTCCCAGCCCGAAATTTGGTTCACTGGTCTGATCACCCAAGTAGAGATGGGCCAGATCAAATTGCGTTGCGGCCCCATTTGCGGTGATATCCCCCGTCACTATCACTGGGCAGGTTGGGTGGCGGCCCCAGAGCCGTTTGTAGAAATCATGCAGAGCCGACAGAGCTTTATAATGATGGCCCAATAGACCATCGAAATGCGAAAACCTTGATATCAGCCATGGGAGGCCGGCACTTAGCTGATCGACCCCATGGCCGCCGAGCTTGTCGCCGAAATGAAGATCCGAAATTTGCAGCAGGGTCAGCAGCTCTCGATCGTTACCCATAATGAACTCTCGCGGAATTGTCCAATAGTTGCATATATTATATTATGCTACCATAAGGAAGTGGGCGAGCCTCGCCAACAATCTTTACGCTCGCTGTCGTACCCTACCACCAATGCGTATGGCTACGTATTGATTTCGGTATTGACTACATATCGCATCTATGCTACACCAGATTCGTTCTCGCTCATGAGGGGCGTCTCCGGAGACGATCCACCAGACGGAGCGGGGCGTGGCGTCCCGTGGCCGACGGTAGCGAACCGAGGCGCGGGAGGTACGGGACCCAGTCGGCCAGGTCTTGCGATCGGGCCGGCGGGCAAGTCGCAACGTGGATCCGGTGGACACTGCCGGAGTTGAAGCGTGGTCCCGCGGCCGGAAATCGCCACGGTGGAGCGCCGAGGGGCGCGATCCCGGTCGCACCGGGATCGCCGCGTGCCGTTAACGCGGCATCGCGCCTCGCCAGCGTGATCGAAGACCCAGTGTGCGCCTTGCGGCGCTCCGATCGGCATCGTGAAAAGTAAAAGCCAGTGCAACAATGCCTGGTAAGTGCTCGGTTTGTTGGGATCTCCATCACAATTGGTCGATTTTCCCCGCGCGCGAAGGACTCGCTCTTGCACGCATCCGCTCGATTTCGTCAACCGAACGTGAGGGAGCTCCGGCACAGCTTCGTCGAGGCACGGCTGCAAGACTTCGACTGGCGCCTCACCCCTTCTCGGCGGCGTACCATCTGAGCTAGAATCAAAGCTGCGCGTTGCACGATGTCAGCTGACGGGCGACTCATGTTCCGGATGGGCTCGTCCCCGTATGTCACTTGAACGATATGCCGCCCCCTTTTTCTTCACACCGCCTTCGTCCGACGCGCCACGGCGGTCGCCCGGTCAAACAGGAGCCACCATGCCGCAACAATCGCTGTCCGACTTCGTCGCCGCGATGGAGGCTGCAGGCATGCTCGTTCGTGTTACCGAGGAGAAGCGAGTTGACGAGCTACCCCGAGTAATGGAGGACCATCCGAAAACGGCGGTGCTCGTTGAGAAAGTCACCGGCTGCGAGTTCTCCTTTCTTGCCAATGGCTATTCGAACCAGGACCAGTACGCTTGGGCGTTGGGTTGCAAGAAGGCCGAGACCGGGATGAAGATGGTCGAGGCATCGCGGGGACGCATCGCGCCCGTTGTCGTCGACACTGCGCCATGCAAGGAGGTTATCCTTACCGGGGACGACGTCGACATGACGATCTTTCCGATGTTCCTGCATCACGAACGCGACGGACAGTCGTACTCCGACGACAACCTGGTGATCTCGAAAGACCCCGACACGGGCGTCTACGATTGGGGCTTCTATCGGTCTATGTTCCGCTCAAAGAACGAGCGGGGGTTCGATATGACCTGCACGTCTCACCGCGCTCGCATCAACGCGCAGAAGGCGGCGGCAAAGGGCCAGAATCTTGAGATCGCGGTGGCCATCGGCGCGCCTATCGTTGACAAGTTGTCTGCGCTCAAGGGCTTTCCGCCGGACGTGGACGACTTCGAGGTGCTCGGGAGCTTCTACGGGGAGGCGGCGAAGCTCGTTAAGTGCGAGACCATCGACCTCATGGTTCCAGCCAACGCTGAAATTGTGTTGGAGTGCGAGTTGATGGCAACAGAGGGCTGGGTGCACGATGAGGCGCCTTTCGGCGAGTTCACCGGGATGTACGGCGGCGGACTAAAACACAATGTTCGAGCCGTGGTGAAAGCAATCACTCACCGCAAGAACGGTATTTTCCAGTATGCGACGATCGGGTGCGGCCACCCCTGGTACACCGACAACATGCTGCAGCTGCCCGCGATGGAGGCCGACCTGTTCGGCGCCCTCAAGGACTCCGCCCTTAACGTGCTCGAGGTCCGGGCCGATCCCGCCGGGCTTAGCAACGTCGCGTACGCGAAGATTCGAAAGCAGGGTGCCGGGGACGCCAAGCAAGCGCTCGCCGTAATGCTTGGATCGTCCAAGATGGCGATTCCGAAGATCGCCTATGTTTTTGATGAGGACGTCGACATTTGGGACGACAACCAAGTCAAATGGGCGATGGCGTTCCGGTTCGACCCCATCCGTGACACGGTGATCATCCCCTCGATGAACACGATGACCGTTGATCCGATGATCGCCAAAGACGATCCACCGGCGACAATCTCCAAGATCGGGTTCGACTGCACCATCCCATGGGGCGATCAGTGGGTGCAATCCGACTTCCAACGCTCCGCGCCGTTCGAACTGGGAACCCCGCCAGCTGCTGTGTCACCCATGACGGAAGACGAAATCGCAAAGGAGATGGAGTCGCTCATCCGCGGCGCGCCGCAGTCGTGGAAGGACCTTCTGCAACATTTCCGCGGGCAGAACTACCGAGACGTCTATCGCGCATTCGGGCGCCTTCGTCCTAAGCTTGGCCGCGTAGTGCAGCCACCGTATTTTCCCTACGCGTTCAGCGAGTCGGGGGACTTCGTCGGCGAAACGCCACCTGCGCCGCCAACTCGCATCGATCGGCTGCATCACGCCACTTGAAATTCGCGAGCAAATTCACCCTGGCGATGATTTGCAAGGAACAGGTACATCATGGAACGCTACCTTGTGGAACTCGATGGAGATCAGGTAGAGCTCTTAAGCGGCATGGTTCGCGAAGCGATAAAAGTCGCCGACGAGAAAAAGGTCCCCGCACTTGAAGCCCTTCTCTCGGCTTTGGGTACCATGAGCTGTAAAGCCGGAGATCGCAGAGCCGACTGAGTCCACTTCTTATTTGCCCCAATCCTCCTCGGTCTCCCGCCTCACCGCCGGTGCTGCCGGATTCTTGAACTTGAGCCAGTCGGGCAAGCGGCCGGATCTATACCGCGACCCCAGGCGCTTCGAGACAATTCCCTCTGACCCCATCTTGCAGGCGTGCTGGAAGACAAACTGCCCGCTCCCTGATCGGGCGACATCGTAGAGAGTTCAATGATCGCGCCGCTTTCAATGGCGGTCGCTGGAGGGATGAACCTGCGACCTCCCGTGTGAAGGGATGACTACATTTCAACCCCGCTATTGACTACATATCGCATCTATGCTACACCAGAATTCGTTCTCGCTCATGAGGGGCGTCTCCGGAGACGATCCACAGACGGAGCGGGGCGTGGCGTCCCGTGGCCGACGGTAGCGAACCGCGGCGCGGGAGGTACGGGACCCAGTCGGCCAGGTCTTGCGATCGGGCCGGCGGGCAAGTCGCAACGTGGATCCGGTGGACACTGCCGGAGTTGAAGCGTGGTCCCGCGGCCGGAAATCGCCACGGTGGAGCGCCGAGGGGCGCGATCCCGGTCGCACCGGGATCGCCGCGTGCCGTTAACGCGGCATCGCGCCTCGCCAGCGTGATCGAAGACCCAGTGTGCGCCTTGCGGCGCTCCGCCGCCCCCCTCGTTCGGGGTCGGCACAAGGAAACGAGATGATCCGCGCGCCGAACGCCGCGCGGAAACGAGAGGTGATGGTGACGATGGAAAGAGTAAGGATCGGAAGAGTGCCAAAGGTCACGAGATGGCCTCATACAACCGTCAGCCTGAGGTGCGAGCGAAGCGATTGCCTCGAAGGGACGATCGTAGCGGCGAGTTGGGGCCGTCATCCTTCGAGGCTCGCTACGCTCGGACACCTCAGGGTGACGGTCATGATCGACGATGCCGCGGCATGACACAATGCGGTATGGACACGATGAAGTGTAGCGAAACCCCGGCAAATCCGCGTTCCGCCGCATAAACGCGCGGCACGTCATATATAGGAGTTGCGACGTCACGCCCGGCCATCGCCGGCGGACGCGACGGAATTCCATTTGGCGCACGATGGGCCACCTGCTTTACTTGCGTCGCACCGAGCCGGAGCATCGATGAGCGAACCTTCATTTCGCCGGGACTGGTTGTCCAAGCCGATCTTCGGCTGGGCGCGCCATGTGCTGCCCACGCTCTCCGACACCGAGCGCGAGGCGATCGAGGCCGGCGACGTGTGGTGGGACGCCGACCTGTTCGCCGGCAACCCGGACTGGGCGAAGCTGCTCGCGGTCGCGCCGTCGCGGCTGACGGCCGAGGAGCAGGCGTTCCTCGACGGTCCGGTCGACGAGCTCTGCCACATGCTCAACGATTGGCAGATCACCTTCGAGCTGTGCGACCTGCCGCCCGAGGTGTGGGACTTTCTCAAGCGCCACAAGTTCTTCGCCATGATCATTCCGAAGGAGTATGGCGGGCTCGGCTTTTCGGCGTTCGGGCATTCGGAGGTCATCCGCAAGCTGTCGACGCGCTCGACCTCGGGCGCCGTCACCGCCATGGTGCCGAATTCGCTCGGGCCCGGTGAGCTCCTGCTCCAGTTCGGCACCAAGGCGCAGCAGGATTACTGGCTGCCGCGGCTCGCCGATGCGCGCGAGATCCCCTGCTTCGGGCTCACCAGCCCGGAGGCGGGCTCGGACGCGGCGTCGATGACCGACTCCGGCGTGGTCTGCCGCGGCACCTGGGAGGGCCGCGAGGTCGTCGGCATCAGGCTCAACTGGCACAAGCGCTACATCACGCTGGCGCCGGTCGCGACCCTGATCGGGCTCGCGTTCAAGCTCTACGATCCCGATCACCTGATCGGCGAGCGCGAGGACATCGGCATCACGGTCGCGCTGGTGCCGACCGATCTGCCCGGCGTCGAGATCGGCCGCCGGCATCTGCCGGCGCTGCAGGCGTTCCAGAACGGGCCGACCCGCGGCCACGACGTCTTCGTTCCGATCGACAACGTCATCGGCGGCGTCGCGCGGGTGGGCGAGGGCTGGAAGATGCTGATGAGCGCGCTCGCGGCCGGGCGCGGCATCTCGCTGCCGTCGCTGTCGGCGGCAGGCGCCGCCTTCGCCGCGCACACGACAGGCGCCTATGCGCGCATCCGCGAGCAATTCCACCAGCCGATCGGCCGCTTTCCGGCGATCCAGGAGCGCCTCGGCCGCATGGCCGCGACGGTCTATCTGCTCGATGCCGCGCGCCGGCTCACCTGCGCCGGCATCGATCACGGCCACAAGCCGGCGGTGATCACGGCGATCATGAAGGAGCAGGCGACCGAGCGGCTGCGCGTGATGGTCAACGACGCCATGGACGTGCACGGCGGCAAGGGCGTGCAGGACGGCCCGCACAATTATCTCGGCACGTCGTACCGCTCCGTCCCGATCGGCATCACGGTCGAGGGCGCCAACATCGTCACCCGCAGCCTGATCCAGTTCGGGCAGGGCGCCATCCGCAGCCATCCCTATCTGCTCAAGGAGATGGCCGCGCTCGAGGACCCCGATCGCGCGCGCGGCCTCGAAGCGTTCGACCGCGACTTCTGGGCCCATGTCGGGCACAGCGTCACCAATGCGCTGCGCGCCTGGGGCCGCGCCTGGAGCGGAGCGATGTTTGCGCCGGCGCCGGCAGCGGGGCAGGCGAGCCGCTTCTACCGGCCGCTCGGACGCTATGCCTCGGCGTTCGCGCTCGCGGTCGATGTCGCGTTGCTCTCGCTCGGCGGCGCGCTCAAGCGCCAGGAGATGATCTCCGCACGTTTCGGCGACGTGCTCTCGGAGCTTTATCTCCTCTCCGCGGTGCTCAAGCGTTTCGAGGACGAGGGCCGCCAGGAGGCGGATCTGCCGCTGGTGGCGTGGTGCATGCAGAGCGGCTTTGCCACCATCGAGGCGAGGCTCGACGAGATCTTCGCGAACTTTCCCAATCGGCCGGCGGCGTGGATTCTGCGCTTTCTGACGCTGCCGTTCGGCGCGCACCGTCGCGGTCCGTCCGACCGGCTGACGCAGGCCTGCGCCGACATTCTCATCAATCCCTCGGCCGCGCGCGAGCGCCTCACCGTCGATATCTTCCACGGCATCGGCGACGACGGGGTGGCGCGGCTCGAGCGCGCCTTCGCGCTTGTCACCGCGGCCGAGCCGCTGCGCGAGCGCATGCGCCGTGCGCGCGTGCGCGACGTCGACCAGGCGAAACGGCAGGCGCTGATCAATGATGCCGAGGCCGCGCAACTGCATGCCGCGGCGGAGGCGGTCGCCGCCGCCGTTGCGGTCGATGATTTCGCGCCCGAGGAGCTGTCCCCGCGGCAGGCCGCAGAGCGGTTCCGCCGCGTCAGGCTGCAGAGCCCGTTCCGTTGCAATGGAAAGAGCAAGCTCGAGCGGCAATCTCAGTCTGCTCCCTCCCCCCTTGTGGGGGAGGGCTGGGGAGGGGGGTCGTAGTTATGGCGCGAGCTGCGTCCGCCAACCTCTACCCCCACCCCCAACCCCTCCCCACAAGGGGGAGGGGAGTCGCACCGAGCAAGGTGCAAGGACCACACCGAGCGCGCGGCAACAGTTTCGCATTCAGGCTGACGGAACCCGTCATAGGAGAAGCGCCATTACAACATCATGACGCGACCGACGGCCGCGGAGTAGCGGCCCGTCCGGTTTACATCGTCGACGGCAGCCGCACGCCGTTCATCCGCGCGCGCGGGCGGCCGGGCCCGTTCACGCCGGTCGATCTCGCGGTCGCCTGCGGGCGGCCGCTGCTGCTGCGCCAGCCGTTCAAGCCCGACGCCTTCGACCAGGTCATCCTCGGCTGCGTCAGCGTTCTTGCCGACGAGATGAACCCGGCGCGCATCGCGGCGCTGCGTCTCGGCATGGGCGATGCGATGCCGGCCTTCACGGTGCAGATCAACTGCGGCTCCGGCATGCAGTCGATCGACACCGCGTACCAGTACATCCGCGAGGGTCACGCCGACCTCATCCTCGCCGGCGGCGCCGAGGCGCTGAGCCAGTCGCCGCTGCTCTTCCGCAAGAGCGCGGTCGACTGGTACGCGCGGCTCGCCGGCGCGCGCGACATCTGGTCCCGCCTCGTTGCGTTCGACGGGATTTCGCCCGTCGTTCCTCAAGCCGGTCATCGGGCTCGAGCGCGGGCTCACCGATCCCGTGGTCGAGCTCAACATGGGGCAGACCGCGGAAATTCTCGCGCATCTGTTTCACATCTCGCGGCATGACGCCGACGAATACGCGGCCGAGAGCCAGTGGCGGCTGGCGCGCGCGCAGCGGGAGAAATGGTTCGACGGCGAGCTCGAGCCCGCCTTCACCCGCAACGGCACCGTCTACGACCACGACGACGGGGTGCGGCCGGACACCACGGTGGAGTCGCTGGCCAAGCTCAAGCCGGCGTTCGAGCGGCCGTGGGGCAAGGTGACGGCGGGCAACAGCTCGCAGATCACCGACGGCGCCTCGTGGGTCATTCTCGCGTCGGAACAGGCGGTGAAGGAGCACGGGCTCACCCCGCGCGCGGTGATCGTCGACAGCCAATGGTCGGCGCTCGACCCATCGATCATGGGGCTCGGCCCGGTGCTGTGCGCGACCGCGATCCTGCGCCGGCACGGCCTCGCGCTTGGCGATGTCGGGCTGTGGGAGCTCAACGAGGCGTTCGCGGCGCAGGTGCTGGCCTGCCTCGCGGCCTGGGAGGACGACAAGTTCTGCCGCGAGGCGCTCGGCCTCGAGGGCGCGGCCGGCCGCATCGAGCGCGACAAGCTCAACGTGGACGGCGGCGCGATCGGGCTCGGCCATCCGGTCGGCGCGAGCGGAAACCGCATCGTGCTGCATCTGGTCAACGCGATGAAACGGCTGGGCGTCAAGCAGGGCATCGCCACCGAATGCATCGGCGGCGGGCAGGGCGGCGCGATGTTGATCGAGACGGTGTAGGGACGGCGCATGGGCAAGGTCTGGGACGTTCTGGCGCCGCGCAACCTGGAGCTCGGTCCGCTCGCCGGATCGGCGAGTGGGCAAGGCAACTGGCGCAACTGGAAGCTCGCGCGCGATGATAACGGCATCGCGTGGCTGGTGCTCGACAAGCCTGATAGCAGCGCCAACGTCCTCTCGGAGGATGTCCTGGTCGAGCTCGACGACGTGCTCGCGACGCTCGAACGCGATCTGCCCAAGGGCGTGATCCTGCGCTCGGGGAAGCCTGGCGGATTCATCGCCGGCGCCGATATCCACGAATTCAGCGGCATGACCGACGTGGCCGCGGTCGAGACGCGCCTCACCCACGGCAACGCGATCGTCGACCGGCTCGACCACCTGGCCGTGCCCACGGTCGCCGTGATCCACGGCTACTGCCTGGGCGGCGGGCTCGAGATCGCGCTGGCCTGCGACTACCGGGTCGCGGTCGAGGACGCGCGTCTCGGTTTTCCCGAGGTGATGCTCGGCCTGCACCCCGGCCTCGGCGGCACCGTGCGCCTGCCGCGGCTGATCAATCCGCTCGAAGCCATGACCATGATGCTGACCGGCCGCAATGTCCGCGCCGGCCGCGCCAAGTCGCTCGGCCTGGTCGACGCGGTCACGACCGAGCGGCACGTGAAGGCGGCCGCGTCAGCCGCGGTCGAACGCCAGCTCAAGACCCGGCGTGGCGGGATGCTGATCGACATCGTCAACAGCACCTATGGCCGCAAGCTCGCCGTCAAGCGGATGCGGACGGAGACCGCGAAGAAGGCGCCGGCCGCGTATTACCCGGCGCCGTACGCGCTGATCAGCCTGTGGGAAAATCACGGCGGCAATCCTCAGGACATGGCGAAGGCGGAGATCGCGTCGTTCGCGCGTCTGATGGTGACCGCCACCTCGCGCAATCTCGTGCGCGTGTTCTTCCTGCGCGAGAAGCTCAAGGGGCTGGCCGACGGCGACTGGACCGGACAGCATGTCCACGTCATCGGCGCCGGCGCCATGGGCGGCGACATCGCGGCCTGGTGCGCATGGAACGGTTTCACGGTCACGCTTGCCGACATGAAGGAAGAGCCGCTCGCCAAGGCGATCGCGCGCGCTGCCGAGCTCTACCGCAAGATCGGCCACAAGAGCATCGAGACGCGCAATGCGCTCGACCGGTTGATCCCCGACCTCAGCGGGGAGGGCGTGCGCGCCGCCGACCTCGTGATCGAGGCGGTGCCGGAGACGCTCGAGCTCAAGCGCAAGGTCTATGCCGCGACCGAGCCGAAGATGCGGCCCGGCGCCATCCTCGCCACCAATACGTCGAGCATTCCGCTGGAGGAGCTGCGCAAGGGCTTGCAGCGGCCCGATCACTTCGTCGGCCTGCACTTCTTCAATCCGGTCTCGCGCATGCAGCTGGTCGAGGTGGTGAGCCAGGATCAGGTCCTGCCCGATGTGCTGGCGAAGGGGCGGGCATTTCTCGGCCGCATCGACCGCCTGCCGGCGCCGGTCAAGAGCGCGCCGGGCTTCCTGGTCAACCGCGCGCTCACGCCCTACATGCTCGAAGCCATGGTGATGCTGAACGAGGGCATCAAGCGCGAGACCATCGATGCCGCCGCGGTGGCGTTCGGCATGCCGATGGGACCGATCGAGCTCGCCGACACCGTCGGCCTCGACATCTGCCTGCACGTCGGCGAGATGCTCAAGGCCGACCTCGTCCGCCCGATGCCCGATCTGTCCCCGATGCTGCGCAAGAAGGTCGAGACCGGTCAGCTCGGCCGCAAGACCGGCAAGGGTTTCTACGAGTGGAAGGACGGCAGCCCGGTCAAGGATCGCGACGCCCCGAAGCCGACCGAGGAGATGGCCGATCGCCTCATTCTCCCCATGCTCGACGCCTGCGTCGCCTGCCTGCGCGAGGGCGTGGTCGCGGACGAGGACACCATCGACGGCGCCATGATCTTCGCCACCGGCTTCCCGCCGTTCCGCGGCGGACCGATGCATTACATCCGCTCGCGCGGCGTGGCTGATGTCTACGCCGCACTCAAGCGACTGGCGGAGCGCTACGGCGAGCGCTTCAATCCCTCTCCGGGCTGGGATCGCCTGGCGTGATTGGCCTCGGTGCGTGATGTCGCTGCCATCTGCTCTGTCAGTTGGCATGGTTGGAGCATGCACTGTTGAATTGGAATCAAGTCGACCGACAAACTCGGTGTGCTCCCTCCCCCCTTGTGGGGGAGGGCTGGGGAGGGGGGTCGTTGTTGTTGATCGAGGTGCGTCCGCCAAATACTACCCCCACCCCCAACCCCTCCCCATCGCAAGTCGGGCTTGCCCGACTTGCGCACTCAAACACGCAACCCGGGCAAGCCCGGGTTGCGTGGGGAGGGGAGCGCACCGAGTGCGTGGCAACTACGTCGCGTCGAATTCAACGCGCTGCGCACCCCATCGGCCTGACATGAAGCGCAACGACGGCAGCCCCGACCGGTTCGACGATCCGGATCGCGTCGCCGATGCCATCATCGCCCGCGTCGGCAAGAACATCGTGCTGGCGCTGCCGCTCGGCCTCGGCAAGGCCAACCACGTCGCCAACGCCTTGTTCGCGCGCGCGTCGGCCGACCCGTCGATCCGCCTCCATATCTTCACCGCGCTGACATTGGAGGCGCCACGCAGCCGGCCGGGCCTCGAACGGCGCTTCGTGCAGCCGTTCGCGCAACGCGTGTTCGCCGGCTATCCCGAGCTCGCCTATGCCAAGGCGCTGCATGCGGGCACGCTGGCGCCGAACATCATCGTCGATGAATTCTTCTTCCAGGCCGGCACCCGCCTCGGCATCGCGGCCGCGCAGCAGAGCTACATCTCCGCCAACTACACCCACGCGCTGCGCTATGTGCTCGATCGCGGGGTGAACGTGGTGGCGCAGCTCGTGGCCAAGCGCGCGGGCGCGGACGAGACGCGCCTGAGCCTGAGCTGCAACCCGGACCTCACGCTCGATCTGCTGAAGTCGCGCGCGCGCGGGCAGTGCGACTTTCTGTTCGTCGGGCAGGTCAATTCCGAGCTGCCGTTCATGCCCGGCGACGGCGATTTGTCCGAGCGCGAATTCGACCTTCTGCTGGAGGGGCCGGCGACCGACTTTCCGCTGTTCGCCCCGCCGCGCGAATCCATCGAGCTCGCTGAGCACGCCATGGGCATCCACGTCGCGCGCACCATCGCCGACGGCGGCACCCTGCAGCTCGGCATCGGCTCGCTCGGTGACGCGGTGGCGCATGCGCTGATCCTGCGGCACCGGGCCAACGCCGACTTCCGGGCCATCGCGGCGCGGCTCGATCCCGCCGACTGCGCGCCGGCCGGGCTGCGGGAAAGCGCTCCGTTCGATCAAGGCCTGCACGGCGTGAGCGAGATGCTGGTCGAGAGCTTCCTCGATCTCATGCGCGCCGGCGTTCTCAAGCGCGAGGTCGAGGGCGCGTTGCTGCAGGCGGCGTTCTTCCTGGGCTCGCGCGCGTTCTACCGCGCGCTGCGCGACCTGCCGGAGGCCGAGCTCGCAAAGCTGCGCATGACCTCGGTCCTGTTCGTCAACGAGCTCTACGGCGACGAAGCGGCCAAGCGGCGCGCGCGGGTGAAGGGGCGCTTCATCAACAACGCCATGATGGCGACGCTGCTCGGCAACGTGGTCTCGGATGCGCTCGACAACGGCCAGGTCGTGAGCGGCGTCGGCGGGCAATACAACTTCGTCGCCCAGGCCTTCGCGCTGGAGGACGCGCGCTCGATCATCATGGTGCGTGCGACCCGCGAGGCGAACCGGCGGACGACCTCCAACATCCGCTGGAACTACGGCCACACCACCATCCCGCGTCATCTGCGCGACATCGTGGTGACGGAATACGGCGTCGCCGATCTGCGCGGGAAGACCGACCGCGACGTGATCGCGGCCATGCTCGCGGTCGCCGATTCCCGCTTTCAGGGCGAATTGCTGCGGCAGGCGAAGGACGCCGGCAAGATCGAACGCGGCTTCGAGCTGCCTCCGGCGTGCCGCGACAATACTCCCGATCGCATCGCGCGCGCGCTGTCGCCCGCATACGAGCAGGGGCTGTTGCCGGCGTTTCCGTTCGGGACCGATTTCACGCCGGTGGAGCAGCGGCTCATTCCGGCGCTGATGCTGTTGCAGTCGGTGACGCTGCCGCGCCTCGCCGTTCTGCTGGCGCGCGGATTGCTGTCATCCGCGCCCGCGCCTGAGGTGCGGGACTGTCTCGTCCGCATGGCGCTCAATCATCCGTCCGGCGCGCGGGAGCACGTCGAGGCCGCGCTGCTGAAAGGCGCGCTCATGACCGGGGCTCGTTAGTCTGGTATGAAACGCATGTTCACTCGTAAACGAAGGGCTGTGTGCGATGACCGCCATTTCCATGTACAAGATCTCGGTTCCCATCTTCGTGCAATTCCTCACCAGCCTGTCGGCGGTGCTCGACAAGGCCGCGGCCTTTGCCGAGGCCAAAAAGATCGAGCCATCGGTGCTGCTGAACACGCGCCTTGCCCCGGACATGTTTCCGCTCGGCCGCCAGGTGCGGGCGGCAACCGATCACGCCGTCAATGCATGCGGAAGGCTGGCCGGCGCCGAGCTGCCGACCCTTGCGAACTCCGACGCGTCCATTCCCGAGCTGAAGGAGCGCATCGCCAAGACCATCGAGTTCATCAAGGGCCTGAAGCCGGCGCAGATCGACGGCAGCGAGGACAAGGAGATCAAGATCACCTTCCCAAGCGGCGCCGTGCGCGAGTTCACGGGACAGTCGCTGCTGCTCAACAACTCGCTGCCGAACTTCTATTTCCACTGCACCACCGCCTACGACATCGCGCGCCATTGCGGCATCGAGATCGGCAAGCGCGACTTCATGGGCACACCGGTCTCGATGTAGGGTGCGAGCGGGCAGAGCGGGTTGGGCGCAGCCGTAACCCGCCGCCACGCAACCTATTTCGGCACGATCGCGGTGACATCGACCTCGACGATCATTCCCGGCCAGGCCAGCTGGCTGATGGTCAGGAGCGTGTGGGCGGGCAGCGGGTTATTGCCGAATGCCTCGACGCGGCATTTGCCGTAGTCTGGCTGGTAGCGCACGTCGGTGAGATAGCTGACCATTTTCGCCACGTCGGCCAAGGTCGCGCCGTGCTTGTCGAGCAGCCGCTTGATCTTGTCATAGGCATATTTGCACTGCGCGCCGAAGTCGCCCTTGTGAAGGATCGCCCCGGGTGCGCCGTTCTCGTCCTCGGCGCCGACACCGGCGAGAAAGATCATCTTGCCCGGTCCGGTCACCGTCACCACCTCGGAGAACCGTCCCTTGGTCCATTCGGAGTAGTTGTAGTTCTTCTTCTCGACACCGGCGGGCGCGGCTTGCGCCGACGCGGATCCGGTGGTGGCGGCAACCGACACGATCGTCACGGCGGCGAATATCACGGCTTTCAGCATGATGTGAGCTCCATTCGAACGGCGATCCGGCGTTACCGCGCGATGTTAGCCGGTTTGCCCGGAATGGATAGCCGGTGCGTCAGGCGCGGCGGTGCCGCGTCGTCGCGATCGATGGAATGGCTGATGTTGCCGCGCTCACTCGGCTGCGACGAGCGGTTCGCGCTCGATCTCGCCGTCCTGCTCGTGCGCCGGCGCGCGCTTGCCGCGATTGAGCCAGCTCTGCACGCGGGCGAGATAGAGGTAGACCACGGGCGTGGTGTAGAGCGTCAGCACCTGGCTGAGCGCGAGGCCGCCGACCATGGCGTAGCCGAGCGGCTGACGCAGCTCCGAGCCGGTGCCGTGCCCGAACGCGAGCGGGATGCCGGCGAACATCGCCGCTGCCGTCGTCATCAGGATCGGACGGAAGCGCAGCAGGCAGGCTTCGCGGATCGCCGCGATCGGCGGCATGTGGCGGTCGCGCTCGGCGGCGATCGCGAAGTCGACCAGCATGATGCCGTTCTTCTTCACGATGCCGATCAGAAGAATGATGCCGATGATGCCGATCACCGAGAGGTCCATGTGGCCCGCCTGCAGCGCCAGCAACGCGCCGATGCCGGCCGACGGCAGGGTCGACAGGATGGTCAGTGGATGGATGAAGCTCTCGTACAGAATGCCGAGGATGATGTAGACGACGATGAGGGCGGCGGCGATCAGCGCCGGTTCGCTCGACAGCGAGGACTGGAACGCCTGGGCGTTGCCCTGGAAGGTGCCGTTCACCGAGGGCGGCATGCCGATCTCGGTCGCGGCCTTGGTGATGGCATCGACCGCCTCGCCGAGCGCGACCCCAGGCTGCAGGTTGAAGCTGAGCGTGACTGCGGGGAACTGGCCCTGGTGCGCCACCGAGAGCGGTCCGACCTTGCCGGTGTCGACCTCGACCAGCGTGGACAGCGGCACGGCGGCGCCGGTCAGCGGCGATTTGACGTAGAGCCGGTCGAGCGAGGCGAGGTCCCGCTGCTGCCCGGGCAGGATTTCGAGGATGATCCAGTAGGTCTTGAGCTGTGTGAAGTACTGCGCAATCTGGCGCTGGCCAAAAGCGTCGTTGAGGGTGTCGTCGATCATCTGCGGCGAGATGCCGAAGCGGGACGCCTGGTCGCGATTGATGGTGACCTTGAGCTGCGGCGCATTCGCCAGGAGATCGCTCGACGGGTCGGCGATCTGCGGCAGCGTGCGCATTTTCTCCAGCAGCTTGTCGGACCACTCGTTGAGCTCGGCGACGTTGGAATCCTGCAGCGTGTACTGGAAGCTGGCGCGCGAGACGCGGCCGCCCACGGTGATGTCCTGCGTCGGCTGCAGGAACAGGTTCGCGCCCTTGACCTTGGCGAGTTGCGGCCGCAGCCGGTCGATGATCTGCGATGCCGTGAGCTCGCGCTCGTCGCGCGGCTTGAGCACGATGAAGAAGCGGCCGGTATTGGCGGTCTGGGCGCCTCCGGTGCTGCCGGTGAACGAGCCGAAGCCGGCGATGTCAGGGTCGTGCAGCAGGACGTCGCCGAACTCGCGGATGATGCGCATCATCTGCTCGGGCGCGGTGTCCTGCGCGGCCTCGGCGAAGCCCGAGATCAGGCCGGTGTCCTGGATCGGGAAGAAGCCCTTCGGGATCGTGACGGTCATCACCGCGGTCAATGCCATGGTGGCGAAGAAGACGCACAGGGTGATGAACTGGTGGCGCAACACGACGTCGAGCGTGCGCCGATAGAACGACAGCATCCCGTTGAAGCCGGCCTCGATCACACGGTAGATGCGGCCGTGCTCGTCCGACTCGCGCGTCATGAAGCGCGAGCACAGCATCGGCGCGAGCGTGAGCGACACCAGCGCCGAGACGGCGATCGAGGCCGTGACGGTCAAGGCGAATTCGCGGAACAGGCGGCCGATGATCCCGCCCATGAGCAGCAGTGGAATGAACACCGCGATCAGCGAGACGCTGATCGAGAGCACGGTGAAACCGATCTCGCGCGAGCCCTTGATCGCGGCCTCGAACGGCGGGGTCCCGTGCTCGATGTGGCGGTAGATATTCTCGACCACGACGATGGCATCGTCGACCACGAACCCGACCGCGATGGTCAGCGCCATCAGCGAGAGATTGTCGAGGCTGAAGTTGAGCAGGTACATGGCCGCGCACGACCCGAGCAGCGCCAGCGGCACGGTGATGCTGGGGATCAGGGTGGCCCAGAAATTGCGCAGGAACAGGAGGATGACCATCACCACCAGGGCAATGGTGAGCCCGAGCGTGAACTCCACGTCCGCGACCGAGGCGCGAATGGTCGTCGTGCGGTCGAGGATGGTCTTCACCTCGATCGCCGGCGGAATCCGGGCCGTGAGCTGCGGGAGCTGATCCTTGATCTGGTCGACGGTCTCGATGACGTTGGCGCCGGGCTGCTTGAACACCGCCAGGATGACGCCGGGCTGATTGTTCTGATAGGCCGCGACGGTGCGGTCGACCTCCTCGGGCACCGCCTGGCCGACGTCGCGCACCCTGATGGGCGCGCCGTTGCGATAGGCCAGGATGACGTCGTTGAACTTGTCGGCCTCGGTGATCTGGTCGTTGGCGGCGATCGTGAAGCTGAGCTTGTCGGTGTTGATCGTGCCCTTGGCGGCGTTGGAGGTGGAGGTGACGAGGATGCTGCGGATCTCTTCCAGGGTGACGCCGCTGGCGGCGAGCTTGGCCGGGTCCACCTGGATGCGGATCGCCGGTGTGCGGTCGCCGAAGATCGAGACCTGGGCGACGCCGGGCACCTGCGAGATCTGCTGGGCGAGGAAGAGATCGGCGTAGTCGTCGACGAGGGTCAGCGGCATGGTCTCGGAGCGCACCGAGAACATGATGATGGGCGAGTCGGCCGGGTTGACCTTCTTGTAGCTCGGCGGCGCCGTCATCTCGCGCGGCAAGGTCTTGTTGGCGACGGTGATGGCGGCCTGCACGTCCTGCCCGGCCGAGTCGATGTTGCGGTTGAGGTCGAACTGGATGACGATCGTGGTCGCGCCGAGCGCGCTCAACGAGGTGAGCTGGCTGACGCCCGGGATCTGCGCGAACTGCCGCTCGAGCGGGGCGGCGACCGACGAGGCCATGGTCTCGGCGCTCGCGCCCTGGAAGTTGGCGGTGACCTGAATGGTCGGAAAGTCCACCTGCGGCAACGGAGCGACCGGCAGGAATGGAAAGGAGACCAGGCCGACGAAGGCCAGCGCGGTCATCAGCAGCGTGGTGGCGACCGGCCGGCGGATGAACGGTTCGGAGATGTTCACGAGCTGCTCCCCGCCACCGCCGCCGGCGGGGGCGCGCTCACCGCGACCGGGGCGTTGCGCTGGAGCTTGTATTGACCGTCGGTCACGATGCGCTCACCGCCGCTGAGGCCCGAGGTGACGACCGTGAGATCCTGGTAGGCGGAGCCGACCTCGATCGGACGCGGCTCCGCCAGGTTGTTGGCGGTGACGGTCCAGACGAACAGACCGTTGGGTCCGCGCTGGACGGCGCCCGAGGGAACGACAACAGCGGCGCTACGGGTGTCGAGCAGCACATGCGCATTGACGAACTCGCCCGGCCAGAGTTTCTCGTCATCGTTGGGGAATATGGCCTTGAGCTTGATGGTGGCGGTGGCCTGATCGATGATGTTGTCGACCAGCAGGAGCTTGCCGGTGGCGAGCGCGCGGCGATTGTCCTGGTCGTACGCGACCACCTCCACCGGACCGCGCGCCATGGCGTCGCGGATATTGTCGAGGGAGCGCGCCGGCAAGGTGAACAGTACGGCGGACGGTCGCGTCAGCACCAGCGTCGCGAGCGAGGCCTGGTCGTTGGCGTGGACGATGTTTCCGGGATCAACCAGACGCACGCCGATACGGCCATCGCTCGGCGCGGTGATGGTGGCGTATTCGAGCTGGGTCTCCGCGGTCTGGATGGCGGCGTCATCGGCCGCCATCGAGGCCTTGAACTGATCGACCTTGCCTTGCTGCTGGTCGACGATCTGCTGCGAGGTGATGTTCGAGAGCACCAGGGTCTTCGAGCGTGCGAGGTCTTTCTCGGCCGAGGTGAGCTGGGCCTGGTCCTGGGCCTTCTTGGCCCTGGCCTGGTCGAGCGCGGCCTGGAACAGCCGCGGGTCGATCTTCGCCAGCACGTCGCCCTTCTTGACGTGCTGGCCTTCGGTGAACAGCACCTCCTGCAGCTTGCCGTCGACCTGGGAATGAATGGCCACGGTGAACGACGCCTGCACGGTCCCCAGCCCGGTCACGTAGATCGGCACGTCCTGCCGGCCGACCATGGCGACGCTCACCGGCACGCCGGGGCGCGCGGGCGAGCGCGCCGCGTGCGCCGGCCGCGGCCCTTGCACGCCATACCAATAGAGCGCGCCGCCGGCCGCCAGGATTGCAAGAAGAGCAACAATGAAAAAGAGACGGCGGCCGCCGCGTGATGCTGCAGTGTTCCCCTCTGCACCCACGTTGGTGATCTCCCCCAGTGAAATATTGCGGCGCAAAACTATCGCTGCAAACCGGGGGCCCGGCAAATTACCATTCCGTAGGGATGTATTTACCGATTTTTTATGCGGCCACCTTTCGGTTCGCACTCGGCGGTTCGTGGAAAGGCCGATGAAGCGCGTGGGATCGATGCTGATTATGAGCAAGCCCCGCGACGTATCGACGGCATCAATTTTCAGCCGCCGTCGGACACTCGCTGTGGCGCCGAGCGCAAATCGCGGCTGAAACATGTCGAATGTGTCCGGCGCGCATCACCAGCCGACATTGCGGGCGAGTCCGATCGCGCTGCTGACGGGAGCGCCGAAGGCGACGAATAGATCAACGACCGGAGGCAGATGACGAATAGATCAACGAGCGGATGCAGATCATGCATCCCGGTGCGAGCTGAAATCTGCAGGACGCGCCCCGGCCGCTTGATGGCGGTCGGGGCCATGCATTCGGTTTGTAACGAACTAGCCGCCGCAGCCGAAGCTGCTGGTCCGTCCGTAACCCAGGTCTTCCTGGCAATACGGGCCGGCGGAAGCGGGCACCGCTGCGAGCGTGGCAATCGTCAGAATGATCGCCAGCACGATCTTGTTGATCATGGTCATTCTCCTCTGGCCGGTCTTCGTTGGCAGAATCGCACGTCAAGTGCTGCCGGCCGCGCATATATGATTGTCACAGGCGGGTTCGTGCGGCAGTGATCCAGGTCACACAGGCAAAAGAAACGCCGTCAAGGCGCGCGGCGTGCGCCGGACTGCCC
This sequence comes from uncultured Alphaproteobacteria bacterium, assembly GCA_963725065.1. Taxonomy (GTDB): domain Bacteria; phylum Pseudomonadota; class Alphaproteobacteria; order Rhizobiales; family Xanthobacteraceae; genus VAZQ01. The sequence continues at coordinate 60,161 of CAVRXD010000062.1, forward strand.
ATGGTCCCGACGTCGCTCCGATCGATTCACATCTTCGGCGGGTGCGCGCGGATGACCGCTTCATTGACAGCTGTACCCCAGCCGGGCCCGGTAGGAAGGAGAAGGTCGCCGTTCTCGATCACGTAGGGATTGGTGAGGAGCTTCGCTTTCCACGGCACCTCGTCGACGTCGAACTCCATGATCCGGAAGTTGGGGATGGCGGCACAGAAATGCGCGCTCATGATATTGGCGAGCGGGCCGTTGAAATTGTGCGACGCGACGTTGACCTCGTAGGCGTCCGCCATGCTCGCCATCCTGATCGACTCCACCAGCCCGTTCCATTGCGCGTCGATGATCGCGACATCCACCGCATAGTTCTCGAGATAGGGCTTGAGGTTGCGACGGCCGAGGATCGTCTCGAGCGAGCCGATCGGCGTGGTGGTCGATTGCCGAATGAGGCTCAGCGCCTTGGGCTCGAACATGTCCATCTCGAGCCACAGCAGGTTGAACGGTTCGACGGCCCTGGCGATCCGTCGCAGGCCTTCCGGTTTGTAGTTGAAGTTGAGATCGACCAGCAGGCGCACGCCGGGACCGGCGCCCTCGCGCAACGCGGTGAGCTGCGCGATCAGGGCGTCGAGGATGTCGTCGGTGAGATTGAGCTCGGGGTGGCCGATGCCGGCACCAGCCATGCCGGGGGCGAACTGCCGCCCGCCCTTGGCATCGAACAGCAGCAGGTTGGTCTTGAGGGCCTTGAAGCCGCGCTCGCGCGCTTCGCGGGCGGCCCGGCTGAGATCGTCGAGGCTGCGCACCGCCGGCCGCTCGATCACCTTGCCGTCGAACATGTCGGCGCAGCGCGCGCGCAGGACCCCGCAGCGCGACCAATAGACCGGCATCCGGTCGCGCAGCGCGCCGCCGAACAGCTCGTAGACCGGAACGCCGAGTGCCTTGCCCTTGATATCGAGACAGGCATTCACGATCGCAGCGATGGCGTGCGATGTGAGCCCGCCCGCGGTCGGCCGCGACTGGGCGTACAACGTCGCGTCGATGCGGCCGACCGCGCGCGGGTCCTGGCCGATAAGCGCGGCGCCGAGGCCCTGGACCACGCCGGTCATGCCCCTGCGGCGGCTCTCGTTGAACTCGGACCAACCAGTGACGCCCTCGTCGGTGGTGATCTTCAGGAACGAATAGGTGTCCCAGCCGCCGTCGACATGAAAGTCCTCGAGCTTCACGATTTTCATTGGATGTTTCCCCGTCCTGGTTCTGTCGTGCCGGTTGCGCTGACAAGGCCCTGGAAATTGTGCCATGGTTCACCGGCATGACCAACCGCAGCGTGGAGTTCCGCTGCATGCGACGACTGCAACGCATTCTTGCCGACGGCCTGGCGGTGCTCGCGATCGCTCTGATCGTTCCGCCCGCACTCGACCAGGCCGCACGCGCGCAAGGCAGCGGTGTTGCCGAGATCGCGCCCTACGAGGGCGCCGACCGCGAACGTCGCTTGATCGAAGGCGCCAAGAAGGAAAAAGAGCTCACCTTCTACTCGTCGATCCCGACCGACGACATTTCCGCCTTGGTCGCGGCCTTCGACAAGCGATACGGCATCAAGGTCAAGGTGTGGCGCGCCGATTCCGAGGGCTTCCTGCAGCGGATAATGCGCGAAGCGAAGGCGCGGCGCTTCGAGGTCGATATCATGGCGGGCTCGACCTCCGCGCTCGAGCCGCTCCATCGCGAGAACCTCCTGCAGGAGGTGAAGTCGCCGAACTTCGCCGACCTTATTCCCGAGGCGATCGCGCCCCACCGGCAATGGGTGGCGGTCTATCTCAACACCATCGTCCAGGCCTACAACACGTTTCTCGTACAGAAAGAGAACCTGCCGAACTCCTATCGCGACCTGCTCAAGCCTGAATGGAAAGGCAAGCTCGGGATCGAGTTGGAGGATTTCGATTGGTTCGCGCAGGTCGTGACCTACCTCGGCGAGGCGCGAGGGGTGCAATTGTTCCGCGACATCGTTGCCGCGAACGGCATCTCGGTGCGCAAGGGGCATAACCTTCTTGCCAATCTGGTCGCCGCCGGCGAGGTGCCGCTGGCGCTTACGGTCTACGGCTTCCTGGCGGAGCAGGCGAAGCGCAAAGGCGCGCCGCTCGACTGGTTCGTGCTTCCGCCCGCGGTCGCTCGCATGACCGCCCAAGGGCTCGCGCGCAATGCGCCGCATCCGCATGCGGCTTTGCTGTTCTTCGATTTCCTGATCGGGGAAGGCCAGCAACTCCTGGCCAGCCGTCAGTTCGTCACGGTGACGCGAAAGATCGAGACCCCGATCGATCGCGGCTCGCTCAAGCTCATCGATTCGGCGGCGATGCTCGATCAGGCCCGCAAGTGGCAGGACCTCTATCAGAAGACGATCATCGGCGCGTCACGTTGACCACCGCCGCCTTGCTCCGCCTCCACGGCTTCACCGCCTGCAGGACGGCCGGGGTTGGTCATCGTTGCTCGACTTGGGCCCTTTGTTGGTCCGGCCGCAGGATCAGCTTCTGCACGCGCCAAGTCAGAATCTCGGCGACGTAGAGCTCGTTCTCGGACGGGCAGGCCATCTCGTGAATCCATCCGAACTGCTTGAGCTGTTTGCCCGACTTGCCGAGATAGCCAAGCACCTTGCCGTCCAGGCTGAGCTTGTAGATGCGGCCGGGATAGGAATTGGAGCTGTACAGCACCTGGTTCGGCCCGGGCGTGATGCACAGCGCCCAGGGTGCGCCAGGTGCGAAGCTGCCGCCGGTTTGCAGATAGGTGGTGAGGTCGGGCTTGTTGCCGATCGCGGGCTTGGCGTTCTCGTCGAACGGCACGTCGATCTTGATCTCGCGCTTGAAGGTGCCGTCGCCGTCGAACACCTGGATGCGCCGGTTGTTGCGGTCGCCCACATAGATGTTGCCCTGGGCGTCGGATGCGATGCTGTGCACGAGGTTGAACTCGCCCGGCCCCTTGCCGCGCTGCCCCCACGACTTCACCCAGTCGCCGTTCTTGTCGTATTTGGCGACGCGCGAGTTCACGTAGCCGTCGCTGATGTAGATGTTGCCTTGCGCATCCCAGGTCACGTCGGTCGGCTGGCGGAAGCGGCCATCCACATGCGGGAGCGGCGGATTGGCGTTACGCTCGTGCGGATGGGCCTCGGTATCGGACGCTTCGGACTTGCGTCCGAACACCATCTCGACGCGGCCTTCCGGGGTGAACTTCACCACCATGTCCGAGCCCTTGTCGGTCGCCCAGATATTATCGTCCTTGTCGACCCGCACGGTGTGGGCGTAGGCCCAGGCGTAGAGATTCTTGCCGATCTCGCGCAGGAACACGCCGTTGCGATCGAATTCGAGAATTTGCGAAGCCGTGTTGCCGTATGCCGGGCCCTGGCTCGAGCCGCCGCGCGAATAGACGTAGATGTGCCCCTTGGAATTGACGGCCACACCCGCCGCCTCGCCGAGATGCATATCCGGCGGCAGCTTCAGGAGGTTTGCAACCGAGTTGTACGGAATTTCGGGCGGCGATTGCTGCGCCATTGCCGATGAGCTCAGCAGCATCAGGAGCCCGACAAGCCCTCGTTTCATGGTGATCTCCCTTGATCGCGGCCAGCGGTATTGTGAGGACGATATGTTTTCCCGCCGATGGCTCAAGTATACAAACGAGCGAACTTGCAACACAATCGCATCGTCGGGTTTTCGTGCATCGGTGCGGCAGCCAATAAATCGGAGAACAGGACATGCGCTACGTCGATGCCTTCAATCATTTCTTTCCCGGCCGCATCTATGAATTGCTGTTGCAGTCGCCGGCGGGCCAGAAGGATCTGGGCAAGCGGATGCGGGGCATCCCCGCGCTCTACGACGTTGACGAGCGGCTGCGCGTCGTCGAGTTGTTCCCCGATTACAGCCAGGTGATCTGCCTTGGCATGCCGGCGATCGATCGGCTCGCCGGACCGGCCGAATCGCCGGAGTGGGCGCGCATCGGCAATGACGGTCTTGCCGAACTGGTGGCCAAACATCCCGACCATTTCGTCGGCTACGCCGCCTCGTTGCCCATGAACGCGGCCGAGGAGGCGGTCAAGGAGGCGGAGCGGGTCTTGTCGAATGGTGCCAATGCCATCCAGATGCACACCAATGTTGACGGCGCCCCCATCGATCAGGACCAATTCCTGCCGATCTACGAGATCATCGAGAAATCGGGCAAGCCGATCCTGCTGCATCCGATCCGCACGCGCGAGATGGCGGACTACCGCAGCGAAACGAAATCGAAATACGAGATTTGCAGCGTGATCGGCTGGCCATTCGAGACCGGCGCAGCGCTCGCGCGCCTCGTGTTCTCCGGGATCATGGACCGCTTCCCCGATCTGAAAGTGATCTCACATCATCTCGGCGGCATCATTCCGTATTTCGAAGGCCGGGTCGCGCACAGTTGGGATCAATTGGGCGCACGCACATCGGATGAGGATTATTCGCTGCTGTTGAAGAAGCTCAAGAAGCGGCCGTTCGACTATTTCAAAGGCTTCTACGGTGATACAGCGCTGGCCGGAGCACGCGCCCCAACGGTCTGCGGCTTGTCGTTCTTCGGGGCGGATCACGTGCTGTTCGCCTCCGATTGCCCGTTCGACAAGGAAAAGGGCAGGGGCTACATCCGCTCCACCATCGAGGTGATCGAGTTGCTCGACCTGTCGCAGGCCGACCGCGAGAAGATCTGCCACAAGAACGCCGAGACCATGTTCGGGCTGCGGCCGCGCTGAAACCCCGGACGGCAGTGCGTGCCGAAACAATCTGCTACGGTCCCGCGTTGGAGCAGCGCCGTCCCCGTTTGACGGCTTCTGAGCCCGGGAGCACTTAAGTGCTGCAGGCCTATGTAGTCGAAGGCAGGTCGCTCAAGCCCGTGTCCGGGGACCTCGCCAGCCTTTCCGGCGTCTATTGGATCGACATCTGCGAGCCAACGCCCGACGAGCAGAAGGCGGTGGAGCAGGCCCTCGGCATCCGGCTCCGTCTGCCGGAGGAGCCCGCCAAGTTTCAGATTTCTACCCCGGTGCGTTCGAGCGAAGGCGCCATTACCCTCACCGCATTGCTGCTCGCCGGCTTTGATCTGCGCCGGCCGCAACTGCTCACCGTCCAGCTCATTCGAACCAAGGGCACGCTCGTCACGGTCACCAAAGGAGCGTCCGGCGGTCTCGCGTGGCTGGCCCAGCAATGCGACGATTGCGTTCCGGCTGGTTCCAGCGACGCATTCCTCGTCCTTCTGGACCTGATCATCGAATGCGCCACCGACCTGCTTGATCGTGTCGGCGATGACCTCGAGCGGATCAACCGCGCCCTGTTTCAACATCATGCCACGGCCAAGCGCCGGCTGCGGATCGAAGCCTCGCCGCGCCGGCGCACGCATCAGCTCGACCTGATCCTCACCGAGCTGGGCTACTCCCGCGAAGTGCTGGTCAAGCTGCGGCGAAGCGTGTTGAGCTTCCGCCGGGTCATCATCCTGCTGCAGGAGCGGGACGCCGAGAGCGCCTTGGCGGTCAAGCTCAAATCGTTCGAGCACGAATTGAAGGCGCTCGCGGAGGCCGAGGAGGACTTGTCAGCGACCAACGCCTTCATGCTCGACGGCGCGGTGGGATACATCGGCATTCTGCAGAGCCGGGTTATCAATATCCTGACCATTCTCGGCGTATTGCTGACGCCGCCGGTTTTGGTGGCCAGCGTCTACGGCATGAACTTCAAGCATATGCCGGAACTCGATTGGTCCTGGGGCTATGCCTGGGCGCTGGGGTTGATGGTGGTCTCAGCGATCGTCATGTACGTCGTCCTTCGGGTGCGGGGGTGGCTTTAGCCCTCCCGCGCAGCCATTGAATGCGCCGATCCCCGCCGTTATCCTCCGGGCGCCACCGGGAGGAAGGATGTTCGCGCGCTGGACGGCAGTGATGGCGGTTACCGCTATGTTCGCGGTCGCCCCTGCGCACGCAGACGAGGTCGCGGACTTCTACCGGGGCAAGCAGATCGATCTGATCGTCGGCTCCGGCCCGAGCGGCGGCTACGACATCTATGCCCGGCTGCTAGCGCGCCATTTCGGGGACGTCATTCCCGGCAATCCGAAAGTGGTCGTGCAGAACATGCCGGGCGCCGGCAGTTTGCGCGCGGTCAACTACCTCTACAACGCTGCGCCCCGGGACGGCACGGTGATCGGCATGTTTTCGCGCAACATGCCGCTGATCGGTCTCCTCGGCGCGAATTCGAACGTCCAGTTCAAGCCGCGCAAGCTGACATGGCTCGGCTCTTCGTCGAGTTTCGTCAACGACGCGTACATCCTCATCGTACGCAAGGACGCGCCGGTGAAGTCCATCGATGAGGCGCGACGGGCCGACCTTCCGGCGCTCCTGCTCGGCGGCAATGCAGAAAGCGCGACCGGCAACGACGTGCCGATCATTCTGCGGGACACCATCGGCCTTCACGTCAAGCAGGTCGTGGGCTACCCGGACAGCACCGCGATCTTTCTCGCGATCGAGCGCGGCGAGGTGCATGGACGCACCGTCGATCTTTCCTCCGTGCGATCGATGCGGCCGGAATGGCTCAAGCCGGACAGCGGTTTTCGCGTGCTGGTTCAATTCGCCCGGGCGACCCGTCACCCGGATTTTCCCGACGTGCCCACGGCGCGGGAGCTCGCGAAGAACGAGGCGGCGCGGGCGCTGATCGAACTTGTTGAGCTTCCCTACACTCTGTCACGGCCTTTCGCCGCGCCTCCCGATATCCCCGCGGACCGCGCGATGGCGCTGCAGCGCGCGTTCCTCGCCGTCCACAGCGATGCGCGCTATCTGGAAGATGCGGCGCGACTCAAGGTCGATGTGAGCCCGATCGAGGGCGCCGGCGTTCTCCAGGCAATTGATCGGATCGCAGGCGCACCGCCCGAACTGCTCGAATACGTTCGCAGGCTCCTGGCCGAGACCAAAGGCGGCGGATAGCGCGGTCCGCGGTCAGCGATACCGCTTCGCCAACAATGCGTGCGGCGGTTCGGTCACTGCGGCTCGATCTTGGCGACGCGCGCGACGTTGGTCCATTTCTCCAGCTCACTCTTGATATGCGCGGCGAACTCCGCGGGGGTGGTGCCGACCGGCTCCGCGCCGTCGCTGGCAAGCTTGTCCTTCATGTCCTGGGTCTTCAGCGCCTGCGTCGCCTCCGCGCTCAGGCGCGCGATAATATCGGCGGGCGTTCCCGCCGGCGCCACCAGCCCGTACCACTGGGTCGCCTCATAGTTCGGAACCCCCGCTTCAGCGATCGGCGGAATGTTCGGCATGGACTCGCTGCGCTTTCGGCTCGAGACCCCTAGCGCTCGTACCGCGCCGGATTCGATCTGCGGCTTGGCGGTGAGCGCGTTCGAGAACATGGCCGTGATCTGCCCGCTGATGACGTCGGTCATCGCAGGAGCCGTGCCGCGATAGGGAATGTGCTGCAGGTCCACATCGGCCAGGCTCTTGAACAGCTCCATGGCCATGTGCGGCGAGGTGCCGATGCCCGGTGTGCCGTAGGTGAGCTGCCCGGACTTTTGCTTCGCGAGCGCGGTCAACTCGGCGATCGACTGGGCCGGCACCTTGGGATTGACCACGAGCACATTGGGCGCGACGGCGGCCAGGGTGATCGGCGCAAAGTCGCGTACGGGATCGTAGGATACCTTCTTGTACATGACGCTGTTGAGGGCGAGCGTGCTCGGAACGAACAGCAGCGTGTAACCGTCGGGGGCGGCGCGTGCGACGCTCTCGATGCCGATCATGTTGCCGGCGCCGGGCTTGTTCTCCACGTAGAACTGCTGGCCTATCGCGTTGGAGAAATATTGCGCGAGCACACGCGCGACGATGTCGGTGCCTCCACCGGGCGGCGACGGCACCACGATGCGCACCGGCCGCGACGGATAGCCGGATTGGGCCTGCGCCTGGCCGGTCAAAGCACAAACCAATGCGAACAACAGGATTCGAGCCTTCACGGCATTCTCCCTTAGGGCGTTTAATTTTCTAGAATTGCTCAGCCGGTCGCGTTGAGGACCTTGCCTGCGCGCTCCACCGGCTTGGCCGCGACCAGCACGAAGGCGACAACGCAGGGTTCGGTGCCCGGATTGGTCCAATTGTGAATGGTTCCCCGCTGCACCAGAACATCTCCCGCGCGCAGGTGGACAAGCGCGCCGTCGATCTCCATGTCGATCTCCCCCGACAGCACGATGGCGTAGTCGATCGAGTCGGTGCGGTGATTACGCGGCGCCACGCCGGGATGATAAACGCCGATCCGGAACACGGTGCCGTTCGGATCGGTGGTCGCGACCGGCCGCAAGCCGCCGTCTTCCGTTCCGGAATTGTCGGCGGGAAACGACCCGGTCGACCAGACCACACAGCTTTCGTGGTTGGGCCGGCGGGACATCACGTTCTTGCAGATTTCGTCGATGGCGACGACAGCGCGACCATTGTCGTCATGTCCAGTCACGACGCGTCGGATTTTCAACGCCATTCCTTGTCTCCCGATTGGGGTCGTGCCCTGCCGACGCGCTCAAGGGGGCGTACGTGCCGACCCCGCGTGATCACCGCGTGACTTTGGTCATGTACACTATCAAACTGCCGTGCACGAGTGGCCAAGGACGTCATCGACGGACGCGCAGACGAGGGCTCGATGCAAGGCCGCACGGCTACCCAGGAGAGACGGCTACCCAGGAGAACGAGATGGGCCATGAGAAACATTCGCCGACCCGGCGGGCGGTGATCGGCGACATCGCAATCGGACTGGCGGCCGGGACTCTGGCCGCCGGAACGGAGCCCGCGCTGGCGCAGACCGAACGCAAGACTTTCGTTCTGGTACACGGCTCTTCCGCCGGCGGCTGGTGCTATCGGCGCGTCGCCGACATCCTGGAGAAACAAGGTCACAAGGTGTTCGCGCCGACTCTCACCGGCCTCGGCGAGCGTTCGCATCTCATGAGCGGCATGATCACCCTCGATACCCATATCGCCGACGTGGTCAATGTCATTCGATGGGAAAACCTCGATAACTTCGTGCTCGTCGGCCATTCCTATGGCGGCTGGATCATCTCGGGCGCGGCGGAGCAGGTCGAGAAGAAGATCGCCGCGATCGTGTTCCTCGATGCCTTCATGCCGGAGAACGGGCAGCGCGTGCTCGACACCAACTCGCCGCGCAGCCGCGCCGAGATCGAGGACGCGATGAAGCGCGCCGAAGTGTCGAGACCTGCGCCGCATCCATCGGTTTGGAAGGTGAACGAGAAGGACCAGCCCTGGGTGCAGGAGAAATTCACGGCGCAACCGATCGGGGTCGCTTTCACGCCAATCAGGCTGACCGGCGCGCGCGACCGCGTGCCGAAGAAGACCTATGTGCGGGCGACCGGCTACGACAATCCCAATTTCGAGAAGGCCTATGCCAAGGTGAAGGCCGATCCGTCGTGGCGCACATTCGAAATGCCATGCGGCCACGAGGTCATGATCGATATGCCGGAGCGCACCGCGGAGCTTCTGCTGTCCGCGGCATGACCGTCCGCGAGCGAAGTCTCCTCGAATCGAACTGCGAATTCGTTGCCGGTATTTGTCCGCTCGACGGTGTTTCGCGCGGCCCCGACGTGAAGACCGCGCCGGATCACCTGCCGGTGCGCGCGGCTGCAAGCAGTTCCGCTGTCGGCCACCCGTCGGCCGGCAGGCCGGATTTGATCTGCAGCTCCCTGATCGCCACCCGGCTCTTGAGACCGAGCACGCCATCGACGCGACCGACGTCATACCCGCGCTTTTGCAGCAGTTCCTGCAACTCGCGGGTCTCTTCGAAGGTGATCTTCGGAATATTGGCGCTGCCCTTGTTCATGGGCGGCGCGCCGTCGAGGCGCGTGGCGTAATAGGCCGCGGTCAGTGAGTAATTGAGCGACTGGTTCCACTTCAGATAGGCCTGGAAATTGTCGTAGGCCATGAAAGCGGGTCCGAACCGTCCCACCGGCAGCACCACCGAGGCCGGCACGTTGTCGTTCGGGAGCGGCTTGCCGTCGGCGCGCGTCACACCCCAGGCCGCCCACTTCGAGCGTGGATGCTGGACCGAGAGATCGGCATCCTTCCAGGGAAGGTTGGCCGGCACTCGCACCTCCTGCAGCCACGGCTCGCCGCGTTTCCATCCGAGATGCACGAGGTACTTTCCGGTGGAGCCGATCACGTCCGAAGCGGACTTGATCAGGTTGCGCTTGCCGTCGCCGTCATAGTCGATGGCATGCGCCATGTATTCGGACGGCATCATCTGAGTTTGGCCGAGCTCGCCGGCCCAGGAGCCGATCATTTCATCCGCGCGCAGGTCGCCGCTGTCGATCAGGCGCAGTGCGTCGAACAGATGCCCACGAAACATCTCCGGGCGGCGGCAGTCGTAGGCGAGCGTCGCCAACGACTTGATCGACTGGTCCTTGCCCTGACCGCTGCCGAAATCGCTCTCGAGTCCCCAGAAGGCGGTGATCACGGACGCGGGTACGCCGAATTCCTTTTCCTCGCGCGCGAACAGGGCCTGGTGCTTCTTGATCTGGGCGGCGCCGTTCGGAAGCCGTCCGCCTGCCAGCATCTTGTCGGAAATCTCCAGGAAGTTCTGTGCGAAGAAGCGCTGCCCGCGGTCGATATTGATGATGCGCTGATCCAGCACCAGGTAGGGCGCCGCCGCCGCGATCGCGGCTGGGGAGATACCCTGGGCCGCTGCTTCCTTCTTGAACGCGGCGAGCCACGGCTCGAAGGCGCCGGTGTTGCGGCAGTTCGCCTGGCCGAATGCCGTCGCCGGAGCAACCACCAGCAGCACCGCCAGTAGTGCCCCCGTCCGCCGCTTCGCTTGGTTCGTCATGTACCGGCCTCGCCGCGTTTCCGGGCAGCCTGCCCGACTGGTCTCGCCGTGCTTTGGCGACGGTGCTTCTTGCTCGTGGAACGGCAACTCGCCTATCCTAATGGTGGGGCCAGCTCGGAGGCGACCCTGCAATACGATGAGTCATCGGCGCGTGGCCCATAGACGACGCATTTTCGACAACATCATGACGCTGCGGCTATAGCTTTCTTCGGTGGTGTCGAGGCGCACGCCCCAAAAAACGCGCGAGGCGCATGAATGCTGGTGTGGTGGATTTGAGGTTCCTACTATGATAGCCGCGCGCTCGTCAGGAACGTCGAATCCAAAGACCGCACTAGAATCATAAAGTTGCCAGTGCCCTTGATTCCGAAAATCGCATCAGAGGTGCAGCGAGTGTGTGCGAGCTTCGAAGTTGGGCCCTGGCGCCGATTCAGATTCGAACATAGCAGAGCCGTCCTACGAACCCAGGTGGAGACAGGACCATGCGACTTCATGTCTTGATCGCGCTCGGCATCAGCTCGGCGCTGGTGCTCGGCACCGCGGCGCTGGCGCAGCAGCCGGCGCCGTCGACACCCCCGGCGTCCCCGGGCACCGCCCCGGTTCCTCCGCCGGACTATGGTCCGCCGATCACCAACGAACAGGCGAAGGCCGTCGCAGCGGCTGCTTTTGCCGAGGCCAAGAAGAACAATTGGCGTATGGCGTTCGCCATCGTGGGACCGGCCGGCGAGCTCGTCTATTTCGAGAAGATGGACGGGACCCAGATGGCATCGGTGATGATAGCCCAGGGCAAGGCACGCACCGCGGTCATGTTCCGCCGACCGAGCAAGACCTTCGCGGATCAATACGCCGCGGGCAATACCGCTTTCACGACCTTTACGGAGCAACCGGTAGCGTCGGAAGGCGGCATTCCGATCGTCGTCAGCGGTAAGATCATCGGCGCGATCGGGGCAAGCGGCGGCACCGGGCAGCAGGACGGCGTGGCCGCGGCCGCGGGGGTAAGCGCCGCCAAGTAGGTCGTTCCCGCCTTCCTCGTCGCGCCCCGCCAGCGCGCGCGGGCCGCGTCGGGTATTCGCGAGGTGGGGATTGACCGCCTGCAGGTGCGATATCATCTAACGCGGCGAACGCAGCAATCGGCGGCCGTCATGGCCGCACTGTCTTGATTCTCTCGCGGGTCGGCAGGCAGCGTTCTGGACACGGTACTACGATGCATCCAGCCCTTGCCGCAGCCACGGCCACAAGCCAATGAAGCTTCTAAGCCAATAGAATCGCTGGCGATTCTGGCCTCAGGCCAGGACCGCATTCACGCCATATAAAATATCCGCGAGCCCCGAGCCAACCGCGCCCAGTCCCCTATAATAAGGAACAATCGATCCCCCAAAACAGTTTCCAGTCACCGAACGGTTACCATTTCTCCAACCCCGGGATTGGGCATGCCGCCCGCGACCTCGTCATCCGTCCTTCGTCGCCTGCGCGACGAGGGTGATAACCCGACAATCCGAACCGCCTCACCGGACGATCCACGCAGCGTCTGGCGCGATGCTTTCCGCGCCGTGCGGGCCGAGACCGAACGCCGCGCCGCGCTGCTGAGCCCGGAGGATCAGGTCGTGCAGTCGATGCCCGATGCCAGTCCGACGAAATGGCATCGCGCGCATACGACCTGGTTCCTGGAGCAGTTCCTGCTGGCGCCGCGTCTCGCGGGCTATCGCGTGTTCAACGAACGCTTCGCTTATCTCTTCAACTCCTACTATGTCGCGGCCGGCCCACGCCAGGCGCGCCCGCGACGAGGGCTGCTCACGCGGCCGGATTGCGAAGACGTCACCGCCTTCCGGGCTCATGTCGACGAAGCGGTCGAGCGGTTGCTCGCGGTCGTGAAGGAATCGGAGTGGGCCGAGGTGGTCCGCATTCTCGAGATCGGTCTTCATCACGAGCAGCAGCATCAGGAGTTGCTGCTCACCGACATCCTGCACGCGTTCGCGCAAAGTCCCGTGTCCCCCGCCTACGATCCCGATTGGCGAGCGCCGCGCGCGCATTCTGCGTCCGGTGCGTTTGCCGAGCTGCCATCGGGCATCCACACTGTCGGTTTCGAAGGCAGCGGATACTGCTTCGACAACGAAGGGCCCGCGCATCGGGTCTACCTTCAGCCGGCGCACATGGGGCGTGGTCTCGTGACCAATGCCCAATGGCTCGAATTCATGGCCGATGGCGCCTATGCGACACCCTCCCTGTGGCTCTCGGACGGCTGGGCGACGCTCGAGACGGAAGGCTGGAATGCGCCCGGCTACTGGCGCGAAGTCGACGGCGCATGGCTGTCCTTCACGCTCGGCGGGCTTCGGCCGGTCGACCCGGACGCGCCCGTCGCCCACGTGAGCTACTACGAGGCGGACGCTTTTGCGCGATGGGCCGGGAAGCACCTGCCGACCGAGGCGGAATGGGAAGTCGCTGCGCGGGCAAACCTGCTCGAGGACGCCTTCGGCGTCGTGTGGCAGTGGACGCGCAGCGCTTACGCGCCGTATCCGGGGTTCCGCGCGGCGGAAGGCGCGCTCGGCGAATACAACGGCAAGTTCATGGTCAATCAAATGGTGTTGCGGGGAAGTTCGCACGCAACGCCGAGCGGTCACACGCGCACGAGCTACCGCAATTTCTTCTATCCGCCGGCGCGGTGGCAGTTCAGCGGACTTAGGCTTTTGGATTATCCCGGATGAGCGCGCCGAGCGTGCTTGATGACTGGAGTTGATGATGGCTGCGCAGACCGGTGCCGCACTTCGCTATGAACCCGTCGAGGAGGAGTTGTCGTTCGCGCGCGACGTGATCGCCGGCCTGACGGCGCGGCCCAAGCGGCTGCCCCCGAAATATTTCTATGATGAGGTCGGCGCGCAGCTGTTCGAGCAGATCACGGCGCTGCCGGAATATTATCCGACCCGCTGCGAGCTTGAGCTTCTGCGCGAGCGGGCACCTGACTTGGCGCGCTTTTTTCCCGTCGCCTCGGCGTTGATCGAGTTCGGCAGCGGCTCGAGCAAGAAGGTGCGCATCCTGCTTGCAGCCGCGCCGACCATCGCGGCGTATGTGCCGGTCGACATTTCTTCCGAGATGCTGGTCCAAGAGGCGGAAGATTTGCGCCGCGACTATCCGCGGCTTGCGGTGCTGCCGGTCGAAGCCGATTTCACGAAGCCGTTCGCTTTGCCGGCCGCGGCCGCCCCCATGGCGCATGTCGGCTTCTTCCCGGGATCGACCATCGGAAATTTCGAGCCGCACGAAGCCTGCTCGTTCCTGCGTCATGCCGGACGCATGCTGGGACGCGGCGCAACCCTGATCATCGGGATCGACCTGGTGAAGGACAGCCGCATCCTCAACGCCGCCTACAATGACAAAGCCGGCATCACGGCCAGGTTCAATCTCAACCTCCTCGCGCGCATCAACCGCGATCTCGACGGCGACTTCGATCTTGCAAGTTTCAGCCACCATGCCTTCTACAATGCCGACCGTCGCCGCATCGAGATGCATCTGGCCAGCAAGAAGCGACAGAAGGTGAGGGTGGCAGGCCGGGTGTTCGAATTCCGCGCCGGCGAGACCATCCACACCGAGAACAGCTACAAGTACACGCTGGATTCCTTCGCGGCATTGGCACGCGGGTCCGGATGGCAGCCGATCTCCGCGTGGACGGATGCGGGCGCAAATTTCTCCATCCATGCACTCGTGTTCGAGGATCGCTGATACCTCGTCATCGTGCTGGTGGGCACCGTTGCCGATCCCGCGCCCGCTGATATCTTGGCCCCATGCCGATCTGTGAAGCGGACCCTTGGCGCCTGCAGTACTTCGAGCACGCCGCCTGTCCGGCCGGCGTGAACATTCCGACCGAAGACAGTGACGCCTGGGTTTGGTACCCGGACCATCATTGGGTCTACGACAAGATCGCGATCGCGCAGAGTCAGGGTCTCGATGCCGGGCCCCATGGCGTATCCCCGCCGCGCTTTCCCGTGTTCTCCAAGCCGATCGTCAACCTCAAGGGTATGGGCGTGGGAAGCTGCGTGCTGCGCTCGCAGGCCGAGTACGAAGGGAGTTTCACTGCCGGTCACATGTGGATGACGCTTCTCGAAGGCCGTCATGTCAGCACCGACGTCGCCGTCGTGGACGGCGAGCCGCGCTGGTGGCGCCACGTGACCGGCCGTCCCGGCGGCGAAGGCACGTTCGACCATTGGACGATTCATGCCGCGCATGATCCCGAGATCGAGAATTATTGCGGCGACTGGATTCGCCGAAACCTCGCGGGCTATACCGGGATCCTCAACACCGAGACCATCGGCGGCCGGATGATCGAAGTGCATCTGCGCATGAGCGACCAATGGCCGGATCTCTACGGCGACGGCTGGGTCGATGCGCTCGTGCGCCTATACCATGAGCGTGCATGGGACTTCGCCGATGATGGCCGGCGTGACGGATACAGCGTGGTTCTGTTCGGGCCGCACGGCCCCCGTTATCGTCACCCAACTCCCGCGCTTGTGACCCAGGTCCGGAATCTGCCCGGCGTCTCCAGCGTGCAGATCACGTTCCACGAGGATATGGAGCCCGAGCGCCACGCCATGCCGCCGGGCGGCTTCAGGCTCGCCGTCGTGAATGCCTGGGACCTGCAATCGGGCGTCGCCGGGCGCGAACTCCTGCGGACGCATTTTCTCGCCCGCGCGGCATGACGATCGAGCGGCTGCGACGGTCCGCTCAGCGCGCCTTTGCCCCCTCTACATGCGGCTGCTACAAGGCGCCGATCCAAGCGAGGGAGTAGCTATGAAAATCGTCGGTTTCGAAGCAAACGGGGGGCTGCATCTCGGCGTCGTCGAGGGCGATCAGGTCATCGATCTGCAGGCAGTCGATAAATCCATACCGAGCGACCTCGGCGAATGCCTGCGCCGCAACAACGGCGACCTGTCGGCGCTCAAGGATGCCGCCAAGCGTGCGCCGGCCAGCGCCCACCGGCCGCTCAAAGGCCTGAAATACGCGCTGCCGGTGACGACGCCCGGCAAGGTCATCTGCCTCGGCCTCAATTATCTCGACCACGTGAAGGAAGGCTCGCAACGCGACAATATTCCGAAATTTCCCACCATCTTCATGCGCGGAAATTCCTCCCTCGTGCCGCACGGTCAGCCGATCATCAGGCCGAAGGCGTCGGAAACTCTCGACTACGAGGCCGAGCTCATCTTCATCGTCGGCAAGCGGGCCAAGCACCTCACGCTCGAGAATGCATATTCCTGCATCGCCGGATATTCCTGCGGGAACGAAGGCTCGGTGCGCGAATATCAGCGCAAGACCACGCAATGGGACATGGGCAAGAACTTCGACCGCACCGGCGGCTTCGGTCCCTGGATGGTCACCGCCGACGAGGTGCCGGCGGGCGGCAAGGGCCTGAAGATCCAGACCCGGCTCAACGGCCAGGTCATGCAGTCGGACAACACCGATAACATGATGTTTCCGATCGCCGAGACCATCGCCTATGTCACCCAGGGCATCACGCTCGAGCCGGGGGATGTCGTCTTCACCGGCACGCCCTCGGGTGTCGGCCATGCGCGCAAGCCGAACCCGGTATGGATGAAGCAGGGCGATACCTGCGAGATCGATATCGAGGGCGTCGGCGTGCTTTCGAACCCGATCGAGAACGAGAAGTAACAAGCGTTCTCGCTCCTCGTCGGGAGGACCCGCATGCGGGCAAGCCTGCGCAGCTTCACGAAAGTGGCTGCGCGTAACGACCCGATTCCGGTCAGGCCGGGATCGGGAGCGCCCTGCGAGCTGTCGCGCAACGTTCCATCCCCCGTGCTGGAGACACTGTCATGCCCACCTTGAACGTTCTTTCGATCTGCGGCTCGCTGCGCAAAGGCTCCTACAACGCCATCGTGCAGCGCGCGCTGCCGTCGCTGGCGCCGGAGGGCATGACGATCAAGCCGGCTCCGTCCTTTGCCGAGTTTCCGCTCTACAATGCCGACATCCAGAACTCGACCGGCTTTCCCGCGGCGGTAAACACCCTCGCCGATGCCATCCGCGCCGCGGACGGCGTGATCTTCTGCACGCCCGAGTACAATTTCACCATTCCCGGCGGCCTGAAGAACGCGATCGACTGGGTCTCACGGCTGCAGAACCAGCCGTTCGCGGGCAAGCCGGTTGCGCTGCAATCGGCCTCGCCCGGCCCGGTGGGCGGCGCGCGCGTGCAATACGACATCCGCAAGGCGATGACATTTCTCGATGCCTTCACGCTCAACAAACCGGAAATCTTCATCGGCAATTGCGCGTCCAAGCTCGACGAAGCCACCGGTGAGATCAAGGACGAGACGACACGCGGTTTCATCAAGCAGCAGCTTGCGTCCTTCGTGACCTACATCGCGCGGGTGTCGCCGAAGAGCTGAGGACGATCTCCGCCCTCGTCCGGAAGAGCGCGCAAATTTGACGAGTTGACGCGTCTCCAAGCGCGGGCCGGCCGGCTTCGACACGGTTCCTCCGCGGCGCCCCGGCACGAGGCGAGAGAGACCTTGCCCGGATCGGGCGATGCGTTATGAGTTTACCGCTTGCCTCGGCGCCGATTGGCGCCGTTTGTCAAAAAGGGGGGTGAACACGTGGCTGACAAACAACTCGATGTGCTCGTGATCTGCGGCTCGCTGCGCAAGGGCTCGTACAACGCGGCGCTTGCGCGCACCTTGCCGGCACTGGCGCCGGCCGGGCTGAAGCTGCGTCCGGCGCCGCCCTTCGACAAGTTTCCGATCTACAATCACGATATCCAGGATACGACCGGCTTCCCGGCCGAGGTGCAGGCGTGGGCGGACGCTATCCGCAGCGCCGACGGCGTGATCATCGTCTCGCCCGAATATAACTGGTCGATCCCCGGCGGCCTGAAGAATGCCATCGACTGGGTGTCGCGCATGAAGGACCAGCCGTTCAAGGACAAGCCGGTCGCGCTGCAGTCCGCCGCCGGCGGCATTCTGGGCGGATCCCGCATGCAGTATCATCTGCGGCAGTCGCTCACCTCGGTCGACACCATCCTGTTCGGCCGCCCCGAGGTCCTCGTCACGTTTGCCGCGCAGAAATTCGACGAGAAGACGCTCGAGCTCAAGGATCAGACCGCCATCGACCTGATCAAGCAGCAGCTTGCGGGGTTTGAAAAATTCATCCGCCGCCTCGGTCCGAAGGAATAACAGCATGGGGAGATTGTCCGGCCGTACCGCCATCGTCACCGGCGGCGCCAAGGGCATCGGCCGGCACTACTCGCTGGCGCTCGCCGCCGACGGCGCGCGCGTCATGATCGCCGATATTTCCGACGGCGAGGAGATCGCGGAGGAAATCGCCGCCAAGCACGGGGCGAATTCAGTGACCAGCGCCATCGCCGACGTCAGCGACGAAGGCTCTGTCAAGACACTGGTCGCGGCCACCATGGAGCGCTTCGGCAGGATCGACGTGCTGGTCAACAACGCCGCGCTGTTCGCACCGCTGCAGGAGACGAAGTGCACGGAGATCGACGTGGATCTCTGGGACAAGGTCATGGCGGTCAACCTGCGCGGGCCGTTCCTGATGGTGAAGCACGTCGTTCCGCACATGATCGCGCGCGGCTATGGCAAGATCATCAATATCGGCTCGGGCAGCGCGCATCGCGGCATCCCCTGGATGCTGCACTACGTCACCAGCAAGGGCGGCATCATGGGGTTCACGCGGGCGCTCGCCCGCGAGCTCGGCACCAACGGCATCCGGGTCAACACGCTGGCGCCCGGCTTCACCCTGAGCGACACGGTGATGAACGAGAACCCGGGCCATGTGCAGACCGCCCGTGACCGCGCGGTCGAATCACGGTCGCTGCGGCGCGACCAGCATCCCCAGGATTTGCTGGGCGCCCTGGTGTTCCTCGCGTCGGCGGACAGCGATTTCATCACCGGCCAGACCCTGGCGGTAGACGGTGGCAATGTGAGTACCTGAGCCGCCCATTTGGCGGTGGGGGAGGCAAAATCCCGATATTACGGGCCTTCCGGAGGGAGATAGTTTCATTATATACTAATTGCCTGTTTTTGGATTATTCTAATCTGGACCACTCCAGACCCGACCAAGGGAGAGCGCAATGGCGAGCGCGACCGCAACCCACCCGGCAGAGACCAAGGCCCCCGGCCCCAAGCACAATATCGAGGCGATGCGGGAGGACTATTATCAGCGCATCGCCAAGCACGGCATGACGCCGCTCTGGAAGGTGATGAACAGTGTCGTCACCAAGGAGCCGGTCACCCGTTGCGCGCCGGTCATCTGGCATTATGACGACATCAAGCGTCTGGTGATGGAATCCGGTGGCTTGATCACGGCCGAAGAGGCCGAGCGCCGCGTGTTGATCCTGGAGAATCCGGGCATGCGGGGAGAATCGCGCGCCACCAACACGCTCTTTGCCGGCGTGCAGATGATCCTGCCTGGCGAAGTTGCTCCGGCCCATCGGCATGTCTCGTCGGCGATCCGCTTCGTGCTCGACGGCGAAGGCGCCTACACCGCGGTCGAGGGCGAGAAATCCTTCATGGCGCCCGGCGACTTCGTCATCACCGCGAACTGGGCGCCGCATGACCACGGCAACACCTCGGACAAGCCGATGCTGTGGCTGGACGTGCTCGACTTTCCGCAGGTCAATTTCTTCGAAGCCTCGTTCGCCGAGCATTTCGAGGAAGCGACGCAGTCCACCAATCGGGCGGACGGCAACTCGCTCGCCTTCTACGGCTCCGGCGTACTGCCGGACGGCGCACCGGCGCAGATGAACCGCAGTCCGGTGATCAACTACACCTACGCGCGCACACGGCCGATCATCGAGCGCATGAACAAGGCAGGCGACGTGGACAAACGTCATGGCGCGCGCGTGCGATATGCCAATCCCATCAACGGCGGCCCGGTGCTGCCGACCATGGGCGCCGGCCTCGCGCTCCTGCCGAAAGGCTTCAAAGGCGAAAAGTACCGGGCGACCGACGGCTCGATCTTCGTCTGCGTCGAGGGCAAGGGCACGACCACTGTCGACGGCAAGGTGCTGGAATGGGGACCGAACGACGTCTTCATCGTGCCGCCGTGGAAGCACTTCTCCCACAATGCCGAGAAGGAATCCGTGCTGTTCTCGATCTCCGACCGTCCCTCGCAGGAGGCGCTCGGGATCTGGCGCGAGGACACCCGCACGCACTAGTGTCCCGTTTCCGACGTTCGTATCATTTCGCAGCACCCGCTTTTACGAACGTCGGAAATTAAAGGGTCCGCCGGTCTAGACAGGCGCCGTGCTCCCTTTGGGTGCGGACCGCTCGTCCGCATTTCGCATCGACCTGAGTGGGCTGACACGAGCCTGTAAAGCGCAATAGTCTGTTGCGTCGAGCCAAGGTGGCCCGCTCGCGTCGAGCAGCGAATGACCGCATCCTTCGTTCACGAGATTCAATCCCAGCGCGTCGTGTTCGCAGCGGGCGCGATCGCGCGCGTCGCCGACGAAGCGGCGCGTCTCGGCATGAGCCGCGCTCTGGTGATCGCCACGCCCGGGAGCGGTGCGCGTCTCGGCGCCCGGCTGGTCGACATTCTGGGCGCGCGTGCGGCCGGGCTGCATGCGCAGGCGGTGGTCCACGTGCCGAAGGCGGTGGCGGAAGCGGGCCTCGCAGCGGCGGCGGATGCCGACGGTCTGGTGGCGGCCGGCGGCGGCGCGGCCATCGGGCTGGCCAAGATCATTGCCCGCGATCGCGCGCTACCTATTCTCGCCGTACCGACCACCTATTCCGGATCCGAAGCGACCGCGATCTGGGGAATGAGCGAGGGCGAGCGCAAGTTCACCGGCAAGGATGCGCGCGTCCTGCCCCGCACCATCGTCTACGATCCCGATCTGACCCTCGGTCTGCCTGCCGCGGTGAGCGCCGCCAGCGCCATGAACGCTATCGCCCACTGCGTCGAGGGGCTCTGGGTGTCCGACCGCACGCCGTTCCTGACGGCGCTCGCCAGCGACGCCACGCGCCGTTTCGCCGAGCATCTGCCGCGGGTGATCGCCGACGGCTCGGACCGTGACGCGCGCGCGGAATGCCTGATCGCGGCTTGGCTTGCCGGCACCGTGCTCACCGCCGGGACGGCGCTGCAACACAAGCTCGCGCACGTGCTCGGCGGGCTCGGCCTGCCGCACGCCGAGACCCACGCCATCATTCTTCCCCATGTGACGCGGTTCAACCTGGTGGCGGCGCCGGAAGCGCATGCCCGCCTGGCGGAGGCATTGAGCGGCGATCCGGGCGAGCGCCTTGCTCTCATGCTGCGGGGTTTCCCGATCCCGCAACGGCTGGCGGAGGTCGGGTTCGATCGCGCCAAGGTCGATTTCGTGTCGGGTGAAGTGGCGGCGATGTCGATCAGCGCGCCGCGCAAGGTCTCGGCCGACGACGTGCGCGCCGTGCTCGCGGCCGCGTATTAGACCAGACATTCAGCGCCGGTGCCGAGCGAGCGGGATGTCCTCATTCGTTTACAAGCGAGCAAAAAGCCAATGCGGGTCGTGGTTGTTGGGACCTCTGGTAGTGGCAAGACAGTGATGGCGAAACGCATCGCTTCAGCCCTCGACTTGCGGTTCATAGAACTCGACCGCCTCCATTGGGAGCCAAACTGGGAGGCGCTGACGGTGACAAATCCGGACGAGTTTGTCCGCAGGGTGGGCGCCGTCACATCTGACGACGGGTGGGTGTGCGATGGAAATTATGGTCTGGTCCGCGACCTGATTTGGCGGCGTGCGACCAATCTGGTCTGGCTGGACTATAGTCGCGCAGTCGTCATGTACCGTGTCATCAAACGATCGGTGGCGCGGGCGTTCGACCAAACGGAGCTCTGGGCCGGAAACAGAGAGGATTGGCGCCGCTGGTTGCGACCCAGCCACCCAATCAGATGGGCCTGGAGCACGTGGCGCGAACGGCGCTCACGGTTCGAGGAGCTCTTGAACGGTGAGCAGTACCGGCACTTGGCGGTACTGCGACTGCAAACTCCGTGCGACGCGGCAACGGTAATCGATCAAATCAAAATGGGTGAGGCGTAACGGGTCGTCCGTGCGGGCCTTGCACCAACGCGCCGATCGGCTTCAGTTCGAAGCTTTTTCGAGCGTTGCGCGGGCCGCCGCGCGGTCGCATCAGGCCCCGTGGCGTGGCGGCGGCTCGACCCGGAATCCGTCCGAGGGCTCGAGTGCGATCCGGTGGTCGGCCACTGCCGCGCCCCACCGCGCAGCCTGCGCCAGTCCGCCAAAGGAGAAGAAGTGCGGCGCGATCTCGCCGAGATGCCTGCGAGCGCGCGCCTCGGCAATGGTGCGGATCAGAATGTCGGGTGTCGACATGGCAAAAAGCTGCCGCACCAGGCCGGCTTGCCGCGCCAGCCCCTGGGCGGAGGCCCGTACGCCGCAGCGCCGGGCATAGCGCAACAGCGTCGCGAGGTTGGTGGGACCGGGAAGGCCGACCCGCACCGGATACTCGATGCCGAAATCACGCAAGCGGCCGATCCATTTCAGGATCGCCTGCGCATCGAAGCAGAACTGGGTGACGATGTGCACCGCCATTCCGGTCGTCTCTGCGACATGAATCTTGTCCGCCAGCGACCGGTCGAGATCCTGCTCGGATATGCGCGGGTGACCGTCGGGATAACCTGCGATCCCGATTTCCACGATGCCATGGCGCTGCAAGGCGCCGCTGTCGATCACTTCGATCGAGCTGCGGAAGTCGCCGCTGGGCTGGTCGCGGTCGCCTGCGATCACCAGCACGCGCCGCACCCCTGCCTCGCCGGTGACCCGGTCGAGGAAATCGTCGAGGTCACGCGCCGTGGCGAAGTTGCGCACCGCAAGGTGCGGCACCGGCTCGAAGCCGGCCGCGCGCAGGCGCACCACAGCCTCGATGGCGTCCTGCGCAGGTCGCGTGGACACCGCGCTCACATAGACACGGGTGCCGGGGCGAGCAGCGGCGGCCAGAGCCGCGATCTCGTCCGCCGACGGCCGTGTCGCTTCGAGCGAGAAGTCGCGCGCGAAGTCGACGATCGCGCCGGCCGGATCGGCTCGATCCGCCAACTGGCTCACCGGGGAAGGGGTAGTGATGGACATCTGTGGCTGCCGCGAACCCGGTCTGCTCCGGAGAGATTCCGGCGAAACATCACTCGCGCCGGCGCGAGATCACGTATGATTCGTCGTAGAACCAGAGCGCGCCGCGATCGCGCAGGACCTCGCGCGTCGATTCCAGATAACGGCCGTCGGCCACGACATCCCCGAGCCGGTCGTCCTCGACCTGCGCTACGTAGATCGCCGCATTCCACGCCGCGAACAGCGTCGAGGTACCGATCGACTGATCAGAAATCTCGCTCGGCAGGGTGTGCATGTCGTAGCGAAACAGGGAGCGGTTGTCGGCATAGGCGTTGAAGTTGAGGTCTCGCCCGGCAGGGCCGAGTTCGTGCTTCACCGCCTTCATGATCTGATGGCGATCGTGGAGGAACGGATTGTCGCCCGGCCACACCTTCTGGATGATCTCCATGCCGGGATCGTTGCCGTGGGAATGGATGGCGATGAGCCGGCCGCCCGGCCCGAGCGATTTTGCCAGCGGCGCGATCACGCGCTTGGCCTTGAAGTCGAGCGACGCGCGCGCGCGGTAGGGCTGCGAGGCGATCACCAGGTCGTAATTGGCGACCGTGCCGCCCGGACGCGGGATGATGGGGTCGAGCAGGAACTTGTGGTCCTCGCGATAGAGCACCAGCACGACCGGCCGCTCGTAGACCGGATTGCCGGTCTTGGCACTGACCCCGGCCTTCCAGTTCTGCGAGAGGAACGGTACCAGATCGGTGATCTGCTGCTCGAAGCGGTAGGCGGAATCTCCGGCCAGCGGCACTTCGTGCCACACCATGCTCGAGGCGGCGGAGAGCGACTTGACCGCCAGCCACGGCGCATCGGCATAAGCCAGATTGGTCAGCACCAGCACCGTGGCCGGATGCTCGAAAAACCGGTCCGACATCTTCTGCAAGGCGAGGCGGACGTCCTCGAGACTGATCTCCTTGCCGACGACGTAGAACGGCGTGTGCGGAAAGCGGTCATGCATGGCCCGCAGCACCCGGAGCAGGACCGTGCCGTCGCCCACGCCGGCGTCGAACACCCGCAGCGCCGGAGGGCGCGGGTGAATATTGGCGAGCTCGAGCCCGACCCGACTGGCCACCACCCACTTTTCGCTGCAGGTGTTGACGAACAGCAGGTATTTCTGCCGGTTGTCGAAGAAGCGGAAGTTGCGCTGTGGATCGCGCTCCCCGGCCGCGACCGCGGGCGACGAAGCCGGAACCCCCGGCGGCCGCGCCGGCCGATCGATGATCGCGGGACGCGCGGTGTTCGCGGCCATGCGGTTGTTGTCCATGAAGCCTCGGATGCGGTCGAGCGTCTCGGTCGTGATCCGTCCGCCATTGCGGAGCCGCGCGGTGAGCTTGCCGTCATTGACGGCGCGGCGGCCGAAGGTGGATTCCGCAAGCCCGCTGTGCCGACAATAGTCGGCGATCTCCTGCAGCAGCTCTTGGGCGTTCATGCCAAGACGCCTCGGTTGAGGGTTTCGCTCCGGTCCCGCGCGCGCCCGTTGCGAAGGGCTTATGTGATGCGCCGGACGGGGACAGCGAACCAATTGCGCCAATAAGCGTCAACCACAAAACATCCCATCCGCGCGGTGGGAGGCATGATGGGCAAATGCCCAATAGGCGGAAACGCTCATGTTTCGTTGCGAAAGATGCACCCTATGTACCACATCATGGGTCGCATATGGGGAGGTGGGAAGTGTCCCACCAGAGGGCCATGGCCGCCGGCCGTCAATTTGCCGCCGGCGAATCCAGCGCCCGCAGGACGCCGTCGGCGATCGCGGAGGTGCCATCGCGGCCGCCGAACTCGCACGCCTTGAGGCCGGCGGCAAAGGCGCGGTCGACGGCGCCCTCGATGGCACGGGCGGCCTGGGCGGCGCCCTCGTGGCCGTGACGATCGGCGAGCCAGTCCAGCATCATCGCGGCGGAGAGGATCATCGCGGTCGGATTGGCGAGCCCCTTGCCCATGATATCGGGCGCGGTGCCGTGACACGGCTGAAATACCGCGTGCTTGTCGCCGATGTCGGCCGAGGGCGCCATGCCCATGCCGCCGATCAGGCCGGCAGTGAGATCGGAGAGGATGTCGCCGAACATGTTCTCCATGACCAGTACGTCGAAATCCCATGGCCGCCGCACCAGCATGGCCGAGCATGCGTCGACATAGATGCGGTCGGTGTCGACCCCGGGATAACGGGCGGCGCATTCGTCGAAGATCTTGCGGAAAAAGGCGTAGGCCTTGAACGCATTCGCCTTGTCGACGCAGGCAAGCCGGCCGGGAGCGCCGCGCGCCTTGCGACGCTGCGCCAGGCGAAACGAGAAGTCGAACAGGCGCTCGGAGGTCTTGCGGGTGATGAGCAGGGTCTCGCGCGCTTCGGTTTCGGTGACCACGCCCTTGCCCATGGAGGCGAACAGGCCTTCGGTCGATTCGCGGATGAGGATGAGATCGATCCCACGCTCGGCCGCTCCCACGATCGGGCTCGGGATGTTCGGGATCAGCCGGCACGGCCGCACGCCGGCATAGAGATCGAAAATGAAACGCAGTTCCACCTGCGGCATGATCTCGGTGTTGTCGGGATAGCGGATGTGCGGCAGCCCGCAGGCGCCGAGCAGAATGGCGTCGGCCTGTTCGCAGAGCTTGACCGTGGACTCCGGCAGCGATGTGCCGGTGTCGCGATAATGGCCTGCGCCCGCCGGTGCCTCGGTGAAGCGCAGCTTCAGCCGCGGCGTCGAGGCAGCGACCTTGTTCAGGACCGCGAGGGCGGGGGCCATGACCTCGGGCCCGATGCCGTCGCCGGGCAGGACGGCGATGTGGAAGCTGTCATTGGCGAGCATGCGATGCTCTCCCCGGATGCCGGAAGGGTAGACATGCCATTCGATGCAACGATACGCTGGTTATGCGGATCGTATGCGGGCCGCAAGTCCGGCGCCGCATCAATGACAAGGTTGCCACCTGGGAGGATACCGATGAGTTCTCGCACATGGCTGCGCGCCGGCTTGCAAGCCGTCGCGGGGGCGGCTGCGCTCATGTTCGCGACGCCCGTGCTGGCGGTGTATCCGGAGCGGCCGATCACCCTTGTCGTTCCGTTCGCGGCCGGTGGCCCGACCGACATCATCTCGCGGCTGATGGCCGAGCCCATGAGCCGGGCGCTCGGCCAGCAGGTCATCGTCGAGAACGTGGTGGGAGCGGGCGGAACGGTCGGCGTCACCCGCGTCGCGAAGGCGCCGCCCGACGGCTACATGCTGCTCATGGGCAATCTCGGCACCCAGGCCGCCAGTGTCGGGCTCTATCCCAACCTGGCCTACGACCCGCGTACCGATTTCGAGCCGATCATGAATACCGGCGGCACGCCCATGATCGTGGCGGCCAAGAAGGACCTGCCGGTCAAGGATTTCCGCGAGTTCATCACGTACCTGAAAAAGAACGACAGCAAGGTCAACTACGGCACCGGCGGCGTCGGCGCCACGTCGCATCTCACCTGCCTGTTTCTCGACGCCCTGCTCAACGTGAAGCCGCAGCACATCCCGTTCCGCGGCTCGGGACCGGCGTTGAACGCGCTGCTCGGGGGACAGGTTGACTATGTCTGCGACCAGACCGTCGGCGTCGTGCCGAGCATCCAGGCCAAGATGATCAATGGGCTGGTCGTTGCGTTGCCCGCGCGCCTCGCGGTCATTCCTGACGTGCCGACGTCGGCCGAGCAGGGCCTGCCGGAATTCCAGGCCGTGGGCTGGAACGCGATGTTCGCGCCCAAGGGGACGTCGAAAGAGATCATCGACAGGCTCAATGTCGTGGCGCGCGCGGCGCTCAAGGACGACAACGCCCGCAAGCGGCTCCTGGAGCTTGCGGTCGAGCTGCCTCCCGAATCCGCTCAAACGCCCGCGGCGCTCGGCGAGTTCGTGAGGAAGGAGATCGACAAGTGGGTGCCGATCATCAAGGGGGCCGGGGTCGTGGCCCAGTAGCAATCGAAGCCTTTGCCGATGCCGCGCTTTGCCGCCAACCTGGCCTATCTTTTCACCGAACGCCCGCTGATAGAGCGTTTTGCGGCGGCGGCCGCGGCCGGCTTCCGCGCGGTCGAGCTGCAATTGCCCTATGATCACGCGCCTTCCGCCGTCAGGGCCGAGCTCGAACGCCACGGCCTGACCGTGCTCGGTGTCAATACCGCGCCCGGCCAATCGGCGGTGGGGGAGTTCGGCGTGGCGGCGGTTCCCGGCCGCGAGCAGGAATTCGCCGCCGTGTTCAAGCAGGCGCTCGACTACATCACCGCGATCGGGGGGTGCCGAGATCCACTGCCTCGCCGGCAGGGTGCCGCCGGAGCAGCGTCCAGCGGCGGAGGCGACCTTTGTCCGCAATCTCACCTGGGCGACCGATGCGGCGCGCGAGAAGAACGTGACCGTGCTGATCGAGCCGATCAATCCGCGCGACCGGCCCGACTATTTTCTCACCCGCGCCGAGCACGCGGCCGATATCATCGCCAAGGTGGAGCGGCCGAACGTGCGCATCCAGTTCGACTTCTATCATGCCCAGATCGTCGGCGGCGATCTGGTCAAGCGCCTCGAAAAGCACATGCCCGTGGTCGGGCATGTGCAGATCGCGGCAGTGCCGTCGCGGCACGAACCGGACGAAGGCGAAGTGAACTATCCCGCGATATTCGCGGCGCTCGATCGCGTCGGTTACGGCGGCTGGATCGGATGCGAATACCGGCCGCGCGGCACGACCGAAGCCGGGCTCGGTTGGGCCCGCGACTATGGGGTCGTGCCGCGAGATCGTTGAATTGCGCGGTGTCGCCGGCCAGCCGTGCACCATCGCCGGTCAACCATCCGCAGCGGCGCCATCCCGGATCATCGCGCTGGAAAGGAAACGACATGCGTCTCGACAACAAGGTTGCGCTGGTGACCGGTGCCGGCTCGGGCTTCGGCAAGGGCATCGCCGAAACCTTCGCGCGCGAAGGTGCGCGCGTTGCCGTCGTCGACATCGACGAGCGGGCCGCGCGTGCGGCCGCGGCCGCGATCAGTAACCAGGCCATCGCCGTACGCTGCGACGTCTCCCAGCGCGCCGACGTGGATGCTGCGGTCAAGGCCACGGTCGATGCATTCGGGGCGGTCGACATCCTCGTCAACAACGCCGGCATGAGCCATGTGCGCCGGCCGATGCTGGAGGTGGAGGAGGACGAGTTCGACCGGCTGCTGGCGGTCAACGTGAAATCGATCTTTCTGTTCGCCCATGCGGTGGTGCCGCTGATGCGGGCGAGAAAATCCGGCGTGATCATCAATATCGGCTCGACCGCCGGGATCAGGCCGCGGCCCGGGCTCACCTGGTACAACGCGTCGAAGGGAGCGGTAAATCTGCTGTCGAAATCGATGGCGGCGGAGCTTGCGCCCGACGGTATCCGCGTCTGCGCGATCGCGCCGGTCATGGCGGAGACGCCGCTGTTGCCGACGTTCATGGGTGGTGATTCGCCCGAATTGCGCGCCCAGTTCAAAGCCACCGTACCGCTGGGCCGCTTCGCCACCATTGACGACGTCGCCAATGCGACGCTGTTTTTGGCCTCCAACGAGGCCTCTTTCCTCACCGGCAACGTGCTCGAGGTCGATGGCGGACGCTGCGTGTAAGCCGCTCTTCACCGTTAAACCCGAAATATCTCTGTCCATCGCGATTGTTGTGCCCGCGCGCCCTTGCCTTGCGGCCATCCGTTGGTAGGTTGCGGCCATGTGGGGTCGTAAACGTCAACCCGTCGAAGCCGCCAGGGCGAGCGAACCGCGGCCCGAGCGGCTCAAGGACGCGTTGCGTAAGGCACGGGTCGACCAGGCCGAGCGCAGCGCGGTCGTCGTCGACCTGCACGATGCCGAGGTGGCACGCCTCGAGCTTCTGGACGAGGCGCTCAACTCGCTGTTCGAGGAAATCCCCAAAGAGGTCGATCTGTTCGATCGCGGCATCAGCCGGGGAGAGACGCCGCGCCTGTGGATCGATTCCATCGCCCATGTGGGCATGGGCCGCGACAAGCGGGTGTACCGGTTCCTGCAGGACACCCGCTACGGCCGCAAAGTGCTGGCCGAATCCGGCAGCATTCCGGAGATCGTCGAAGCGGTGACGAAATATCTGGCGCAGCGCCTGATCGAGCGCGAACGCGCGCTCGCCGATGGTTCGCTGCCGGCCGTGCGCGATCTCAAGGAGGAGGCGCGGCTGGAGCGCCGCGGGCTCCGTCGCCGCGTCGTCAAGGCCTTTGTCCTCGGCGTGCTCGCGGGTTGCGTGATCCTGATCGCCGCCGCGCTGCTGTTCGGTTCGAAGCCGTAGCCGGACCTCGTGTCCGGCCCGGCCCGCGCCGCCTGGCCCGCGCCGCCTAGCCTAGGGGCCCGCAAGCCTTGTCCGCCTGACCTCGACGACCGTGTCGCCGCCGGCCGAAAGGCCGCGCGAGATGGCGTCGCAGCACCACGCGCCGGCTTCGCCCTCCACCCGATAGAGATTATAGCCGGCGCGGTCATGCTCGCCGGGCGGCGCTTCCGACGCCGACGGCACGCCCGCGACCGGGATGGGCCCGCGCGGTCCCTTCAGCTCGATCAGGGAATGCAGGTGATCGTGGCCGTGAATGACGAGCTCCGCCCCGTGCCGCGCCAGCACGGCGCAAAAATCGGCGCCGTCGACAAGACGCTTGAAGCGCCGCGCCGGCGGGCTGATCGGCGGGTGGTGGATCATCACGACGCGAAACAGCCCCTTGCGCCCGCAGTCATCGAGCGTCGGCGCGAGCCGGGCAAGCTGCTCGCCACCGAGCCGTCCAGTCGCCATGAAGGGCGCCGTCGGCACCGCGCTGGACAAACCGATCAGCGCCAGCGGGCCGCGCCGGCGCAGGAATGGAAAGGCGGTCTCGGCGTCGTCGTCGCCGCGCATGTAACGGCTCCAGTGGAACTGCGGGAAACGCGCCGCCCCGCGGGTGTAGACGTCGTGATTACCCGGCACCAAGGTGACGTCGTCGGGCGGCCCGAGTGATGAAAGCCAGGCAAGGGCCGGAAGGTATTCGCTCGGCAGCGAGATGTTGACGAGATCGCCCGACACCGCGATGTGGTCGGGCGCCTGCGCCTTGAGATCCGCCACGATGCGGGCGAGCACGTCGCCGCGATGGATCAGATGGCGCTTGCGCCGCCAATTGATGAAGCCGGTCGCCCGCTTGCCCAGGAGCTCGCGCCATTGCGGCGGCGGCAAGGGACCGAGATGCGGGTCCGACAGGTGTGCGAGCACGAACATGGAGGACATCCGCTGGAGTGGGCGCGGATGATGGCACCGTGCCAGCGGGCGGCACAATGCACGGTTTCACGAACTCCCGATCAGTATCCCGGCGGCAAATACGAGCGCTCCGCCCACGACGACCTGAAAGGTGGCCGCCAGGAACGGCGTGTCCATAAAGCGGTGGCGGATATAGGAGATCGCGATCAGCTCGACCACGACCACCGCGATCGCGACCATCGTCGCGGTCCAGAAGTTGGGAATGAGATAGGGCAGGGTATGGCCGAGCCCGCCGATCGCGGTCATCGTCCCGCATACGATGCCCCGCACGAGCGGCGCCCCGCGGCCAGTGAGCGAACCGTCGTCGGACAGCGCCTCGGCAAAGCCCATCGAGATGCCGGCGCCCACCGAAGCGGCCAGTCCGACCAGGAACGTCTCCCAGGTGCTGTGGGTGGCAAACGCGGCGGCAAACAGCGGCGCCAGCGTGGAGACCGATCCGTCCATCAATCCGGCGAGACCGGGCTGCACGTATTGCAGCACGAACATCCGCCGTGCGGTCTCGTCCTCCTTGTCGCGCGCGC
The DNA here is from genome assembly GCA_963725065.1 of uncultured Alphaproteobacteria bacterium. GTDB lineage: Bacteria > Pseudomonadota > Alphaproteobacteria > Rhizobiales > Xanthobacteraceae > VAZQ01. The sequence continues at coordinate 90,829 of CAVRXD010000062.1, forward strand.
TCGGAGTCAGGATTTGCTCGCCGAGCCGGTGGGCGAGGCCCTCGTGCTGGGCCTCGACCTCGGCAAGCTCGACCAGGAGTTGACGCACCGACGTGTCCCGAGTCGTTTCCGCAGCGCGCCGGTAGAAGCGTGTTGCCTCGTACTCCATGTTCTCGGCGAACTTGCGCACCTCATCGAGGCTAAGCGGCGACATGAGCCAGAGCGGCTGCTTCTGGATGAAGCCCTTGACGTCCTGGCGTCGGATCAACGGCAGGTATTCGCCGAATTTCGACCGGTAAAGCTCGAATAGCATGGTGCGGTGGCGCACCTCCTCGTCCGCCATCTCGTCGAACACCTTTGCCGATGCCGCATATTTCTCGCGCAACCCTTCGGCGAAGCCGCGATAGATGCGGCTGTCTTCATCCTCGTTGGTGATGGCGAGCGCGAGGATTTCCTGTTCGGTAAGGTCGGCAAAACGTTTCACGAAATCTCCCCCAATCCATTAAATTAGAATTATTCTAAACAATAAAACCAAGCTTTTGACAAGCCGGGTGCGATAAACGTCATTGCGGCGCGAGGAGTGACAAAACCGGCATGAAACCGCTCACGCTCGAGGGGACCGGACGCGCGCTCGAGCCGGCGCTGCGGCGCGTGCTCCACTTCTACTGGCGCTTTGCGCGCGCCATGACGCTGGGCGTACGCACCCTGGTGATCGACGGCGAAGGGCGCATTTTCCTGGTCAAACACAGCTATGTCAGCGGCTGGCACCTGCCGGGCGGTGGCGTGGAGGCTGGCGAGACCCTGACCGAAGCCGCCGCGCGCGAGTTGCTCGAGGAAGGCAACATCGAGATGACCGCGCCGCCGCAGCTGCATGGAATTTTTTTCAACGATCGGGCCTCCCGCCGCGATCATGTCGCGGTGTTCGTGGTACGCGCGTTCCGTCAGGTGGCGGCGCCGGTCCCCGATCGGGAGATCGTGGCGCACGGCTTCTTCGCACCTGACGCGCTGCCGGCCGAAACAACCGCTGCGACGCGCGCGCGCATCATCGAGGTGCTCAGCGGTGCCCCCATCGGCGAGCACTGGTAGGGACCGCAAAGGCGCGCTCGCAGTTTGATACCGCGCGCACTATGGTCGCCCCGAGCGCCATGAGTTGGTCAGAGCACCCGTGTCCCCTCGTCTGCAGGCGATCTACCACATCCGCAGCGACGCCCGGTCGATCGAGGCGCGCGCACGCGCCATTGCGGTCGAGCAAAGCGTCGAGATGCCGCTGTCGGCGATCGCGGACGAGTTCGTGCACGCCGAGATCGTCGGCCGGGTCGAGGGCATCGCCGAACAGGAGCCCGGCCTGTTCGAGGTTCGCATCTCGCTCGCCGCGCAAACCGTCGGCGGCGATCCCGGGCAGCTCATCAACATGCTGTTCGGCAATACGTCGCTGCACGACGATGTGACGCTGCACGATGTCGCGCTTCCGGCCGAGCTGGTCAAAGGCTTCGGCGGCCCCCGTCACGGGCTGCATGAGTTGCGGCGGCGGGTCGGCGCGCCGGCGCGGGCTTTGACCTGCTCGGCGCTCAAGCCGCAAGGGTTGCCCCCCGCCGGGCTCGCGGATCTCGCGCTGCGTTTCGCACGCGGCGGCGTCGACTATATCAAGGACGACCATGGCCTGGCCGACCAGGCCTATTCGCCATTCCGCGCGCGCGTCGACGCCGTTGCGGAGGCGTTGCGGACTCTCGACCCGGGCGGCAAGACGGTGCGCTATGTGCCGAGCCTCGCGGGCGATCTCGACGCCATGCGCGAGCAGATCGACGACGCCGGCCGCGCCGGCGTTGATACAGTCATGGTTGCGCCGATGATCGCAGGCCTATCCAACTTCCACCGGCTGGTGCGCGAGCATCCCACGGTCGCCTTCGTCGCCCATCCCACCATGGCCGGGGCGGCGCAGATCGCGCCTGCCTTCCTTCTGGGCACGTTGTTCCGCGTCCTGGGGGCGGATGCCGTGGTGTTCCCGAACTATGGCGGACGCTTTGGCTACTCCCCAGATACGTGCCGTGCGCTGGCGCGCGCAGCCCTGGACGACCGGGACGGCCTGCGTCCCAGCGTTCCGGTGCCGGCCGGCGGCATGACCACCGATCGGGTGCCGGAAATGCTTGATTTCTACGGCGCCGACGTGATGCTGCTGATCGGCGGCGCTCTGCTCGAGGCGCGCGAGCAGCTCACCGAAGCGACCGCCGCGTTTGTCGCCAAGGTACGGGGACATGCGTACGGGTAGCGGCCGGCGATCGGGGCGAATGAGTTGAGATCATGGCGACCCACGACAGACCGATCTACCGCAAGGCGAAGGATTACCGCTGGGATGGCGTGGACGAGCTTCCGTACAAGGAAGACGACCGCGCCCTGTTCAAGACCATCACCCGGCAGGTGCTGTTCTCCGATCCGGAGATGCACTCGGAGTTGCGCTATTTCGAGATGGCGCCCGGCGGATTTTCGACGCTCGAGCGGCACCAGCACATGCACGCCGTGCTGATCCTGCGCGGACGCGGCCACTGCCTCGTCGGCAGCGAAGTGAAGCCGATCGAGACCCGCGATCTCGTCACCGTGCCGCCGATGATCTGGCACCAGTTCCGTGCCACGCGCGGCGAGCCGCTCGGCTTCCTGTGCATGGTGAACGCCACGCGCGACAAGCCGCAACTGCCGACGGAGCAGGATTTGGCGGGGCTGCAGAAGGATGCGAACATCGCGGCCTTCCTGCGCAACGAGCCGCATGCGGGGCCGACGTGACCCGCGCCCGCCCGGAGGGTCCGATGCCATTTCGTTCGCGACTGGGCGTACCTGCTGCGATCATCTTCGGCTTGCTGGCCGGAGGATTTTCCTGCGCGCTCGCCGCGGAGCCGCCGTCGGCCGACCAGCGCGCGTTCGTGGACATCTACCGTGAACTGATCGAGATCAACACGACGGATTCCACCGGCGACACGCTGCGCGCGGCCGAGGCCATGGCGGCGCGACTGCGCGCCGGCGGCATTCCCGCCGTGGACATCAAGGTGCTGTCGTCGGGGCCGCGCAAAGGCAACGTGGTGGCGCGGCTGCGCGGCACCGGTGCCCGCCGACCGCTTCTCCTTCTCGCCCATCTCGATGTCGTGGAGGCCAAACGCGAGGACTGGGACTTCGATCCCTTCAAGCTGCAGGAGGCGGACGGCTATTTCCGGGCCCGTGGCGCCATCGACGACAAGGCGATGGCAGCGATCTTCGTGGCCAACATGATCGCCTATGCCGGAGCGGGCTACAGGCCCGAGCGCGACATCATCCTCGCGCTCACGACCGACGAGGAGCTTTCGGATTCTCCTCACAACGGCGTGCGCTGGCTGCTGCAGCATCACCGCGACCTGATCGACGCCGAGTTCGCCCTCAACGAGGGCGGCGGCGGGGCATTGCGCAACGGGCGACCCTTCCGTCTCGCGGTTCAGCTCGCCGAGAAGGTCTACCAGACCTATCAGCTCGAGGTCACCGATCGCGGCGGGCACAGCGCCGCCCCGCGCCGCGACAACCCGATCTACCGCCTTGCCGATGCCTTGCACCGCCTCGCGCAGTTCGACTTCCCGCCGCGGCTCAACGCCGTGACGCGTGCATTCTTCGAACGCATGGCCACGACCGAAACGCCGCCGATGGCCGATGCGATGAAGGCGCTGCTCGCCGGCCGCACCGATGCCGACGCACTCGCGCCGCTGACGGCCCGCCCCGACTACAACGCCCAGATTCGCACCACGTGCGTCGCCACCATGCTCGAAGCCGGCCACGCGGAGAACGCGCTGCCGCAGACCGCGCGTGCCACCGTGAACTGCCGGGTCATGCCGGAGGAGTTGGTCGAGGAGGTCGGACGAACGCTCGCCCGCGTCGTCGCCGACGAGAAGGTCGCCGTTATTCCCAAGGGAACGGCGGTGCTGAGCCCGCCGTCCGCGGCCAATCCCGAAGTCATGCAGGCGATCACACAGCTGAGCGTGGAGATGTGGCCGGGCGTGCCGCTCAATGCCGCCATGTCCGGCGGCTACACCGATAGCCGCTGGCTGCGCAACGCCGGCATTCCCGCCTACGGCATCTCCGGCCTGTTCAGCGATCCCGGCAACAACGGAGTGCACGGACGCAACGAGCAGGTCGGCGTGAAGGCGGTCTACGACAGCAAGGAATTTCTCTACCGTCTGGTGCAGCAGCTGGCCGGCCCGGGCAAATCGAATCCGTAGGTCGGGTCGCGCGGACCCGGGCCAGTCAACCGACGATCTAATCTCCGAACCTGCCGCGGTCGTGCGGCGCCAGGAAATCGAGCTGCGGGCCGAGCGGCACGATGCCGGTCGGGTTCACGTTGCGGTGGCTGCCGTAATAGTGCCGCTTGATGTGGTCCATGTTCACGGTCCCCGCGATGCCGGGCTGCTGGTAGAGGTCGCGCAGGTAGTTCGACAGATTGGGATAGTCGACGATGCGGCGCAGATTGCATTTGAAGTGGCCGTAATACACCGCATCGAAGCGCACCAGCGTCGTGAACAGCCGCCAGTCGGCCTCGGTGATCTCCCGCCCTGCAAGGTAGCGCTGCCGCGAGAGCCGCTGCTCGATCTCGTCGAGCGCGGCGAACAGTGCGCGGAACGCCTCCTCGTAGGCCTCCTGCGTGGTCGCGAATCCGGCGCGGTAGACGCCGTTGTTGATGTTCTCGTAGACGACTGCGTTGACGCGATCGATCTCTTCGCGCAGCGGCGCTGGATAGTAGTCGGTCCGCACATTGGTGAACCGGCCGAAGGCGCCGTTGAACATGCGGATGATCTCGGACGATTCGTTGTTGACGATCGTGCTGCGTTCCTTGTCCCACAGCACCGGCACGCTCACGCGGCCGCTGTAGCGCGGATCGGCGCGCAGATAGATCTCGGCGAGCTCGCTCGCGCCGTTCACGCTGTCCGCAATCGCGCCCGGACTGTCGCCGAATTGCCAGCCGTGGGGGCCGTAGAGCGGCTCGACCACCGACATCGAGATCAGGTCTTCGAGTCCCTTGAGCATGCGCATGATCACCGTGCGATGCGCCCACGGGCAGGCGTGCGCCACGTAGAGATGATAGCGCCCGCGCGCGGCGGCGAAGCCGTCCGTGCCGGTCGGGCCGGGACCGCCGTCCTCGGTGATCCAGTTGCGGAAGCGGGTGGCCGGCCGCAGAAAACGCCCGGTCGGCGCGCGTTCGCCATGCTGCTCGTCGCGCCAGACACCCTCGACCAGAACGCCCATGTCCACATCCTTTGCTCGGCTACCCCAGCCTATCTAAGCGTCCGCTCGGGCGCTTTCACCTCTCCCGCATGGTAGAGCAGGTTTGACGTCAGCGCCCGGCGATGGACCTGCCGCCTGTCAAATGCTAAGCGCGCCCTGGGGCAAATCCGCCGATGACAGAACCGTCTCTTACCATCCTGCCGGAAACGGCCGACGACGCGGTGCCGATCGACCGCCTGCACGAGCGGACCTTCGGTCCCGGCCGCTATGCCAAATCGGCCTATCGGCTGCGCGAAGGCATGGGCCACCGGCTCGAGCTGTCGTTCACCGCACGGATCGGTACCCTGCTGGTCGGCTCGGTCAGGCTCTCGCCGATTCGCATCGGGGAGAGTAAGGCGCTGCTGCTCGGCCCGCTCACCGTCGAGCCGCCGTTCCGCGAGCGTGGCATCGGTCACGCCCTGATCGCGCGCGCCCTCGCCGGCGCGAAGACGAAGGGGCACCGGCTCGTCGTCCTGGTGGGTGACGAGCCCTACTATGGTAAGTCCGGGTTCAAGCGCATTCCCAAGGGCCGCGCCACCATGCCGGGCCCGGTCGATCCGGCGCGACTCCTGGTCTGCGAGCTCGTCGAGGGCGCCTTCGAAGGCGTGTCCGGGCCGATCCGGCCGGACTGGACCGCGGCCTGATCGGCCGCCCGCGCGCATCAGCACTGTCGAGGACGCGCTTTGCGGCGGGGATGATCACGGACTAGCCTTGATGGCCGCGCGGCGTCGCGGTTCTCATGCGCGCCAGGAACGAATGCCCGGTCAAGTCGCAAGCGCCGTTCTCCTTGCCGCTGCCTTGCTGGCGGCAGCGCCGGCCGATGCCCAGGTGGTCGATCTCTCCACGCTCAGTTGCAAGCAGTTCATCGAACTGCCGAAAGAGACGCTCAACGCCGTCACGCTGTGGCTCGACGCTTACCTGACCGACGAAGAGGAGTCCGCGGTCATCGATTTCGACAAGATGAAGGACAAGACCGGGAGGCTGGCGGCATATTGTGCGCAAAATCCGGAGACGAGCCTGATGACCGCGGCCGAAAACGTCATGGTCAAATAGCGGACGCGACCGATCCGTGCGGGGATACGATCGAGGCACGCGTTCGCGGGCCGCGCCGCAAGCCGGGACTAGCGGACCGAGAGGCATGACGACATCGACATTGGAGTGGAACTGGCGCGGCGCGAACATCCGCCTGGATATTGCTTCGAGCGGAACGGGGCCGGCGATGCTGCTTCTGCCGGCGCTCAGCTCGATTTCCACGCATCACGAGATGGGGCCGCTGGCGGAGCATCTGGCCCCGCGCTATTCGACCGTCTGCGTGGACTGGCCGGGATTTGGCGCTCGCGCGCGGCCGCAAGTCGACTGGACGCCCGATGCCTATTCCGCCTTCCTGGCGTTTCTGCTGACGTCGGTGGTCCCGCATCCCCATGCGGTCATCGCAGCCGGCCACGCCGCGAGCTATGCCCTCAAATATGCGGCAAGCGCGCCGCGAGCCACGACGCGGCTGGTCTTGATCGCGCCCACGTGGCGAGGGCCGTTGCCGACCGTGTTGGGCGAGCGCCGGCCGCTTCTCGACCGGCTTCGCCGCCTGGTCGATCTCCCAGGCATTGGTCCACTCGTCTATCGTCTCAACGTCAACGAGTTCGTCGTGCGCCGCATGGGCGCCGGTCACGTCTACACCGATCCGACGTTCCTGACCGGCGAGCGGTTACGTCAAAAGCTCGCCGTTGTGCGCGCGCCGGGGGCACGATTTGCCTCGGCGCGCTTCGTCACCGGCGGTCTCGACCCGCTCGAAGGGCGCGACGGATTTCTCGATCTCGGACGGCGCGCGCGAATTCCGATCCTGTTGATCTACGGCGCCGAGACGCCGCCGCGGTCACGCGCGGAAATGGCGGCGCTCGCCGCCATTCCCGGCATTCGAAGCATTACGCTGCCGCGCGGAAAGCTCTCCGTGCACGAGGAATTTCCCGGCGCGGTCTTCGAGGCCATGGATGCGTTCCTGCGCGAATAATGTCGGCGGCGCGCGCGAGTATTTGCGCGCCGCCCGCGTGTCGTCGGCTCCGGCCGATCAGTCGTTGGCCCAGATGTCCGCAAGAGTATCGAACTTGTAGTTGAGGCCCGCGCGCACGATGTTGTCGGTGACGCGGGAATTGAAGGCGGTCGCGACCGTCGCATTCGCCGCGGGCGTCGGCACGGTCGAGACCGTGCCGAGATCGAGATAGAGGTATTCGAGCCTGGCGGTCCAATTGCCGGCCAGGCGGCCCTCGATGCCGCCGCCGACCGTCCATCCCGCCTTGGTGTTGTGGCTGCTGACGATCGTGTTGACGGGATTGCCGTCGCCGTCGAAACCGAACACCGTGCCTGAAGTCATGATCTCGCCGACGGCCAGCCCGCCGGTGACGTAGGCAAGAGCACCGGGCGTAACGGCCGCACCGAGGCGCCCGCGCAGCGTCGCGAACCATTCCAGTTTCTGTCCTTGGTCGGAGAGTGCCAGCACCGACGGGTCACTCGCGACGCCGACGAGAGCGGGATTGCAGACTTCGCCCGGGCAGGCGGCTCGCATTCTTGCGCGCTGGCCGGAATAATTGAGGTCTGCTTCCACACCGGCCAGCATATTGCCGGCGACCCAGTTGTAACCGCCCTGGGCGCCTCCGATCGCTCCCTCGAGCTTGCGCGAGCCGTTGGTTGCGAACAGTTGGCCTGCCGTGGCGGGATCGCTGAAGACCGTGTCCGTGCTGGATTTGCCCCAGCCGTAGCCGATGGTGCCGCCGACATAGAAGCCGGCCCAGGTCCACGGGGCCTCGATCGGCGTTCCGTACGCGACCGGACCCTTGTAGGGCAATGCCTTGTAGACCGATGGCGCGCCGATGCCGGCCAATACGTCATAGACACCACGCGCAGGGTCGAGCTTGTAGTTGAGACCGACGCGCACGATGTTGTCGGTGATGCGGGAATTGCTGGAGAGTGTAACCGGGATCGCGTTGAATGGATTGGTGACGGACGTCGAGATGGTGCCGAAGTCCATGTGGAGGTACTCGATCTTTCCGGTCACGTTGCCGAACAGGCGACCCTCGAGGCCGGCGCCGGCCGTCCATCCCGCCTTTTGAGTCAGCACGCTCACAGCGTTGCTGACCGCACCGGGGTTGCCGTCGGCGTCGAAGCCGACGCCGGCAAGACGCACGGTGCTTCTGATCGAGCCGACCGCCAGGCCACCGGTGGCATAGACCATGACGTCGGGCGTGATGGTCGTGCCGAAACGTCCCCGCAGGGTGCCGAAGGAATCCAGTTTGTGTCCTTGATCGAAGGTCGCCGTCACCGGCGCGGCGAAATCGGCGATGCCGGGATTGCAGACCGCGCCAGGGCACAGATAGCTCGGCGTTGCGCCTTGGCCCGAGATCTGGATGTCGGCTTCGATGCCGCCGACCCAATTGCCCCCCTGCCAATTATAACCGCCCTGGATGCCGCCGATCATACCGTTGAGATTGTCCGTCGAGCCGGTTGCCAGGAGAGGAGCGCCGGTGGTGAAGTCGCTGAAGACCGCATCGGTCTTGGACTTGCCGGCGCTGTAGCCGATGTTGGCGCCGATATAGGGGCCGGCCCAGCTCCAGGCGGTCAGAACCGGTGCCTTGAAGATCGCCCCGCCGAAGCCGGTCGGCGCCTTGTAGTAGCCCGCCTTGGTGACCGGAGGCACGCCGCCGAACTTGGCGTTCATGAAGAACTTGATGCTGCGCCCCGGCATCAGGATTTCATCCTTGTGGAACTGCACGGAGTTGCGCACATCGACGTCGAGCAGGTTGTCGCCGACAAGGCCGGTCGTGATCTCGGCGGCGCCCCACGGCGAATCTCTCCAGTACTGCTTGTTGCTGATCTCCATCTTGAGCAGGTTGTAGCCGGCGGTCGGCGTGTCGTTGACGCCAAGGTCGCTCTGGCCGAACGCGTGCAACAGGCCCATGCGCACGAACCAGTTGTCGTTGCGCCAATAGGTGCCGCCGCCGACGCGCATTGGCGGCATGCGCGGGACGTTGCTGCCGTCGGTGAACGTGGCGCGCACGAAGTCGTATTGGCCGTCGACGCCGAAGATTCCGGTCGCCACCGGGAGCAGGTCCCACTGCCAGGCCATCTCGCCGCCGCGGAAGATGGCGTCGCGCTGGGCGTAGACGGTCTGGATGAACTCGGTGCCGGTTCCGCAGCTGGCGAAATCCTCGCCGCACAGAATGCCGGTGGCCTGCCGGAAGATGAAGTTGTCGTATTTCGTATAGTAGACCTTGGCGTCGAAGCGGAACGCGCCGTCGGTGCGCTTGAGGCCGATCTCGGCGGTGTTGGCGGTCTCGACCTTCAGGCCGGGATTGCCGATCTCGAACGTGGCGGGTGAATCGTGCGAGCCATGGGCGAACAGTTCGAGCGCGGTCGGCGCCCGCTCGATCCGCTGCACCGTCGCGCTGGCGACCATCCATGAAGGTAAGTCCTTGAGCACGCTGAAGCTGATGCTCTTGGGCATGAAACCGAGCGATTGCAGCAGCAGCTCCGGATTGTCCGGTGGCGGCAGCAGGGTCGACGGAAAAATGCCGGCCGTTCCGTCGAGACGAACCGTCTCGATGCGACCGGCCAGCAGCGTGCGCAGCGTGTCGCTCAACCGCAACTCGTTGAAGAAATAGGCCGCGCCCCGGTTGGTCCGGGCGGAGCCGAGCAGGCTGCCGGCATCGCCCGCGGTGTCGATCTGCTGGTGATCGAACTGCGTGCCGATCGAGCTGATCAGGGAGCCGAGCGGCGTGACCAGCGGCATGAACTTGATTTCGGCCTTGGCTTCCTGGGCGTGATTGTTGAAGGTCGCGCGAATGCCATCCTGGCCCGCTTCGTCAAATCCCAGCTCGTTGTGCTGGTATTCGACCGCCCCCAGCCAGAAGCGCACGACATCGATGGCGGACGACTGCGGACGAAACTCGCCCTTGCTGGTGATCTTGGTCTGCTGGAGGTCGATGCGCCCGTTGTTCTGTGCGCCTTCGAGCGTGGGAATTCGATAGAGGCTGGTGAAGCGCGAGATCGCCGCGCCGACATAACCGCCGTCGAACAGGTACGAACCGCCCACCGCCTGCCCCTCGGAATGCAGGCCGGAGTTCGGCTGCTTGCCATTGAAGGACGGCGCGGGGTCGGTCGGGAAAAGATAAGGATAGCTCGGAACGAAATAGTCGCTGGCATGTCGGCCGTAGAAGTCGGCATGCATGGCGAAATCGCGGGTGCCGGCGTCGAACAAGGCGCCGCCTTCGAGACCGCGGTCGACCGTGGTCGTGGCGCCCTGGAATTGGGTTTGCCACCCGCCCACCGGCGCGGCGAAGGGAATGCGGTTGTTGGTCGCTTCCACCACGCCGCCGACCGCCTGGGAGCCGTAGCGCAGCGCCTCCGGCCCGCGGAAGATCTCGATCTTCTGAATCGAGAGTGGATCAATCGGCACGCCGTGATCTTGGCCGAGGTCGGAGACGTCCATCGAGCCGATGCCGTTCTCCTGCACCCGGACGCGGAAATCATCGAGCCCACGCAGCACAGGCCGGGATGCGCCCGGCGCAAGACCGGCTGAGGTCGCGCCGGGCAGCGTGAAGAACAGGTTGCCGAAGCTCTGGGCCGGGCTCGCCTGAATCTGGCTGCTGGTGATCGTCGTCAGCGAGGCAGGCGGCTGGTTGAACGGTGACGTCGCCGCCGGTTGGCCCACGGTGGTCGCGCTCGGCGCTGCCGAAGGCGTCGGAGTCGTGGCTGGGGGTGGCGGTGTCGTCACCCTGGCCGGTGCCGCCGGCCTTGCCGTGCGCGCCTGCGACCGCGGTGGCGCCGTCACCGTGACGGTGGGGACAGTGAGTGTCGGTGCGGTTTGCGTTGCCGCCGGTGGCGCCTCCGGCGTGGTTTGCGGGGCCGGTGCAGCGGGCGTTTCCGGCGCCGGCGGACTGCTGGTGGGTGGAGGCTCCGGCGCAGGCGTCTGCGAGGCGGCAATACCGGTAAAGCAAAGCAGCACGAGCGCTGAACTGCTCAGAAGATGCAAACGTCTTTTGCGGATACTCATGACAGCCTCCCCAATTCCTGACGGGAACGACCCGTCCGCCCCGAGATCGACGCATCACGGCGAAGCGACGCCGTGCGGGGTGTCGGCGCGGCCGTCGCTGGCGCGAGACGTGCCGGCACCAGATCGATGTCAGGCCGTGGGAGGTGCGCGTGCCGCGAACAGCGGGCGTTGCGGGGAGGGGAAATCAAAGGCGAGCGGCGGCTCGCTTGGCACGCGGACGGAAATGTCCGGCAGGGGCAACGATGGCGGCTCGGCAAGGACCAAGGCGCCGGCAAGATGGATCAGGGTGCAGATCGGACAACGGTCGTCCGCTCGATCGTGCCGATCTGTGGGATCCGGGGGCGTGACCTGCGCGGCATTCGACGCATCCGCGCCGGCGACGGTGGACCTGTCCTCCGATATCGGCGCCGCCCGGTCGAGATGCACGTGGCCGAACGTGAGCGCGAGTTGGAACACAAGCGCAAACAGCGCCAGGTACGAACCCCATTTCGACCGTGACCGGAACCAGTCCATCCGTCGTCGCGCTTGCGCGTCTCACATCGGCAGCAGACCTATTCCTGCGAGCCGACGCCGCGACATTAGTAACAATGTTACATTACGGCAATTGGCCGCTGCCGATTCCTCGGTTGCTCCGTGCGGTTTCATCTCGCGTGTTGCAAAAAATCCTCAGTGGCGAGAGCGCGCATCGACGCGCGCCGCAACCGATGCGACGTGCATCCGCGTCTTCGAGGGAAAGCCTGGGTCAGCGGCCTTCGCGCATCCAGGTAGCGGCCAGACTGCCGACGAGGAGCAGGAGCCCGATCAGTCCGGCGAACACCGGCAACACGCCGATGCCGCGCACCACGCTGGCTTCCCGTACTCGGAATCCCAGCCAGTCGTCGCCGTGATAGGTGTCGCTCGAGCGCACGGCCACGATGCGCGGCAGATGCACGCCACTGCCGTCCTCGACCCGCACCACATCACCACCGGTGGCATTGGAGAGCGGACCGAGCACGTCGGTGGTCGAGGTTACCTCGGTAAACTCCCGCGGATTGGCGGGACCCACATTGGCCAGGGCATTGAGCGTCCCGTCGGTGGCGCGCCAGAGCCCAAGCTCGTTCGCTTCGATCGTCGTGCGCCAGACGCCGGGCTCGGCAGCCGTAAGGGTCAGGGTGCGGGTCTTGCCCGACGGGGTCGTCAGCGTCACTTCGTTCACGCTGTCCGACATGGTCTGGCGCTGCACGGTGAGGTCGCGCCCGCGCACCATCAGCCGAAGTGCTTCTTCCTCCAGATCGGGCTGCTTCATCAGCCAGTGCGACAGTCGCCGCAGCAGGTCGATATGCGGGCCACCACCCTCGTAGCCGCGCGCCCACAGCCAGATGTGGTCGGAGAGAAGGAGCGCGACACGTCCTTCGCCCTCCCGCGACAGCAGCAGCAGCGGCTTGTTGTCGGGGCCTTGCATCACGGCCGTCCCTTTGGCGGCGCGGCTGTCGACGAGGCGAAACCAGCGGCTCCAGTGCGGCGGGTCGGAATCGGAGCCTTCGAGGCCGCGCGTCACCGGATGGCGCTTGCCGAGATCGGTGAGCTGCGCACGAAACGCGCCGTCATTCATCCGGCCGCTCGGCTCGGCCGGCAGGATGACGTCGAGCGGCGTGCGCCAGATGCTGGTTGGGCTGGCGTAATCGGGCCCGGCAGCGACCAGCACGGCGCCGCCCTGGCGCACGTAGCGCGCGATATTGTCGAAATAGATGATCGGCAAGACCCCTTGCCGCGCGTAACGGTCGAAGATGATGAGCTGAAATTCGTTGATCTTCTGCTGGAACAGCTCGCGGGTGGGGAACGCGATCAGCGAGAGCTCATTGATGGGCGTGCCGTCCTGCTTCTCCGGCGGACGCAGAATGGTGAAATGCACGAGGTCGACGCTGGCGTCGGATTTGAGAAGATTGCGCCACGTCCGCTCGCCGGCATGGGGCTCGCCGGAGACCAGCAGGACGCGCAGCTTGTCGCGCACGCCGTCAATCGAGACGACAGCGCGGTTGTTGATGCCCGTAAGCTCGCCGTCGAGCGGCGATGCTTCGATCTCGACGATGTTCGGCCCGGCATGGGGGATCTGCACGCTGACGCTCGCGCTGGCACCCACGCGCACATTGCGGTTCTCGATCGTTTCGCCATCGCGGCGGACCGTCACCTGCGCCGTTCCGGGCGCGGCGCCCTGGTCCTCGACGCGAAAGGTAATGGTCTGCGACTGCCCGACGATGCCGAAGCGAGGGGCGGTCGTGAGCACGACACGGCGGTCGCGCTCGTTCTTGTGGCCGGTGATCAGACCATGCACCGGCGCGGCGAAACCGAGAGCTGCGGCCTCGCTCGGGACGTCATGCACCCGCCCATCGGTGATGAACAAAGCGCCGGCCACGCGGTCATGCGGGACGTCGGACAGCGCCGAGGACAGCGCCGCGAACAGCCGTGTACCGTCGGTTTCGCCGTCCGCCTGGCCGGCTTCGACAAAGCGCACTTCGATGCCCGGCATGCGTCCGAGCCGTTCGGCCAGCGCCGCGCGCACCGCCTCGGTCTGCTTCTGACGGTCGCCGAATTCCTGGCTCGGGCTCTTGTCGACCACGACGACCGCAACCGAGGTCAGGGGGTCGCGGTCTTCCCGTGTGATCGAAGGATTGGCGAGCGCAAGCACGAACAGTGCGAGCGCGATGGTGCGCACCAATGCGCCGCGGGTGCGGCCGAGCACGATCAGCAGCGAAATCGCGAACGCAACGACAACCGCCCCCCACACGACATAGGCGGGAACGAGCGGCGAAAATGAAATACCCAGGTTCAACTACTTCCTCACAGAAGCTACTTCGGAGGCCTCATCCTTCGAGACGCGCCCTTCGGGCGCTCCTCAGGATGAGGAGAATCGATCGTCCTCATGGTGAGGAGCGTCGCGTAGCGACGCGTCTCGAACCATGAGGCCCGCCTCATTGTCCCAGCCGTTCCAGCAGCGCCGGAACGTGGACCTGGTCGGCTTTGTAGTTGCCGGTGAGCGTGTACATCACGATGTTGACGCCGGCGCGGAAAGCAAATTCGCGCTGGCGCGGCTCCGCTGACACCAGCGGCAGCATCGCTTGACCGTCCTGGCGCATCGCCCACGCCCCGGCAAAATCGTTCGACGAGATGATGATCGACGACACGCCGTCGCCGGCGCGCGCGGGCCGGCTTGCCGGCTCGTCTTCGTTCGTGGCTGCCAGCGCCTCGACCCAGAGCTGACCGGAGCTGAAGCGACCGGGAAAGTCCTTCAACAGGTAGAAGGTCTTCGTCAGCACATGGTCGCGCCGTACCGGCTCGAGCTCGGGAATGTCGAGCGACGAGAGAATGGCTCGCAACGCCTGCATGCCCGGGCCGCGGGTATCGCCGCCGGTTCCCAGCGGCGCCTCGACCGCATCGCGGGTGTCGAACAGCACGGTCCCGCCCTGCTTCATATAGGCGTCGATATGTTCGAGCGCCTCGCGCGTCGGTTTTGGCGCGCTCGGCACGATCGGCCAATAGATCAGCGGGTAGAATGCGAGTTCGTCGCGCGCGGGATCGAGGCCGACGGGCTCGCCTGCTTCGAGGGCGGTACGCTGGGCAAGGAACAATGTGAGGCCCTGAAGACCGGCCTTGCTGATCCTGTCGACCTCGGCGTCGCCGGTGATGACGTAAGCGAGCCGGGTCTCGAGCGTCGCTTTCAAGGCTTGGTCGTCACTGCTCTGCGCAAAGGCGTGCGGCGATGCCAGCAGCGCCGTTCCGAGGAACCCGATGACGAGCGCGGTTGCGACCGCGCGGCGGGGGCGCAGAAGTTGCCGCATCCCGCCGGAGAGCAGGAATATCACCAATGCGTCGAGCGCGAGCAGCGCAAGCGCGGCCAGCAGAATCGGTCCGCGCAGATCTTCCGGTTCGCTCATTCTGTAGGCCTCCCGGCGCGCATTGAGCGCGGATACGTCAAGCGGCGCAAGCCGATCGGCGGGCGCAAGCGCGTTCACCGCCAGCAATCCCTCGGGTGGCCCGTAAAATCCCGGGGGATGATCGAAGGTTGCACGGCCGCCGAAGCTCGCCGGCACCGGTCGCGCCGTCGGAGGCGGCGGGCCGAATATGCCGAAGCCGTCGAGAACGCGGGTCGGCGGCAACACCTCGCGCGCGGTGCGCCCGCTTGCGCCACTGCCATCGGCCGCTGTCACCGAACCGGCCAGAGACACGATTCGCTTGAGCATTTCGACGAATGTGCCCGATAGCGGCAGGTCTGACCAGCGCGTGTCGGCGGTGACATGGAACAGGACCACCAAGCCCTTGCCACGGCGCTGCGCCGTCACGAGTGGCGTGCCGTCGGCGAGTGTCGCCCAGGTGCGCTCGGTCAGAGTGGCGTCCGGTTCGGCCAGCACCTGACGGCTCACCGTCACGTCGGTCGGCACTGTCATTCCGAAGAAAGGACTTTCGCGCGAGAAAGCGTTGAGCTGCTGCGGCTGTTCCCAGGAGAGGCTGCCGCCGAGAACGCGGCCGCCGCGCCGAAGCTTCACCGGCACGAGATCATCGTCGGCGGCCGCGAGCCGCGGTCCGGCAAAGCGGACCAGGACGCCGCCCTCTTCGATCCAACGGGTGAGCTGATCGCGCGCCTCGGAGACGTTGCCGACATCGGCGAGGATGAGCATGGGCAGGCGCTGCTCGATGAACTGGCTCACGGCTTGCGCCGGCGAGCCGCGGTCGGCCAGCCGCACGTCGGCGAACGGTCCGAGCGCGCGCGTGAGATAGTAGGTCGAGGCCAGCAGCGGCTGGGCGGTGTCGCTGCTCGATCCGGTGATTACACCGATCGAACGGCGGCGCCATCGCTTGTCGAGAAGTGCGACCGCGCCTGCCGAGCGTTCGGATGCGATCTCAAGCCGCGCAATGTCGTTGCGGATTTCGACCGGGAGGGTCAGCTCGGCGTCGGTTTCGCGCTCGCCGTCCTTGAACGAGAAGGTGGCGTCGCCGAGCGGAAGGCCCTTGAGGTCGAGCGCACGCACGGTGCCGGTCTCGGTCGGGCCCGCGGTGGCACGCAAGACTTTCACGGTGAGCGCGCCGGCGGCATTGTCGGCGCTGGCGAGCGCGCGTGCGCCCGCAATGCCGCCTTCGACCACGGTCATGGGTCGTTGCTCCGCCAGCCGTCCCAGTGCCGCGACGAAGTCGCTGCCGCCGCCGAGATCGACGCCGTCAGTAAGCCAGACCAACTCGACGTCAGGCGTGGCGCCGAGGAACCTGCCGAGCGCGGGCAGCGCATCCGCGCGCTCGACCGCATGGGGCTTCGGCTTCATCTGCTTGATCCGCACCCGCGCCGCCGCCGGTGTCTCGAACGAAATGTCGCGTGTCGGCTCCGATAAGGGGATGAGCGCGACGCCGCGATTGTCTGCTTCCGCGCGCGCGATCAGGTCCTCGGCGGTGCGCATGCGCGCATCCCAGGTTCCCGCTGCCGGAAAGCCGTCATCGATGAGGAGCGCGAGCTGCGCCTTCGCGGTCGCGGTCGCAACTGGAGGATTCCACAGCGGACCGGCAGCGGCGATGATGACCAGCGCGGCCAGCGTCAGACGTAGCAGCGTCAGCCACCACGGCGTTCGTTGCGGCGTCTCCTCCTTCGGATTGATGTCGAACAATAGCCGGGTCGGCGGAAATGCGACCCGCCGCGGCTGCGGAGGAATCAGCCGCAGCAGCCACCACAGCACCGGCAAACTTAGGAGCCCGAGCAGCACCAGCGGCTGCGCGAAGCCGAGCGGGAGCCACGGCATCATCGGCGGGCTCCGCTGTCAAAGCGACCCGGTCGTCGCAGGGGCGTCATGCGCGCCTCCCGGGACTCGCCGCGCTCAGACGGCCACCGATCATCGCGCCCGGAGGCGGCGCGCCCAACCGGGCGTGCAGCGCAAGCAGCAGCTCGGTCGCGGGCCGGTCGGTGCGGTGGATGGTGAAGCTCCAGCCGAGCTTGTCGGTCTCGGCTCTGATCTCGGCGCGGTGACGCGCGACCCGCGTGTCGTACTCCGCCTTCCAGGTTTCGGCGCGGCCGGCCGTGATGGAGCCGGCGCCTTCGGGCTCGATGAACTCGACGCGGCCGGAATAGGGAAAGGTCTCCTCGGCCGGATCGACGATCTGCACGGTGTGACCATGCGCGCCGGTGGCGGAGAGCTGCGAAAGCGTGGTGCGAACCTCCGCCATGGGACTCCAGAAATCCGAGATCACGACGATCTCGGCAAGCGCAGAAGGCGCGAAGGATGGCGGCAGGCTCGGACGCTCGGTCACGTCATGCAGTATTGCATTCGCCAGCTTGTCCAGCACGTTGCGGCTCCCGGTCGGCCGCATCAGGCCGGGCACGCCGACGCGTTCTCCGGCCTGCACCAGAATTTCGGCCAGCGCGAAAGCGATCACGAGACAACGCTCGAGCTTGGAGTCCTGGGCCTGCGTCGATTTGAACGCCATGGACGGCGAGCGATCTGGCCACAGCCACACCGTGTGCGCGGCCTCCCATTCCTGCTCCCGTACGTAGAGATGCTCGTCGCGCGCCGACCGGCGCCAGTCGACACGACGCGCGGGTTCTCCCGACAGGAAGCGGCGGTACTGCCAGAAGTTCTCCCCCGGCCCCGCGCGCTTGCGGCCGTGCAGCCCGTGGATGACGGTGGCGGCAATGCGCCGCGCCTCGAGGATCAGGCGCGGCAGGGTTTCCGCCAGCGCGCGCGCCTTCGCATTCGCGTGCTGCGTAGCCCCGACCTCTTCCTTGTCCGCCCGTCGCTTGGCCGCTGGCATCCGACTATCCGATGCGGGTCTTGAGCTTGCCGATAACGGCTTCCACGCTTTCGCCGTCGGCGCGGGCGGCGAAGGTCAGCGCCATGCGGTGTTTGAGGATCGGTTCGGCCATCTCCATCACGTCGTCGATCGAGGGCGAGAGGCGGCCGTCCACGAGGGCGCGGGCACGCGCCACCAGCATCAGTGCCTGGCTGGCGCGCGGGCTCGGTCCCCACGAAATCAGCTTGCCGATCTCGCCGGCCTCGGGACCGGGACGGGCCGAGCGCACAAGCGTGAGGATCGCCTCCACCACCGACTCTCCGACCGGCAGGCGGCGCACCAGGCGCTGGGCCGCCAGCAGCTCATCGGCGCTCATGGTCAATTTCGGCTTGTTCTCTTCCGTGCCGGTCGTGTCGAACACGATTTTGCGTTCGGCGTCATGGTCGGGATAGTCGACGTCGATCTGCATCAGGAAGCGGTCGAGCTGCGCTTCGGGCAGCGGATAGGTGCCCTCCTGCTCGATCGGGTTCTGGGTCGCGAGCACGTGAAATGGCCGGGGAACATCATGGCGATTGCCGGCAACGGTCACGTGGTGCTCCTGCATGGCCTGCAGCAGCGCCGACTGGGTGCGTGGGCTGGCGCGGTTGATCTCGTCCGCCATCAGGAGCTGACCGAAGATCGGGCCAGGGATGAAGCGGAAGCTGCGCTTGCCGCCGGCACCTTCCTCCAGCACCTCGCTGCCCAGGATGTCGGACGGCATGAGATCCGGCGTGAATTGGATGCGGCGCGCGTCAAGGCCGAGCACGATCCCCATGGTCTCGACCAGCTTGGTCTTGGCGAGGCCGGGCAAGCCGATCAGCAGCGCGTGCCCGCCGCACAGCACGGTGATGAGCGCCTGCTCGACCACCCGTTCCTGCCCGAAGATCACGTTGCCGATGGCGGCTTTGGCGGCGGCGACCTGGGCCCCCGTCGCCTCGGCCTGGCGCACGATCATGTCTTCCAGCTTTTCGAGCCCTTCGGTGGCTACCGCCATGACATCAGCTCCTTGTTATCCGGCTGTTATCCGGGTGTGTCAGGGTCCGCATCCGCCAATCCAGGCCGACCGGGTTGACCAAAAAACGTGCAACATTCGGGCCAGATAGCACACATGGGGATGGCTCGGCGCTCCGAATCCATCCCCGAACCGCCCGGAGATTACGCTCTTTTCCACCGGGTGCGATCCTGCCGGGGATCAAGGCCTGCCACGCTCGCCCTGCGACCAATCCGGCCGAAAGCGCTGTGAACGCTGGAATTCTTGAGCTTTTCCGGTCCAGCCCAGGCCTTTTGGGCGGTGGATAAGTTCGAATGCGATCACGATCGCGGGGGAAACAGCCGGTCACGCGCACAAGTTCCAGGCAAACCATGGCGAAGCGAGGGCGCGAGACCTTGAATTCATTGTGAAGTCATCGCTGATCGGTCTGGTGCAAATGGTCGCAATCAAGGCAAGTTGCAGCTTGGGAACCCTCATCGCCGGCCATGACGCCCGCGCTGGTCGGTACCTCGAATCCTGCAGGGCAACCAGGGGCGACCCTACGGTTCCTCGCTTGTCGGCCGAATGAACTCTTATGGATGCTCCCATCCGCAGCGCCGCGACCGTCCCCGTGGCGCCCGAACCGTCCAGCACCGGCCAACAGGTCCATAAAGGGAGCGGCTGGTTCCTTGCACTCACCGCGCTCGGCGTGGTGTTCGGCGATATCGGCACGAGCCCGCTCTACACCTTTTCCGTCGCGCTGAATGCCACCGGCCATACCCCGCCGAACGCTGCTGACGTCATCGGGGTGGTATCGCTGATCTTCTGGGCGCTGATGGTGATGGTCTCGCTCAAATACGTCGTCTTTGTCCTGCGCGCCGATAACGATGGCGAGGGCGGCATCCTGGCGTTGTTGTCGCTTGTCGCATCCGAGCGCGTAGCCAACGGGCCACGGATCCAGATTCTGGTCCTGCTCGGGATCGTGGGAGCGGCGCTGCTCTATGGCGACGGCGTCATCACCCCGGCGATCTCGGTGCTTTCGGCCATGGAAGGCCTCAAGCTCGTAACGCCGGCATTCGACATTTTCATCTTGCCGTTCACGCTCGCGATCCTGATCGGCTTGTTCATGATTCAGCGACGCGGGACCGCGACCATCGGCCGGTTGTTCGGTCCGGTCATGGTCATCTGGTTCATCGTCATCGGCTCGCTGGGATTCATCAATATCTGGGCCGCGCCGGGTATCCTCAAAGCGCTCAGTCCGGTCGAGGCCGTACGGTTCGTAGCCGCAAATCCGATCATCGCCTTCGCGGTCATGGGCGGCGTTTTCCTTGCGCTGACCGGTGCGGAAGCGCTTTACGCTGACATGGGTCATGTCGGCCCCACAGCGATCCGCCGCGCCTGGTTCGGCCTGGTCCTGCCTGCGTTGCTGCTGAACTATTTCGGCCAGGGAGCGCTGGTTCTCAGCGATCCGCACGCGGTCGACAGTCCGTTCTACAAGCTGGCGCCGCACTGGGCTCTGATTCCACTGGTCGGATTGGCGGCGCTCGCCACGATCATCGCCTCCCAGGCGCTGATCTCCGGCGTGTTTTCGCTGAGCCGGCAGGCGATGCAGATGGGGCTTTGCCCGCGCATGCGGATCGTGCCGACGTCGAGCGACGAAGCCGGTCAAATCTACGTGCCCACGGCCAATTGGCTGCTGATGGCCGGCACGCTGCTTGTGGTCGTCCTGTTCAAGACGTCGGAGAACCTGGCCGGCGCCTACGGCATCGCCGTCTCCGGCACCATGCTGATCACGACGATCCTCCTCTATCGCGTCGCCACCACGCGCTGGAAGTGGCCGCCCGCTTTAGCGATCCTCATGGTCGTCGGCTTTGGCGCCGTCGACACGATCTTTCTCGCTTCCAACTCGCTCAAGATCTTCGAGGGTGGCTGGTTTCCCATCACCGTCGGCGGCGCCATGGTGGCATTGATGCTGTGCTGGCAGCGCGGGTCGTCGCTCGTGCGCCAGCGCCTGCAAGAGATGTCGATGCCGCTGAAACAATTCATCGACAATATCGACAACATGGTCGTGGCGCGCCCGCCGGGCATGGGCGTGTGGTTGACGAAGGTGGCGCACGGGGCCTCGCCCGTGCTGCTGCACCACATCAAGCACAACAGCGTGATGCACAAGACCCTGGTGCTGATGACCTTTATCTCGGACCGGCGACCGCGTGTTCCGTTCGGGGAGCGGCACGTGATCGAACGTCTCGGCCACGGCATCTACCACATTCACGTCCGGCTCGGTTTCATGCAGACGCCGGACATTCCCTTGTCGCTCAAGAATTGCCAGATACTGGGTTTCACCGTCGATCTGGAGCATGTGCATTACTACATCGCGCATGAAATCGTCGCTCGCCGCGCAAAGCATTCGGCGATGGCGGCGGTTCCGTTTGCGGTCTTTGCGTTCCTCACGCGCATTGCCAGCCGCGCACCTGACTTTTTCAAGATCCCCGCTGAGGGCCTGTCCGAGGTGGGCTTCCGCATCGAGATTTGACGGACGTTCCGACGCCGGGCCCGTCGAGGCTCGCTGGCGGCGCAGCCGAAATGTTATACTTGCCCGCAATCATTCCCGAGGACATATCGCGACCATGGCGCAGGAGACCGAGACGCGGCACGGCCTGGACGCGATCGCGGGCGTTGCGCGCGAGGCGTCCCGTAAGGGGCCGCCGCCGGTGCACCTTTGGAACCCGCCGTTTTGCGGGGACCTCGACATGCGCATCGCCTCGGACGGCACCTGGTTCTATCTGAAGACCCCGATCGGCCGGCCGGCGCTGGTAAAGCTGTTTGCTTCGGTGTTGAAGCGCGAAGGGGACGAATACTTTCTGGTGACGCCGGTCGAGAAATGCGGGCTGGTCGTCGAGGACGCGCCATTCCTCGCCGTGGAGCTGAAAGTCGAGCATGGCGACCGCGGTCCGACGCTCCGGTTTCGCACCAATGTCGACGACTGGGTCGCGTGTGGCCCCGGCCATGCGTTGCGGTTCGAGCCTGAGCCCGAGACCGGGGGTCTCAAGCCCTATCTCCATGTGCGGCGCGACCTCTGGGCGAAAGTCACGCGCGCCTTGTTTTACGACCTCGTCGAGCTCGGCCAGGAGCGCGACATCGACGGGCGACGGATGTTCGGCGTTGCGTCAGCGGGCGAGTTCTTCGCGATGGCGCCGGCCGACAGCCTGAAGGGACTTGCTTGATGGACGTGGCACTGCCGAGCGGCGAAACCAGCCACGACTTCTTCCGCCGCGCGCGCGCGCGTCTCACCCTCGACGTCCCGGCCGCGCTCGACGATCACACGGCGCCGGCCACGCGCGGCGATCTCGATCTCGAGCCGTCGCTCTGGGAGCGTGCCGGCGTCAAGGCGACACGACCGGCCGCTGTGCTCATTCCGGTTGTCGACCGGCCCGAGCCCGCCGTGCTGCTCACGCTGCGCACCGAGCTGCCGAGCCATCCCGGCCAGATCGCGTTTCCCGGCGGCAAGATCGATCCGCACGACCGGACTCCAGCCGATGCCGCCTTGCGCGAAGCGCGCGAGGAGATCGGGCTTGCGCCGGCACTGATCGAGCCGATCGGGTATCTCGACCTTTATCTGACCTTCTCCGGCTATCGCATCCTGCCGACGGTCGCGCGCGTCCGTCCCGACTACAAGTTGGTATTGTGCGAAGCGGAAGTCGCCGATGCCTTCGAGGTACCGCTCGCCTTCCTGATGGATGCACAGAATCACGCGCTGCACAGCCGCGACTGGAAAGGCATCGAGCGGAAGTACTACGCAATGCCGTTCGGTGAGCGCTACATCTGGGGCGTGACCGCGGGGATCCTTCGCAATCTTTACGAACGCCTCTATCAAGGCTGATCCCATGTCCATCGGGTTGGGCATCCAGCATTCAGACGGCGCCCGGAAGTCCGGTCCCAATGTCGCGGATTACTGGCAGGTCGGCTTTCGCCTATGATGATGTCATGCGCCTGGGGATCGTACCGGGAGCACGGATGGTGACTCCGAACGCACTCGGTTTGCCATGATCCGCCCGGTCCTGACCGAGATCGCCCTGTTTCTGGCGCCGTTTATCGCCTACGCCATTTTCCTGTGGGCGACCAAGGCGGGGGTGCTGCATCCGGGCTCCTGGACGCTTCAGCGCGTCGCTTGGCTGCTGATGGCGGCGCTCGTCCTCATGATCGGCAGCTTCGTCGTGCTCGCGCAGTGGGGCGGCTCGCCGCCGGGCTCGACCTATGTTCCCGCCCGGATCGAAGATGGCCGGTTCGTGCCGGGTGAAACCAAGTGACGGAGATCCTGCGTCGCCTCGACGCCGCGTGGCTGCGGGAGGCGCGGCTCAGCGACCTGCTGGCCGTGCTCGACGGCGCCGGCGAGGAGGCGCGCGTGGTCGGCGGCGCTGTGCGCAACGCGCTGCTGGCCGAGCCGATTGGCGAAATCGACGTTGCCACCACCGCGCTGCCGGCGGAGGTGATCCGTCGGGCTCAGGCGGCCGGCTTCAAGGCGGTGCCCACCGGGATCGAGCACGGCACCATTACCGTTGTCGTCCATGGGCAGCCGTTCGAGGTCACAACCCTGCGCGAGGACGTCGAGACCTTCGGGCGCCATGCGAAGGTGGCGTTCGGGCGAGACTGGAAACAGGATGCCGAGCGGCGCGACTTCACCATGAACGCGCTGTCGGCTGCGCGCGACGGCACCGTCTACGATTATGTGGGCGGGCTGGCCGACGTCGCGGCAAGACGCGTGCGTTTCATCGGCGATGCCGCCGCGCGCATCGCCGAAGACTACCTCCGTATCCTGCGTTTCTTTCGCTTTCACGCCGCCTATGGCGAGGGCGCGCTCGATCCGGCGGGGCTTGCCGCCTGCATTGCCGGGCGCGCCGGCCTCGACCAGTTGTCGCGTGAGCGCGTCCGCGCCGAGCTCCTCAAGCTCCTGCTTGCCAAGCGTGCGGTGCCGGCGATTGCCGCGATGACGGAAGCGGGATTGCTCGATCGCATTCTCGGCGGCGTGCCGCTGCTCGCCAGTCACGCCAAGATGGGGACACTCGAGGCCACCCTGGGGCTCGCGCCGGATGCGATGCGCCGCCTCGCGGCGCTCGCTGTGTCGGTGGTCGAAGACGCCGAGCGCCTGCGCGAACGCTTGCGTCTCACCAATGCGGAATCTGCGCGCTGCGCCTCGATGGCCGATGGCTGGTGGCATATTTCGAGCCGTTTGGGCGAGCGGGAAGGGCGGGTCTTGCTCTATCGCCTCGGACCTGGACGCTACACCGATCGCGTGCTGCTGGCCTGGGCGCGCTCGTCCGTGGGCGCGGCGGATCGGCAATGGCATTCGCTCGCAACCTTGCCTTCGCGTTGGAGCGCTCCGGTTTTCCCGCTCAAGTCCGCGGACTTCATCGGCCGTGGCATTGCGCCGGGGCCTGGCCTGGGCGCTGCTCTCGCCGCCGCCGAGGAGGCCTGGATCGCAGCGGGATTTCCGGATGACCGGGCAGCACTGGCGGCCATCGCCAATGCGACGGTCGCAGGCCTCCCGGCGCATTTGCCCCCGCGCGACGCCTGACGTCGCGTGGCCTGCGCCCTGCGCGCAGGAATAAACCTTGTTCCGAGGGATGCCGGACGTCGGTCGCCGTGCGACTCGCCCGCCACGGCATTTCGCACTACATTGCGGTGATGAGGCGTCTTACCAACACCACCGGCCGTCCAGCCGACGTCGCCCGACGCTCGGCGAAAGCGCTCGCCGGCCACGTGCGTACGCGCGACGCGTTCCGGCGCGAGACCTTTGCGCTGCCGCGCGAGGCCGCGCGCGAGAAGGCGCGTGAGATGTTCCGCCGGTTTCCCAAGGCCGCCTACATGACCGAGATCGAGTCCTGGCGCGTGCTGCCCGGCGATCGCATCGAATTCACCATGCGGCGTCTTCCCAGCGCGGATTGAGGTCGCGCGCGGTGCGCGGCGGCCGGCGCCACGGACGGCGGGAGAGTTCGGGCAGCGGTATGGCGGCTACGGGCGCGCGACGTCGACGATTTTCCACGGGCTGATGATGTCGACGATCTTCCTGTCATCGGGATTCACGACCAACAGCAGCTTGCCCAGCGTCGCGTAGCGATAGGGCTGCAGCATCGGGATCTGCGCGGTGACGGTTTCAGGCCACATGTGCAGCGCCACCGAGGGAGGCACCGATGTGAACATCGACGGCTTGCATTCGCATGGCGTGCCGCCGTCATCGGCGGGGGTATTACGCCCCATCCGCTGCCAGATCAGATCTTCCTGGGCACCCGTCAGGACGAAATCGTCGGAGGCGTGGAAACGCGCATGCCCCGCCGCTGCCAAGCCGCTGCTGGAAAGCAACAGCATGACCGCAAATCCGCACCGGCGAGAAAATGTCATTCGAAGTCCGAACAACTTTGTGCCCTGAGCGGATAACCGGAAAGTCCTTGCCAGGTTTCATTACAAAGTCGTCATGATCGGTGTAGCGCCAGAACTCGACCGTCGCTGCGAACGCTGGGATCGGGGCTGGTGCCGACAGAAGCGAGTGGGGGAAGCCGGGGTGGCTGGTATAAGGTCGCCGTGATGCTCGAATCGGTCCTCTCCGGCTTCACCGACATCTCCTTGCTGGAACTCATCCTGATCGCGGGGATGGCGCTGATCGCCTCGGTCGTCGGCGGGGTCGCCGGCTACGGCACCGGCGCGTTGATGCCGCTGGTGCTCGTGCCAATCGTGGGCGCGGAGCCGGTCGTGCCGATCCTCTCTTTGTCGGCGCTGTTCACAAATACCAGTCGCGTGGCGGCGTTCTGGCCTCTTATTGACCGGCGGCGGGCGCTGATCGTGCTGGTCGCCGCGGTGCCCACCTGTGCGCTCGGCGCCTGGGGCTACACCATGCTCACCGGCAAAGGCGCAGCGCTGGTCATCGGTGGAATGCTGATGGCGAGCGTCCCGTTGCGCCGGCTGATGCGCCGGCGCGGACTGTCGCTCTCGAACCGCGGCTTGGGCGTTGCGTCCTTCGGCTGGGGACCGCTCGCCGGTGGCACCGTGGGTGCCGGCATTATCCTGCTGTCGCTCCTGATGGCCGCGGGGCTGGAAGGCGCGGCCGTTGTCGCGACCGACGCCGTCGTCTCCATCGGCATCGGGTTGACCAAGTTTGCGACCTTCGGGCTCGCGGGCGCCATTGACGTCAGGGTGATCGCGATTGCCCTGCTGATCGGCTGCGTGGCTTTTCCCGGCGCTTTCGTTGCCAAGGCGCTGACTGCGCGTCTGCCCTTGCATGTGCACACCGCGATCCTCGACGCGATGGTGCTGGGCGGCGGCGCAGCAATGATCGCCAATGCTTTCATGCATTGAGGGTAGGCTGCAGCGCGAGCGGAAAAAAGTCTTCAGCCCGCCTTGCGCTTGGACCTTGCCGATTTGACCTCGTCTTCGTCGGCTTTCTCGCGGTCCGTCGCGTCATCCCCAGGCTCGTCCTCGTTGTTCTCGTCATCCTCGTCTTCGTCGACCGGATCGGACCCGATCATCAGCGCGACGCTCGGGATGCTCTCACGGAACAATTCGCCTTCCTCGCCGAGCCAAAGGCAGTCGACGCTGTCCTCCCCGACGGCCGTCACCGTCATGGGCGATCCCCCTGATTTCAGAAATACGACATCTCCAGGCGCAAACGCCATGACATCCTCCTCATCGTGGCTCGGAGGGCGAGCATACGCGCCATCGATGACAGATCGATCACGGCCATTTCACCACCGGTGGCAGCGAGGACAGGATCGAATCGACATTGCCGCCAGTGCGGAGCCCGAAAATAGTGCCGCGATCGTAGAGCAGGTTGAACTCCACATAGCGGCCGCGGCGCACAAGCTGCTCCTCGCGTTCGGCCGCGCTCCAGGGTGTGGTGAAATTCCGGCGCACCAGTTCGGGGTAAGTCTGCAGGAACGCGCTGCCTACGTCCCGCGTGAAGGCGAAGTCGGCATCCCAGTCTCCGCTGTCGACGTAATCGTAGAAAATGCCGCCGATCCCTCGCATCTCCTTGCGGTGCTTCAAGTAGAAATATTCATCGCACCAGCGCTTGTACTTGTCGTACGGCGCCACGCTTGCATGGGCGTCGCAAGCCTGCTTCATCGCGGCGTGGAACGCGATCGTGTCGGCATCGTCCTGCGTGCGGCGCGCGTCGAGTACCGGCGTTAAGTCGGCGCCGCCGCCGAACCACGCCTTGGTCGTCACGACGAAGCGCGTGTTCATGTGCACCGCCGGCACGTGCGGGTTTTGTGGATGGCCGATCAACGAAATGCCGGACGCCCAAAACCGCGGATCGGCGTCGGCGCCGGGGATCTCTTTGCGGAACTCCGGCGCAAACTCTCCGAAAACGGTCGAGACGTGGACGCCGACCTTTTCAAACACGCGGCCATGCATGATCGACATCACCCCGCCGCCGCCGTCCGCGCCGCTGTGATCGCTGCGGCTCCAGGGCGTGCGAACGAACCGCCCCGCGGTACGATCCGCGAATGGCGCGCCGGCCGGCAACCCGGCTTCCACAGCCTCCAATGCCGCGCAGATGTCATCCCGCAATGATTCGAACCATGCACGTGCGCGGGTTTTGCGCGTCTCGAGCGGATCATTGCTCATCGAAACCTCCGGTCCTCCCTTTAGGACATGGCCGCGTAGCCGTCACCTGCGGGCAAGCCAGTACCATTGCGGGCATGATCGCGATGCGCACGAGGTGTTTGGACGGGAGAAAATTGCAACTGAGCTTTTTTTTGCCATTGTTTCGGGAAACGTTGTGCATGTGGGGGATCGGGGAGTGCGATGTCGAACCCCCGCTTGCGTGGGGACTTGGCAAGCGGCGGGTGACGACAAGCGCCAAGCGAGCGATGCGGGTGAGGGGCAACGCCTTGGGGCGTGTACTGTCTCTCACCCGCCTCGTGCTTTCTGGACATCGGCACGCGTGTCCGCTTCCGCGCCTGACGGCGCGATCTGTCGCATTGCTTCGCCCACCGCCATTGCCGCTGCCATCGCCACGTTGAGCGAGCGCAGGCCTGTCCGCATCGGAATGACCAGCCTCGCGTCGGCGGCCTCGTGCACCTTCTCGCCAGCGCCTGACGATTCCCGGCCGAACAGCAGGACGTCGCCGCGCTGATATGCGTGGTCGAGGTAGGACGAGCGCGCGTGCGTGGTGAACAGGATCAACCGCGCGGACGCGGTGCTGCGCCACGTCTCGAAGGCCTTCCAGCTCTGATGGCGTACGACGTCCACCCGATCGAGATAGTCCATGCCGGCCCGCCGGAAGGCGCGGTCGGTGGTGGGAAAGCCCGCCGGTTCGATGATATGCGCCTCGACGCCGAGACAGGCGGCCAGACGAAGAATGGTCCCCGTGTTCTGGGGAATATCGGGCTCGAGCAGCGCAACGCGCAGGTGTGGGGTCAAGCTTGCTCCCGATCCGGTCGGCCTAATTCTGAGCGGCCTCGGCGGCATGAGGAATCGGCTTTGCTGCGACCGGGAATCCTGCCGGCAGAGCAGGGTCCGCCATGTGCCGGCTCCGGCCCGAGCAACCGGCCGCGTCCGGGCCGAAAACCTGCGCGCAGCAAAGAAGTTATGCGACTTTTGGTCATTGCGGTGCAGGCCAGCGCCTTCCCCACTTGCGCTCCCCTGGCAAGGGTGCCAATAAAACGCCGCTGGATTAAGCCGCTTCGCCTCTTGCTTGCAACCTAGCGTTCGCTTGTGAGAGGCCAGCGGCCGGTTCGCCCGCCGCCGCCAGGCGGCGTCTCCGTGTCGGGCGCCGGAGGAAGCCGTGGCCGCCTGCACGCAGGCAGGTTTACACAGCCTGCACGGGTTGGGCTGCAGGCTGCGCAAGCAGGCTGCGGGCGGACTGACGGAACAAGAAAGGGACTGTCACCGTGACCACGATGTCCTCGGCCGAGCCGACACGTCGCGATTTTCTCTATATTGCGACGGCCTCCGTCGGCGCCGTCGGTGCCGCCGCGGCGCTGGTGCCGCTGATTGCACAGATGAACCCCGACGCTTCGACGATCGCGGCGGGAGCACCGATCGAGGTCGACCTTACGCCCATCGCCGATGGTCAGGTCATCAAGGTGTTCTGGCGCGGCAAGCCGATCTACGTCAATCACCGCACCAAGAAGCAGATCGAGGAGGCGGAGAACGTCGACGTGGCGAAGTTGCCCGATCCGCAGCCCGACTCCGCAAGGGTCAAGCCCGGCCATAGCCAGTGGAGTGTCCTAATCGGAATCTGCACCCACCTCGGCTGCATTCCGATCGCCCATCAGGGGCCCTACGACGGTTACTTCTGCCCCTGTCACGGCTCGATCTACGATACCTCCGGTCGCATTCGGCAAGGACCGGCGCCGTTGAACCTCGCGCTGCCGCCCTACGAATTCCTGTCCGATACCAAAATTCGGATCGGCTGACGGCCTCTCGACTTCATCCTTCAGGGTTCGATCATGAGCGGACATTCGACTTACCAGCCGCAGAACGCATTCATGCAATGGATGGAGCGGCGGCTGCCGATCGCCGGGCTCGTCTATTCGTCGTTCATCGTCTACCCGACGCCGCGCAACCTGAACTACTGGTGGACATTCGGCGGCATCCTTTCCTTCATGCTCGCCGCGCAGATCGTCACCGGTGTCGTGCTGGCGATGCACTACACGCCGCACGTCGACATGGCTTTTAATTCCGTCGAGCAGATCATGCGCGACGTCAATTACGGCTGGCTGCTGCGCTACCTGCACGCCAACGGCGCGTCCATGTTCTTCCTCGCCGCCTACATCCACATGTTTCGCGGCATGTACTACGGCTCCTACAAGGAGCCGCGCGAGGTGCTGTGGATACTCGGCGTTATCCTTCTGCTGCTCATGATCATGACCGGCTTCATGGGCTACGTGCTGCCCTGGGGCCAGATGAGCTTCTGGGCCGCGACCGTCATCACCAACCTGTTCTCGGCCATCCCGCTGGTGGGTGAATCCATCGTGACGTGGCTATGGGGAGGCTACTCGGTCGGCAATCCGACGCTCAACCGCTTCTACTCGCTGCACTACCTGCTGCCGTTCGTCATCGTCGGCGTCGTCGTGCTCCACGTCTGGGCGCTGCACATGGTGGGACAGAACAATCCGACCGGCATCGAGCCGAAGACCGAGCGCGACACCGTCGCGTTCACGCCGTACGCGACGATCAAGGATGGATTCTTCCTGGTCGTGTTCTGCATCCTGTTCGCCTGGTTCGTGTTCTACATCCCGAATTTTCTCGGCCATCCCGACAATTACATCCCGGCCAACCCGGCGGTGACCCCGACGCACATCGTCCCTGAATGGTATTACCTGCCGTTCTACGCCATCCTGCGCGCGATCCCGAACAAGCTTCTCGGCGTGATGGCGCTCGGTGCCTCGATCGTCATCCTGGCCTTCCTGCCGTGGCTCGATACCTCGAAAGTCAGGTCGGCGCGCTATCGCCCGCTCTACCGACAGTTCTTCTGGGCGTTCGTCATCGTCTGCATCGGTCTGGGCTGGCTCGGCTCCAAGCCGCCGGAGGGCAACTATGTCCTCTTTGCGCGCATCTTCACCGTCTACTACTTCGCCTATTTCCTCGTGATCCTGCCGGTGCTGGGCAAGGTTGAGAGGACCAAGCCACTGCCGAATTCGATCGCGGACTCGGTGTTGCTGGAAGGCAAGCCGATCGGGGCGCCCGCTCCGCCTCCACCGCTCGCCAAGGCTTGAGGCCACACCATGGTCATTGCGCGCACTCTCGCTATCGCCGTTGCGCTCGCCGCGCTGACCGCGCCCGCGCGGGCGCAAGAGCACGACACCCCGAACCCGCCGATGAACAAGTGGTCGTTCTCGGGACCGTTCGGCAAATTCGATCGCGGGCAGCTCCAGCGCGGATTCAAGGTCTACCGCGAAGTCTGCCAGGTCTGTCACGGCCTGCAGCTGGTGGCGTTCCGCACACTGGCGGAGCCGGGCGGACCCGGTTTCACGATCCCGCAGGCAACGGCCATTGCGGCTGAATACCAAGTCCCGGCCGAGCCCGACGACCAGGGTGAGGTCAAGCCCCGCCCCGCTCGGCTCGCCGATTACTTCCCGCCGCCGTTCCCGAACGAGCAGGCAGCACGTGCGCGCTACAATGCCGTGCCGCCCGACCTGTCCATCATCGCAAAAGCGCGCGGCTACGAACGCGGCTTCCCGCGTTGGGTGGGCGACATGTTCACGCAGTATCAGGAGCAGGGCGTCGACTACATCACCGCTCTGATGCAGGGCTATCAGGACAGCCCGCCCGCGGGCGTTACGCTGCCGCCCGGAAATTTCTACAACAAGTACTTTCCCGGCCACGGCATCGCGATGCCGCCGCCGCTGTCCGATCAGCGCGTCGAATACACCGACGGCGCACCGATGACGGTCGAACAGTATTCCAAGGATATCTCGGCGTTTCTGATGTGGACCGCCGAGCCGCACCTCGAGGCCAGGAAGCGGATCGGCATGCAGGTGGTGTTCTTTCTGATCGTGCTGTCCGGGCTCCTCTACTTCACGAAGAAGAAGGTCTGGCACGACGTCAAGCTGCATCCGGAGAAGCTCACGCCGCGCCCGCCGACCGAATATCCCCGCACGTAGCGTACATATCCATAGAGCACGCTTGGGCGTCCCGGCGCGATCAGAGACCGAGCCGGGTCCTGATCGCCTGCGGATCGGCCGACAGCATGTTCGGGTCGACACTGACCTTCTCGAATTCGCAGCGCGCGAAGCGCGATTTTTCTGTGAAGGGGATGGTGGCATCGATGCCGAGCTTTGCCCGAATCCCGTTTTGACCGACGCGGATATATTCGTGCCCGCGGGCGGCGGGCATGACCACCAGATCGCGCGAGGCTTCCATCCTGGTCGCCAGCGCGTATTCCACGTCATTGGGGTCGCGGATGTCGATGTCCTCGTCCACCACGATCACCAGGTCGAGATCCTTGAGCGCGCCGAAGGCGGCGAAGATCGCGTTACGCTGCAGACCCTCCTGTTGCGGCGTGGCCTTGCGCACCTGCACCACCGCGTGGAAGCGGTGCAATCCTCCCGCCGTCATTTCGGCGTCGATCACGATCGGCACTGCGGCTTGCAGCACCTTCAGCAGGCTTGCCTCCAGCACGTATTTGCGCAGCATGATGGTCTCGCGGCCGTAGCCGTTGATGGCGTGGTAGATCGGGCGGTCGCGGTGGGTCACCGCGGTGACCTCGAACACCGGCGCCTGGTCGGCGGGCGACAGATACCCGACGAACTCGCCGAATGGGCCTTCGAGGACGGTGCCGTCGACCAGCATGCGGCCCTCCAGCACGATCTCGCTGTCCGCCGGGATCAAGAGATCCTGCGAGACGCCCTTTACGACCGGGAGCGGCCGCCCACACAGTCCGCCGGCGACGGCGATCTCGTCGGCATGTTCCGGCATCTGCGATCCCATGGTCGCCGCGGTGTAGTGCAGCGCCAGGTCGGAGCCGATGCACACTGCGATCGGCAGCGCTTCGCCGTTGCGCTTGGCGCGCTCGAAAGCCAGGCGCAAATGACGGCCGAAGTCGAGCTTGATGGCGGCGCGGTCGCTGCCGACGATCTGGAGGCGATGATAAGAAGCGTTGTAGGTGCCGGTGTCGGGATCCCGCACGATCACGATTCCGGCGGTGACGTAACGGCCGGCGTCGGCAGCCGTGTGGTGGAGCGCAGGCAGCATGCGGACGAGATCGATATCGTCGGTATGGATGTGCTCCTGAGCCGGCGCTTTCTCCACCAGCACCGGTGGTTGCGGCGAGCCGAGCGCCCGGCCCACGAATTCGCGGATGCCGTTGAAATCGATGCCGAAGGCGGCCTCGCAATTGGCCTGACACGACAGCAGGTTTCCGACCACGGGCATGTCGTAGCCGTCGACCGCGCTGAACAGCAGCGCCGGTCCGCCATCGAGCTTCTTCATCACGGCGGCGACCTTGAGATGTGGATCGATCGGCGCGGTGTAGGCATTGAGCCGTCCTTGCACCGCCATGCGCTCGAGCGCCGAACGGAATCGCGTGTCGAGGACGCCGGAATTGGACATGGTCGAGGCCTCTGTTGCAGATCGGTTCACTCTAGGGTGTATGAGTTGCAAAACCAACGTGGAGCATGACAATGACGGATCGGACGCGCGGTCGCGGCCGGCGGGAAGATCAACGCGGTTGCGCGCATAGGGAAGCTTCATGACCAAGGCCGTCCTCGGCATCGTCGGCGGCTCCGGCATCTATGACCTGCCGGGGCTCGAGAAAGTGCGGCAGAAGAAGATCAAGAGCCCATGGGGCGAGCCGTCGGCCGCGCTACGCATGGGCGAGATCGCGGGAACGCCGGTCGTGTTTCTGTCGCGTCACGACAAGGGTCATCGGCTCTCGCCGTCGGACATCAACTACCGTGCCAATATCGACGTGCTCAAGCGCGCCGGTGTGACCGACCTCGTTTCGCTGTCCGCCTGCGGCTCGTTCAAACAGGAGCTGCCGCCCGGCACCTTCGTGCTCGTGGATCAGTTCGTCGACCGCACCCACAACCGGGCAAGCTCGTTCTTCGGCAAGGGCTGCGTCGCGCATGTGTCGATGGCTCACCCGGTCTCGCCCCTGTTGCAAGACCGCATCGCCGCGGCTGCCGGACTCGAAGGCATCAAGATCGTGCGTGGCGGCACCTATGTGTGCATGGAGGGGCCGCAGTTCTCCACCTTTGCCGAAAGCATGACCTACAAGGGGCTCGGCTATTCGGTCATCGGCATGACCAACCTGCCGGAGGCCAAGCTCGCGCGCGAGGCTGAGCTCTGCTACGCCACGGTGGCCATGGTGACGGACTTCGATTGCTGGCATCCCGACCATGACGCGGTCACGGTCAAGGACATCGTCGCTGTGCTCACCGCCAACGCGGCGAAGGCGAGCGGACTGGTGTCCCGGCTGGCGCGGGACTTCCCGCGCGAGCACGAGCCCTGTCCGGTCGGTTCCGACCGCGCGCTCGACACCGCGCTGATCACCGCGCCCGAGGCGCGCGACAAGACGCTGCTGAGAAAGCTCGACGCCGTGGCCGGGAGGGTGCTGAAGAAGCGGCGCTGAACCCTGTCCCGCGCGATGCAGAGGACTTCTACGCAGCAACGCGACGTCTCAAGAATGGTGCCGAAGCGCACGGGAGAAAACATGAGAACGCTTTTCGTCGCATTGCTTGCCGCGGCGCTGTCCGGCTTGCTGGCATCGCCACTGCGCGCCGAGACCCTCGAAGAAATCTATGCCAAGGCGAAAGGCGAGGGCGCGCTGTCGATCTATGGCGGCGGCCCCGCGCGACTCTACGAGGGCTGGGTGAAGGAATACGAGGCGCGCTTCCCCGGCATCAAGGTGCGGGTGACCGGCGGCTATGCCGGCGGACTTGCGCCTGCGATCGACAAGCAGATTGCGGAAGGCAAGCTCGACGTTGATTTCGTGACCTTCCAGGCGGTGCAGGAATTCATCCGCTGGAAACGCGAGGGCGTGCTGCTGCCGTTCCGGATGGAGGGGTTCGAGGCGCTCGATCCGCGCTTCCGCGATGCGGACGGCGCCTACACGCCGATCAACGTGTTCGCGATCGCGCCGGCCTTCAATACCAAGCTGGTGGCACGTGAGGACGCGCCGAGATCGGCGCTCGATTTTCTCAAGCCCATGTTCCACGGCAAGCTGATCACGGCCTATCCCAACGACGATGACGCAACGCTCTTCGCCTTTCAGACCATCGTCAAGAAATACGGCTGGAAGTACATGGACGACTACATGGCGACCGGCCCGAAATTCATCCAGGGTCACCTCGGGGTGGTCCGCAGCGTGGCCGGTGGTGAAAGCCTCGCGACCTTCGACATGATGTTGCACCATACGATGGTGGAGAAGGGCGAGGGCAAGCCGATCGACGTGGCCTTCCCTGCCAGCGATGCCCTACCGATCTGGGGACAGCTCGGCGCTATCTTTAAGGATGCTCCCCATCCAAATGCCGCCAAGCTCTATCTGCAATGGTACATGGCAAAGGACCAGCAGGCGCGGATCGGCACCTGGTCCGCGCGCAACGACGTTCCGCCGCCGTTCGGATTGAAGCCGATCCTCGACTACAACGTGGCCAACGACCTGGCCGAGATGGTCGCCGATCCCGCGCAGCTTTCCGGGCTGCGAAAGCGCTTCGAGTCCTATATCGGAGAGGTCAAGAACAAGGGCGGTATTCGCTGACGCAGCCCGCGCTGAGGGAATATCGCCGCCGGAGAGGAAGCAGACAATGTCCTGGAGAACCTTGCCACGTCGGATCATATGCGCAGCTTCGGTTGTCTTGCTGTCCATGCCGGTGCTCGCGCAGGCCCAAACCGCGCTGCGGGTCCCAGTGGTCTCGCGCACCGTGTTCTATCTGCCGGCATGGACCGCCGAGAAGCAGGGATTCTTCAAGGATGCGGGCCTCGATGTGACGATCGAAGTCTATGATGGCTCGGAAAAGATCTTTCACGATCTGCGCGCCGGCACGCACCAGATCGCAATCGCCTCGATCGAAAGCGTCATCGCTGAGTCCTACAAGGGCGGCACGCTTCGTATCGTCGCCGGCATCGCCAAGCGGCCCCCGCATTTCATCATCGCGCAGCCCGAGATCAAGACACTTGCCGATCTCAAGGGAAAGACCATCGGCGTGGTATCGATGCACGAGGGTACGACCTTCTTCGTCGCAGACATCGCCAAAGCCGGCGGGTTCGCCCTGAACGACGTGAAAGTGGAAGCGGTGGGCGGTTCGCCCACGCGCGCACGGCTGCTCAAAGAGCGCAAGATCGACATGGGCCTGCAGCCCTATCCCTTGAGCTACGAAGCGGAAGCGCAAGGCTTTACCAATCTCGGTGCGATGGCAAAGCTCGTTCCCGACTACCAATTCGTCTCGGTCATGGTCGACGAGAATTGGGCAGGCAAGAACCGGGCGGCTCTCATCGCTTTTCTCAAAGCGATGCGGCGTGGCACCGACTACATGTTTGCACATCCCGACCAATCGACGGAGCTCGCCGCCAAGGAGCTTCGCACCAGCCCCGCGTTTGCGCGGCGTGCGCTCGAGGACACGCTCAGCATGGACATCATGTCACGCGATCTTTCCCTGACCGACGCCAGCTTGCGGCGGGTGTTCGGCATCATGCAGCAGGCAGGCGCGCTTGCGCGCGACGTACCGTTCGATCCGGCGAAATTCGTCAACGAGAGTTACCTCGCCGAAAGCAGGAAATAGCGAGCAGGTGTACGGGCCGCGCCGGCACGACCTACCGACCCGGAGGCGACGCGTCCTCGCGCACCAGTAGATTCTGGATGCGTCGCGCGGCCATCGTGCCGCTTCCGATCGCAGTGGCGATGCACGGATGTGCCGGATTGGCCACGTCGCCCACCGCGAACACGCCGCGACAGGACGTTTCCATGTTGCCGTCAACCACCAGATAGCCACGCGAGTCCTTATCGAGCGCGAGCTCCGCGAGCCAAGGCTCGCTCGTGTTCGGCCGGTACCCGAACAGGAGAGCGACATGATCGACCGTAATGTCTTTGCCGTCGTCCGGTCGCATGCGAATTCGCGTCCCGGCTTGTTCGAGCGCCGCAACCGTGCGCCCCGCCATCACCTCGACCATTCCCGAGTCCTGATGCGGGCGTAGGCGCTCGACCAGCAGCGGCTGCGCCTTCGGCGACCTGGAGCGCATGACCAGCGTCACGCGCACGCCCCTCTCGGCGAGTATGCGCGAAACGTCGAACGCATTATCGCCGCCGCCGATCACGGCAACGCGTGTACCCAAATCGGCATTCGGTTCGCCGAATGCAGTCGGACCGAGGTGGACGCGGCCCGCTGCCGCGAGCTGTCGCGCATTCTTGACCTGGTCGAGCCACTCCTCACCGCGAAATTCGGTGCCGGTCGCGATCACCAGAGCTGGTCCCGACAAGGACTTGTCTGCCTGGCCAGGGCAGGCGACGTCGAGTCGAAAGCCGTCACCCTTACGCCGGAGGCGTTGCGGCCGACTGCCGAGCCAGGTCTCCACCGCAAGCTTGCCGACGTGCCCAGCAAATGTCGCCGCGTTCTGGCGTGCGCTTTGGTCGGGTTGCCCGAGCAACCACTCGTTGGGATAGGGGCTTCGCCGCGCCATACCACCCAATGCGGTTTCCTGCTCGACGATTACGGGTCGCAGTCCGTAATTGTGGAGCCAAAGCGCGCAGGACATGCCCGCGGGTCCGCCGCCGATGATCGGCACGGTCGGCCTCCGTGACATTGTCAATCCGTCCACCAGGGCATATCCCGTCTCCGGTTGCGCGCGCTCCCATGGTTCGCCAGAGTGGGTGCGCGCGCAAGCCCGCGAGCCCCTTTACGTGAGAACCTCATGATCAGCATGGAATTCGAACACGATCTCAAGGCATCGGTCCGCACCATTCCCGATTATCCCAAGCCCGGGATCATGTTCCGCGACATCACCACGCTCCTGGGCAACGCGCGCGCGTTTCGCCGCGCGGTCGATGAGTTGGTTCAGCCGTGGGCGGGGTCGAAAATCGACAAGGTCGCGGGCATCGAGGCGCGAGGCTTCATCCTGGGCGGCGCGGTGGCGCATCAGGTCTCGGCCGGCTTCGTGCCGATCCGCAAGAAGGGAAAGCTGCCGCACAAGCGGGTCTCGATCGCCTATTCACTGGAATACGGCCTCGACGAGATGGAGATGCACGAGGACGCGGTGGAGAAGGGCGACCGCGTCATTCTGGTGGACGATCTGATCGCCACCGGCGGGACCGCCGAGGGGGCGGTCAAGCTGCTGCGCCAACTCGGCGCGCAGGTGCTCGCGGCCTGCTTCATCATCGATCTGCCCGATCTCGGCGGGGCCGACAAGTTGCGCAAGCTCGAAGTGCCGGTGCGTACTCTTATTACGTTCGAGGGACACTGAAGGCGGTTCGCGGCGGAAGAAACGGCTATTTCCGGTGCGGTCCCCACGGGCCGGGAACGCTGTCCGGCGACGCGGAGCCGCCGAGCTCGACCGGTGGCTGCGAGGGCAGGAACGGCTTGGCCCCGCCTTGCGGCTCCGGCGCGGCGCCCCACGGTCCGCCGGAGGCGGGTTCATCGCCACTTTCCCCCTCGTCGGCCGCAGCTGACTCAGCCGGCTCCGGCAACGCCAGCGGTCCCGGATCGTGGCCGCCCGCGAATTTGACCAGCGCCGCCACGCGCGCATCGATCGGGGGATGGGTATCGAAGATATTGGAGAATCCCCCGCGTGGATTATCGATGCACATTTCCATGACCGCGGAGGTGGCGCCCGGCAGTTCGCCGCGCCCTTCGATCTTGCGCAGCGCCGAGATCATCGCGTCGGGATTCTTGGTGAGCTCGACCGAACCCGAATCGGCCAGATATTCGCGCTGACGCGACAGCGCGAAGCGGATGACGATCGAGAGGATCCAGGCGACCGCGATCAACGCCACCGCAATGAGGATTGCGACTCCCGCGCCCTTGCGATCGCCGCTGCTGCGGTTGCTGCGCCAGCTCAATCCCCCCTGGAACATCAGCCTGAACACGAGCTCGGCGAAGAATGCGATCACACCCGCGATGATCACAGCGATCACCAGCATGCGCACGTCGCCGTTTCGAATGTGGGTCAGCTCATGTCCGAGCACGGACTCGATCTCGGCATCGTCGAGCGAATTGATCAGCCCGGAGGTGACCGTGATCGAATACTGCTTCTCGTTCATTCCGGTCGCGAACGCATTGAGACTGCCATCCTCGATCACCTTGAGCTTCGGCATGGTAATGCCGCGCGAGATGCAGAGGTTTTCCAGCAGATTGTAGAGCCGCGGCTCCTCCTGCCGCGTGACCTCGCGTCCGCCGGTCACCGCGTCGATCATCGACTGGTGGAATTTGTAGGCGATCAAGATCCACAGCGCCGTTCCGAGCGTCGCCCAAGGCGCGGCATAGAGCGCATCCCTCAGCGCAACGCGCATGAGCACGTCAAGCGGCGCGTCGTTGGTAAGGGCCTCGCCGGTTAGCGCGCCGGCATAGACCAGCAGGTAGACAAGGAGAAACAGGCCAATGAGCAGCGCAATCGAGCGCCGCTTGTTCGACTGGATGTGGGTATAGAGCCCGTAAGCGGCCATGGGCGACGCTCAGATCCGCGTGTCCCGGGCGCGGCACAGCGCGAGCGCCGGGCACGCAACGGTGCGCGGCGGACCCGTGATCGTTTCGGTTTGTGGCGGTCTCGCGGTGAACCGCTCCGCAAGGGTTGTGCGCTGAACCGGCTCCGGGACGCGAGATCGAAACGTCAAAACTTCACCTGCGGTGCCTGTTCGAGCACCTTGCGCTCGTCGACTCCGACGTCGAAGAATTCTTTTTGCGTGAATCCAAGTGCCCCTGCCATCAGCACGGCGGGGAACTGCTGGATACCGGTGTTGTACTCCTGCACCGCGTTGTTGAAGAAGCGGCGCGCCGCGGCGATCTTGTTTTCGATATCGGACAGCTCGGTCTGGAGTTGCTGGAAGTTCTGATTAGCCTTGAGGTCAGGATAGGCTTCGCTGAGCGCGAACAGCTGCCGCAATGCGCCGCTCAGCACGTTCTCGGCTGCGGCCTGGGCGGCGACCCCTCCGGCCTGCGCGGTCACCGCGGCGTTGCGCGCCTGCACCACCGCTTCCAGGGTGCCACGCTCATGCGCCGCGTAACCCTTCACCGTTTCGACCAGGTTGGGAATGAGGTCATGGCGCTGCTTGGTCTGCACGTCGATGTCGGAAAAGGCCTGGTTCACCCGCTGCCGCAGAGCCACAAGCCCGTTGTAGATCATGATGATCCACAGCACGAATAACACGATCAGACCGATGATGATCCAGGTGATGGCGGTGGAAGACATCAGGGGGCTCCTCGGGCGGGCGGATGTTTATGGTCGGCCGGGGCAATCTATGGCTTGGCGGGGGCGGAGGGAAGCGGGCGTTACACCCCGGTCAACATGCCGGGGAACGCGACATCGCATCGATCGTTGCCCTGACCTGGGCTGCTCTGACGCAAGCCCCATGAGGCCGAAATGACGTCGACCGGACACGCATCTGCGCCAAGTGGTGCGATCATCGCGACCGATATCCCGGCGCGGCTCGACCGGCTGCGATGGGGCCGGTTCCATACGCTCGTGGTCGTGGCGCTCGGGATCACCTGGATCCTCGATGGCCTCGAGGTGACGCTGGCCGGAGCCATCGCGCCGGCGCTCAAGGAAAGCCCGCGGCTGCATTTCTCCAACGCCGAGGTCGGCCTGGTGAGCAGTGCCTATCTCGCGGGCGCCGTGGTGGGGGCGCTGTTCTTCGGCTGGCTCACCGA
Source organism: uncultured Alphaproteobacteria bacterium (assembly GCA_963725065.1). Classification (GTDB taxonomy): domain Bacteria; phylum Pseudomonadota; class Alphaproteobacteria; order Rhizobiales; family Xanthobacteraceae; genus VAZQ01. The sequence goes on from CAVRXD010000062.1 coordinate 131,162, forward strand.
TCGGCTCGGGCGCAAGCGGCTGTTCTTCATCACGCTTGCGCTCTATCTGGTTGCCACCGCGGCCACCGCCTTGTCATGGAATCTGTGGAGCTTTGCGCTATTCCGGTTCTTGACCGGCGCGGGCATTGGCGGGGAATACACTGCCATCAATTCAGCGATCCAGGAGTTGATCCCCGCGCGCTACCGCGGTTGGACCGACCTCGTCATCAACGGCAGCTTCTGGATCGGCGCCGCAGTGGGTGCGGTGGCCTCGATCGTTCTGCTCGATCCCGCCCTGCTGCCGCCGGATTTGGGATGGCGCGTCGCCTTTCTCATCGGTGCGACGCTCGGCCTCGTCATCTTCCTGATGCGCATGTGGATCCCCGAATCGCCGCGTTGGCTGATGACGCATGGCCGCGTCGATGAAGCCAACAAGGTGCTCGACGGCATCGAAGCCGACTTCCGCGCGCGCGGGCATCGCCTGGGTGACGAACCGCTTGCGGTCATGCGGTTGCGCACCCGCCGCTTCACCCCCCTGGCGGAAGTCGCCAACACGCTTTTTCGGGTCGAGCGCCGGCGCACCCTCGTGGGTTTGACGCTGATGGCGGCACAGGCCTTCTTCTACAACGCCATCTTCTTCACCTACGCGCTGGTGCTGACCGATTTCTACGGCATTCGCGCCGACCATGTGGGCTGGTATCTGCTGCCCTTCGCCGCCGGAAACTTTCTCGGGCCCGTGCTTCTTGGGCGGCTGTTCGACACCATCGGGCGCCGTACGATGATCGCCGTGACCTATGCGGTCTCCGGTCTGCTGCTTGCCGGCGTGGGCTATCTGTTCGCCCTCGGGGTTTTATCGGCGACGGGCCAGACCATCGCCTGGATGGTCATCTTCTTCTTTGCCTCGGCGGCCGCGAGCTCGGCCTATCTCACGGTGAGCGAGACTTTTCCGCTCGAGGTTCGCGCGCTTGCCATCGCGTTCTTCTATGCCGTCGGCACCGGCATTGGCGGCGTGGCAGGACCCTGGCTGTTCGGCGCCCTCATCGACACCGGCTCGCGCTGGAGCGTTTTTGGCGGCTACCTGTTCGGCGCGGTCCTGATGCTCGCGGCGGCGCTGGTCGGGGCACTGTTTGCCGTTGCCGCCGAGCGCAAGTCGTTGGAGAGCATCAGCCGCCCCCTGGCCGCTGCCGACTGAAGCCGCGCGGCACGGACGGTCGCCGCCGTCGTGCCGCCTTGCCTGCTGCCGAGCTTGCGAGTCGGGCCGCAACAACGCACTCTCGCGCTCCGTCTCACAGTGCCTTCGGGGATTATCAATGGTTCGGCTCGGACGCCTTTGCGTTGCCTGTTTCGCGGTCATCGTGCTCGCGCTTTGCGGTCACGGTGCATGGTCGCAGACGGCGCGAACGATCAAGATCGTCGTTCCGGTCCCGCCGGGCGCCAGTACCGACTTCGTGGCTCGCCTGATGGCCGAGCAGATCAGTCGCGCGCAAGGCGTGACGATCGTGGTCGAGAACCGCCCCGGCGCGAGCGGAATGATCGGAACCGAAGCCGTGTCGCGCGCCGCGCCCGACGGCACCACCCTGCTGATGACCGCGAATACCTACCTCATCGATGCGCAGATGCGAAAGGCAAGCTACCACCCGGTCACCAGCTTCGAGACGATCTGCTTCCTGGTGGAGTCGCCGGCGGTCCTCGTCGCGAACAGCGCGTCCCCCTATCGTACGCTCGCCGATCTGCTGAGCGCTGCTCGCGCCAAGCCCGGCGAATTGACGATGGCGAGTGTCGGCCCCGGAACGTCCTTTCATATCGGATTTGCGACGTTCACGCGCATGGCCCATGTCAGCATGACGTACGTCCCCTACGCCGGCAGCGCGCCGGCCGTGAACGCGGTGCTGGGCGAGCATGTGACGTCGGTGTTCACGGGCTACGCCGTGGTGGCCGAGCATTTGAAGGCGGGCAAGCTGCGCGCGCTGGCCGCGGCCACGCTCAAGCGGATCGCGCCATTGCCCGAGGTGCCGACGTTCGACGAATCCGGCTTCCCGGGATTGGAGGTGGACAACTGGTTCGGCATCGTCGCGCCGGCCAAGACGCCGAAGGACACGCTCTCCCAGCTCGCCGGCTGGTTTACCGCCGCGCTGGCGCTCCCGGAGGTCAAGGCGCGGCTGGCCGATCAGGGCCTCTATCCCGTCGGCAGATGCGGCGAGGATTTCGCGGCGCTTGTTCGCAAACGGTATGACGAATACGGCGAGGCCCTTCGCGACGCCAACATCAAGGGCGAATAGCCTCGCGCACGCGGCCCTATGCGCCACGGGCCGCGTTCGTCGCCGACGATCTCAGTGCCTTTGACCGGCGTCGGCCGTCCCACCGGCGTTTCTCGTCTATTGACAGGGCCGGAAGGCGGGCTGCACGCTTGGACAAATTCAACGTCCGCGCGAACGCGGCGACGGGAGGACATCATGAACAAGGTCGCTCGAGACTACGTCACCCCATCCGAGTCCATGTCTGGCGGCGCCTGCGCGTTGCTGGCGTCGGCACTGCTGCTCGTCGCGCCGGTGCCGAGCTGGGCGGAGCCTCCCAAGCTGCCGGTGCCGGCAGTCGACCAGTCCGCGATCGCCCAGCGCGGCTATTTCTACGTCGGAGGAAAATACACCGGCGAACCCGGCAAGGACATCATGCAGGGTCAGGTCTACGTCGAGGTGCTCGCCCCGAAGGATGTCCAGCGGCCTTATCCGCTCGTGCTCATCCATGGCGCGGCGCAGACCGCGACCAACTGGATGGGAACGCCGGATGGGCGCAAAGGCTGGGCCGAGTATTTCGTCGAGCAGGGCTACGTCGTCTACATGATCGACCAGCCGATGCGTGGCCGCTCTGCCTGGCATCCCGGCGACGGCGCAACGCGCATGTTCACCGCCCAGCAGGAGGAATTCCAGTTTACCGCCAATGCGGTCAGGGGAACCTGGCCGCAGGCGAAGAAGCACACCCAGTGGCCAGGCGACGGCCCGAACAAGGGGCAGAAGGGGGATCCGGTCTTCGATGCGTTCTACGCCACGCAGGTGGAGACCGTGATCTCCAACGAGGTCACTCAGCAACGCAATCAGGATGCCGGCGCCGCCCTGCTCGACAAGATTGGACCGGCGATCGTGCTGACGCATTCACAATCCGGCGCATTCGGCTGGTTGATCGCCGATGCGCGGCCGCAACTCGTCAAGGCCATTGTCGCCATCGAGCCGTCCGGCCCACCCTTCGAGGCCACAGTCATCGGCACCGGCAAGGCGCGCGTATGGGGCCCGACCGACATCCCGATCACGTACGATCCCCCGGTCAAGGAACCCGCCGAGCTTGCGGTCGAACGTGAGGCGCAGGCCGACGGGCCCGATCTGTTCGTCTGCTGGATGCAGAAGGCGCCGGCCCGGCAACTGGTCAACCTAAAGAACATTCCCGTGATGGTGATGGCGGCGGAAGCCTCCTATCATCAAGTGTACGACCACTGCACGGCCAAGTACCTCAACCAGGCAGGCGTCAAGACCGAATATATCCGGCTGCAGGACAAGGGAATTTTCGGCAACGGCCACATGGTGATGATCGAGAAGAACAACCTCGACATCGCGCGCCTGGTCGATGGCTGGCTGCAGAACAATCTACGCTGAGGCCGACCACGGAGTCTTTGGGATCGCAGCGGCACGTGGCGTCACGATCGCCGCCACAACTCCTGGAGCGGCCCGCCCCTGCCGTAAACGGGGTCTTTCGCCGGTGTCGGCACCTTCGGGATCGATTTCAAGGCGCGCGCGTGGTGCTCGGGCAACGGCATGCATTCGTCGTAGCTCCCGGACGGCGGGTAAGCCCCGACGACCAGCAACTCCTTGCTCGCTGAGATGCGCTGATGGCCGGTGCCGGCCGGCAGGATGACGACGTCCCCGCTCCGCAGCGCGATGATCTTGCCTTCATTGCCGCCGAAGCGCACCCGCGCGTGCCCGCGCGCGATGCCTAGCACCTCATGGGTACGCGAATGGTAGTGCACGTATTCGTAAATGCCGTTGCGCCATGAGTCCCCCCAATCATTGGCGTTGAACAATTCCTCCAGGATTGCGGCAGGATCGGCCGAGCCGGTAAGACCGACTGCGCCGCGGTAAAGCAGGAACGGCAGGCGAGCATTGTTCGGAATGCTGCCGTCGTCCCTGAACATGATCGCGTGCGGCTTGCTCCGGCGAACGTTCCGGCGTGCGGCGTTGCCGGAGGGCTTGCCGACACCCGTTACTCTCCCCAGCGTCTTTTTCAGGTTTTCCAGGACATACATGGCCGTACTCGCGTTGCCCCGAAGATTAACGGCCCCCGAGGCAAGCCGTTCCGTGCCGCTGTCTGCCCTTCACGCGGCTTTCTTGCGCCGGCGCGATGACGCGGGGCGTTTGCGGGAGGTGGCGCGGCGGCAAGGTCAGATTGTCACGGTTCACAAGTACGTTGGCCTGAAACCGAAAGCGTCGTCGAGCGTTTCAGGTGAACCGGGGCGTTCGGAAGAGCGTAGAGTAATCGCGATGAAGGAAGAGCTTGTTACGGTTCTGGAGGCGGTGCGCCGCGCACAAGCCGAGCTGGCCGCCTATCTCCACTCCAATGATCGCAACGCCGAACTGGCGATCGCCAAGCTGGTGGGAATTCTCAATCGACACGAGGTCGTCGTGGCCGCAGAGCTGCTCCAGTCAGGAGCTGCGCACGTTCCCTCGCCGCCGGTGGCGGGAATAGAGCTCGCCAGAGCAAGTTGAACGGCCTGCAAGCCGAAACAAGGTCGCGCTCGCGCCATGTCGCGTGGGGCGTGAGGTGCCGTAGCGGCGGCCGGGCGGGCGGTCCCGCCGTTATACGGCTTCGCGGAGCTTCACCGCGCCTTGGAGATCCACGGACACGAGCTGGGAGACCCCGCGCTCCGCCATGGTGACCCCATAGAGCCGGTTCATCCGCGCCATGCTGATCGGATTGTGGGTGATGATCACGAAGCGCGTGTCGGTCGATCGCGTCATCTCGTCGAGCAGGTCGCAGAAGCGATCGACATTGTGATCGTCGAGTGGCGCGTCGACCTCGTCCAGCACGCAAATCGGCGCCGGGTTGGTGAGGAACACGGCGAAGATGAGCGCCAGCGCGGTGAGCGCCTGCTCTCCGCCCGAGAGGAGCGACAAGGTCGCCGGCTTCTTGCCCGGCGGTCTGGCGATGATTTCCAACCCGGCTTCCAGCGGATCCTCGTTCTCGATCAGCTGCAACTCCGCGGTGCCGCCGCCGAACAGCTGGGTGAACAGGTGCTTGAAGTGGGTGTTGACCACCTCGAAAGAGGCGAGCAGCCGCTCGCGCGCTTCGCGGTTGAGGTTCTGGATGCCCTGACGCAGCCGCTTGATGGCTTCGACCAGATCGTCGCGCTCGGCGGTGAGCGAGCCGTGCTGGGTCTCGACCTCGCGTAGTTCTTCTTCCGCGCGCAGGTTGACGGCGCCGAGCCGTTCGCGGTCGCGACGCAGCCGCTCCAGATTGGCTTCCACCTCGGCCACCTCGGGCAGCGCCTTGCTCGTGTCGATGGCCGCGAGGTTGGCGACTTCCGCCGGCTCGACTTCGAGCATCTCCAGGATCTCGTGGGCGACATCGGCGAGCCGGCGCTTGCCGCCCTCGAAGCGCTCCTCGGCGCGCGCAGCCTCCTCGCGCGCCGTGCCCATGGCCTCCAGCGCGGCCCGCGCGGCACGGTCGGCTTCGGCAAGCGCGTTCTCGCCGGCGGCCAGATGATCGGCCGCAGCGCGGCGGGCGGTTTCCGCGGTCTCGATCTCGCTGATCAGCGCGTGACGCTTCTCTTCGAATACGCGCGGGGCGTCTTCGAGCCCCGCGCGCTCGCTTTTGGCTTCTTCGACGCGCGCGTCCAGGGTCTTGATCTGCGAGGCCGCGCTGTCGTTGCGGCCGCTCCAGGCTTGCCGCTCGGCGGCGATCGCTGCCAGCCGGCGCGCAGCTATCTCGGCTTCGCGTGCCAGCGCCTGTGCTTCCGCGCGCACCTCGGCGAGCCGCGTACGCTGGGATTCGATGTCGCCCTTGACGCCGGCGAGCCGGGTCTCGATATCGCGCGCCGGCGGCAGTGCGGTGAGCGCCCGCTCGACGTCGTCGCGCGCAGCGACCGCCTCGTCGCGGTTCGCCGTCAACCGCGCCTTCGCCTCGCCCAGCGCCGAGAGCCGCGCCGTGTTGCGCGCCATCTCACGTTCGGCCTCGGCAAATCGATCCCGTGCCGCGTGGGCTTCGTGCTGGAGCGCGCGCCAGCGGGTCCGCGCCGCGGCCTCCGCCTCGGCGGCGGATGCAACTTCGGTCTCGGCTGCCGTTACCACGGTCTGTTTCGCGTCGACCTCGCGGCGCAGGGCGTCGAGCTCGGCCTCGATATCGGTGAGGCGGTTCTTGCCGGCCAGACGGCGTGCGGCGCCAGTCGGCGCATTGGCAGCGACCGAGAATCCGTCCCAGCGCCACAAGTCTCCCTCGCGCGAAACCAGACGTTGGCCGGGCTTGAGCAGCGGCGCGAGGTGGCCGGCCTGCTCGCGCCCGATCACGCCGATCTGCGCCAGTCGCCGCGCCAGCTCTTGCGGCGCCTTGACATGTTGGCCCAGTGCCTCGACGCCGTCCGGCAACGCCGGATCGGTGGGATCGATCGTCGCGCCCGCCCAGCGCATGGGCGCGGACGGATCGATGGGAGCTTCAAGGTCATCGCCGAGAGCGGCGCCAAGCGCCGCTTCGTAGCCCTTGTCGACGGAGAGGGCGTCGATCACCGCCGGCCACAGGTTCTTGGTGTCGATGTGCAGAAGCTTCGCCAAGGTCTTGGCTTCGGTGTCGAGACGTTGCGCCCGGCGCTCGGCCTCGGCGAGCGGCCCGCGCGCGACGTCGAGGGCCTGGCGGCCTGCGGAATGTGCGGCCTCGGCGCGTAGCGCGGCGGCTTCGGCCTCCGCGACCGCGGCCTCGGATGTTTCGGCAGCGCTGGTGAGCGTCGCCAGGTCGGCGCGTTGCGCGCCCTCGATCTGCGCGAGCTCCGCGGCGACCGCGGCGATTTCGTCTGCCAGGCGACCGATCCGCTCGCCGTGCTCGCGCGCGGCCTGTTCCAGGGCGTGACGTCGCGCGGCCAGGTCGGCGAGGGTGCCGGTCAGTTCATCGGCGGCCTTTTCCGATGTCGCAAGCACGGCGTCCGCCTCGGCGACGCGCTGGTCCACTCCCGCGCGCTGTGCCTCATTGGCGCTCGTTTCGCGCTGGAGCGTGTCTTCTTCGCCCGCCAGCCGCGCCAGCGCCGTCTCCGCGTCCGCAGCCAGGCGCCGTTCGCGCTCGATGTCGGCGTCGAGCTGGACCAGGCGGCGGTCGAGCTCGGCCATGCGGTCCTTGGCGCGCGTCTCCTCGCGTTCGAGCGTCTCGCGCGCTGCGGTCAAACGCTGCAAGGCGGCGGCGGCCTTGGCCTCGGCCTCGCGCATGGCAGGCAGATCGGCGGCCGCGTGTGCTTGGCGCGTGGACGCCTCGGCCTGTTCGCCGGTTCGTTCGGCAACCATCCGTACGGCCGAATCCTTGGCGTGCTCGGCCTCGGCAAGCTCGGCATTGGCGGCGACCCAGCGCAGATGAAACAGCGTCGCCTCCGCCTTGCGGACCTGCTGGGCCACGGCGCGATAACGGATCGCCTGCCGCGCCTGCCGTTTGAGCGCCTCCATCTGAGCGGCAAGCTGATTGATGACGTCTTCGAGCCGCGCCAGGTTCTGCTCCGCCCCGCGCAGCCGCAGTTCGGCCTCGTGCCGCCGCACGTGCAAGCCGGATATGCCGGCAGCTTCCTCGAGCACGCGCCGACGCTGTTCCGGCTTCGCCTGGATGATCTCGCCGATGCGCCCCTGGTGCACCATCGAGGGGGAACGCGAGCCGGTGGAGGCGTCGGCCAACAGGATCTGCACGTCGCGGGCGCGAACCTCGCGGCCGTTGATGCGGTAGGTGGAACCCGCCTCGCGCTCGATCCGGCGCGAGACGTCGAGTGTCTCGTGCTCGTTGAACTGGGCCGGCGCCTTGCGCGCGCTGTTGTCGATCTGGATTGCGACCTCGGCATTGTTGCGCGATGGTCGGTCGTTGGTGCCGGCAAAGATCACGTCGTCCATGTCGGCGGCGCGCAGCGACTTGTGCGAGGTCTCGCCCATCACCCAGCGCAGCGCTTCTACCAGGTTCGACTTGCCGCAGCCGTTCGGACCGACCACGCCGGTGAGCCCCGGCTCGATCAGGAAATCGGTCGGCTCGACGAAGGATTTAAAGCCGAGCAGGCGTAGCCGCGTGAGTTTCATACCGACGCTGTTCCATTACTGGCGGCCTCGCCCTGACGGAATCGTGCAGGGCTCGGGCCCATTGAGTGGGTCGAGCGGGGGGTGGAGGGAGGCCGCATCGACCGGAAGAATAAATCGCCAAGCGCGATTCCGCAACAGAAAGAAGACGTTGTCCCCTCTCTTGTGATGGGGCGACGAGTGCCCGGGCGGCCCACAGGCAAGGGCCCCCTCCACCAAGCGAAAAAATGGTTAAAAAACCCTTAATCAGCCCTTGAGATAGGGGGCGACCTGCTTATCGAGTTCTTCCGGCGTCAGGGTGCCACGGAAGATCTTGCCGTTGATGAAGAAGGTCGGGGTCGAGGTGACGTTGAATTTGCTGGCCGCCCGCGTGCGCGATTCCTCGATGCCGTTGAGCATCTGCTGATTCGCCAGGCACTCGTCGAAGCTCTGCTGGGTGAAACCGGCCTGCTTGGCGATCGCAAACATCGGCTGCAGCGGCTTCTGCACCACCCAGTCCTTCTGCTGCGCGAAGAACGTCTCGATCAGCGGGAAATATTTGTCGCCGCCCGCGCATCGCGCCAGCATGGACGCGGCGGCGGCGAGCGGATCGAGCGGAAATTCCCGAAAGATGAATCGGACCTTGCCGGTATCGATGTATTTCTTCTTCATCTCCGGATAGGTGGTTTCGTGGAAGTGGCTGCAGTGTGGGCAGGTCATCGAGGCATATTCGATTATCGTGACCGGAGCGTTGGCCGCGCCCTGGGCTTGATCGCCGAGGGGGCCCGGTGTCATGAGTTCGCCGATGGGAACCTCGCCGCCCCCTGCTGCGGGCTGCGCCACCGCCGTGTCGGGCTGGGTCCAGAGGTAATAGCCGGCGCCGCCAGCCACAGCGATGGCCGCAAGCGCGGCGCCGCCCATGAGCACGTAGCGACGCGTGACGGTCGGGCTGGCGTCTTCAGTGTCCTTGGTCATGGCCTGTCATCCGTACTCGAGCGGGTGTCGCCCAGGATCCTGAAGCAAGTCGCTACCCTGAAACGCAAAATGTGGCAATGGCAGACCGCCCTGCCAAGGCCGCAGCGCGCTCACGACTGTTTGATGGCCGCCCCCAGCCGGGCGAGCGCATCACGCAGATCGGCGTCCGCGATCTCGGAGAGGCCCGCTGCGACCTGCGCCGTGATTTCGGGATCGGGGACAGCGTGGGCCGCGCGTTCTTTGCGGCGCAGCGGCGCCTGCCGCAACCGAAGCCCACCGACCGCGCGCCAACCAAAGAACCGGTTCACCCGCTCCAGGACCACGTCGGAGAGGTGCTGGATTTCGATCGCCATCGGGCCCTCGACCCGCAGTACAAGCACGCCGGGTTCGGGCGTCTGGCGTTCGAACGGCCGCGGCCATTGGATCTTCTCCGGTTCCGAATGGGCGGCGATCTCCGCGCCCACGATCTCGGTCCAACGGGTCACGAGTTCGGTCGAGGCAAAGCCCTGCTTGGCGAACGCGTCACTGAGCGTCTTGTGCAGAAGGTCCGCCAGCGGACGCGGATATGATTTGCCGGGCTTGTTCACGTTGCGAGGCTCTGCCACATCGTTCGTCATGACCGTAGCAGCTGGCATGGCACGGCGAAAGCGCGCGGGGCAGCGGGCGGGCCCGAGCGATGCCGAACTGCTGGCCTGGTACGATCGCCATCGGCGCAAGCTGCCCTGGCGCGCCTTGCCGGGCGAGACACCCGATCCTTACCGCGTCTGGCTTTCCGAGATCATGCTGCAGCAGACGACGGTCAGGGCGGTCGGTCCTTATTTCGCGCGCTTTACCGCGCGCTGGTCCGACGTGCGGGCGCTCGCGGCAGCGCCGCTCGATGACGTGCTCAAGCTGTGGGCCGGGCTCGGCTATTACGCGCGCGCCAGAAATCTCCATGCCTGCGCCAAGGCGGTGGTCGAACGTCACGGCGGATGCTTTCCGCAAAGCCGGGCGGAGCTTGCCGCGCTTCCGGGCATCGGTCCCTATACCGCGGCGGCGATCGCGGCCATTGCCTTCGACGCACCGGCTGCTGCGATCGACGGCAATGTCGAGCGGGTGATGGCGCGACTGTTTGCCGTCGAAGAGTATTTTCCGGCGGCAAAGCCGGACATCCGGCGGCTTACGGAGGGCCTGGTTCCCGCGACGCGCGCCGGCGATTTTGCGCAGGCGCTGATGGACCTCGGCGCCACCATCTGTACGCCGAAGAAGCCGGCTTGCGCGCTCTGTCCATGGATGGAGCATTGCGCGGCGCGCGCGCGCGGCGATCCCGAGACGTTCCCGCTCAAGGCAGCGAAGAAGGAAGGTCGGCTGCGCCGCGGCGGAGCCTTCGTCGTCACCCGCGCCGACGGGTTCGTGCTCGTGCGCTCGCGCCCGCCAAAGGGTTTGCTCGGTGGCATGACCGAGGTGCCGACCAACGAATGGAGCCACGACTTCGATGTGAGCAATGCGTTGCGCGATGCGCCGCCGCTCCCGTGCACGACGCCGCAATGGCTGCGCCGCCCCGGCGTCGTGGCGCACGTGTTCACCCATTTCCCGCTCGAACTCACGGTCTATACTGCTGAAGTCGGTGCCAAGACGCCGGCCCCAGCCGGCATGCGCTGGGTGGCACTCGCCGATCTGCCCGGCGAAGCGCTGCCCAATGTCATGCGCAAGGTGCTCGTGCACGCGGGCGCGCTTTCCGGCTGAAGCACCAGACCGACCCAAGGGAGCAAGTCCCGATGCAAAACCGGTGTCTACTTCGCTGCGTGCGCTCTATGATGCGGCCAACGATCCGCGGAGATCGCAGCCGGTCAGGGGAGGACGTGTCATGGCATTCACCCGGCGTAACATGCTTGCCGCGACGGGAGCGGCGGCCGCGATGACACTCACCCGCACGGCGCTCGGGGGCTGGGAGCCCAACGCGCGCTACCCCGATCCGGCGATCCAGATTCTCGATCCCGCCTTTGCGAAATATCGCATCGCCCAGGCCAGCGTTGAGCGTCTCGCCACCGGCATGCGCTGGTGCGAGGGGCCGGTCTATTTTGGCGACGCGCGCTGCCTGCTCTGGAGCGACATTCCCAACAGCCGCATCATGCGTTGGGATGAGGGAACGGGACGCGCCAGCGTGTACCGCACGCCGTCGAACAACGCCAACGGCAACACGCGCGACCGGCAAGGCCGGCTCATCACCTGTGAGCACGACAGCAGGCGCGTGACGCGCACCGAATATGACGGCACCATCACCGTGCTGATGGACAAGTTCGAGGGCAAGCCGCTCAATTCGCCAAACGACATCGTGGTCAAGTCCGACGATTCGATCTGGTTCAGCGATCCGCCCTTCGGCATCCTGGGCAATTACGAGGGCCACGTGGCGACGCCCGAATTGCCGACCAACCTGTACCGGCTCGATCCGAAGTCCGGGCGGGCGACGGTGGTGGCCGGCGATATCAACCGCCCCAACGGGCTGGCCTTCTCGCCCGACGAGAAGAAGCTCTACGTCGTCGAATCCGGCCTGAACCCGCGGGTGATCCGCGTCTACGACGTCAACGACGACAAGCTCGCCAACGGCCGTGCCTTTATCACCGCCGAGCCGGGCGGTACGCCCGACGGATTCCGCTGCGATGTCGACGGCAATCTTTGGTGCGGCTGGGGCATGGGCAGCGCAGAGCAGGACGGCGTCAAGATTTTCGATCCGAGCGGCAAGGCGATCGGCTTCATCGCATTGCCCGAGCGTTGCGCCAACGTGTGCTTCGGTGGGATCAAGCGCAACCGGCTGTTCATGGCGGCGAGCCACTCGGTCTATTCGCTGTACGTGAACACGCAGGGCGCGCCCGGCGGTTAAATCAATTCGAGAAGGGACAGACATGAGCGTCGAGCGTAAAGAAGTCGGGCCGCGGATGAGCCAGATCGTCATCCACGGCGACACGGTTTATCTTGCCGGAGTTGTCGCGCATCAGAACGCGGGCAAGAGCGTCACCGAGCAGACCAGGGAAATCCTCGCCACCATCGAGCGCTACCTCACCGAGGCGGGCACCGACAAGGCAAAGCTGCTGTCCGCCAATATCTGGCTGACCGACATGGCGACCTTCGGCGAGATGAACGCGGTGTGGGATGCCTGGGTCGTGCCCGGCCATACGCCCGCACGCGCCACTGTCGAAGCCAAGCTCGCTGGGCCACAGTACAAGGTCGAGATCATGGTGGTTGCGGCGCGCTGACATGCAAAGGCGCGGCGCCAGCGGGTGGGACGACCGGGCTCCGAACGGACAGGTGCGGACATGAGCGCGGCTGCCGATTTGGTTCTCACTCTTCCGCGCCCCGGGCGAGGGGCGTTCGCATGACCGCCTCCAAGGTCAATCGCTGTTGCATTCGCGTTGGCTCGCTGCTGGCATCGTGGCTTGCCATGAGCGTTCCGGTTGCCGCGCAGACGGCCCCGAGCGTTGGTCCCGATATCGTTGCGACCATGGAACGCCTGGCGATCAAGCTTCCCGCGGAGATCGCCGGAAGCGAACCTGTCAGGAGACCGCTCGAGGAACTCACGCGTGAGCGTTGCGATCAGAAAGCGATCGCAACGCTGGGGACGGAGTTGGACAAGGCCGGCTATCGGCGAGAGGCGGCCAACGCTCATGTCAGTTATTCAGAGAGCTGCGGCGGTTATCCGCCTTCCCTCAGGTCTGCAGCGATCATTTTGCTGCGACTGACTGACTATGCCAAAGCGGCGACGGTCGCGTCGGACTTGATCAAGCTCCAGCCGTTCAACGACAGCGGCTATTATCTCAGGGCGGTTGCATATGATCGAGGCGGTTTCCCCAAGAAGGCTATCGATGATTACATCACGACCATCGAACTCTTCGGCAACAAGGAGAAGATAGGAAGCGCAAGCTACTACGGCATGGCGCGCAGTTACGAGAAGCTGGGCCAATTTTGCGATGCCGTACTGCCTATCGAAACATGGGTGGCATTGAATCCTGCGCGTAACGATACCAGCCAGACTCGTGCGGTTATCGCCGCGTACGCGGCGAAGGGAAAATGCCAGGTCGCGGCCACCAGCGGCGAGGAAGTGTTCACGCTCTCGCGACCAAACAACGTGGTCAAGCTGCCGGTCATGATCAACGGAGTGCGCGGCGTTTTCGTTCTGGATACCGGCGCGACATTCGTCTCGCTGAAGGCCGCGTTCGCGCAAAAAGCCAACGTACAAATCGATCAGGACAGCGCCGTCCGGCTGCACACCGCGAACGGGATCGCCGAGGGCAAGCGGGGGCGCGCCGCGACAATCCAATTACGTTCGCTTCAGGCCAATGATGTCGCTGTCGTCGTGCAGCCTGACGCCCAGGGCACCTTCGGCGAGGGCGTCGACGGATTGCTGGGCATGAGCTTTTTGTCGCGCTTCAAGCTTACAATCGATGCGCAGGCGGTCAAAATCTCGAACCGCAAGGACAAGTAGCCTGTTGCGACCGCGCTACGCTGCGGCCGTCGTCGCCGCCGGTGGAAATCCGTAGAGCGCGCATGCGTTGTCGACGAGAATTCGATCTCTCGTCCCGCGGTCCGGCACCCATTCCGCCAGCAGATCAAGCAGGTCGCCGTCATTGGGCATCTCGCGGCCGTCGAGGTTCACATGCGGCCAGTCGGTGCCCCAAACGAGACGTTCGGGGGCGTGCCGCACCAGCGCGTGGGCGAGCGGCGTGACCTCGGGATAGGGATAGTTCTGCTTCGTGCAGCGCATCGGTCCCGACAGCTTGACCCATACACGGCCGGTGTCGAGCATGCGCAACACCGTCTTGAAGGCCGCCTGATCGACGCCACCGCCGGCCGGAACGCTGGCGAAGTGATCGAGCACGATCGTATTCGGCAAGGCCAGGAGCTTGTCGGCGTAGTCCACGATGTCGCTGTCATGCGGGTAGAACTGTACGTGCCACCCGTGCTCGGCCGCGCGTGCGGCGATCTCGCGTGAATAGTTCGGAACGTGCGGGCCGCGCTTCGCGCTCATCATGCGCAGTCCCCGCACGCCGAGCCCCGTGAGCCGGGCGAACTCGGCCGCGTTTGTGTCTTCCGGCATCAGCGCGATGCCGCGGAAGCGGTCGGGGAAGCGCGCGAGCGTGTCGGCAAGCAGTTGATAGTTGCGGCCATAGCCGCCGGGACTCACGATGACGGCGCGATCGAGACCGAGCTTGTCCTGCAATGTGATGAACGTTTCGGGCAAGGCATCGTGCGACGTATAGGGACTGTCGGGCGCGAACGGATACTTGGCGGCGGGACCGAACAAATGGATGTGGGCGTCGCAGGCGCCCGGCGGCGTTCGCAGCCGCGGCGCCTTGGGATGGGGATCGGGTCCTTGGGTGAGGATCGGCATCGAGAACTTTCGCTTGTTTGCGCTGAACGGGACGGGGCGGCTCAATCGAGGCTGATCTTGGACGACTGCGCCAAATCCCGCCACTCCCTGATTTCCCTGGTGATCAGCGCGCCGAATGCTTCGGGCGCGCTGCCAACGGGGTCGACGCCGTCGCGTTTGAGGCGCTCGGCAAGATCGCGCGCATGGGTCGCGCGTTGCGCCGCGATCGCAAGCCGGTCGACGATCTGCCGTGGCGTTCCCGCCGGCGCCATCATGCCGATCCACAGGATGCCCTCGTATCCGGCAAGCCCCATCTCGGCCACCGTCGGCACGTTCGGCATCAATGCCGAGCGCGCGCGTCTCGCATAGGCAAGCGCACGCAGCTTGCCATCGGCCACGAGCTGGTTGGCGGTGGCGTAGGTGTCCATCTTGAGCTGCACCTGGCCAGCCAGCAGATCGGTCATGGCCGGCGCCGCTCCGCGATACGGGATGTGGGCGACATCGATCCCGCTCCGCCGCAACAGCAGTTCCATGGTGACATGCGGAAGCGTTCCGTTGCCGGCGGACGCGTAGTTGAGCTTGCCGGGATTCCTTCGGGCGTATTCGACAAAGCCGGCAAACGAGTTGAACGGCGCCGCCGGATGGCTCACAAGCAGTTCCGGGACTTCGGCCCAGATCGAGACCGGCACAAGGTCCCTTTCGGTATCGTAAGGCAGTTTCGGATTGAGCGCGGCATTGATGGTGTGATTGGGTGTCGTGAGCAGAAGGGTATAGCCGTCGGGTGTCGCCTTGGCGGTCGCGTCGGTCGCGATGATCCCGCCTGCGCCCGCCTTGTTCTCGATCACAAACGGTCGGCCGAGCTCGTCCGCCATCCGAGCACTCACGAGCCGGGCAACAAAGTCCACCGCGCCGCCGGCAGGGAAGGGCAGCAGCAGGCGGACGGGCTTCTCCGGATAATCGGCCCGGCCCTGCCCATGCACGGCGAGCACGATGGCGACCGCCGCGAGCGCAACTTTGCTCATGCGGCGAAGGTGTAATGGCGCAGACTTCATCGTCATGTGCGCGCGAGCCGGCTGCTGAATGGGTCGGGCGCCAGCGTCCGCCATTGTCGCCCCGGAAACAAGACGCCCCGGTCTCCGATCGGTACTATCATCGCGTTACCTGAGCGGGATTGAACATCGCAACGGGAGGGAAGCCATGACGATTACCAATCCACATCGCGAGCGGCCGCATCGCGAACAGCCACATCGCGGACCGTCACGTCGCGAGTTTCTCGCCGGCGCCGGCTCGTTCGCGCTCGCTGCCGCGATGCCCGGTCAGGCATGCGCCGCCATGGGGCCTGACGACAAGTTCGATCTCCTGATCAAGGCCGCCGATGTGCTCGATCCGAGCCAGTCGTTGCGCGGCAGGCGCGACATCGGCATCCGCTATGGCCTGATCGAAGCGATCGAGAGCGACATTCCCACCGCGCGCGCGCTTCGGGTGCTCGACGCCGGTGGCAAGCTGGTCACGCCTGGATTGGTCGACCTGCATTGTCATGTCTATCCGTACGGATCGGCGCTCGGCATCCCGGCCGACGAGCTTGTACCCTATCAATGCAGCACGACCTGTGTTTCGGCCGGAGACGCCGGCGCCAACAATTTCGCGGCGTTCCGCCGCTACGTCGTCGCGCAGACGCGCACGCGTCTCTATGCCTTCGTCCATATTGCCAATATGGGCCTCGCGCCGTTCCCGGTGGCCGAGCTTTACAACATCGACTTCGCGCAGGTCGACGTCGCCGCCAAGGCGGTCGCCGAGAATACCGACATGGTGCTGGGTATCAAAGTGCGCATGTCCGAGAACGTGATCGCCAAGAACGGCCTCGAGCCGCTGAAACGGGCCATCGCGGCGTGCGAGCGGGCCGGGACCGGCAGCAAGATCATGTGCCATATCGGCGGCGTTGAGACCCGCGAGCTGATGACGCAAATCCTCGACACGTTACGGCCGGGCGATATCCTCACCCACGCTTATTCCGGAGCACCCAATATCGCCGGAGCCTTCACCAACATCGTGCAGGACGGGCGGCTGCTCCCGGCGGCGCTCGCGGCCAAGCAGCGCGGCGTGATCTTCGACGTCGGCCACGGTGGCGGCAGCTTCGACTTCAGCGTGGCCGAGCCGGCGATCGCACAGGGATGCCCACCCGACACCATCTCGTCCGACGTCCACGTGTTCTCCGGCAATACGCCGGGCATGCCGTATCTGACCTGGGTCATGAGCAAATTCCTGGCGCAGGGTTTCACGCTCGAGCAGGTGATTGCCATGGCAACGATCAACCCCGCCAAAGTGATCAATCGCGCGCCCAAGCTCGGAACGCTGCAGATCGGAGCGCCCGCCGACGTCGCGATCATGGAACTGGTCGAGGGCGATGTGTCGTTTGTCGACACTCGCAACAACATCCGGACCGGTCGCGCCTACCTCAAGCCGGTGCAGACCATCGCGGCCGGCGTGCCGTTTGGACGGCCGTACAATTCGCCTTTCGCGGTGCGGTGAACGAGCGCAACGGGCTTCGCCTGTCAGGGCGCAACTGGAGATCAGCGCGGGTCCATCTGTGCCCTGATCTCCGCGCGCAGCGCGTCGATCGAGACCAAGCCCTTGGTCGTTTCCAGGTGCCAGAACGCCCAGCCGTTGCAGGCTTCCAGGCCCTGCGCCAGCGCGCCGATGCGGTGAATGGAGCCGACCGTCTCGCCCAGCGTAATGGCGCCGTCCGCGCGCACCAGCGCCTTGACCTTGCGCTTGGCGTCGCAAAGGCGCGCACCGGGCAGCACCATCCCGCGCTCGATCAGCGCCGCGAACGGCACGCGTGGCGCTTCCCGCGCGGTCTGGAAAGAAGCAAGCGACTGTGCCGGAAGCGGCGCGACGGATGCGATGCGCGTTTGCGCGGCCGCGGCATAGCCAGCATCCCGCTCGATCCCCACGAAGCGGCGGCCGAGCCGTTTCGCCACCGCGCCCGTCGTGCCGGTGCCGCAGAACGGGTCGAGCACGAGATCGTCGGGTCGCGAGGTCGCCAGAATCACACGCGCCAGCAGCGCCTCGGGTTTTTGGGTGGGGTGCAGCTTCTTGCCGTCGCCGCCCTTGAGCCGTTCTTCGCCGGTGCAGAGCGCAAGCATCCAATCCGAGCGCACCTGCACATCGTCGTTGCCGGCTTTGAGTGCTTCATAGTTGAAGGTGTAACCCTTGCCGCCGGGTTCGCGTGCTGCCCAGATCAGGGTCTCGTGCGCATTGGTGAAACGCCGCCCGCGAAAATTCGGCATGGGGTTCGACTTGCGCCACACCACGTCGTTGAGGATCCAGAAGCCCAGATCCTGCAGGATCGTGCCGACGCGGAAGATGTTGTGGTACGACCCGATCACCCAGAGCGTGGCCGAGCGCTTCATCACGCGCCGGCAGGCAATGAGCCACGCGCGGGTGAAATCGTCGTAGACGGAGAAGCTCGCGAACTTGTCCCACGCGTCATTGACTGCGTCGACGCGCGAATTGTCCGGACGCTTGAGGTCGCCCTGCAGTTGCAGGTTATAGGGCGGATCGGCAAAAACGAGGTCGACCGATTCCGCCGGTAGCGCCGCCATCTCGGCAACGCAGTCACCGATCAGAACTCGGCCGCGCTCGATCGCCTTAGAACTGACGCGGGGCGCCCGATCGGACGCCCCGCGACGCGATGCTACCATGATTTAGGACTTTGACTCAGGCTACGCGGCCGGTGACGCGGGACCTACAACCGACCAGGGCACTATGCGTGCCCAAAGTAAAAAACGGCTTAACCGGGTAGTCCGGTCCTGGGAAAGGTGTCGCTGGCAACTATATTCGGCAAAGCGCGTTGATCGGGGTGCTGGTAAAGTGACGCGACGGGCGCGGCGATCCTCGAAATCCGCCGCTGGCAAGGAGGAGGAGAGCCATGCGCTTGGATGATCTGCCGGAAAGCGGCAACGTCGAGGATCGACGCAGCGAAGGTGGTTTCGGCGGCGGGGGCGGCGGCTTTGGCATCCCGATCGGAGGCGGCGGCCTGGGCATTGGAACGATCGTAGTGCTCGGCCTCGTCGGCTGGGCACTCGGTATCGATCCGAGCGTCCTTATCGGCGGCGCCGAGATCTTGACCGGCCCGAGCCAGCCGCAGGTGCAGGCGCCCTCCACTGCGCGACGCACGGGTGCGCCGCAGGACGACATGGGCCGCTTCGTGAGCAGGGTGCTCGGCAGCACCGAGGTGGTGTGGAAGCAAGTCTTCGCCAAGGACGGCAAGAGCTACCGCGCACCGGTTCTTGTTCTCTACAAAGGGAGGACGCAAGCCAGCTGCGGCGGAGTTGCGCAGAGCGCCATGGGACCGTTCTATTGCCCGTCTGATCAGAAGGTCTATCTCGACACCTCGTTCTTCGAGCAGATCGCGACCCGCTTTCGCGGCTGCGACGTCGGCAGCAGGGCATGCCAGTTCGCCGAGGCCTACGTGATTGCGCATGAGGTCGGCCACCACGTGCAAAATCTGCTCGGCATCCTCCCGAAGGCGCAGCAGGCGCAACGCGCCGCCGACAGCAAGGCGGGCGCCAATCACATCCAGGTGCAGGTCGAGTTGCAGGCCGATTGTCTGGCAGGGGTGTGGGCCAACCGCGAGAATGAAACTCTCAGGAGCCAGGGGAAACCGGCATTCATCGAACCGGGAGACGTCGAGGCTGCCTTGCGCACCGCGGCTGCGATCGGCGACGACACGCTGCAGCGAAGGGGGCAAGGTTACGTGGTCCCCGATTCCTTTACGCACGGGAGCGCGGAGCAGCGCCAACGCTGGTTTACCGCCGGGTTCAAGTCGGGATCGATGGCAAGCTGCAACACCTTCGCGTCGGCGCAGCTGTGAGCGGCGTGTGATCGCGAGTTTTCAGGCGTGAGGCGGGAGAAACCGCCGCGGGAATTCTTTGTACCGTCAAGCAGGCGCGCTACGGCTGCGCGCTGCGCTTTTGAGTAAGTGACGCGTGATGCCCGGAATCGATGACAGCAGGCAATTCATCGCGCTGAAGATCGCCGTGCTCACGGTGTCCGACACCCGCGACCTGGCCGATGACAAATCCGGCGCCACGCTGGTCGAGCGCATCGAAAAAGCAGGGCACGCCGTCGCGGCCCGGGCGATCGTGCGCGACGACGTCGAGACCATCCGCGCGCGGATCAAAGAGTGGATCGCGGATCCGGCGGTCGATGTCATCATCACGACCGGAGGCACCGGCTTCACCGGCCGCGACGTGACACCGGAGGCGGTCGAGCCTTTGTTCGAAAAGCGTATGGACGGCTTCGCCACGCTGTTTCTGATGATCAGCCACGCCAAGATCGGCACCTCGGCGATCCAAACCCGCGCGACCGCCGGCGTTGCCGGCGCCACTTACATCTTCTGCTTGCCAGGATCGCCGGGCGCCTGCCGTGACGGCTGGGATGAGATCCTGGTGCACCAGCTCGACTACCGCTACCGGCCGTGCAATTTCGTCGAGATCATGCCGCGCCTCGACGAGCATTTGCGCCGGGCCAAGGCCAAGGGCGCGACAGTTTAATCAATCTCACTGCCAACGGTGCGGGTCCAGCTCGAGCTGCCACGTCTCACCGACCAGAGTTCTTCCGAACTCGTTGTGCTCGTTGCTCTCGGTGAGCCGGAAGCCGGCCCGCTCATAGACGTGCCGCGCGGCGGTGAGCACGCTGTGGGTCCACAACGTGATCCTGCGGTAGCGGGCTTCGCGGGCAAAGCGCAGGGCTTCCTCGACCAGTCGCGCGCCGATGCCGAGTCCACGCGCGTTCGGTTCGACCAGGAGGAGACGCAGCCGGGCGACCTCATCGGTTTCCCGCACCAGCAAGACCGAGCCGACATTCTCGCCATCTCGCTCGGCGATCCAGCAACGCTCGCGCCTGTGATCCTGATTGCGCACGAAGGCCGCGACGATCTCTGCCGTCAGCGCTTCGAGCCGTTCGTCCCAGCCGTACTCCTCACCGTAGAGGGCGCCATGCCGGCTGACGATCCAGCCCATGTCGCCGGGACGCGGAGCCCGCAGAAGGTACGGGACTGGCGGTGATCGGGCTTCGCCCAGCACGCGCTCGATCGTGCTCATGGCGGCGACGAGGCGGTCCTGGTCTGCCGCCGAGAGCTTGCCGAGCATGGCGGCGACGTCGTCCTGTGAACGCTGGTCGAGCGGCGCGAAAGCGATCCGGCCTTTCACCGTGAGCGACAGCAGGCTTTGGCGCCGGTCTTCGGGGGAAGGTGTCTTGGTGATGAGCGCGCGCTCATGGAAGCCTCGCAAGATGCGGCTGAGATAGCCGTGGTCGAGGCCGAGCTCGGCGGCAATCTCCCCGGCCGTCGGCTTTTGGCGCGTTGCGAGTTCGTAGAGCACGCGGGCTTCGGCCAGCGAGTATGGGGTTTTCAGAAAGTCGTCGCGCAGCACGCCAATCCGGCGCGTGTAGGCCCGGTTGAAGCGGCGCACGGCGCCGACGCGTTGGTCCAGGGACTGGTCAGGCATGCTCGGCAACAGGGCGGAGAATATGTGCCAATATCAAATAAATATGTGACATAGTCA
The DNA here is from genome assembly GCA_963725065.1 of uncultured Alphaproteobacteria bacterium. Classification (GTDB taxonomy): domain Bacteria; phylum Pseudomonadota; class Alphaproteobacteria; order Rhizobiales; family Xanthobacteraceae; genus VAZQ01. Next base: position 152,299 of record CAVRXD010000062.1, read on the forward strand.
ATCATTGTTTCCCGGCCGCTGCCGCCGCTCCGCATTTCAACAGGAGGATGTGACGGCGGCCAATCCGGCGGAGAAGGTCGCTCTCAGGCGCTTCGACCTCACGATGACCGCCGAGCGCCTCATAAAATGTCTTCGCGATCAGCAGTCCCTGTCCCGCCGTCGGTCGTGCGCGGAGCGCGGTGCGCAGCAAGGCCCACGCCTCAACCAGGGGCGACTGAAACGGCGCCCAATCCGGGCGGAACGCGGCGGCGCATGAGGATGCGAATCCCCGCAGCTCTGCCTCCTCGATGAAGCGCCTGGTTTCATCGACCCAGGTGACGCTGGGGACGGTGCCGGCCGCAAGGAAGAGCAGCCAGGGCCCGCGGGCCGCGTCGGCAGCCGCCTTGAGCCGTGCACCGCGCGGCTGCGTCGACGTCAGCACATGACAGCCGGCGCCATCCGCAATCTCGCAGGTCGCATCGCGCGAACCGCCGTCGGCAATGATCACCTCGCGCACGACCCCGGCCGCCGCGCCCGCAACCAGCGCGGCAAGGGTCGGCAGCAGCGCGCGTTCACTGTCATGCGTGGCAATCACCACGCTGAGCATGGGTTGTTTTCCCTAAAACGCGCCTGCGGTGATGATCTGTTGCCTGACGGCTAACACAAAAGGTGGCGCATCAGTAGCGCGAGTCGGGCGCTCGCCTGCCGGCCGGGCGTTTTGCGCCGCTTGAGCCTTCGAAAAAATTCGGCCGGCACCATCCGCCCGCGCCGCGGACCGTGGCCAGGCACTGTTCGAAGGTATGGAAGCCGCAATTGTAGGTCGAGGGGTCATAGAAGGCGCACCACGGCGCCGCCTGAGCACCCGATCCCGTTCCGCCGACGAGGAACAACAGCGCGGCGCCGCCAAATAGTTTCTTCATGGTTCTCCTCCTGGAGGCGCTTGCCCGGGAATGGGGCGCCCGTCCCGAAATATGGGAGTTTTTAGCCCTTGCGCGAGCGTTTTGCGTCACTATGTTCTTGTTTTGTTCGCGCCTTCATACTAGGATGCTCCCATGGCTAGCCAATCTGCAGCCGTCCGACGCCCGCCGGCGTCCCTGCCCTCCTTGCCAGAGTCCTCTGCGCCGGCGGGCGGCTTTGCGCGACGCGGTGAGCCCTATGGGCAGGACGCGCGGCGGCGCCCCGCCGCTGTCGATCTCAATGCTCCCACGGATATCGACGTAGCGGTCGAAGCGGCCCGCCGCCGCGGTCGCGGCGCGCAGTCGAACGCCTCCGGCCGTTACGAATTGGTGGCGCGAACCGCGTTCGACGACGGCTGGCAGAGCTTCGAGGAACTGCCGCCGTTCCAGACCACGGTCACCATCGACTCCACGCGAAAGATCATCACGCGCAACGATTCGCCCGACATTTCCTTCGATCGCTCGATCAATCCCTATCGCGGCTGCGAGCACGGCTGCATTTATTGCTTCGCGCGGCCCACGCATGCCTATCTCGGGCTGTCGCCGGGATTGGATTTCGAATCCAAGCTGTTCGCCAAGCCCGAAGCGCCCAAGCTGCTCGAACGCGAACTGTCGGCATCGGGTTATGTGCCGCGCACCATCGCCATCGGCACCAACACCGATCCTTACCAGCCAATCGAGCGCCAGCATCAGGTCATGCGTCGCATCCTCGAAGTGCTCGAGCGCTACGGCCACCCGGTCGGGATCGTGACCAAATCGGCACTGGTCGTGCGCGACCTCGATATCCTCGCCCGCATGGCGCAGCGCAATCTGGTCAAGGTTGCGCTGTCGGTGACCACGCTTGATCCGCAGCTGGCGCGGGTGATGGAGCCACGAGCCGCGACACCCGAACGGCGGCTCGACGCGCTCGCCCGGCTCGCCGCGGCGGGGGTGCCAGCGTCGGTGATGGTGGCGCCGGTGATTCCCGCCCTGAACGATGCCGAGATCGAGCGTATTCTCGATGCCGCCGCCGCCGTCGGCGTTCGGGAGGCCGGCTACGTGCTGCTACGCCTTCCCCTGGAAGTGCGCGATCTGTTCCGCGAATGGTTGATCGCGAATTTTCCCGATCGTTATCGCCACGTGTTCAAGCTCATTCGTGAGACGCGTGGCGGCAGGGACTACGATTCGAACTGGGGTAAACGCATGACCGGCGGCGGCCCGGTCGCCTGGATGATCGGCCGGCGGTTCGAACTTGCCTGCGAGAAGCTCGGCTTCAACCAGGATCGCACCAAGCTGACGACTGATCATTTCAGTCCACCGCGCCGCGGCTCCGAGCAATTGAGCTTGTTCTGAATCCGGTTGTGCTCGACCAACCGCGCCTGCAACATGATCGCCTGCTTGGGGGAGACGATAGGTGGCGCGCCCCAGGATTTGTCCTTACCGGAGGACGACGGCGTGCAGCTACCGGATGAGGTGATTGTTTCCCCGCCCTTCACATGCGGGAACCGGCGACTGTTGACTTGTCCCCCACGGCGCGCACCATCGCACCATGAGTTGGGTCGCAGACGGTCGCACAACACCGCGTCGCGCAGAGGCCATCCGCGTCGTGCGCCTGCCGCTCGGCGAGGAGGACGTGCGCCCGACCTTTCGTCGCGAGCGGGCGGCACTCAAACGCGGCGTCTGGCCGGTTGCGGGTTGCGACGAGGCGGGCAGGGGGCCGCTTGCCGGTCCGGTTGTCGCGGCGGCGGTCATTCTCGATCCCAAGCGCGTGCCGCGCGGCCTCGATGACTCGAAAAAGCTGGATGCGGAGACGCGAGAGAAGCTCTATGCCAGGATTTGCGCCAGCGCCGAGGTCGCGGTGGCGTTCGCGCCGCCCTCGCGCATCGATCGCGACAACATCCTGCGGGCGTCGCTATGGGCGCTTGCACGTGCGGTCGCGGCCCTGCCGGTCAAGCCCAAGCTCGTGTTCGTGGACGGGCGTGACCGCATCGAGGCGTCGTGCGATTGCGAGGCCGTTATCAGCGGTGACGCCATCATCGCCTCGATCGCGGCCGCCTCGATCGTCGCCAAGGTCACGCGCGACCGGTTGATGGTCCGATTGGGTATGCTCTATCCCGGTTACGGCTTCGAGAGTCACAAGGGATACAGCGTACCCGCTCATTTCAACGCACTTGCGCGACTTGGCCCCACCATCCACCATCGCCGCTCGTTTGCACCGGTCGCCGCGGCCTATGGCGATCCCGTAACCACCGATATGGTGACGGGCAACATCGAGCCGGACGTGTTGCCTCTCTAGCGCCAGGGCCTTATCTGTGCCGGTCGCGTCGAACCAACGTCCGGCTGATGCTTTACGTCTCCATTTTCGTTGAACTGCTGCGCTCGCGCCCGTCGTTGGCCATCTGGCTGGCGGCGCTGGTGCAGGCGTTGCTGTGGACGCTGGTTCCCTCCCTGTTCTATGCCGGTCCGCCCGGTGACGTGGCGAACGTGCTCGCGGTCGGACACGAGTTCCAACTCGGCACCTACCTTGGACCGCCGCTCGCGTTCTGGCTCGCCGAGATCGTGTTCGCTGTTGCCGGCATGTTCGGCGTCTATGTGCTGTCGCAGGCCTGCGTGGTCGCGACCTATTGGGCCGTATTCGCGCTCGGGCGCTCGATCGTGGGCGCGCAGCACGCGGCGCTGGCGGTGCTGCTGATGGTCGGGGTGGCCGCCTTTACGGTGCCGACACCGGACTTTGGGCCCGTCATCCTCACCATGCCGCTGTGGGCGATCATCCTGTTGCACTATTGGCGCGCGGTCGGCGAGGGCCGCCGGGCCTACTGGCTGCTGCTCGCGATCGAGGTCGGGCTGTTGTTGCTCACGACCTATGTCGGGCTGATCCTGGTCGGATTGCTCGTGTTGTTTACGCTTCTGAACAAGCGCGCGCGGTCGGCCCTCAACTCATACGATCCGCTCATCGCAGCCATTGTCGCAGGCATCGTAATGGGTCCGCATCTGATCTGGGTCGCGGATTCGGGCGAAGGACTGCGACCGATTCTGCTTCGCTTGCGCACGCCCGAAGCCGTGGTCGGCAATCTGGTGGCATGGCTGCGGCAAATCGGAATGATCTTCGCGGCGCACGCGGGTCTCATCGTGCTGGTGGCTCTGGTGGCCGGCTGGCCGTGGCCCCGCCAAGAACCCGCGCCCGTGATCGTGCGCCGCGAGATCGATCCGTTCGCGCGCCAATTCGTCTACTTTTTTGCGCTGGCGCCGGCTTTCGCCGGCACGCTCGCGGCCGTGCTGCTGGGATGGGCGGGGCCGGTCGGCGGCATTGCACCGCTGGTCATTCTGTCCGGCCTCCTGGTGGTCGTGGCCGCCGGCGACGCCATCGAGTTCAACCGCCAGCGCGTTGTGATCGCGGCCTGGTTTGGCCTTCTTGTCATTCCGCCGATCATGGCGGTGGCCGCGCTCGTGGTGCTGCCCTGGCTCAATATCGACCTTCGGGTGACCTATCCCGCCAAGGCCATGGCGCGGTTCTTCTCGGAAAGTTTCGAGCGCCGCATCGGAGCCCCGCTGGGCGTGGTCACCGGCGATCCCGGCATCGCCGCGCTGGTCGCGCTCGGTGCTCCGAGCCGGCCGAGCGTCTATCTGAGTGCGACGCCCGAGCGCTCGCCCTGGGTCACGGCCGATACGATCAAGAACAAGGGTGCGATCGTGGTCTGGCCGACCACCGATACCGCGGGCACGCCGCCGCCTGCGATCAAGGAGCGCTTTCCGGACCTCATTCCCGAAGTTCCGCGCGCGTTCGATCGCGCGGTGCAGGGCCAACTGCCGCTCCTGCGCATTGGCTGGGCGCTGATCAGGCCGCAGGGGCAGACGCCGGCGCCGACCGCCGCAACCGAGCAGAAACCATGAGCGGCTGCTGCGTGAACCCACGCGTGCAGCCAGGCAACACGCCGGTTGCCTGGACTTGACCGCTCCGGCCGCGGTCGATTGGCACAGGATGACCGGCCCTAGGTTCGGTCAGTGGTAGCCCTCGCCCTCGCGCACTTTGCCGCGAAAGATCCAATACACGAACACGATGTAGCCGAGGATGATCGGCAGCAGGATCAGCGTCCCGGTCAGCATGAAGAGTTGGCTCGCGGGCACGGCCGCGGTCTGCCAGAGCGTCAGCGTCGGCGGCACGAGATAGGGAAAGGTCGAGATCACGAGGCCGAGATACCCGAGCAGGAACAGGACGATCGACGCGAAGAACGGAAGCATCTCGCGCCCCTCCTCGAGCCAGCGCCAGGCCATCAGTGCGGTTAGCGCGGTGAGCAGTGGTACTGGCCAGAGGAAGTAGATGTTGGGTGCCGAGAACCAGCGCGCGGCGATGCGGTCGAACGCGAGCGGCGTCCAGATGCTGACCACCACCATGAATGCGAGCACGCCGAGCAGCAGCACCTTGGCCTGAACGCGGGCGCGCTCGGCGACGACGCCGTCCGTCTTCATCACCAGCCAGGTTGCTCCGAGCAGGGCATAGCCGACCGTCACCCCAAGGCCGCACAGGAGGGCGAAGGGCGTCGCCCAGTCGAATGGCCCGCCGGCGAAGACGCCGTTCTCCACCTTGATCCCCTCGATGAGGCCGCCGAGGATCACGCCCTGACAGACGGCGGCAATCGTTGAGCCGGCGGCAAAGGCAAAATTCCAGTAGCCTTTGCTTGTCATCGCAACCGAACGGAATTCGAACGCGACGCCGCGAAAAACAAGCGCGAGCAGCATGATGAAGACCGGCAGGTAAAGTCCCGGCATGATCACCGCGTAGGCCTGGGGGAACGCGACCCATAGTCCGCCGCCGCCCAGGACAAGCCAGGTCTCGTTGCCGTCCCAGAACGGCGCGACTGAGTCCATCATCTGGTCGCGCTCGCGTTCTGTCTTCGCGAGCGGAAACAGAATGCCCGTGCCGAGATCGAAGCCGTCGAGGATGACGTAGAGCGCGACTGCGGTGCCGATCACGCCGGCCCAGATCACAGGAAGATAGGTTTCCATGGTTCCCCTCGCGTTATCGTTGCGGGGACGGGATTTCGCGCGCGGCGTCGATGACGGCAGACAGCGGCCGCACCGGCGTGCCGCTTTCGGGCGGCTCTGCGGCGCGCCCCTGCGGTCCGAGGGCAATCAACCGGTTGATGTAATAAATGCCCATTGTGAACACGACGCCGTAGACGAGCACAAACAAGACCAGCGTCGTCATCATGCTGGCGGCGGGGACCGGCGAAACCGCATCGGCGGTGCGCAATATGCCGTGAGCGACCCATGGCTGGCGTCCGCTCTCGGTAACGATCCAGCCCGAGATCACCGCCACGAAGCCGAGCCACCAGCTGTGCGCCGCGGGCCAAAGGTACCAGCGCGTATCGAACAGGGTTCGCCGCCACCACAGCCACACGCCCACCAGACCGAACGCAATGATGATGATGCCGATGCCGACCATGCTGCGAAAAGCGAAGAACACCGGCACCAGCGGTGGACGGTCACCCGGCGGTACGCTCTTGAGCCCGGGAAAGAGACCATCGGGATCGTGTTTGAGGATCAGCGATCCTGCCTTGGGGATCGCGATCTCGAACAGGTTCGTCTCGGTCTTTGCGTCGGGCCAGGCAAACAGCACGAGTGCGCCCGGTTTGCTGCCGTCCCAGTGGGCCTCGATCGCCGCGATCTTCATCGGCTGGTATTTGAGCGTGTTGAGCCCATGCTGATCGCCGATGAAGAGTTGCAGGGGGCCGAGCACGGCCAGCATCCCGATCGCCATGCGCATCATGGTTTGCCCCTCGTCGATGTGGCGGGCGGCCAGGATATAGCGCGCCCCCACCGCCAGGACGACGAGCGAGGTCGTGAGATAGGCCGCCGTGAGCATGTGAGGCAGCCGATAAAAGAAGCTCGGATTGAAGATCACGGCGAACCAATCCACCGGATAGGCGATGCCGTCGCGCACCTCGTGTCCGGTGGGTGTCTGCATCCAGCTGTTCGCGGACAGGATCCAGAACGCCGACATGGCGGTGCCAACCGCCACCGCTACGGCGGCGAAGACGTGCAGCCAGGGCGGCACCCGTTTCCAGCCGAACAGCATCACGCCGAGGAAGGTCGCCTCGAGGAAGAAGGCGGTGAGCACCTCGTAGCCGATCAGGGGCGCGATGACGTTGCCGACAACGACCGAGAACCGGCTCCAATTGGTCCCGAACTGGTAGCTCAGCACGATCCCCGAGACGACGCCCATGCCGAACGAAACCGCGAAGATTTTGGTCCAGAACCGGGCCAGGCGGTGGAGATGTTCGCGGCCCGTGACGAGCCAGCGGACCAGCAGCGTCGCAATAAAGGCGGACAGCCCGATGGTGAAGCTTGGAAAGATGATGTGGAACGTCACCGTGAAGGCGAACTGGAGACGAGCCAGCAGGACGGGATCGAGGTCCATCGGTCATGCCCCAACTACTAGAGAGAACCGTGGCGGGCTGCATGATCGCTCAGATGCGTGACATCGCCAAGATCATCGCCGCGAGGCCCGCATGATTTCTACGCAGCCCTGCGGGCCGGCCTCGCCGTCCGGTGGACAAATGGAAGATGAACGAGGGTTTGCAGTGGGTTCACAGCCGGTTCGCGGCTATTGTTGGCGCGGTCGGCCCGATCCCTGCTGGACAGGGCCGTGGTTGACGTGATGCGCCGCGCGCGTCCGATTCGGCTGGGGGAACGCAATGAGCGAGATAACGAAGCCTGCGAGCGAACGACCGTTTCTCGATCGCTATTTCGGCCTGACCGACAACGGCACCGATGTCCGCACCGAGTTCATCGCCGGCATCACGACCTTCCTCACCATGGTCTATATCGTGTTCGTCAACCCGCAGATCCTCTCCAGCGCGGGCATGGACAAGGGCGCGGTATTCGTCGCGACCTGCATTGCGGCCGCGGTGTCCACGCTGGTCATGGCGCTCTACGCCAACTACCCGATCGCGCTCGCGCCGGGCATGGGGCTGAATGCCTTCTTCGCCTTCACCGTTGTGCTGACCTACAAATACACGTGGCAGCAGGCGCTCGCCGGCGTGTTCTGCTCCGGGGTGATCTTCTTTCTCATCTCGATCTTCCGGGTCCGCGAATACATCATCAACTCGATTCCGAAGAACCTCAAATTTGCGATCGCCGCCGGCGTCGGGCTCTTCCTCGGCATCATCGCGCTGGAACAGGCGAAGATCGTGGTCGGGAATCCGGCGACGCTGGTTACGCTCGGCGACCTCAAGCAGTGGCCGGCGATCCTGTGCCTTCTCGGCTTTGTCGTGATCGTGGCGCTCAATTACCGCAATATCGGCGGCGCCACCCTCATCGGCATCCTGTTGGTGACGCTGATCGGTCTGCCGCTCGGCCTCGCCCAATTCCAGGGTATCATGTCGATGCCGCCCTCGCTGGCGCCGACCTTTCTGCAGCTCGACTTTTCCCGAGTGACCGAAGCGACCTTCATCATCGTCATATTCAGCTTCCTGCTGGTCGACGTGTTCGACAACGCCGGCACGCTGATCGGCGTCACCCAGCGTGCCGGGTTTCTCGACAAGGACGGTAACCTGCCGCGCATGAAGCAGGCGCTGCTCGCCGACAGTTTTGCCGCCATGTTCGGCTCCCTCATCGGCACCTCGACCACGACCAGCTACATCGAGAGCGCGGCCGGCGTCTCGGCGGGCGGCCGCACGGGCCTGACCGCCGTTTTCGTGGCGATGTTTTTTCTCCTGGCGCTGTTCTTCTCTCCGCTTGCCGAGATGGTCCCGGCCTACGCTTCGGCGGCGGCGCTGCTTTACGTCGCCTGCGTGATGACGCGCGCGCTCGCCGAGATCGATTGGGAGGACATCACGGAATACGCACCGGCGGTGGTGACCGCGGTCACGATGCCGCTCACCTATTCCATCGCGACCGGCATCGGACTGGGCTTCATCACCTATGTACTCGCCAAGCTGATTGCCGGAAAGTTCGCCGAGGCCAAGCCGGCGGTCGTGATCCTTGCGATCATCTTTGCCGTCAAGTTCGCGCTGCCGGGATAGAGGATCAATCGAGAAGGGGACGCAATGCGATCGCGTCGCACCATTCCCGTGCTTTGCACGGCATTGGCAACCGTGCTGCTCGGCGTGTCGGCGCAACTGAGCGGCGCGAATTGCAGCGAGCTCAAGATTTTCGGCTCGCGCGTCACCAAGATGATCGTGGCCGAGCTTGGCCCGCAATTCGAGCGGGCCAGCGGATACACCCCTGTGGTGGTGGCTGACGTGGCCGCGGTGATGAAACGGCGTATCGAGTCGGACGAGCCGTTCGATCTTGCGGTGCTGGTCGATTTTCAGACCGACGAGCTGATCAAGAGCGGCAGGCTCGTCGCGGAGACGCGAACCGATGTGATGAAAACCGGCATCGGGGTGGCGGTAAAGAGGGGCGCGCCCAGGCCCGACATCGGCACGGTCGATGCGTTCACGCGCACGTTGCTCGACGCCAAGTCGATCACCTATCTCAAGGAGGGCGCGAGCACGATCTACCTCGATCGCCTGTTCGCGCGTTTGGGTATCGCCGAGGCATTGCGGGCAAAGACCGTGAAGCCGGATACCGAATCGGTGTCCGAGCGGGTGGCGCAAGGCGAGGTCGAGCTCGGCATCATCGTCATTCCCAACATACTTTCGGTGCCCGGCGCCGAACTGGTGGGACCGCTGCCGCCGGAGATACAGTCCTACATCGTGTTCACCGCCGCCGTTTCCGCCAAATCGCCGAACCAGCAGGCGGCCCGCGACCTGATCAAGTTCATCACCTCGCCGGACGCCATGCCCGTGCTCAAAGCCAAAGGGATGGAGCCGGGTTGATGCGGGCTCGGCCGGCCGCACCGTCGCGTCTTGGCCGCGCAACATGGTTGAGCGAAACGCGCGATGTCGCCGGCGCGAGCGTAGATTCGTGAACTCGACCGTATTCTCGACCTGGCAATTGTGGGCGGTCCTCTCCGCGATTTTCGCGGCGTTGACCGCCATCTTTGCCAAGGTCGGCGTCGCAAATATCAATTCTGATCTCGCGACCTTCATTCGCACCTGCGTGATCCTGCTGACCCTGGCGCTGATCGTCTACGCCACCGGTCAGTTCGAAAACCCCACGTCCATTTCGCCGCGCACCTATCTGTTCCTGGTGCTTTCGGGATTGGCGACCGGGGCCTCCTGGCTGTGCTACTTCCGCGCGCTCAAGCTCGGCAACGCCTCACAGGTCGCCCCTGTCGACAAGCTCAGCGTCGTGCTGGTCGCAATCTTCGGCGCGCTGTTGCTGGGCGAGAAACTGACCATGCTCAATTGGCTCGGCGTGGCGCTGATTGCGCTCGGCGCCGTGCTGGTGGCGCTGTAGGGCGGATGCGTGCCGAGTCGGGTACGCTCCGCGGAGAGCAATCGAACGCGACCGGGCCCGGGTCGGATCAGTCGATCACGGCGACCGCGTTGATCTCGACGAGACAGCGGGGATCGGTGGCGAGCCGCACCACCTGCACGGTGGTGGTGGCGGGCTTGGCGTCGCGGAAGTATTCGCCCCACACCCGGTTGAACGCGTCCTGGTCCGAAAGATCGGTGACGAAGCGGTCGGCCGTCACCACGTCGGCGAACGTCGCCCCCACCGCTTCGAGCCCACGCTTGAGGTTCTCGAGGGCTGCGCGCGCCTGGCCTTCCATGTCGCGCGGCATGGAATCGAACTCCTCGGGCCGGTGCGGATGGTGATGGTAGACCGGCGCCGCGGTGACGCCGGCGAGATAGATTGTGGTGCCGCCCTTCACCTTGATCGCGGGGGCATAGGGCATCCACATGTCGGGCGCATCCGGCCAGTGCACGTGCTCGACCGTTTTTGCCATGCTCCGTCTCCGTCGTTGCCTGCCGGCTCAAAACCTAAAGCCAAATCGCGCGATGTTGAATGGCGATTCCGCGGGCGTGTGGCCTGCGCCGGCACGACGCCGCCGAACGGTCTGCATGCCTTTCGGATCAAGGCTTAGGTCGCGAGTGCCTTTTTGATCGCCAGAAAATCGCGCCACGCGAGACGTTTCTGCAGCGGTTGGCGCAGCAGATACGCCGGATGCAGCGTCGCGATCGCCCGGATCTCGCGCGTTCCGGTCTGGTAGGCGAACCAGCGTCCGCGGGTCTTGAGGATGCCGTCCCTGACATTGAGGAGGGTCTGCGCCGATGGTCCGCCCATGCACACCAGTACATCCGGGCCGGCGAGCTCGATCTGGCGCAGCGTGAATGGCAGGCAGATCGCGGATTCCTGCGGCGTCGGCGTGCGGTTGCCCGGCGGCCGCCAGGGCACGATGTTGGCGATATAGACCGACGTGCGATCGAGCCCGATCGCGGCCAGCATGCGGTCGAGCAGCTTGCCGGAGCGGCCGACGAACGGCAGGCCCTCGATGTCCTCGTCGCGTCCTGGCGCCTCGCCCACGAACATCACGCGTGCTTTCGGGTTGCCGTCGGCGAACACGAGCTGGGTGGCGGTGGTGCGCAACGCGCAACCTTCGAAGCGACCGAGGATCTCCCGCAGCTCTTCGAGACTGGCGGCATTTCTGGCCGCCTCGCGCGCCGCCATGACCGCAGCGTCGGGCGATGGCGGAGGCGCCGCACCGGCTCGGACTGGCGGCTCCGGAGCGGGAACGCGCACCGATGGTGCGCCCATTGCAGGATCGCCCCTTGGCCGGGCCGCCTCGGCCGGAGGTGTGGGCATGGTCCTGGGTGGCGGATCGTCGGCGAACCGGTCGACCGGGAACTCGTCGACCAGCGCGTCGACGCCCGCCTCCTGGTAGAAGGCGAGCAGCTCGCGGGCAGCCTGGTCGCGGTTTCTGTTCATCCCTAGTGCGGTAAGGCCGTGGGGCAACGCTGGCAACCATGCCTGCGGCCCGGCCCGGGGGGAAAGTGCGACGAGGGGGTCGGGGGTGTCGGTCGCGCCGGCATGCCGGCGCTGTCCGGCACTGTCGGCCATACGTGCGATCGGTCGGCGATTATAGCGGTTGGCGTATCGTTTGCTCAAAATGGCGATATCTTTCGAATTGGAATAACACCACGGACGGATCGACCCTCGTCCCCGCGGGGATTTCCCGATCGCTACCGGAGGACCGATGAGCGCTGACGAATTGTCTCCCCGCGACGCAATGGAATTCGACGTGGTGATCGTCGGCGCGGGGCCCGCCGGGCTCGCGGCCGCGATCCGGCTCAAACAGCTTTCGTCTGAGACCAGCGTGGTCGTCGTCGAGAAGGGGTCCGAGGTCGGCGCGCACATCCTCTCGGGCGCCGTCATCGATCCCATCGGCCTCGACCGGCTCATTCCGGACTGGCGAAACGAGGACAGTCCGATCAAGACCAAGGTCAGCGACGACCGTTTCTATTGGCTTTCGTCCACGGCCGCGATGCGTCTGCCCAATCTGATGATGCCGCCGCTGATGAACAATCACGGCAACTATATCGTCTCCCTCGGCAATGTCTGCCGCTGGCTCGCAACCAAAGCGGAAGCGCTGGGCGTGGAAATCTATCCCGGCTTTGCCGCCAACGAGGTGTTGTTCGATGACAACGGCGCGGTGGTGGGCGTTGCTACCGGCGACATGGGTGTGGCCAAGGACGGCCATCACAAGGACAGCTTCACCCGCGGCATGGAGCTGCGCGCGAAATACACGCTGTTCGCCGAAGGGGCCCGCGGCAACCTCAGCAAGACGCTGCTGCAACGCTTCGGCCTCGACCAAGGCCGCGAACCGCAAAAATTCGGACTTGGCCTGAAGGAATTGTGGCAGGTCGCCCCCGAAAAACACCGGCCGGGCCTGGCGCAGCATACCTTCGGCTGGCCGCTCGACAGCCGCACCGGCGGCGGTTCGTTCCTCTATCATCTCGACGACAATCTCGTTGCGGTCGGTTTCGTGGTGCATCTCAACTACGAAAATCCTTACCTCTCGCCGTTCGAGGAGTTCCAGCGGTTCAAGACGCATCCGCTGGTGCGCGGCACCTTCGAGGGCGGCAAGCGGCTGGCCTATGGGGCGCGCGCGCTCACCGAAGGCGGCTGGCAGTCGGTGCCGAAGCTCGCCTTTCCCGGCGGGGCATTGCTGGGCTGCGCGGCCGGTTTCATGAACGTGCCGCGCATCAAGGGCAGCCATAACGCCATGCTGTCGGGCATGCTGGCGGCCGAGCACGTCGCCGCCGCACTCAAGGCCGGCCGTGCCAACGACGAGCTTGCAGACTACGAAGCGGCATGGCGCTCGTCCGCGATCGGGCCTGATCTTTGGAAAGTGCGCAATGCCAAACCGCTGTGGTCGCGTTTCGGCACCTATCTCGGAATCGCACTCGGCGGCTTCGATATGTGGACCAGCACGCTCGGCTTCTCGCTGTTCGGCACGCTCGGCCACGGCAAGCCCAATTCGGCGACGCTCAAGCCCGCGGCGCAGTGTGCGCCCATCGCCTATCCGAAACCGGACGGCAAGGTCACCTTCGATCGCCTCTCCTCGGTGTTCCTCTCCAACACCAATCATGAGGAGGACCAGCCGGTGCACCTGAAAGTCGCCGATCTCGCCCTGCAGAAAGCGTCCGAGCATGATCGTTATGGCGGCCCCTCGGCGCGCTATTGTCCGGCCGGGGTCTACGAATGGGTGGAGGAGGGTGGTTCGCCGCGCTTCGTGATCAACGCGCAGAACTGCGTCCACTGCAAAACCTGCGACATCAAGGATCCGAACCAGAACATTACCTGGGTCCCCCCCGAGGGCGGCGGCGGACCCAATTACCCCAATATGTGACGTGGTCGTAAACCGCGCCCGGCCTGCAGTCGCACGTCCAGGCATCTGCCCGCGACGCGACGAAGGGTTGTCGCGCGCGGACGTGGGGCGCGCCGCCCGACCCGGCTACCCCAGATGCAGCCGATGTGATCGGTGGCGTCACGATGCTGCCCTTATCCAGGCGCTTCAAAGTCGGTGGACATGTCCAATCCGGGCAGTTATTGCGCGCCTGACCCAAACAGGCCATTCTGCTCAACGCGGCCGCGCCAGGGGCGCTCGTCCGCCAGATGGAGTCGATCAGCCGTGATCCTTTCGCCACGTTTAAGGCGCGCGGCCGTGGCCGCAGTGGCCGCACTCGCCACCACTTGGCCGGCAATGCTCTCGGCACGGGCGGAGGCACCCTCGAATTTCTCCCAAATCTCTCCTTCCGGCAGCTATCTGGCCGCCCGGCACGCGGGCGGTGAGCGGGATGCCGCCGCCGCGGCGTCGTACTATCGCGCCGCGCTCCGGGGTGACCCTCGCAACAACGAGCTGCTCGGCCGCACCTTCCTGGCGGTGCTGGCGAACGGCGAGGTCGATGAAGCGGTCAAGCTAGCCGAGCGCGTTCTGCAGATCGACAAGACCGACCGCATCGCCCGGCTCGTGCTTGGCGTACGTGCGATCAAGCAAAAGCAGTATCCGATCGCGCGCCGGGAACTCGCCCAGTCGATCCGCGGCCCGATCACCGATCTTGCCGCGACCTTGCTGGCGGCATGGACGATGGCGAGCCCGACCGAGGTCAAGGCCGCGACCAACTCCATCGACAAGCTCGCCGGTCCGGACTGGTATGCCATCTTCAAGGATCTGCACTCCGCGATGATCCTTGATCTCGCCGGTCAGAAGAAGGACGCCGCCAAGCGCTTCGAGCGTGCCTACAAGCTCGACCCAACCGCGCTGCGCGTGGTGCAGAGCTATGGCAGTTTCCTGTCGCGGCAGGGAAATACCGCCGAGGCGCTGAAGATATTCGCCACGTTCGACGAGGCGCTGCCGCGTCATCCGCTGATGCTGGAGGCGACGGCCGAGCTTAAGGCCGGCAAGAAGCTGCCGCCGATGATCGACACGCCGCAGGCGGGCGCCGCCGAGGTGCTCTATGGGCTCGGCGCCGCGCTCGGGCGTCGTGGCGGCGAGGATCTCGGCCTCGTCTACCTCCAGCTCGCGCTCTATCTCGCGCCGTCGCATCCGCTCGCGCTGCTTTCGCTGGGCGACCTCTATGAGGCGATGAAGAAGCCGGAGCTTGCCAACAAGATTTACGAGCGAGTGCCGTTGAACTCACCGCTTCAGCGCAACGCGCAGATCCAGCTCGCGTTGAACCTGGATGCGCTCGATCGCACCGATGAGGCGAAAGCGAGTCTCGAAAAAATCATTGCCGCCAATCCGGGAGACCTCGAAGCCATCATGGCGCTCGGCAATGTCCAGCGCGGGCGCAAGCAGTTCGCAGAATGCGGAGATGTCTACTCGAAGGGGGTGGACACTCTCACCAAGACCGAGAAGGCGAACTGGGTCATCTTCTATTTCCGCGGCATCTGCTACGAGCGATCGAAGCAATGGGCGAAGGCCGAGGCCGATCTCAAGAAGGCGCTCGAGCTTTATCCCGACCAGGCGCACGTCCTTAACTATCTCGGTTATTCGTGGATCGACCAGGGCATCAACCTCGACGACGGCATGCGCATGATCAAGCGCGCGGTCGAGCAGCGTGCCGACGACGGCTACATCGTCAACTCCCTGGGCTGGGCCTATTACCGGCTCGGCAACAACGAGGAGGCGGTCAAGCAGCTCGAGCGTGCCGTCGAGCTCAAGCCGGAAGATCCGACCATCAATGATCATCTCGGCGATGCCTATTGGAAGGTCGGACGCGTACTCGAAGCGCGCTTCCAGTGGTCGCACGCGCGCGACCTCAAGCCCGAGCCCGAGGATCTGGTCAAGATCGAAGCCAAGCTGAAATCGGGGCTTCCCGACGACACCTCTTCGGCCGCCGAGGCCGAGCACAAGAAGCCCGGCGGCGGCTAAGTCCGCGGCATGGCGTCGACTGCGCGCGCCGAAAAGGCGCCCGCCAAGGTCAATCTGACATTGCGCGTGCTGGGCCGGCGCGCCGACGGCTATCATGAGCTCGAGAGCCTGGTCGCGTTCGCCGGCGTGGGCGACGCTTTGACGTTCGCGCCCGGCGATGCCTTGACGCTTACCGTCAGCGGACCGACCGCGCCCGCCGCCGGCGACAGCGCCGACAATCTCGTGCTCAAGGCCGCCCGCGCGCTCGCCGAGCGGATCGCGGGCCTCACCCTCGGCCGCTTCGCGCTATCCAAGCGCTTGCCGGTCGCGGCCGGTTTGGGCGGCGGCTCGGCGGATGCGGCGGCGGCGTTGCGCCTTCTGGCGCATGCGAACGGGATAGCGCTCGATGATCCGCGGCTGATGCAGGCGGCGCAGGCAACCGGCGCCGATGTGCCGGTCTGTCTCGATCCGAGACCGCGGCTGATGCGTGGCGTCGGCGACGTCTTGTCCGCTCCGCTCGATCTCCCGCGGCTGTTCGCGGTGCTGATCAATCCGGGTGTTGCGGTCTCGACCAGGGAGGTCTTCGCGGCGTTGAACCTGCCGCCCGCCGCGCCGCCCGCGCAAGCCGGACCGCCCCCCGCGCCGTCAGCGCTGCTTGCGGAGATTGCCAGCGGTCGAAACGACCTGGAACAGCCGGCGATCGAGCTGGAACCCGGGATCGCCGACGTTCTGTCCGTTCTGAACAAACTGCCGGGCTGCCGGCTCGCCCGCATGTCGGGTTCAGGTGCGACTTGCTTTGGGCTGTTCGAGACCAATGCCGCGGCCACTGCCGCAGCGCGAACGGTGCGGGTCGGCTATCCGCAATGGTGGGTGCGCGCGACGGTGCTCGGAGCCGCGCAGTCGTAGGGCGGCGCTGGCAGGCGTCGGGACGGGCTAGTTCGAACGGCAGATGCAGAATTCGACGGTCTCTTCCAGCGCCTGCTTCATCGGAGAGGCGGGAAACAGCGCCAGCGCGTCGGTGGCGATGGCGCCGTAATGGCGCGCGCGCTGGATCGTGTCTTCGAGTGCGCGATGTTTGGTCATCAGGCCGATGGCGTGCTCCAGATCGGCATCGGTCGCGTCGCCCTCCTCGAGGGTGCGGCGCCAGAACGCCCGCTCGCTCTCTGATCCCCGGCGAAACGACAGGACGACGGGCAGCGTGATCTTGCCTTCGCGAAAATCATCGCCGACGTTTTTTCCGAGCTTTGCGGCCTTGCCGCCATAGTCGAGCGCGTCATCCACGAGCTGGAAGGCGATGCCGAGATTCATGCCGAACGAGCGGCAGGCCGATTGCTCGTCCTTGGGGCGTGACGCCAGCGCGGGGCCGACTTCGCAGGCGGCGGCGAACAGTTCCGCGGTCTTGGCGCGGATCACGGCCAGGTAATCATCCTCGGTGGTGGCGGTGTTCTTGGCGGCGCCGAGTTGCATCACCTCGCCTTCGGCGATGACCGCGGCGGCCGACGACAGGATCTCGAGTGCCCGCAACGAGGCGACCTCGACCATCATCTTGAACGCCTGGCCGAGCAGAAAGTCGCCGACCAGCACGCTGGCCTCATTGCCCCACAACATGCGCGCGGCAAGCTTCCCGCGCCGCATCTCGCTTTCGTCCACGACATCGTCGTGCAGCAACGTGGCCGTGTGCATGAATTCGACGGCGGCCGCGAGCTTGACGTGGCCGGCGCCGTCATACCCGGCCAGTCGTGCCATCGCCAGGGTGAGGATCGGCCGCAGCCGCTTACCGCCTGAGGAGATCAGGTGATTGGCGACCTCGGGGATCATCGTCACCTGCGATCCCGTGCGCGACAAAATGGTCGTGTTGACGCGACCCATGTCGGCGGTGACGAGGTCGATCAGACGGTCGATGGTGGTGGGCGAATGGCCTTCAAATGGGACGATAACGGCCAAGAGGAGGGCTCCGAGCAGAAGGACACGCAAGCATAGAAACGCTATGGTACCGCGGCAAGTACGCGAAAAAACACATATGCGCGAGCGCCGGGTTTCGAAAGAGGCGAATTGATGCCGCAGGCCGAGACGATCACGGGCCGGACGGAGGAATGGTGGCCCCGCATCGACCAGCGTCTGGCTGTGTTGATCCCTTGCTTCAACGAAGAGACGGCCATTGCCCGGGTGATCGCCGGTTTCCGGGCCGAGCTGCCCGAGGCCACGATCTATGTCTACGACAACAATTCGACCGACAATACCCTGGAGGTCGCCCGCGCCGCCGGCGCGGTGGTCCGGCGCGAGACGCATCAAGGCAAGGGCCTCGTGGTGCGGCGGATGTTCGCCGATGTCGAGGCGGACATCTACGTTCTGGTCGACGGCGATGCCACCTATGACGCCTGCAGCGTGCGCGCCATGATCGCGCGCCAGATGGAAGAGCGCCTCGACATGGTGGTGGCGGCGCGGGTGGAGCAGGAGGCGGATGCTTATCGCCCCGGCCATCGCATGGGCAATCGGCTGTTCACCGGCTTCTTCGCCTCGGTGTTCGACGCGACCTTCACCGACATCCTGTCCGGCTATCGCGTGTTCTCGCGGCGGTTCGTGAAGTCGTTTCCAGTGTTGTCACGGGGGTTCGAGATCGAGACCGAGCTTTCCGTCCACGCACTCGAGCTCGACCTTCCGGTGGGCGAGGTCCCGACCCCCTATTATGCGCGGCCGGAAGGGTCGAGCTCGAAGCTCAGCACCTGGCGCGATGGCTTGCGCATCCTGCTGCACCATCGTCGGGCTCCTACCGCTCGGAGCGGCCGCTGACGTTCTTCTCCGCACTCGGCATCGCTTTGGCGGCCGTTTCCGTTGTCCTTTCGGTTCCGATCTTCGTGACTTATTTCGAGGAAGGTATCGTCCCGCGCATTCCGACCGCGATCCTGTCCACCGGGCTCATGCTGTTGGCCTTTCTCTCGATCGTTGCAGGTCTGGTGCTCGACACGGTGACCCGCGGGCGGCGGGAAATGAAGCTGATCGCCTATCTGCAGCACCGCGCGCCCCGCGATCACCCGGACCGGCGCGAAATCTGAGGAGGTAGCGCATTGGGCGATCCCCCGGACACGTCTGAGGAAGACATCGTGTGGCGCGAGCTCATCCGCGCCAACGATGCCGTGCTCGTCTCGGCCGTCCAGGCGTTGCTTTCCGCCGCCAAGATTCCCCATCTCGTGCTCGACCAGAACATGAGCGTGCTCGAGGGTTCGCTCGGCATCTTGCCGCGCCGCATACTGGTCAACGATTGCTGTGTCGACGATGCGCGGCAGTTGCTCGAGGAGGCCGGCCTCGGCCACGAGCTTCGTCCCGATGTCCGTTGAAGTCACTGCGGATGCCGTGCTCGGCGGCCGGCTGCTGCTCAAGCAACCCAGACGCGGCCACCGTGTCGGCCATGACGCCATCCTGCTGGCGGCAGCGTGCCCGGCGCGCGCGCGCGAACGGGTCGTGGATCTCGGGGCCGGCGTGGGTGCGGCAGGGCTGGCGCTCGCGCTGCGCGTGGATGACAGCAAAGTCACGCTGGTCGAGATCGATCCCGGTCTCGCCGCGCTGGCAGCGGAGAATGCGCAAGCCAACGGACTTGCCGGGCGGGTCAGTGCCGTCGTGCTCGACGTCGCGGCGCCGGCGCGTGCCTTCGCCGCAGCGGGGCTCGCGCCTGAAATCGGTGACGCGCGTTCTGATGAATCCGCCGTTCAACGATCCGGCGCGTCAGCGCGCATCGCCCGACCGTCAGCGCCGCCTGGCCCATGCCGGCCCGGATGGGACGCTGGCCGCTTGGATCAAGACCGGTGCTCGCTTGCTGCGTCCGGGTGGAACTCTCACCCTGATCTGGCGAGCGGATGGTCTCGCCGCTGTCCTGAAAGCGCTCGACGCCGCCTTCGGCGCGGTGACGGTGTTCCCGATCCATTCCAAGGCCGGCCAGCCCGCGATCCGTGTTCTGGTGCGCGCGGCGAAGGCCAGCCGCGTGCCGCTGGCGCTATTGCCGGGGCTCGTCCTCAACGACAGCGCCGGCGTCCCCACGGCGCAGGCGGAATCGGTGCTGCGCGGGGGCGGCGTACTGCCGCTGGGTCAAATCCGATGACGCCGAAGTCCTGTTGCCCACGGAACAGGCAGATGTCACTCGCTTGTGCGGCGTCGCGCGCGGAACGCAGCGGTGATCAGGCTCCCTGCTCGCTCCGAACTGAGATGGGACATCGCGGCAATGGCGCCGATCAGGACCATCAACATGTAGATCTTCATCATTTCCCCTGGGCTGGGCCGGCCGCTGACGGCCCGCCGCATCGATCCGCTTGCAATAAGCACTCCGGTGGTTGACGAAAGGTAACTTGAGACCGACATGCGGGCGGGCCTAAGACGCGACATCGCGCCGCGGCCGAGCCCGGTCCGCAGCGCTGACCATGCCCTTTAGGGTGCGAGAACCAAGCGCCCCCAGATGTGAAATGAGAACGCAACGTTATGGCTGATCAAGATATCTTCGAGCATTTGAAGCAGTTGTTTGCGAGCGCGCGCGCGGCGCTGCGGCCGATATTGCCGAAGCGGTTGCGCGGCGACACGCCGGTCGTGCCGGTGGTGCGGCTGTCGGGCGTGATCGGCATTTCGACCCCGCTGAAATCGGGCCTCACGCTCGCCAACGTCGCGCGTCCGCTCGAACGCGCTTTCGGCATGCGCAGGGCACAGGCCGTCGCGCTGGTGATCAATTCGCCCGGCGGTTCACCGGTGCAATCGCATCTCATCTACCGCCGCATCCGCGAACTCGCGGCCGAGAACAAACGACCGGTGATCGCTTTTGCCGAGGATGTCGCGGCGTCGGGCGGCTACATGATCGCTTGCGCCGCGGACGAGATCATTTGCGATCCGTCCTCGATCGTCGGTTCCATCGGCGTGGTCGGCGGCTCGTTCGGTTTTGCCAAGCTCATGGACAAGCTCGGCATCGAGCGCCGGCTCTATACGTCCGGCGAGCACAAGGCCATGCTCGACCCGTTCCTGCCGGAGAACCCGGAAGACGTTGAAAAGCTCAAGGCGGTGCAGCGTGAGATCCACGAGGGCTTCATCGACCTGGTCAAGGGAAGCCGTGGCGCGCGGCTCAAGGGCCCAGAAAAAACCTTGTTCTCCGGGGAGTACTGGACCGGCAACACCGCGATCGAGCTCGGCCTGGCCGACGGGATCGGCGACTTGCGAACCACATTGCGCGAGCGCTTCGGTGATGATGTCATCACCCCGTTGATCGCTCCTGCGCGCGGCTGGTTCGGCCGTGTGCAGCCTGGTGTCTCGGGCTTTGATCGCTTGTTGCACGGCGGGGATTTCGCCGAGGATGTGATCTCGGCGCTGGAAACACGCGCACACTGGGCGCGCTACGGACTGTGAGGACGTCGAAGGAGACATCCATGCCACCGCTCATCTTCTCGCCGCTGATCAAGCTTGCGTTCGGTGCGCTCGGCGCCGGCGCGATCGTTCACTGGGCGGTGAAAGAGGTGCGGCGCATCAACGACGACCTCGATCGCGTGAAGCGGGCCTCCACCATCGATCCGGTCGCGCGCCAGGCGTTGCCGACCCTACGGCGCGATCCCCGCACCGGTGATTGGCGCCCGACCTGACGGTCGTTGCGCGGCTTTGCCCGACTTGGGATTGTTGCTGGGTGCGAATGCCGCTTGCAGCAGCAGCACATGGCCTAAGGCAGCGGTTGCCAGAAAGGCGAAGGCGAACGCCGTCACGAGCGATTGAACGATCATGACACCCTCCAATTGAGGTCCCGACCTTTCGTCGCGCCGGCCCGCGAACGGGTTCACGGGCGGTTGGTTCATGGGAGGCAGATGCCGAAGTGCACTTTCGGCCGCCTTCGCGGCGTCAATCGCCCTTGATGCCCTTGGCGCGGATCAACGCACCCCAGCGGGTGATTTCCTGCGCGAGGTCGCGGGCGAATTCCTCCGGCGTCCCCGGAGAAGGCGTGACGCCGGCCTGCGCGAGCTTGTTGCGGACATCCGCGTCGCTGAGCGCGGCATTCAGGGCGGCGCTGAGCCTGGCGATCACCGCGGGTGGGGTGAGCGCCGGCGCCAGGATACCGGCCCATTGGTTGGCAACGGTGTCGGCGAAACCTTGCTCCACGAAGGTCGGGACTTCAGGGAAGATGTCGGAGCGTTCCTGCGACGTCGCCGCGAGCGCCTTGAGCTTCCCCGCCTTGACTTGCGAGATGATGGTCGGGACGTCGCCGAACAGCCCGTCCACCTGACCGGCGAGCAGGTCGGTCACCGCCTGCGCCGCCCCACGGTAGGGCACCGCCTGGAATTTGACGCCGGCGGCCGCCTGGAAGAGCTCGAGCCCGAGATGGGAGATGGCGCCGAGCCCGGTGATGCCGATGGTGATTGCCCCCGGTCGTTCCTTCGCCAGGGCGGCGAGCTCGCGCGCGGAATTGACCTTCATCGCGGCGTTCACCACCAGCATGGTTGAGTTGAACACCGCCATGCCGACCGGCGCGAAATCCTTGATCGGGTCGTAGGCCAGGTTGCTGCGCAAGGCCGGGTTGATCGCGACCGCGCCCACCGTGGTGAAGAACAAGGTGTAGCCGTCGGGGTCGGACCTGGCCACGTACTCGGCCGCGATCGCGCCGTTTGCGCCCGGCCGGTTCTCGACGATGACGGGCTGTCCGAGCAGCGTTCGGAGCCGCTCGGCGAGAAGGCGCGCGACGAAATCGGTGGTGCCGCCGGCGGTGAACGCGACCACGAGCTTGATCGGCCGGTTGGGATAATCCTGCGCCCGCGCGCTGCCCGTTGCCGTTACGGCGAGCGCGGCGGCGAACAAGGCGACAAGCCTGCGGCGGGCGAGGGCCATGGCGGCGAACAATAATGACGGAGCGCGCGATCGTCACCGCACCGTGCCCGCATGCGACCGGCGGCCGCGTTCTTGACCCTGCGGATCGCGGCCGATAGGTCTAGCGCGCCTACCGATATGGGGTCACCCGATATCGGGACGAATGCGCGCAGACCGGCGCTCGCCGGCTTGCGGCTCCTTCCGGAACCCCATGAGCAACGATCTTCCCGCCCACATGCGCCCCGAGCGCTCGTTTCAGGGCCTGATCCTGGCGCTGCAGCGCTATTGGGCGGATTACGGCTGCGTGATCCTGCAGCCCTACGACATGGAGGTCGGGGCCGGGACCTTCCATCCCGCCACCACCTTGCGCGCGCTCGGGCCGAGGCCGTGGAATGCGGCCTATGTGCAGCCTTCGCGCCGGCCCAAGGACGGCCGCTACGGCGAGAACCCCAACCGCCTGCAGCACTACTATCAGTTCCAGGTGATCCTGAAGCCGTCGCCCTGATGACATCCAGGAGCTTTACCTCAAGTCGCTCGTCGCCATCGGCATCGATCCCAAGGTCCACGACATCCGCTTCGTCGAGGACGACTGGGAATCGCCGACGCTCGGCGCCTGGGGACTGGGCTGGGAATGCTGGTGCGACGGCATGGAGGTCTCGCAGTTCACCTACTTCCAGCAGGTCGCGGGCTTCGAATGCGCGCCGGTCTCGGGCGAGCTGACCTACGGTCTCGAACGGCTGGCGATGTACGTGCAGGGTGTCGACCGTGTCTTCGACCTCAACTTCAACGGCCGCGAAGGCGACAGGAAGGTCACCTACGGCGACGTCTTCCTGCAGGCCGAGAAGGAATATTCGCGTCACAATTTCGAGTTCGCCGACACCGAGATGTTGTTCGCGCAGTTCAAGATGGCGGAGGCGGCCTGCCGCAGCTACATCGACGCCGGCTGGACCACGGTGGGTAACGCCCGGCACCACCTGATGGCGCTGCCGGCCTACGACCAGTGCATCAAGGCGAGCCACGTCTTCAATCTCCTGGACGCGCGTGGCGTCATCTCCGTCACCGAACGGCAGAGCTACATTCTGCGCGTGCGCGAGCTCGCCAAAGCGTGCGGCGAGGCGTGGCTGGCGACCGAGGCGGGCGGCGCTGGACAAGCATGATCCCGAAAAGTTGCAGACTTTTCGGATAAGATCATGCGACCGGAAAACGCTTAAAGCGAAATCGGGACTCGGTCTGAAGGATTTCGCTCACGGCTTGTTCGATCGTCCCGCCGCCTCCGGGCTCGCGGCCTCCGGCTGACCCACGAACACCATGTCGCCTTTGATCAGATCCTGGGCCTTCGGCGGCCCGGATTTTTGCGGCGCCAGGTAGGTGACGTGCAGCAACGCGGCCACCTCCAGCCGCGGGTTGCGCGGTGTGATCAGAAGCGCGGCATCCTCGACCTTGGCGTCCGGCGGCTGCGCCCACGCGCCGGGCGCGGAGCTTGCTGTCAGCAGCGCCTGCACCACCGACGTGGAGATGGACTTCACCAGCCGCGTGAATTCGGGGTCGCGCACCGCGAACGGCGCCTTCTTGTCGGGTTTCGCGTCATACTTGAGGACCCGGCCAAATCCGAGCTTGGCCAGCGCGGGCTCGTACTTCTCGCCGAAGTCGATGGTGATGCGGGCGTTGCTGCTGTCGACCACGTCCCACAATACGCGCATCGGGGTCGCGGGCGGGCCTTCGCTCCCCCTGACATACATCAGGTAAGGCACGTCCTCGGCGCCGGCCGGGCCGACAAGCGACCACAAGAGCGCGGCGCACAGGAGCGGCGCCCGCAGGCGGCGGTGGTCAGGTGTCATCACGCCTCCATCGCAATCGCGCAAACCGCCGCGAGTTTGCGGCACCCCGGCAGGCCTCGCAAGCGCGACCAACGAGCAGGAGAATCCGGCCAGGGTTGGGCACCGGGATGCAACCGCACGCTTTTCGGCTTAACAGCGCGGCCTGCGCCTGCTACCTGCGGGAACCATCGGCGGTGACCCCCATGCCCGACCTTCTGCTCGAATTGTTTTCCGAGGAAATTCCCGCGCGCATGCAGGCGCGCGCGGCCGAGGACTTGCGCAAGCTGGTCACCGACCGGCTGGTCGATGCGGGTCTCGTTTATGAGGGCGCCAAGGCCTTCGTCACCCCGCGCCGCCTCGCGCTCGCGGTGCAGGGCGTGCCGGTCCGGCAGCCCGACGTGAAGGAGGAGAAGAAAGGTCCGCGCGTCGGCGCTCCCGCCGGCGCGATCGAGGGCTTCGTGCGCGCCGCCGGGCTCAAGTCGATCGAGGAGGCCACGGTCAAGCCCGACAAGAAGGGCGACTTCTACGTGGCGGTCATCGAGAAGCCGGGTCGGCCAGCCATCGAGGTGATCGGTAAGCTCGTGCCCGAGGTGGTGAGGGCGTTCCCCTGGCCGAAGTCGATGCGGTGGGGCGAGCGCTCGGCCCAACCCGGCGCGCTCGGCTGGGTGCGGCCGCTGCATTCCATCGTCGCCACCTTCGGGCCGGAGACCGAAGACCCCGACATCGTCGCCTTCGCGATCGACGGCATCGCGGCCGGCGACGAGACGCGCGGCCACCGCTTCATGGCGCCGCAGCCGTTCAAGGTGCGCCGGCTCGAGGACTACGCCGCCAAGCTCGAAAAGGCCAAGGTCGTGCTCGACCCGGAGCGGCGCCGGCAGATCATCCTGGCCGACGCCAAGAACCTCGCCTTCGCCCAGGGCTACGAGCTGGTGGAGGATGCCGGCCTGCTGGCCGAGGTGGCCGGGCTGGTCGAATGGCCGGTCGTGCTGATGGGTTCGTTCGACGAGGCGTTTCTCGCCATCCCGCCCGAGGTCATCCGCACCACCATTCGCAACAACCAGAAATGCTTCGTGCTGCGCGATCCGAAGACCACGCGGCTCGCCAGCAAGTTCATCCTGGTCGCCAATATCGAGGCTGAGGACGGCGGCAAGGAGATCGTCGCCGGCAACGAGCGCGTCATCCGCGCGCGGCTGTCCGATGCCAAGTTCTTCTACGAGACCGACCTTAAGACGCGGCTGGAAGACCGGCTGGCGAAATTCAACGACATCGTCTTTCACGAGAAGCTCGGCACCCAGGCCAAGCGCATCGAGCGCATCGAACAGCTCGCGGCCGAACTGGCACCTACGTCGGCGCCGACGTGGAGAAGGTGAAGCGCGCGGCGCGGCTCGCCAAGGCCGACCTGCTCACCGAGGTGGTCGGCGAATTCCCGGAGTTGCAGGGGTTGATGGGGAAATACTACGCGCTGGCGCAGGGCGAGGACGCCTCCGTCGCCGCGGCGAGCGAGGAGCACTACAAGCCGCTCGGCCCCGGCGATCGCGTGCCCACCGATCCGGTCCCGATCGCCGTCGCCCTCGCGGACAAGATCGACACGCTCGTCGGCTTCTGGGCGATCGACGAGAAGCCGACCGGTAGCAAGGACCCGTATGCGCTTCGAAGAGCGGCGTTGGGTGTGATCCGCATTGCCTTGTCTGGAAAGCATGATCTTGTGCCGCGATCGCTGCTTGAGATGCACATCAAGCGGGTACGGTCGAAATCTGTCTGATGTTGAAATGCTTAGCATCGGCGACAGCTTTGAAGAATTTTTCTATGAGCGGCTGAAAGTGCAGTTGCGCGAGGAGGGTGCGCGGCACGATCTGGTCGACGCGGTCCTTCATCTTCGAGGCAGGGCGGCCGGTATTGTCTCGATCGTCCGCCGGGTCGAGGCGCTCGGAAAGTTTCTCGATACGGAAGATGGAAAAAATCTTCTCGCCGGCTACAAGCGCGCCGCCAACATCCTCCGCATCGAGGAGAAAAAAGACGGACGTTCCTATTCCGAGCAATCGGATCCTGCATTTTACCGCCAGGACGAAGAGCGGGCGCTCTCCAAGGCCATCGATATCGCGAGGGATGAGGCGGGCGCTGCCGTTGCGCGCGAGGATTTCGAAGCCGCCATGCGCGCCATGGCCAAGCTTCGCCCGCATGTCGATGCCTTCTTCGACAAGGTGACGGTCAATGTCGCCGACGGCGCCGACAAGGAAAAGCTGCGCGAGAACCGCCTCAAGCTGCTCAACGGCATCCGCGAGGCCACGGGCACGGTCGCGGATTTCTCGCGCATCGAAGGATAGTGCCGAGGTGTCATGCCCGCGTAGGCGGGCATCCAGTCATCACCAATCTGACGATATGATCCGCGTCCGCCCCCCGCTCCGCGATGACTGGATCATCCGCCTTCGCGGATGATGACACCGAATAAAAGGTGAGATCGTGCAGCCCGATGACACCGCGTTAAAGTGATACGCTGGCCTGAGCAGCTTGGAACCAGCACTAACGTCTCGTAGTTTACCCACCCGGACCCAGGAGAGCCGTCCATGACGCTGACTATTGCTCACATCACGCCGATCGTTGCCCTCATTGCCGGCATCCTGATCCTCCTCATGCCGCGGCTGCTCAACTTCATCGTTGCGATCTACCTGATCGTGGTCGGTCTGGTGGGCCTCAACGGTATTTATCACTTCATGCGCTGACGCCGACGGCTCGCGCCGTGCGATCTGCGTGCTTGCGCCGGCATCCGCCGCAGTGATCATTAGGGGCCGGCCGCTCTTCAAATTGTGATTCCATGGCCAAATCGACGTCGCGCCGTACCGGATCGAAAAAGAAACCCGCTCGCGTTGCGCCCGCGCGCAAGGCGTCGCGCCGCAAGGCTGCGACGCCGGCCAAGCCTGCCGCGTCCGGCAAACGTGCCGCCGCGCCGGGCAAGCCCGCGAAGGCGTCGGCCAAGGGGAAATGGGTCTATCGCTTCGGCAACGGCAAGGCCGAGGGCCGGCCCGGCATGCGCGACCTCCTCGGCGGCAAGGGCGCGGGCCTCGCCGAGATGGCCAATCTCGGCCTGCCGGTGCCGCCCGGCTTCACCATCACGACTGACGTCTGCACGCAGTTCTACGCCAACAACAAGCGTTATCCCGATGGGCTGCGCGCGCAGGTCGACGCCGCGCTGCTCGAGATCGGCCGTATCACCGGCAAGGGATTCGGCGACGGCACCAATCCGCTCCTGGTCTCGGTGCGCTCGGGGGCGCGCGCGTCGATGCCGGGCATGATGGACACCGTGCTCAACCTCGGCCTCAACGACGAGACGGTCGCGGCGCTGGCGCGCAAGTCGGGCGATCCACGCTTCGCCTACGATTCCTATCGTCGCTTCATCACGATGTATTCCGACGTGGTGCTCGGCTTCGGCCATCACCACTTCGAGGAAATCCTCGACGACCACAAGGACAGGAACGGCTACACGCTCGACACCGATCTTTCGGCCGATGACTGGATCGCGCTCGTGCAGCGCTACAAGGAGCGGCTCGCGGAGGAGCACGACGAGCCGTTCCCGCAGGATCCGCACAAGCAGCTATGGGGGGCGATAACCGCGGTGTTCGGCTCCTGGATGAACCAGCGCGCGATCACCTATCGGCGCCTGCACAACATCCCGGAAAGCTGGGGCACGGCGGTCAACGTCCAGGCCATGGTGTTCGGCAACATGGGCACGACCTCGGCGACCGGCGTCGCCTTCACGCGCAATCCGTCGACCGGCGACAAGCGGCTCTACGGCGAGTTTCTGATCAATGCCCAGGGCGAGGACGTGGTCGCGGGCATTCGCACGCCGCAGGAGATCACCGAGGCCGCGCGCGAGGAATCCGGCTCCGACAAACCGTCGATGGAAACCGCGATGCCGCTGGCGTTCAAGGAGCTCGTGCGCATCTCCGGCGCGCTCGAGCGCCATTACCGCGACATGCAGGACCTCGAATTCACGGTCGAGCAGGACAAGCTGTGGATGCTGCAGACCCGTTCGGGCAAGCGCACCGCCAAGGCCGCGCTCAAGGTCGCGGTCGAGCTTGCGGGCGAGGGGCTCATCACCCGCGAGGAGGCGATCACCCGCATCGACCCCGCCGCGCTCGACCAGCTTCTGCATCCGACCATCGATCCCAATGCCGAGCGCAACATCATCGCGACCGGGCTGCCCGCCTCGCCCGGCGCGGCGTCGGGAGAGATCGTGTTCTCGGCCGACGAGGCCGAGACGCTCAAGGGCAGGGACAAGAACGTCATCCTGGTGCGTATCGAGACGTCGCCGGAGGACATCCACGGCATGCACGCGGCCGAGGGCATCCTCACCACCCGCGGCGGCATGACCTCGCACGCCGCCGTGGTGGCGCGTGGGATGGGCAAGCCCTGCGTTTCCGGGGCCGGCACGCTGCGGGTCGATTATGCCGCCGGCACCATGAGCGTCGGCGGGCACACGTTCAAGGCGGGCGACGTCATCACCATCGACGGCTCGACCGGACAGGTCCTGATGGGCCGCGTGCCGATGACCGAGCCGACGCTGTCGGACGAGTTCACGACCCTGATGGGATGGGCCGACAAGGTGCGCAGGCTCGGCGTGCGTGCCAACGCCGACACGCCGAACGATGCGCGCGTGGCGTTGAGGTTCGGCGCCGAGGGCATCGGGCTTTGTCGCACCGAGCACATGTTCTTCGACGAGAAGCGCATCCGCGCGATGCGCGAGATGATTCTCTCCGACGACGAGAAACAGCGTCGCTCCGCGCTCGCCAAGCTCCTGCCCATGCAGCGCGCGGATTTCGTCGAGTTGTTCGAGATCATGCAGGGGCTGCCGGTCACGATCAGGCTGCTCGACCCTCCGCTGCACGAATTTCTGCCGCACAACGACGAGGAGATCGCCGAGGTCGCCGCCGCCATGAAGGCCGACCCGAAGAAGCTGGCGGAGCGCGCGCGCGCCCTGCACGAGTTCAATCCCATGCTCGGCTTCCGCGGCTGTCGTCTCGCGCTCGCCTATCCCGAGATCGCCGAGATGCAGGCACGCGCCATCTTCGAAGCCGCGGTCGAAGCCGGCAAGCGCACGGGCAAGCCGGTCGTGCCGGAGGTGATGGTGCCGCTCATCGCCACCAAGACCGAGCTCGACCTCGTCAAGGCGCGCATCGACGCCATGGCCGAGGCGGTCGCGCTCGAGACCGAGACCAGGGTCAAATACCAGGTCGGCACCATGATCGAGCTGCCGCGCGCGTCGTTGCGCGCCGGCGACATCGCCGAGAGCGCCGAGTTCTTTTCCTTCGGCACCAACGACCTGACCCAGACCACTTACGGCATCAGCCGTGATGACGCGGCGAGCTTTCTCGGCTTCTACGTGTCGCGCGGAATTATCCCGCTTGATCCCTTCGTCTCCATCGACCGCGAGGGCGTGGGCGAGCTGATGCGCATCGGGGTCGAACGCGGTCGCAAGACGCGCGCCAAGCTCAAGGTCGGCATTTGCGGCGAGCACGGCGGCGATCCCGCCTCGGTGGCCTTCTGCCACGAGCTCGCGCTCGACTATGTCTCGTGCTCGCCGTTCCGCGTGCCAATCGCACGGTTGGCGGCGGCGCAGGCCGCGCTCGGCAAGGATCCGGCAAGCCAGGCCTGATCGTCGTTGGATTCCGGGCTCGCGCCTTCAGCGCGCCCCGGAATGACGGCGGATAAATCCTGCTGACGCCTTATACTTTCGATTAATGGACCCGTCCGCGCGCGCAACGGCCCGCGAAAAGCTCTGGCTTTTCGCGGCGAGAGCGGGCCTTATCGCATCGGCGTAAAGCGCACTCATAAGCGCACCGGCAGGGAACGACATGTCCGAGGACGTGACCAGGGCTGTGGGAGCCGCCGCGGCCGTTTCGGAAGACCGATTGCGCAAGGCCGAGGCCTATGTCGAGGCCGAGGACGGCGTCGTCAATCGCCTCGTCGGTTGGGCCGGCACGCTGGTCACCTCGATCGCCGTGACGATGTCGCTGTTTCATCTCTACGCCGCGATTGCGGGCGCCTGGCCGTTCACCGACTTTCCCATCATCACCACGCAGCCGCTGCGCTACGCCCACGTCGCCTTCGTGCTGATGCTGTGCTTCCTGCTGTTTCCGATGGCGGCGCGGTTTCGCAACCATATCCGCTGGTGGGACGTCGCCGCCGGTATCACCGGCGCGGCGATCCTGATCTATGCCATCGAGGGCGGCGAGGAGTTCACCGACCGCGCCACCATGCCGACCCATCTCGACGTCGTGCTCGGCGTCGTGTTCATCGTGCTGCTGCTCGAGGCAACGCGGCGAACCACCGGCTGGATCGTCCCGTGCGTGGCGATGGCGTTCATGGCCTACGCCTATTTCGGGCCGTACCTGCCGGCGCCATGGACGCACCGCGGCTACGACGTTTCGCAGCTCGTCGGTCATCTGTTCATCACGCTCGAGGGTATTTTCGGCATTCCGGTCGACGTGTCGTCGTCGCTCATCATCCTGTTCACGATCTATGGCGCGTTCTTGCAGCATTCCGGCGCCGGCAAGTTCTTCATCGATTTTTCCATGGCGCTCATGGGCCACAAGGCCAACAGCGCCGGCCGCACCGTGGTGCTGTCCTCGTTCCTGCTTGGTGGTCCGTCCGGCTCGGGCGTCGCCACCACCGTGACGATCGGCGCCGTCGCCTATCCGCTGATGCAGCGGGCGGGGTTCGAGAAGAACGCGGCCGGCGGCCTGCTCGCCGCCGGCGGGCTGGGCGCCATCATCTCGCCGCCGGTGCTTGGCGCCGCCGCCTTCCTGATCGCCGAGTTCCTCAAGATCAGCTACCTCGACGTGCTCTCGATGGCGATCATCCCGACCTGCCTCTACTACCTGTCGCTGCTGTTCATGGTCGAGCTCGATGCCAAACGGTTCCACGCGCAGACCGTGGACTTCGAGCAGCAGCTCACGTTGGCGCAGATGACGCGCCGCTACGGCTTTCACTTCATCTCGCTGATCTCGATCATCATCTTCATGTTGTGGGGCTACTCGCCGACCCTGTCGGTGTTCTGGTCGACGGTGCTCACCTATGGGCTGAGCTTTCTCACCCGCGAGACGGCGATCACGCCGAAGAAGCTGGTGCGCGCCTTGTCCGACGGCTCGACCAGCGTGCTGACCGCCGCGACCACCTGCGCGACCGCCGGCATCATCGTCGGCGTCGTCACGCTGACCGGGCTCGGACTGAAGTTCTCCTCGATCGTGATCGACTACGCCGGCGGCAACCTGCTGCTGACCGCGATCTACACCGCGCTGATCGTGTGGATCGTCGGCCTGGCGGTGCCGGTGACCGCCTCCTACATCATCTGCGCCGTGATTGCGGCGCCCGCCATGGTCAAGCTCGGCGTGCCTGACTTCGCCGCCCACATGTTCATCTTCTACTATTCTGTGCTGTCCGAAGTTTCGCCGCCGACGGCGCTCTCGCCGTTCGCCGCCGCGGCGATCACCGGCGGAGATCCCTACCGGACCACACTGCAGGCGTGGAAATACACTCTGCCCGCCTTTCTCGTCCCGTTCGTATTCGTGCTCGACCCGCAAGGCATCGGTTTGCTGCTCAAGCTGCCGAAGGACGGCTCGTGGATCGATATCGTTCTGATCACCGGCAAGACCGCGCTCGGCCTCGCCGCGCTGGCGGCGGCGGCGCAAGGCTGGGCCCTGCGTCGGACGACCACGGCCGAGCGTCTGCTGCTGGTGCTGGCCGGCCTTTTCCTGGTGTTTCCGAGCCTGCTCGAAGCGCTGATGGAGGTCATGATCGGCCGCGACATCAGCTACACCGCGACATTTGGCTTAGCGATCGCC
Organism: uncultured Alphaproteobacteria bacterium; assembly: GCA_963725065.1. Lineage (GTDB taxonomy): Bacteria > Pseudomonadota > Alphaproteobacteria > Rhizobiales > Xanthobacteraceae > VAZQ01. The sequence goes on from CAVRXD010000062.1 coordinate 184,430, forward strand.
ATCGCGGTCCTGCTAAAACAGCGCATGCAGCCGGAAGGCCCGCGGACTCAGACAACCGGGCCAAACTAGGGAGAAACGAACCCATGAAACGCAAAGCATTTGCGATCTCCGCGCTCGCGGTAAGTGCGGCGCTGATCGCCGGCGCCGCGCTTGCCCAGCAGGGGCTCAACATCGCCATTGCGACCGGCGGCACCGGCGGCGTCTACTATCCGCTCGGCGGCGGCATGGCGAACGTGCTGTCAAAGCACGTGCCCGGCATGCAGGCGAGCGCGCGCGTCACCGGGGGCTCGGTGGACAATCTCAAATTGATCGGCTCGCAGCAGAGCGAGGTCGCGCTGGTGATGGTCGATGCCGCGCTCGATGCGCTCAAGGGCGAGGACAAGTTCAAGGGCAACCCGGTCGACGTGCGCACGCTGATGGTGCTCTATCCCAATCGCATGCACGTGGTGAGCATGGAGGGCACCGGCGTCGAGAAGATGTCCGATCTCAAGGGCAAGCGCGTCTCCACCGGCTCGCCCGGCAGCGCGACCGAGGTGATGGCGTTTCGCGTCATCGAGGCGGCCGGCCTCGACAAGGACAAGGACATGCGACGCGAACGGCTCGGCGTCGCCGAATCCGTCAACGCGCTCAAGGACCGCAAGATCGACGCCTTCTTCTGGGTAGGGGGCCTGCCGACCGCCGCCGTCACCGATCTCGGCGCCACTCCCAATGTGAAGATCAAGATGATCGACCATGCCGATACGGTCGACAAGATGAACAAGAAGTATGACAACCTCTACACGACAGGCGTGATCCCGGCGAAGACATATCCGGGTCAGGACAAGGACAACCCCATCGCGGTGGTCCAGAACATCCTGGTCGCCAACGCCAAGATGTCCGACAAGGTCGCCTACGATATCGTCAAGACCTTCATCGAAAAGCGCGACGAGCTGGTGGCGGTGCACGCCGAGGCTGAAAGCATCAAGCTTGAAAATCAATCGCCGAAGAACTCGCCGATCCCCTGGCATCCCGGCGCGATGAAATATTTTTCGGACAAAGGCCTCAAGATGAATTGATGGCGTCGCCCTCGCGGAAGCATGCTTCCAGCGAGGGCGCACACCGGTCGTTCAAGGTTCCACGTTCCCGGATCCATGGCGTTTCGTTTCGCGGCGTCAGCTCGCTGCGGCGAGGATGTTGGCGGTCTTAGCTCGTGCCGGTGCTCGCCGCTTCTTGCGTGGCGCAGCGGACTTCTTCTTTTGCGGCGCGGATTTTCGGGCGAGCGCCGCCGTCGATGCCGCCAGCACTTCCCGCTCCGCCGCCAGCCAGTGCTGATCGGCTTGACCGTCCGCTCGGCCATGTGCGGCCCAGATCTCGTAGGCACGCTCGCTGATCCGGTTTTTCAGACTCTGATCCATGTGAAGCTTTCCTGCTTGGGATGATTGGCGCCTCTTTCATCCCTCAGCATAGTTGATGAAGGGTAAAATTTCGGCCGCGGAACCGGTTTGCGTTATCATCGATGAGGATAATCATGCGGAACAATTCGAAGCGCCGCGCAGTGCGCGGGATCGGTGTGCGCCATCGCGGAGAAATTTTTGGGTGACGGTTCCATGACAGACGTCGTGGGCCGTGATGGACTGCGCGCGCGGGAACAAACATTGGATATGTCATGACCATCAATCACCTTTTCCTCGCCTTCATGGCCGTCGTCGGTGCCGCGGTCGGAATCATTCTGGTGGTGAAGCCGGAGACCCGCGACTTCCGGGTATCGCCGTATTTCTGGGTGCTGCTCGCCATGGTCCTGTTCGAGTTGCTCGCGTTCGCGCGCGGACGCGGCGCTCCTGGAACGGTCGTGACCATGGATGTCAGGGTCAGCGGATTCCTGATGGCGATCGTGCTGATGGTGGTGATACCGATCATGTCGGGCTCGTCGGCGGGGCTGTTCTGATCGGGGCCGCTGCCGTCGCTTCTGTCCGTCCGCCCGCGACCTCCGAACGCGTGCGCGAGGCGGCCGCGAGGGTTGCGTGCGGCGACATTGTGGCAATGCCCCGGCGAATTAACAGCTTTGCAAGGTTAATCGACCAATAAGGAAAATCTGTCGCATTTGCGCCATCACGTCGCCTTTTGGCGACGGGAGGATCGGCGGCGTTTTGCAGGGGCGGGGGCAAGCCTACTGATGGTTGCATCGCGCAACAAGCCGGAGGGTGGTCTGCGGACCTCTCTCTGGCTCGGTGTCATGATGTTGTTGGCGCTGCCGAGCGAGGTCGGATACCAGGACCTTGCGACGCTGCTGACGCGCCAGCCCGTCGTCAATCGTGCGCAGAAAACCGCGTTCGCCTCGACGTTCGGCACCATCCACGAAGCGCCCTACAATCTGCCCGAGCCGGTCGGAGCTTCGATCCCGATTCCTCCAGGCTATATTCTGGCGGGGCTCGATGCCGGCCACGCCGATGTGACCGCTTCGCTGCGCGACCGGCTGTTCGGCGCCGAGCGAGACTTCGCCACCAATTCGTATGCCGGTCCGGTGATCGACCGCACCCGCAAGGGCGACTACGGCGTCGCAGCCAAGGATGATCGCCGCGTCGCGCTCAAAGGCGACCGGCTGAAGGTTCGTCCCGCGGGCGAGGCCGTGCCCGGCGCCGGCGAGCCGGCGCAAGAATCGGCACAAGAGCCGAAGCCAGGCCCGGCGCTGGTGCAGGAGCCGCCGGCGGAGGTTGCCGCCGCGGAGCCGGGCACGCCGGCCGCCGTCCCGCAGGTCGCGCAACCGCAGAAATCTCCCGAGCCAGGCAGCTACTCGCTCGCAAGCACCGGCGACTATCGCGCCGTCGACCTGGGTTCGAAGTCGTCCGACGTGAAATCCGCCTATCCCATGCTTGCGCCGCCGCGCGACGGCGACAAGGAGGCCGAACAGGCCGCCGTGGCCGCCGAACGCGAGGCGGAGGCGCGCAAGCAGTTCATGACCGGCCTTGGCCTGGCCCCGACCGACGTCGATCCGACGCTGCGCGCCGCGCGGCTCTACTTCGGCGCCGCTCCCATGGGGCAACGGCTCGGAGCGATCGAGCCGTGGGCGCCCGGCGAGGAACCCAAGTTTGAAACCAAAGGCGTGACCGCGACCAACGAAGCCGACATGAAGCTTGCCGCGCTGCCGCCGGACGCCTGGTCACCCGACAGCATCATCGACACGCCGGTCGAGCGCTCCGAGCTGCCGCCGCTGCCCTCCGATCCGGGCGTCGTGTTCAAGGACGGCGCCGGCGGCGGACAGACCGTGGCGCGCAAGGGCGAGGTCACCGGCATCGATCAGCGTCCGATGAGCCCGGCCGAGCGGCTGGGCCTCGACGAGACGAGCCGGCCGAAGTCTGAGAAATGCCTCGCCGACGCGATCTATTTCGAATCGCGCGGCGAGCATGTGCGTGGACAGATGGCGGTGGCCCAGGTCGTGCTCAACCGCGCATTCTCCGGCAAGTATCCGAGCACGGTGTGCGGCGTCGTCTACCAGAACGCCCACCGTCATCTCGCCTGCCAGTTCACCTTCACCTGCGACGGCATTCCCGACGTCGTGCGCGAGCCGGATATGTGGGAACGCGCCAAGACCATCGCGGCCGAAATGCTCGACGGCAAGCTGTGGCTGCCCGAGGTCGGCAAGGCCACGCATTACCACGCCTACTGGGTGCGGCCGGGCTGGGTGCGCGAGATGACCAAGATGCACAAGCTCGGCGTTCACACCTTCTACCGTCCGCGCAAGTGGGGCGACGGCGACGACGCGCCGGAATGGGGCGACCCGGAAGCGACCCAGGAATCCGCCAAGAAGCTCGTGGAAGCGGCGAAGAAACTCTAAAGCGGTTCGGCTCGGCGCTTACCATTCTCTGGCGTCACCCGCGGGTCCATCCGCTGCGGAGCGCTTTGCGAGAAGATGCGCAATGCTCAGACATTGCGCGCCAGGAAGTCCCACATCAAGCGCATCGCCGCGCGGCATCCCTCGAGCGCGCTCATCTGCATGAACCCGTGCGGCAGCCCTTCCATCACGTGCAGCTCGTAGGGGCTCGCCGCGGCCGTCAGGGCCTGGGCAAGGGCGAGCGAGTCGGCAAGGCACCAGGTATCGTTGCCCGCTCCGAGAATGAAGCATGGCGGAAGCAGTCCCGGTGCCACCGCCTTGAGCGGACTGGCGCGCGGATCGTCGAGCAAGCTTTCGATGCCCGACACGTAGGTGCTTAGCTGCAGCTGAAGCCCGGGGTTCGATCGGTTGCGCTGCGCGGTCGCCGTGAGATCGTAGACGCCGTAGAAAAGCAGTGCCGCGCGCACCAGCGCGCGCAGCTCGGAAGCGCTCGAGGTGATGGCGCTGGCTGCCAGATTGGCCCCGGCGGAATCGCCGCCGATCGCGATCCGGCGGCCGTCGCCGTTCCATCCGCGGGCATTGTCAGCCGCCCATCCGATGGCAAACACGGTGTCTTCCAGCGCGGCCGGGAATGGATGCTCCGGGGCCAGCCGATAGTCGAGGATGATCGTCAGATAACCCGCTTCGGCAAACTGCATTCCGAGCTTTCGAAACGAGACCGGGCTGCCGAACGCCCAGCCGCCGCCGTGCAGGTAGATCGCCACCGGATGCGGACCGGCCCGCTTCGGCACCGCGACGTCGGCGCGAAGGCCAGCGCGCAACTCGACCTTTTCTTCGAGTGCACCGATTGCGGGGAGGTCTTGATTATAAACGACCGCCAGCTCTTCCCAGGCGCGCCGCTGCGCGACCATGTCGCCGGTCGGATTCCAGCCCGGCAGTCGCGACAGAATCTGTCGATCGTGTTCGCTGATCATGCGTCGTATCGTCCTGTGTTCGCAACTTGCCACGTCGTCGATGCGCTGCCACGCCAGCCGGTCGGCGGCGAGATGAAGTCCGAACATCAGCGATCCGCACCGCGCCTGGCGCTCGGCGTCGACGACGGGCAAGCCGCGCACCACGGGTGGCCGGCAAGCTCACATCTCGATGTCGAGCGCCACGTCGAGGTTGGGCGCCGAGTGCGTGATCCAGCCCGACGAGGCGTAATCGACGCCGGTCTTCGCGATCTCGGCGATGGTCTCCAGGTTGATGCCGCCCGAGGCCTCGAGCGCGAACTTGCCGGCGACCATCTCCACCGCCTGGCGCAGGGTCGCCACGTCCATGTTGTCGAGCAGCACCGCGTCGGCGAGCCCGACCGCGAGCACCTCGCGCAGCTGATCGAGGGTATCGACCTCGATCTCGATCTTGACCAGGTGGCCGGCGGCGGCCTTGGCCCGCTCCAGCACGGCGCGGATACCGCCGGCGACTGCGATGTGGTTGTCCTTGATCAGGATCGCATCGTCGAGGCCGAAGCGATGATTGAAGCCGCCGCCGCAGCGCACCGCGTATTTTTCGAGCGCCCGCAGCCCCGGCGTGGTCTTGCGCGTGCAGCAGATGCGGGTGTGCGTGCCGGCGACGCGGCGCACGAATTCATGCGTCGCGGTCGCCACGCCCGAAAGGCGGCCGAGCAGATTGAGCGCCACGCGTTCGGCGGAGAGCACCGCGCGGGCGGGCCCGTCGACGGTCATCAGCGCGGTCTTGGCTGCGGCGCGCATGCCGTCACGGCCATTGGCCGCGATCCTGATCCCGGGCGCGAGCTTCTCAAACGTCGCGGCGACCAGCGGCAGGCCGGCGATCACGCCGGGGGCGCGCGCGACCACGATCGCGTGCGCCGGCGTGTCCTCCGGAATGGTCGCGATCGAGGTGACGTCGCCGGCACGGCCGAGATCCTCGGCCAGTGCGCGCGTGACCACCGCGTCGATCTCCAGCGGCGAGAGGAAGGCGTCGGGGCAGAGCAGGGATGTGGTCATGACAAAACGCAGAGGTATTGACCCCAGTCGGCCAGCGTACGCGGTGTGCTCCCTCTCCCATAGGGAGAGGGATGGGGTGAGGGGGTATGGTCCCAGGAGGGAGCGCACCGGTTTCGTGGCATGAGCGTCACTCCGAACATCCCGAGACCTTCTCTAACTGCTTGCAGTCTAACCTAGAGCATGATCCCGAAAAGTGGATACCGGTTTTCGGAGAAGATCATGCTCCCTAGCGTTTCAAGTTCACCATCGCCTCGACCGAGCGCCGGGCCTTTGCGGCAATGGCCGGATCGATCGCCACTTCCTCCTTGAGATATAGCAGGCTGTCGAGAATTTTCGGCAGCGTGATCCGCTTCATGTGCGGGCACAGATTGCATGGACGCACGAACTCGACGTCGGGCAATTCGGCTTGCACGTTGTCGGCCATCGAGCATTCCGTGACCATGACCACGCGGCGCGGCCGGTTCTTGCGCACCCACTCGATCATGCCGGCGGTCGAGCCGGTATAGTCCGCCTCTTCGATCACGTCGGGCGGGCATTCCGGATGCGCGATGATCTGCAGCGACGGATCGCCCGCGCGATAGTGCCTGAGCTCGTCGGCGGTGAAGCGCTCGTGCACCTCGCAGGCGCCTTGCCAGGAAATGATCTTCACCCCGGTGCGCCCGGCGACGTATTTCGCCAGGTACTGGTCGGGCAGGAAGATGACGGTATCGCTGCCCAGGCTCTCGACCACGTCGAGCGCATTCGAGGAGGTGCAGCAGATGTCGACCTCGGCCTTCACCTCGGCCGAGGTGTTGACGTAGGCGACCACCGGCACATCAGGGAATTTCGCCCGCAACAGCCGTACGTCCTCGCCGGTGATCGATGCCGCGAGCGAGCAGCCGGCCTTGATATCCGGGATCAGCACGGTCTTGTCGGGGTTGAGGATCTTCGAGGTCTCGGCCATGAAATGCACGCCGCATTGGACGATGATCTCGGCATCGACCTTGGTCGCCTCGCGCGCGAGCTGGAGCGAGTCCCCGACGAAATCGGCGACGCAGTTGTAGATTTCCGGCGTCTGGTAATTGTGCGCCAGGATGACCGCGTTGCGCTCCTGCTTGAGCGCGTTGATCGCCTTGACGTAGGGCGCGAAGAACGGCCATTCGACCGCGGGGATGACAGCCCGCACCCGGTCGTAGAGATGGGCGGTCTCGCGCTCGACCCGGGCATTCCATTCCAGCGCCGGCATCGGCAGCATGCCGTAGCGGCGGGCCGCGTGTGGGGCGCCCGCAGCGGGCGCAGCCACAGGCGTACGCCCGGGGGACGGGCCGAAGGTTTGCAGGATCGGCATGGCAACCTCCGAGGCGATAATTATGCTCTTATTGAGCATAATTAAGGGACGAAAACATCCGGCGGAGCCGGTACCAGCTGTCCGAGAGAGCTTATTCTCACTTCGAGCAAAACAGATATAGCATCCGTCCCGGTGGATTTCCAGACCGGGTCCGACCGGCTGCCATGCGCCGGATGGATGCAGGCTTGAACAAGTTTCATTTGGGCGCGATGCGCCGAGGTCCTACAAGCACGACGAGGAAAGAATCGGCGCGACAATCAAGAGCGGCACGCGAAACTGCTCGCGCTGCCCTTCGTATGTTCTCCGAATTGCGATCCCTGACTTGAGCTGCCGGGCTGGGTCCGGCTCACACAGGTTCTGCCATGGCCATCTCGTTGCCTTCCGTCCCGCGCGTCACCAACATCGGCTGGCGCACGCCCGCCGTGATCGTGGCGTGCGGCTGCATGATTTCGCTGTTGAGCTTCGGTCCGCGCGCGTCGCTCGGTTTCTTTCTCACCCCGATGTCCCAGGACATGGGTTGGGATCGCGACGTGTTCGGGTTGGCGCTCGCCATACAGAACATCCTGTGGGGTGTCGGTCAGCCGTTGGCCGGCGCGATTGCCGATCGCTACGGCACCGTGCGCGTGCTGTGCGCCGGCGGCCTGTTCTATGCGCTCGGTCTCACCCTGATGGCGTATTCGACGACGCCGGGGATGCTCGATCTCGGGGGCGGCGTTTTCGTCGGCCTGGGCTTGGCGGGCTGCTCGTTCTCGGTGGTGCTCGGCGCGTTCGGCAAGCTGCTGCCGGCGCGCTGGCGCTCGCTGGCCTTCGGCGCCGGCACGGCGGCGGGTTCGTTCGGCCAGTTTCTCTATTCGCCGCTCGCCGTCTCGCTGATGGACGCATTCGGGTGGCAGACCACGCTGCTGATCTTCGGCGTTGGGATGCTGATGGTGCTGCCGCTGTCGCTTGCGATCGCGACGGCGCCCGCGGAGGCAGGAACCGTGCATGGCGTGGCGACCCAATCGCTGCGGCAGGCCGTGTCGGAGGCGGTGGGTCATCGCTCCTACGTGCTGCTCGTCATCGGCTACTTCACCTGCGGCTTCCAGCTCGCATTCATCACCGTGCACATGCCGGCCTATCTGGTGGACAAGGGTCTGTCGGTGGAGGTCGGCGGCTGGACCATCGCCGTGATCGGGCTGTTCAACATCGTTGGCTCGCTCGCCTCCGGCTGGCTCGGCGATCTCATGCCCAAGCGCTATATCCTCTCGTTCATCTATTTCGGCCGCGCCCTTGCCGTGCTTGCCTTCATTTCGTTTCCGGTCACGCCGGTGTCCGCGATCACGTTCGGCGCCGTCATGGGTCTGCTCTGGCTGTCGACGATCGCTCCCACCAACGGGATCATCGCCCTGATGTTCGGCACGCGCTGGCTCGCCACGCTCGCCGGGATGGCATTCTTCAGCCACCAGGTCGGCGGCTTCCTCGGCGTGTGGCTCGGCGGCGTCGTGTTCGTGCATACCGGGTCCTATGACGCGGTCTGGTGGCTTTCGGTTCTGTTCGGGGTGCTCTCCGCCGTGATCAACCTGCCGATCGTGGAGAAGCCGGTGCAGCGCCTGGCTGCGGCTCCCGCCTGAGCCGCGAGCGCAGGGAAAAAGGACGCGAGACCACCGTGCAGGAGGACAACAACACCTCTTCGTCCGTCGTGCGCGATCCGCCGTCCTCGCGCACGGTGTCTTCGCACGCGACGTCTTCGCACACGACGTCTTCGCACACGACGTCTTGGCGCACGCCCGCGGTCATCCTGGTGTGCGGTTGCCTGATCGGCGTGCTCGGCTTCGGGCCGCGTTCAGGGCTGGCATTTTTTCTCACGCCGATGTCGAGCACCTTCGGCTGGGGGCGCGACGTGTTCGCGCTCGCGCTCGCGATTCAGATGCTGCTGTGGGGGGCGGCCCAGCCGTTTGCGGGCGCGATGGCCGATCGGTACGGCGCCGTGCCGGTGCTGAGCGTGGGCGCCATCCTCTATTCCCTCGGCCTGGCGGCGATGGCCTACGCCGATACGCCGCCGATGCTCCATCTGACCGCCGGCCTGATCGTCGGCTTCGGACTCGCGGGCGCGTCCTTCACCATCGTGATCGGCGCCTTCGGCAAGCTGATGCCGCCGGAGTGGCGGTCGATCGCGTTCGGGGCCGGAACGGCTGCCGGTTCGTTCGGGCAGTTTCTGTTCTCGCCCCTCGCGGTCGACCTCATCGACCGTTTCGGCTGGCAGGCGACGCTGCTCATTTTTGCCGCCGCCGTGCTGCTCATCCTGCCGCTGTCGCTCGCGCTCGCCGCGCCACGACAGGCCGGCGCGGTCTTGGCGCAGACCGGCGCGCCGCGGCAATCGGTGGTGCAGGCGCTCATCGAGGCGTTCGGACACACCAGCTATGTTCTGCTCGTGCTCGGCTTCTTCACCTGCGGCTTCCAGATCTTCTTCATCGCCGTGCACATGCCGGCCTATCTGGTCGACCGCGGACTTCCGGCCGAAATCGGCGGCTGGGCGATCGCCACCATCGGCCTGTTCAACATCGTCGGCGCCATCAGCGCCGGGTGGATCTCCAATGTGATGCCCAAGCGCTATCTTCTATCGTTGATCTATTTCGGGCGTGCGGTGGCGATCCTGGTCTACATCCTGCTGCCGCCTAGTGCGGTAACGACTTTGGTGTTCTCCGCGGTGCTGGGGCTGCTCTGGCTCTCGACTGTGCCGCCCACCTCCGGCCTGGTCGCCCTCATGTTCGGCACGCGCTGGCTCGCCATGCTGTTCGGCTTCGCCTTCTTCAGCCATCAGGTGGGCGGGTTCCTCGGGGTCTGGCTCGGCGGCCTCCTGTTCGAACGTACCGGCTCCTACGATGCGGTCTGGTGGCTCTCGATCCTGCTCGGGCTCTTGTCAGCGGCAATCAATCTGCCGATTGTGGAGAAACCCGTTGTCCGTCCGTTGGCCGCGGCGGGCTAGTGCCGCCGATTTGAAATTCCTGCACCCGTGACGCGAGTCCACCTCAGGAATTTCAAATCGAAAAGCGGCACTAGAATCATAGAGTTGCTAGTGCCCTTTGGTTTTCGAAGTTCGTGCCCGAGGGTGCCGCACCGTTTCACGAACTTCGAAAACCGGGCACTAGAGGCGGACGACAAAGGACCCGAGGGGGCGCGGTGCAGCAAGACAACAGACCCGGGAGCGGGAGCGTCCGTGCTCGGTCTTCCATCGACTGGCGTCTGGAGTCCTGGCGCACGCCGGCGGTCATACTGATCTGCGGCTGCCTCATCTCCATGGTCGGCTTCGGGCCGCGCGCGACGCTCGGGTTCTTTCTCACGCCGATGTCCACGGCCAATGGCTGGGGACGCGAGGTGTTTGCGCTCTCGGTCGCGATCCAGACGCTGCTCTACGGCGCGGCCCAGCCGTTCTCGGGCGCCATCGCCGACCGCTTCGGCACGGTGCGCGTGATCATTGCCGGCACGCTGCTATATGCCGCCGGCATTTTCATGATGGCGCATGCCTCCACGCCCGAAACGCTCTTTCTCTCGAGCGGCGTGCTGATCGGTTTCGGCCTGTCCGGCTGCTCGTTCAATCTGGTGATCTCGTCGTTCGGAAAGCTGCTGCCGGAAAGCTGGCGTTCCCTCGCCTTCGGCGCCGGCACGGCGTCGGGCTCGTTCGGCCAGTTCCTGTTCTCTCCGCTCGCCGTGGGCCTGATCGATACGGTGGGCTGGCGCACCACGCTCGAGATCTTCGCCGGCCTCCTTTTGCTGATCGTCCCGCTCGCCTTCGCAATCGCCACCCCGCGCTCCGATGCGCCAGCGCAGACAAGTGTACGCAGTCTGCGCCAGGGTGAGCTGACAAGCCCGCGCGGCCTGCGCCAGCCCGATTCCGAAACCGCGCCGAGTGTGGAGCAGATCCAGACCTACAAGCAGGCCTTGGCCGAGGCGCTGGGGCACCGCTCCTACATCCTGCTGGTGCTGGGCTTCTTCACCTGCGGTTTCCAGCTCGGCTTCGTCACGCTGCATCTGCCGTCGTACCTGATCGACCGCGGCCTCTCCGCCCAGGTCGGCGGCTGGACGCTGGGGGTGATCGGGCTGTTCAACATCGTGGGCGCGATGTTGTCGGGTTGGCTCGGCGGCCGCATGCCCAAGCGCTACATCCTCGCCGTCATCTATTTCGCCCGCGCGCTGGCGGTGGTGTTTCTCGTCACCATGCCTGCGAGCCCGGCCGTGGCCCTGATCTACGGCGCCGTGACCGGCCTGCTCTGGCTGTCGTCGGTGCCGCCAACGGCGGGCCTTGTCGCCGTCATGTTCGGCACGCGCTGGATGGCGATGCTGTTCGGCATCGCGTTCTTCAGCCACCAGGTCGGCGGCTTCCTCGGTGTCTATCTCGGCGGGCTCTTGTACGAGCAGACCGGTTCCTACGACATCGTGTGGTGGCTCGGCGTGCTGTTCGGCGTGCTGTCCGCCGTCATCAATCTGCCGATCGTCGAGCGGCCGGTGGCGCGGCTGGCGACGGCCTGAACACGCATCAGGCGGCGGGCGAAACGACGACCGTCGTCCGCGCTTCGTCCTCATGACCAACCAATTCCATCCTAGTGTCCCAATTCCGAAGTTCGCATCATTGCGCGGCACGCTCGTTTGCGAACTTCGGAATCAAAGGGACACTAGCAATCTATGATTCTAGTGCGGTTTTTGGATTTGAAGTTCCTACACAAACGCGCAGCTACAATGATAGGAACTTCAAATCCACCGCACTAGCGCGGGAGAACCATATGGCGACGTTCAAGGCGATCGTGATCGAGAAGACCGAGGCCGGGCCGAAGACCGGGCTTGCCGATTTCGACGAGCGCGATCTGATGGAAGGTGACGTCACCGTTCGGGTCGAATGGTCGACGCTCAATTACAAGGATGGTCTGGCGATCACCGGCAAGGCGCCGGTCGTGCGCCGCTTCCCGATGATCCCCGGAATCGACTTTGCCGGCACGGTCGAGAGCTCGACCCACGCCGACTGGAAGGCGGGGGACAAGGTGATCCTCAACGGCTGGGGCTGCGGGGAGACCCACCTGGGCGGCTACGGCGAGAAGGCGCGGGTGAACGGGAACTGGCTGGTGCGGCTGCCGCCGAACATGAGCGCGCGCGAGGCCATGGCGATCGGAACCGCGGGCTACACCGCCATGCTGGCGGTGATGGCGCTCGAGGGTCGCGGCGTCACGCCGAAGGCCGGACCGGTGCTCGTCACCGGTGCTGCGGGGGGCGTGGGCTCGGTCGCCATTGCAATTCTTTCTCGGCGTGGCTTTGAAGTCACAGCCTCGACCGGCCGCGCGGAGGAGGCCGACTACCTGAAAAAATTGGGCGCGCACGAGATCATCGAACGCAAGGAACTCGCCGGACCCCCGAAACCATTGGCAAAAGAGCGCTGGGCGGGCGGTATCGACACCGTCGGCTCGACCACGCTCGCCAATGTGCTGTCGATGACTCGCTATGGCGGAACGGTGGCGGCCTGTGGACTCGCGGGCGGCATGGATTTGCCGACTTCCGTTGCTCCATTTATCCTGCGTGGTGTTTCGCTGGTCGGCATTGATTCTGTCATGCGGCCTATAGCCGATCGGCGAACGGCGTGGATGCGTCTGGACGGCGAGCTCGATCGGGGAAAGCTTGCGGCCATGACGAGCGAGATCGGGCTTGCCGAGACGATTGCGGCGGCCCGGAACATCGTCGCGGGCCAGGTTCGGGGTCGGCTCGCGGTCAGGATGGGGTAAGCGCGTTTAGAATTTGTTGACCATGATCCGGCACGATCGCGCCAGATTCTTATGGTTAATGCTCGGTTACGAATGCCGCGGCGGCGGTAAGGGGAGGGGGATCGAGATGATTGCGCGGTTCGCGATTGTGGTTGTGAGTTTGCTCACGACCAGTTCGGCCTTCGCCGAGACACTCACCGCCGAAGCAGCGCGCCGGTTCGTGGCCGGCAAGCTGTTCGCGTTCAATTGCTTCGATGGCTCGCGCGGCGCCGGCCGGATCTACACCGACGGCTCGGTCATCGGCAACATCCAGTTCCGCGGCGCGGGGCCGATGAAACAGGTATGGCTGCCGGCGGGAACGCTGCGGGTAAAGGGCGAGTCGGTGTGCGCGTCGCTCCAGGGCATCCCGTTCGAGCCGTGCTTCAATCTCGACAAGACGAACGACCAGAGCTTCCGTGGTTCGGTCTCCGGTTTCGGCTTCGCCTATTGCGACTTCACCCGTCGCGTGAGCGTTGCCGCCGGCATAAGCGGCCGCCGCCAACCTTCGGCGCCGGTGGAGCTTGGGACGGCCGAGGCTTCCGCCGCGGGGTCGAACTGATCTTGCACTGACCGCGCCCGGCACCCGCGCGCAACGGGCGGCGCAGCGTCCGCCCGACCTCTGGTCAGGTCTCGTCGATCGAGATCACGCGCTGGATCTCATCGGTGACGAAGCCGATCGCGGCCGGGTTGCGTACGCCGGGCAGCACCGCGACGTCGAACAGCTCGCGCACCACGCCCTCGATGCGCAGCCACTCGACGGTGTCGCCGCTCTTGGTGTCGACCACCAGCAGCCCGCAGCGCGGCTCGGCGCCGCGTGCGGCGAGCGCCGCATCGAGCGGCAGCCCCTGGAAGGTGCGGTTCTCGCGCGCGAGCGAGAGGCCGACGATCGCATAGGAGCCGATGAAGGCGAGCCCGCGCGCATAGCCCGGGCAGAACGCGACCGCCTCGAATTTCTTCGCGTCGCGATCGAGAAAGCCGAGCTCGCCGGCGCCGGAGTTGAGCAGCCAGAGCCGGCCGTCGTGCAGGCGCGGCGAATGCGGCATCGACAGGCCGCGCAGCAGCGGCTCGCCGGTCGTGACATCCATGACCATGCCGCCGTCGGCGCGCCGATCACGCCAGCCGTCGGCCACGTCGGAATCGGCGACCAGCGTGACATAGCGCGGCTTGCCGTCCTCCATCGCCATGCCGTTGAGGTGGCAGCGATCCTCGGGCGCGAGCTTGCTGATGAACGGCGGCCGCCACAACGGCTTGAAGCTCGTAGCCGTCGCTCACCGTGGCGATGCACGAGAACAACGTGTTGACGAACACCGGACGTCCGTCCGGCGGGATCGCCACATCGTGCGCGTCGACGTCGCCCGTGATCCAGGCGACGTGAGGTGAGAACACCGCGTCGTGCTCGCCATGGGCGCCGCCCTTGGGGACGACGTTGTCGAAGCGCAGGAGCTGGTACTGCGTCGCCAGCATGAGCGTGCGCGCGTCGGGGCTAATGCCCAGCCCCATGCAGCGCGCGAAGGTGCGCTCGAACACCGCCAGCCGCCCGCCCGGCTTGAGCCCGATCAGGAACACCTTGCCGGCCTGGTAGGTGGTGAACGCGAGGCTCGCGCCCGTGCGCGCCAGCCAGTCCGGAAAATGCCGCGACGAGGTGAGCGCGAACTTCTCTTCCGGGGCGGCGGTGGCCGGTCCCGGGCTGGCGCTGGTCGCCATCGATCGATCCTCCCTGGCTGTCGCTATCGCGTAATGACTTTATCTTCGAATGGTTATCTTAATTTCGAATGGTTATCCCGCTCTAACTTTTCGTCTTTCGTGATCTTTCCGAGAACCGATTCCCACTTTTCGGGAGCACGCGCTAAGCGCGGCGGGATCGCTCGGCCTAACGCACTCGCTGCCAATCGGCAACGTACGCCCCGCCAACAAGGATGCGTGGGCGCGGATGCCGCCGCTGAGTAATGCCGCGACGGCCTCACACGAAGAAAAAGTCGGTGGCGTGGATCGATGCGCCGTTGCCGAGCGTGATGGTTTCGTTGTGGGCGTCGAGGCAGGAGTGAATCTGCCACTGGTCGTGGCCGAGCGAGGTGAAGGTCGCACCCTGCGCCGCGGTGCCGAAGCCGGAGAAGATCAGGGTGGGTGTCGCTTTGCCCGGCGCCCTTTCCGTCGAAATCGGCGACGGCGGCGCCGTCGGCCTGGCCGGACACGAACACAAAGGTGTCGTTGCCGCCCGCTCCCGCAAGCGTGTTGGCACCCAAGGTGAGCAACGTGTCGGCGCCGGCGGAGCCGGTGCCGCTCAGCCCGGTGCCTATCAGATAGAGAGCCTCGACATTGGCCGGCAGGCAGCCGCTGGTCCCCAGTTTGTCGCAAACGGTGCTTCGGCGTATCTTCGTGTTCTTGCGAGTTGATCATGGCGCAATAGCGCGCATTTGAGACGGGTGGCAGGGAGGGAGGCGACCATGGATTCGAGCAGCAGACGTCGTTTTCTCGGCGCGGCCGCAGGTGCGGCGGCGCTTTCCGTCGTCGGACATCGTCCGGGCTTCGCGCAGGAGTTTCCCGCCCGCGGGATCCTGGTGATCGTGCCCTACGCCGCGGGCGGCGGGAGCGACGTCTCGGCGCGACTGCTTGCGAGGGATCTCGAACCCATCCTCGGCAAGTCCGTGACGGTCGAGAATCGCGCCGGCGGCGGTGGCTGGCTCGGTTGGGGCTTCCTCGCCGCGTCGAAGCCCGACGGCTACACCATCGGCTACATCAACGCGCCGAGCATGTTCGCCGGCTATCTCGACAAGGCTCAGGGTGGTGCGCGCAAGGAGAACCTGGAGAGCTTCACGCCGCTGATCAATCACGTTGTCGATCCCAATCTCTGGGCGGTGCGGCCCGACAGCAAGTTCAAATCCGTGAAGGACGTCATCGACGAGGCCAAGCGCCGCCCAGATACGGTCACGCTCAACGGCGGCGGCCATGGCACCGACGATCACGTCGCGGCGCTGGGCATCGGCGCCAACAACGGAACGGGCTTCCAGATGGTGCATTTCCGCGGCACGCCGGAAGGCAAGACCCAGGTGCTGGCCGGCAACATCGAAGTGCTCGCCTGCAACGTCAGCGAGGTCGCCGAGGACATCAAGGCCGGTCAGTTCCGCATCCTCGGCGTGATGTCAGCCGAGCGGTCGCCCTTCATTCCGAACGGTCCGACCTTCCGCGAGCAGGGCTTCAACGAGGTGTGGGCGGTGTCGCGCGGCATCGCGGCGCCGGCCGGCTTGCCGAAGGACGTCGAGACCGCTCTGACCGGCTACCTGGAGAAGACCATCAACTCGAAGGAGCACAGGTCCAAGGCCGAGGCGCTGGCGCTCGACCCGCAGATCATCAAGGGCGAGGACTACCGCAAGTACCTCAAGGACAACGAGCAAGCCACCAAGAAGCTGATGAACTGGTGATCGGCCAGAAGGCGCCTAGGTGCTCCTTACACGCCATGCCCCGACCGGAGGTTAGCTCAGCACGGTGGGCCGCCCGTTGGGGCTAATGTTCGACCCGGGTCGATGCTGTTGAAAAACGATTTTAAGGGGGGGTCAGTGAGCAACATTGATTCAAAGACTGGATCGAGCACGCAATATGGAATCAAAACGCTGGTCATGCGGATTCGATTGTTGCGCCGTCGACGCACGCAACCGACTTTTTCAACAGCATCGGTCAAAACCGGAAAGGCTCAGACTGTGCAAATGTGTTTCGGTTTGCCCCCGGAATCGGACTCCGATCTGCGCGTTCAATTCCGAATTTTGCAAACGAGCGTGCCTCACAATGATGCGAACTTCGGAATCGGGACACTATACTTCGGGTTCTCTCGCGCCTCTTCCAATTTCGCCAGACCTATGCGCTGCTGCTCCGCGCGCGTGGTGGCGGCTCGAATATACCAGATGAAAATTCAGCGTGAGGTTGTGATGCCCGATCAACCTTCAATTCCGAAGTTCGCAAACGAGCGTGCCTCACAATGATGCGAACTTCGGAATCGGGACACTAAATTTAGCGCGCGGCACCGCTGTCCCGCGATGCCGTTGAAAGATCATGACGCACGTGAGCATATAGCAGCCCGCGCCGAAGCCGGGCCACACGACGTATCATGTCCGCCGCACCCGCCGAAGCACTTGCTGCCGCCTTCGTGAGGTCCCGCGACATGGATGCCGGGCTCGGCGAGCGGCTCGACGCGTCGCCGTTGACGTCGCCGGCCGAGGCGACCGAGCCGCCGACGAAGTCACTGTCCGCCGCGCCGCTGAGCTTGAAGCCGGTGGCACCGTCGAGCGTCGAGAGGTCGATGTTGGCGGCAAAGCTCGCGCCGGAACCGCTGCTGTGCGAGTCGGCTCCGTTGGCGCCGACGATCACGTCGGCGAAGCCGTCGCCGTTGACGTCGCCGGCGGAGGCCACTGAGTAGCCGCTGAAGTCGTAGGCCGCCGCGCCGTTGAGCTTGAACCCGGTCGCGCCGTCGAGGCTCGACACATCGATATTGGCGGGGAATCGGGCCGTCTGGTTCTCCTATCGCGAACGCCGATATGCGACCGAGGTGTCCGTGCCGCGCTCGCACCAACGGCGGCGATGGCGCGGCGACACGAACGCGCCTTGCGGCCGCGCCAGCACGCGAGCAAGGCGCGACAGCTAATGGCGGAACGTCAGGTCAGGCGTGACTGGGACATCGACGACCCTCCGTGGCACACGTTTTTTCTGCGCCGCCCCCGGTGTTGGAAACTGTCACCCGCGTTGCTCGCAATCTTGGACTGTTTTTAACTCGCGTTACCACGGTATCGAGTCGTGGCTGCGACGTTCGGCGGCGGCATGCGGGAATAGGTTATAAGTTACCATACATAATTCAGTCGAGACCTTTCTCCCGGGTAACCGAAAACAATGTGGACGCAGCGGGAGGTTAGGCCTGCGTCGCAATGCGCCCCGTTGATTGGAATTGGCAGCGACTTTCATTCTACACCGCGGCATTGGGAATAATTTGCGCCTACGCTGTCAATGTGCGACGCCGCGTCCGGCGGACGTGTCGCGTCGTCGAGGCGCGGACATAGCTATAAACTATACCTATGGAATGATCGATGCCCGCATGGGTCGGATAGCGCACATTCGCGTTCAAGAGCGGATCTGCGGCGCAAGCATGACGGCAAGACAGAACCGGATCGCGGACTCCGGATCAGCTCGGACCTTCGATAGCATCGCGCCGGCGCGCGATCTCGTCGGAGCAGAAGTCGAGGAAGGCGCGCACGCGCGCGGTGTTGCGCAGGTCCGGATGCGTGAGCAGCCAAAGCTCGCCTTCGAGCTCGGGCAACGGCGGGCTGAGCTGCGCCAGCCCGGGCACCGCCGTGCCGACATAGCACGGCAGCAGCACCAGCCCCGCCCCGCCCGCCGCTGCCTCGGCGAGGCCGATCATGGTATTGATCTTGTAGACGATGCGCCTCTCGTCCGCGTGCTCCTTGAGCCACTTCGCCGCTCTGGCGATCGAGGCGGCATCCGCGAACGCGATCCAGTCGTGGCGCCGGCTGTCGCGCGCCGGATCGAACGGTTCGGCCGCGAGCGCCGCGGCGCCGAACACCGCCCAGGCGATGCGCGCAATCCTGATACCGGCGAGCGGGTCGGGGTTGTGATAAGTCGCCCGCACCGCGACGTCGGCGTCACGCTTGGTCAGATTGAGTCGCTGGTTCGACACCACGATGTCCAGCACGATTTCCGGATAGGCGCGGCGAAAGCCGATCAGCACGTCGTTGAGGAGATGCAGCAGGAGCACGTCGCTGGTGGTGACCCGCAATTCTCCCGACGGCCGCAGATCCTGACCGGTGACCCTGCGTTCGAAGCTGATGATGTCTTCGCCCATGCGCTCGGCGAGCTCCACCATCTGCTCCCCGCAGGCGGTGAGCGCATAACCCGCACGACCGCGCTCGAACAGGCGCGAGCCGAGCTGCTGCTCGATCTGGGCCAGCCGCCGGAACACGGTGGAATGGTTGACGCCGAGACCATCAGCCGCGCCCGCAAGCGAACGCGCTTCGGCGATCGCCTTGACGTAGCGGAAGTCGTCCCACGACAACATGCAGCCCCGCAACCGTCCGACGCTTGCGCACATGCAAGCGCAGGCCTCGAAGCAGAATAGCGTACAGGAAGCAGGCCGAGCGTGGGCGGTAGCCCAACACCTGGAAGAAACGCCAAACCGTTTTCGCTCGAGCCGTTTTCGCTCAAGCCGGCGACGGGGCTGGCGGCGCGCGGCGTGGAAACAGCAGGCGCTGATACAGCCAGCCGACTCCGAGCAGCACGATGCCGAGACCGATGAAGGAGAGGCTCTGATAGATTCCGGTGAGATCGCTCATGTCGATGAGGAAGACTTTGAAGACGGTGAGGATGACCACCGCGGCCGAGGCGAGCCGCACCGCCTGCGAGCGCAGGAGCATGCCGACCACGAGCAGTGTCACGCCGAACACGAGCCACACCGCCGAATAGGTGTATTGCTCGGCATCGGTGATGGGGCCTTCGTTGAGCACCTCGCCGTGATAGAGCGTGCGCACTTCGAGCGAGAGATACATGAGCGCGAGCGCCACCGCCGTCACGGCCGCGATGGCGCTGTATTCCTTCGGGCGATGACCGCGCGACACCAGCGCGAGGATCGCGGTCAGCACCGCCGGCAGGCCGTAGCCGAGCAGGATGAGATTGACGAAGCGCCCTCCCACCGGCTCGCCGGTAAAGAACGGGTTCTCGATCATGCCGAGCCCGACGCACGATGGCTGCCAGCGTCAGCGCCGCGATCACCAGCGCGGCGACGTCGTGGACCACGCTGTGGGAGCGCAGACGCAACCGCTCGAGCCCGATGGTCATGGCGAGCCCGACGCAGACCTGCAGCCCGATCTCGGCCAGGCTCGAGGCGTCCCGGTAGACGTCGCCGCCATTGATGAAGTGGCGGATTTCCAGGAAGGCCAGCAGCACGGTCAGCAGGATGGCGCCGGCATCCACCATGCGCGCGGGCACGTCGTCGCCGCGGCGGCGCAGAAGATAGCCGCCCAGCCAGAACGCCGCGGCGGGAATGCCGTAGCCGTAGAGCAGCCAGTTGAAGATCGGTCTCGTGCCCACGTCGTCGCCGACGATGCGCGGCTCCCAGCCGATGCGCGCCAGCACCAGCACGCCGATCACGGCGACAAGCACGCGCAGCGCCGGCAGCGGCCGCTTGTCCGCAACCCAGGCGATCCCCGGCACCATCAGCGCGAGCGCGACCGTGAGCCAGCCGCGCTCCAGCGCCAATGTCAGCGCGAGCGCAAGCGCGGCAACCGCGCCGGTCGCGAATATCGCGCTCGCCGCGGGAAGTCCCGGCCGCGGCGCGCGCTTGTCCAGTGTCTCGGTCGCGAACGCATAGAGCGCGCTCAGCAGCAACGCCGCCGCCGCGAATGGAATCGAAGGCTCGAACCCGGCGATGCGGTAATAGAGCGCGGCGAGAATCGCGATCGGCGCGAACACCGCTGCCGCGCTCCACAGGACAGGCACGATCTCCCGCTCCGAACGCCCCTGCGCCAGATAGCCGGCGCCGCCGAACAGCAGCGCGAAGGCGGCTCCCAGCACCAGATGCCACCCGGCATTCGTCTTCGGCGGCTCCGGCACCGCACCGGCGACCGGACCGGACGGCATGACCAGGCGCTCGATATCGAGATCGGCCGCCCAGCGCACGAACACGAGCACGACGAGCACCGCCGCCACCGGCACTGCCGCGGTCGCCGCTTCCGCACGCCAGGCGATCGCCACCGTCGCCGCCACGAGCACGGCGAAGGTTACAAGCGCAAGCGGATCGTGCCGGCTCACCAGCACCAGCAGGGTCGCTGCAAGCAGGTAGGCGCCGAGCGCCGCCGATGACACGCCGTCGATGCGGCCGGGCAGCGCATCCGGTCCGAACCACAGGCCCGCGACGATCAACGATGCGGCGAGCGCAAATCCGACGATGACGTGGAAGGCATGCGCGCCGAGCGCGTCGACGCCGACGACGCCGATGCCGGGCAAGGTCCACAGCGTGCTGAAGACGACCGCGGTGATGGCGAGCCAGCGCCACATCCGGAAGCGCGCGAGCGCGAACGCGGCGGCGGTCACCACCGCCAGATAGACGTAGAGCGACCAGTAATCCGGCCGCTGCGAGGCGACGAGAAGCGGCGTGACATAGGCGCCGACGAGGCCGAGGCCCGCCAGCGCCGGCCCATGCAGCAGCGCGGCGGCAAGCGTCGCCAGCGCCACCAGGGCGAGCAGGATGAAAGCCGAGCCGGGGGCGAGAAAGCCGTAGAGCGCATGGGCGGCGTAGACGTCGGCATAGGCGACGGTGGTGCCGGCGGCGGTCAGGATGCTCGGGATGTGCGCGGTCGGCAGGCCGGAGAGGCCGGCGAGCCGCTCGGTCCGGCGCGCCCATTCGCCCGCGGCGATGAGCGCGGCCGCCAGCAGTGCGCCGAGCGCGATCCGCACGGGCGGTCCGAGCAGGCCCTGCTCGATCGAGTAGCGTACGAGAAAGATGCCGCCGAGCGCGAGCGCAAGGCCGCCGACCCAGACCGCCCATTGCGTGCCGAGACGCTCCTCGAAGCTCATGCCGGGTGCCGCGGCTGCCCCCGGAGCGGGCGCGGATGCGGCGATTGCCGGCTCGGGTTCGCTCGGCGCGGCCGGCTCCGGCGCAATGGGCGCGGCCATCGGCTCTGATATCGGCGGCGGCGTCGGTGGCGCTGGCGTTTCCACCGGCGCCTGCTGCTCCGACACAGCAGGTGCGGGCGCGACGCGCGCGCGTTCGAGCGCTGCAAGCCTCGTCTCGACCCGGCGCAATTGCTCGCCGAGCCCGACGGATTTCACCAGCGCGACGATGGCCATGATCGGGAAGGCCAGCACCAGCAGCGCGAGCACGACAAAGAATGCGTCCATGAAAACCACCAGCCCCGGAAAGGTGCGATGCTAACGAAGCAACTCTCGGGTGCGAAAGCATCATGACGCGCGGGCGCCGAGGCGCAGACCCGGCGCGGGGCGCTCCTGCAGCACCTCGCGGCGGAAGCGGAACAGCGCCGCCGGCCGCCCGCCGGTCGCGGTCGAGGTCTCGCCGGTCGGCTCCACCAATGCGGCCGCCTCCACCAGACGGCGGAAATTCTGCTTGTGCAGGCGGCGGCCCGAGATCGCCTCGACCGTACGCTGCAGCTCGGTGAGCGTGAACTCGCGCGCCATCACCTCGAAGATGACGGGACGGTATTTGAGCTTGGCGCGCAGCCGCGCGATCGCGGTCGCGAGGATGCGCCGGTGATCGTACCGCATCGGCTCGCCCAGCGCGGGGAATGGCCGCCGTGCCAGCGCGGCCTCGCGGCCGTCGCGCCGCGCCTCCTCGACCAGGCCGGCTTCGTACAGCAGCTCGTAGCGATCGAGCGCTTTCTCTTCGTCCCAGGGGCTGCCGCCGCCGCCGAAGCAGAGCCGGATCCGCTCGCGGCGGCCGAGCGCGCGCGCCGGCTCCGGCTTGTTGGAGCGGGCCGCCCATTCCTCGAGCAACGGCAGGATGACCTTGTCGAGAATGTCCGGCCGCTGCTCCCGCCAATCCTCCCAGGGGAAGAATCGGTACCAGGGCTCGAAGCCGGCGCCGGCGGCGTTGAGCGCGGCGACGTTCTCCGGCATGCGGGTGAGCGCGAGATAGCCGATGGAGACGATGTGCGCGCCGGTGTCGTCGGGGCGCGCATGGCGGCCGCGATCGCCGAAGGTGTAGAGCTGCTCCACATAGCCGACGGTGAGCCCGGTCTGGGCCCTGACCCAGGCGCGCAGGCCGATCTCGAAGGTGCGATGCGCGGGCGCGTCGAACGGACCGAACGGCAGCCCCGCGCGGGTGGCACCCTTGCTGCCGTCGCCGGCAACGAGAATGGCCGGCTCCTCGCCCTCGACGGTCACGATCGCGGCGGTGAGCCCGATCTCGATCGGCGTGAGCGCGGCTTCGGTCATGGCGGCAGTGTAGCACCCACTCTGAGCGTCATGCCCGCGAAAGCGGGCATCCAGTACACACCGAAGCTGCGATCGGCTGACCTTTCCGCATGTTGGGGCGGTGTTACTGGATCATGCGCGCGCGCGGATGACAGCGATCGATTCGGGTAACGCGCGCCGTGTCCGCTACTGTTTCTCCGGCACGGTGACCGGCTTGCCGCTCTCGGCCACGATGACGGCGAGCACCTTGGCGGGCTCGGTCGCGCTGGCATTGGCGGAGACGGCATGCAGCTGGCCCGGCGCCTCGTAGAACGTCTGGCCCTTGGTGAGGATTTTTTCCTCGCCCTGGTCGAGCTTGATCTTGTAGCTGCCTTCCAGCACGTAGCCGAACACGTGATGGCCGGGATGGCGGTGCGGCGCCGAGCCGCCGCCGGGCGGGATGTCGAGCGTGATCACCATGACTTCGCGGCCGGGGACGTCCGCGAGCACCTGCTTGAGCAGCGGGGTGACCGTGGTGGCCGGGGCCGCCTGCTGCGCCATGGCGGGCGCCGCCGCACTCATCGTCACGCTCAGCGTCAGGGCCGAAAGGAGCGAGGGGGCGAAGCTTCGCATGTCGTATCCTCCACGTTTCTGTTGCGGGTCATTGTAGGACGACGCAACGGCGAAATCGCTGCCGCCCGACAGGTTGGCGCGTCTTGGACGCGCTGTCCGCGCCCATGCTCGCAACGTGCAAATCCGGCGGAATCCGGACACATCGAGAGATTTTACTTGACTACGTAACGTAATCGATGTATGAATCACGCATCATCCAAAGTTGCGCATGAGACCCGGACGGGACACCGCTCCGGGATTTTTTTTGACACAGCGAATCATGACACGGGGCAAACGTCGCATGGGCGGCGCGATGAATTTATTCCCAATGCCATTGTTATTTTATTGATATTAACAATGGCAACGCGCAGCGGCGCGGGCCGCCTCTACTCCAGGTCGAGCCGGAACGGCGTGCCCTCGTAGGCCATCTCGCCGCGGCCGATCGAATCGATCGCGGCCACCATGCGGCCGTCGCGGCCGAGCACGCGATCGGCGAGCGACACGATGCGGGCATTGGGGGTGGCCGTCGGCGAGGCGCGCCGAAGCTCGCGCGCGATCGCCATTTCGTCGCGGCCGGGATTGAGCGCGCACGCCGCCACATAGGCGCCGGCGGTGGAACGGCTGATGCCGGCGTAGCAGTGGACCACCATCGGCTTGGCGCGGTCCCAGCCGCGCACGAACTCGATCAGCCGGGTGACGTGGTCGTCGCAGGGAATGACGTAGCCGTCCATGGCGACGCAGATGTCGTCCATGCCCAGCACGAGATGGTTGGCCTCCAGGATGGTCTTGGGGCGGGCGACCCGGTCGGTGTCCTTGAGCAGGGTGACGATGTGAAGCGCGCCGGTTTCTTCCACCGTATCGTAGAGGCGCGCCAGCGAGCAGACGTGGATCATGGAATCGTCCCGAACCCGCATCGAATCCCGAGGCGGCTGTTGCCCCCTTATATGGCGACGAATCTTGACGCGAAAGCGTCGGTTGCATCTCGGTTTGATTTTGGGGAAACGAACCCATGTTGCATTTCTGCCAAAACGCTGTGAGCTCGCTCGCAACGCACGCAACACCCGCTCCGTGGCGCACTGCCGACCACCGGTGTCGGCATCAGCCGCCGGCGAGCTTGGCGAAGCGTTCGAGATAGCGCCGTTCGGCGATCTCCGCCGGCCAGGGCGTGAGGTAGTCGCGCTCGATCGCGGCGGAGAACTTGGGCGGCGAGCCGAAGAACCGGCGCGCCTCGGCGGCGGAGAATCCGGCAAAGCGCGTCGCCTCGAGATAGGCGGCGGAACGGTCCGAGGCCTTGGTCAGCGCGATGAGTTCCGCCGGCAGCACCGCCGGCAGGCCGAAGCGCAGATGGATGGCGGCGAGGAGCCGCGCCTCGACCGCCTTGTAGGCGTCGCCGATCACCGCCTTGAACGGCGAGATCATGTCGCCGATCACGTATTCCGGCGCGTCGTGCAGCAGCACGCCGAGCCGGCTGGGACGGTCGAGGCGCGCGCGCTGGCGCGCGATGATCTCGACCAGCAGCGAATGCTGGGCGACGGAGAAGATGTGCGCGCCCTCGGTCTGGCCGTTCCAGCGCGCCACGCGCGCGAGACCATGGGCGATGTCCTCGATCTCGACGTCGAGCGGCGAGGGATCGAGCAGGTCGAGCCTTCGCCCCGACAGCATGCGCTGCCACGCGCGGAACGGCTCGGAGCGCACGGCCGATTTCGGCTGCGCGGGCATCAACGGCCTGCGAGCTTGGCCAACGTCGCGTGCCTGTGGCAGGTCACCACGTGGTCGTTGACCATGCCGGTGGCCTGCATGAAGGCGTAGACGATGGTCGGTCCGACGAACTTGAAGCCGCGCCCCGCGAGCTCCTTGGAGATTTTGCGCGACAGCTCGGTCTCCGCCGGCACCTGCGACGTGGAGCGAAAACGATTGACCTTCGGCTTGCCGCCCATGAAGTCCCAGAGCAGCCGCGAGAAGCCCGGGCCCTTCTCCATGATGTCGAGATAGGCGCGGGCCGAGCGCACCGTGCCTTCGATCTTCATGCGGTTGCGCACGATGCCGGCGTCCTGCATCAGCCGCTCGACTTTCTTCGGCGTGTAGCGCGCGATCTTCTCCGGCGCGAAGCCGTCGAAGGCGCGGCGGAAGTTGTCGCGCTTGCGCAGGATGGTGATCCAGGACAGCCCGGCCTGGAAGCCGTCGAGAATGAGCTTTTCGTAGAGCGCGCGGTCGTCGTATTCCGGCACGCCCCATTCCTCGTCGTGATAGGCGACGTAGAGCGGGTCCTGCTTCGGCCACGGGCAGCGCTTGAGACCGTCAGGATGAAGCAGGGGAGGAGTCATTGCGCAGCCTTCGTCTCGCCGGGCCATGCGAATTGCGCCCAGGCCGGTTTGACCAGCCGCATCTCGATGCCGCCGGCGGTGAGCGTCTGGCCGGATGCGAGCGCGTCGGCGGCGCGATCGAGGCGCAGCATCGCAAGGCCGTGGCCTTGCGCCGACGAGCCGAGCGTGCCGACGGCCTTGTCGCCGGCGCTCACCGGCGTGCCGGCCTCGGGAGCAAAGCCATCGAAGCTCACGGGCACCACGCGCGTGCGCGCCGTGCCGCGGTGCTCGATGCGCGAGACCACCTCCTGGCCGACGAAGCAGCCTTTGTCGAAGTCGACGCCGCCGAGCTGGTCCATGTCGGTCTCGTGCGGGAACGCATCGCCATAGATGAAGTCGAGGCCGCCGCGCGGCACGCCGAGCGCGATGCGGTGCGCCTCGTAGACCGAGGCATCGACGAATTCCGCGCCGAGGTCGGCCGCGGCCTTGCCGGCGAGATGCGGCGGCAACATGCAGCGCAGCCCCAGCGCCGGCAGGCGCGGGTCCGGATAGCACAGGCCATATTCGGTGGCCGCGTCGCCGCCCCAGATCGCGAGCACGCCGAGGGTTTCGGACAGATCCTCGACCACGACCTTGGCGCGCAGCTTGTAGAAATTGAGCCGCTGCACCAGCGCCGGTGCGAGCGCGCGCGGGCAGTCGAGGAAGAAGCCGCCGCGGTCGGCGGGCGGCGCCTCGGCCAGGATGAAATCGACGATGATCTTGCCCTGCGGCGTCAGCAGCGCGGCAAAGCCGGGCCGCGCCGGCGTCATCTTGGCGATGTCGCTGGTGATCAGCCCGTTGAGGAATTTGCGCGCGTCGTCGCCGGCAACCTTGACGGCGCCGCGGTCGGGAAGCAGCGCTGCTTTCATGATGGATGCTTGATCGGTACGTGTCAGGTGTTGCAACCAAACGTAAGGCGCTGGCGCGCCGGTCACAAGGGCGGCGGATTGGAAATGACCCAAAGCTCCGACCGCGTCCTCGCCGGCGACACCGTCGTCAATCACGACGGCGAAGGCATGCGCGACATCGCCGGGACAGGAGGGCGCGTAGACATCGGTCGGGAAGGGGCACGCCCCGTCGCGTCAGTCGCCGGCGACGAAGAACTGCCAGGTGCCGTCCGGCCCGATTCCAAGGCGGTAGAAAGCATAGACGCCGAACGCCAGCATGTCCTTGTAGTCGGCGCCGGTGACGATCCGGAACAGCTCGACCTTCTGCGCCGGCGTCAGCGCCGGCAGCGACATGCGCACGAAATACGGCCAGACGTACATTTCGTGCGGCGTGCCTGCATCGACCTGCACGAAGCCGGTCTCGAGAATGGTGATCAGGATCGACAGCGCCTCGACGCCGTCGGAGTCGGGATACACCGCCTTCCAGAACGCGACCGGGTCTTTGTCATCGGTGAACGAGAAGATCGGCGTCGTCTCGTTCATCAGGTCGGCGAGCTGTTGCAGCTCACCGCTGCGTGCCGCCGCCAGAATGCGCTCGCGCGTGCGGGCGACCGGTGGCGGCAGGCGCGACAGATCGGTGATGATCTCGGGAACGGGAGAGGACGGCGCCGGTGGAATCACATGGCCGGTGCGCTTGTCGTCCGCGGCGGGCGTTTGCTGCACAAGCAACGGCGGTGAGGTCGGTGGCGACTTGAGCGGCTCGCTGCGAGCGCCGCTGGGCGCAAGCATCACGCCGCTTGCAGCAAGCGTCAGCACGAACAGGACAAAGCCAATGCGCATTGACATGGATCGGCAGCCGGATCCGGATGCCGGCAGTCTACCAGATCGGGCAAACCGAAGGCGAGTGTTCGCGGCCCCGGGTTCCGATCGTATGGCGACGGATTGGTGCCGGGTTCGCGGCCACGGCTCGATCAAACCGATCGCGACGTGAAGCAGGGCGATCGCGCGCTACTGTTTGGCGGTGGCCAGGGAGAATTCGCCGTTGCGGATGCGCACGGCCAGGCCCTCGGCGAAATGCGCCGCGGCCTCCTCGCCATAGGTCGACACGAATTCGGCAAAGGCGGCGAACAGGCACGCCTGCGCCAGGCAGTCCCCGTCGATACCGTCGATGCGAGCCTCGAGCCAGGCTTCGTTCAGATAGCCCAGCGCCGCTCGCTTCTGTTCATGATCCGGAGCGTGCCCCGCAGCCTCGGTCGCTTGTGTCGTCATGGCCCAGGTCGATTTTCGGCCGAGTCGCCGCGGCCATTGCGATGACGGTACGTTAGCATGCAGCGTCGGCGCGCCTAGAGCGCACCTTTAGGAACGGTTAATGGGCGCCGCGATGACCCGATGCGTTGCCGCGCTCGCGCGCAAAGCGGCTCGCAGATGCAAGCGTGGCCCGATGTCCGCGACCGATGCGCGCGAGGAACCGAGCGCCGTTCTCACCCCTTGCCGGGGTCTGCGCCGCGCTGCCTGCGGCAGCCGTTGGAACCGGCGGTAACCGCGAGGACTTTTGCGACCAAGGTCGTGTCCAGGCATCCGGGTAATCGGCAGCCGGTCAAGATTTGTCCTTATTTATCAATACACTAAAGATTAATCGATCGGGGATCATTCTCGCCTTCGACTGACCTTTGCGGAGGAATTCGCGTTGTGGCCCCGCGAGATGGCCGCACGCAAAGGTCTAGGGCGGGATTTCCGCCCCATCGTGGCGATGGGGCAGGGGGCGTTTCTTTTATGGTGGCAGCTCGAGCCCTTGCGGTGAACGCCGGAGCCGCCGCGTCGCAACGGCCTGCACGGCCTCCGCAGCGGCCGTCGATGCGCGCCTATCGGCGCGCCCCGCCGGGCTATCAGCTCGCACTGCCGCTGTACCGGCCGACGCGCCGCTCAATGTCGTGGCTTGGCGCCGCCTTTTTCTTCGGGCTGAAGCTGCTTGCAGGCGGCTTGGCGGGCGGCTTGGGGGGCGTCTTGGTGGCAACGGCGCTGTGGCACGAGAGCTGGAAGCCGGCGCCATCGCCGCAAGGCGCTGGCAACGAGACCGCGGCCCTCTCCAGTTCCGGGGAAACCACCGTCTATCGCCGCCCGCCGGCGGAAGGCGGAATGGATCGCGGGTCGGAAGCCAACTCCCCGGACGTCGGGGACCGGGGGCCGCCGTCGAACTATCCGCTGCGGGTGAAGACGATGACGTTTACGCCACTGTCGCCGGACGCGACCGGGACCATTCCGCCCCGAGGGCGCTAGTGGGTTCTGAGATCTCGCGTCAGTTTGCGTAACGCGCGGTCATCTCGCGCGCGATCTTGGAACCTTCCTCCAGGTAACGGCGAATGACCACATCGGCGGCCGGCGTGCAGTTCCTGTAGGTCTGCTGATAGCCGCGATAGCCGCGATTGAAGCTCGCGATCATCTTGGCGCGCCGGTCCCCGCCGGGGGTCTCGGCGTCGACCAGGGATTGCATTTCGTTGCGCCACTTCAGGCCTTCGTTGGCGCCGCAGATGTTGCGCAGGTAATGCAGCGCCCCGAGGATCTCGGCCAGCCGTTGCAGGTTGCCGTCGAACGGCGCGGCCGCGACTTCGGCGCGCGCGGGCGCGACGGCCGTCGCGAGCGCGATCGAAACCGCCATGGCGGCCGCTCTCAGGAGGCGTGGTGACATGCGTGAGATATCTGTGGCGACATGCAGCCCCGTGCGATCGTGGTGTTGGGCCATTGTTGGGGCCCAACGCGACGGAAAAAAGGCGGCCCGGTGTCCCGGAGGCAAGGCAGAAACCATTCCGGATCAGGCACTAACAGGCGGTCTGGGCATCCCCGACCTCCGCGAGGCGGTCGAACGCCGCCGCCACGATCTCGGCAAGACCGGGTGTCGTCGACAAATTGGCGAGTTCGGCGGGGTCGATCCAGCGTGCCTCACTGAGCTCCTCGTTCAGCACCGGTTCGCCCCCCCGCCAGCGCGCGGCAAAGCACAGAATGACGAAGTGCCGCTCCACCCGGGTTTGCGCATCGTGCACGATGGTCTCACGAAAGCCGGCGAGCGCAACCGGCTCGATGGTCATGCCGGTCTCCTCGCTCACCTCGCGCACGACGGCTTGCGCGAGCGTCTCGCCGACTTCGACCACGCCGCCGGGCAAGGTGAAGAGGCCGTGCGCCGGCGGGCGCGCGCGCCGCACCACCAGGATCTTGCCGTCGCGCACGATTGCAGCGCTGGCGGCGAGATAGGGGCGCGCGGGATAGGATCTTGCGTCCGACATGGCGGTGACGCTCCGATCGTATTATCTGGGAGCACTATTCGAGCGATGCCGCCGGCCCCGAAACCGTGCGGTATGGTTAGTGCAGCCCCGGAAGCGAGACAAGTCCCGCATGTGCGGACGCTACCTGATCACATCCTCGCCGGAAGCGTTCCGGCGGTTGTTCGGCTATCTCGAACAGCCGAACTTCCCGCCGCGCTACAACGTGGCGCCGACGCAGCCGATCCCGGTCGTGCGCATCGTGGAAGGTCGTCGCCAATTCGCGCTGGTGCGGTGGGGCTTGATCCCGCCCTGGGTCAAGGATCCGCGCAAGTTCACGTTGCTGATCAACGCGCGGGCCGAATCGGTGAACGACAAGCCGGCCTTCCGCTATCCCATGCGGCGGCGCCGCTGCCTGGTGCCCGCCGACGGCTTCTACGAGTGGAAGGACGAGGGCGGACGCAAGCGCCCCTTCTGCGTGCGGCCGAGGGATGGAGAGCCGATCGCCTTCGCCGGATTGTGGGAGACCTGGATCGGGCCGAACGGCGAGGAACTGGAGACCGCCGCCATCATCACGACCAACGCCAGCCGGGACCTCGCGGTCCTGCACGATCGCATGCCGGTGGTCGTGCCGCCCGCCGCTTTCGATTTCTGGCTGGATTGCCGCAACGTCGACGCTCCGGCCGCGAGTTCGCTGCTGGCTCCCGCCGTCGAAGGACTGCTGGACGCCCACGAGGTTTCGTCCGCGGTCAATCGCGCGGCGAACGATGAGCCGAGCTTGATCGCGCCAGTCTCGTCGCAGCAGGAGACGCCGTCCGTCGCTGAAGGAGACGCCCGCGCGCAGGCCAGGCGCGAGAAGAAGCCGAAGAAGGACGAGCGGCAGTCGTCGCTGTTTTGAATGCGAGCCTGTTGGCGGCGCGCAACCTGACCGACGCCGAGCTACAAGACCTTGCCGGGATTGAGAATGCCCTTGGGGTCGAGCGTGCGCTTGAGCGTGCGCATCAGCTCGAATGCCACCGGGTCCTTCACCTTCGGCAACAGGTCGCGCTTGATCACGCCGATGCCGTGCTCTGCGGAGATCGAGCCGCCGTGCTTCGCCACCACGTCGAACACCACGGCGTTGACCTCGTCCCAGCGGTTGAGGAAATCGGCTTTGTCCGCGCCGACGGGTTGCGCGACGTTGTAATGGATGTTGCCGTCGCCGAGATGTCCGAACGGCAATGGACGGCTGCCGGGAATCAGCTTGATGACGGCGGCGCTGGCCTCGCTGATGAAGGCCGGCACCGCCGCGACCGGCACCGAGATATCATGCTTGATCGAGCCGCCTTCATGCCGCTGGACCTCGCCGAACAGTTCGCGGATGCGCCAGAACATTTTGCCCTGTTCGAGACTGTCGGCGATGGTGGCGTCCTCGATGAGGCCGCGCTCCAGGCCCTCGGCCAGGATCTCCTCCATCACCGCGCGCAAACCGGAGCGGGCCTGGGACGAAAGTTCGATCAGCACGTACCAGGGGTGCTTCTCCGGAAGCGGATCGCGACAACCCGCGCCGTGGCGAAGCACCAGCTCGATCCCGAGCCGCAGCATCAGCTCGAAGCTGGTGACGCCGCCCGCGGTGCGCTCGGTCGCAAGTCCGAGCAGGTCGAGGGCCGCCTCCGGCGAGGGCACGCCGACGAAGGCCGTCTCGACCGCACGCGGCCGCGGCACCAGTCGCAGCACCGCGGCGGTGATCACGCCGAGCGTTCCTTCGGCGCCGATGAACAGGTTCTTGAGATCGTAGCCGGTGTTGTCCTTCTTGAGCTTGTTGAGGTTGTGCAGCACGCGTCCGTCCGCAAGCACGACTTCGATGCCGAGCGCATGCGAGCGCGCGATGCCATGGGCGAGCGCGGCGGTGCCGCCGGCATTGGTCGAGAGATTGCCGCCGATGGTGCAGGTCCCCTCCGAGGGCAGCAGTTGCGGATAGAGCCGGTCCACCTGCTCCGCCGCCTCGCGCGCGCGCTGCAGCGTCACGCCGGCCTCGCAGGTCATGGTGTTGGAAACGGGATCGACCTCGCGAATGCGATCGAGGCGGTTGAGCGAGAGCACGATCTCGCCGTGCTGGGCGATCTGCCCGCCGACGAGACCGGTATTGCCGCCCTGCGGGACGATCGGGGTCGACGTTTCGTTGGCGAGCTTGAGGATGTCGGCCACTTCCGCGACCGAGCCCGGCCGCAACACCACCGGTGTGTGGCCGTGGAACATGTCACGCATCTCAAGAAGGTATGGTGCCTGCGCCTGTGGATCGGTGATGGCGTGCTTGTCGCCGACGATCGCGATGAAACGGGCCAGGAGATCGGCCGACAGGAATTTGGCGGGTGCTTGGACGATATTCATCACGCTAGCTCGCTCAGTGGACGCGCCCCGACTATAGCGCGTCGAACAATGGATTTACCACGTCATGCGCGCGGGGCGGCGGCGCGGGCGAGGCGGTCATTGATCGCCTCGCCGAGGCCCGCGTGCGGCACCGGCATCACCGCGATGGTGGCCGCCCCTCCGGCATCGAGCGCGCGCAGATGGGAGAACAGGTTGGCGGCAGCTTCGATGAGATCGCCGCGCGCAGACAGGTTGAGCACCAGCGCGGCACGGTCGGCATCTTCGGCCGCCAGCGGACCGAAGGCCAGCAGTGCCTCGCCCGCTTGTACGTTTTGAACGTTCAGCCGCAGCCGCGCGCGCGGCGCATAGTGGGAGGCGAGTTGTCCGGGCGCCACCGGCGCCTGGTCGTTGTGGGCTGCTGACCCGGCTGCGGGCGTCGGCTCGCTGAGGGGGACCACGCGCTCGATCTGCGTGCGCGGCAGCGCGCCCGGCCGCAGCAGCATGGCTGCGTCGAGGCAGGCGACGATGGTCGATTCGAGCCCCATCGGCGTCTGCCCGCCATCGACGATGAGCTCGATGCGTCCGCGCAGGTCGGCAAGCACGTGTTGTGCGGTCGTGGGCGACACGTGCCCGGACCGGTTCGCCGACGGCGCCACGAGCGGGCGACCGACCGCGGCCAGGATGGCGCGCGCGACCGGGTGGCTGGGCACGCGCACGGCAATGGTATCGAGGCCAGCGGTGGCAAGCTCCGCCACCGGGCAATCGGCGCGCCTGGACAGCACCAGGGTCAGGGGGCCGGGCCAGAACGCTTCCGCGAGCCGCTCGGCGGCATGGTCGAAGTGCGCGAGCGCGCGCGCCGCGGCAGCGTCGCTGACGTGGGCAATCAGCGGATTGAAAGACGGGCGGCCCTTGGCCTCATAGAGACGAGCGACCGCTTCTGCGTTGGTGGCGTCGGCGCCGAGCCCATAGACGGTCTCGGTGGGAAAGGCGACGAGGCCGCCGGCTCCCAGCACGCGTGCGGCGGGCTCGGCCGCCGTGTCGACCGCGCCATCCTTGGTCGCTTGCGCCTTGATCACGCGGGTTGCCGGTGGCGCAGTCATCGCGGATACCTGTGCTTGCGGCGCCGGGGGGACGCGGTTATAAGGGCGGCCTTCTGGCAGGCGGAGTGTAGCGCAGTCTGGTAGCGCACCACGTTCGGGACGTGGGGGTCGCAGGTTCAAATCCTGCCACTCCGACCACTTTCTTAATGTGTAAGCTCTTCTGAAGCGAGTGGTCGCGTTCGTAGCTGCCGGGACAGTTATCGGGACAGAAACTATTCAGTTGGTCGCTGCGCCCATTCGAGCGCGCCAGCGGCTTCGCAATGCCCTTTGAGCCGCCAGCTCTAGGTCGCACGCGCGGCCCGATCAGACCCGCATGTCGACTCGCTGCGGAGGGCGCGCCCTATCGCCCCAAGGGGGCGAGGAGAACATTTTATAGGCTGCTTTTCTTGGACGGCGACCGTATTTTCCAGTCATGCTCACAATTCGGATCACTGGCATCAAGCTTCAAACCGCCCGCCGTCTGCTTGGCTGGTCGCTGCAAGAGCTCGCCACCCGTTCGGGCGTGAACTGGCTCACGATCAAGAAATATGAGAGCGCGGGCGACTATCTGCCGCCGGCCTCGGTAGGGGTGCTCGACCGCCTGGTCAGTGCGCTCGAGAACGCGGGCGTCCAGTTCGACGTCGAGGGCGCTCACCTCGATCGCGCCGCGACCATGAAGGCGCAGGTCGCCAAGGAAATCGACCGGGGAGCCGCAGCATGACACCCGCCGCCGCTCTTGGACCGACTGCTCGATATCGTCGTCACAACCGAGCTCGATCAGCCGGGGAGGATTTCGTTAGCGTCGGGCTGGCAGTGCTCGCTCTCGCGATCAGCCAAGCTGCCTGCCGCCGAGCGGGATGACGCATGTGATGGGAGCCCCCTTATGGACGTTACGCGGCGCGTGACGGCTGGATATGGACTTGCCGTCACATGCGTCATCACATGGCTTTGGAGCTGCGATGACCGACGACGACACGAATGAGGAAACAGCGCGCCCGCCACCGAACGATGTTCTACCAGCGATCTGAGCTCGGTATTGAATGGGGTGCTCACCCACAGTGCCGAAACACTTGTCTGGCTTGGGGCCATCACCACTCGCTGCGAAGACCGATCTTCATCAAATGGGAAACTGTATTTTGCAAGCCCATCAAGCATTTGTTCACGTTGAGAACAACGCGGTGGACATGGAGCGCAAGATGACCTTCCAGCAAGGGGTTTCTGGCAACCCTCACGGCAACAGGCACCGTACACGTCATCTGCTGAACCAGGAGTTCATGCAAGCGCTGCTGCTGAACTTCCGCCATCAGGGCAAGAAGGCAATCGAGAAGGTCGCCCGCAATCAGCCGGCCGCGTACCTCAAAATTCTTGCGCTTCTCGTGCCTCGGGAGATGAAGGTCGAGCATGCCGGCGGCGTCAAGGCGATGACCGATGAGCAGTTGGAGCAGGGCATCGAGGCAATCCAGCGCATGTTGGAAGCTCGCGCGCCGGGTGACCGGGCCAAGCTGATCGAGGGCACTGCTGAAACAGTCGCATTGCCGGCGCCTGACCCGGACGACAGCCCAAGCGACCGAACAAGGTCATGGATGCGGCGGACACCGCGGTCGGGCCGAGGAAGCGCAAGCCGAGGAAGCGCGTGCCGTCGCCTGCTGGCACTTGACCTCACAATGTCTGGCCGTGACAAGTGGCGATTTGCGGGCATCGGCCGCGGGAGCGCAAGCCGCGCAAGGTGCCATCGCCGGCAAGCACCTAACATCACAATGCTGGCCGGGCAGTCGGCGCGGTCGTGCAGAGACTCGCGCATTAGATGCCTCTGTCGAGTGATGGACTGGAGCGGTGCGGAGGTCGCTATGCGCCGTTGTACACTGTACAGAAAAGGCGTATTAATTTCCTAGTCAGCCTCAACGGCGCGGAATTTCCTATGCGGAATCAAAGACGGAGTGCCAGCCCACCAAACACTGTAAACTGTACAGTTCGGAAATACCTGACCGCATACCTCCGCGAGGCCTCGCAGTCCGTGACGATAGGCCACCAGGATCATGTCTCGGCCAATCTAATCGCGCCGGAAGTCCCGGAACATGTCGGGTGAAAGCTCGGTGTATCGGACG
Organism: uncultured Alphaproteobacteria bacterium; assembly: GCA_963725065.1. Classification (GTDB taxonomy): domain Bacteria; phylum Pseudomonadota; class Alphaproteobacteria; order Rhizobiales; family Xanthobacteraceae; genus VAZQ01. Next base: position 219,861 of record CAVRXD010000062.1, read on the forward strand.
GTGTGCTGGATAGATTGGCGCCCGATCCCGGCTCGGCGCCTCTCAAACGAGCCTGGATTTGCGTGCGGCAGATACGACCCCCCGGTAGGGGGGACTTTTGATTCTGAAAATTGCTCATGCCCCCTCTCCCAAAAACCTGTCCAAAAACGGTTTCTGCCCCAGAAAGGGGGCAGCCTTTCTGCGGAAGGCGTTTTTGCGAAAAAAATTTTCAGGTGCGGGAGAAGATGCTGTCGGCGTTTGCGTTCGGCTGCAGTCACGCGCTTGTGGTGGAGATTGGCTCGAAGGCACCTCCAAGCGCAAGGGCTCGCACTGCCGCTGGGCGATGGGGGGACTGGCTCAAGTCAAGAACCCGGGCGAGCGGAAAGGCAACGCGTGAATTAACGAATTGTTAACCATAACTTTGCAACACTGCCGCATCTTCAGCCATCATCCGCGGAGCAAGGCGATCAACATGTCCGCGAATTGTGCGACCTGGACTTCGGAGCGCATCGAACTGCTGAAGCGTTGCCTCCATGCCGGCCTTTCATGCGGCCAAACCGCCCGCGAGATCGGAGTCACTCGCAACGCCGTCATCGGCAAGATGAACCGCCTGGGCCTATCACGCCCCAAGGATGTGATCGGCAGGCAGCTGGAGCAAAGGCGTGCCGCAAGGCTTGCGCGCCCCCGGAGGAACATTCCAAGGACTTGGCGCTCAAAGCGTCCGCGCCTGAACATCTTCGCCCAGCATGAAATGCTGATGGTGACATTCCGGAGGCCGCAACAGCCTGCTGAGGACATCCCAATCTACAACGGACGCGGATGCACGCTGCTCGAGCTCAGCCAGGGGAAATGCCGCTGGCCGATCAGCAACCCGGGCGCCCAGGACTTCTGCTTCTGCGGGAACGAACCAGTCAAAGGATTGCCCTATTGCCCGGGGCACGCGCGCATTGCATATCGGTCGGTCGGTCGGCAGCGCAGCAGCGCGGGTGCGTGAGCATACCACCGCAGCCCGCGCCGCCGAGAGACGCGATGTTCGCG
>CAVRXD010000063.1:0-192308 GCA_963725065.1 uncultured Alphaproteobacteria bacterium
ATAATTTACCTTTCGCAAGGTCGGATTGATGACGAACGAAGGCGCCACGACCAGTACCGTGTTTCCGTCCGGAGCGGCACGTGCCACGGCTTCCGTCCCGATGACCGTGCCGGCCCCGGGGCGACTTTCCACGAAAACTGTCAGGCCGTTGGCGCGGCCGATTTGTTCGGCAAGAAGGCGCCCGAGGATGTCGGGACCGCTCCCCGGCGCGTAAGGAACCACGATTTTGATCGTTCTCGCGGCCTGGCTCCAGCCGGCGGAGATGGACATCAATAGAAACAGAAAACTCAACGTGACAGCGGTTCGACCTCGATAACGACGAAGTTATAGGTTTACTCCCGGCGGGGATGGATCGACCTAATGCGGACAACGTACGTCAAAATGTAACAGCGGGAAATAGAAGCCTCCTGCGTCTTGTTGCCAGATGGGCACGAACGCCGCCATCATCCCGCAACCAGACGAAAGCTTTCCCACACTGTAGGTGTTTCCCTGAGCGCCGCCGACCAGCCGGCGTGTCCCTGCCGCGGCTCGATGAAGCGCCCGGCGAAGGCGAACTCGGCGAAATTAGCTGAGAAGGGGTATGGCGATATCTCGTATACACCGGGGCCACGCGGACGGATGGTGATGCTCATGTCCTGTCCGGCGTTCAATGGCACGTGCTCGAATTTTTGTTCGATACGTTCGTCCGGATGCACACGGTTGAAATAGAGCGCGAGGGTGTCGAAGAATTGAAGCTGCTTGTAGTTCTGGAACAGGTGCTTTTCCTCGAGCCATGCCGTCGCCTGTGGCTCTTTTGCGATCTCGGCCTTGAGCCTGCTCTGGCGGCTGATCTCGCCTTCGAGCATCCGTTCGGCCAAAGGCCGGTCATGCAGCGGGATTTTGTCGATGAGCACAAGGTTTGAAAGTCCGTAGCGCCCATTGTAGAGGCCCCAACTGTGCATGCTCGACAGCAGGCCGCAGTAAGGATGCCGCCGCTCGTTGAAGTCGGGCGATCGCCGGCTCGTGACCGTGATGTACTCCGCGGGCGTCTCCACCAGATTGTAGGGCAGGCCGGTTTTCTCGTCGGTGACGGGGTCGCGGTCGAATTCGGCCCATCCCTCGTCGTGGTGTGACACGACGTAGAACAGCAAGTCGTCGGGCTGCGCCGCTTCGAAAAGATCATTGCCGAAGGCGCGAGCGAACTGGCCGGAGAGCGCGGTATGTTCGTGCATCATGATGGCCAGGCGAGGCTTTCCGGCCGGTGCTGTTTGAATGATCATCGTGATGGTTTCCCGAATTCGTGATCACCGTGCAAGGTCTCGGCCTTCGATGGCGTTACGACGCGAGCCATTGTGTGAACCGCTGTTCGATCTGAACAATCCGGTCTGCCTCCCATTGATCGTCCTCCCGGACCGAAATCGCTTGGTTGTCGGCGTAGGTCGGCAACTGAAGCGCGATCTCCTCGGGGATGAAGGCATAGGCGCCCGGATGGATTGGGCCGTAAAAGAGCCGCGTGTTGAACTCCGCCTGCGGCTTGGCCTGCGAGGCAAATGCGATCAATTCCCACGCAAGCTTGCGGTTAGGTGCTCCCTTGAGCACCGACCAGGTGCTCGTGCTGCGAACCGCTCCGTTCCAAACCACCTCGACCGGAATGCCCTGCTGCTTGAGCTCGCTCGCTCGCGCGTTCCAGATCGACATCATGTCGACCTCGCCGTCGCGGATGAGTGTTGCGACTGGGTGCCCTCGCGCCACCACACTTTGACGTGTGGTTTGATCTGATCGAGCTTCTTGAAGGCGCGATCGATGTCGAGCGGGTAGAGTTGATCGCGTGGCACGCCGTCGGCGAGCAGCGCGAAGATCAGGGTCCGCGGCGAATTGCTCAGGCATAAGCTGCGGCTACCGGGAAACTTCTTGACGTCCCAGAAATCTGCCCATGAGCTGGGACCGCCGTCGCGATATTTGCCGCTACGATAGCAGAGTGCCGTCCCCAGAATATTTTGCGCGATGCCGAACCCGTCGGCGACGACGGCACTCGGCGGCAGATCATCCTCCTTGACGATCGTCCAGTCGATCGGCTCGGCCAGGCCCTCTCGGCTCGCCCGCAGCCACTGCATGGAGTTGACCGATGTCATGTCGAACTCGTAGGTGCGGCTCTGCACCTGGGCTTTGATCTTGCCGTACGCGACCGGTGTCACCGTGCGGATCTGGATGCCTGTCGCCGCAGTGAAGGGCTTGAAGAAAGCGGCATCCTGGGCGGCGGTATAACTCCCGCCCCAGGAGTTCACATACAGGGTCCGGGTCTGGGCAATCGTGCGGTCGGTGATGATGAGTGGACCCAAGGCTGCCGCAACTCCGGCCCTCTGCAAGAACCTTCTGCGCGTCCGGTGGAAATGCCGCGTCGTCTTCATTTGCCGCCTCCTGCTGTCCCGCCTCCCGTCATGTCACTCGGGTCTGCGACGACGATCGCATTCGACTGCTGGGCGCAGACATCGGCATCCGCGGTCGTGGTCGCGGCGAGGGCATGCAGTCCGTCACTCCGCCTTGATGTTGGCTTCCCGGATGATCGGCCACCATTTCCCGATCTCGGCTGACTGGTAGGCACTCAGCGCCTCCGGCGTCTGCTGCTCGCGTGGGTACATCTCCTGCCCGACATCCGCCAGCCGCCTTCGCACCGCTGGATCGGCCAGGGCCTCCACGACGGCACCATTGAGCTTGGCGATGACGCTCTTCGGCGTTGCCTTCGGCACCCAGATGGCGTGCCAGGACAAAACATGGAAACCGGGCAGTCCGGCCTCGTCGACCGTAGGAACATCAGGCGCTGCGGCCGACCGGCTCTTGGCCGTGACGGCGTAGGCCTTGACGGTGCCGGCACGTACCTGCGGCGTGGAACTGGCTGCCAGGTCGATCATCATGTCGATCTGTCCGGCCAGCAGGTCCTGCATCCCGGGGCCGCTGCCCCGATACGGCACGAACTGAAAGCGCGTGCCGGTCGCCCTCTGGAAGAAGACGCCCGCGACATGCGACGCCCCGCCGGCCCCGGCCGTCGCCTGCGTCGCCGTGTGCGGGCTCGCTTTCAGCCAGGCGATGAGCTCCAACAGGTCTTTCGGGGGCAGCCCCTTCTTTCCGATCACGAGCAGCGGTTGGGCCGCGACCAGCGACACCGGTTCGAAATCGTTCAAGGGATCGTACGGCAGCGCGAAAATGGCAGCATTCAAGACGTGCGTGGGCCAACTGCCCAGGATGAGCGTGTAGCCATCAGGCGCGGCGCGTGCGACCCGGCCGACGCCGATATTGCCCGATGCTCCGCCGACGTTCTCAATGATGACGGTTTGACCGAGAGGGGCCCGCATCCCATCGGCCATGATGCGCCCGATCGTGTCGGACGACCCACCCGCGGCAAACGGCACCACCATCGTAACGGGGCGCGCGGGGTAGACCTGTGCCGTCGCCCCGCCCGCTGTCGAACCGGCAATGAGGGCGACGGCAATCAGCGGCTTCCACATAGCTTGCACCCTTATGACTGCGACGGTGGCAGGATCTGCTCGATCAGATCGCGGCATCGACCGAGCGTGACTTACCGAGCGTGCGGCAGGCAATCCTAGGCGCTCCAAATGCATCGCGCCATGCATTCCGGGTTCAAGCCGGCCAGCACGTCCCTTCCGCTTTACACGCCGAAAAATGCATGTATCACTCGAACTGCCAGCGGAGCGGGGAGCGAAATCGGCGGGCGGAAAGTCCGCGCATTGCCGGATCGATCGATGCCGCGACGGCTGACACGGGTCCAAGATGAAGGTTGCTCCCTTCCGATACCATGCACCGCAAACGATTGACGAAGCGGTGAGCCTGCTGGCTGAAGTCGCACCGCTCGACGGACGTATCCTGGCCGGGGGCCAGAGTCTCGTTCCGATCATGGCATTCCGATTGTCGCGGCCGGCCCATCTCGTCGACATCAACGGGGTGGAGGCGCTGCGGCGCCTTGCCATCGACGGCGATCGGCTCGGCATCGGCGCATGCGTTCGGCATTCGGCCTTCCATCGCCCGGCGGTGGAAGGCCCGTTGGGAGAGCTGTTGTCGACCGTGGTGCGCCACATTGCGCATTATCCCATCCGCGCGCGTGGCACCTTTTGCGGTAGCATCGCTCACGCCGACCCGGCTTCGGAGTGGTGCACCGTTGCGGCCGCGCTCGGCGCCGAAATGGTCGCGCAAAGCGTGCGCGGGACGCGGGTCATTCCCGCGCATGAGTTCTTCGCAGGGATCATGACGACGACTCTTGAAGACGATGAGCTTCTGACCGAGGTGCGCTTGCCGCTGCTTCCACCCGACACGCGCTTCGGCTTTTACGAGTTCAACCGTCGCGCCGGCGATTTTGCGCTTGCCATGGCGCTGGCGGTCTATCGCGTCGAGGATGGGCGGATCGTCGAGCCGCGGCTTGCCGTTGGTGGCGCCGAGACCCATGCCCGCAGGCTTGCCGAGGCGGAACAGGTTCTGGCTGGACGGGCGCCGGTGGCCGACAGCTTTGTCGCCGCTGCCGAGCGGGCGGCCGCGGCGATCGATCCGATGGAAGACGCGCAAACCAGCGCGGAATATCGCCGCGACCTCGCGCGCACGGTTACGCGCCGCGCTTTGGAGCGGTCGCTGCTGTGATCGACGAGACCCAACCCTCACCGACAGCGCAAACGGCGGCGATGACTGAGAAAGTCGAATTCCAGCTCCACATCAACGGGCATGACCATTCTGTCCGGGTCGAGCCGCGAAAGACGCTGGCCGATGTCATCCGCGACGAATGCGGGCTGACCGGGACGCATATCGGTTGCGAGCACGGCGTCTGCGGTGCGTGCACGGTGATCCTCGACGATGACGCGGTACGATCCTGCCTGATGTTCGCGGTCCAGGCGAAGGGCAAGCGTATCCGAACGGTCGAAGGTCTCGCAGACGGCGACAAATTGCACCCCATGCAAGAGGCCTTCATCGCCCATCATGCGCTCCAGTGCGGCTTCTGCACGCCCGGCTTCCTGATGCTTGCGGTAAATGCGCTGGAGACCAATCCCGAACTGACGGACGAGGAGATTCTCGAGGTGCTGTCGTCTAACCTCTGCCGCTGCACGGGCTATCAGAACATCGTCAAGGCCGTGCGCGGCAGGGCTGCTGACATGCGCCGGACGCCAGCGCGCTGATATCCGACAAGATCGAGCAGGCGCCGGTCCGGAGTTCTTTCCACCCAGCTTCTTCTCACCGCCGAGTTTCTCGGTCAGGGGACCGCATGCCGATCGACATTCACGCCCACTACGTTCCGCCGCAATTGATCGATGCAATCGCCGCCGCGTGGCAAGGACATCGGCGTGCAACTGGTGCAATCGGGCGGAGCGCCGCCGGCGCTGCACTTCGACTACGGCTTCAAGGTGCGTCCGTTTTTTCCACGCTTGGTCGAGCCGGTCGGTGAGCGGCTCACATGGCTCGACCAGCAGGGCATCGATGTCCAGATCGTCGGCACCTGGCCTGACATTTTCGGCTACGGCCTTGCCGCAGACGCGTGCATCGCCTGGCACCGGATGCTGAACGACACGCTGGCGGCGTGGTGTGCGGATAACGCTAATCGGTTCGCCTGGATCGGTTCCGTTCCGCTGACCCAGCCAGAGGCCGCCGCGCAGCGAACTCGAACGTGCCGGCGGGCTCGGCGCCTGCGGTGTGATCATTTCCTCCAACATCGAGAACATCAATATCGGCGAGCTTCCGCTCGATCCGTTCTGGCGCAAGGCCGAGGCGCTCGGCATGCCCGTGCTGATCCATCCCGTGCTGGTGGGTCCCGCGCCGCGCGCTGCAAAGTTCGGTCTCGCCCAGGTTGTGCAGTACACGTTCGACACCACGCTCGGTATCGGCTCGGTGCTGATGTCCGGCGTGCTGGACCGCTTTCCCGGCCTCAAGCTGGTGCTGTCGCACGGCGGAGGTGCGTACCCCTATCTCGCCGGCCGTTTCGACATCATGCATCGACGCATGGACCGGACCGCGCAGGGCGATGTCGCGACCAAGCTGCCGTCGGCCTATGCCACGCAGATGACCTACGACAGCATCGTGCACGCGCCCAAAGCCTTGCGCTTTCTCATCGACTGGTCGGGCTTGATAATGTGGTGCTGGGGACTGATTATTCGTTCCCGCCGGCCGATATGGAGCCGCTCGCGCTGCTGCGAACGGCCGGACTGTCGGCAGCCGAGATCGATGCGATCGCCGATGCGAATCCGCGCCGTGTCTTCGCGCGTCTAAGGTGATGATGAGGGAGCAATCGCCCTGCGAGGCAAACGCAATCTGTTGAAGGAGAGAACGTGATGATCCTCGCACGGGGTTTGGCCGTCCTGGCGGCCGCCAGTCTCATGTCCGTCGCCGCGCCGGCGCAGGAGCTCAAGCCGGTCAAGATCGGCGTCGTCAATTTGAGCACCGACGTGGCGTTCTACATCGCCGAGAAGCGCGGCTATTTCAAAGCGGAAGGCCTCAAGGCCGATTTCGCCTACTTCGATTCCGGCGCCAAGATGATCGTGCCGCTCGGCACCGGGGCGCTCGATACCGGCGGCGGCGCCACCTCGGCGGGTTTCTACAACGCGGTCGATCGCGGCATCGAGCTTCGGATCGTGGCCGACAAGGGCATGAGCGTCGACGGCTACGACTACAAAGCGCTGGTGGTGCGCAAGGACCTCATCGACAGCGGCGCGTTCAAGTCGCTGGCCGACCTGAAGGGGAAGAAGGTCGCCGTGGTCGCGCAAGGCGCGGCCGATGAATTGGTCCTGCATCAGGCGCTGCTCAAGGGTGGACTCCAGGACGCCGACATCGAGCGGGTGTACATCCCGTTCTCGCAACAGCTGGTCGCGCTGCAGAACAAGGGCATCGACGCGGCGATCGCGGGCGAACCCGATATCACGCATATGCTGCGCACGGGCGTGGCCGTACGTTTCGCGGGTTTGTCCCAGTTCTATCCGCACGAGGCCGCCTATGTGCTCTACAGCGGCAAATTCGCGCAGGACAAGGAGACCGGGGTCAAGTTCCTCAAGGCCTATTTGCGCGCGGTGCGCGACTACGACCGCGCCCTCAAGGACGGCAAGATCGCCGGCCCCGGCGCCGAAGAGATCGTGCAGATGCTCGGGGAGATGACGGGGGTGAAGGACCTGTCGATCTTTCGTGACGCCGTGCCGCCCTATATCGATCCGAACGGTGCGCTCTACATGACGGCCCTGCAGACGGACCTCGACTATTTCAAGCAGATCGGTCTGGTGAAGAAGGACGTATCGCTGACGCGCGTGATCGACCGCTCGTTCGCCGAGGCCGCCGCCGCCCAGCTCGGCCCGTACAAGAAGTAGACGTGAACGCAGCGCGGGCCCGATGGCCGTCGATGTGAAGAAGGTTGACGGTCAGGGCTGGGTCGGCCGCTCGATCCGACGCGTCGAGGATCCGGCGCTGGTGGCCGGCAATGGCCGCTTCACGGGCGACCTGCCGGCAGCGCGCTGGGTCCGGTTCGTGCGAAGCTCGGTCGCCGCCGGCCGCATCAAGCGGATCACCGCACCCGAGGGCGCGACGGTCATCACCGCTGCGGAGCTGTCGGCGGTGAGGCCGATCCAGCCGATGTTGCACAAGTTCAACTACGTGCCGATCAGCCAGCCGGTGCTGGCCGCGGCGGTGGTGCGCTTCGTCGGCGAGCCGATCGCGGCGGTGGTCGCATCGACGAAGGAGGAGGCCGAAGACATTGCCGATCGCGTGGAGGTCGAAATCGAAGACATGCCGGCGATCGTCGGCGCCCACGCGGCGTTGGCTCCCGGCGCTCCGCTCGTCCATGACGAGGCGGCCGGGAACGTGGTGGTCGAAGGGCGGGTGAAAACGCCCGGCTTCGACGCGAAACTGGCGGGCGCGCACCGGCGGGTCAAAGTCGACATCCGCTCGCACCGGCAGAATGCCTTGCCGATGGAACCGCGCGCCGCGCATGCGGTGTGGGATGCCGCCAGCGAACGTGTCACGCTCACCTGTGCGACGCAGATGCCGCACGCGATGCGGACGATCATCGCCGACCTGATCGGGATGCCGGAATCGGATCTGCGGGTGATCGCGCCCGACGTCGGCGGCGGCTTCGGGCAGAAGATGTCGCTGGCGCCTGAATTCGTGGTCGTGACCTGGCTCGCGCGCAAGCTCAGGACGTCGGTGGCATGGGTGGAAGACCGGCGCGAGAACCTCGTCGCCTGCTTCCATAGCCGCGACCAATCCGTCTCGCTCGAGGGCGCATTCGATGCCGACGCCAAGCTGATCGGCCTCGCCGCGGACATCGTTGCCGATGTCGGCGCCTATTCCTGCTATCCGACGACCTGTGGCGTCGAGCCGCTGATGGCAATGGCGGAGATGCCCGGTCCCTACGACGTGCGCGAATACGCCTGCGTATCGCGCGGGGTCGTGACCAACACCTGTCCGATGGCGCCGTATCGCGGCGTCTCGCGTCCGGTGATCACGTTCACGCTCGAGCGGCTGATGGACAAGGCGGCGGCGGCATTCGGCCTCGACCCGGTCGAGATCCGCCGCCGCAACCTGGTCAAGACGTTTCCCTACACGTCGGCGACCGGGCTCGTGTTCGACGAGGCGACCTATGTCGAGACCATGGAGATGGCGGTCGAAGCCGTCGGCGTGCCGGCGTTCCGCGCGCGCCAGGCGAAAGCGCGGGCCGATGGTCGCTATCTCGGTCTCGGCCTTGCGACATTTTCCGAGCGCACCGGCTACGGCACGCCGGCCTTCGCGGCGCGCGGCATGGAGGTGACGCCCGGTTGGGAAACCGTCGAGATGACGATGGATCCGTCCGGCTTCGTCGAAGCGCGCATCGGGGCGTCCCCGCACGGGCAGGGCCTGCGCACGACACTGTCGCAGATCATCGCCGACGAACTCGGCACCTCGCCGGACCGCATCAAGATCGTGCACGGTGACACCGACCGCACGCCGTACGGATGGGGCACCTTCGCCAGCCGGTCGCTGGTGATCGCGGGCGGCGCCACCTTGCTGGCGGCGGGCAAGATCCGCACCAAGCTCATGAAGATGGCGGGCATTCTGCTCGAGGCGTCGGCGGAGGACATCGTGCTCGAAGCCGATGTCGCCCGCGTCGCCGGAACCGATCGCGCCATTCCGATCACGACGCTGGCACGCGCCGCCTATCATCAAACCCACCGGTTCAAGGGCGAGGTCGGTCCCGGCATCAGCGAGACCGCGACCTACGATCCGGCCGGAACGTTCTCCAACGCCTGCCACGTCGCCATGGTCGAGGTGGACATCGAGACCGGCCGGGTCACGATCGAGAAGTTCGTGGTGGCCGAGGACGCCGGGCGCCTGATCAACCCGATGATCGTCGACGGGCAGATTCACGGCGGCGTGGCCCAGGGCATTGCCAACGCGCTGCTGGAAGAGATCATCTACGATGAGACCGGCAACATCCTCACGGCAAGCCTGGCGGACTACCTGCCGCCGACGGCGCGCGAGATTCCGCCCATCGAGATCCACCATCTGGAGACGTTGACGGAAGCGTCCCTCACCAAGGCCAAAGGACTGGGCGAGGGCGGCGCGATCGGCCCGCCCGCCGCGGTCGTCAACGCCATCAACGACGCCCTGTCGCCGTTCGGCGTATCGATCGACGAGTTCCCGGCGACGCCGCAGCGCATCCGCGCGGCGTTGCGCGCGGCTGCCGCGCGGGGGCAGGCCTGACATGAACTTCGTCGGACGATCGGTGACCCGTCTGGAGGATCGGCCCTTGGTGACCGGCAGCGGCCGGTTCGCGGCCGACGTGGCCTTTCCGCGCATGGTGCATATGCGGGTGGTGCGGTCGGCCCACGCCCATGGTCGCATTCTGTCGATCGATACGAGCGCGGCACTGGCGCTGCCGGGTGTCGTTGCGGTCTGGACGTCGGCCGACGTGGCGGACATTCCGCCGATCGACTTCCGCCTGACCCGTATCGAAGGCCTGGCGCCCTACCGCCAGCCGATCCTGTCCCGGCAGCGCGTGCGCTATGTCGGCGAACCGGTGGCGGCGGTGTTCGCGACCGATCCCTATCTGGCGGAGGACGCAGCCGATCTCGTTGCCGTCGAGGTCGAGGAACTGCCGGTCGTCCTCGACGCCGCTGCCGCGCCCGGGGAATTCGAGGACGGCCGCTCGACCGAGCCGGCGATCGTGGAAAAGTCCTACGGCGATGTCGCCGCGGCGTTTCGCCAGGCGCATGCCGTGGTCGAGCTCGATCTCGCGGTCGGGCGCCATTCCGGCGTCCCGCTCGAGACCCGCGGTGCGATCGCCCGCTACGACGCCGCCCACGACGTGCTGGAGCTTCACGGCGCCGCCAAGGTCCCGCACTGGAATCGCGACAGCATCGCCCGCATGCTGGGCCGCGATCCCGCCACCGTGCAGCTGTTCGAAGGACATGTCGGCGGCGGCTTCGGCATCCGCGGCGAGCTCTATCCCGAGGACGTGTTGGTCTGCCTCGCCGCGCTGCGGCTCGGGCGGCCGGTGAAATGGATCGAGGACAGGCGCGAGCATCTGATCGCCGCCAATCATTCGCGCCAGCAGCGGCATCGGGTCCGCGCCGCGGTCGACCCGCAAGGCCGCATTCTCGCCTTTGACAACGAATTCTTCCACGACCAGGGCGGCTACGTTCGCACCCACGCCGCCACGGTGCCCGATCTCGCGGCAGCCATGTTGCCTGGGCCCTATCGCGTGCCGGCCTATCGGGCGGTCGGCCATGTCCGCCTCACCAACAAGACGCCGGGCGGCACCTATCGCGCGCCGGGACGGTTCGAGAGCACGTTCGTGCGCGAGCGGCTGATGGACGCGATCGCGGCGCGATTGGGGATCGATCGCATCGACGTCCGTCGGCGCAATCTCGTTGCCAAAGGGGAGATGCCGTATCGGCGGCCGCTGGCGACGCTGGGCACCGACATCGTGCTCGATTCCGGCGACTACGCCGGCCTGATCGACAAGGCGCTGGCAGCGTTCAAATGGGATGCGCTGCAGGACGATCTCCGGCGCCGGCGTGCCGGCGGAGAATGCGTCGGGGCGGGCCTCGGCCTCTTCGTCGAGAAGAGCGGCCTCGGCCCGTTCGACGGCGTGCGGGTGTCCGTCGGTCCGGCGGGTCTCGTCGAGGTCGTGACCGGCGCGGCATCCCTCGGCCAGGGCGTCGAGACCGTGGTGGCGCAGATCTGCGCGGATGCGCTCGGCGTCGACTATCGGCGCGTGCGCGTCGAGCACGGCCGCACCGATCGCATCGCATTCGGGATGGGCGCCTTTGCGTCGCGCGTCACCGTGATGACCGGAGAGGCGACCCGCCTTGCCGCGGTCGAAGTCCGCGCCAAGGCGATCGATGTCGCGGCCGAGCTGCTGCAGCAGCCTGCGGACGCGCTCGAGCTGATCGACGGCGTGGTGGTGCGCAAGGCGGCCGCCGCCGGACCGTCCGTCACCCTCGGCGAGGTCGCCAAGGCGCTGGAACCGGCATCGAAGCTGCGCGGCGCCCGCGCCCCGGGCCTGTCGGCCGAGGGCTGGTTCTACAGCGATCACATGAACTACCCCTACGGCGTGCATATCGCGGTCGTCAGGGTCGATCGCGACACCGGCGGCGTGACCATCGAGCGCTACATGCTCGCCTATGACATCGGCCGGGCGGTCAATCCGATGCTGGTCCAGGGTCAGCTCGCCGGCGGGTTCGCGCAGGGTATCGGCGGCGCGCTGCTGGAGGAATTTCTCTACGACGAGCGCGGCGAACCCCTGTCCGTCAATTTTGCGGACTACCTCATGCCCACGGCGCGGGAGGTGCCGGCGCCCGAGGTGCTCATCACGGAAGACGCTCCGTCCCCGCTCAATCCCCTCGGGCTGAAAGGCGCCGGGGAGGGCGGCATCAATGCTGTCGGCGCGGCGATCGCCGCGGCCATCGACGATGCCATCGGGATGCCGGGCGCGATTACCCGGCTGCCGGTGACGCCGCAACGGCTGCGCGCGATCCTCAAGCGCGCCGACCGCTGATCAGACGATAGAGCGTGATCCCGAAAAGTCGTCAATCCGACAGCGGGCCAGCTTTCTCAGCAGGCGAATGACGGCCTTCTGCTCGGCGGCCGTGAGCGGCGTCAGGGTCTGGTGGGTGATTTTGCCGGGCCACTCTTATCGCCGCATCGGCGACCGCGCGGCCGGCCTCCGTCAATGCGATGGCACGGCGGCGGCGATCGTTCGCATCCGGACGGGCGGTGATCAGGTCGCGCACCTCGAGCCGGTCCACCACGCCTTTGGTCGTGGCGGCGTCGAGGTAGATCAGGCGCCCGAGCTGGTTCTGCGAACACGGCCCCACCTCGCGCAGCTTGGCGAGCGCCGCGAACTGCGTCTGCGTCAGGCCCTTGACGATCCGCGACATGAAGATCGACGTATGCCGCTGCATCGCGACCCGCAGCAGGAAGCCGACCTGATCGTCGAGCCGATACTCGGATTTGGCGGCGGATCGGGGGCGGGAAGCCATGACTACACCGACAGCAGGCGGCGCTGGGCCGCGACGTCGGTGGCGAGCTCGGCCATGGGGCCGTGCCACTGCAACTGGCCCTTCTCCAGCACATAGGCACGGTCGCACACGAGTTCGGCGAAATGGATGTTCTGTTCGGACAGGAGCACCGAGAGGCCTTCCTTTTTGAGTTCGACGATGGTGTTGGCCATCTGCTCGACGATGACCGGCGCGACGCCTTCGGATGGCTCGTCGAGCAGCACCAGCAGCGGATTGCCCATGAGCGTGCGAGCGACCGTCAGCATCTGCTGCTCACCGCCGCTCATATGGGCGCCGCGGCGGTCGGGCATGCCGCCGAGATTGGGAAAGATCGTGAACAGCTTTTCGGGCGTCCATGACGGAGTCGGACGGCCGTCGGGATGATGTCGCACCGGCTGGCGGCCGATGTCGAGATTTTCCAGCACGGTGAGATCGGAAAAGATGCGCCGGTCCTCGGGCACGAAGCCGAGGCCCCGGCGCGCGATCTCGAACGGCTTGAGCTTCGAGATATCCTCGCCGAGAAAGCTGACGGTTCCGGCGCGCTGGGGGATCAGTCCCATCAGCGCCTTGAACGTCGTCGACTTGCCGGCGCCGTTGCGGCCCATGAGCGCGACCACCTCGCCGTGGCCGACGTGAAACGACGGCTCGAACAGGATTTGCGCGGCGCCATACCACGCCTTGAGGCCTCTGACCTCGAGCATGCTCATGGCGGCGCCTCGGTATGGGGCCTGTAGGTGCTGCCGGTGCCCAGGTAGACCGCCTGCACCTCGCGATTGTCACGGATGGCTTCGGCATTGCCGTCGGCGATCAGCACGCCGCGCGCCAGCACGATGATGCGGTCGGCATAGGCGAACACCACGTCCATCGAATGTTCCGTGAACAGGACGGAGATGTCACGCTCGACCACCAGCCGCTTCACCAGCGCGATCAGGTCGTGGCGCTCGCGCGCCGCCATGCCGGCGGTCGGCTCGTCCATCAGGAGCAGGCGCGGATCGTTGGCGAGCGCGATGGCAAGCTCGACCCGCTTCACGTCGCCGTAGGCGAGCTCCTTGCAGGCGCGCGCGGCGGCGTCCGCCATGCCGACCTGATCGAGCAGCTCGACGGCGCGGACGTGATGGCGACCCGCGAATGCGGCGCCGAACCGGAAGATCTCCTTGTGATGGCTCACCAGCGCCATCTGCACGTTCTCCGCCACGGTCATCGACCCGAACGTGGCCGCGACCTGGAAGGTACGGCCGACGCCGCGGCGCCAGATGTCGCGCGGGTGCAAGCCCACGATGCTGCGGTCCTCGAAACGGATGTCGCCGCGATCGGGCGCGAGCTGGCCGTTGATCATGTTGAAGCAGGTCGATTTCCCGGCGCCGTTGGGGCCGATCAGCGCCAGGAATTCGCCTTCACCGACGTCGAAGCTCACGTCGTCGACGGCGTGCACGCCGCCGAACGCCTTGGACAGATTGCGCACCGAGAGGATGCTCATGCGGGCTTTCTCCGCGCCGCCAGCCGCTTGCTCAGCGCGCCGACGATGCCGCCGGGGAACACCAGCACCAGCAGCAGGATCACCGCGCCCAGAAGGCCGCGCCAGAACACGGTCTGGCGCATGACATTGTCCTGCAGGAAGGTGAAGACAGCGGCGCCGACGATCGGCCCGGTCAGGGTCTGGATGCCGCCCAGCAGCACCATGACCATGGCGTCGATCGAGCGCGAGACGCCGGCGACATCGGGGGAGATCGTCCCCTTGGCGAAGGCGAAGATGCCGCCGGCAATGCCGCCGAACGTGCCGGCGATGGCAAAGCCGATCCAGTGCACGCGTTTGACATTGATGCCGATCGCTTCCGCGCGCAATGGCGAGTCGCGCCCCGCCCGCATGGCGTAGCCGAACGGCGCGAACAGGAAGCGGCGCAGCAGCAGCACCCCCGCGACCACGACCGCGAGGGTCATCAGGTAGAACGCCGGCCGGCTGTCGAACGGCGCTTGCGGCCAGATGCCGAGAATGCCGTTGGAGCCGCCGGTGACACCCTCCCACTGGAACAGGATCGACCAGACGATCTGCGCGAAAGCCAATGTCAGCATCGCCAGGTAGACCCCGGACAGCCGTACCGCGAACCAGCCGAACAGCAGCGCGCCCATGAGCGCTGCGACCGGCGCCGCGATCAGGGCGACCGGTGTCGGCGCCGCGAGAAACTTCACCATCAGGGCTGCGCCATAGGCGCCGAGCCCGAAATAGGCGGCATGGCCGAACGAGTGCATGCCGCCGGGACCCATGATGAAATGCAGCGAGGTCGCGAACAGGATCGCGATCAAGACGTCGATGCCGAGCACCAGCGCATACGGCGACGCCTTGTTTGCGAACGGCAGCAGCAGCAGTCCGACGAGGACCAGGGCCGCCACGACCTGGAGCGACCGACTCGCGGGCCGGATCGGATCGTCGGTCTCGGCCGGATTGCGCACCGCGGCTTGCGGGCGCCCGAGCAGCCCATAAGGCCGCACGATCAGCACGATTGCCATCACCAGGAACTCGGCGACCAGCGTGAGCTTGGAGAAGTTCAGAACGAAGCCGCCGACATTGACCACGCCGAGCCCGATGCACAAAGCCTTCACCTCGGCGATGATGACGGCCGCAAGGAACGCGCCGCTGATCGAGCCCATGCCGCCGACCACCACGACCACGAATGCGTCGCCGATCACGATCAGGTCGAGCCACAGATTGGCCGGCTCGCGCGCAACCTGCAGGGCGCCGCCGAAGCCGGCCAGGAAGGAGCCGAGCACGAACACGACCGTGAACAGCATCGCCTGGTTGACGCCGAGCGCGCCCACCATTTCGCGATCCTGGGTGGCGGCGCGGATCAGCCGTCCGAAGCGGGTCTTCGCCAGCATCAGGTGGAGCAACAGCAGTACGACCGGGCTCACGGCGATCAGGAACAGGTCGTAGCTCGGGAAATTGCGCCCGAGGATTTCGACCGAGCCGCGCAAACCCGGCGCCCGCGGCCCGAGCAGGTCCTCCGGTCCCCAGATGTACTGAGCCACATCGTTGATGACCAGGACGAGCGCGAAGGTGGCGAGCAGCTGGAACAGCTCCGGCGCCTGATAGATCCGCCGCAGCAGCAGGATTTCGATCAGGCCCCCAAGCGCTGCCACCACCACGCCCGCGGCGATGATGCCGCCCCAGAAGCCGAGCACGCCGCCCACCTTGAGGGCGATGGTCGCGGCGAGATAGAGCCCCAGCATGTAGAACGAGCCGTGGGCGATATTGATGATGCGCGTGACGCCGAAGATCAGCGAGAGGCCGGCGCCCACGAAGAACAGGCTCGACGCCGCGGCGAGGCCGTTGAGCGCCTGGAACAGGAGGGCTTCGAAACTCATGGCGAGGAAGCCGCCTGAGCCCATGCCGAATCCGGTTGATCGGTTCGTCCCCGCGCCGGAAGGCGGCCGATCTCGGATTGATCCGAGATCGCCTGCGCGGGGACCGTTAATTGATCAGTCGGACCGAGCGGCTGCGGTCAGTTCATCGCCGCCGCCGGGCGCAGCTTCTTGATCTCTTCGTCCGGGGGCATCACGCTCGCTCCGTCGACATACTTGAAGTTCGACATCGTGCCCTTGCCGTCCTTCAAGGCAATCTGACCGACATAAGCGCCGACGGTCGCCTGATGGTCGCTGGCGCGGTATTCGAACGGCCCGAACGGGCCCTGCACCTTGAGCCCGCGGAACGCCGCGATCAGCTTGTCGGTGTCGGTCGATCCCGCCTTGGTGATGCCGGCGGCAAGCGAGTTGATGGTGTCGTAGCCGACCACCGAGCCTAGCCGCGGATAGTCGTTCCAGCGCTTCTGGTAGGCGGTGACAAACGCCTTGTGCGCGGGCGTGTCGATCGCCTCCCAGGGATAGCCGGTGACGGTCCATCCGACCGGGGCCTCGTCCTTGAGCGGATCGAGATATTCCGGCTCGCCGGACAGCAGACTGACCACGGTGCGGTTCTTGAACGTGCCGCGGGTCGTACCCTCGCGCACCAGCTTGGCGAGGTCGGGTCCGAACAGGACGTTGAAGATCGCGTCGGGTTTGGCGTCGTCGATCGCCTGCACCACCGCGCCGGCATCGACCTTGCCGAGCGGCGGCGCCTGCTCGGTCACGAACTCGACGTCCGGCTGGGCCTTCTTGAGCATCTCCTTGAACCAGGTGGCGGCGGACTGGCCGTACTCGAAGTTGGGATAGACGATGGCCCAGCGCTTCTTCTTCGCGGCGAGCGCGGCCGGCATCAGCATCGCGACCTGCATGTAGGTCGAGGCGCGCAGCCGGAACGTGTACTTGTTGCCGTTCTGCCAGGTGATCTTGTCGGTCAGGGGCTCGGCCGCGAGGAAGAATACTTTCTCCTTGCCGGCGAATTCGGTGACCGCGAGCCCGATGTGGGAGAGGAAGGTGCCGGCGATGATGTTCACTCCCTCGCGGGTGACGAGTTCGTTGGCGACACGGACGGCATCGCCCGGGCTCGCGCCGTCATCGCGCGAGATCACCTCGAGCTTCTTGCCGAGCACGCCGCCCTTGGCGTTGATTTCCTCGACCGCGAGTTCCCAGCCTTTCCGGTAGGGCTCGAGGAATGCCGGCTGCGACTTGTAGCTGTTGAGCTCGCCGATCTTGATCGTGGTCTGGGCGACGACAGGCGTGCCGAGACAAACGACTGCGGCGCTCGCCGCGGCCAGCGCAAGCAGCTGGAATCTGGTGCTCATGCGGTGCTCCATTTCACGAGGTTGCAGTGCTGGTGGGGTCATCAGGCGAACCGGGCATGGATCAGGCGACGCGGCCCTGCGCTGCGGCGCCGCCGTCGCGGAAAGTCCATCGGCCGTACGCTCGGCATCGAAGGAAATGGCCCATCAATTCATTTGTATGCAAATAATGAGCCCGTCCCGAGGCTTGTCAAGGTCACTTAATCGCGCACCGATGCCGAAAAACGCAGCATCGGCACGCTGGCGCCCGCCGCCGGCGGTGGGCTGCGAAACCGAACAGCGGCGCGATCGACGGCGCGGTCACTTGCGATCGCGCAGCCGATCCATCAGCGACTTCTCCTGGCCACCGTCGATCTCGATCTGGGTGCCGTTGACCATGTGCATCAGCGGCGAGGCCAGCATGACGACGAGATTGGCGACCTCTTCGACCTCGGCGATACGGCCCAGCGGGATCGAGGACGGAGCGAGCTTGTCGGCCTCCTCGTGCGGCAGCTTCATGTCGCGCGCCATCGCCGCCACCAGGCCGGCCCAGCGCTCGGTCCGCACCGGTCCGGGATTGACCGCGCAGAAGCTGATGTTGTTCTTGCCGTATTGGCCGGCGAGCGACATCGTCAGGTTCTGTCCGGCCGCATTGGCGGCGCCCGGCGCGATTTCCCAATAGGACGGCTTGACGCCGTCGTTGCCGATCAGATTGACCACGCGGCCGCCGCCCTGCTTGACCATGATCGGCAGCACATAGCGCAGGCAGCGCACATAGCCCATGAACTTGAGCTGCAGCGACTGCTCCCAGTCGGCCTCGGACAGATGCTCGATCACGCCGCCGGGGGAGGAGCCCGCATTGTTGACCATGATGTCGATGCGGCCGAGGGCCTTGTGGCCCTGCTCGATGAAGTTCCTGCAGTCGGCGTCCTTGCTGAGATCGCAGGTGATCGCAACGATCTTGCGTTTGGTCTCCTTCGCGATCTCGGCGGCCGCCGCCTCCAGCGGCTCCTTGCGGCGCGCGCAGATCACCACATCGACGCCTTCCTGCGCCAGCGCGCGGGCAATGCCTTTGCCGATCCCTTCGCTGCCACCCGTGACCAGCGCGGTCTTGCCGTTGAGCTTGAGGTCCATGTCGATCTCCTTTTGCGGTCGGTCTCGAACGATCGCCGTCAGTTGCCGGTGAAGCGCGGCGTTCGTTTCTCCGTGAAGGCGCGGCGGCCCTCGGCATAGTCGGCGCTGGCATCGGCCGCGGCGTAGAGCCGCTCGGCTTCGGCGAGATGTGCGGGTCGCTCGGAAAGATGCGCACGAATGGCCGACTTGGCGGCCGCGATCGTGAGCGGGGCGTTCTCGGCGATGCGGCGGGTCCATTCCGCGGCGATGCGTTCGATCTCCGCCATCGGCAACGAGCGCCGACACGGTGCCGAGTTGATGGGCGCGCTGGGCGGGCAGACGCTCGGCGGTGAAGATCAGCTCGCACGTCGCGCTCGCGCCGAAAACGCGCAGGAATCGCTTGATGCCGCGCGGGTCGTAGCCGAGTCCGAGCCGGGCCGCCGGGACCGCGAAGAAGGCATTGTCGGCGGCGATCCGCAGATCGCAGCTCGCGGCCAGCGAGGCGCCCGCGCCCATGCACGGTCCGATGATGACGGCGAGGGTCGGCCGCGCGATGGCCTCGATCAACTGGCAGGTGTCCTCGACCAGGTCGTCGTAGGCGCGCGCATTGGCGGCGCCGCTGCGCGCGGTCTCGAAATCGGCGATATCCGCGCCGGCCGAGAACGCCTTGTCGCCGTCGCCGCGGATCACCACGACGCGCACGTCTTTGTTCGCGCTCACGTCGGCGGCGAAAACGCGGATCGCACGCCACATCGCGATGGAGACGGCGTTGCGCCGGTCCGGGTTGCGCAACCGCAGCGTGGCAACGCCGCCGGCCATGTCGATTGCGATATCGCCGCCTTCGCTCATCTCGTCATGCCGGCTTGTGGGCGAGCCAACGATCCGCCTCCGCGGCCGAGAACAGCTCGGCGAGCGCCGCATTCACCGCCGCCGGCTCCTCGCTGTTGATGGTATGGCCCGCGCGCGGCACCACCAGCAGCGCCGCCGTCGGCACGGTACGCTTGAGGAAGACGCTGCCGTCGAGACAGAGATCATCCTCATCGCCGACGATTACCAGGAGCGGCACCGAGAACTGCTTGAGCTCGGTTTCCATCTCCCACAGCGTCGGGCGCTTGAGCTGGAGGTTGAGCATGGTGTGGGCGTGACCTTGCGCCGAGTGCTCCGCCAGCATGCGCGCGAACTCGCTCCAGCCGCGCGGGTCCTTGTGTTTGAAAGCCTGACGCATCGGGGCGTCGGCGTATTTCGCCGCGGCGGAGTTGATGCCTTCATTGGCGAACATCTTTCCGGTCTCGGCCGCCATCGCCTTCATGGCGTCGCGCGTGCCCACATCCGGGGTCGAGCCCCAACCGCAGCCGGCAGCGGTCACCGACAGGCAGCGCTGCGGATACCGGATGACCGACATGCAGCGCGGTGTAGGCGCCCATCGAGTGCCCGACCACGTGCGCCTTTTCGATACCGAGCGCGTCCATCACCGCGATCACGTCGTCACGGGCGAGATCCTGCGAGTAGCGGGCCGGATCGGAGGGGACGTCCGAGGGTGGATATCCGCGCTGACTATAGGTGACGCAGCGATGCTGGCGGCTGAAATGCCGCAGCTGCGGTTCCCAGCTGCGGTAGTCGCCGGCATATTCATGGACGAAGACGATCGGCGTTCCCGAGCCGACCTCTTCCACGTGGAGCTTGACCCCGTCGGGGGTGGAAATCTTCGCCATTGCGGTGCTTTCGCAAACGCCAACAGAAGCGCAATCCAACTTCGTTTGCGTACAAACAAAATGCTAGTCAAGTCACCGCGCCTTCGCAAGCCGCGAAAATAATCACCCGGCAACGTGCAATGGCTTGGATCGAGGCTCTCGCGGCTTAAGCGCCGCCCATGATCGCCTTCGCGGCGTTGCCCACCGCCTCGACGTTGTCGCCGGCATCGAGGAAGGCAACGATGCGGCAGGGACAGCCTTCGAGGCCCTCGTATCGCCAGGGGAATGCGCCGATCAGCGCGCGCTTGTTGAGCATGAGCTCGATATCGCCGCCGAGGTTCTCGGCGTGCAGCAGGCCTTCCTGGAACGCCCAGTTGTGAAACGGGAAGACGTCGGCCACGACCCGGCGCTTGGATTTCTTGTGGATGTATTCGAAGGTCCCGAAGAATTCGCCCGGGGTCTTGCCGTGCAACTTGGTGAATTGCGCGGCGAGGTCCGGCCGCATGGTGCGGATCGACGTGTTCATGGCATGGTCGCATGAGCCGGTGTCCATGCCCCACCACTTGATCTTCTTCTCGAACATCCACTGCAGGGTGTCGAGATTGGGGCCGGGGTGGTAGCAGAAGTACTTCACCAGATCCTGCTGGGACTGACCCTCGTAGTGGCGGTGCCACCCCGTGTGCAGGATCAAGATGTCGCCCTCGCGGATATCGGCGCCGGCGCTCTCGATCATGTCCGGCGTGATCACGGCCCAGTCCGACATCTTGCCGGATATGTCGACCACCACGCCGCGGTTGACCAGATAATCCAGCGGCAGCGAGGCCATGTCGCCCTTGCGATTGTCGGTCGCATGCATGGCGCCGTCGAAATGGGTCCCGACATGGAGCGCGGTGTCGATGCGCTGCGCGACGATCATCTGGGTCTGCAGGTTCTGCGCATAATACATCTTGTTGCCGGCATATCCGACCCAGCCGGGCGTATGGACGTTCATCACATGGGTCATATCGATGATTTTCATGGTGGCCTTCTTGCTCCTGTACGCACCACACTGGGTTGTGTGTTGGTCATCAGCTTGCAGTTTCGTAGGGTGCGCACTACCGTGCAACCCTATTCGAATTCCTGCGCAAAGATCATCCATGAACATGACAGCCGCGCCGCTGATCGGTCAGCCGGTCGACCGGGCGGAAGACCGGCGCTTTCTCACCGGTGCGGGGACATTCGTCGACGACCTGAAGCGCGCCGGGATGCTGCACGCGGTGGTCTTGCGCAGCAGCGTGGCGCATGGACGTATCAACGGCGTCGATGCGTCGGCCGCGCGGGCGCGCAAGGGCGTGCGAGCGGTGATCACCGCGGCCGAGATCGGGACGATTCCGTTGATCCCATTGCGGCTTGCGAACCTTCCGGAATTCGCGCCCTACCTGCAACCGGTCATCGCCAAGGACAAGGTGCGCTACGTCGGCGAACCGATCGCGGTGGTTGTGGCGGAGACCCAGGCGCTGGCCGAAGACGCGCTCGAGGCGATCGATGTCGATATCGCACCGCTGCCGCCGCTGCCGGATCGCCACGCGGCGGCAAGCGACAAGTCGCTGCTGTTCGAGACGAGCGGCAGCAACCGCGCGGTGCGCTACTCGGTCACGTCGGGCGATGCCGACGCGGCTTTCGCCAAGGCCGAGTACACCCGCCGCGAGAGCTTTCGCTGTCATCGTCTGACCGCGGTGCCGCTGGAGACCCGCGGGCTCATCGCCGAATGGGATGCGGCGAAGCAGAAGCTCGTCATTTTCGGTGCCACCAAGGTCCTGTTCTTCAACCGTCGCGTGCTCGCGCCCATGCTGGGGCTTTCCGAGCAGGCCATCGACATGATCGAGCTCGATGTCGGCGGCGGCTTCGGCGTGCGCGGCGAGTTCTATCCCGAGGATTTTCTCATCCCGTTCGCGGCCCGCCACGTCGGCCGCCCGGTCAAATGGATCGAGGATCGCCGCGAGCACCTGATGGCGACCAATCACTCGCGCGAAGTCGACTGCGACCTCGAGATTGCGTGCACGCGCGAGGGCACGCATCCTCGGCTTGCGCGGCCACATCTACGGCGACATGGGCGCCTATATCCGCACCAACGGCGGTGTCGTGCCGGCCAAGGCCGGGCAATTCCTTCCCGGTCCTTACCGCATCCGCGACGTTGCCATCACCGTCGAAGCGCTGATGACGAGCAAGACTCCCGTCGGCACCCTTCGGGCACCCGGGCGGTTCGAAGCGAACTTCTTTCGCGAGCGGCTGCTCGACATCGTGGCGCAGCGACCTTGGCCTCGATCCGATGGACTTCCGCCGCAGGAACCTGATCAGCGAGGCCGAGCTTCCGTTCGCGACCGGCAAGCTCGTTCCATATGAGGGCGAGACCGACTTCGACACCGGCGACTATCACGCCACCTTCGAGCGCGTCCTGAGCGAGATCGGCTGGGCCGAGAAGAAGTCGCTGCAGGGCCGTCTGATCGATGGGCGCTATCACGGCCTCGCCGCCGTGCCGTTCGTGGAGAGCAGCGGCTCCGGCAAGGAGAACGTGCGCGCGACGGTCGAGGACGACGGCAGCGTGACCGTCTATGTGGGGTCGTCGGTGCTGGGGCAGGGGCTGGAGACGACGCTGGCGCAGGTCGCGGCCGATACTCTGAAATTGCCGTTCGAGCGCGTACGCATTCTCCATGGCTCGACCACCTACCTGCGCGAGGGCTTCGGCACATTCGCCTCCCGTTCCATGGTGGTCGGCGGGTCGGCGGTGATGGACGGCTGCGGCAATCTCGTCGCCGCGATCCGCGCCGCGGCCACCGAGCGCTTCGGCCTTCCCAATGAAGAGATCATGATCGCGGACGGCGTCGTGAGCGCCGGAGCAAAGCGGGCGACCTTTGCGGAATTTGCCGGCCTCGAAGCGGAAGGCAGTTTCGCGACCGCGATCCGCACCTACAGCTACGGCGCCCATGCCTGCCATGTCGCGGTTGATCCGCGCACCGGGCACGTCGAGATTCTCGATTACGTCGCGATCGAGGATGTCGGCCGCGCGATCAATCCGGATATTGTCCATGGCCAGGCGATCGGGGCCTTGGTGCAAGGACTGGGCGGCGTCTTCCTCGACCAGTCATCTACGACGGGGACGCGCAAATCCTCAACACGTCGCTTGCCGATTATCTCCTGCCGCTGGCGTGCGATTTTCCGAACGTCCGCGCCATCACGATGGAGCTTCGGCGATCCAAGACCAATCCGCTCGGTGCCAAAGGTGCGGGCGAAGGCGGCATGGTGGCCGTGGCGGCGACGGCCGCGAATGCCGTGGCCGCGGCGCTTGCTCCGCTCGGCGTCGAGTTGTGCGAGCTGCCGCTGTCGCCGGCGCATATGTGGAAGCTCGTGAATAGGCACGGTGCTGGCGGAGCGAGTTCACGAAAGGAATGACATGAGAACGGTTCTCCTGGCTCTCACGGCGTTTTGCATCGTTGCGCCCATGCAGGCGACGAGCGCGCAGGACGCCTATCCCAATCGCGCCATCAAGCTGATCGTGCCGTTTGCGGCCGGCGGCAACACCGACGTGGTGGGTCGGCTGACCGCCAGCTACATGCAGAAAGCGCTCAACGTGAACGTGGTGGTGGAGAACCGCGCCGGCGCCGGCGGCATCAACGGCACCGACGCCGTCGCCAAGGCGGCGCCGGACGGTTACACGCTGTGCATCTGCGGGATCGGTCCGATCACGGTCTCGCCGGCCACGGAGAAGCTGCCTTACGACCCGCTCAAGGACCTCGCCCCGATCAGCCTGATCAACACCAATCCGCTGGTCCTCGTGGTCAATCCGCAGGTCAAGGCCGGCACCGCTGGTGAGCTCGCCGCGCTCAGCAAGAGTGTGCCCGATGGCCTCAGCTACGGCACGGTCGGCGCCGGCGGCCTCATGCAGTTCGCAGCGGAGATATTTCGGGTCAAGACCGGCTCCAAGTTCACCTCCGTGCCCTATCGCGGCGGCGCCCTGGCGACCGCGGCGGTGGTCACCGGCGAGGTTCAGCTCGCATTCTCCAACATGTCGGATGCGATGGGCCAGCTTGCCGCGGGCACGGTGCGCCCGCTCGCCATCACCACGGCCAAGCGCAGCCCGCATATGCCTGAGATCCCCACACTGATGGAGCTGGGACTGGTGGACTACCCGGTCGAGTCGTGGAACGCGCTGTTCGCGCCGGCCGGCACGCCGCAGCCCGTCATCGCCCGGTTGGCCGAGGTGATGGCGCAGATGGCGAAGGACCCGGAGATCCAGAAGCGGATGTCCGATTTCGGCTCGATCGCCGTCGCCAACACGCCCGCCGAGTTCACCCAGATGTTGCGTGAGGAAACCGATCAGTGGGCCAAGGCGCTCAGCGCCATCGGCCTCAAGCGCTGACGGCGAACCGCGATCCGGGTCGCGGCAAACCCAGGTGATCGCGCAGAGTCGGGCCCGAATAGTCCCGCCTGAACAGGCCGCGGCGCTGCAGCTCCGGCACGACCAGGTTGACGAAGTCATCGAACGCGCCGGGAAAGTACGCCGGCATGATGACGAACCCGTCCGCCATCCCGCCCGTGAACCATTCTTCGAGTTTGTCGGCGATGCGCTGGGGCGTGCCGTAGATCACCCAATGGCCGCGCGCGGCGGCAGTGACGTTGTAGAGGTCGCGCAGCGTCATCTTTTCGCGGCGGGCCATGTCCAGCAACGTCTTTGAAAACGCCTGACCACGGTCGGTCTTTTCCGGAAACTCGGGGACCGGGCCGTCGAGCGGATAGCCTGAAATATCGTGCCCCAGCCGTTGCGACACCAACGCCATCGCGTTGGTCGACGTCAGCCAGCTTTGCAGGCGCGCGAGCTGCTCTTTGGCTTGCTCGTCGCTCTCGCCGATGATGGGCATCACGCCCGGCAGGATCGGAACATCCGTCGGCGCGCGTCCGTTCTTCACCACCCGCTGCTTCAGGCTGTCGTAGGCGGCCTTGGCCGAGGCGGGATCGCCGTTGACCACGGAGAACACCAGGTCGGCCGAGCGTGCCGAAAGCTCCTGCCCGGGCGGCGAGCCTCCGGCCTGGATGATCACGGGCTGGCCTTGCGGGCAACGCTCGATGTTGAGCGGTCCCTTCACGCTGAAGAAGCGGCCCTTGTGGTCGAGCGGGCGCACCTTGGACTTGTCGAGGAAGGTGCCGGTAGCCCTGTCGGCAACAATGGCGCCGTCGTCCCAGGTGTCCCAAAGTCCGCGCACGACGTCCACGAACTCGGTCGCGATCTCGTAACGCAGGTCGTGCTCGTTGAGGCGCTCCTTGCCGAAGTTCAGGGCGGCGGCATTGTGCGTGCTCGTCACCACGTTCCAGGCGGCTCGCCCGCCGCAGAGATGGTCGAGCGACGCGAAGGCGCGGGCGACCTGGAACGGCTCGCTGAAGCTGGTCGAGACGGTCGCGCCAAGCCCGATGTGCTGCGTCACCATGCCGAGCGCGGCCAGCAGCGTCATCGGCTCGAAGCGGTTGATGAAGGACGGGTGATCCCCGGGGTCCATCACGACCGCGTCGGAGATGAAGAACAGGTCGAACTTTCCGCGTTCGGCGATGCTGGCAATCGATTTCATCACCGGCAGGCTGCAGCTGGTGGTGAATGCGCCGTCATAGCGCCATCCGGCCGAATGATTGCCGGTGCCGAGTACGAACACCCCGAGATGCATCTGGCGCTTGGATGCGGACATGCCGGGCAATCTCCTTTTTGTACGGCTTTTGACGTTGCGGCTGCGCGTTCGAAGCGCGGATCACTGCTCCAGGCGGATGCTCTTCTCACGCACGATGGTCGACCACTTCTGCAATTCCGATTGGACCTTCCTGGCGAGAACGTCCTGGCTGCCGCCGACTGCTTCCACGCCGAGCTTCTGCAATGCCTCCTTCACGCGCGGCGACGCGAGAACGGCGTTGGTCCTGGCGTTCAGGAGATCGACGATCGGCTTGGGTGTGCCGGCCGGAGCGAACAGGCCGAACCAGACCGTCGTATCGTAGCCGGGCAGGCCGGCTTCCGAAATCGTGGGCTGATCGGGCAGGACGGGAGAGCGGTCGGGTCCGGCCACGCCCAATACCCGGATGGTTCCACCCTGAAGATAGCCGAGCGATGTGGAGACGCCGTCGAACATGTAGTTGAGCCGTCCGGCGATGAGGTCCGTCATTGCGGGAGCGGACCCGCGATAGGGCACGTGGTTGGCCTGAATTTTCGCCATGGAGTTGAACAGCTCGGCGCCGAGATGATTGATGCTGCCGGTGCCGTAGGAGCCGAAGCTGAGCTCGCCCGCGCGGCTGCGTCCCAATGCGATCAGGTCGCTGACGTTCTTTACCGGCAGCGAAGGAGGAACGATCAGCAGGAGCGGCGACGTCGTGAGCAAAACGACCGGGACGAAATCGCGAACCGGGTCGTAGTTGATCCGCGAATATACGTTGGAGTTCGTCCCGTGCGTGCTGCCGGTTCCGACCAGCAGCGTGTAGCCGTCGGGCGGCGCCTGCGCCACGGCGGTTGCGCCGAGCATGCCGCCCGCACCGCCGCGATTTTCGATGATGACGGACTGGCCGAGCTCTTCGCCCAGCTTCGGTGCAATGATGCGGGCGGCCACATCGACGCCGCCGCCGGCGGTGAACGGCACGATGATCTTCACCGTCTGATTGGGATAGTCCTGCGCCGCGGCAGGCGGAGCGATGAGGATGTCGAGCGGCAAGATGCTCAGGGCAAGAAAACAAATCCACGTCCGGCGAAGACTCATCATCTTCATGCTGCCTGTGTGACGCTGACCTTGAATGGCCTTATCAGCTTCGCGATCTTGGCTTAGCTCCTGACCAAAGACAAACGTGTTTTGCGCCGGGCTGCCTCATCCATCCCTGGACGAAAGCGCCGGACCTGCAACCGGACAGAGCTGGTGTGCACCAGATCGCCGCAGCGCATCGACGTCGCCCGGCGATTTGCGCTAGTTGGGTTTGACGCCGGAGCGACGCACGACGTCGGCCCATACCGTGAGCTCGCGTCGGACCAGCGCGTCGAAATCTTCCGGCGTGCTGCCGACGGGCTGCGCGCCCAGCTCCTTGAACCGTCCCATCACGTCGGCCGCCTGCAGCGCTTGGCGTGCCGCGGCGTTGAGGCGATCGACAATCGGTTGCGGCGTGCCGGCCGGCGCGCTGAAGCCTTGCCACACCACCGCCTGGAAGCCGGGCACCCCTGCCTCGATCATCGTGGGCAGCTCCGGCGCGGCCGGCGAGCGCTTGGGCGAGGTCACCGCCAGGGCGTGCAGCCGCCCGGCCGCCACATGCGGCAGCGAGACCGGGCTGTTCGAGAACATCGCCTGCACGTGACCGGCGATGACGTCGCTGACCGAGAAATTGTCGCCACGATAGGCGACCTGGGCAACCGAGATTCCGGTCTGCAATTTCAGCAGCTCGACAACGAGATTCGTCAGGGTGGCCGTGCCGTTATGGGCGAAGTTCATCGTGCCGGGATGGGCCTTTGCGAACTCGATCAGGTCCTGCACGCTTTTTGCGGTGACTTGCGGATTGACGACGAGAACGAACGGGTTCTCGGCAACGTTGCAGATGTGCACGAAGTCCTTTTGCGGATCGAAGCTCAGATTGGACAAGGTGACCGCCATCACCGCGAACCCGGCCGACGTCCATGCCAGCGTGTAGCCGTCCGGCGCGGCGCGGGCGAGCTGGCCGAAGGCGATCGCTCCGCCCGCGCCAGGCTGATTTTGCACGACGATGACCTGCCCGAGATCGTCCGCCATGTGCCGCGTCAGGATGCGAACCAGAACGTCGGCGCCGCCGCCCGCCGGAAACGGCACGATCATGGTGATCGGGCGCGAAGGATATGACTGCGCCAGCACGGCGCGTGGACAGGCAATGGCCGTTCCGCCGAGCAGCGTTATGAACGCGCGCCGGTTCATGCGGCTCATGCGATCCTTTCGCCCGGGCGACATCACTGCTCCTTCAGGTTGGCAGCCTTGATCGCAATATCGAACTGCGCCTGCTCGCGCGCGATCTGATCAGCGGTTTCCTCCGGCGTCGTGCCGTTGGGCTCGATGCCGAGCTTGGTCAATTGCTCGATGACCCCGGGATCCTTGGTCGCGGCGATGACTTCCTTGGCCAGCTTTTCCACGATCGGTCGGGGTGTTTTGGCGGGAACGAGGAAGCCGTTCCACGCCGACAGCGAGAAGTTGGGATAGGTCTCGCTCACCGTGGGAACGTCGGGCAGTTGCTTCATCCGCTTGTCGGCGGCAACGCCGATGATGCGGGCCTTGCCGCTTTCCACGAAAGGAATGATGTCGGCGGCGTTACCGAAATACATCTCGACCTGACCACCGAGCAGCGCGGTCATCGCCGGAGCGCCGCCGCGAAACGGAATGTGCACGGCGTCCAGTCCCGCGCGCGCCACGAACAGCGCGCCGGACAGATGACTGACGGATCCGGTCCCGCCGGACCCGTAGTTGAGTTTGCGGCTCTTGGCGTATTCGACAAACTCGGGAATCGTCTTGGCTGGAATTGCGCTGCTGATGGCCAGAATGAACGGCCCGGTCCCGAAGATGCTGACCGGGGTGAAATCCTTGTGTGGGTCATAGTTGACCTTCTGCACGTACGGCAGAACCGCGATCTGCGGCGCCGCCGCGAAGAACAGGGTGTAGCCGTCGGGCGCCGCTTGCGCCGCATAGGTCGCCGCAATCGCGCCACCCGCACCGACGCGATTTTCGACGACGAAGCCTTGCTTGAACACCTCGGCAAGCTTCTGGCTCGCAATCCGGGCCATGATGTCGGTATTTCCACCGGCTGCAAACGGCACCACCACCGTCACGGGCTTGGTCGGCCAATCCGTCGCCTGCGCCGACGCGGCGCCGGGCGCGAACGCAGCGAGCAGGGCGAGGCCGGCCAGCATATGCCGGCGGCTCGTGGTGCCGCTGTGATTGAGGGAGCGGCGGCATGATCTCGTCATGGCCCTCGGCGACTGCAGCATCTTGAAAACTCCATGGATCGCGGCGTCCGCACCCTGACGCACGAATGTCCAGACCATTAATGCCATGGGCGACGTGATGCCAAGCCGTCGTTGCCTATTTGCCGGCATTTGGAGCGATCAAAGTGTCGTCACCGTGCGGATATAGTGGGCATGTTCCCGCGCAAATGCGCGACCGCGACGCATTCGCCCGAAGCTGGAACGGCCTCGCGGACCGTCGGGCGGCATTCAGCCGCATGACCAGGTTCCGGCAGGCGGCGCGCGCTCACCCGGTCGGCAATTCCCGCTTCACGAAGTCGGCGAAACGGGTGGGCTCACGGCCCAGAATCCAGCGAAGCACGTTGGGATTTCCGATCAGGCCGTGCGCATCGTAATGCGCATTCATCAGGCACATGGTTTCGAGCCGCTCGGCCGGCATTCCCGCCGCGGAAGCCTCGCGGCGAAATTCGTCGAGCGGTTTCCCGGCGGCGCGGATCGGCCGGCCGAGCACCTGCGTGAGGATGGACGCCATGTCGTCCTGGCTCAGCGCCTCCGGCCCGGCGAGTTGATAGGTCGCGCCCTCATGCCCCGGCGAGGTCAGGACATTGGCCGTGGCGTCGGCCAGGTCCGTGAGATCGACGACGCTGAACCGCGCCTTGGTCCCGAACGGCATGCTGTGCACGCCCGTCGTCAGCACTGTCTTCCAGATCGCGGCCAGGTGCTGCATGTACCTGCCGGGCTGCAGGATCGTATAGACCTGCCCGGAGTCGACCAGATAACGCTCCGCTTCCAACTTGCGCGCATGATGAGGCACGTCGGCGAGCAGCGGGTGCAGCACGGAGTACAGGACGAAGCGGTCGACGCCCTCCCTGGACGCGAGGTCGATCAGCGACATCGCGATCTTGTCCTCCTGCGGATGCATGGGCGGGCAGATGTGGAGGACTTGTCCCACGCCTTCGAGCGCTCGCTGCAACGAGCCGGGATCGCTCAGATCGCCGATTGCGATCTCCGACGCTCCGGCCTGCAGCAGCTCCGGTCCGGCCTCGGGACGCCGCAGGAATGCTCTCACCATACCGCCTTTCCCGGCGGTGGCGGCGACAGCGCGTCGTCCGGTCTTTCCGGAGGCGCCGGTGATCAGGATCGGCTTCGTCAGGTCCATTGTTCACTCCGGGGCGTCCGCGCGACGGTGCGGGTCTGATCACGACGGCACCTGCCGGGCAAGCAGTGCATGATGGCAAGAGGCAGTGTGGCTTGTAGCCTGCGGGGAAAAGACGGGCGAGGTCATCGACCTTGACTGCAAGATTTCCGTCGCAAGTCAGCCATGCGACCGGTAACGAGTTTCGAGGTCTGGTCAACATCGCCGTCTCGGCATATGCAACTCCCCTGGGCCTGCGGCAAGACTTCACGCCGCGAACACGGGATCGAATATGCAATCCGAACGTCCCATCGTCATTGCGGGTGGCGGCCCTGTCGGCGTGGTGACGGCGCTCGCGCTCGCCCGGCAAGGATTGGAGGTTCGGCTTTTCGAAGCGGAGGCCCGTGTCAATGACAGCCCGCGGGCGGCCACCACCCACGCTGCCACGCTCGAGATTCTCGAAAATCTCGGACTGGTGGAAGAGGTGACCAGGCGGGGCTTGATCGAACCCAAGTTCCGCATCTGGGATCGTGCCAGCCGCGCCATCATCGCCGAATTCGATTTCGGAATGCTGAAGAATGACACGCGCTTTCCGTATGTCGTGCAATGCGAGCAGCACAAGCTGGCCGATATAGCCCTCGGTCGGTTGAAGGTGCTGCCGAACGTCCAGGTCGAATTCTCGGCGCGCGTCGGTGGTTTCCAGCAGCACGACGATCGGGTCGAGGTCGAGGTCGAGACGGCGGCCGGATCTCGCAAGGTATCAGCCTCCTATCTGATCGGCGCGGACGGCGGACGCTCGACGGTGCGCAAGGGCCTCGACATCGAGTTCGAGGGATACACCCATCCGGAACGGTTCCTGGTGCTCACGACGACCTATCCGTTCGGTGCCGAATTTGCCGAGTGCTCCCGGAACTACTTCTCGGACCCTGACGAGTGGGCCGCGCTGTTCAAGGTCACCGGTGACGACGGCAAGGGTCTTTGGCGTGTCGTGTTCCCCACCCGGCTGATGGAAAGCGAGGACGAAGCCTTCGAAGAGGCGGCCGTGCAGGCGCGGCTGCAACGGTTCTTTCCGAAGACCGGCGCGTATCCCGTCGTCCATCGCAACATCTACAACGTGCATCAGCGCGTCGCCGCGTCGTTCCGCAAGGGCCGCGCCTTCCTCGCCGGCGATTCCGCCCACGTCAACAACCCGCTCGGCGGGCTCGGCCTGAATTTCGGAATCCATGACGGCGTCGAGCTGTCCACGTTGTTGGGCCGCGTCATCCGCCGCGAGGTGTCGCCGGATATTCTGGATCTGTACGACCGGTTTCGCCGGCCGTTGAACGTCGAATACGTCCAGCAGCAGACCATCGCCAACAAGAAGCGGCTCGAGGAGAAGGATCCGGCCACGCGCGCCAAGAGCAACGCGGCCCTGCGCGCGACCGCGGCCGATCCGGCGGCCCATCGCGCCTATCTGCTGCGGGCGTCGCTGATCGACAGCGTGCGCAAGCGCCAGGCCGAAACGGTCTGAGAGGGATCGAATCGTCGCCTGGACGGTCTGCCACGGCCCGGCGCCGCGTCCCTGGCCCCCAGTTCCTGCTCGGTTTCGCCAGGGGCATCCCGGCGCGAATCTGGTTGGTCCGTGATCGCAGCAGATTGAAAACGAGACCGAAGATCGGTTGGATGTGACCAACATTCGGCCCGCGTGCGCTTCTCGACCCCACCACAGCCGGATCCAATTTAGGATAGGGACAGCCTCGATGGATGTAATCGTGCGTCATGCCGTTGTCCGCGGCCATCAAGGAATGGTCGATATCGTCATCGAAAAGGATCGCATTGCGTCAGTACAGCCCAAGGCGCCGGACAAGGGCCGCCGGGAGATCGACGCGGCGGGAAGTCTCGTGCTCCCGGGCTTGTTCAATCTGCATTTTCACGCCGACAAGTGCCTGCTCGGCGAAATCATGCGACCCAACTTGTCCGGAACGCTACCGGAAGCGATCGAGATCACGAACGACTTCAAGCGAAAATATGACCCCGCCGAAGTCGCCGAACGGACCCTGCGTGTTCTCGAAACTGGGGTGAAGAACGGCACAACTTTTTTCAGGCTGTTCGCGGACGTCGGCACGATCGGCGGCCTTCGTGCCTCACGGGGTCTGCTGCTCGCCCGTGAAAAGTTCAGGCGCTATTGCGAGATCCAGGTCGTTGCCTTTCCGCAGGAAGGCATCGTCCGCGATCCGGGCGCGGCGGAACTGCTCGATGAAGCGATGAAGGAGGGCTGCGACATTGTCGGCGGCCTGCCCTGGTACGAATACACGGACGCCGAGGCCCGCGAGCATATCGACATCTGTTTCGATATCGCCAAGCGCTACGACCGGGATATCCATATGCTGGTCGACGACACCGATGATGCGAACTCGCGCAGCCTCGAATATCTTGCGCTCAAGACCATGCGCGAGAATTTTCACGGCCGCGTCGCGGCGAGCCACTGCGGCGCGATGGCGGCTTACAACGACGTCTATGCCGCGAAGATCGTGGACCTTGTTGCTACCGCGGGAGTTACGATCTCGGTGAACGCTCACATCAATCTTGTGTGTTCGGCGAGGCTCGATCGCGAGCCGCGCCGGCGAGGCATCGCGCGGGTGAAGGAGCTTCTGATCCGTGGCGCAAATGTCGTCACCTCGCAGGATGACGTGAACGATCCGTATTACCCTTTCGGAAAGCCCGATCCGTTGGAGTGCGTTTCGATGATAGCGCATGTCGCGCAGCTCACGCTGCCGCATGAGCTCGAGCAGGCGATGTCGATGGTGACCGAAAACGCGGCCAAGGCGGCCCGCGTCGACGATTACGGAATAGCTCCCGGCAAGCGTGCCGACCTCGTGGTCGTCGGCGCCCCCTCGGTTCATGAAGCGATACGGCTGCAACCGCTCCGGCGCCACGTCATCAAGGGTGGACGCGAAGTCGCTCGTTCGGTGGTGTCGCAGGAGCTATTGAAAAGCTAGCGCGCCCGAACCCAAAGTTCGCGCGCATCGCGTGGGGCGACAGCATATTGGCAGCAGGAGCTCGCCCCGGCGCAACAGCGAACGCGGTGTCTCCGAGGCTGCGGGCGGAGGGGAGGAGCAAGCATGTCTTGCGTCGGCATGAAACGCATCGACGCAACAATGCGCGGCTTCGCCGTCAAGGATTTCAACCTCACCGGGACATTCCGTCGCCAGGCTCCGGGCTGGTTGCCTTTACAGGTCGCAAATTGCCTATAGTGTTGCTTCCATATGAAGACGGCCACCTTTCAAATTATCATCGGGCCAAGACAGTCGACGAAGCGGTCGCGCTTTCGGCCGAGGTTGCGCCTAAGGATGGCTGCATCCTGGCCGGCGTCTGAACATCGTGAAGTCGCGGCGGAATGCCGCCGCGGAGAATCGGCCCGCCGCACGCTGATTTGGCGAAAATGACAGGAGAGTACGATGAGCCAAACTCGAAGGACTTTCGTAGCGGGCGCGGCCGCCTTTTCATTCGCCGCGGGCCGGGCACCGGCCTTTGCGCAGCAGAGACTCACGCCGATACGCATCGTCGTGACTCCGGTCACCAATTACACGGGGCTTCTTGTGGGTCGCGACAAGGGCTGGTTCGAGGAGCAGGGGCTCAACGTATCCTGGTCGCCAGTGGCGCAAACGGCGATTGCCGTTGAAGCGACCTACGGCGGTAGCGTGGAATTCGCCGGCGGCGGCGTGCTGGAGCCGATGGTCGCACGCGGTAACGGCCTTGACATGATGCTGGTGGTGCCGAGTGCGCGCATTCGGCCGGAAGCGCCGGACAATTCGGCGATAGTGGTGAAAGCCAACAGCGCCATTCAGAAGCCTGCTGATCTTGCGGGCAAACGCGCTTCGGTCGGACTACTCAACAGCATCAACCACGTCCATTTCATTGAATGGATGCGGCGGAACGGCGGCGATGCGAAGACCGTCCAACTCACGGAGATTCCGTTCCCGCAGATGGCCGATGCATTGATGCAAGACCGGCTGGATGCGGTGTGGGCGGTGGAGCCGTTCTTCACGATCCTGAAGAAGTCCGGCAATGTTCGCGTGATCGGCTATCCGTACCAGGAAAACATCCCGAACATGGACGTCACCGCGATGTTCGCCAAGGAAAGCTGGCTCAAGGCCAATGCCGATGCCGCAAAGCGCTTCCGCACCGTATTCACACGCGCGCAGAAATTCATGACTGAGGCGCCGAAGGCGGATCGCGACAGTTTTGTTTCGAAATTCACCAGCGTCCGGCCCGAGCTTGTTGCTGAGATGAGCCTGCCGATCTTTGTCAGCGACTTCAATGTGCCGAGCCTCAAGACCAACATGGAGCTTGCTGTCGGCCAGAAGCTGATGAAATCGATCGATGTCGACTCGATGGTCTGGAAGGGTTAGGCGGCTCATCTTCCCATGAGCCGTGAAATCCTCGACAGCGTCTGGAGCGCCAGCGGCATCCGCCTGATCGGCGACGGCGTGCCGGCCGGCGACGTCATGGCGGCGCAAGCCAGCCTGACCCATTGGAACGAGTGGTTTCCGTACTGGACCGGCCTCGGCGATACTTACGAGCGGCTCGCCCGCGAGGCGCTCGCCCGCAACCGCCGGCAGAGCGCGGGCGAGCTGTTCTGGCAGGCATGTTTGTCGCACCACTACGCACAGTTTCTTTGGTTCCATGATCCGGTGCGGCGCGACGAGGGTCAGATGCGCAAGGTCGCGCTCTATCGTGAGGCCGCGCCGCTGTTCGCGGCGCCGGCGATCCGTTTCGATCTGGCCTTCGAAGGCTTCGTTATCCCAGGCTATCTGCGGCTGCCGCCCGGGACGTTCGGCCGCGCGCCGGTCGTGATCGTGCTGGGCGGATTGGAGAGCACCAAGGAGGAGAGCTACCGCTTCGAGAATCTGTGTCTCGCGCGCGGACTCGCGACCTGCACGTTCGACGGACCGGGGCAGGGCGAGACGTATTTCCAGGCCAAGCTGCGGCCGGACTTCCATCGGTTTACGTCCGCGGTGCTGGATTGGCTCGAGAAGCGGCCGGAGATCGACGCCGATCGCATCGGCATCATCGGCCGCAGCCTCGGCGGGTTCTACGCCATCCATTCCGCCGCCCACGATCCGCGCTTCAAGGCCTGCGTGTGCTGGGGCGTGTTGTTCGACCTGTCCTACTACGACCAGATGCGCGATCCGGCGCGGCGCGGATTTGCGTTCGTGGCGGGCTATGACGATGCCGAGAAGGCTGGGCCTTATCTCAAGAGCACGCTCGACCTGTCAGGCCAGGCCGAGCGCGTGCGATGCCCGGTATATGCGCTGCACGGCGCGCAGGATGTGCTGATCCCGGCCACCCAGGTTGACCGGCTGCGCAAGGCGATGGCGGCGCATCCGGATATGACGTTCGACATACCGGAGGACGGCAACCATTGCTGCCACAACCTCTACGCAGTGGTGCGCCCGCGCATGGCCGATTGGCTGGCGGAGCGGTTGGACGCACGCACTTAAGTTCGACGCGCTTGCAACGTCGACGGTGCCGACCCTCTCCCACGAGGGGAGAGGGCAACCGAGTTCGTGGCGCGCCGTCAGCTAGGACACCGCCCGCAGCTTCGTCTCCGCCGCCGGCCAGCACGCCATGATCTCGTCGCTGGTCACCACCTGTCCGAAGAACTGGTCGATGTTGAACAGCGTGGCGTCGTGCTGGGCCTGCGAGTAGGTGGCGCAGCAGTCGCTGGTGAACAGCACGTAATAGTCCTTCATGAACGCCTGCCGCGCGGTCGTCTCGCAGCATACGTTGGTGGCCACGCCTGTGATGATGACGCTCTTGATGCGGTTCGAGCGCAGCACCAGGTCGAGGTCGGTGTTCTCGAAGGCGCCGTAGCGGTGCTTTGTGACGATCACCTCGTCGGAGAGCGGGCGGACATCGTAGAAGTCTTGATCCCATTTGCCGGGCTCGCAAACCGGGAAGTCGGTGTAAGCGCCGTTGCGACGGCGCTTGGCCTGCTCGAGCCAGACTTCCGACAGGTAGTGGTTTGGTCCGGTGTTGTAGGCACACTGGATCCAGACCAGCTTGGTCCTGGCTGCGCGTGCGGCCTGGATCAGCTTGTGCAGTCGCGGCAGCATCGGCTTGACCAGCGACAGGTCGCGGCCCTCGCGGTGCATGGCGCCGCCTTCGGCGCAAAAGGCGTTGAGTACGTCGACGAGGATCAGCGCAGTGTGCGCCGGCTCGGCTTTCTGGGGGAGCGTGGTCAGCATGGGTGATGTCCTCTCAGGGCTTCCAGAGCATGGCGTTCACGTCGAACGGCTTGGTGAGCTTCTGGCGCACCAGGATGTCGAGGTTGGCCTGCAGGGTGGAGACGTTGAACTCGGTGACATAGAGCGGCAGATTGATTTCCTTCACGACCTCGAGCTTGACGCCGGTGTACTTGGCGATCCAATCGTCGCGCTCTTCCTTGCTGGCGTTGTCCAGATATTTGGTCGCCTGTTCGAGGGCGGTGCGCAAGCGCCGCGCCACATCCGGATTGGCCTTGACCCAGCTCTCCTTCACCTGAAAGGCCGCGATATCCATGTTGGGCACGTTGCCCTGGTACGGATAGGCGATCACGCGCGCGCTTCCGCTCTTGAGCAGGAAGGTCAGGAACGGCTCCACGCTCCAGACCGCGTCGAGCCGGTTTTGCAGTAGCGCGTCGGTCATCTGCGGAAACGGCAACTCGAAATACTGCACGCTGGCCGGATCGACGCCGCCGCGGGTCAGCCATTCCTTCAGATGGACGTGGTTCGGGCCGTTGATCAGGCCGGCCGAGATGCGCTTGCCCACGAGGTCCTTCGGGCCGTTGATGGGGTCGGCGGTGCGGACCGCGATGCCCGAGTTGTCCGGCGGGGTCGGGCGGATGCGGGTGTTGTTGATGAGATACATGACGTCGAGTCCGTTGCCGCGTGCGATCAGCGGTTCGATGACCGAGTTGCCGGCGAGCTCGGCGCTGCCGCCGAACACCGCTTCGACGCCGAGCGCGCCCTGCGAGACGAAGCTCCAGGTGACATCGAGGTTCTGCTCCTTGAACATGCCCTTATCGCGCGCGACCAGCAGCACCGCGAAATTGGCGATGCCCTGGGCAACGGCGCGGATCTTGGTGACTTGCTGCGCCGGCGCAGGCAGTGGCGCCAGCGCCAGCATAGCGGCGGCAACACTGCATCGCAGGACGGTGGAACGTATCGACATCGTCGGACTCCCGTTGTTTCAGGTCCGGCCACTGCTCTCAGTATGCCATCGGATCAGCCGGCTCTCTATCATCAAAAACAGGCGATTGAGCACGTAACCGAGCAGCGCCAGTGTGAAGATGCCGGCGTACATGTCTGGCACCTTGAAGGTGCGCTGCGCCAGCAGCACGAAATAACCGAGCCCGTCGTTCGACACGATCATCTCGCCGAGGATCGCGAGGATCAGCGAGATCGCGAGGCTGATGCGCATGCCGGTCAGGATCTGCGGACTGGCGGCGGGCAGTACCAGCTCCCGAAAGGTCTGCAGCGTGGTCAGGCCGAGCGTGCGGGCCGTGTCGAATTGCACGCGGTCGATCGAGCGAACGCCGCTGTAGGTATTGAGCAGGATCGGAAACAGCGAAGCGAGGAAGATCAGCGTGACTTTCATCTCATGGCCGATGCCGACGAACAGCACGAGGATCGGTAGATAGGCCGGACCAGGGATCGGGCGCAGGACCTCGACCAGCGGCTCGAACAGATTGTAGAGCAAGCGGTAGTAGCCCATGGCCAGCCCGAGGGTGATGCCGCTCACAACCGCGAGGCCATAGCCCAGCATCTGGCGCCATAGCGTCGCGATCAGGTGCCCGGGGATCGTGCCGTCGGCGATATTCTCGAACCACGCTTCGAAAATGCGTGCGACCGTGGGCCAGGTCGGCGATATGAACCAATGGGTCGCAGAAAGCTGCCAGATCAAAAGCAGCAGCACGAGCAGGATCACGCCCAATGCGCGCGAATCGCGGAATGCGGTCCAGGCCTTCACGGTACGTCCGCCCGGCCGGCCATCACTTGTGCGACCATGTTGCGGTAAAGATGCTCGCGTAGTCTGAGATATTCTGGCTCGCTGCGCGTTTCGATCTGCTGCCGCGGATAGGGCAGAGGCACCGGGACATTCTGCGCAATCGTTCCCGGCGACGCGCTCAGCAAAATCACTCGCTGGGCGACGTAGAGGGCCTCGTCGAGATCGTGCGTGACGAACAGGATCGTCAGCCCTAGGTCGGACCAGAGCTTCAGCAGCAGGTCCTGTAGCTCGACCCGCATCATCGCGTCGAGCGCGCTGAACGGCTCGTCCATCAGCAGGATCTTTGGCCGCCGCGCCAGCGCGCGGGCGATCGCGACGCGCTGCTGCATCCCTCCAGAGAGCTGATACGGATAATAGTTCGGATAGCGCCCGAGCCCGACCAGATCGAGCTGTTCCAGGCAGTGCTTCTCCATCTCCTGCCGCGAGGCACCGGAGTGGTACTTCACGCCAAGCAGCACGTTGTCCAGCACGGTTTTCCACGGAAAGATCGATTTCGTGTACTGCTGGAATACGAACATCATCTCGGAACGCGGGCCCGCGATCGGCACGCCGTTGAGGCTCACCCTTCCGGCGGTCGGCTCCGATAGCCCCGCCATGATGTGCAGCAACGTCGATTTGCCGCAGCCCGACGGGCCGATCAGTGCGATGAATTCGCCCTGGCCGACCGAAAAGCTGATGTCCCGAAAAGCCGCGCGGCCATGCGACGTAAATCGCTTTTCGAGGCCATCGATCACAAGGGTATTGTCATCGGCGATCATCGAGACTGCGTTTTTGGAGGAGAAAGCCATCGCTTCAGGTCTATTCAAATCCCGTGCCATCGGGAATGTGCTGGCCAATGGGGATCGTCACACGATGGGCATGGCACTGCGAGTGGCGCATCCCTAACATGGTGCCCGACTGCTGTCGCCAACGCGAGGTTTCCTCGTGCCGATCGATCACCATGCCCACTACGTCCCTCCTGCAACTGCTCGACGCGATTACCCGCAAAGGTAGCGAGATTGGTGTCAAGCTCGTGTCTTCAGGAGGCCGGACGCCGGCGCTGCATTTCGACTTCGGCTTCAAGTTACGGTCGTTCTTCCCACGCCTGATCAGCCACGTCGCAACCACGCAAACAAGCTCGACGAGCAGGGCATCGACTGCAGATCAATGACGCCGACCAAGGTCTCGGCACACACAGCGGAGCGCGGCTTCTTTGAGCCGAGGTTTCGCCTTCGCCCGCGCGGGTATGAGTAGTGGCTTGGAAAGGAGGTCTCCGATGAGCGAGGAAGTCAGGGACAGCATGCGCATCGTCTGGGACGCGCCGATCGAGATGAGCGATGGCATCGTGCTGCGGGCCGATGTCTTCCGTCCGGTCGGAGAAAGCACGATTCCGTCGATCCTGAGCTATGGCCCCTACGCGAAGGGAATGTCTTTCGCGGAAAGTCGCCCGTTCGCATGGCAGCGGCTGATCAAGAGCCATCCTGTGGCGATGGCGGCCACAAGCAACAAATATCAGGCTTGGGAGCTGCCAGATCCGGAGAACTGGGTGAAGGATGGCTATGCCATTGTGCGTGTCGATGCGCGCGGGACCGGCCGCTCGCCGGGGTATATGGATCCCTGGTCGCCGCGCGAGACCCAAGACATCTACGAATGCTTAGCGTGGTTGGCAGCCCAGCCGTGGTGTAACGGCAAGGTCGGCATGAGCGGTATCTCCTACTATGCCATGAACCAGTATCAGGTCGCTGCGTTGCAGCCGCCCAATTTGTGCGCCATCTGCGCCTGGGAGGGTGCCGGTGATCACTATCGAGACGCGACTTATCATGGAGGTATCTTCTCGGAATTCATGACCAACTGGTACCCGCGCGCGGCTCTGACCATGCAGCATGGGGTTGGCAGCCGCGGAATGCGTAGCCCTCTCACAGGTGAACTGGTGGCCGGCCCCGAAACGCTGTTGCCCGAGGAGCTAATGCGCAATCGCAGCGACATCGTGAAGCGTGCGCTCGAGCATCCCCTGGACGATGCATATCATCGTGACCGGAGTCCGGATTGGCGGAAGGTCACGGTGCCGATGCTCTCGGCGGCCAATTGGGGCGGGCAGGGACTGCATACCCGAGGAAATTTTGAGGCGTACCGCCATGCGGCCTCTTCGGAGAAGTGGCTGGAGGCACACGGCGACACCCACTGGACCGAGTTCTACAGTTCGTACGGGGTCGATTTGCAGAAACGCTTCTTCGGCTATTTTCTCAAGGGCGAGGACACCGGGTGGGACCGGCAGCCGCGCGTGTTGCTGAATATCCGCCACCCCGGAGGCAAGATGGTGCCACGAGCGGAAAGCGAATGGCCTCTCGAACGTACCCGCTGGACCCGTTTTTATCTTCACCCTGAACATTGCAGCCTGGGTGAGCAGCCCCTGACAAGATCCGCCGAGGTGAGCTTCGCCGCCACAGGTGACGGCGTAACCTTCAAGACACCGCCTCTGAGCGAGCCGCTCGAGATCACCGGGCCTCTCGCCGCCAAGTTACTTGTATCGTCGTCAACTACAGACGCCGATTTGTTCCTCGTTCTGCGGGTGTTCGCTCCCGATGGCAGCGAGGTGGTCTTTCAGGGCGCGCAGGATCCACGCACGCCGGTGGGGCAAGGCTGGCTTCGCGCCTCACACCGCAAGCTCGACCCCGCTCGGAGCTTGCCCTACCAGCCGTATCACACGCACGACGAGTTGTGGCCATTGGCGCCCGGCGAGCCCGTCGAGTTGGATGTGGAGATCTGGCCGACGTGCATCGCCGTACCGGCCGGCTACCAGATCGGGCTGTCGGTGCGTGGATGTGATTATCGCTTCGACGGCCCTCCGATCGATGCGCCAGGCGTTCCTTATCCGCAGACCGGTGTCGGACCGTTCCTGCACGAGGAGCCCGTCAACCGTCCGCCGGACCTCTTCCGTGGCACGACGACCTTGCATTTCGATGGCGAGCGGCCACCATTCTTACTATTGCCGCTCATTCCGCCGCGCTGATTCCGACGCCAAAGCGGTCTGAGCGATCACCTCAACCGGAAGAAGCTGTACCTAGGTAGCGTGAACCTAGCTTCGCAATATGCTCCAATGCCATTGGCGAAGCTTCTGCAACGGAATGGCCATGATCGGAGACGATCGCAGGGCACGTCTCATCGGGGCGATGGCGGAAGCCCGCCTCGATACGCTGCTCGTCTATGGCAATGCCTGGCAGTGCGATTATC
Source organism: uncultured Alphaproteobacteria bacterium (assembly GCA_963725065.1). Taxonomy (GTDB): domain Bacteria; phylum Pseudomonadota; class Alphaproteobacteria; order Rhizobiales; family Xanthobacteraceae; genus VAZQ01. The sequence continues at coordinate 41,331 of CAVRXD010000063.1, forward strand.
TGCGTTACGCCACCGACTTCGGCATCATCGAAGGCCAGGCGCTGGCACTGGTTCGCAACGACGGCCATGTCACCCTCTACCTCGACAGCCCTCTCGAGGTTGACCGTGCTGAATTGGACTGCCCCACCGCCGAAGTGATCCATGCAGCCGATCTGATCGCCGAGGTCGATGCCGTACTGGACCGGCTGCGCAATCATCGGATCGGGGCCGCGCCGCAACGCCTGCTTCCGCGCCGGATTGCTGCTCGCGCCAAGGCGCTCAATATCAGCGACCAGACCGCCTTCGTCGACCGCTTGCTGATGGACAAGATGGAGTCGGAAGTCGCCGCCATCCGCCGCGCGGCGAGGGTTGCCGACGAAGGGTATCTGGTGTTCATGAACGCTGCGCGCTCCGGCCGGCAGGACTACGAACTGATCGCTGAATCGGAAGCCTTCTTCCGCGCCAACGGCGTTGATGACAATTTCCAGATTATTGGCGTCGGCGGCGTCGAAGTACGCGGCATGACGCCTCCGAGCGGCAAGCGGCTCAAGCGTGGAGACCTGGTCACAACTGAACTGACGCCCTGCGTTGACGGCTATTATGCTCAGATCTGCCGCACGCTGGTCGTCGGCGAACCCAGCGCAGAACAGCGCAGCGCTCACGCGCTCTTTCGCGAGTCGATGGAAGCGGGAATCGCCGTTGTGCGCGACGGCATCGTCGCCGCTGATATCGCCCGCGCAGAGAATGACGTCTTCCGCAAACACGGGCTGGGTGAATATACGACCAACAAATACACCCGGGTGCGGGGGCACGGCATGGGACTGTTTGCCGACAGCAAGCCGCATCTGCTGGAAGACGTCACGACGCGGATCGATGCGGGCATGACGCTGATCGTGCATCCTAACACCTACCACCCTGCGGTGGGCTATCTCGTCCTCGGCGACGCAGTCATCGTCACTCGGGACGGGTGCGAGGTCCTGACCAAGACCCCGCGCGAGCTTTTCAGCGTTCCGGGCTGATCGAGTCAAATCATGCGTCGCGGCTTGATGGAATGGAACCCGCAGGAGCTGCCGCTCGAGGTGCTCGATGCGCGAATCGCCCGACTGCGCGTCCGGATGAAAAGCGCCGGTCTTGACGCCTTCATCATCTACACCAATCTCGTGCGGCCGAGCGCGGTGACCTGGCTGACCGGCTTCACCCCCTACTGGTCGGAGGGCTTGCTGCTCGTGCCGATGACCGGTCGATTGTCTTTCGCTACTGCGTTGTCGAACCGTGTGGCCGACTGGATCCGCTCGACCAATCCGGTCAGCGATGTCATCAGCACACCCCGGCCGGGGGCGCTGCTGGGCGAACGGCTGGCCAAAGACGATTCGGTAAAGCGGGTCGGTATTCTGGAACTTGATGCCCTGCCGGCGGAGCTCTCCGACGATCTTGGGGCTGCCGCGCCGACGATCCGATGGGTTGACGGAAGCGCTCAGTTCGCAATGGTCCGTCGCGACGTCGATCCCGCCGAGCAGCAGATCCTGATGCGCAGCGATGCAATTGCTGTCGCAGCGCTTGATCAGGTGAACACGGCGACGACCTCCGACGCGGGAACGCTGGCCGGACTGATCGAAAGGCATGCGCGTCTTGCCGGCGCCGAAGAGGCCTATATCGCCGTCGCGCCCAATCTAGCCACCGACCGAAGGCTCACCCGCGTATCGAAGCCGATACAACTGGCGGACCGCTTCGCCGTGCGTGCATCCATCGCCTACAAAGGAGCTTGGCTCCGGCGCACGCGCACATTCGCAGGGGAAGATAAGGTTGCCCGTGCTGATGCCTGGTTCGAGGGCGTCATCCGTGGGATCGAAGCGGGGAAGCCGATCTCCGGCCAGCTCGCGGCCTACGTCGGAGCGTTATCGGACGCTACGCTCGAGTTCTGGATGCTCGAGGGTTGCGTCGGCAGCTATCCGCTTTCGGTGATAGCCTCTTCGCGCATGCCCGGACGCGATGCGCCGATCGAGGACGGCTTCTTCGTGCTGACAATCGGACTATTGCTCCGCGGCGGGCACTGGATCGGTACCGCGCCGGTGATGGTGACGGATCGAGCCTCCTAGTGCGGTGGATTTGAAGTTCCTATGATTATTGCCGCGCGTTTGTTTAGGAACTTCAAATCCAAAAACCGCACTAGAATCATAGATTGCTAGTGTCCCTTTGATTCCGAAGTTCGCAAACGAGTGTGCCGCGCAACGATGCGAACTTCGGAATCGGGACACTAAAGCGAAATCGCGTCAGACCCACGGCGGTCATTGCCGGGCTTGACCCGGTAAACCATCCTCTTCGTGAAAAGCTTTTTGCGATGGACCCGCGGGTCAAGCCCGCGGGTGACGCGTGTGGTGAAACATCCGCTACATGCCGGCCTTTACCGGCACGAACTGCGTGGTGAACATGACCTTGTCGTCGGGCATTTCCTTCAGCAGGCCCATCTCGATGAATGATTGCTTGAGCGCCACTACCGCCTTTGGGTCAAAGGTGCCGTCCGTGCTAAAGATGGGGATCTGCTCGTCATAGGCGCGGCTGATAACCGCCGGGCTGAGGTTGAGCACCTTTGAAGTGATCTCGACGGTCTTGTCCTTGTTTGCCTTCATGAAGGCTATGGTCTCGAACCAGCCCTTGAGGAAGGCACGCACCGCCTCCGGACGCTTCGCGATCACATCATCCCGCACGAAAAAGACATGGGTGATGAAGTCGTCGACGAACGGCGTGGCCGTCGTGATGACGCGCCATTCCTTGGCCTCCTCCAGTGCATAGCCTGTTTCGAGCGCGCCGATGTAGCCGTCGATCTGGCCGGTCTTGATCGCCGCTCGCGCGGGCGGCATGCCCCCAATCGGGACCGTGGTGATGCCCTCGGCGCCCCAGCCCTTCAGCGCGTTGATGCGTTTGCCGATCCAGTCGGTCAAGGAGCCCACGGTCGTGACGCCGAGCTTCTTACCCTTGAGATCATCGACGGTTTTGGCCGTCGAATTGTAGCCGACCATGACCGCCATGTTCCGCGGCACGCCTGCCATCGCAGCGACCGCCTTCGCCGGCACACCCTTCGCCATGAAAGCCATGCCGGGGCCGCTGCCGATGCCCACGTCGAGGCTGTCGGCCGTCAACGCCTGCTGCAGCTTGGCATCCCCGGTGGCGTCCGAGGCTTCTATCTCCAGGCCGTGCTTGGCGAAGATGCCGGTCTGGATGCCGATGTCCAACGGGGTGAAGGTCCAGGCGAAGGCCACCGCCTTGCCAACGCGGAGCTTTTCCGCGGCATGTGCTGGCGCGACCAGGAGCATGACAAGCACGCAAAGGAACGCACGGGAAAATTTAGGCACGGCATCCTCCCTTGACCGACGCGTTCGCGGCCTTGGCTGAAATCATTACAGAATTCGACAATTTGCGCCATGGCACGCGGGTGCGTCGCGTTGACCAGAAATGAGGCTCTGACTAGTGCCCGGTTTTCGAAGTTCGTGATATGGTGCGGCACCCTCGGGCACGAACTTCGAAAACCAAAGGGCACTAGCAACTCAATGTGATTCTAGTGCCGCTTTTCGATTTGAAATTCCTGAAGTGGACTCGCATCACAGGTGCAGGAATTTCAAATCGGCGGCACTAGAATCCTCAGGTTGGCAGGCAGCAGGGTAGCTTTCCATGCACATCATTGACTCGCATTTTCACTGGTGGCCGCGCTCGGTTTTCGAAAAGCTCTGCAAGCGCGGAAGTTTTCCCAAAGCCCGCGTGAATGCGCATGGCGGTTACGACTACATGCGCCGCGCCGACAGTGGTCAGCATCTCAACAGCTGGGCGGAGTGGTTCGATCTCGACAAGCAACTCGAGTATCTGGACCGTCTTGGCCACCAATTTAGCGTGATCCTGTCGATCGGCCCGTTTTCGGTCGCCTTCTCCGACATGCCGGTGGAGGAGGGACGCGACTACGCCCTCATGTGGAACGAGGCGATGGCGGACGCGCAGAAGAAATATCCCGGTCGGGTCTGGGCCAGCGCAGCGGTGCCGCTGCAGGACACGCGCACGGCGATCGAGACGGTAGACGATGCGGTCAATCGGCTCGGTCTGATGGGCGTGAACCTTCCCGGCAGCGTCGGCGCGGATGCACGCATCGACGCGGAGCGGCTTGAACCGTTCTACGCGCACGTCGAGAAGCTCGGCCTGCCGCTGTTCCTGCATCCGACGGACGTGATCTTCCAGGACATGCTCGATGGCTATGACGGCGCGCTACATCTCAGCCTTGGCCGCGTCATCGAGGTGAGTGTCGCGGCCATGCGGCTCATTCTCTCCGGCGTGATGGAGCGCCATCCCGAGCTAAAGATCGTGATGTCGCACACCGGCGGATCGCTGCCTTACCAGGCCGGCCGCATGGACAAGAATTCCAAGGCCGCCAAGCTGAGTCGTCCGGTCCAGGACTACATGAAGCGCATGTATACGGACACGGTGTCTCCGCACTCTGCCGGCATGAGGTTCGCAATCGACTATTACGGCATCGACCACGTTATGTACGGGACCGACTATCCTTGCTGGGATCCGGCGGCATGCCTGAAGCTGCTCGAAGACGTCACTCTGACGGCTGCCGAAAAGCAGAAGCTGTTCTACGACAACGCCAGCCGCATCTTCGGCCTCAAGGACCTGCCGACGACAAGAACGCGCGAGCCAGCGTTGGTGTGACCTACCGAACGTCCGAAGCGATGTTCGTCACGGCCGCGCTTGTTTATCGCGTTTCCGGGTAAAGCGGAACTCCCCAGAATGCGTGCGCGCGACAAGCGCAGGCACGACAAGGAGCAGTGCCGTTACTGCGGCGGCGTAAACTGATCGTCCAATCTCTCCCACCGGTCGTATCCGACGACCTTCTTGTATTCTTCGAAGTCCATGCCGTCGTTGCGACGCGCGAATTTGCCCGATTTCATGTCAAGCAGCACGGCCTCGACCGCCTTCGCAGCGTGCATCAGCGTGTCGAGGCCGAGCACGGCGCAGTTGAAACCGAGCTCGCCGAGCTCGCGCATTGTCAGAATTGGCGTATGGCCACCCATCAGCGGGTTGCAAACCTGCGGCACGTCGAAGGCGTGGCCGATCCGCTCCAGCTCTTGTACGCTGCGCGGTGCCTCGATGAAGATGCCGTCGGCCCCGGCACGGATGTAGCGCTCACTGCGGCGCATGGCCTCATCGAGATCGTAGACCTGGCGCGCGTCGGTGCGCGCCAGGATCCATGTTTCCGCGCTGAGCCGCTCGGAGCAAGCTGCACGGATTTTTGCCTCCGCCAGCTCCACCGGCACCACCTTCTTGCCGTCCATGTGGCCGCAGCGTTTTGGCCATTGCTGATCCTCGATCAGGATCGCGCTCACGCCCATGCGCTCATAGCTTTGCACTGTGTGCACCACGTTCTTGACATCGCCGTATCCGTCGTCGCCGTCCACGAACACCGGCAGGTCGCAAGCCGCCACGATGTCGCGCACGGCGGCGGAGATCTCGCCAAACCCCTTCAAGCCAATGTCCGGCACCCCGTATCGCGAGCCGACCGCCGGGAAGCCGCCGATGAAATAGGTCTCGAATCCGATCTTCTGGATCAGTCGCGCGCTCAGCGCATCGTGCGCGCCCGGGACGACCAAAAGCCGCCTGTCTTTCACGGCCTTGTTGATGATCTGCCGAAAGCTGGACTGCATTGAGCGGCTCCGGAATTATCGATATGTTCGGCGGGGCAAATCCCGCCCTTAACCGAATTCAAGCGCAGTTCGTCCGTCAAAACCAGTGTGGCGCATTTGACGTTCCTCTCAGAGCTAGCCGCGAGTCCTCATAGGAACGTCAAATGCAAAGCCACACTAGAATCATAGGCTTGCTGGTGTCCCTTGGTTTCCGACGTTCGTCAAAGTGCATGCTGCGAGATGATACGAACGTCGGAAACGGGACATCAGCGTCCGGCGAGCTGATCATCGAGATCGGAGGCAGACGATGAAGCTCGACGCCGTCACGCTCGAGGTGCTCCGCAACGCGTTGCCGGCCGTCGCAAACGAGATGGCTGCCGATCTGCAGCGGACCTCCTACAACATGATGATCTACGAGGTCCGCGACTATTGCACCGCGCTGCTCGACACGAACGGCGAGCTGATTTCGCAGAATGTCGGCGGCGTCTCCCACTTCGTTGCCGATCTCGGCGTCCTCGTCGTCGACGGCATGAAGCGCTACGGCAGCGACGGGTTCAAGCCGGGCGACGTCATTATCACCAATCATCAGGCGGTGGCCGGACAGCATCTCAACAACGTTGTCATCTACATGCCCTATTTCTACAAGGGCGAGCTCCTGATGTTCTGCATGGTGCGGGCGCACTGGATCGACGTCGGCGGACAGAGCACCGGATTTGGGGCCGGCGCGACGGTAGCGGATCCCTGGCTCGAAGGGCTCCAGCTCGACCAGCTCAAGATCTACGAGGAAGGCCGGCTCAACGAGACGCTCTACCGTGTGATCAAGGACAACATTCGGTTTCCGGAGTCGTCGCTCGGCGATATGAAATCGCAAATGGCGGCCTGTCGCCTTGCCGCGCGCCGCATGGACGAGCTGTTCGACAAGTACGGCAAGGACACGATCCTCGCCGCCATTTCGCAAATCTTCGACGAAACCGAGCAGAAGTGCCGTAACGTCGTGGCGCAACTTCCCGATGGCATCTACGAGGCCGAGGCTTCGATCGATGACGACGGCCTGATCCGCGACGAGGAAGTCCCGATCCGCGTCAAGATCACGATCAAGGGCAGCGACATGATAATCGACCTGTCCGGCTGCTCGGCCGAGCGCAAGGCCGCTATCAATTCACGCACCTATGCCGGCGCGCGTGTCGCCTACAAGGCGCTCACGGGTCCGCTCGATCCGGTCAACGAGGGCTCGTTCCGCGCGCTCAAGGTCGTCATTCCGGAAGGCAACATCATGATGGCCAAATTTCCGGCACCCATGTCGGGCTGGAGCGCCATCGTGCCGACCGTCGTGGACACGATCGTGGTGGCGCTCGCCAAGGCGATGCCGGATCGTGTTCCGGCTGGCCATCATGGCCTGCTCGGCGGATCTGTCGTGTTCTTCGGGCTGCACCCCAAGACCAAGCGCCGCTTTATCGTGCAGAGTATCGAAGGCGGCGGATGGGGCGGCCGGCCGTTCGAGGACGGCGAGTCCGCGACCGTCTCGGTATGCCAGGGCGACGTGCGCAACGGCTCGATCGAGGGTATCGAGCTCAAGTGCCCGGTGCTGGTCGAAAGCCGGGCATTGCGGCAGGATTCCTGTGGCGCCGGGAGGTACCGCGGCGGGCTCGGGCTCGACATGAAAGTGCGCAACCTGGTCGAGGGTAAGTGGAATTTCGAGCGAACGAGGCGCAGCAAGTGCCCGCCCTGGGGGATCGCGGGAGGCACGGCCGGCGAGCCGGGCGGCAATTTGCTCAAGCTGCCGGGCGAAAAGGCGTTCAAGTGGATTACGGGCGCCAATGTCCCGGTCCCGCTCAACTCGCTGGCGATCGTGCGCACCGGTGGCGGAGGCGGATGGGGCGATCCGCTGCAACGGGACGCCGCGCTCGTCGCCGCGGATGCCGCGGAGGGGCTGATTTCCCGACGGGCCGCGCAGGAACTCTACGGCGTGGTGCTCCGAGGCAGCATGTCGCTCGACGAAAGCGCAACCCAGCGGCTGCGAGACCGGCTCAGGTCGAGGCGTAAGGTCCGGCCCGCGAAACGAGCCAAGCAGCAAAAGCTGCCGAGCCTGACCAAGGGGAGGAAGCGGCGTTGATCCGGACATTGGCGTTGATGCCTACCGCCAGGACGCCGGTCGTGGCGCCGATCAACGAATTGTTCGTGCCGAATTGACAGCAGCGACGTCGCGGTAACCCGTGGCAACTGCTCCGTGTCGAGCCCAACGGGGGCGCGTGCTAGAACTCCTCCAGGATCCGCCCGTGGCCGAGGACGCGGTCCTCGATGCCGCATTCGCGGATCGCATGCCAATAGGACACCACGTTGACCGCCAGCACCGGCTTGCCCAGCCAGCGCTCGGCCTCGGCGGAGACTCTCGCCGCGGGCAGCGCGGTTCCGAGCGTCAGCAACGCATCGATATCGTCGCCGTCCAGTTCGAGCAGCGCGTTGCGGATGTCCTGCGACGGCACCTGCGCGATCAGGCGCGGCGTCGCGCATTTCAGGCCCTTGAGCCGCACCACGTCGAAGCCGGCTTCCACGAAATAAGCGCGGACCATCTCATCGCCCCGAGGCTGATGCGGCGTGAGAATCGCGATCTTCTTGCTGCCGAACCTGTTCAGCGCGGCCACCGACGCGGTCGATCCCATCGAAATGCCAATGCCGGCGCGCTGCGCCAGATCGGCCTGCAGCTTGTCGGCGGCTGCGATGCCGCCCCAGAACAACTCGAGCGCAATCCCCATGATGAGATGGTCGAGACCTGCGGTCATGATCTGGTCGATGGCCGTACCCATTCCGTCGCGCATCATCTGCATGTGCTCGTAGAATGCCTCCTCGGTATTGAGGGGACGCTCCTTGATCGTGACGCGGCCGGTGTGGCAGGTCACGCCCGGAACCCGCAACGCATCGGTTTCGGGTTGGACGGTCGTATTGGTCGACGGCACGACGAGGCCGATGCGCTTCCGATATCCAAGAGTGTCAGGCAAGATGTGAACTCCCAATCAATGGCGCCGGAAAACTACATGCACACCGATGGGGTCACAAGCGCGCCGCCTGGCGCGCGACGATTGGCGTGTGCTGCTGCGCTTTTGCTTGTTTGGTAGGGGATAGTTCGCGCCCATGCGTCGAATTCCGGATTGGAGCGCGCTGGACGCAACGGCGCGGCGACGCCGGCGGGAAAGCGCTCGTCCGCTGGCGACGGCGCTCGATCCCGTCCTCAATGCCTTCGTGAAGATCGACACATCGTCTCGTTCGCTGACGCCTGCCGGTCGGCTGGGCGGCGTGCCCTACGCCGCCAAGGACTTGTTCCAGACCTCCTCCCGCCGGCCGGGCGGCGGGTTCCCCGAAGCGATCGATCTCGGCATTGTCGGAACCAGCGATCTCCTCGAACGCCTCGATGCAGCCGGCGCCGATCTCATCGGCTTCACCAACATGACCGAACTGGCCTACGAGCCGTCCGGCTTCAACGCGACGCGCGGGCGCGTCAAGAATCCGTGGAGCCTGGATTACATCTCCGGCGGCTCGTCGTCGGGCTCGGCGGCCGCTGTCGCGAGCGGCGCCGTTGTCGCTGCGCTGGGTTCCGACACCGGCGGCTCGGTGCGCATTCCCGCCCATGCCTGCGGCATCACGGCCTGGAAGCCGACCCATGGTGCAGTGTCGGCGCGGGGCACGATGCCGCTTGCTCCCACGCTCGACACCATCGGCCTCCTGGCCCGCAGCGCGTCGGACATGATGCCACTGGCAGGGGTCATGGCCGAGCTGCCGTCGTCGCGGCCCATGCTCCGCGCCGCGGTGCTTGAGGACGTTGCGGCGGAATGCGATCCGGCCATCCGACGCGCGCTCGCGGACGCCGTGGCGGCGCTCGCCGGGACCGGCGTCGCGATCGAGAATCGCCCGGCACTTCCCGCAGTCGAGGCGATCGATCGCCATGCGATGATCGTGATGCAAGCGGAGAGCGCGCGGGAGCATCGCGCGCACATCGACGATGCTGCCGTGGCGCCGGTATTGCGGCGGCGGCTGGCGAAGGGTTTGGAGATCGCGGATGCCGTGCTGGCCGAAAGCGTCAGCGGCCGGCAGCGCCTGGTGCGCGACTTCGAGGAGCAGGTGCTCGCCGGAAATGACGTCGCGGTGTTGCCGGTCATGGCGATCCTGACCCCGACCGCCGCCGAGTGCGATCCGGCATCGAAGCGCTTCTCGCCCCGGACGCTCTACGCGCTGAGCCGCTTCACCCGCTTCGTCAACATGCTCGGCTTTCCCGCCGTCGCCTTGCCCGCCGGCTTCGACGATCGCGGTATGCCCATTGGCGTGCAGATCGTGGGACGCAGCGGATGCGATCTTGCCCTGCTCGAACTTGTCCGGCATGTGCAGTCGAAGACCGACTGGCACGGCCGTATCCCGACCGCCATCGCCCATCTCGTGCCCGAACCGGAGTTTCCGTCATGACCCGGCCCACCGCGTCCCCGGCGCTCTCCCACCTGCGCGTGCTTGATTTGACGCGCGTCCGCGCCGGGCCGACCTGCTGCCGCATCCTGGCCGATTTCGGCGCCGACGTGATCAAGATCGAGGCGCCGCCCGGCGTCGATCCGAACGAAGGCATCAGCGGGGCGCGGCACGGCTACGACATGATCAATCTGCACCGCAACAAGCGGTCGATGACGCTCAACCTGAAAGAGAGCGAGGGGCGCGCCGCGTTCATGCGCCTGGCGAAGACGGCTGATATCGTGGTCGAGAATTTTCGGCCCGACGTCAAGGATCGTCTGGGACTCGGCTACGAGGCTCTGAAGGCAGTCAACCCGCGCATCATCCTCGCGTCGATCTCGGGCTTCGGGCAGAGCGGTCCGTACAAGACGCGCGCCGGATTCGACCAGATCGCCCAGGGCATGGGCGGGCTCATGGGCGTCACCGGCGAGCCCGGCACCCCGCCGATGCGCGCGGGCATCGCCGTCGCCAATTCCTCCGCCGGAGTGTTCGCCGCGACGGGCATTCTGATCGCGCTGGCCGAGCGCGAGCGCTCGGGCCTGGGACAGTGGGTCGAGACCTCGTTGCTGCAGGCTCAGATCGCGATGATGGATTTTCAGGCCGCCCGCTACCTGGTCGAAGGCGTGGTGCCGCCGCAGGCCGGCAACGATCATCCCACCAGCACGCCGATGGGTGTGGTCGCGACCGCCGACGGGTTTATCAATATCGGTGTCGGCGGGGATGGCCAGTGGCGCGCCTTCTGCGAGGTGATCGGCCGCCGGGAGCTTGCCAACCATCCCGATTATGCCAAGGGTGCGAGCCGCACCCGTCACCGACCGCAGATCAAGGCGCTGCTGGGGCCGATCTTCGCCGAGCGCACGTCCGCCGACTGGCTGAGCGCGCTCGAGGCCAAGGGCGTGCCGGCGGGGCCGATCTACAAGGTCGATGAAGTGTTCGCCGACCCCCAGGTCCGCCATCTCGGCATTGCGGCGCCCTTGAAAGATCCCGAGCGCGGCGACATTCGCGTGGTGGGACAGGCGATCGGCCTGTCCCGCACGCCGGCGAGTGTCGTCTCCGGCGTACCGGAACAGGGCGAGCACACGCAGGAGATTCTTCGCGAGATCGGCTATTCCGATGACGAGATCGCGCAATTGCGAGTGGGCAAAATCGTATGAGATCCCCATGGACCTGAATCTGGGCGGCAAGCTCGCGCTCATCACCGGCGGTTCCCGCGGCATCGGGCGTGCCGTCGGCGAGGCTCTGGCCGCGGAGGGTTGCAGTCTTGTGCTGGTCTCGCGCAGCGCCACCGATCTCGACACCGCCCGCAAGCAGCTTGAAGAGAAATACCAGGTCTCCGTCCGCACCGACGCCGCCGATCTTGCGGACGGCGCCAACGTGACGCGGCTGGCCGCGCAGTTCCCGCATGTGGACATACTTGTCAACAACGCCGGCGCGATCCCCGGCGGGACCTTGTTCGACGTCGACGAGGCGCGGTGGCGCACGGCCTGGGATTTGAAAGTGCTCGGTACCATCAACATGACCCGCGCCTTCTATCCGCTCATGAAGGCGCGCGGCGGCGGCGTCATCATCAACGTCATCGGCAACGCGGCGCGCTCCCATGACCCCGAGTACATTTGCGGCGTGACCGGCAATGCCGGGCTCGCGGCGTTCACGGAATCGCTCGGAAGCGGCAGCGTACGCGATGGCATCCGCGTGATCGGGGTCAGTCCCGGGCCGACGGCGACCGATCGGGTGGTCGGTCTCGCGGGCAAGCGGGCGCAGGAGCGGTTCGGCGATCCGTCGCGCTGGCCCGAGCTGTTCCAATCCCTGCCGCGCGGCGGTGTCGGAGCGCCGGCCGAGATCGCCGCCATGGTCGCCTTCCTGGCGTCGCCGCAGTCCGCCAATACCAGCGGCGTGGTGATCACGCTCGATGCCGGCGCCTCGTCGCGGGCGGGATCGATCTAAATTTCATCTATCGGGACGGAGACATGCGATGCCTCTTCTGACCACCGACGACGGCGTGAAGCTCCACTACGAAGAGGTCGGGAGCGGCGCGCCGCTCATCTTCGTCCACGAGTTCGCGGGCGATTGGCGCTCGTGGGAACCGCAGCTGCGTCATTTCGGCCGGCGCTATCGCTGCATCGCCTACAACGCGCGCGGGTTCACGCCGTCCGATGTGCCCGACGATGTGGAGAAATACTCGCAGGACCGTGCGCGCGACGACATCAAAGCCGTGATGGATGCCTTGAAGATCGACAAGGCGCACATCGTCGGTCTGTCGATGGGTGGATTTGCGACGCTGCATTTCGGATTCACCTATCCCGAGCGCGTATTGTCGCTGGTCATCGGTGGCTGCGGCTACGGCGCATCCGCCGACAAGCGTGCGCAGTTCGCGGAGGAAACCGAAGCCGCCGCCCGGCGCTTCGAAGAGGTCGGCATGAGCAAGGCGGCCATGGGCTACGCGCTCGCGCCGTCGCGCGTGCAGTTCCAGAACAAGGACCCGCGCGGCTGGCAGGAGTTCGCCGACCAGCTCGCGGGAAATTCGACCCGCGGCGCGGCGCTGACCATGCGTGGGGTGCAGAAGCGACGGCCGTCACTGTTCGACCTGGTCGATCGCATGAAGACCATCACCGCGCCGACGCTCGTCATGACGGGCGACGAGGATTGGCCGTGCCTGGAGCCTGCGTTACTGATGAAGCGCACCATCGCGACCGCAGGCCTGGTGGTGATGCCGAACACCGGTCACACCATCAACCTGGAGGAGCCGGGCGCGTTCAACCAGCATGTCGCCGATTTTCTGCACGCCGTCGAGGCCGGCCGCTGGCCGAGCCGCGACCCGCGCGCGATGGTGTCGGCGATCCTGGGCAAGTAGCTGTTTGCAGCGTCCGCGGTCGCTGCGTGCATCGATCGCGGATCGCCCTCCGGCTGAAACCTTGTACCCCGCGCTATCCTCACGTAAGTTTTTTCCGGCGGCAACGGATCCGGCATGAAACCTGCTTTTTATGACTGACGCTTTCGAAACGGCGCCAGCAACATGAATTGAGGAATGACATGCATCGTCGAACGCTCCTGATCCTGCCCGCCGTTGCGGCATTCGTCGCAATTGCCGCCCCTCTGCAGGCGGCGGACTGGCCGAGCAGGCCGGTGACCGTGGTCGTGCCGTTCGCGGCCGGCGGCAATACCGACATGATGGCGCGTCTGGGTGCGCAACATCTGTCGGCGAAATTCGGTCAGAGCTTCGTGGTGGAGAACCGCCCCAGCGCAGGCGGCGCGCTCGGCACCGGGGTCGTGGCGGCCGCGACGCCCGATGGTTACACCCTCCTGTTCGCCGCCTCCTCGATGATCGTCCTGACGCCGCAATTGCAAAAGCTCAGTTTCGATCCGGAAAAGCAACTGGTGCCGATCACCAATGTCGGCACCGGCACGCAGATGCTCGCCATCAAGCGGGATCTGCCCGTCAAGACACTGCCGGAGTTCATCGCTTACGCGAAGGCCAATCCAGGCAAGCTGAACTTCACGGTCGCGGGCACGCAGAACATCAGCCATCTCGCCCCTGCGTTGTTGTTCGCGCGCGCGGGCGTGAATTTGGTCATGGTCCCATCCAAGGGCGGACCGCAGGCGGTTTCCGATCTCATGTCCGGCCAAGTTGACCTCTATTTCGGCAACTCATCCGAGTTGCTGCCGCACATCGACAGCGACCGCATCCGGTTGATCGCCGTCGGCACCCCCCAGCGGCTGCCGGTCGCGCCCGACATCCCGTCGGTGTCCGAGACGCTGCCGGGCTTTGAATTCTCCTCGTGGAACGGCTTTCTCGCCCCGACCGGGACGCCGGAGCCGATCATCACCGCGATCCGGGGCGAGATCACCGCACTGGCGAAGTCGCCCGAAGTGACGGAGCGGCTGACCAAGCTTGGTATCGTCCCGGGTGGACTCACCGGCGAACAGAGCGAGGCCGTGTTTCGAAAAGATCGTGATTCCTTCGCCGCCGCCATCAAAGCGGCGGGGATTCCTGGACCACAATAGCCGGCCGCGCGATCGCGTGGTGCTGCCCAGACCGTACCCGCAGTCGAACGAACGAGACAGCCGTGACACCAGCACAGCAGTTGCGCGACCTTCTGGCTCAGCCGGACCTGGAGATCATGCCGGGGTGCTACGACGCTCTGTCGGCGAAGCTGGTGGCCGATGCCGGCTACAAGGTCACGTTCATGAGCGGCTTCGGGGTCTCGGCCGCCCGTCTCGGGCTGCCCGACACCGGACTAATCTCATTCAGCGAGATGCTGGACAGCCTGCGCAACTGTTGCAGCGCCGCCGCGAAAATTCCGCTGATCGGCGACGGCGACACCGGCTATGGCAATGCGCTCAATGTGCAGCGCACGGTGGTCGAATATGCCCGCGCGGGCGCCGCCGCGGTCATGATCGAAGACCAGGTCAGCCCCAAGAAGTGCGGGCATACCCGTGGCAAGCAGGTGATTACGCGCGACGAGGCGCGCATGAAGATCCGCGCCGCCGTGGAAGCACGCTCCGGCGTGGATATCCTGATCATGGCGCGAACCGACGCGCGCGCCGTGCACGGTTTCGACGAGGCGTTGGCGCGCTGCCGCGACTTCGAGGCCGAGGGCGCCGACATCATCTTCCTCGAAGCCCCCGAGACCGAGGACGAGATGCGACGATTCTGCGCCGCCATGCATAAGCCGTGCATGGCGAACCTGGTGCCCGGCGGCAAAACCCCGGTGCTGCCCGCGGCGCAACTGCAGGAGATCGGCTACAAGCTCGCGCTCTATCCGGTGATGCTGCTTTCGTCGGCGATCGCCGCGATGCAGGCAACGCTCACGGCGCTGCAGCCGGGCTCCAAGGCGCCGGCTCCGCCGAGCGTGTCCTTCGTCGATCTGCAGGGCATCGTCGGTTTTCCCGCCTATTGGGATCAGGAGACGCGCTACCAGGCCAAGGACTGAAGGGTCCAACGCGGAGGTCACTCGATCTCCGCGGCACGGCGCAGGCTGCTGATCATCGAGGATTTCAGCATGTATTCGCGCGCGGAGCGCTTGTCGGCCGCGGTCCGCCGCATCGCATCGAGCGACTGCTTCCGCGTTTCGGGATCGCGCTCGCTGATGATCTGGTGATTTCGGTTGGTCTGCTGCTGTACCGCCTCGATCGCGACCGTCCGCCGCTGCCGGTCGTAGCGATCCAACAGCCGGTCATCGGCGCCCGCCCATATCTGTGCGAGCTTGTCGGACAGGTTGAAGGCGTCCTGGATGCCGCCGTTCATGCCCATCCCGCCGAGTGGATTGTTGATGTGAGCGGCGTCGCCGGCGAGCAGGATGCGGCCGTGGCGAAAGCATTTCGCCACCCGCTGATGCACATGATAGATGGAGCGATGCGCAATCCGGTACGGCTCGGGTCGTGCGACCACGCGCTGCAGCACCTGCTGCAACGAGTCATCCGACAGCAGCTTCTCCCGGTCCGAATTTTCCGGTGCCGGCACCAGAACGCGCCAGAGCTCGGGCACCCGCAGCAGCACCAGCCATTCGAGCGGATCGGCGATGTAATTGACGTAAGCGATGTCGGTGAGCTTGTCTTCAAAGCGGAAGTCGGTGGACGCGATCAGAAACAGCTCCGGGTAGGTAAAGCCTTCGAAGTCGACCGCGAGCGAACGGCGCACCGCGCTGCGCGCACCATCGGCGGCAACGACATACCGGCCCGTCAGTGAAACCGGACCGGACGCGGTCTCTACGGCCACGGTCACGGCGTCGTCGTCCGGCCGCACCGACGTCACCTCATGGCCGAATCGGATGTCGCTTCCCGGCAGCTTGCGCAATTCCTCCTCGAGAAACCGCATCAGCTTCCATTGCTCGCATTGCACGCGATAGGGATGGTTGGTGTCGCCCGCCAGCATGGACAGATCGAACGTCGCCACCGGCCCGGTCTCCCGGTCGCGAAACTGCCAGGTCGGCGCCTTCAGTCCCACGTCGATCATGCGGGGCACGACGCCGAACTCGTCGAGCAGGTCGAGGGTCGGGGGATGGAAGGTCGACCCGCGGAGCTCCATCACCAGCCCGGGTTCGGCTGCAAGCAGCACGGTGGGAATGCCGCGGCGTCCCAAGGCCAAGGCGGCTGTCAGCCCCACCGGGCCGGCACCGACGACAATCACGCGATCGTTCGACATGCGAAAAGTGTTCCCCACGCGCCTTCAGCGTTCAGGCGGGAAACGCCGCCCGCCCGAAGGCTCAACATAACCGCCCAGTGCCAGGCGCAAAAATCAGCGGGCTCTCCGCCTTGACGATCGGCCGGCGCTTGCACGCGGAGCGCCCGACAACGACGCAAGGCAAGACCGATGCCGAAACTTGACGCCTCACGTCAATGCTACGCACACTCGCTGGACCTTCAGCAAAAGAACAGCCCGTGACGGCTACAGGAGCGGTCCGAAGATGAGAGATGTACTCGGTTGGCGACGCAAGTTTGGCGTGCTGGGTCCCTCGACCAATACCATCGTGCAGCCCGATTTCGAAATGATGCGGCCGGCCGGCGTCACCAACCATTACAGCCGCATCTTCACGCCCAACGCGCAGGCGGTCAGCAACGAGACCTTCACGGCCGGCACCGAGCTCATCGGCCGAAACGTGCTGGAGGCGGTCCGTAGCGTGATGACCTCCTCGCCGGACTATCTGGTCATGGGCATGTCCGCCGTTACGTTCTACGGCGGAGCCGCCGGGGCCGACGCCTTCCAGGCCAAGGTCGAGCGGGAGTCCGGCGTCGGCGTGAGCATCGGATCGCACTCGTGCACCGCGGCGATGAAGGCCTATGGCGGGGTCAAACGCATTGCGTTTCTCTCCCCTTATTATCCGGTCGCCAACCGGGAGGTCGCCCGCTACTTCACCGAGTCGGGTTTCGAGGTGGTCCGCGACATCTATCTCGAATGCAAGAGCTGGACGGCGATCGCGGAGGTCACCACCGACGTCCTGCGCGACAAACTCATCGTGCTCAACGGCGACGCCGGCGATGTGGACGCGATCATCCAGGTCGGCACCAACCTCAGCATGGTCCGCTTGGCGGCCGCAGCCGAGATGTGGCTGGGCAAGCCGGTCATCGCCATCAACACGGCGACGTACTGGCATGCGCTGCGCCAGAACGGAATCCCGGACAAGATCCCGGGCCTGGGGCGGTTGCTGGAGGATTTTTGAACGGGCTCAACCCGCCCGGTTCTTCCGGCTAGGCCCGACGGCTTCCGAGTACGACACGTAATTGCTATTGACTACGTAACGAAGTTGTAGTAGACAAGATTACAGCTCGGGATGCGGGTGCGTCTCGCCGGGGCGAGAGCGGCTGTTTGAGTGGGGAGTGCTTGAACACGCGGGTGAAAGAAGGGAGGTGCCGGCGGTCCACTTTGGGAGAACGAACCCACGTTGCTGGAATGCAACACTTGGACATCCAAGCTTTACGGCACGGCCACAGACCGGGCGGCCTCGTTTTCCAGAGACGGCGCGACCTGCGCTAGCCCTTGCCCAGCACGGAAATGTCCGAGCCGTCGCGGTAGGCGGGATGAATCCAGCCGTCCTCGTCGTAATCGGCCATGCAGCGCTCCGCGAGCGCCTCCATCTCCTTGAGGGCGCCGGAGGCCTGCGCGTGCTGCAGCGGGAATATGCGCACCAGCTCGTGGCTGCCGGAATAGTTCATCTCGTAGAGCTCGTGGCGCGCGCCGAATTCGGTGCCGACCGCGTCCCACAGCATCTTCATGATCTTGATGCGCTCCTTGTAGTCGATGCCGTTGGAGCCGCGGACGTAGCGCGCAAGGTACTTGTCGACGTCGGGGTTCTTGAAGTCGCGGGCATGCGAGGGGAGGTAGATCAGACCCGAGGCAATCACCTTTTCGACGATGGCGCGCACCGCCGGATAGGCCTCGGTCATGAACAGGCGATACGTGCTCGACGCCCTGACATTGGGCAGCACGGCCCCGTTGACCCACGGTTCGGGATTGAACGCCATCGCGTCGGAGAGCGACCAGAACAGGTTTCTCCAGCCGATCACCTCGCCGATCTGGGCCTGGACGCCGCGGAACGCTTCCACGCCGGTGGCGCGCGCGGCCTTGTAGAGCAGGCCGATGATGAAATCGAGCTTGACCGCGAGCCGGGTGCAGCCCTGCAGGGTGAAACCATTGAAGAAGCCCGAACGCGGGTAGAAGCTCTTGAGGCGCTCGACGTCACGATGAATGATCACGTTCTCCCACGGAATGAACGCGTTATCGAACACGAAGATGGCGTCGTTTTCATCGAAACGCGATGTGAGCGGATAATCCCAAGGCGAGCCGGTGGCGGCGGCTGCGAACTCGTAGGACGGCCGGCAGATGAGCTTGATGCCGGGCGTGTCCATCGGCGCAATGAACATCACCACCATGCTCGGATCGGTGATCTCCTGGCCCATGTTCTGGCCCAGAAAGTTGTAGTGGGTGAGGGCCGAGTTGGTGGCCACCACCTTGGCGCCCGAGACGTAGATGCCGGCGTCGGTCTCTTTCTGGATGGTGATGTAGACGTCCTTGACCTGCTCGACCGGCTTGTTGCGGTCGATGGGCGGATTGACCAGCGCGTGGTTGAGATAGAGCACCGACTCCTGCGCTCGCTTGTGCCAGGCGCGGGCGTTGTCGGCGAATTTTCCGTAGAACTCGGCATTGGCGCCGAGCGTATTGAGGAATGCGGCCTTGTAGTCGGGGCTGCGGCCCATCCAGCCGTAGGTGATGCGGGCCCAGGCCGCGATCGCATCGCGTTGCGCGATGACATCTTGGGCGGAGCGGGCGACCTTGAAAAATTTGTGCGTGTAGCCGCCGGAGCCGGTATCGGTCGGCGCGGTAAGCACGTCCTTGGTCTTGGGATCGTGCAACGCGTCATAGAGCAGGGCGACAGAGGCAACCGAATTGCGGAACGCCGGGTGCTTCGTCACATCGGCGACGCGCTCGCCATAGATATAGACTTCGCGCCCGTCGCGCAGGGACTCGACGAACTCAGCCCCGGTGAACGGGCGTTTCTTGCCTTCGACAATCGCTTCGGGGGAGTGCGACATGGTGCGATCCGAAATCCTGTGCATGGGTGGAGAGATGGTCGCCCTCGCGAGCGGAAGCCGACAAGGCCGGTGGTAGAACGTAGCCTGGAACCGTCGGCGTCGTATCGCCAGGATTAGGTGGGCTGTTTTGTGGCAGTGAATGTAGATCCCGGCCCAAGGCCGGCATTCCATAGCAGCCGTACCCGTTGCCCCACAATCCGGCTTTCCCCGGCACGCTGCAACCGCTGCTCGTTCATTGCAGCTTGGTCGCGTGCGGCTCCGGAAGGGCATCGGCATCCCCGCGGTGACGGGAGAGGCTTGCAATGAGCACGGCCACAACGCCGGTCAGAAAGACTCCGTCGAAGGTGCCGGCGCCGCCGATGGAGGCGATCGGCGCACCCAGTCCCTGCAACTTATCGAGATTGAGGAGATCAGCGCCGATGAGCGTGCCGAGGCTGCCGCCGATGTAGGCCAACGGCGCCGCATACGCGCGCGACAGCAGCAGAGCGACGAAAGCGGCGCTCAGGGCAGGAACGAGCACCGGCAGCGCGATGCCGATGCCCGGCACCGGATCGGCCAACTGGTGGCACACCGCGGTGACGCAGGCGACGGCGACGAGACCCACGCCCCACAATCGGTTCCTGGCAAGCAGATAGATGGACATCAAGCCGGGGATCAACGCGCCGCCGACATTGATCGCGATCACGGTCCCCGGCCAATCGACGACGACAGGTACCACGTAGTGCATTCCGAAATAGATGACATCGCGGCCCGACATCAACTGCTCCGCGGGCAACGCGGCGATCGGAATATTGATGTAGCTTCCGATCAGGGAGCCAAACAGCAGCACCAGGGCAGGGCGCGCGCCGACACCGAGGCGTATGTAGGCGTAGCGCAGGATCCCGAGTTGGATCAGGACAACCACGACAACGAGTACACCGACGAGAAGCGAAAAGAACGCCGGGGAGAGCGGCAGGTAGTGGAACTGGCTGGAGGACATGCGTGTCACCAAGTCACAGCCAGGCAAGCTATGACGGACACAGCGCAGCGGCTTGCGCGGAATTGCGACCGCTTCCGGCGGCTTGCGCCAATCTCAAGTGGACAGAAGCCTGGCCAGTTCGGGGGGCTGGCCAGTTCGCGGCGATCGCAGACGCAACCCGGACAACGTGCTCCGTGTCAGACGCCGCCCGGCGTCACGTAGCAGAAGACCTGGCCGTTACTGCCGATGAAGATGATACCGTGTCCGGTGGGGTTGCCTTCGTCCCATTTCAGTTTCTGGTTGGGGACGGGAATTCGCGTCCCTTCCGGGATGACACCCTTGCCGTTGGTGATGATGGCCACGTATTCGTCACCGCTAACCTCGAAGCTGTCGGCTTCAAAGGCATCGGCTTCGCCGCAACACGACATGTGCGGGTTGTCCGGCTGCATCAGCTTTTGAAACCATTCACGCAGGTAGGCGGGCTGATTGCCCCACTGTCCGTTGTCGCGTGCCAGCGCCGGCAGCGATACCAGCATGAATGAGGATGACGATGCGGAGCATGCTGCCTACCACCATTGGGTTGCGATGCCAGGTCCCGTTACGCTCTCATGACGCTCGCATGGCCGCTCGGTCTCCGCTGGCAATGACGGCGGCGATGACGCGATCTTCCTCGAAATCTTCCGGACCCTCGATCGACAGCAGATGCGCGAGCTCCGTTCGCGCCCGATTGACCCGGCTCTTGATCGTGCCGGTCGGACATCCGCATATCTTCGCCGCCTCGTCATACGAAAGTCCGGAGGCGCCGATCATGATGAGGACTTCGCGCTGCTTGGGCTCGAGTTTGTCCAGGGCCTCCCAGAGTTCATGGTATTCCGCATGGGCGACTTGGTCGGGCTTGGAAGCAACGGTGTCGGCATGATCTTCGATGTCTTCGAATGGCCGGCGCCGCCGGCGGCATTCGGAGAAGAAGTGGTTTTTCATGATCGTGCACAGCCATGCCAGCATGTTCGTGCCGGGCGTGAACGACGTTATGTTTGCGCATGCGCGAACGAGCGTGTCCTGAACGAGATCGTCAGCGTGGTCGCCGTTGCGGCAAAGCGAAATGGCGAAAGCGCGAAGACGGGGCATTGCCGCCAGCATGGCTTTTCCGACGGTCGGCTCCAACGTTCTGACTGGTTTGCCGCCTCGACGGTGAGGAGAAGTCGAAACAGCGCTCGACTCGTGATCAGAGAGGACTGAAATTGTTTGCATCGACCGGCTCGATTCAGTTTGCCATGCGACCCCTGCACCTTCTTTGTTAAATGTTGTGCACAAACGCGGCTTGCCGGTTTTTGCGGGAATTGTTGTCCAATTGCACAAATAGCCGCGACGGCCTAAGGGACGGCATGTGACGCCCGCCCACGCCCTGGCGGCGGATGTGCAGGGAATATCGTCACTGCAACGCTTGAAATTGCGTGAGGCATGGTACAGCTCTGGGGAGGTTGAGAGCCTGCCCCAAGCGCCAATTGCCCAGGAGGAGATTCGATGGCCTTTGACAAATCGCGACGGACAAGGGACCCGCTGCAAGTGGCCGAGGCGGCGTTCAAGGCCGCGACGACAAAGCCGCCAGAAGAACCTGCTCCGAAGCGTCCCTCGATCCCGAATGCCAAAGAGCTGGTCTCTTTGCGCATAGACCGGGACGTGCTCGATCATTTCCAGGACGAGGGCCCGGGCTGGCAAGACAGGATCAATGAAGCGCTGAGAAAGGCTGCCGGGAAGTAATCCCGCTGTCGGTCATCGTGCTTGACCGGTCGACGCTGGCGCGCACCGCTCGGCCGCGCACGTTCCAGAGGCGCAGCAGCCGCTGCGTTCAGGCAGCGAGATCTGTCGACGTCCGGCGCTGTCCAGCCCCGACGTCCACAAGCGCGGCGACCAGCGCCTCCATGTGCTCTTCGGAATGGTACGGGGTGGGCGTGATCCGCAGCCGCTCCTGCCCGCGCGGGACGGTCGGGTAGTTGATCGGCTGGACGTAGATGCTGTGGTCGCTCAGCAATAGCTCGCTGATGCGACGACACCGATGAGCGTCGCCGATGATCAACGGAAGGATATGGCTCGGGGTATCAGCCAGCGGCAGGTCCGCTTTCTGCAGCATGGCTTTCAGCCGCGCGACATTGTTCTGTTGGCGGGTTCGTTGCTCCGGGTGCGCCTTGAGGTGCCGCACCGCCGCCAGCGCGCCCGCTGCGAGGTGCGGGCAGAGCGACGTGGTGAAGATGAAACTGTCGGAGAAGCTGCGGATCACGTCCATCACCAGGGCAGGGCCGGCAACGTAACCGCCCATCACGCCGAAGGCCTTGGCGAGAGTCCCCTCGACGAGAGTAACACGATCGGCAGCTCCCTGCTGCTCGGCCATGCCAGCGCCCCGGGCGCCATAAAGGCCGACGGCATGGACCTCGTCGAGATAGGTGATGGCGCCGTGCTTTTCCGCGACATCGCAGATGGCGGCGATCGGAGCAATATCGCCGTCCATGCTGTAGACGCTCTCGAACGCCACGATCTTGGGACGGTCCGGCGCGATGGAGTTCAGCAACTCATCGAGATGGGCGGCATCGTTATGTCGGAAGATAAAGCGCTCGGCGCCCGACCGGCGGATGCCTTCGATCATCGAATTGTGGTTGAGCGCGTCCGAGAAGATTGCGCAGCCCGGCAGGAGCTTGCCCAATGTGCCGAGTGCGGCGAGGTTGGAGATCCATCCCGATGTGAAGATCAGCGCGGCGTCCTTGCCGTGAAGGTCGGCGAGTTCGGCTTCGAGCTCGACATGCTGCCGGTTGGTCCCGGAGATGTTGCGCGTGCCTCCCGTTCCGGCGCCTGACAGATCGATGGCGCGATGCATGGCGGCCAGCACATCCGGATGCTGGCCCATGCCGAGGTAGTCATTGCTGCACCAGACGGTAACGCGACGGCTCCGACCATCGGGAGCGTGCCACAAGGCCGTCGGAAACTCCCCGGCAAGCCGCGCGAGCTCGATGAAGGTCCGATAGCGGCCATCCAGCTTCATTGCGCTGATGAGGCTTTCGAACTTGGCGACATGGTCCATACGTCCATCTCCGAAGCACGCGTGAACAATCCTGATGGCCTGGCACGCTATGCGAACAGGCTCGGAGCCGCTCGTCGGCGCTTGCTGTCGTTGATCTTCGGTTGCGGTCGATTTCAAGCTGCGCCGACGAGTGTAGGGTGTCGGTCCATACATACAGAGGAGAATGTGATTGATGTATGGATTGATGCTGGTATCGTATGCATACGCTTTGCAAGGCAATCGGGAGAAATGGTCATGTCCAATCCCCAGCCCGTGCAGCTCGCCACACCCCATCCCAGTATCCGCCCGCCGTGGCAACAGCGGGCAACGCAACCGGAAGCGTCGTCGTTGCTCGCGGCGCGCCGCTTCTCGTCAGATGCGAGTGCGTGCGAACAACCGGCCGATTGCGGGAGCCATCGCCGGTCACACGGTGGTGCTACCACCGATGCGATTCATCCGGTGGTCGAGATTTCTCCGCCCGATATCGTCAGTCGCCGCGTCATCACCTGGCACGGCATGACGGCCGAAACCGTCAAAACCACGAAGCAGGTCAACGTTGAATATTGCTTTCGCGCACCCATGCATCTGCTCGTGGCGTACGAGGAGGGCGAGCGGCGCAGCGGAGAGACTTTCGTCGAGGGCGCGCCGCGATCCAATCTGCGCAATTTCGCGCGCAAGCTCACATTCGTGCCGGCCGGCCACGAATATCGCGAATGGCACGACCCGCTTACGCGCAGCCGCCGCACGCACTTCTACTTCGATCCCGCGAAGCTCGATTCGGCGCTGGGGATCGCGGACATATCCTTTGCCCCGCGGCTGTTCTTCGAGGATGCAACGTTATGGGACACGGCTCTCAAGCTGAAGAGCTTGGTCGACAGCGCCGCGTCGGAAGATCAGCTCTATTTTGACGCTCTTGGCGTCGTGCTTGTGCATGAACTCGTCCGTCTCTACGGCGGGATGTCCTCATTCCCGCCCCAGCTCCGGGGCGGGCTCGCCGCGTGGCAGGAACGGGTCGTCGCCGCCTACATCGAGAAACATCTGGGGGAGCGCATACCGCTCGACACGCTCGCGCAGCTCGTCCGCTTGAGCCGGTACTATTTCTGCCGGGCCTTCAAACAATCGTTCGGAATGCCACCGCATCGGTACCAGACCCACCGCCGCATGGAGTACGCCAAGCTGCTGCTGGCAAAGCACGCGGTCTCGGTGACGGAGATTGGCATAATGTTAGGTTTCAGCAGCACCAGCTCATTTACTGCCGCATTCCGCAGGGAGACTGGCGCCACGCCCACCAACTATCGCCGGAACATCGGTTAGCTGCGGCAAGGAAGGACCGCCGGGCGCAGGGCGATGGATAAGCGAGATGCACAAGCCCCGCGCGGTGCCGGGGCTTGTGCATAACGAACGATCAATCCGGCCGTCCCGAGTTGTATTCGCGCAGAAGCTGGTCTCGGATGAACGGATCCGGATCGGCACCTATCACGCGTCCGCCGTCGATCACGTCGCCGGGCTTCACCTTGACGCGCGGACCGCTGATCCCTTCCTCGCCCGTCGCCTGCGTATCAATCGCGGTGCCGCGATCCTGCTGGCCGTAGGTGGCGTCGGGTGCCCTTCGGTTCGACTCGGCATAGGCGCCTGTGGCACCGATGAGCACTGTCAGCGCTGCTGAGGTCATCAGCGTAATGAGCTTGTTCATGTCGCCTCTCCATTTGTTGGACGAGCATCCAATAGCACCTTGGTGCCGAAATACTTTTTTGGCCTTGCCGCGGATCGAGGCGAATTGCGCTGATCCTCAGTCGATCGCTGCCAGCGCAGGTATGATCGTTTCGCACGCAGGCATGCAGCCTGCCGCGAGGGCCCTGCGCGTAGTCTGCAGTCAAGATCGATTGGAATCGTTCATGCGAGCAAGGGCATCACCCTCGCGGCTCAATGATAGCCTTCGCCTTCGCGCAGTTTTCCGCCGAAGATCCAGTACACAAAGATCATGTAGCCGAGGATGATCGGCAGCATCACCAACGTGCCCATCAGCATGAAGATGTGGGTCGCGGGCGCCGCCGCCGTCTGCCAAATGGTCAGCGACGGCGGAACGAGGTAGGGGAAATTCGAGATCAGAAGTCCGAGATAGCCCAGCAGGAACAGCGCGATGGTGGCGAGGAAGGGAAGGACTTCATGTCCGGTCTCGAGCCAGCGCCAAGCCGCGAATGCGACGAGCAGGGTCGCGGCCGGCACCCACCAGAAGAACAGGATATTCGGCAGTGAGAACCATCTCACCGCGATGCGCTCGAAAGCGAACGGCGTCCAGATGCTCACGATTGCCATGAAGCCCAGCACGACGAGCAGCAGCAGTTTGGCCTCAACTCTTGCACGATTGGCGACGCTGCCCTCGGTCTTCATGATCAGCCACGTGGCGCCCAGCAGAGCGTAGCCAGCCACCAGTGCCAGGCCGCACAGGATGGCAAACGGGGTTGCCCAATCGAAGGCGCTGCCGGCAAACGCGCCGTTCTCCACTTTGATGCCCTGGATCAAACCGCCGAGGATCAATCCCTGACAGAAGGCTGCGAGCGTCGAGCCGGCAACGAAGGCGAAGCTCCAATGACGCTTGCTGGTCACACCGATCCAACGGAACTCGAAGGCGACTCCGCGAAATATCAGGGCCAGCAGCATGAAAATGACTGGCAGATAGAGTGCCGGGAGAATGATCGAGTACGCCAGCGGAAAGGCGACCATCATGCCGGCGCCTCCGAGCACGAGCCAGGTCTCGTTGCCGTCCCAGAACGGAGCGACGGAATTCATCATCTGGTCGCGCTCGTGATCGGTCTCCGCGAATGGAAACAGGATCCCGATGCCGAGATCGAAGCCGTCGAGGATCACGTACATCGCGACGGCGAGACCGATGATGGCGGCCCAGATGACCGGTAGATACGATTCCATGGCGCAGCCTCACACGACGTGTTCGCTCGCAACTCTTCGTTCGGTCTCGACGAGAATTTTGTGTCCACCTGGCGCGGAAGATGGCGTCGGCGCTCCGCCGCTGCGGCGGGGCTCAAGCGTGGGGTCTTGTGGTCCGCGCGCGATCAATCGGTTGATGTAATAGAGACCGATTGCGAACACCACGCCATAGACCAGGACGAACAATACGAGAGTCGTGGCCACGGTATTGGCCGCGAGCGGCGAGGCCGCTTCGGCGGTTCTCAGCACTCCGTAGGCCACCCAGGGCTGCCGTCCGGTTTCGGTGACGATCCAGCCGGAGATCACCGCGACAAAGCCCATCCACCAGGCATGCTGCGCCGGCCAGAGATACCAACGCGCCTCGAACAAACGGCCGCGCCACCACAACAATACGCCGGTCAGCCCGGCCAGGATCATGATCATGCCGATGCCGACCATGGCACGGAATGCGAAGAACGGCGGCGCGACCGGCGGGCGGTCGCGCGGCGGCACGCTCTTCAGACCGGGAAACAGTCCATCCCAGCTGTGAGTGAGGAGAAGCGAGGCGCCATGCGGAATCGTTACTGCAAAACGGTTCGACTCCGTTGCCTCGTCGGGCCACGCGAACAACACGAGTTCGCCTGGGACGTCACCATCCCAGTGCGCCTCGATCGCCGCAATCTTCAGCGGCTGATGCGCGAGCGTATTGAGGCCGTGCTGGTCGCCGATGAAGAGCTGCAGTGGTGCGACGATGGCGGCGAAACCGACGGCCATGCGCACCATGGTGCGACCGTGCTCAAGATGTCTGCCGGCGAGGACGTAACGCGCCCCGACGGCAAGCACCACGAACGACACCGTCAGGTACGCCGCCGTCACCATATGCGCGAGGCGGTATGGAAAACTTGGATTGAACACGACGGCGAGCCAATCGACCGGGTAGGCGATACCGTCGCGCATCTCATATCCGGCCGGCGTCTGCATCCAGCTGTTGGCCGACAAGATCCAGAACGCCGAGAGCGCCGTGCCGATCGCGACGGCGATGGCCGAGAGCGTATGCAGCCACGGCGGCACCCGGTTCCAACCGAACAGCATGACCCCGAGAAATGTCGCCTCGAGGAAGAAGGCAACCAGGACCTCGTAGCCGATCATCGGCCCGATGACGTTGCCGACCACGACCGAGAACCGGCTCCAATTGGTGCCGAACTGGTAAGACAGGACAACGCCCGACACCACGCCCAAGGCAAAGGAGACGGCGAAGATCTTGGTCCAGAACTGGGCCAGAACCCGATAGCGCTCCCTTCCCGTGCGCATCCACATGACGCACAGCGTGGCGATATACGCCGATAGTCCGATGGTGAAGGTCGGAAAGATGATGTGGAAAATGATGGTGAAGGCAAATTGCAGCCGGGCAACGAAGACGGGATCGAGTTCCATGACATCAATCCTCGAACGAGGTTATCCGGCCGGCGACTTATTCGGCCGGGGTTGCCGCCGGCAGTTCCGGGTGAACCCCGGACCTGCCTTTCGCCATTTGCTCTTCAAGCCATAGATCGTGATGTTCCTTGGCCCAGTTGAAATCGACTTCGCCGGTCCCCATCGCTTCGAACGCGCCCTCCATTCCGAGGGTGCCGATATAGATGTGACCGAGGATCAGCGCGACGAACAGGACCGCGACGATGCTGTGCACGACCTGCGCGATCTGCATTCCGGCGATGTTGGTGACGTAGAACGGGAACAGCAGCAGAAGGCCGGAGAGCGAAACCGCGGCGCCGGCGCCGAGGACGCCCCAGAACACCATCTTCTCTCCGGCATTGAACCGGCGCGCCGGCGCGTGTTTCGACGCGATGAATCCGCCGCCCTGCCTGAGCCATTCAATATCGACTTTGTCGGGAATGTTGTCTTTTAGCCAAAGTATCGGAATCAGTATGATGCCAACCATGAACGGAAAGCTCGTGAAGTTGTGCGCGTATTTGGCGGCTTGCGAGAACGCGCTGAAGGCGTCCGGACCGATCAATGGCAGCAGCAGCAGCTTGCCGAAGGTGATGTTGAGGCCCGAGATGCCGAGCACGATGAACGAGACCGCGGTGAGCCAGTGCACGAACCGCTCGAAGGAGCTGAAACGCAGGACCTTGCGTCCCGAGCGTCCCTCGGAGATGCGGATTCGGCCGAGCACGAAATATCCCGCCGCCAGCCCCGCGATCGTGCCGAGGATGATGATGGCGCCGAGCCAGTGCAGCGTCACCTCGTGAAAGTGATCCCACATCCGCCCGGCAGGCTGAACGAGGACACGCGCGCGCCCGTCGGGCTGGTCAATCAGTCCTTCAATGCGCGGCGCTTCTCGAAGCAGCGTCTGTTCGTTCACGACGCTCGCGTCCGGATCGACCGGGGCGCTTTGCTGAGCGTGCGCGGGCGCGGCGACAGCAATGAACCCAGCGATCGCAACCGCACCAAGGATGAAACGTGCTCGCGTCAATAGACCTGTCATGGCCGACCTCGTGCCGTATCGGGTTCGCCGGCGGTGCATCGATGCGTTCCTCGCGTGGCGTTCACACTGCGATCCCTTCGCGATAGGCAGTCATCCAGCCCCAGGCGCCGGAGCCGTAGCCGCGCTTGATCACACGCTCCTTGTAGATCTGGGCAATGATCTCGCCGTCGCCGGCGAGCAGAGATTTGGTCGAGCACATCTCCGCGCACAGCGGCAGCTTGCCTTGCAGCATGCGATTGGCGCCGTACTTGGCGTATTCTTCGCTGCTGCCGGGGACTTCCGACCCGCCGCCGCCGGCGCAATAGGTGCACTTGTCCATCTTGCCGCGGGACCCGAAGTTGCTGACTTTGGGATATTGCGGTGCGCCGAAGGGACACGCGTAGAAACAGTAGCCGCAGCCGATGCACAGATCCTTCGAATGAAGGACGACACCTTCGTCGGTCGAGAAAATGCAGGTCACCGGGCAGACCGCCGCGCAGGGAGCATCGGTGCAGTGCATGCAGGCCATGGAGACCGAGCGCTCGCCTGGCTTGCCGTCATTGATGGTGACGACGCGCCTGCGATTGATGCCCCACGGCACTTCGTTTTCGTTCTTGCAAGCGGTGACGCAGGCGTTGCACTCGATGCAGCGGTCGGCGTCGCAGAGAAACTTCATCCGAGCCATCGTCTCGCCTCCTCACGCCGCTCTGATCTGACAGAGCGTGGCTTTCGGCTCCTGCATGCCCGTCACCGGATCGAATCCGTAGGTGCTGAGCGTGTTCATGCTCTCGCCCAGCACGATCGGATCGCTGCCTTTCGGATATCTGCTGCGCTGATCGACGCCCTGGAACCAACCGGCGAAGTGAAACGGCATCCAGGTCACGCCCTTGCCGACGCGTTCCGTCACCAGGGCCTTCATCCGTGCTTTGGAGTTGTATTCGGCGCCGGTGACCCAGACCCAGCCACCATCCTTGATGCCGCGTGCGGCTGCATCCGCCGGGTTGATCTCCACGTACATGTCCTGCTTCAACTCGGCCAACCACTTGTTGGATCGCGTCTCCTCGCCGCCGCCCTCGTACTCGACCAAGCGGCCTGAGCTGAGAATGAGCGGGAACCGCTTTACGATGCCGTTATCGGTCGCGGCCTTCTGCACGCTGAAGCCGACATTGGGCACGCGGAACTGCTGCGCGTCCGGCCGCGTCGGGTACTTGCTCACGAGATCGGGCCGCGACGTGTAGATCGGTTCGCGGTGGACGGGGATGGGGTCCGGCAGATTCCAGGCCACCGTGCGCGCCTTGCCGTTGCCGTAAGGTACGCAGCCGTGGTCGATCGCCACGCGCTGGATGCCACCGGAGAGGTCGATCGACCAGGACACGGCGTCGGGGTTGGCGGAGTTCACCTGCTGGATGATCGCCATTTCCTGCGCGGTGAGATCCTTGTCCCAGCCGAGCTTCTTCAGCACGCCGAGCGTGAACTCGGGATAACCGTCCTTGATGTCCGAGTCCTGCGAGTATGAGCCGTCCGAAAGCAGGCTGACCCCGTCGCGCTCGACGCCGAAACGTGCGCGGAAGGTGCCGCCGCCTTCCTTCACCGGCAGATTGGTGTTGTAGAGTACGGGCGTGCCGGGATGCCTGAATTCAGGCGTGCCCCAGCACGGCCACGGCAGACCGTAATAGTCGCCGGAGACTTCTGATCCGTCCTTCGGGGCGCGCAATGTGACGAGATCGAATTTGGACTGATTTCTCATGTGCGCTTTGAGGCGCTCGGGCGACTGGCCGCAATATCCGGTCGACCAGCCGCCGCGATTGAGCTCGCGCAGGATGTCCTCGGCCGAGACCGCTCCATTCTCGACCTTGATGTTCTTGAACATCCGGTCGGCGAAGCCGAGCTTTCGGGCAAGCATGTACATCACGTCATAGTCGTTCTTCGATTCGAAGACCGGCTTGACGATCTGCTCGCCCCATTGCAGCGAACGGTTGGACGCGGTTCGTGACCCGTCCATCTCGAAACTGGTACAGGCGGGAAGCAGGTAGGTGCCGTTCTTGCGCTCGGAGAGCACCGACCAGGTCGTGGGATAGGGATCGCATACGACCAGGAGATCGAGCTTCTCGATGCCTCTGGCCGCTTCCGGCATACGGGCGATGGTATTGCCGCCGTGCCCCATGATGAACATGGCCTTCATGGTGTCCGGCTGGGCAACCTGATCCTTCGGCAGCAAGGTGGCGTCGAACCAGCGCGTGCTGGGGATGCCTGGCGTTTGCATGAACGTCTTGTCGACGAAGCGGGAGAGCATCCAATCGTAATCGACCTCCCACACGCGGCACCAATGTCTCCAGGCACCCTCGTCAAGACCGTAATAAAGCGGCAGCGTCGTCACATCGAGGCCGACGTCGGTTGCGCCCTGGACGTTGGTGTGTCCGCGGAAGATGTTGGCACCATTGCCGTAGTGACCGACATTGCCGGTGGCGAGCAGCAGGATGCAGCTGATGCGCACGTTCGCCGTTCCGACCGTGAACTGGGTCTGCCCCATAGCCCAGATCAGCGTTGACGGACGTTGCTTCGCAAATATCTCGGCGACGCGCTTGACCTGTGCTTCCGGCAGGCCGGTCACGCGCTCGACCTCATCGGGTGGCCACTTCGCGACCTCCTTGCGGATGTCGTCCATCCCGTAGACCCGTTGGCGGATGAACTCCTTGTCCTCCCAGCCATTCTGGAAGATGTGCCAGAGCATCCCGTAGATGGTCGGAATGTGGGTGCCGGGGCGCACCCGGACGTATTCGGTTGCGTGCGCCGCCGTGCGCGTCATCCGCGGATCGATCACGATCATGTTGGCGCGGTTGAGCTCCTTGCCCTCGAGAATGTGCTGCAGCGACACCGGATGCGCCTCCGCCGGATTGCCGCCCATCACCATGATCGTCCTGGCATTGCGGATGTCGTTGTAGCTGTTGGTCATCGCCCCGTAGCCCCAGGTATTGGCGACGCCGGCGACCGTGGTGGAGTGGCAAATGCGGGCTTGGTGATCGGAATTGTTGGTTCCCCAGAACGCCGCGAACTTGCGATTGAGATAGGCGGCCTCATTGGTGAACTTGGCGGAGCCGAGCCAGTACACCGACTCGGGACCTGACTTCGCGCGTATCTCCATCAACTTGTCGCCGATCTCGTCGATCGCTTGATCCCAGGAGATTCGGATCCACTTGCCGTTCACCAGTTTGGTCGGATAGCGCAGCCGCCGTTCGCTCAGCACATCGTCCCGCACGGCCGCGCCCTTGCAGCAGTGCGAGCCGCGGTTGATCGGGCTGTCCCATCCCGGCTCCTGACCGGTCCACACGCCGTTGGTGACCTTGGCGATGACCGTGCAGCCGACCGAGCAATGTGTGCAGACGTTCTTGCGAGTCGCCAGCGTCGCGCCGGGAGGCGGCGGCGGGCCGGCCTCGGCCTTGCGGACGGCGCCGAGCGGCAGAGTGCCGAGGGCGGCAAGGCCGCCGGCCGCGAGACCCGAGCGGCGCAGAAAGCTGCGACGATCAACACCTGCGCTTGCCTGGACCGGGAGGTCGGCGGCAAGCGTGGGGCGGCGGGCTTCGCGCTGGGCCCTTTTGATCAGCACGTCGGCCTCCTTCACTTCGCCGGGTAGCGGTTGACGCGATAGAAGGTTTGCACCTCCGGTGAGTTTGGCTGGTATCGCGCCCTGCGCTTCTTGGCGGCGTCCGCGTTCTCCCGCTCAGCCGCCGCAGCCGCCGCCAGCGGTGCTGCGCTCGCGGCCACCGCGCCCGCTCCGGCCGCCAGCACGCGAAGAAGGTCTCGTCGACCGATGTCCGGATTGAGTCGGCTTTCCATGTCCGTCATCTCCAGGGCTCGCATCTCCAGGGCTCGGAGTCGCGACGCAATCTTGAGGGCTTCTGTTCGGCCTCGAGGGTCGACATGCGCCGGACAGCACAACTGCAGCGATATCGACGTTTGCCGTGAGGACAGCACCTACCGCGCCAATCGGCTCCGCATGCTTGTCGAAGGCCGCTTCAGGCGTTCGCCTCGGGAGATAACGCTATCGCTGCGACAGAACTCTAATGCAGGGACATTCTGTCTACTTAGGCGGTATTGCCGTGAGTGTTCGGCTTTTGCGTAGTTAGACCGAGGAACTGTGGTCCCGAACGCCGCAACCGTGCGAAAGCCGTCACAAGATCAAGCAAACGTCTGGCGGGATGATCGATAGGTCTCTTGCGTCGGCGTCGCTCCGCCACGCGGGAGCGGACCGTTGGGGCGACGAAGTCGAAATCATCTGAACGAAAGGAAATGTCATGAGGATATTCGCGTTGCACAAAATCGCGATGGTCGCCGTGGCCATAGCGGTGGGAAGCGCCGGCATCGCGACCGACGCATGGGCGCGCGGCGGCGGTGGTGGTCATGGTGGCGGTGGCGGTGGTCATTTCGGCGGTGGGATGGGTGGTGGCCATTTCGGCGGCGGAATGGGCGGGGGACACCTGGGCGGGATGGGTGGTGGCCACTTCGGTGGCGGGATGGGCGGCGGACATCTGGGTGCCGGCGCGCACCTCGGTGGGGCGCTGGGCGCCGGACATCTCGGCGGCCTGGGCGGCAGGTTCGGCGGTCATCGCTTCGGCGGTTCCGGCCGGCGATTCGCGCATCATCGTGGCTTCCAGGGCTTCGGATTCGGCGACCCGCTCGGGTACTATGACGATTACGGCTACGATCAGTGCTGGCAGATCGATCGGATCCGTCCGAGCCGACTGCGTTATGTCTGTTGAGGAGCGGCGCCTCCGGAGCAAGAGGCACCTCGGATAGCGTCGCGTGAATTGCCCAGGGCGCAGTCGCGCTTGATACAACGTGATGTCGCCAGCCGGCAGGGCGTCGGCAAGTTTGCGCAGACCGTGATTGCGCGGGTCCTTCCCGCAAGGATCCTCCGGCACCGCCGCGTTGCCCGCGAGGGACTTTTCGAAGTGTCTGCCCGCGACGGTCGACTTATGAAATCTTGCTGAAATTTGTCTGATCTTGCCGCAACGCCGTCGCGCTACGAGCCGGGTGGCGGTCCGAATACACAACGGCGTGTGTGATCGGGCCGGCGGCAGATCCAGATCTTCCCGTCCGGACTTGGCGTGGCCTCGTCGAACGGGACGAATTCCTTGCCGCCGATGACCCAACCCTTCCCGGTAACCGCGATCTGACCGGGAGATTCGCAATCATTGTCCCCGCAACACCACTCGCCCGCCGAATTTCGGTAGCCGCCGCGATTGATCCAGGATTCGTGGGCGCCCACCGCCGTCGATGCAATGCTCCAAACGAGCACGATTCCAAGCAAGGTGGCCATGTTTGGAACCCTGGCGCTTGCGGGCATTTCGCGACACTCCTCCAACGCGCGCCGCCGTCGACGGCGCAAAGATCGACTGCATTTCGCTGTAAGTCGCTCTGCATGGGGCCCGCTTGTCGCGCCTTGCTGTCCTTGGACCGAGGTTGCGATATCTTCCGCGTACCGGACGCCTGGAGCATCACGCCTTTGCGAAGGGTATTGGCTTGCGCCGATGCGTAAAAATGGGTCTACATCGCGGATCGCAGGCGCTCCTTCGAGCCGGTCTCATGCGCTCTATACTGAGCAGATATGATGAAATTTGGCCGCATAGCGACGCGGTGGTCACCTCTGTCCGGGCAAGGCGGGACGACGAGCGGGGTGGGCGCTAGCGAGATGGACGATCGGGCGTTGCCACCGACACTTTCCAATCCGCCCCTTCTTCCCATCATCGCCGGCGCATTGGCCGTTGGGATTTTCGTTGTCGACACGGCGTCCACTCTGGATATGGCCATTGCCGTGCTCTACTGCGTCGTCGTGCTGATGGGCGCCAGTTTTCTTCAGCGACGGGGCGTTCTGCTGCTGTCCTCGACCTGCTTGGCATTGACTGTCCTGAGTTACCTGCTCTGGCACCCGGTCAACGCGGACACGGCTCTGGTCAGGTGCCTCGTGAGCCTCTCGGCGATCGGCGCCACGACGTTCCTCGCCCTCAAGAATCAGTCGGCTGACATGGTCATGCGCGAGCGGGCGCGACTTCTTGATCTCACGCACGATACCGTTTTCGTCCGCGACATGAATGACGTCATCACCTACTGGAACCGGGGTGCCGAGGAGCTGTATGGCTGGCAACGGGACGAAGCCATCGGCCAAGTCTCGCATCAACTGATGAAGACCGCTTTTCCTGCGCCGCTGGAAAAGATCACGGCAGAGCTGTTCCGCACCGGCCGTTGGGAAGGAGAACTCGTCCACGCGAAGCGGGACGGCACTCGTGTGACCGTGGCGAGCAGGTGGTCCTTGCAGCAGGATAAGCGCGGGCGGCCGGTCGCAACGATGGAGACCAACAACGACGTCACGGAACGCAAGCGGGCCGACGCCGAGCTGCGCGAGAGCGAGGGCAGATATCGGAACATTTTCCAGACTGCGGGCGTATCGATCTGGGAAGAGGACTTTTCGAAGGTCAAGGCGGCCATTGACGACCTCAAGGCGCAGGGCGTCCGAGACTTCGGACACTATTTCAGGACTCACCCGGAGTTTGTCCGGCAAGCCATCACGATGGTGCGGATCGTCAACGTCAACGATGCGACGCTCAAGCTGCTGGCAGCGCGGCGGAAGGAGGAACTCCTCGACTCCCTACACAACGTCTTTGTTCCGGAGTCCGAGGAGGTGTTTGCGCAGGTGCTGGTCGCCATTGCCGAAGGTCGAACTTTTTTCGAGTTTGAGACCCTTCTGAAAACCCTGAACGACGACAAAGTGGCGGTGCTCCTGACAATTGTATTTCCGGCGGAGCCAACGACGCTGGGCTGCGTTCTGGTAACTCTCATGGACATCACCGAACGCAATCGGACCGAGGAGGCGCTGCAGCAGGCCCAGGCGGAGCTGGCTCATGTGACGCGCCTGACGACATTGGGTGAACTGACTGCGTCGATCGCGCACGAGGTGAACCAGCCGCTTGCGGCTATCGTGACCAATGGCGAGGCTTGCTTGCGGTGGCTCGCCTATCGGCCGCCGGAGCTGGAGGAGGTCCGCGGAGCGGTCGAGAGCATGATCAGCGATGGGGTGCGGGCGAGCGAGGTCGTTTGGGGTCTGCGAGGGCTGTTGAAGAAAAGCACTCCACAGCGGTCCTTGCTCAATCTCAACGACGTCATCGAGCAGCTGGTCTTGCTGGTTGAGCGAGAGTTGCTCAACAATCGGGTGAGCTTGCGGCTTGAACTCGCGCCCGCGCTGCCTGCGGTGCTCGGCGACCGGGTTCAGTTACAGCAGGTCATCATGAATCTGGCGATCAACGGGATCCAATCCATGGCATCCGTTACCGACCGTCCCCGTGAATTGCTGATCCGGTCGTGCCAGGGCGAAGACGGCCAAGTGCTGATAGAGGTGCGGGACGATGGAGTTGGCATCGATCCCAAGAATATGCATCAGTTGTTCAATGCCTTCTTCACCACCAAGCCCAACGGGATGGGCATGGGATTGTCGATCTGCCGTTCCATCATCGAGGCGCACGGGGGGCGGATATGGGCATCGTCCAACGCTGGGCCAGGGGCGACGTTTGCGTTCACAGTGCCGCCAGCCCGGGAGAAGACGTCGTGACCGAACCTCCAACGCTGCGGCACCAGGGCCCGACGAGCGAGGCGGCCTTCGTCCTTGTCGCCGATCGGGTTGCCCGGCTTGGACCGATGCCTGATCCGCAAGCGAGAGCCGCTGTGGAGGCGGGCACCTCATGACAGAAGCGGTCGAAAGCGAGGCCATCGTCTTCGTCGTCGATGATGACCCTTCGATGCGCAAGGCGCTCTCGAACCTCTTCCGGTCGGTGGGCTTGCGGGCCGAAGTGTTCGGCTCGGCGCGGGAACTGTTGGAGAGCGAACTACCCGAAGTCGCCAGCTGCCTGGTCCTTGACATCAGATTGCCTGGACCGAGCGGCCTGGATTTTCAAGCCGAGCTGGCCAAGGCAAATATTCAGATTCCGATCATCTTCATGACCGGTCACGGCGATATCCCGATGACGGTGAAGGCCATGAAGGCCGGCGCGGTCGACTTCCTGACCAAGCCGTTTCGCGACCAGGATATGCTCGATGCCGTCGCGATTGCGATCGAGCGCGACCGCACAAGACGTAAAGACGAAAAGATCGTTGCCGAGCTCCGGGCTGTTTTCGAAACCCTGACGGCCCGGGAGCGGGACGTGCTGGCGCTGGTCGCGTCCGGGCTCATGAACAAGCAGATTGCAGCCGAGATCGGCCTAGCCGAGATTACCGTCAAGATTCACCGGGGGCACATCATGCGAAAAATGGGTGCAAAATCGTTGGCCGATCTGGTCAGAATGGCCGAAATGCTCGGGGTTCGCCGGCCCAAGCCTTAACCCATCAAAACCTAAGTATGATTTTCCCTTGCTGCGTCGCGGCGCATTGTGGCGAAGGGCGACACGCTTTGTTCTCTGTCGGCAATATATGAAGGATGGACTGATTTGCCCCGAGTACCGGTGATTTCGATCATCGATGATGATGCGTCCGTCCGCGCTGCGGCCAACAGGCTCGTAAGATCGCTTGGATACATCGCTTATCCTTTTGCGTCGGCCCGCGAGTTCTTGGAGTTGTCGCAACTGAATGACACGTCGTGCCTGATCGCGGACGTTCAGATGCCGGGCATGAGCGGCCTCGAGCTGCAAAGCCTGTTGCGAGCCCAGGGGCGAGCGCTGCCGATCATTTTCATCACGGCGTTCCCCGAAGAGAGCGTCCGCAAGCGGGCGCTGGACGCGGGGGCGATCTGCTTCCTGATCAAGCCGTTCGACGGACCAACGCTTATCAAATACCTCGACCAGGCGCTGGGGCAGGATGGCGGGAGCTAGCGGGCGTTTTTTCCCGCGCCCTGCAGCGTTACAATCGTAATATTCGGCGCGGCCGAACCCGTTCGTAAACCAAAGTATACCCCCCTCAAACCAATTAGACGCTTGAGCCAACCTCCGTAGGATGGAGCATTTCATCCCGGTCGACCTACCTTGTGCGCAGGTTGGAGACAGCCAAGGGGAAACCTGGCGGCGTGGATCCAGCGGCTCGAACATCATAGGTGGGACCGATGTTGACGAACTCGCCATCAACGAATTTTCCGTCGTATCGTCGTTTCGATCGCAATCCTCCGGCGGCGCCGCGCGCCTCGATGCTGCTGAGGTCCGAGCGCCGTCCGCATGTGGGCGAAGGCCAGCATGACTACGCCGATCATTGGCTTCGGCCGCTGGTCGATCACCGCGCTCCTGCTGCGCTCGATCGCACGGTGGAGATTTTTCCGGCTGATGCCGTGAAACGCCGCGCGGTGAGTTGGGATGGGATGACGGCCGAGGTCGTGCAGGCCACGCGATCCGAAAGGACCGAGTATCGCTATAACGGGCCTCGTCATCTGCTTGCCGTCTATGAGCAGGGCGAACGCCGGGAGGGTGAGACCCTCGTCGAAGGCCTGCCCCGATCCACACTTCGAGATTTCAAGCGAAAGCTCGTCTTCGTTCCGGCGGGCCACGAATACTCCGACTGGCAGGAGCCGCGCGCGCTCACCCGCGTGGTGTACTTTTATTTCGATCCCGCCAAGATGCCGACGCTTCCTCAGACGGATGTCGGCGGTGTGCCCCTGAGCCCGCGACTGTTCTTCGAAGACACGACGCTATGGGATACTGCGATCAAGCTGCGCAAGCAGATCGAGAGCGCCGCCGCCGACAATCGGCTTTATTTCGAGGCCCTTGGTGTCGTCCTGGCGCATGAGCTCGTTCGCCTCAATGCCGGGATCCGTCCGGTCGAAGCTCCGGTGCGGGGCGGCCTTGCGGGCTGGCAACAGCGGATCGTGACCTCGTATATCGAGGAACATCTCTCCGAGCAGATACCGCTCGCCACGCTTGCGCGTCTCGTTCGCCTGAGTCCGTATTATTTCTGCCGGGCGTTCAAGCAATCTCTGGGGATGCCGCCCCACCGGTATCACAACAGCCGACGCATCGAGCAGGCCAAGACGCTCCTGGCCAAGCCTGAGCTGTCAGTAACCAATATCGGCTTGACGGTCGGATTCAGCGAGACCAGCTCGTTCACCGCCGCGTTCCGCAAGGCGACCGGGCAGACGCCGACCGGCTATCAGCGCAGCCTGCGATGAGCCGTTGCCGTGGCCGTCCGCGACCTGCCACAGGCAGGTTCCGGTCGGCGCAGCGGCCGGTCAGATTGCAGCAATCCCGGACAAATCACATTCCGGGCGATGTTTAACATCAGATTGTTCGGTTGCGGTCGCCAACACTGGTGCGCGGGCTAACTCGCCGCGCGGCGGCCTCAAGGCGCGGTGCGGGCGATGCCCACCCGCGGAAAAATGGAGATTGCAGATGGCGCGCTCGCTCAGGCTTGCAGGCTGGTCGCTCGCGATGTTGACGGCGGTCCTGCTGGCGAGTGGTTCCGCGTCGGCGCAAATCGGGGGAATCGGGCCGTCAGGATCGCCGCTGGGGATGACGTCGCCGCTTGGGATCGGACCGGCTCCCGCGGTCGCGCGCACTGGAATCCCCATGGGCGCAACCGAGCTCTCGACCCCCGGCGTGAGCCCGATGACGTCCGGCACATCGCCGCTGGGCGCTGCGCCGGGCAACATCACGACGTGTTCCAGCATTGGCGGTTCGCTTCCGCAGGTATCGTCCGGCATGGGAGGTTCGATACCGGGGATTTCGTCCAGTAGCGCCATGTCAGCCACTGGAATGCCCGGCTCGTCCGCCCTCTTCGACGGCGGCGGCACGATGGGGAACGCGTCAGGCACCTGCATGGGAGTCGCCGGCGGTTCGACCGCTGGGCCCGCATCGTCGGCCTCGTCACCGACAGGAATGGGGTTGGGGTCGCCGGTCGGCCGCGTCGGCATTCCGTTGGGCTCGACCGAGTTGGGAGTGGGAGGGCTCAGCCCGCCGCCTGATGTCTTGACCCTCAATCCGACCGCGCCCGTTTCGACATCCGGCGTTCCCTGCTCAACGGGAGCGCCTTCCACCATCGGGATGTCTTCCGGCTCATGCTGAACGGAATCGTGATCACAGAGCAGCACCTCAATGCGTCGAAAGCTTGCCATCGTCACTGCGTTGCTGGTTGCCATCCTCGCGACCGGCGCGGTCGTCGCTGTTCGGCATGGGTCTTCCGTCCAAGGAGCGGCGCTGTCGCCAGCGCCGACACCATCGGTACCCGTCGTCGCCGGTGTGGTCAGCAGCCAGGATGTGCCGATCTATCTACGCGGCGTTGGTACGGTCATCGCCTACAACACGGTGCTGGTGCGCAGCCAGATCCAGGGGCAGATCACCAAGATCGCCTTCAATGAAGGGCAGACCGTGCATGCGGGTGATCTCCTCGCACAGATCGATCCACGGCCCTACCAGGCGCAAGTCGACCAGGTGACGGCCACGCGCGATCGCGATCAGGCCCAGCTTGCAAACGCCCAGGCCAATCTCGGCCGCTACACCCAGCTCGGCGAGAAAGGTTGGGCCACCCCGCAACTGGTCGAGACGCAGACGGCGCAGGTGGCGCAGTTGCAGAGCGCAATCAAAGCCGACGAGGCCTTGATCGAGGCGGCAAACGTCCAGCTCGGTTACACCCGCCTGACCTCGCCGATCGATGGGGTTACCGGGGTGCGTCAGGTGGACGTCGGCAACATCATTCATCCGACCGACCCGAATGGTCTTGTCGTGGTCACCCAGATCGAGCCGATCTCGGTGATCTTCTCCTTGCCAGAGACCGACCTGCCGAAAATTCAAGAACAGATGGCGAAGGGACCGCTCACGGTGCTCGCCTACAGCCAGGACGACACGATCGAGCTCGACCAAGGCAAGCTCATGCTGGTGGACAACGAAATCCTGCAGACCACCGGCACGATCCGGCTCAAGGCGGAGTTCCCCAACACGGCACACCGGCTTTGGCCGGGCGAGCTCATCGATGTCTGGTTGCTCCTCGATACGCGCCACAACGGCCTGACCGTCCAGGCGTCGGCCGTGCAGCAGGGCCAGCAGGGAGCCTTCACCTACGTCATCAATCCCGACAACACGGTGGCGGCGCGCCCGGTCAAGGTCGCGCAGATCAGCCGCGGGCAAGCGCTGATCGATGCCGGGCTAACCGCCAACGAGCAGGTCGTCGTCGACGGCCAATACAAGCTGCAAGCCGGCAGCCATGTCACCATCCTGCATGGCAAGGCAGCCGAGGAAGCCGCCGCCCAGAACGCGCAACAGAACCTGATCCCATGAACATCTCCGCGCCGTTCATAGCGCGTCCGATTGCGACTGCGCTGTTGATGGCGGGGCTCCTGCTGGCGGGGCTTGCCGCCTACCCGCTGCTGCCGGTCGCGGCGCTACCCAATATCAACTATCCGACCCTGCAGGTCACCGTGCAGCTGCCGGGCGCCGATCCCCAGACGATGGCATCCTCGGTGGCAACGCCGCTCGAACTGCAGTTCGGTCAGATCCCGGGTCTCATTCAGATGACCTCGGCCAGTGCGCTCGGCTTTACCCAGATCACCTTGCAGTTCGATCTCAGTCGCGCGATCGATGGTGCGGCAACCGACACGCTGTCGGCGATCAACGCGGCAGCCGCACAGCTGCCGCTGAACCTTCCCTATCCTCCCACGATCAGGAGGGTGAATCCGGCGGATACCCCGATCCTGGTGCTCGGCGTGACATCGGATACCTTGCCGCTGACCACGGTCGACGCTTACGCCGAGACCATTCTGCTGGAGAAGATCTCGCAGATATCCGGTGTCGGGCTGGTCGGAATCGGCGGCCAGCAGAAGCCGGCCATTCGCGTGCAGGTCGATCCCCAGGCCTTGGCCGCACGCGGCATCGGCCTCGAGGATGTCCGCAACGTGATCAGCCAGGCCAATGTCGACCAGCCGAAAGGTACTCTCAACAGCCCGCGCCAGACCTACACAATCAATACCAATGATCAATTGCTCAAGCCCGGCGACTACGACTCGCTCATTCTCGCCTACCGCAACGGCTCCCCGGTGCGGGTACGCGACGTCGGCAAGGCCATCGATGGGCCGGAGAATGATCTGATCGCAGGCTGGTACAATCATCAGCGCGCGATCATCCTTTCAATCCAGCGCCAACCCGGTGCCAACGTCGTCGACACGGTCGAGCGGGTCAAGGCTATGTTGCCGGTGCTCCAGGCCTCGATCCCGTCGGCGATCAAAGTCGGAATTATTTCCGACCGCACCGAGACCATCCGCGCGTCGGTCAACGATGTGCAATTCACATTGCTGCTGACCGTCGCGCTGGTGGTCATGGTGATTTTCCTGTTCCTGCGAAATTTCTGGGCGACCATCATCCCGGCCGTGACCGTGCCGCTGTCGCTGGTCGGCACTTTCGCGGTGCTCTACGAGCTGGGCTACACCCTCGATAACCTCTCGCTGATGGCGTTGTCGATCGCCGTCGGCTTCGTGGTCGACGATGCGGTCGTCGTCATCGAGAACATCGTGCGGCATCTGGAGGAGGGGGCTTCGCCACTGGACGCCGCCCTGAAAGGCGCGGGCGAAATCGGTTTCACGATCATATCGATCACGCTGTCGCTCATCGCCGTATTCATTCCGCTGTTTCTGATGAGCGGCTATATCGGCCTGTTGTTTCGCGAATTTGCGGTCACGGTCAGCGTGGCCCTGGTCCTCTCGCTGCTGATTTCGCTGACACTTACTCCGATGATGTGCGCTCGACTGCTCAAATCGCGCAGCGAGGGGCACGGACGTCTGTACCGCTTGTCCGAACGAGGTTTCGACGGCCTGCTCCATCTCTATGAGGCCGGACTCAAGATCGTGCTGCGACATCGCTTTGCTACGCTCATGGTGATGCTCGGAACCATCGTGCTGACGGGATACCTCTATGTCGTGATCCCCAAGGGCTTTTTTCCCCAGCAAGACACCGGGTTGATACTCGGCCTGTCCGAGGCCGCGCAGGACATTTCCTATTCGGCCATGGCCCAGCGTCAGCAAGCCGTGATCGACGCGGTGCTGGAGGATCCGGCGGTCGCATCGGTCGGTTCGGCGATCGGCGCCGGCGGCGGCACCACCACGGTCAACAACGGTCGCGTCTTCATCGCGCTCAAGCCCCGGGACGAGCGTGACGTCACTGCGGACCAAG
The DNA here is from genome assembly GCA_963725065.1 of uncultured Alphaproteobacteria bacterium. GTDB lineage: Bacteria > Pseudomonadota > Alphaproteobacteria > Rhizobiales > Xanthobacteraceae > VAZQ01. Next base: position 84,007 of record CAVRXD010000063.1, read on the forward strand.
TGATCCGACGGCTGCAAACGCGGTTGGCCCGCATCCAGGGGATCACTCTCTACATGCAGGCTGCGCAGGACATCACCATCGGCGGACGGCTATCCAAGACCCAGTATCAATATACTTTGGCTGATGCCGACCCCGGCGAGCTCAATCGCTGGGCGCCACTCTTCCTCGACAAGATCAAGGCTGTTCCCGGCATCACCGATGTCACCACCGACCAGGAGAATGCCGGGCCATTGCTTGATATCACGGTGAATCGCGAGGTTGCGTCGAGTTTCGGAATCCTGCCCTCGACCATCGACAATACACTCGACGATGCGTTCGGCCAGCGCATCGTTTCAACGATGTATACGCCGCTCAACCAGTATCATGTGGTGCTTGAGGTCAGTCCCAAGTTCCAGTTCGGCCCCGAGGCGCTCAACGACATCTACGTCAACTCGTCGACCGGCCAGCAGGTGCCGTTGCGGACCCTCGTCAAGAGCGCGGTCCGCGTGGCGCCCCTCGTCGTCAACCATCAGGGCCAGTTCCCGTCGGAAACGATCTCGTTCAATCTCGCACCGGGCGTCGCGATCGGGCAGGCGGTCAGCGCCATCCAGAAGATCGAGAACGCGCTCGGCAAGCCGCTTTCGCTGACCACGAGCTTCCAGGGCAACGCTCAGGCCTTCCAGTCATCGCTGTCGAGCACCCCGCTCCTGATCGCCGCGGCGCTCCTGGTCATCTATCTCATCCTGGGCATGCTGTACGAGAGCGTGATTCACCCCATCACCATCCTCTCGACCTTGCCGTCGGCCGGCATCGGCGCGCTGTTGCTGCTCATGGCCTTTCACTTCGACTTGAGCGTGATCGCGATGGTCGGCATCATCCTGCTCATCGGCATCGTCAAGAAAAACGGCATCATGCTGATCGATTTCGCGCTGGACGCCGAGCGCAAACACGGTCTGACATCCGAACAGGCGATCTACCAGGCCTGCGTGCTGCGCTTCCGGCCGATCCTCATGACCACGATGGCGGCGATGCTGGGCGCCGTGCCGCTCATGCTCGGCAGCGGCGCAGGCTCGGAAATCCGGCAGCCGCTCGGGTATGCCATCGTCGGCGGTCTCGCCTTGAGCCAGTTCCTGACGCTCTACACGACCCCCGTCGTCTTTCTCTATCTGGACCGCCTCACCCGGCGGTCGCGGTCGCGGCCGCCGGGTGAAAACCCGACCTCGCAGGCCACACCCGAACGCGCTCCCGCAGGCTAGCGGGCCGGGACTTCACGCAAAGCGTCGAGGGGCGCAGCTATTGATCGACCGATGAGCGGGAAAAGACGCGCGACACCGTCGCGAGCATGGGCGGTCACGCTAGTGCGAGACATTTCGGCTGGCTGTGACGGGTTTGCCGTGGTGGTTTCATCTTGCGCAGAAAGCTCGACGATCCGAAACGGCCAGGCGTCCTTGTCCCGGTCACGACATTTCACAAGTTCTTGAGAAACGCGGCCTCGCGCCTCTGTTCAGTCTCGCCCGGTGTCTTGTGTTATTCCGGGTGCCTCAAAAGGAAAGAGCCCGGTCGCCGGGCTCTTTGCAGGTCATCTGGCCTTGTCGAACGCGCTCAGCAATACGGAGCCATCTGCGCACCCGAGCTGTCGTACTGCGGTATGCAGCCCGGATCATGCGGCCCGGCAAACGATGCGGTTGCGGCGCTCAGTGCAAGCGCAGCCCCCAATCCGAGGGCGCCTAGATATCTCATGACACGTGTCTTCATGGTCGTTCTCCATTCAAGTGAGTGTGTGAAGGCGGAAGAGCAGGAGGGCGTGGTGCGGTCAGCCGCAGCCCCATCCCGAGGTTCGGCCGTAACCCAAGTCTTCCTGGCAATTGCCCGCCACCTGCCAATCATGATGCGGGCTGGCAGAAGCGGGAACGCTGGCCAGTGCAGTCATGGCCAAAGCAAGCGCCAATACCATTTTGGTCGTCATGTTCATCTCCTTTTGCCGGGTTGGCCACGTAGCCGGTGGCGGACACCCCGCCGCGTGAGTGCTGGGACGTCGCTCCTTCGTGCACATAGTTTCCAAAGCTCGGACGGTTTGACTATTTGTGCGGCGTCTTGCTCGCAATTGCGGCGAATGCAACGGCCAGCGCTCTCGCGCCGCACAATGACGAAGGCAAGGGGAGACAAGATTCACGCAAGATCGGGCTAATCGCAGCAATTCCGATGAGGCCTCCGGAAGCCGGATGCATATGTCCGGCGATGGCACTTCGGGTCGGGGCGGGAAGCACAGCGGTTTGCCGGGGAGCGGGCCGAAGCAGGCGCGATGAATGCTTCTCCCTAAGCGCGACTCGCGGGCGGCGGCTGACGCAAGACCGCGCCAATCACGGCAATCGAGGCAAAGCGATCCGTGGGGGAATCACTACATTCAGTCTTGGCGAACTGAACTCGGCGGGTGGTTCAGTCTTCCGGGCACTTCAGCAGCTACACCGTAACCTTCCGATCCGCCTCACGTCGACGGAGGGTGCGGGACGATGCCGCCATGGTGGCTTGTTGGTTGGAATTGGAAGAGGAGACCACGAAATGAGATCCGCCGGCCGGCCGATTTCCATTGCGATCGGACGCTCGTCCAGTGGGTCCGAACGGTTGCCGGCCAACGCGTTCCTTCGGTCTGCGTACCCATGGGGACGCGGGGTGATCTGCCGCCCGAAGATTGATTCTATCGATGGGAGAAGACGATGTCTGTGATGTCACTGACCCGGCCGCCTTTGCCGCCCTTCACCTTCGAGACCGCGGTGCAGAAAGTCAGGAGGGCCGAGGACGCATGGAATACGTGCAATCCGGAGCAAGTGTCTCTCGCCTATACGGTCGACAGCTACTGGCGCAACCGCGCTGAATTCATTCAGGGACGCACGGCGATCGTCGAGTTTCTAACGCGCAAGTGGGTCAAGGAGCTTGATTATCGTCTCATCAAGGAACTGTGGGCGTGGGAGGAGAACCGGATCGCGGTGCGTTTTGCCTACGAATGGCATGACGACTCCAACTCTTGGTTTCGCTCGTATGGCAATGAGAATTGGGAGTTCGACCAGAACGGCTTGATGCGCCGGCGCTACGCTTGCATCAACGACCTGCCGATTCAGGAATCAGACCGAAAGTATCGCTGGGATCGAACCGGCCCGAGGCCGGCCGGCCATCCCGGCCTGACCGAACTCGGCTTGTGAGAGCGCGCGCTGATGAACCGGAGAAGGCATCCCGCCTGTTACACGCATCCGGTTGAGTCATGGACATCTAGATTATGGGTATCGTTCGGTTCGCGCTGAGATTTCAGTACACGTTCTACGTGCTCGCAGCCTTGATTCTTTTTCTTGGCGTCGTAGCGATGCGCGCAACGCCGACCGATATTTTCCCCGAAATCCGGATCCCGGTGGTGTCGGTGATCTGGAGCTATACCGGCCTCAGCACGCCCGAGATGGAGCAGCGCGTCACCACGTACAGCCAGTACTCGATCAGCGCGAACGTCAACGGTATCAAGAATATCGAAGCGCAGAGCATGAATGGGCTGTCGGTCCAGAAGATCTATTTCCAGCCCGACGTCAATCTCGACCTCGCCATCGCGCAGATCGTGGCCGCCACCAATGCAATCCGCGCGCTCATGCCCCCCGGGATCCAGCCGCCGGTCGTTGTGCAGTTCAATGCGTCCAGCGTGCCGGTCCTGCAGATCAGCCTGAGCTCCGATACCCTCAGCGAGCAGGAGCTCTACGACTACGGCATCTATCGGATGCGTCAGCAGCTCGCTCCGATCGCGGGCATCACGCTGCCCACTCCCGCCGGCGGCAAGTACCGCCAGATCATGGTCGACATCGATCCCGCGAAGCTCGTGGCCAAGGGTCTGACCCCACTGGATGTCGCCAACGCGGTCAATGCGCAGAATCTGACGCTGCCGTCGGGCACGGCGAAGATCGGTGACAAGCAATATACCGTACGCACCAATGCGACGCCTGCGAGCATCGACGATCTCAACAACATCCCGATCAAGGTGGTCAACGGCGCAACGGTGTTCGTGAAGGACGTCGGCCAGGTTCACGACGGCTGGCTGGTTCAGCAGAACATCGTGCGCCAGGATGGCCGGCGCTCCGTCCTGCTGAGCATCATCAAGAATGGCAATGCGTCCACGCTTTCGGTCGTCAATGCCGTTCACGAGGCACTGAAGACGGCGCGCGCATCCGCGCCTGCGGGCCTCCAGATCAATGAGCTGTTCGATCAATCGGTTTTCGTCAAGCAGTCGATCACCGGCGTGCTGCGCGAGGGCGCGATTGCGGCCGGCCTCACCGCGCTGATGATCCTGCTGTTCCTGGGCTCGTGGCGGTCGACCGTGGTGGTGATGATTTCCATCCCGCTTGCGATTCTGACATCGCTCGTCGTGCTGTACTTTCTCGGCGAGACGCTCAACACGATGACGCTCGGCGGCTTGGCGCTCGCAGTCGGCATCCTGGTCGACAATTCGACGGTGACCATCGAGAATACCCATCGGCTGCTCACGGAAGAGAAAATGCCGCTGCCGGAGGCGACGCTTCACGGGGCGGCCGGAATTGCCGTGCCGACATTGGTTTCAACGCTGGCGATCAGCTGCGTGTTCACGTCGGTCGTCTTTCTCGATGGCCCGGCCAAGTACCTGTTCACGCCACTTGGGCTCGCGGTGGTCTTTGCCATGCTGGCGTCCTACGCGCTGTCGCGGACGCTGACCCCGATCACGATTGGGCTGCTGCTCCAGAGCGAGCGGCATGAGCCGGCGGATGCGGCATCTTCGGGCTGGTTTTCCCGCATTCACCGCGGCTTTGAGCGCGGCTTCGAGCGCCTGCGGGGTGGTCATGCCCGGCTGCTGACCTCGCTGCTCCGCCGAAAGTGGATTGTCCCGATCATCGCCATGCTGGTGATTGCGCTCGCAACCGCGATGTTCCTGCTGGTCGGTCGCGATTTCTTTCCCGCCATCGACGGTGGACAGATCCAACTCCATGTCCGGGCACCGGCCGGCACCCGGATCGAAGCCACGGAGGGCATCTTTCAGGCGGTGGAGGACAAGATCCGCGAGGTTATCCCCGAAAGCGAACGGGAACTGATCGTCGACAATATCGGGCTGCCGGCGCGGCCGTACAACCTGGCATTCACCGACGGCTCAACCATCGGCGTCAATGACGGGGTCATTCTGGTGGCGCTGAAGGAGGGTCATGCTCCGACCAGCGAGTACGTGCGTCGGCTGCGCGAAGTGCTGCCGGCAGCGTTTCCGCAGGTGACATTCTATTTCCAGGCCGCCGATATCGTCACCCAGATCCTCAATTTCGGACTTCCAGCCCAAATCGACGTGCGCACCGTCGGCTATGACCGGAAGACCAACCTGCGGGTCGCAAAGGAACTCCGGCAGCGCATGGCCGCCATTCCGGGAATCGTTGACGCGCACCTTCAGCAGGAAGTCGACGCACCGGCATTCTACGCGACGATCGATCGTACGCGAGCGGCGCAATTGGGACTCAACGCCAACACCGTTGCGACCAACATCAATGTAAGCCTGAGCTCATCGGAGCAGGTGACCCCGAACTTCTGGACCGATCCGGCCTCGGGAATTCCCTATTATCTGGCGGTCCAGACGCCGGAACGCAGCGTGAGCTCCTTGAACGATCTCGGCAATACGCCGGTATCGTCGGGAATCGCCTCCGGCGACGTGCCCGGTGTGCCGGTGCCGGGCCTGCTGAGCAACGTGGCGACGTTCAAGCGCGACAGCGTCCCCACCAATGCCAACCAGTCCAACATACAGCCGGTCTACGAGGTCTACGCGAGCGTTCAGGGGCGCGACCTCGGCAGCGTGTCCGACCAGATCAGCAAGATCGTCGCAGATCTGCAGAAGGAGCTTTCGCCCGGAAACACGATCCAGGTGATCGGTCAGATCCAGAGCATGAACGATGCCTTCTGGAATCTGAGCATCGGGCTATTGTTTGCCGCGGTGTTCGTCTACCTGCTGATGGTGGTGAACTATCAGAACTTCGGCGACCCGTTCGTGGTGATATTGGCGCTTCCGGCCACACTCTGCGGCATCCTGACGATGCTGTTCGTCACCGGGACGACACTCAACGTTCCCTCCCTGATGGGCGCCATCATGGCGGTCGGCGTCGCTTCGGCGAACTCCATTCTGCTCGTGACGTTTGCGCGCGAGCAGCAGCTGGCGGGCAAGACGGCCTTCGAGTCCGCGATCGAGGCCGGGCATACGCGTATCCGGCCCGTGCTGATGACGGCGGCTGCGATGATCGTTGGGATGATCCCGATGGCGATCGGCGGCGCGGGCGAGGAGCAGAATGCCGCCCTGGCTCGCGCCGTCATCGGCGGCCTGTTGTTCGCCACTCCCACGACCCTCCTGGTCGTTCCGTACCTGTTTGCCATGCTGCGGAAGCGCAACGACGGCAAGACGGCTCAGGGCGTGTTCAGTGAGGACATCAGATGAACTATGTTCACTCGGACCTCCGCCGCGAGGCCGCTCCCGATCCCGCTCCCGAACATGAAACGCCACCCGCCCATGCGCCGGAGAAGGGGGGCCGATCGAGAGGCTGGCTGCTCGGGCTTGGCGTGCTGTTCGTGCTCGCCGCGGCCCTGGCCTTCGGAGGGTACCGGTCATATTCCCAGAGTGTACGGGCTGTGGCGGCCACCCAGCAGCGTCTCGATGCCGTCCCGACCCTGCGGGTTCAGGCGGTGCGGGCGAGCGGGGATTATGTGGCGGTCACGTTGCCGGCCACGACCTCCGCGTTTTCGGTCGCCAACATATTCGCTCGCGCCAGCGGCTATATCGACAAGCGCAACGTCGACATCGGCGATCACGTGAAGGAGGGGCAGTTGCTGGTGCAGATCGTCGCCCCGGAGCTCGACCATCAGATCGCCCAAGCCAAGGCAACGCTTGCGCAGCTCGAGGCGACGGTGCAGCAGACGCAGGCGAACAAGGAGCTCGCGCGGGTGACCTGGGGACGCGACAGTCCATTGGTCGACAAGGGCTGGGTCACCCCGCAGCAGGGCACCATCGACGTCCAGACCCTGAAGGCGCAGGAGGCGGCCGTGGGCGTGGCGGAAGCCAATGCAGCGGCGCAGCGGGCGCAGATCCAGGTCCTCACCCAGCAGAAGGCCTATCAACGCGTCGTGGCTCCGTTCGATGGCGTGATCACCCAGCGCAATGTCGACGTCGGTACGCTCGTGCAGGCCGACGCGGTCAGCGGCACCTTCATGTTCACCATCATGCAGAGCAATGTGATCCGCACTCAGGTGTTTGTCCCGCAGGATCAGGCCTTCGGATTGGCCCCAGGGGTGGACGCGGTCGTGCATGTGCCCGAAATCCCGGATCGCACTTTCCCCGGCACGGTGACGCGTATCGCCGATGCGCTGCAGCCTGGTACGCGAACGTTGCTCACGGAAGTCGACATACCCAATCCTGACGGGGCATTGACGCCTGGAATCTACTGCACCATCGAGCTGCACATTCCGCGCAAGACCCCGAGCCTCGTGGTGTCGGCAGACGCGATCATTTTCAACGCTGATGGACCGCAGGTCGCCGTGGTCGAAGATGGCGTCGTTCACCTGCGGAAAATATCGATCGCGCGTGATCTGGGAAAACAGATCGAGGTGCGCGACGGCGTCAGGGACGGCGATCAGGTGATCCTCAACCCGCCCGTCGATCTGGTCGAGGGCAAGAAGGTGCAGGTTCGCCCATCCGACGCCAAGGGGTAACATCCCGCTTCACGAAATGACTTGGCGTGACATCCGGGACGTCAAGGCTTGCCGGCTCCCGTGCCGGCCAAGCCTCAACTGGCTCCCCCTGTTCGGCTGAAGAATTCCCTGATACCCCGTTCGGACCGCCGTCGCAGCAAGGGACCCAGGCCATGGCAGCGATTCCCGAAAAGTATCTCGACCTGCTTGAGCAGAAGAAGGCGTTCGCAAGCCTTGCCACGACCATGCCGGACGGATCGCCGCAGGTCACGCCGGTATGGTTTGACTACAAGGACGGCATCGTGCGGGTGAACACCGCAAAGGGGCGCGTCAAGGCACGCAACCTGAAACCAGGTGCCGCCGTGGCGCTCGCGATCATGGATCCGGACAATCCCTACCGCTACATCCAGGTGCGTGGGCACGTCAGGCGTGTCACGGAGGAGGGCGCCGCTGCCCATATCGATTCGCTGGCGAAGAAGTATCTCGGGCAGGACAAGTACCCGTTCGGTCAGCCCGGTGAAGTCCGCCTGACCTGTGACATCGAGCCGATGTCGGCGTCCGGCGTGGGTTCGTGACGCGGCGCTCCAATTCGCCCGCGCGGTAACGTGCCGACCCGACGGCTATTCCACCAGATCCCAATACGGCCGGCCGCCGAAGCGATCGATCAGGAAGTCGATGAATACCCGCACCTTGACCGAGAGGTGACGCGTCTGCGGATAGATCGCGTAGATCGAAATCTCGGGCGCATTGTAATCGGTCAGGATGCTGCGCAGGCTTCCCGCCTGCAGATCGGCTCCGGCGATGAAGGTCGGCAAGAGGACGATGCCGTGGCCGCGCACCGCCGCGTCGCGCAGCACTTCCGCGTTGTTGCTGCACAGTGTCCAGGGGATGCGGATCCAGTGATCGCCGTCGGGACCGGTGAGTTTCCATTGGTTGCCGGTCGCGAGGTGACCGTAGGCGAGGCAATCGTGATTGCGCAAATCGTCGGGATGCTGTGGCGTGCCGCGCTCCGCCAGATAAGCGGGCGCCGCGCAAATCGCGCGACGCGCGGGCGCGATCTTGCGCGCAACCAGCGTCGATGACGCCAGCTCGGCAATGCGAAGCGTAACGTCGAACCCCTCCTGCACCGCATCGATCTGCTGATCGCTCAGGATCAGCTGAATGTGAAGGGCGGGGTATTTCTTCATGAAGTCCGCGATGGCGGGCCCGAGGTGCAGCGTACCGAACGACATCGGCGCGTTGACGCGCAACATGCCGCGCGGCTCGGCTTGCAGCCGCGTCACCGCAAGATCGGCTTCTTCCAGGTCGGCGAGGATGGCGACGCAGCGCTCGTAATACGCCTGCCCGTTCTCGGTCGGGCTGGTGCTGCGCGTGGTGCGGACGAGCAATTGCACCCCGAGGTCTCGTTCGAGATCGATCACGTATTTGCTCACGGCCGAGCGTGACAGGCGCAACTCCCGGGCCGCAGCGGCAAAGCCGCCGTCCTGCACCACTCTCGTGAAGGCCTTGATGCTGGTCAGCTTGTCCATTCGGCCTCCCGCCGCGGCTCGGCAATTGTCCTCAAATCATCGACATAGAAGCTATGAAATCGGTGATTGTAGCAAGATCGTAGCATGCCGATCTTTGCGGGGAAAGGGCAGGGGTGCCCGATGGGAGTCAGCCATGATCACTGTGAGACCTTCCGACGAACGCGGCGTCGCCAACCTTGGATGGCTGGACAGTCGCCACACTTTCTCGTTCGGCCATTATTTCGATCCGCAGCAGATGGGCTTCGGTCCCTTGCGCGTGATCAATGAGGACCGTGTCCGGCCCGGTGCGGGGTTCGATACCCACGGCCACCGCGACATGGAGATCATCTCGTATGTCCTCGAAGGCGCGCTCGAGCATAAAGACAGCATCGGCACTGGATCCGTGATCCGGCCCGGCGACCTGCAAGTGATGTCGGCCGGCAGCGGCATCCGGCACAGCGAGTTCAATCACTCCAAGCAGGAGCCGGTGCACTTCCTCCAAATCTGGGTGTTGCCGGACCGGGAGGGCATTTCGCCCCGCTATGACCAGAAGACGTTTTCGGAATCCGAAAAGCGGGGTCGCCTGCGCCTGATCGGTTCGCCTGATGGTCGCGAAGGTTCGATCGTGATCCACCAGGACGTGGAGATTTTCGCCGCCCTGCTCGATGCCGGCGACGCCGTCACGCACGCGTTCGCCGGAGGTCGCAAAGGCTGGGTGCAGGTGGTCCGCGGAGCCGGCGAGGTCAACGGCACGCCGGTGCGCGCGGGAGATGGCGTGGCACTGGAAGGCGAGGCAACGCTCGCGGTCACGTCCCGCGCAGGCGACTCCGAGTTCCTGGTGTTCGATCTGCCACCGCAATAGCCCGACCGGCGCGTAATGCGAACACGACAATTGCCGGCAAGACTTCGCAAGAGCACTCAAACTCGTCGAAGGCGACGCCCTACATCCCAGTAGGGCGTCGTTCGAATAATAAGATCAAGGAGTTGTGTCATGCGTACACCTTTCGCCAAGATGGCGATCTTGCCTTCGCTGGCGCTCGCCATGCTGATCGCCGCCGGGCCTGCCGCTCACGCACAGGGATATTTGCAGGAGACCGCTTACACCCACAGGCATCACGCAGCACCGCCGCTGGCCTACGATACCCAGGCGAATCCGAACTACGGGTTCGGTCCGCTCCGTCAGGTGGGACCGAATGATGTCGTCTCGGGCAACCGTATCATCGGCCGCGATCCCGACCCCTTCATCCGGGGTGAGCTCCTGCGCCACTATGATTCAGGCTGGCCGGATTGAGTGCGGCGACACGCAGCAAGCCGCGAAGCGACTGCTATCCTGAGCCAATCTCACGCCGCGGCGCGCGTCGGCAGCCAGCCGGCACGCGCGGCGACGTACACTGACGCCGCGGCGGATAGCGCGAGACGCGCCGACCACGTCTTAATCATCCCACGGTACCGCCTCACCATCGCGGCCGCGCGCCGGTTCGACCGCTCGCGCGGTTGTGCCACCCGGCGGGGTCCATCTTTGCGTGGTCGCGCTCATTGTCGTGCTTCGCGTAGAATACATGTCCGAGCGAGGTGAAGGACGCGGACATGTGGAGCTCTGGCCTTACGCTTGATTGTTCGCGGCTCTCGCGCCGTACGTTTCTCGGCGGCGCGACGGGCGCGGTTGGCGCCGGCGCATTGCTTTCCGCGCGCGCCTCGCACGGCGCTCCGGCGCCGCCCCAGGCCCCCGGTGCGCGATGGCTGGTCCCGGAAGACCCGGTTTTTGCGGTCGGCGCGAGCGTCGGCGATCTCACCTTCGTGGCGCAGGATGCCGCCGGTCCTGGTGAGCTTCCATCCGGCGCGGTGCCGCAAGCCGAGCGCACGCTGGAGAACATCCGCCGTGCGCTTGCCGCGGTCGGGCAGAGCGCGGACGACCTCGTGTTTCTTCAGGTCATGCTCACGGACTATGCCGCGGCGCCGGACATCGGCCGATTGCTCCGGGCAGCGTTCCGGCCCGATCGCGCTCCCACGACCTGCTTCGTCGGCGTGTCCGCCCTGGGTCCCGACCGGCTGGTCAGGATGGATGCCGTCGCCTCGACCAATCGCGACCGTGCGCAGGTGGTGGCTGAAGGCGTACCGCTCCCGCTGGGAGCCGCCTGCCACGCCATCCGGGTGGGCGAGCTTGTCTTTGTCGGCAGCGTGGATGCGCCCGAAGACGTCGGCACGCCGAGCACGATCGTGCTCGAGCGCATGGACGCGGTGCTGCGCGCGGCCGGTCTGGGTCTGAAGGATTCCTTCCGCCATTGGGCATTCCTGCGCAACATGGCGGCCACAAGCGTGCGCGACGCGTATGGACGTGAGCGTAGCCGCGCGGCTGGATCCGATCTTTGCGCCCGACGAGTATCCGGCAAATTCCCGCATCGGCAGCCCCGCACTTGGCGCCGGTGTCGCGCAGCGCTCCTACGCCGTTGCCACCCGCGGTCGCCGGCAGTATGTGGAAAGCAAGTTTGCGCGGCGCACCCCGCGCGTGTTTGCGCAGAGCGTGCGTGCGGGCGACTGGCTGTTCATCGCCGGCCAGGATGCCGTCGACGTCGCGCAGCAGACCCTTTTCGTCGGCGACCTGCGCGCCCAGACCGACCAATGCGTGCGACAGCTCCAGTTCATCATGGAAGCGGCCGGCGGAACGATGGATGACATCGTGAAGACGACCGTCTACCTCCTGGACGGGCAGGATCGCTCGGTGTTCCTGGACGCGTATGGCGAGCAGTTCAGGCGGCGGCTGCGCAGCCCGTGGATGCCCGCGGGCCTCACCATGACGGTTGACGCGCTACGCCCCGATTGCCTGGTGGAGATCGACGCGGTGGCATGGCTCGGGGCGCGCTGAAGCGGCTGGCGCTTGCGCGGACTCTACGGTCGAGGCCTTATCAGCAGCTCAAACTTGTGCAGACTGGGCGCCTTCGAGGTCGGCGATCGGAGGGACGGATCACCCGGCTGTTCGCCTCGACAGCAATGCATTCGGTCCAAATGGCGCGAGCCCGCTCGTCAGGTCGTCGAAGTCCATCACCCAAGGCGGCAGTGCCGGGCCGTCCCCTGCTCGTCGTGGATGGCGATTTCTTTGCCCACCGCGCCTACCATGGTCTGCCGAAGACGATCCTAGGGGTCGGCGGCAAACCTGCTGGCGCGATCGTTGGCTTCGCAAACTTCCTGCTGCGGATGGTCGATCAAGAGCGGCCGCGCGCCGTACTGGTGGGATGGGACACGCTCGACGTCCCGAACTACCGGCATAAAGCATTCCCCGCGTACCAGGGCGGCCGCCATTTTGACAAGGAGCTGCTCGTCCAGCTCGACCTGTTACCGCTGTTCGTCGCCGCCTGCGGCTTCGCGAACGCCAAGGCTGCGGGGTACGAGGCTGACGATTTCCTGGCCGCTGCGGTGGCGCACGAGGAGCGGCGGGGCGGAACCGCGGTTGTGGCGAGCGGCGATCGCGACACGTTCCAACTGGCATCCTCGTCCACGGTGATCGTTCATCCGCTCAGAGCGGGGGAGATGGCGCGGATCGGCCCGAAGGAGGTGCGCGATCGATACGGTGTCGAGCCCGGTCAGGTCCCCGACTTCATCGCATTGCGTGGCGACCCGTCGGACAAATTGCCCGGTGCCAAGGGCATCGGGCCGAAAGGAGCCGCGGCCTTGCTGAAAAAATACGGGACGCTCGAGGCCGCGCTGACCGCGGGCCGGTTTCCGAGCGAGGCAGAGAAGCTGCGGCTCTATCGCCGGATTGCGACCATGGACGCATCCGCGCCGCTTCCAGCGCTTGCGCGATCAGACGCCGACGTGGGGAAGGGCGGCAACGCTGGCACGGGACTGGGAGCTGAACCGGTTGGCGGATCGGCTCGACGAGCTTGACCGCTCCGGTTCATGACCGACGGGAAAGGCCTGCAAGCGTCAACCCGTCATCGTTTGCTCGAGGCTTGCGCCGAGCCCGCCTTCGGTGGCCAGACGCCGGCGTGTTCGAGCTCCTTCATGGAATTGTCGGTGAATTCCGCACGCGGACCGTCGCCGCCGATCACGAACATCAAGATGTGCTCCTGGCTCTTGTCGCCGGGGGTCACATTCTCGAAGCGCCGGATTGCCCCGGGCGGAAAGGAAATGACGTCGAGCGGATCGAGGTCGAGATACTCGACCTGCCCGTCCTCGTTCTCCCAGCTGCACCGCCATTTTCCGGTCATGGGTATGAACGTTTCGTTGGTATCATGGTTGTGCATCATCGGGCCGTGACCGGGCTTTGCTTTGCAGTAGCCCAGATTGAAACCTTCAGAGATCGGGATCGCAGCGGCGCGAGAGGCGTCGCCGCCGACGGGTGAGGTGACGGAGTCGCCTTCGCCCTTGGGCGGCTGAAAACCGATCACATTGAACAGCGTACGCTCGCAACCCGGCATGTTGCTGTCCGGCAGGCCGCCGTCCGAGCCTTGAAGATCCTTGAAACGCGCCACCCGCTTTTTCATCTCGTCGCGCGAAAAGCCTCGCCTGAACAGCGTTTCCATGGACGTTCTCCTTCTCACCCGGCTGACAAAAACAGTGCGTTGGCACGTCGGGAGTTATCGCAAGGGGTGAGAGTACCCATGTGATCCGGTGCGATCAATCACGGTGCGCGCGATCCAGATGCGATGGTTCCAACGAGAGATGTGCCTGCACGTTCATGTGCAGAGGAACCGCTTAGCGATGGCGATCGTATCCAAGGCATCCAGGCAAAGTTCTGCTTCCTGATCGATCCCGTTTCTGTCAGCCTAAGGCTGATCGACGGATGTCCACGCGAGGGTTACGCCAGTTTGGGAGGAGTTGATGAACAGACGGAGTTCGTTGTTCGCCGCAGCACTGCTACTGCTCGCATGTGTGCTGAGCACGGTCCCTGGCGCAACGCAGCCTGCCCAGCCGCCGATCAAGATCGGATTTGGCATGGCGCTTACCGGCGGTCTCGCCGCGGGAGGAAAACAGGCGCTTGTGACGTACCAGCTCTGGGCCGAGGAGGTAAACGCGCGCGGCGGATTGCTCGGGCGGAAGGTGGAGCTCGTCTACTACGACGACCAGTCCAACCCGGCAACGGTTCCCGCGATCTACTCGAAGCTGCTCGATGTCGACAAGGTCGATCTCGTGCTGTCCGGCTACGGCACCGTCCCAACCGCGGCTGCCATGCCGACGGTCATGCAGCGCAAGAAGGTATTCTTGTCATTGTTTGCGCTCGCGGCGAACGACCAGTTCGACTACGACCGCTATTTTCAACTTCAGCCCAACGGACCGAACGCGAAAGTCGAATTCTCGAAGGGCTTTTTCGAGCTTGCCGCCGCCCTCAACCCAAAGCCGCAAACCGTGGCGCTCGTAGGGGCTGATGCCGAGTTCTCGGTGCTCGCATTGGAGGGCGCGCGCGAGAACGCCAAGAAGCACGGCATTCGCATCGTGTACGACCGCACATATCCGCCGAACACGGTTGAGTTTGGCACCATCGTCCGCAGCATAAAGTCCACCAGCCCCGATCTCGTCTTCATCGCGTCCTACCCGCCGGACTCCGCGGGCATGATCCGTTCGATTCACGAGGTTAAGCTCGGGGCCAAAATGGTAGGCGGCGGGATGATCGGCCTCCAGTTCTCGGCGCTCAAGACCCAGCTCGGGCCACTGCTCAACAATATCGTCTGCTATGACCTCTATGCGCCCGAGCCGACGATGAAATTCCCGGGCGTGGAGCAGTTCCTGGTGCGCTACCGCGAGCGCGCCGGCGCGGCCGGTGTCGATCCGCTCGGTCTGTACATTCCGCCCTACGCCTATGCCGAGATGCAGATTCTTGAAGCTGCGATCAATTCCGCCAGCTCGTTGGACGACGGCAAGCTCGCGGCCGTGGTGCGGTCGGCGACCTTCGACACGGTGGCCGGCAAGATCAAGTTTGGCGCCAAGGGCGAATGGAGCGAACCGAGGCTCCTGCTCATTCAGTACCGCGGCATCCAAGGCAACGATGTCGAGCAGTTCAAACAGCCAGGCAAGGAAGTGATCTTGTACCCTCCGCAGTACAAATCGGCCGACTTGCTGGTGCCGTTCGAGCCGGCCCAATAGCGGTTCAATCCTGAAGCGGCGGCCCTTCGGCGCATTCGCGCACGCCAAGGCCGGCTGCTCCGTTCCGCGACCAGATGCCCCTGAAGCGCAGGCTGGCGCACTCGAATTGGCGTGCGCTTGCGATCTCCGGAAATTGCCAGCAGTTCCGATGGGAACTGGTATAGGCGCAGCGGCGTTGAGTTGCCGCGACGCCGGAGGCAACCATGCTGTTGAGAGCAGAAGACCAAGCCAAGTTTCAAGGCCGGATCGATGACAAGGGGGCGACCGTCTGGGCCTCCTATCGCATCGAGGGCCGCGTCGAGGGAAAACCCGTCGTGCAAAGCGACAAGCGAATGTTCGCATCCGAACAGGAAGCGCGAACGTGGCTGGTGGGTGAGGCCGAGGAGCGAGGGTTCAAGGATTTTGAGCCTGAGGTTCACGCCGGCGGCGTGACCTAGATCAGAACAACCTGGTCGCTCTCCTCCGGCGGCGTTGCCCCTACGTCCTGATGAATCGTCGTCACCCTGGATGACGAGCGTCGGCACGTCGAGACTTCTTGAGATCGGTCCGATGCCGATCGGTTGTCGGACGAATCGCCCTGGATGCAGTCGTCAGACGGCGTTGAAATCGGCCGCATTCCCTGTGCATCCAGATCGAGCTCCGCGCAATGCCCTGCGAAACTTGCAAGCAGAGACAGGGCCGGGCGCACGAAAGCCCGGCACGAGGCCGGGCCTTTGCGCACTGCAGTCAGATCAATCCGGGCGTCCCGAATTGTATTCGCGCAGGAGTTGATCGCGAATGAACGGGTCGGTGTCGCGGCCGATCACGCTGTTGCCGGACACGACGTCGCCCGGCTGAACGGTCACGCGCGGACCGAAGCGATAATTCGGATTGGCCTGGGTGTCGTAGGCCTGGCCGCCGTTATACCTCTGGGCCGCGTCGGCAGCCTGGGCTGCCATGAGCGTGCCGAGCGCGACCGAAGCCGCGAGCACGACCTTGGTGACGAGCATTTTCATCTCACTTCTCCATGTACGGTTGGTTTGTGCCGGCACCGTACACATAACGTTTGAACGCGGGATTGCTTGGCTGCTGTTGTCGCCTCTGAGACGGAATTGCGCTGATTGCGGGTCACAAAGGCGTGCGCCAAAGCTTTATGAGGATTTAACGGAAAGGATATTTCTCCATTGGAATGGACACGGCTTGACGTTGTGATTCCATCATTCGAGGTTTCGGCGATAGGCCGTAGGTGTCAGTCCGGTATGCTTGCGGAACGTGGTCGTAAAGGAACTGGTGTCGCTGAAACCGAGATTGAAGCCGACCTGCGTCACCGACATGTCCGGATTCGCCAGCAGAGACTTGGCCCGTTGCATGCGAAGGCTGCTCAGATAGCGATGTGGCGGCAGGCCGAATGATTGCTTGAACGCGCGCACGAAATGATAGGAGCTCAACTTCACGACATCCGCCAATGTCGCCAGTGAAACGTCCTCGAGCAGGTGCTCCTCGATATACTGCGCGATCTTTTTCTCCTGCCAGCCGGCAAGGCCGCCGCGAAAGGATTGCTGCGCGGGAGCGGCGGCGCTGTTGAGGCGCAGCAGTTCGTGCGCCATCACGACGCTGAGCGCCTCGGCATATTGCCGATTGCCGTGGTCCGGGCTCTTGGCCTGATCCTTGAGCTTTTGGGCCGTTTCCCACAGGTCCTGGTCGAAGAAGAAGAGGCGCGGCTTGAACTCGGTTTCCGCGAAATGCAGATCGGGATCGATCAGCGGGCCTTTGGGATCGATGTAGAAATAGGTGACGCGCGTCAGCGCGCGCGGTTTCTGCCACCCCGAAAACTGATGGCCGGCCGGGACGAAGCTCAGCTTGTGACTGTACTCGTGCAGGGTCGATCTCGGCAGACCTTCAACCAGCGTCTCGCCGTCGTCTCGCTCCGCGCGCTCGCACATGATCAGCAAATGACGCGACGCTTTGTACGCATATGTAAAGGGCTCGCGCCTGATGACTTCGACCGCATCCGTCTGCAACCCGTTCCATGTCGCAATGTGGCGACGTGCGATATCCGGCGGAGCAAATTCAACAACCGGCGGAGAAGTCTCCGTCAGGCCGGTACTCAACTCGCTCATGGTGAGGTCTCCTGATCTTCGTGATCGGTGTCCCTCCTTGAGCGGCGTATCCTCAATTTTTCATCAGTGGCACCCCGACCCCTGAAATGCTGATCGCGTCGTGGCAAAACCAGCGTTGAGAGCGTTCAAATTTGCGTGCGAGAAAGAACATGGCGCCGCCGCGGCCGGCAAAGCTGCAAAGCGTCGACACCGGGCGTTCGGTGTCATGCAGATTTCACAAAGCTGCAATGACGTTGCCTACGGTGGGTTCGACCGAACGGATTCGAGCCGCGACCGCAAGCAATTCCAATCCTGGTCGTCCGGAAGCCCAAAGCGCAGCCAAGTTGGTTGTTCGCGAAAGGCACGCACGAGGATGCCAGCATGTCCAAGGCGCTGGAAGGTTTCGGCCGCCGTGTTGACCTGCGCCAGGCGGAACAAGGAAGTGCCGCCAACGACCTCAATGTTCGCTTCCGCCAACAGCCGATCAAGCTTCTGCGCGACGTCCACCAGCCGATTCCGCGTGGCATCCATCCACGCGCTGTCCGCGAGCGCGCGCTCGCCAACCGCGAGCGCAGGGCCAGAGACCGCCCACGGGCCGAGCCTCGCATTCAGCATGGCGGCGAGATGTGGTGCGGCGAGCGCGAAGCCCAACCGCAACCCCGCGAGGCCGAAGAATTTGCCGAACGACCGCAGCACGACGATGTTGCCACGGTCGACTTCACCGGCGAGGCTGGCCTCGGGAGGGCAGACATCCATGAACGCCTCGTCCATGACGAGGAGTCCGCCCCGGTTTTTCAAATCCTGCGCCAGCGCAAGCAACCGGTCCTTTGCGATAACCCGCCCGTCAGGATTGTTTGGATTGGTGATGACGGCCAGATCGGCGCGGTGAAGCTGCTCGATATCTGCTGTTTCCGTGACCTGGTGTCCGGCAAGGGCGGCGGCCCGCGCATGCTCGGAATAGGTCGGACCGAGAATTGCGGCTTGACCTGCAGGCGCCAGCGCCGCAACCAGCGCCAACAGAATCTGGGTGCCTGGTGCGGGTGTCACGTGGGCGGCGGAAGGGGCTCCATAGGTCCGCGCGGCGATCCCCGCGAGCCGCGTTTGCGCCTCGGCATCGGGCAATCGCGCGAACACGCCGGCGGGAATCGGCGGCAGCGGGTACGGAAAGGGATTGATTCCGGTTGACAGGTCGATGAAAGGTTGCGGCGCGCCGGGAAACAGCCGCCGCGCCATGGCGAGATCGCCGCCATGCTGGAGGGGCGGTGCGTCGAGGTGAGGGATCATGACCGTTACGCTCACCCTTGCCGCGCTCCTGATCGAGGCCCTGGTCGGCTATCCGGACCGGTTGGTGCGTTCAATCGGTCATCCCGTCAACTGGATCGGTCGTCTGATCGGTGCGTTGGAGCGGTATTGCAACCGCGACACCGCGGAACCTGTACAACGTCGCGCGCTCGGAATCATCACCCTCCTGCTGGTCGTCAGTGTCGTCGCCGTGGCGGCATTCGTCATCGAACGCGGCCTTCTGCTGCTGCCGTTCGGAGTGATCGGTGTGGGATTCTTGGCCAGCGCGTTGATAGCGCAGCGAAGCTTGCACGAGCACGTTGCGGATGTTGCCGACGCGCTCGAGAAAACGGGTGCCGAGGGTGGGCGCGAAGCGGTATCGCACATCGTGGGTCGCGATACCGCGGTGCTCGACGAGGCCGGCGTTGCCCGCGCAGCCATCGAGAGCCTGGCAGAGAATTTTTCCGACGGCGTCGTTGCTCCTGTGTTCTGGATGCTCATAGCAGGGCTTCCCGGCGCAGCAGTCTACAAGGCGATCAACACGGCCGACAGCATGATCGGCCATCGCACCCCCCGTTACCAGGCTTTCGGGTGGTCGGCCGCACGCCTGGACGATCTGGTCAACCTTCCGGCATCGCGACTCTCGGCTCTCCTTATCATTGCGGCCGCAGCGGTTACAAAAAGCGCTTCGGCAGCGGCGGCGTGGCAAGCGGTGCGGCGCGACGCTCGTCATCACCGCTCCCCGAACGCGGGGTATCCCGAAGCGGCGATGGCCGGAGCGCTCGGGCTCGCGCTTGCTGGCCCGCGCGACTACGGCGGCGTCCAGGTCGATGATGCGCTCATGGGGGACGGGCGCCGCGCCGCCGACGCAAACGATATCCGGGCTGCGCTTGGACTCTACCGTCGGGCTGACGGTATCCTGATTGCGTTCGTCGCCATGCTTGCCATTGCCCTCATCGCGACAGCTTGAGCAGCAGATCGAGATCGATATGGGCGGCAAGATGCGCAGCCAGCCGATCCAGCGTTTCGTCGACCAGCGCGTCGTACCGGATGGTGGTCCGGCCCGCGGCAAAGCGCGTCAGCCAGGCCGAGCGCTGCTGATCGTCGACAAACAGCCCGTGAATATAGGTTCCGATCACCCGACCGTCGGGTGAAATCGCGCCCTCGGACGAGCCGTCGGCGAGGCAAGCAAACGAACGCGCCCTATCCGGCCCTTCGGTCACACCCATATGCATCTCATAACCTGAGAACGGAATGCCGTCGCCGGTGGTGCCGTGCGCCGGCTCGAGGCGCTTGTCCGCGACCAGGGTTGTCTCCACGTTCAGCAGGCCGAGGCCCTCGGCGGTGCCGGCCGGCCCTTCGAGCCCCCGCGGATCGTGGATTGCGCGCCCGAGCATCTGATAGCCGCCGCACAGTCCCAGAACGCTGCCGCCGCGGCGCACATGCGCGCTGATGTCGATGTGGAAGCCCGCCTCGCGCAATGCCGCGAGGTCGGCGATCGTTGCTTTGGCGCCGAGCAGCACGACGAGATCGGCATCGCCGGGCAGGGCATGACCCGGCCGAACGCGCACCAGATCCACCCCGGGCTCGGCGTCGAGAGGATCGAGATCGTCGAAGTTGGCGACGTGCGGCAGGATCGGGACGGCAATCTTGATCCGTGCCTTCGGCTTGGCGGCGCGTGCTGCGTCGAGCGCGAGCGCGTCTTCCGCCGGCAACAGCCGGGCGTCCGGAAAGAACGGCACAAGGCCGAGCGGCCGCCATCCGGTCATGCCAGCGATCGTCGCCATGCCGTCAGCGAACAGCGTGGGATCCCCGCGGAATTTGTTGACGAGAAAGCCGAGGATCATCGCGGCGTCAGAGGGGTCGATCACCGCCTTGGTGCCGACGAGGCTGGCGATCACTCCGCCGCGGTCGATATCCCCGACGAGGATGACAGGCACGTCCGCCGCGCGCGAGAACCCCATATTGGCGATATCGTTGGGGCGCAGATTGACCTCCGAAGCGCTGCCGGCGCCTTCGACCAGTACGAGATCGGCCACGCGCCCAAGCCGCCCAAAGCTGTCGAGCACGAACGGCATCAGGTCCGGCTTCAGGCGTTGATAAGCCGCCGCCTTGGCGGTCCCGTGAACGCGCCCCTGCACCACGATCTGAGCGCCGACTTCGCTCTGCGGCTTGAGCAGCACCGGATTCATGTGAACGCTGGCAGGGACGCGGGCCGCGCGCGCCTGCAGTGCCTGCGCACGTCCGATCTCGCCGCCGTCCGCGGTCACGGCGGCGTTGTTCGACATGTTCTGGGGCTTGAATGGGCGAACCTTGAGGCCGCGGTTCGTCAAAGCCCGGGCGAGGCCGGCGACCATCAGCGACTTGCCGACGTCCGAGCCCGTGCCCTGAAACATGAGCGCGCGGGCGGCCAAAGGTCAGAACTCGATGCCGGCCTGGGCTTTCACGCCGGCGGCGAAATGGTGTTTCACCAGCGTCATCTCGGTCACGAGATCGGCGGCTTCGGTCAGCTCCGGCTTGGCATTGCGACCGGTGACGACGACATGAAGACCCGACCGGCGTTGGCGCAGTGCAGCGACGACGGCGTGCAGGTCGAGGTACTCATAGCGAAGCGCAATATTGAGCTCGTCGAGGATCACCAGCCCAAATGTCGGATCCGCCATCAACTCCAGTGCCTTTGCCCAGGCGCGCTCGGCAGCAGCGATGTCGCGGTTGATATCCTGCGTCTCCCAGGTAAAGCCCTCGCCCATGGTATGCCAGGAGACCTGCTCCCCGAACGCGGCGAGCGCGTCGCGCTCCGCCGAGTGCCATGCGCCCTTGATGAACTGCACAACGCCGACGCGATGGCCGCGGCCGAGCATGCGCAGCGCGAGGCCGAAGGCTGCGGTGGATTTTCCCTTGCCGGTGCCGGTATGCACGATGAGAAGGCCCTTCTCCACCGTCTTGCCCGCGACCTCGGCATCCTGCACCGCCTTGCGCTTTGCCATCTTGGTGCGGTGACGTTCTGCCTCGGTTTCCTCGATCGGTTTGGTCATGGACTTCCCTTCAAGGTGAGCGGCAATCCGGCGACGACCAGGAAGACGCGGTCCGCGCGCGCGGCGATCCGTTGATTGAGAAGTCCCTGCAGATCGCGGAAGCGGCGGGCGAGAGCATTGTCGGGCACAATGCCGGAGCCGACCTCATTCGCAACCAGCACGATCGGTGCCGCGGCACGCGCCAGCGCTCCGTCCAGATGTTCGATCTCGGCGTCGACGTCGGCATCCGCCAGCAGCACATTCGAAAGCCACAGGGTTAGACAGTCGACCAGAGCGGGTGTGTTTGCGTTCGCGGCGAGTGCACCGGCAATGTCGCGCGGCGTTTCGACGGTCGTCCAACTTGGGCCGCGCCGCGCCTGGTGGACGGCCACGCGCTCGGCCATGTCGCTGTCGCGCGCCTCCGCAGTCGCCACGTAAAGCCAAGGCGAAGGCAGCGCCATCACCAAGCTCTCGGCATATCGGCTCTTGCCTGATCGCGCGCCGCCGAGCACGAGCGTGAGCCTGCCGCTGGCGGCCGCGGATCCGGCCAAGACGTTACGCGCCGGGGATGAGTTGAGCGATCAGAGTGGCAAGCCCGACCCCGATGATCACCGCCCCGGCCAGGCGGGGTGCGATTGCGGAGACACCGCTGGCCTTGCGCCGCACGAACAACGCGGTCCCTACGGTGAGCACGCTTTGAACGATGATGAGGCCCAGCAGGTACGCATGCAGCGGAGATCTCTCGGCCCCGAAGATAGACTCGCCAAACGCATAGCCGTGGAAGAGGCCGGCAGCGGCGAAAAGGATTGCCCACAACGAGACCGGGAGGGCGCGTCCGCGCGCGATCAGGAAACCTGCGAACAGCACCGAGACCGCGACCACGATCTCGGCACCGGGAAGGTTGACGCCGTTCACGTGCAGCGTGACGCCGATCGCCGAGGCAACGACGAACAGCAACGGCAACACAAGATTGAGTCCGCCGACGCCGACGGCCACGCCGATCGCCAGGAGGAAAGCGAGGTGATCAGGCCCGATCACGGGATGCCCGAGGCCGGAGAGGAACCCCTCGGCGAAGGTCGTGGGAATCTTGCCGCCCATCACATGATGGGCGGAGGCGGACGCTGTCATGAGGAAAAACGGGATCACACTCAGCGCAGCGCGGCACGGCAGACGTAAGCTCATGACATCCCCCATGCGCCTTCCACCGGAGGCGTGGTTACGGTTGATCGTCGACAGGTTTCCTGGCTTGCGGGTCCCTGCCTACCCTTCATTTCCCGGAGCTGTGGTGATCTCCGGTCGCCGATCGAGGGTCAAGCTTGCCGCTGACCGTTACGAGGCAACCGTGGCTTTGGGCAAATCCCTCACCACGCTCCCTTTTTCGTCCCGCCGGGCGGGAACCGATGACCGGATGACTATAGTCTTCGCTGAATCGACCGCAAGCCGAACGGCAAGTCAGCATTGACAAAGCGCAGACGGCGACCGTTAAGTGCACGTGATCGACGGTCTCTCACGAGAGAGCGAACAGGGAATGCGGTGCGGAACGCAGGTTCCAAGACCGCAGCTGCCCCCGCAACTGTAAGCGGCGAGCCCGTACCACATTGCCACTGGAACGATCCGGGAAGGCGGTGACGGGCGGTGACCCGCGAGCCAGGAGACCTGCCGTTGATTCAATTCGTGGCCGGGCGGGGTGCCTCGGCGCTGGCGGATTCGGTCAGGCACCCGGGGTCGGGGCGATTGCCCCTGCGGAGCGACACGGGTGACGTCGATTCAGCAGCCAGGCGTGACCGAGACCGCGGCAGCCGCCGAGGCTGCCGTCGTCTACGTCTGCGTAACCTGCCGGCATCCCGGTGAACCCGACATCGAGCCCCGCCCCGGCGCGTTGCTGGCCGCCGCAACGGCGGATGCTGCCGCAGGCAGCGGCGTTGTCGTGCGAAGAGTCCGCTGCTTGGCGAACTGCACGCGCGGCCTGAGCGCCGCGGTTCGCTGTGCTGGATCCTGGACCTACGTGTTCGGCGGCCTCGATGTCGCCTGCGGAGCCGCGCTCGTCGCCGGCGCCCGCCTTCTCGCCGGTGCGGCCGACGGCATCATGCCGTGGCGCGGACGGCCCGAACCACTCAAGCGTGGGCTCATCGCCCGCGTGCCCCCACTCAATTTCGAGGAAATGGAATGAGCAACTCGTCAGCGCGCGTGCCCTGTACCATCGTGACCGGCTTTCTCGGTGCGGGAAAGACGACGTTGATCCGACACGTCCTGGCGCACGCGCAAGGGCGACGATTGGCGGTGATCGTGAACGAGTTCGGCGACGTCGGCATCGACGGCGAAATCCTCAAGGGCTGCGGCGACGCGGCGTGCCCGGAGGAAAACATTGTCGAGCTCGCCAACGGCTGTCTCTGCTGCACCGTGGCGGACGACTTCGTACCCGCGTTGGATGTCATCCTGTCACGCAGGCCGGCCGTCGAGCATATCGTCATAGAGACCTCCGGGCTCGCATTGCCGAAGCCGCTGGTGCAGGCCTTTCATTGGCCCGCGATCAAGAGCCGGGTCACCGTGGATGGGGTCGTGGCCGTGGTCGACGGTCCGGCACTGGCGGCGGGACGGGTCGCCACCGATCTCGACGCGCTGGCGCGCCAGCGCCAAGCCGACACCGCACTCGATCACGACGATCCCATCGAGGAGGTGTTCGACGATCAGATCGCCTGCGCAGACCTCGTCGTGCTCAACAAGCGGGATCTCATGGACAGCGCCGACGCCGAGAAGGCGACGGCCGCCATCGCGAAGGCCTTGCCGAGGGCGGTGAAGATCGTGTCGGTCGCTGACGGCAAGGTCGATCCGACGGCGCTGCTCGGTCTGGGCATGGCGACGGAAGACGACATCGCCAATCGCCGCACCCGCCATGACGCCGAGCTCGAGCATGACCACGACGATTTCGACAGCTTCGTCCTGCCACTGCCCGAGATTTCCGATCCGTCGAGCCTGGCGGCCCGCATTGCGGCTGCGGCGGCGGGCGCGAACGTGCTGCGCGTCAAAGGCTTCGCCGCGGTGACGGGCAAACCGATGCGTCTGCTGGTTCAGGCCGTCGGGCCGCGCGTCACCCACCACTACGATCGGGCCTGGACTGCCGCCGAGGGACGCCAAGGCCGGCTTGTCGTCATCGGCCTGAAGGGACTTGATCGCGACGGCGTCACGCGCGCGCTGCTTGGTTGAACGATGCACCTGCTGGCGACCACTTCGGCTTCCATCGACGATCTGGTCGAGCCGGTCGATCTGCGCCAGCCCCCCGGCGATATCGTCATCCTTTCGTTCGCCGACAGCGACCTCGCCGGCCTCGCCGTTGCGTGGGCCGTGCAGCGCGACATCCTTCCCACCGTGCGGCTCGCCAATTTGCGGGACCTGCGGCATCCGCTCTCGGTCGATCTTTGGCTCGAGAGCGTGGGGCAGCACGCCAAGGTCGTGGTGGTGCGCCTGCTGGGAGGTCTGGATTGGTGGCGCTACGGGGTCGAACGGCTGTCGTCGCTCGCGCGCGAACGCTCCATCGCGCTTGCATTTCTCCCCGGCGAGGACCGCGATGATCCACGCCTCGCCGACGCATCGACCTTGCCGGATCGCGAGCTCGACGCGTTGTTGCGATTCTTTCGCGAGGGCGGGCCGGAGAACCTGCAATCGCTGCTCCGGCGACTTGCGCAACATTCAGGCTCACGGGTCGATGTGGCCGAGCCGCGTCCGCTGCCGCGGATGGCCGGATACATTCCAGGCGAGGGCGCCGTCGATGTCGAACGGCTTGTCGCGTTCTGCCGGCAGGATCGGCCCAGAGTACCGATCCTGTTCTATCGCGCGATGTTGCTTGCGGCCGACACGGCGCCGATCGATGCGCTTTGCCGCGCGCTGGTCGCGCGGGGTCTTGCACCCGCTCCGCTCGTGGTCCCAAGCCTGAAGGATCGCGCGGCGGCCGATTTCGTGCGATCCGCGCTCGCGCGGCTCGAGCCTGCCGTTATCGTGACGACGACGGCGTTCGCAGCGGCGGCCTCGGCCGGAGCCCCGACGCCATTCGATGACACCGATGTGCCGGTGCTACAGGCCGTGATCGCGACCACCAAGCGCGCGGCCTGGACGGAAAGTCCGCGCGGCCTCGGACCCGCCGACCTCGCCATGCACGTCGTCCTGCCCGAGCTCGACGGGCGGATCTTGCAAGGTGCGGTGGCCTTCAAAGGACCGCTTCCGATCCAGGAGGGCCTCTGCTTCAGCGCAGTCGCAAGCGTGCCCGAGGCAGACCGGATCGAGATGCTGGCCGACCGCATCGCGGCCCTGGTGCGGCTGCGCTCCACGCCCCGCGCCGAGCGGCGGCTGGCGGTATTGCTGCCGGATTATCCCGGTGCGTCAGGCCGCTCCGGATATGCCGTTGGTCTCGATGTTCCCGCCAGCGTGACTGCTCTATTGGCCGACTTGAAGGAGGCGGGCTATGCCGTCGCCAATGCGCCGCCAAGCTCGCGGACATTGCTCGACCAACTCGCCGTCGCGTCCGGTGATGCGGTGCTGTCGCTCGAACTCTACCGCGAGCTGGCGGCCGCGTTGCCGACCGAAGCGATCCAGCGGATGCACGACGTCTGGGGTCGTCCCGAAGACGACGCCGACATGCGTGACGGTGCGTTCCGGTTTCGCGCGCGCGCGTTCGGCAACCTGCTTGTGGCATTTCCTCCGGACCGCGGGCGTTCGAGCGATCGCCGATCGGACTACCACGACGCGATCCTGCCGCCGCGGCATGCGCTGCTCGCGTTCGGGCTTTGGCTCCGGCACGTTGCCAAGGCCGATGCGCTCGTCCACATGGGCGCCCATGGCACGCTCGAATGGCTGCCGGGCAAGGCCGTGGCGCTCACCATTTCCTGTTTTCCCGAACTGGTCGTCGGCTCCCTGCCGGTGATCTACCCCTTCATCGTCAGCAATCCCGGAGAAGCGGCGCAGGCAAAGCGCCGGATCGCCGCCGTGACCATCGGGCACCTGCCGCCGCCGCTGATCGACGGCGGCCTCTCCGGCGACACGCACGAGCTTGAGCGGTTGGTCGACGAATACGCCCAGGCCGACGGCCTCGATCGGCGCCGGCGCGAGCGGCTCGCGCGGCTGATTCTGGAACATGCCGAACGGACCGGACTGGCGGGCGAGGCGCGCGTGCGGTCCGATGACAATCCGGACGACGCCTTGCGGCGTATCGACGCCTGGCTCTGCGATCTCAAGGATCTCGCGGTCAAGGACGGACTCCATATCTATGGGCGTGAGCCCGTGAACGTCGAAGATCCTGCTTGGCAGGCGAGCGCCGCGGCCGAACGCGCCGCGATGCTTGCCGCGCTCGACGCTCGCCGGATTGCACCCGGCCCGGCGGGTTCTCCCGCACGCGGCCGTCGCGACGTCTTGCCGACCGGGCGCAATCTGTTTGTCGCCGATCCCCGCACGCTGCCGACGTCGACCGCGACCGAGCTCGGCCGGCTTGCCGCCGACGAGGTCATCCGCAGCTACATGCAAGCCCACGGCGAGATGCCGCGCGCTTCGGTCATCGACCTCTGGGGCAGTGCGACCCTGCGCACAGGCGGCGAGGAGATCGCGCAGGGCTTGGCGTTGATGGGTTGTCGTCCGACCTGGGACAACGCCACCGGACGCGTCACCGGAATCGAGGTCTTGCCGACGGCGAGTACCGGCCGGCCCCGGGTTGACGTGACGTGGCGGATTTCCGGCCTTTTCCGCGATCTGTTCCCCGCCCAGATCGCGCTGCTCGATGCCGCGGTGCGCGCGGTCGCGGCGCGCGAGGAGAGCGCCGAGGAAAATCCGCTCGCCGCCGCTTGCTCCGCGTCGGCGACGGCGGGATCTTCACCCGTGGTGCGCATTTTTGGTACCGCTCCGGGCGCCTATGGCGCCGGCGTCGAAGATTTTCTCGGGCGGGATCTCGATCGCGTGCAAGTCGGAAGCGCGTATCTCGCCGCCGTCTCCCATTCCTATGGCGGCTCGGATGGCGTGGCGGCGCCCGCGCCGGGCGCATTTGAAGCCCGGGTCGCAACCGCGGATATGCTCGTCCATTCCACCGAAGATCCGGTACGCGATCTGCTGGAAGGATCGGAAGATGTCGCGTTCATCGGTGGGTTCGCTGCGGCTGCGGCCGCGCTCGGGCGCGCGCCCGATCTCATCATTCTCGACACCACCGATCCCTCGCGGCCGCGGGCGCGTCCGTTGTCGGCGGCTCTGGCGCGTATCGTGCGATCCCGCGCGGTGAATCCAAAGTTCATCGCGGGCCAACTGCGGCATGGACCGCGCGGCGCGGCCGAACTCGCGGAGACGGTGGACCGGCTTGTCGACTTCGCGCAGACTACGGGTGCCGTGGCGAGCCGCTATTTCGATCTTCTGCACGAAGCCTACGTGGCAGATGACGTCGTCCGCGACTTTATCGTTCGGGAAAACCCCGCGGCAGCGGCGGCGATTGCCGCGCGCCTCGACACCGCGCGCCGCCGCGGACTTTGGCATCCGCGCCGCAACGATATCGATGCGGGCTTGGCGGCGCTCATGAACCCGGGGGCGCCATGAACGCTCCCTTCCGCCGTGGGGCGTGCCCCGGTCTCTCGCAACCCATGCCGACGGGTGACGGTCTCCTCGTGCGGCTCACGGCCACCGGCGCAACGATCGGTCCGGAGGCGTTCGTCGCGTTATGTACGGCGGCGCGCGATTGCGGCAACGGCGTCATCGAGGTCACGTCGCGCGGAAGCATTCAGCTTCGCGGCCTCACGGATCGCTCGGTCGAACGGCTGGCCGCAATGATCGCTCGCATCGACCTTCCGGTTTACGAGGGCCCGGCGGTCCTGTGCGATGCTCTTGCGGGTCTCGATGGCGAGGAGCTTCTCGATGCCGGCGCGCTGGCCGCTGCAGTTGCGCCGCGCGATCGCATCGGCGCCTTACGTCACCGATCTCGAGCCCAAGGTCTCAATCGCGGTCGACGGTGGCGGTGCCTTGCATCTCGACGGGGTCTCTGCCGATGTGCGGCTCAACGCGCAGGCGAGCGATGGGCGTGTCTACCTTCGCGTGAGTGTCGGCGGAGATGCCGCCGCCGCAAGGCCGATCGGCACGGTCGCGGCCGAGCATGGCGTCGACGCAGCATTGCGCATGCTCGAGGTGATCGCGGCGGGCAGGGCGCGCGCCAGGGAGATACTCGCCGCCGGCGGTACAGGCGCGTTCTGCCGCGCGATCGCCGACATCGGCGTCGATCTCGCGCCCCCGTCGCTGCGCCCGCCGGCGGATCCGATCGGCACGCATGCGATGCGCGGCGGTCATGTGGCGCTCGGCTTCGGTCTTCCCTTCGGCCATGCGGATTCGACCGCACTCGAAGAGCTTGCACGCGCCGCAGCGGGTGCAGGCGCGAGCGGGCTTCGTACCGCGCCGGGCCGTGCGCTCCTCGCCGTCGGCATCGACAAGGATCGCGCCGCGCGGGTCGTCGATAGCGTGGAACGGCTTGGATTCATCGCGCACTCGGAGGATCCGCGCCGCCAGATCGTCGCCTGCGCGGGCGCACCGATCTGTGCCGCGGCGGAAATTCCGGCGCGTACGCTGGCGCCGGGTCTCGCAGACAGCGCCGCGATCGCCGGCCGCGACGCCCCGATGGTGCACGTGTCGGGCTGTGCCAAGGGCTGCGCCTGTGCGCGTTCGGCACCGGTCACGGTCGTCGGCCTCGATGGCCGTTGCGGCGTGGTGGTGAACGGGTCCGCCCGCGACCGTCCGCTTGCGACGCTGATGCCGGAGGCATTGCCGGGCGCGCTCTCGCGTCTGGCGGAGACGGTGCGCCGATTGCGCGTAGATGACGAAAGCGCCGCCGAGGTGCTGTCACATCTCGATCGCGCGCAGATCGTGCGCTTGATCCACGGCGAGGCGACGGGTGCCTGAACAGCTCGACTATATCCGTGACGGCGCCCGGATTTACGAGCGTTCATTCGCCATCATCCGGGCGGAAGCCGACCTCTCGCGTTTTTCGAGCGAAGAAGCCGACATTGTCGTGCGCATGATCCATGCCTGTGGCTGCGTCGAGGTGGCCGGCCATATCACGTTCGGCGCAGGCCTCGTGGGCGCTGCGCGGCAGGCGCTTGCGCGCGGCGCGCCCATCCTGTGCGACTCCGAGATGGTTGCGCACGGTGTCACCCGCGCACGGCTTCCGGCGCACAACGACGTCGTCTGCACGCTGCACGATCCGCGTGTTCCCGGGCTCGCGGAAAAGCTCGGCACCACCCGATCCGCCGCTGCGCTGGAGCTGTGGCGGGATCGCCTCGGCGGTGCGGTGGTGGCAATCGGCAATGCGCCGACCGCGCTGTTTCGATTGCTCGAGATGCTTTCGGCCGGCGCGCCGAAGCCGGCGGCGATCCTCGGCATGCCGGTGGGCTTCGTCGGCGCCGCAGAGTCCAAGGACGCGCTCGCTGCCGATCCGCGCGGCGGGCCCTTCCTCACCGTGCGAGGACGCATGGGCGGAAGCGCGATGACTGCGGCGGCCGTCAACGCGCTGGCAAAGGCTGGAACATGAGCGCCGCCGGCAAGCTCGTCGGCGTAGGCGTGGGACCCGGCGATCCCGAGTTGATCACGCTCAAAGCCGTGCGTGTGCTGGAGGAAGCCGACGTCGTCGTACATTTTGCCAAATCCGGCACGACCGGGAACGCCCGGGCGATCGCCGAGCGCTACCTGCGGCCCGGTATTCGCGAGCTCCCGCTGACGTTCCCGGTGACGACCGAACTGCCAAAGGAAGAAGCAGCGTATTGCGACATCATCGGCGCGTTCTATGACGCGGCCGCGCGCGAAGTGGCCGCCCATCTCGACGACGGCCGCATGGTCGCCGTCGTCTGCGAGGGCGACCCGCTGTTCTACGGCTCTTACATGCATCTGCATGTGCGCCTGGCGCCGCGATTTCACACCGAGGTCGTTGCCGGCGTGAGCGGGATGTCGGGATGCTGGTCGGCGGTCGGCACGCCCATCGCCCAGGGTGACGACGTGTTCACGGTGCTTCCCGCCACGCTGG
Source organism: uncultured Alphaproteobacteria bacterium (assembly GCA_963725065.1). Lineage (GTDB taxonomy): Bacteria > Pseudomonadota > Alphaproteobacteria > Rhizobiales > Xanthobacteraceae > VAZQ01. The sequence goes on from CAVRXD010000063.1 coordinate 114,683, forward strand.
CGCAAGACGAACTGGAGCGGCGCCTCGTGGAGGCGGACGCGGCCGTGGTGATGAAGGTCGGACGCAATCTGCCCAAGGTGCGGCGCGCCCTCGAGCGGACCGGCCGGCTCACCCGCGCCGTCTATGTCGAGCGCGGTACGATGGCCGGCGAGAAGGCAATCCCGCTTGCCGACAAGCCGGATGACTGCGCCCCTTATTTCGCGATCGTGCTGGTGCCGGGCTGGAAGGAGCGGTCGTGACTGGCCGGCTGGCCGTGGTCGGGCTCGGTCCCGGAGATGCCCGTTGGCTGACACCGGAGGCCGAAACCGTGCTGGGCGCCGCGGACGCGTTGTTCGGTTACGGACCTTATCTCGATCGCGTGCCTGCGCGTGCCGGACAGCGCCGCCATGCCTCCGACAATCGCGAGGAAGGCGCGCGGGCTCGCGCCGCGCTCGAATCCGCGGCGGCGGGTGTCAATGTTGCGCTGGTATCCGGCGGCGACCCCGGCGTGTTCGCCATGGCGGCGGCGGTTTGCGAGCAGGTCGAGCAGGGGCCCCCTGCCTGGCGTGAGCTGGAATTGGCGATTGTCCCGGGCGTTACCGCGATGCTCGCGGTCGCTGCCCGGGTCGGCGCCCCACTGGGCCACGATTTCTGCGCACTGTCGCTCTCCGACAACCTGAAGCCTTGGCCGGTCATCGAGCGCCGACTGGACGCTGCGGCGCAGGCCGGCTTCGTGCTCGCGCTCTACAATCCGATCTCGCAGTCCCGCCCATGGCAGCTTGCGACCGCCTTCGAGCGATTGCGAGGTCACCTGCCCGCGACCACACCGACCATATTCGGCCGCGCGGTCGGTCGAGCGGACGAGAGCATCGTGGTCACGACGCTCGAAGCCGCGGATCCGGCAGGCGCGGACATGGCGACCCTTGTCATTGTCGGTTCGGCGCAGACGCGCGTGGTACCTAGACCAGGCCAGGCTCCGCTGGTCTACACGCCCCGTTCGATCGGGAGTGCGCTGGCATGATCGAGCCACGCCACCGCGTCATCCACGGTCTCGACGGCCGGCGTCTCCGGCAAGGCGGGACGGCGCAGCAGAATCACCGCGAGGCCGAGCGCGCGCGCCGCAGCCATCTTGCCGTAGGTGGCGGCTCCGCCGCTATTCTTGGCGACGACGATTTCGATCGCGTGCGCGCGCAGCAATCCGCGGTCATCCGCTTCGGTGAATGGTCCGCGACTGGTCACATAGGCCGCGCGCGGCACCGCGAGCGGCGGATCGACCGGCTCGACGCTGCGCACCAGATAGGAGTGTTGCGGCGCCTGTGCGAAGCTTCCGATCTCGCTCCTGCCCAGCGCGAGAAAGACGCGCCGCGGCGATGGGCCGAGCGCTTGCACCGCCGCATCAGGATCGGCAACCTCCGTCCAGTTGTCGCCGGCACGCGGGACCCATGGCGGGCGGCGAAGCGCCAGCAGGGGCACGCGCGCGAGTGCTGCGGCCTCGGCGGCGTTCGACGAGATGTTGGCGGCGTATGGGTGGGTGGCGTCGATGAGGACGTGGACGCGTTCGGCCGCGAGATAGTCGGCAAGCCCCTGGGCACCGCCGAACCCGCCGGTCCGCACCGGCACGGCTTGTCTCGCCGGCGCGGTGGTGCTGCCTGCGAGCGAGACCGTGACGGCCAGGTCGGCGCGATGGGCGAGGCGTTCCGCCAGCCGTCGCGCCTCCGTCGTGCCGCCGAGGATGAGGATGCGTCGCATGTCGCCGGGTGACTCCCTTGCGCGCGAGCCTGCCGCACCCCGCCGCTGGTTGTCCATCGTCGGCATCGGCGAGGACGGGCTCGAGGGACTGACCGGCGTTGCGCGCGGTCTGGTCAAGGACGCGGAGATCGTGTTCGGAGGCAAACGCCATCTCGGTCTCGCCGCAGCGCTGATCAGCGGCGCCGCGCGACCCTGGCCCAGCCCGTTTGAGCGAGCTGTCGAGGAGGTGCTGGCTTATCGGGGCCGACAGGTATGCGTCCTGGCCTCGGGCGACCCGTTCGTTCACGGCGTCGGTGCGGTCCTGTTGCGGCATGTCGACCCGCGCGAAACCGTGGCGGTGCCGCAGCCCTCGACCTTCAGCCTTGCCGCCGCGCGCCTGGGCTGGGCGCTGCCGGAAACGATCCAGCTCTCGCTCCATGGCCGTCCGCTCGATCTCGTGCGTCCGCATCTCCAGCCCGGCGCACGGGTGCTCGCGCTGACGTCCGATGGCGCAGGGCCGGCCGCGCTCGCGCGGCTACTTGCCGAGATCGGATTCGGCGCCTCGCGCATGACCGTGCTCGAAGCGCTGGGGGGTCCGCGCGAACGTCTGCGCGTAACGACGGCCGGCGACTTCGACCTCGGCGACGTCGGCGCGCTCAACACCGTCGCGATCGAGGTCGAGGCCGCGCCGGGTGCGCGCGTGCTCGCACGCACGGCCGGCCTTTCCGACGAGCTGTTCGAGCACGACGGCCAGATCACCAAGCGCGAGATCCGCGCCATCACATTGTCGGCGTTGTGCCCGCGGCGGGGCGAATTGCTCTGGGATGTGGGCGCCGGCGCGGGGTCGGTGGCGATCGAATGGATGCTGGCCGATCCGTCGATGCGCGCGGTCGCGATCGAAGCGCGCGGCGAGCGGGCGGCGCGCGTCCGCCGCAACGCCGCGGCGTTCGGCGTGCCGACGCTCGAGATCGTCGAGGGCAGGGCGCCTGCGGCCTTCGATGGGCTCGCCCGGCCGGATGCTGTCTTCGTCGGCGGCGGCGCCAGCGATGCGAGTCTCCTTGACGCCGCCATGGACGCGCTCCGGCCCGGTGGCCGTCTCGTCGTCAACGCGGTGACGCTCGAAGCCGAAGCGCTGCTGCTGGCTCAGCGCGCAAGGGTGGGCGGCGAGCTCATCCGGGTCGCGATTGCGCGCGCGGAGCCGATCGGGCGGATGGAAGCTTGGCGTGCCGCGGTGCCGCTGACCCAATGGACCTGGATCAAGCCATGATCGTCGCGGGTGTCGGATGCCGCAAGGGCGCCTCCGCCGACGACATCGGCGCCGTCATCGGCGATGCGCTCGCCCGCGCCGGCGTCTCGGCGACGGCGCTCGACCTGATCGCGGCGCCCGAGCTCAAACGCGGCGAGCGCGGCATCGTCGCGGCCGCGGCTGCGCTCGGCGTTCCGCTGGTGCTGGTTCCAAGGGCCGAGCTGGAGGCCGCCGGCGCACGCGTGCAAACCCGGTCGGAACGGGTCCTTGAAATGACCGGCGTGCCTTCGGTGGCCGAAGCCGCGGCGCTTGCGGCCGCTGGTCCGCAGGCGCGGCTGATCGTGCCCCGTATCGCGGCCAGGACCGCGACCTGCGCATTGGCCGTGGTCGGAGAACGGTCATGACCGTGCATTTCATCGGCGCGGGTCCTGGCGCCGCGGACCTCATCACCGTGCGGGGACGCGATCTGCTCGGGCGTTGTCCGGTCTGCCTCTATGCCGGCTCGATCATCCCGCCTGACTTGCTGGCCTATTGCCCGGCCGGCGCGAAAATCATCGACACCGCGCCGATGACGCTCGATGCGATCGAAGCCGAGTATGTTGCGGCGCATGGCGCCGGCCACGACGTGGCGCGACTTCATTCCGGCGATCTGTCCGTGTTCAGCGCCGTCGCCGAACAGATCCGCAGGCTCGAGCGCCGCGCCATACCTTATACACTGACGCCGGGCGTCCCGGCCTTTGCCGCCGCCGCAGCGCTGCTCGGCCGCGAGCTGACCGTGCCGGAGATCGCGCAGAGCGTCGTCCTGACCCGCATGCCCGGGCGAGCCTCGCCGATGCCGGCGGGCGAGCGCTTGGAGGCATTCGCGGCGACCGGCGCAACGCTCGTACTCCATCTCGCAATTCAGGCCATCGACCGGGTGGTCGCCGAACTGACACCGCGCTACGGCGAGGATTGCCCGGTCGCCGTGGTGGCGCGCGCGACCTGGCCGGACGAGCGCGTCGTGCGCGGCACGCTCGCGGACATCAGGGCAAAGCTCGCGGCCGAGCCGATCGAGCGCACTGCCGTCATCCTGGTTGGTCCGGCATTGACGGCGCAGGACTTTCGCGAGAGCGCACTGTACGACCCGTCCTATCGGCGCCGCTTTCGGGCAGAAGAGAGGCCGTGAGCTTGCGCGGAAATGTGCCATGACCGACTCAAGCGCAGCCGCCGCGCTGCGCCCCGACGCCCCGGTGCTCGCGCCGGGTCATGTCTGGCTTGCCGGGGCGGGGCCGGGAGATCCCGGCCTGCTGACGCTCGATGCGCTCGCCGGCTTGTCGCAGGCCGACGTCGTCGTTCACGACGCGCTGGTGGATCGCCGGGTGCTGGCGCTCGCGGGGACGCAAGCGCGGCTTGAATTCGCGGGCAAACGCGGCGGGCGGCCCTCCACCCACCAGGACGATATCTCGAACCGTCTGGTCGAGCTGGCGCGTGCCGGCCATCGCGTCCTGCGGCTCAAGGGCGGCGACCCCTGCGTGTTCGGCCGCGGCGGGGAGGAAGCGCTGGCGCTGGCGGCCGCGGGCATTCCTTACCGGGTGATCCCGGGCGTGACGGCGGGCCTGGCAGGCCTGACCGCGGCCGGCATCCCGGCGACGTTCAGGGGGATCAACCGCGCCATTATCCTGGCCGCCGGCTACGGGGCCGACGACGACGGCGTCGACTGGGCGGCGCTGGCGCGAACCGGCCAGCCGATCGTGCTGTACATGGCGATGCGCAATCTCGCGGCGATCGCGGACGAGCTGATGCGTGGCGGCTTACCGCCGGGCACGCCGGCAGCGATCGTCGTTGCCGCGACCACGGCCGACGAGCGCGTCGTCGTCTCCACGCTCGCGCGCGTCGCAGCCGATGCGCAACATCACCAGTTGGGCACGCCCTCGATCATCGTGGTCGGGAATATCGTGAATGTCCGGCAAGACCTGCTGGATGCCCTCGTCATGGCGGAGAGCGAGGGCGCGCGATGACCGCGCGCGGCGTCATCGTCGCGGCTCCACGCTCGGGAGCGGGCAAGACCACGGTCACGCTCGGGCTTCTCGCCGCGCTGAAACGACGGGGCGTCGCCGTGCGCGCCGCCAAGGCCGGCCCCGATTACATCGATCCGGCCTTTCATGCCGCGGCCACCGGCGTCCGTGGATTCAATCTCGATACCTGGGCGATGCCGGCCTCGCTCCTCGACTGGCTCCTCGCCGAGACCGCCAGAGATTGCGAGCTGCTGGTCATCGAAGGCGTCATGGGGTTGTTCGACGGCGTGCCCGGTCCGCGCGGCTGCACAGGTGCGGCGGCCGACCTCGCCGCCCGATTTGGATTTCCGGTGCTGCTCGTGCTCGACGTATCGGCGCAGGCGCAGTCCGCGGCCGCGGTGGTGCGGGGGTTCTGTTCGCACGATCCCGAAGTCCGTATCGGCGGCGTCGTGCTCAACCGCATCGGGAGCGAGCGCCATCGCCTGCTGGTGGCCGATGCGATCTCGGAGCTCGGCGTACCTGTCATGGGCGCGCTGCCGCGCGACGACACCATCTGCCTGCCCGAGCGGCACCTCGGCCTTGTCCAGGCCGACGAGCATGACGACCTGCCGCGTCGCCTCGATCGGCTCGCCGACCTGGCGGAACAGCACCTCGACCTCGACGACATCACCGCGCTCGCGACGCCGGTCAAGACTGGCGCAGCAAACAGCGCGGCCGCACTGCCGCCTCCGGGACAGCGTATCGCGCTCGCCGCGGACGCGGCATTTACATTCGTCTATGCGCATCTGCTCAATTCCTGGCGGCGCGCGGGCGCCGAGATATCGGTCTTTTCCCCGCTCGCCGACGAGGCTCCGCCGGACGAGTGCGACGTGTGCTGGTTGCCCGGCGGTTATCCGGAGCTGCATGCGGGTCCGCTCGCGGCGGCGCAGCGCTTCCGGCGCGGGCTCGCGCACTTCGCCGAGAGCCGACCGGTGCACGGCGAGTGCGGCGGCTACATGGTGCTTGGCGAGGGGATCGAGGACGCGGATGGCGTGCGCCATGCCATGACGGGCCTGCTCGGTCATTCGACCAGCTTTGCCCGACGCAAGCTGCATCTGGGATACCGCGAGGCGCGTCTGCTCGCGGACAATCCGATCGGCGCGGCCGGCAGCGTCGTTCGCGGACACGAGTTTCACTATGCGACGGTGCTGGCCGCCGGACACGACGAACCTTTGGCCGAGCTCGCGGATGCCCAGGGGCAACTGATCGGCCGCGATGGCGGCAGGCGCGGATGCGTCAGCGGCACGTTCTTCCACGCGATCGCGCGCAAGGGCTGAGCTTGCCCACCCTCCGCGCGAACTCCGTTCTACTGCGATTTGTTGGCGACGCCCGCCTGCGCGAACGTGGCCATGCCGGTGTGGCAGGCGAGCGCAGCGCGCAGCACCGGCACGGCCACGGCGGCACCCGAGCCCTCACCGAGACGCATGCCGAGATCGAGCAGCGGTGCGAGCTCGAGCTCACTCAACAGCATCCGATGCGCCGCCTCGGCCGCGACATGCGCCGCCAAGGTATGATCGAGCGCATCGCGCCGCAGCTTCGCCAGCGGCGCGACCGCCGCAGTGCAGACGAAGCCGTCGAGCAGCACCGGGATCCGGCGTTGGCGCGCCGCCAGCGCCGCGCCCATGATGGCGGCCAGTTCGCGCCCGCCGAGCGCCGCGGCGGTCGCCAGCGGGTCGGAGAGGCGGGCCGCGTGTCGCGCAAGTCCGCGGTCGATCGCCGACTGCTTTCGTGCCAGGCCGAGGTCGTCGATACCCGTGCCGCGGCCGGCCCAACGTGCGCCGCCGCCGCCGAACAGCGCCGCGGCGACCGCGGCGGCCGCCGTGGTATTCCCGATTCCCATCTCGCCGAGACAAACGAGGTCCGTTCCCGCCGCGACCATCTGGTAGCCGATGTCGACCGCGGTCAGGAATGCGCCTTCGTCCATCGCCGGCGCTTGCGTGAAGTCCGCCGTGGGTTGTTCAAGCGCAAGCGGAACCACCTGCAGCCTGGCCCCTGCCGTGCGCGCGAGCTGGTTGATCGCGGCGCCGCCGGCGGCGAAGTTCGCCACCATCTGCGTGGTCACCTCGGCGGGATAGGCGGATATGCCCTGCGCCGTGACGCCGTGATTGCCCGCGAACACGAGCACGTCGACATGATCGAGCCTCGGCATGCCACGTCCCTGCCACTGCGCCAGCCACCCGACGACGTCTTCGAGCCGTCCCAGGCTGCCGGGCGGCTTGGTCAGCTCGCTCTGACGCTCGAACGCGACCGCCGCGGCTTTGAAGTCGCCTGGCGGCAAGTCGAGACATGCTGCCCGCAGATCTTCGAACGAGGCAAAGGCGCGCGCGCCGGCCGCGATGCCGTCGACGAGCGGTGGCCCCGGCGTCACGCCGCGATCTTCCTCGATAGGCAGGACATCAAAAGCAAGCGCGTCTCCAGTTCCGCTGTTAAGGTCGCGCCACCTTATCACGACGCGTGGTGACGATGCTTCCTGCCATGTCGCTGAACCAATTCGCGACCGACGTGAGGGTCGCTTTGCTGTTCTGTACGCGACTGCCGATCCCGAACGCGGCACCAGTCACCGGCGCGGACATCGCACGAGCCGGCTGGGCCTTCCCCGTCGCGGGCGCGATCGTGGGCTTGATTGCGGCCGGCGTCTATTGGCTCGCCGGTCTGGCCGGTCTGCCGTCGTTGCCTGCCGCTGGTTTGACGGTCGCGGCGACACTGATCGTGACCGGGTGCCTGCATGAAGATGGACTGGCCGACGTGGCCGACGCGTTCGGCGGGCATACGCGCGAGCGCAGGCTCGAGATCATGCGCGACAGCAGGGTCGGAACGTACGGCGCCTGCGCGCTGTCGATGTCGCTCCTGTTGCGCACGGCCGCGCTCGCGAGCGTTGCCGCGCCCGCGGTTGCCGCGCCGGTTCTCATCGCCGCCCACACCGCGGCCCGCGCCGGCATGCCGCTGTTCATGGGGCTGGTTCCTCCTGCCCGCGTCGACGGCCTTGCGGTCGGGGTCGGGCGGCCGCTGCCCATGAGCATCGCCGCGGCGGTGCTTCTCGGCGTGATCGCGCTGTTCGTCGCGCTGGGTCCGGCGGCCGGTTTTTGCGCTATCGTGCTGCTGGCGGCCGCGCTTGCGCTGCTGGCATGGCTTTGCATCCGGCAGTTCGGCGGCCAGACCGGCGATGTCCTCGGCGCCGTCGAGCAGTTGGGCGAGATCGCGATCCTGCTCGTCGCGGCGGCGTCGCTACGCTGATGATGCCGATCCGAAATCAATGCGGCGAGAGAGACGACGCATGACGGCGCCGATCGAGAGCACGACGGATCCGGGCAGGCGGTTGGAATTTGACGACGCCTTTCGCCGCCGTTTGCGTGAACTGCTCACGTGGCGTCGCGATGTCCGGCGCTTCCGGCGCGACGCGCTCCCGTCCGGAACATTGGAGCGGCTCATCGGATTGGCCTGCCTTGCGCCTTCGGTGGGGCTGAGCCAGCCCTGGCGATTTGTTCTCGTCGACACGCCGGCGCGCCGCGCAGCCATTCGCGCGAACTTCGAAAGCTGCAACGCCAAGGCGCTGGCAGAGCAGAGCGGGGAACGCGCGGCCGGCTATGCCCGGCTCAAGCTCGCCGGCCTGGATGATGCGCCCGGCCATCTCGCGGTGTTCGCCGATCCTGCCACCACGCGGGGGCACGGCCTCGGCCGCCACACCATGCCGGAGATGATCGAGTATTCGGCGGTCACGGCCGTGCACACGATCTGGCTCGCGGCGCGCTCCGAAGGCATCGGCATGGGCTGGGTTTCGATCCTTGACCCCGCTGCCGTCGCGGCCATCCTCGATGTTCCCGCGGCCTGGAAGTTCATCGGATATCTGTGCCTCGGATTTCCGAAAACCGAAGATGATGTTCCCGAACTGGAACGGGCGGGCTGGGAGCAGCGTTATCCGGCGTCGTCGCTGGTCGTCCTGCGGCGCTAGCTCTGGCCTCACCGTTCCGTATGATTAGAATGGAAAACGGGCGCCACATCAGGAGAATGAAATGCGGCAGTCGATCGGGCTCGTCTTTGTTGCGATGCTGGCCATCTGCCCGGAAAGCGCCTGGGCGCTGGCCAATCCGGCGTCGGTGTTCTGCGCGCAGAGCGGCGGCAAGAGCGAGATTCGCAGAGGCCCCCGCGGCCAATACGGCGTGTGCCGGCTCCCCGATGGACGCGTCGTCAACGAGTGGTCTTACTACCGGTCGATGCACCGGCGGTGAGCGTGATCGCGCGCAAGCCTAGGGCCGAGATTCGCGGTTAACGTATAGCGGTCTCCGCGCCGGCGCGATCGGAAAGCCGCATCGGCTGCATCGCATCCCATTCCGGCATCACGCCGACCGCCAGTCCCGCCGTGTGAGCGAGCGAGCCGAGCGCGAGCACGCCAGAGCGGATGGCGAGTCGGACGCGGCCGTCGGTGCGCTGATAGAGTTCAGGATGGGCGGTCAGGAACTGAAGTTGTTCCCGTTCCGACGCTCCCGCCATGCCGTCCACATAGTGGTGCCCGTTGCGCTCCACATGGGTTGCGCCCACCAGGGTGGCCAGCGCGAGGTCTTGCTGGACCGCGATTCCTCCCTGCGTGGTGAGATCCTCGCACGACATGAAATAGGAGGGCGATCCCCCCTGCGTGTTCCAGTGCGCGATGCGCGCTCGGTTCAACAGCGCGCGGTAGAAACCCTTGCAGGACTTCACCGAGATGCCGCGGTAGCCGAGCGCCCGTGCTTCCGGAAAAACGCCGATATCGGCGTCGGACTCGTCAATCTCAACCGCAATCTCGCGTGTGAGCTTGTGTATCGGCTCCGCCAGCGCTTTCGCGCGGGCGATCGGCTGCTCGATGAACAGGATCGATGCCTTCAGGCGCGCGAGCCGCTCCTCCGCGTTGATGCGGTGCCATAACGCGATGACGGCGTCGACATGCTCGAATTGCTCGTTGCCGTCCAGGGTCGTGAAATAAGGCTCCGGAATGCGGTCGAGCACCGCGGCGACGCGGGCGAGACGATCGATGTCGGCATCAAGCGAACCTGCCACCTTGAGCTTGAAATAGCGCTGTCCGTAGGTAGCAATCACTTCTTCGAGGCTCTCCGGCAGGCCGTCGTCGAGCCGCTTGCCGGCGGTGTCCGCCCGCGTCAACGCGTCGACGAGCCCCACCGTGTGGCGCGCGAAGATCGATGGGGCCGGGCGCAAGTCTGCCAGGAAAGCGTCGAAATCGAAGCCCGCGAGGTCGGGCGCGGTCGCTGCCGTCAGCGCAATGCGGTTGCTGCGCACGAGTTCGAACACCGACGCGCCTTCGAGCCGGCCGAGTGCGTCGATGATCGCGCGCTCGATGAGCGCAAGCCCGAACGAAGCGACGAGGCCATTGAGGCCGGCGCGCTCGCAAGCCGCATGATGCGCCGCATCGACCGCGGCGGAGAGGCCGAAGGGGGTATCGGTTCCGGCATCGAGAACGTGGCTCCGCGCGATATCGAGCGAGCGGCGGAGCTGGTCGAAATTTTCGTCGTTGGTCAAAGTCCGGCGACTTGTCGAACCACTTCGGCACCAGGAGCTCGGCGGAAATGCCTTCGCCTTCGCGCCCGTCCGCCAGCCGCACGCGCACCCGCACGAACGCCTGCGGCGCCTCGGTGAGCGTGACCACGCCGAAACGGAAGGGCAGCCGGAGCTTGACCGGGCGCTCATAAAACGTCGCCTGCGTGAGGCGTAGTCGCGTCTCGCTCATGCGTTGCCTGCCTCGATCAAGCCGCGCAGATAGCCGATCTGCCGCGCGGCGCATGTGGGGCCGTCGGGCTCGTAAATGAACGGCTCGATGGCGGCGTCGCCAGGATATTTGGTGGCGGCGAGCGCCGCGAGAATGGGTGCGAATGCCATCGTTCCTTCGCCCGGACCGCGCCGGTTCGGGTCGTTGAAATGGATGTGGCCGATGAGGCCGGTGGGCACCCAGCGGCGCACGAGGTCGGCGACGGGGACCGCTTCCGCCTGTCCGGCCGCCGAACAATCGATCATGGTGCGCACCGCCGGGCTGTCGATGGCGCGAACGACCGCGGCAGCCTCCTCCACGGTGTTGACGAACTGGGTCTCGCGGCGCGACAGCGGCTCGATGCAATAGACGACGCGCGCCTGCGCCGCCGCTTCGGCAACCGCGGCAAAGCAATCGACGGCGCGCTTGCGTCCCGTCGTCCTCTTCGCCGGCGACGAGCGTGCGTTGAAGGGGCGAGCCATGCACCAGGACGCGGGCACCGAGATCGGCGGCCAGCCCGCACAGTGCGCGCATGACGTCGACCGTGCGGTGGCGCTGGCCTGCATCGGACGCGGTGATCGACAGCCCGGGCGGTGCGCGCAGCAGATAGTGCAGGCTGGTGATGGCGATCCCGGCATCGGTCGCGGCGCGGCGCCACGCGGCGGCTTGCGCAGCTGGCAGACGGGCCGGGTCATCGGTCAGCGTGAACGGGGCGATCTCGATGGCGTCATAGCCGACGCTGCGGGCGAAGGCGCATTGCCGTTCGAACGGCATGGCAGCGATCACCTCGTTGCAGAGTGCGATGCGCATGTCGTCAGCTCGAGCGGCGGAATGCCGGCAGGACCCGAGCCACCACGGCGTCGCGCCAGCGCGACACCGCGGCGTGGATGATCGGAACATTGGTGATGAACGTCCACAGCACGAGGACAGCCAGCACCGCGCTGATCGGGCGCGAAAAGAAGGGAAGCAGGTCGCCGTCGCTCAGCACCAGCCCTCGCCGCAAATTCTTGTCCAGAATGTCGCCCAGCACCAGTCCCAGCACGAATGGTGCTGCCGGGTACCCATTGCGCCGCATGATGAAGACCAGCGTGCCGAAGCCGAGCATGGTGTAGACGTCGAACAGCCGCGACGACAGCGAATAGGACCCGATCACGCACAGCACGAAGATGATCGGCATCATGATCGAACGAGGGACTTGCGCGATCCTGAGCAGCGGGCGGATGAAGAACAGCCCGAAAAACAGGATCCCGATGGTGGAGAACAGCACCATCGCGACGACGTCGTACACGAATTGCGGGTTCTCGACCATCAGCATCGGGCCCGCCTGCACGCCGTGGATGATCATTGCCGCGAGCAGCACGGCGCAGGGCGCAGACCCCGGGATCGCGAGCGCGAGCGCCGGAATGATCCCGCCCGGGACCGAGGCGTTGTCGCCGGTCTCGGCGGCCATCAGGCCCTCGATCGAACCCTTGCCGTATTTTTCCGGCTCTTTGCTCAGCCGCTTGGCGGTGGCGTAGGACGACCACGCCGCCATGTCCTCGCCGACGCCGGGCAAAATACCGACCCACACGCCGATCACACCCGAACGCAGGATGGTCCGCCAATATTTCAGCACGTCCATGATGCGCGGAAGCGGGGAGCCGAATTCCATGATCTTCGGCCGCGCGAAGCGCTCGCTCATCACCGTGAGCACTTCCGAGAAGCCGAATGCACCGACGAGAACCGGGATGAGCCCAAATCCGCCGGCGAGATCGGCATTGCCGAAGCTGAAGCGCTCGTAGGCATACATGCCTTCCTGGCCGATGCCGGCGACGAACAGGCCGAGAAAGCCCGCGAGCCAGCCCTTGAGCGGGTCGGCAGCGACCACGTTGCCCGACATGACGACGCCGAGGAGTGCGAGCCAGAAGAACTCGAAGGCGCCGAAGCTCAACGCCACTTCGCCCAGCATCGGGGTGAACAGCGCCAGGCAGACGAGGCCGAACAGCGTGCCGACGACCGAGCCGGTCGTGGCGATCCCCATGGCGCGACCCGCTTGCCCCTGGCGGGCGAGTTGGTAGCCGTCGATGCAAGCGGCGGCGTTTGCGGCCGTGCCTGGAATGTTCAGCAGGATCGCGGTGCGGCTGCCGCCATAGATCGCGCCGTTATATGCGCAGACCAGCACGAGGATCGCCTGGTTGGGCTGCATCTTCAGCGTCAGCGTCGTCAGCAGCGTGATGACAAGGGTAGCGCTAAGCCCCGGCATGCAACCGGCGACCACACCGAGCAGGGTCGCCCCGAAGGCAAGCGTGAGCGAGACCGGATTGAGATACCCGACCACTGCATTGCCGAACATGACGAGGCCGTCGAACATGGCTTGTGCGGTCTCTCAGGGCAGGCGGACCAGAAAAATGCGCTCGAACGTCAGCATCACCACGGTCGCCACGGCCGGCGACACGAGGGCAGCGATCACCAGACGGCGCAGAGTCGGTGACGCGGGCACGCGATCGGTTTCGTCCAACAAGAGAATGTGCAGGAACAGAAAGCCGGCCGTCAGCGCCCAGTAGGGCAGGCCGCCTCCGAGCAGGACGCCGCCGTAGGTCACGCACAGCAGCCAGCTCAGCGCCACTCTTCTCCAGTCGAACTCGTCCCCGTGTGCGGTCGCCGCGACGGCGTCGGCCGCGGCGGTTGCGTCGGCGGAGGCGGGAGTTGCCGGCTCGGGGACATCGCCAGCGCCCGGCTCATGCCGAACCAGCAGGATCGATCCGAAAATGATGAAGGCGATGCCAAGCAACCCGGGAACGACGCCCGGCGCAGTCGCGAGCGGGATCCCGAGCGACTGCAGCCGGTCCATGGCCCAGGCGCCGTAGACGACGGCAAGGCCGAAGGCGACCCAGATAAGGCCGCCGATGCGATCGGCCGAGAGAAGCTTCGTCAATGGCATGGTGCTGCGGCAGGGCGCGCCGTAGGCAAACGGCTACGGTTTCGGGATGCCGACCGTGTCGGGGGACACCTTGGCCTTGCCGCCGTCCTGCAGCTGCCACGCCGTGGTGCGGATCGCGGGGCCGACCAGCTGCTGCGCCTCGTCCCCATACGCCGGCGCGAACAAGGCGCCGTTGGCAGTCGCATATTTCTTGAGGGTTTCCGACTTCATGATGACGTCCTTCCAAACCATGTCGAGGGTCTGCAGGACGGGCGCCGGAACGTTCTTCGGCACGAAGATGCCGAAATAATTGGCGTCGGGCTTGAAACCGGCGACCGCCGACGTGATTGGCGGGATCGTGCCATAACCTTCGAGCTCGAGCGGCTGGTCGGACAGCACCGCGAGCGCGCGCAGGCGGTTGCCGCGGATCATGTTGGCCTGCTCGACCGCGAGCTGCGCGGTGACCTCGGTCTCGCCGGCAACGGTTGCGATAACCGCCGGATTGCCGCCATCGTAGGACACGTGCTTGTAGGTGAGACCGAGCGCCCGAGTGAACGCTTCGATCGCCGCGTGGCCCGAGGAATTGATGCCGGCGCTTGCAACCGACACCTGACCGGGCCTCGCCTTCATGGCATTCACGACGTCCTGTGCACTTTTGTACGGCGTGTTGTTGTTGACGCCGAGGATCGAGACATTGACCACATTGAGATAAAGCCGCCAGTCCGCGATCTTGGTGTCAAGCAGGCCGCTGATGACATACGTACCGAGGTCTTTGGCCGCGCCCGCGGTCCAGGTGTAGCCGTCGGGCGGCGCCTGCATCGCGTTGCGAGTGCCGATCGACCCGGACGCGCCGCCCTGATTCACGACGACGACTTTCTGCCCGAGCGCCTTCTCGATCTCGGCCGCGGTGACGCGGCTCACCTGGTCGGTCGATCCGCCGGCCGCCCAAGGCACGATCAGCGTGATCGGCTTCTCCGGCTTCCACGGGTAATTTTGCGCGGAAGCCGCGCCGGTGAGCGCAACCACGGCAGCGGTCGCAATGGTGATGATGCGTGGCATTATCGTCCTCCCGATGAATTTGTTTTCTGATGCTGAGTGCCGAACTTGTTTGTCGGCTTGTCTCGACGCCAGCACGGCCATGCACAGGGCCCGCTGCGACCATTTCGACATTCGCGTCGTCGTCGGTTCCGATCGTGCAGGACGCGCGCCTGTTAGGCAAGCCGCAACAGCGTGGCGGGACGGGGCAACAAGCCGCGCCGCCGAGCTATCGTTGGACCAACAAAGCCGGCCCATCCGTCTGCTGGAGCCGATGGCGATTGTCGGCGTCTCTGCCGGCGCTTGGAGCCCGCGCGAAGGTCGCCAGCGAAGGGCGTCGGCGGCCGCGTGTCATGCTCGGTTCGACGTCCCCTGCGTCGGTCGCGGCAACCCGCTCAGCACGGTGGCGGCGGCGCATCGACCAATTTCGGATTGATCGCCTTGAGACCCTCGGGCCAGGTCAGCTGATTGAAGTCGATCTTCTGCTCGGTCATCTTCTCCGTCTGCGCCCAGCGGCTGAGGCTGCAGAAGTCGTCGTAGTAGATCTTGTCGAGCGCGAGCGGGCGCGTATTGGTGTCCCACTGCTCGCGCGTGGCCTTCTCGCTCAGGTCGAGCTTGGCCTTGGCGTAGGCGGCGACGCCGGCGAAGTCCTTCTCGGCGATGTCGCGGCCCTTGATCGTCGCCCGCAGCCAGCGCGTGGCGATGTCCTTGCCTTGCGGGCTCGCCAGCCATTCGGGCCGCGCGCCGGCGACCAGGTAGCCCTGGATGTAACCGGTCGCGTCGGTCAGGTAGTGCGCCTTGTCCGGGCAAATCTCGAGCGTGCGCGATCCGACCGGCTGCCAGATGAAGAAGGCGGCGATGTCGCCCCCGCACAGCGCCGCGGGCAGCACCTGGGTATCCAGGTTCTTCACCGTCACCTTCGACGGATCGACGCCATTCTTGGTCAGGTACTCGGAGATGAACCACGATCCCGTGGATCCGACGCGGGTTGCGACGGTCTTGCCGACGAGGTCCTGCGGCTTGGTGATCTCTTTGCGCGCGACCGCGACATAGCCCTTGGCGTCGCGCTCGATGACGGCGATGGTGCGGTAGTCGCCCTTGACGCGGAAGAAGTACTGCACGCTCGGCAGGTCGCCGGTCATCACGATGTCGCCTTGCCCGGTCTGGAACGCCTGGAACGCGGTCGTGCCGGACGGGAACAGGCGGTAGGTGACGTCGAGGCCCTCCTGCTGATAGAGCCCCTTCTCGAACGCCATCCAGATCGAATCGTTGTTGACCGACGGCTGCCCGAACAACGTCATCTTGAGCGCCGCCTGCTGCGCGTGCACCGGCATCGCGCCAAGGCAGAGGCTTATTCCAATCGCTGCCGCGAGCGGCGTTCGAAGGTCGCGCATGTGGCACTCCTTGTGTGGTCTCAGGTGACCGAGACGTAGGACATGTAGCGGGTGAGGACGCGCTCGACCAGGAAGCGGAAGATCCGATCGACCACGAAGCCGAGCAGGCAGATCGTCAGCAAGGCGACGAAGATGCGGTTCGTCTGCAGCAGCAGCGACGATTTCTGCAGCAGATATCCGATGCCGGAATCGGCCGCCAGGATCTCGGCCGGGATGATGCTCATGAACGAGGACGCCATCGCCACCCGCATGCCGGTCACGATGTAGGGCACGGCGGAAGGAATGATCACCATCACGAAAATCTCGAGCTGATTGGCGCCGAGGCATTCGGCCGCGCGCTGGCGCGTGACCGGCGCCCGCCATACGCCGGCAGTGGTGTTGACGACCACGATGAAGAAGGTGCCCCAGAAGATCAGGAAGTACTTCGACATCTCTCCGATGCCGAACCAGATGACCGCGATCGTGATCATGGCGGTGGGCGACAGATAGCGCAGCAGCTCCATGATCGGATCGAGCAGCTCGTGCAGGATGCGGATGCGTCCGAGCAGGACCCCGAACAGGATCCCGATCAGCGAGCCCGAGATGAATCCGACCAGCACCCGCACCATGCTGATCGACACATCCGCGAAGATCTCGCCGCTCATGATCATCGGAATCGCGGTGCGGATCACCTCGACCGGCGGCGGGATCAGGAACGGGTTGAAGATGAAGGTCGACAGCAGCTGCCAGATGGAGAAGGCGATCGCCAGCGAGGCGGTGGACAGCAGAAGTCCGCGAAATCGGCTGCTGCCGATCGAAAGCCGGAGCGCGCGCAACGATATCCTTGGCGCCGGCAGGGCGGGCGGCGACGCCGGCCTTTCGTCGCGAACGTTCACCATTGGTGCGCCGTGTTCATCCGGATGTCGTTCACTGCGCCGCCATGAGCTGCTCCGAGCGGACGACGTCGGGCTCCAGCAGCGCCTCGATCTCGTGAAACAGTTGCGCGACCTTGGGATGGGTGAGGTCGCGCGGCCGCGGCAGATCGACGGTGAAGATCTTGGCGATGGTGGAGCGCGGCCCGACCGACATCATCGCGATCCGGTCCGCCAGCAGGATGGCCTCGGCGATGTCATGGGTGACGAAAACCACCGTCTTGCCGGTGCGCTGCCAGATTGTGAGCAGCACCGAATGCATCCTCCGGCGGGTGAGGGCGTCGAGCGCGCCGAACGGTTCGTCCATCAGCAGGACTTCCGGCTCGACCGCGAGCGCGCGCGCGATTTGCAGGCGCTGTCGCATGCCGCCGGAAAGTTGCGAGGGAAACTTGGTGCGATGCCGGTCCAGATCGACCATGCGCAGATACGTCTGGATGATCGTTTCCCACTCGCCCTTGGGCACTTTGCGAACGCGCAAGCCGAAGCGCACGTTTTCCTCGACGGACAGCCAGGGAAACAAGGCCGAACCGGCATCCTGGAAGAACATCACGCGGTCGCGGCCGGCTCCGGTCACGGCCCTTCCTTTGGAGGTCACCGATCCGCTGGTCGCCGGCTCGAAACCCGCGAGGATGTTGAGTAGCGTCGACTTGCCGCAGCCCGACGGCCCGAGCAGGCAGAAGAACTCGCCGTCGGTGATTTCGACATCGACACCGTCGAGCGCGACGTAGGGTTGATGCGCGCTATCGTACGTCTTGCGAAGGTTGGCGACCCGCAACAAACTCTGCCTCCGGGGGACAGCAGGAGCACGACGGCTGCAAAACCGTAAGGTTGCCCCACGCGAGTGTCAATGAACGGACTTTCATCAATCGCTGCTGCTTTTGTCGGCGTGAACGCGCGCTCGAACAACGCGTCGCCGCGGTGCGCGAAGCAGCGACACCAATCCGCTGGGCATGGAGGAAGACAGTAATGGCCGACGTGAAATGCATCGCTCCGACGCGCATAGGGGGCACCGAGATCACATACGCACAGGGCATGCGCGCCGGGTCGTGGCTGTTCTTTACCGGCCACATGGCAAGCGACTTCCAGCACGGTCTTGCCGCCTCGGTCGCCGGCAAGCCCGGGCTTCCGCTCGGCAGCCCGCCGCGCTATCGCCGCGAAGGCGACTTCATCATCGATCGCTTTGCCAAGCTGATCGCCGCCGAGGGCGGCGACCTTCGCCACATCGTGCGCGTCGATCAATATTATCCCGATGCGCAAGTGGTGAACGCGTATCAGCGTGCCCGCAAGGCAGTGCTCAAGGAATTCGTGCCGCCCAGCACGTCGGTGCTGATGGACGAGTTGCTGGTCGCGGGCGCCAACATGGACGTATCCATGATTGCCGTTCTGCCCGGCGGCGAGCGCACGCCGAAGCCGGCGCAGCCCGACGGCGTGCCGGTGCCGCAGCATTCCGGCTTCATCGCTTCGCTGGTCTCGGGCGACTACGTGTTCGTCGCCGGCCAGATGCCGAACAACGAGGAGATGACCGGCATCGCCAAGCCGGCCTATCGGCCGCCCAATGCGCTCTGGAACGGCACCGATATCAGGCTGCAGACCGAGTTTCTCATCACCTCGCGGCTCAAGCCCGCGCTCGAGGCCGGCGGCAGCTCGCTCAAGAACGCGATCAAGGCGCAGGTCTATCTCACCAATATCGACGACCTGCCGGAATTCCTCGACGTCTGGAACGGTCACTTCGGCGACCATCCCTGCGCGCTCACGGTGGTGGCGACCAAGGGGCTTGCCCTGGTCGAGTCGATCCTGGAGATCAATATCTTCGGCTTGCGCGACAGCGCCAAGATCAAGAAGCAGATCGTCGACCACAAGGCATCGCAGCACATGCGGCTGGGCCCCGCGGCGGTCCACGCCGGCGATCTCCTGTGCTTGTCGGGGCTCTACGCTGCCGACGCCGATGGGGCCATACCGCAGGTGCGCGACACGGCCGGCTTGAAATATTTCGGCGCGCCCGCGCATCACGAGATGCGGGCGATCCTGACGGCGGCGGGCGAGATCTGCGGCGCCGCCGGCGCGTCGATCTCGAACCTGCTCCGCGTCAATCACTTCGTGAGCGATCTCAACGTCGTCTATCCCGCCTTGTGCGCCTGGCAGGAGACGCTCGCGGGCGCGCCCATCCCGTTCGGCGCGGTGCGGACACCGACGCCGATGCCGGTGCCTGGCTGCAACGTGGTGGCGGACATGTGGGTCTATCACCCCTAGGGTCACGCGCCGCACGGTCTCTCTGGGAGAGACGCTCTCTGTTCCGACCTCATCCTGAGGAGTAGCCGACCTGCGCTTGCTGCGCTGGGCCCTCATGCTTCGAGACGCGCACTCCGTGCGCTCCTCAGCATGAGGGAGAGAGAGCTCAGCCGGTCACAATCATTGCGCCGAGGTGCTAGGATCGGCCTTGATCGACAAAGAACAATTGGGGAGAAACATGAGCGCAGATCACAGCCGGCATCCCGTCGTGCATCTCGTCGGCAGCATTCCGCTGCCGGACGCCGAGACCGTGTTCCGGACCGTGTCGGGCGCGGTCGGTCCTCACCTCACGCGCCTGCCGGACGGCGAAACCGGCATCCGCAAGACCTGGATCCGTTTCCTGCAGGACGTGCTCGCCGACAATCCCGCCATCGAGCTCGCGTCGGACGTGCCGCCGTTCAAGTTCGTGCAATGGGACGGCAAGGTCGTGCGGGAAATTCCGCGCCTGCGCGTGAAAGCGGGCGCCACGCCTGATGCCAGCTCGTTCAAGACCGGATACGCCGACATGGCGATCCAGTCATGGGGCCTGTTCGACCGGTTGCAGCAGGCCGGCGTGATTCCACCCAAGGTGAAATTCCAGATCTGCATCCCGACGCCGATCGCACCGACCTACAACAACATGGTCCCGTCCGACCGTCCCAAGCTCCTGCCGGCGCTGACGGAGCATTTTGCCGGCGAGGTCACGAAGATCGCGCAGGCGCTGCCGAACGACCGCATCGCGCTGCAATGGGACGTGTGCCAGGAAGTGCTGGCATGGGAGGGCTACTACGAGCCGGGACCGGTCGACGTCAGGGTCGAGACCATCGACGTGCTCGCAAAGGTCGGCGATGCGGTGCCGGCCGCGATCGAGCTCGGCTATCACCTGTGCTACGGCAGCCCGGCCGACGAGCACATGGTCCAGCCCAAGGACGCCGGCATCATGGTCGAGATTGCGAACGCCGTCGTCGCAAAAGTGGCGCGTCCGATCCAGTTCTTTCACATGCCGGTGCCCAAGGGCCGCAGCGACGACGCCTATTTCGCGCCGCTCGAAAAGCTGCAGCTCGGCGATGAGACCGAGCTCTATCTCGGCCTGATCCACCATGACGACGCGCAAGGCGACGCGGCCCGCCTCGCGGCGGCCCGCCGCCACGTCCGCGTGGACGGCATCGGAACCGAGTGCGGCATGGCGCGCGGTGACCCTGCGCGCCTGCCGGCGCTGCTCGCCGCGCATGCGCGCGCGGCGAAACTGCCGGCGTGAGGGAATATCACGAGTTCAAGCGACGCCATGATGAGTCAGCCCATCGCCTTCGCCCTCGTGGCGATGGTCTGCTATGGCGTCTGCGACTTCATCTATAAACAAGCCGCGACCGCGGGCATCCGTGCCGACCATTTCCTGATGGTCCAGGCCTGGTTCTTCTGCTCGCTTGTCATCCTCTACGCGCTCGCGACCGGCACGATCGTGCTCGATCCGGCGGCGCTGTGGGGCATGCTGGCCGGCGTGCTCGCCTTCGTCGGCCTCTATTACTTCATCCGCAGCCTGGCCGCGGGGGCGGTCAGCACGAATGCATCGATCTTTCGTCTCAATTTCATCGTCACCGTCGCGCTGGTCGTGGTGCTGCTCGGGGAGCCGCTGACGCTGCGCAAGATCACCGGGCTGGCGTTCGCGCTGCTGGCGACCTGGCTCCTGTTGGGGACCGCGGGGCCTGCCGCCGATCGCACGTCCAGGGACGCAAGGCGCCGTTCGCTGCTGCAGGTGGCGGTCGCGACGCTCGCGTTCGGCGCCGCCAATTTCTTTCACACCGTCGGGCTGCGCCATGGCGCTGTCCCGGAAACGCTGGCAGTCGCCCAGGCGGCGGTGTTCATGCCGCTCGCGACCATCGTGGTCTATGGCGCCGACCGCAAGCTGCGGCCGGCGGCAATGACCTTCAGCTACAGCGCCATCGCCGCGATCCTGCTGCTCGGCGCCACCATTTTCATGTTGCGCAGCGTGGCGGAAGGGCAGGCGAGCGTGCTGGTGCCGATCACGCAGATGGGATTCATCGTCGCCGCGCTGCTTGGCATTTTCGTTCTGCGCGAGCGCATCACGGCACGCAAGACGGTCGGGCTGGCCTCGGCATTGGCGGCGCTGGCCGTGCTGGCAGGAAGTTGAGCGCTGTCCGGAGCAGGCGCGCACAACCGACAATCGCGGCGCGCCAGTGCGATCCCGGCTGCCCGCCGCTTGCAAGTCCGTCGATCGGAGGGCGTCCGCCCGCTATTTCACCAGCTTGTTGGCGTAGTCGAGCAGGAACGCCTTGACCTCGGGCTTGACGCTGGCGAGCGCGGCGACGATCTCCTGCGCCTCCTCGCCTTTGACGAGGATAGGGGTGGTCTTCACGACGTTGGCGTAGTCGCGGATGAAGTCGCGGTCTTTCCATAATTCGACGAAGGCGGAGCGCATGATCGTCACGGGTTCGCTGGGCGTCTTCGGGGGCATCATGGCGGTGCGGAACATGGCGACCAGCGGGTCGCTGCTGGCGCGCAGGACCTCGTACATGAAGCCGGATGGCTTCTTGCCGCCGTTCACCGAAGCGTAGAACTCTTCGAACGTCGGCAGATCCGGAAGCGCCGGGCTGCGCGGGTAGCTGCCGTCCTTCGCGCGCGCGGCGATCTGCCATAACGGCATGACGATGTTGCCCATGCTCGATTCGATCGAGCCGCGCCAGCCCGGCAACGACGTGTTCGCAAACTGTCCCTCGTTCTGCAGGATCGCGGTTTCGACCTCCTTGAGCCCACGGAAGGCGGGGACCGCCTGATACTTGAGGCCCAGAAGATCGAGCGAGAGCGCCTGGTTGAGGGTGTTGCTGTTCTGGACGTTGAGCGAGAGCGCCTTGAAATCCTTGGTCTTCATGATGTCGGTTGCGACCTTGAGACCGGGCGGGATGTCCTTGCGCGCATAGGCCACCAGCGGGTTTTCCACGCCGGCGATCATCACGAAATCCGCATAGTTGACGCGCAGCGCCGGATTGCTCAGGAGCTGCGCGATGATGTCGAGGGTGAAGAAGCCCATCGTTTCGCCGTTGGGCGCGGCTTCGCCAAGCTGATTGGTGCCGATCACGCCGCCGGCGCCGCCCACATTCTTGATGATGATGGTCGGCTTGCCCGGCAGATGCGCGGGCAGATGCTGGGCGATGATGCGTCCCTCGATGTCCGAGGGCCCGCCGGCCGGGTAGTTGATGATCATCGTGATGGTCTTGCCCTTATAGAATTGGGCAAGCGCGGCGTCGTTAACGGCGCCGAGCGCAAGCGCGGCCAGGCCGGCGATGACCAGCGATCTTCGGATCATGAAAGTCCTCCCTTGCAACGAAGCCTGTTTTTGTCGCGTTCCGTTCCGGCCTTGGCAGGCAAGTGACCCTAGTGTCCCGTTTCCGACGTTCGTATCATCTCGCAGCACCCGCTTTTACGAACGTCGGAAACAAAGGGACACTAGCAAGTCACGATCCTAGTGTGGCTTTGCATTTGACGTTCCTATGAAGGACTCGCGGCCACGACTGATAGGAACGTCAAATGCGCCACACTGGTTTCAGGGCGGGCGATCGTGGTCCCGGCACTTGGGCGGGGACCGCGATCGCCACCTCGGGCCAATCGGCGTGGTCGAACTTATTTCTTCGCCGCCGGTTTGGCCCGCTGGTCGGTCAGCATGGTCCCGAGCTTGAACGGCTCGTATGTGGGCTTGTAGGATTTCTCGTCGAGGAATTGCCGCAGGCCCGTGTTGTAGGAGTCTTCATTGTCGGCGACTTTGATCGCTTTGCCCTTCTCGGCCAGGTAGTCGTAGGCCTGCGCGACGTCCATCGTGCGCACGTGCCTGATCGCCTGCTTGGTTGCGCGCAGCACGGCGGGGCTTTTCTTCATCAGCCTTTCCGCCAGGTCGGTGGTCGCAGCCTCGAGCTTGTCGAGTGGCACGGCGAAGTTGATCATGCCGATGCGCGCGGCTTCCTTGCCGTCGAATGCGTCGCCGAGGCAGGCGTAGTAGAGCGCATGGCGCGGCAGCACCATGTCGGACACTACCTTCGCCACCAGCGCGCCGGGGAGAATGCCCCAGTTCACCTCCGAGAGCGAGAATGTCGCGTTCTCGGCCGCGATCGCGAAGTCGCACGCCAGCAGCTGCATGAACGCGCCGCCCACGCAATAGCCGTGCACCATGGCGATGGTCGGCTTGTCGTAGCCGTAGAGTCGTTCCCAGCGCCAGCGATTGGCGGCGGCCTGGGCCTTCTTGCGCTCCGCCGGATTCTTCTCCAGCTCGCGGAAGAACTTCTTCAGATCCTGCCCGGCGCTGAAGTTGCCGCCTTCGCCGGTCACCACGACGACCTTGACGTCGTCGTCCGTCTCGAGCCGCATCAATGCGTCGTCCATCTCGTAGTGCAGCGCCGGCGACATGGCGTTGCGCTTCTCGGGGCGATTGAGCGCCGTCCAGGCGATGCCGTCGTGGATCCTGACCTTCACGAACTCGTATTTGTACTCAGCCATCGGCTCTTTCCTCCAGATTGTGGTTACGCTGGCGGACACGCGACGCGGCGGATGTCCTAGCGTGGGTCGTCGCCGTAGAGGAACATTCCGCATGAGCGGCTTCAAGCAGCAAATTCCGGTTCGGTGACGCACGGCGGATCGAGACCGTCCGCTGCGGCATGCCAGCACTGCTCAGGCATGGTATCGTGGATTGTAGCGCGCGATCCGTGCACCTATATCGACGGTCACGCATCCGCAGCCGCGCGGTCGCAGGGGCTGCTAGCCGAGCAGGGAGATGTCCATGGTTGAGGTTCTGGAGCGCGACACCGTCGGCGAAACCATCGATGCCACGGTCAACTATGTCGTCAATAACGGGGAGAAGCTGTTCACCGAGACGGCCGGTCCGGGCGGCACTGATGTGCGCACCGGCGGCACCGTCGATCCTCGCCATGTACCCATCCACAATGCCCGGCTGCACAGCGATCCGTTCGTGCTCGACCGCGAAGGCTTCCGCTTCGTGCGTCACGATACCGCGGTCGCCGACTTCTTCGATGAGGACCAGGTCCGTCGCGTCTATTACCCCGAGATGGAGGCGCTGGTGAAGGCCGAGAGCGGGGCCTCGCGCGTGGTGGTGTTCGATCATACGTTGCGCACCGCCGATGACGAGCAGCGCGAGGCACGCAAGATCCGCGAGGTGGTGCGCCGCGTGCACAACGACTACACCGAATGGTCCGGCCCGCAACGCGTGCGCGACCTTCTTCCGCAGGAGGCCGACGATCTCCTGCAGCGCCGGTTCGCCATCGTGCAGGTGTGGCGGCCGATCCGCCACCCGGTCGAGAGCTTCCCGCTCGCCATCTGCGACGCCCGCAGCATCGCGCCCGATGATTTCGTGGTGAATGAGCGCCGCTATCCCAATCGCATCGGCCAGACCTATGCCATCACCTACAATCCCGAGCACCGCTGGTACTGGCTGCCCCGGATGCGGCGCGAGGAAGCGCTGGTCTTCAAGGTCTACGACTCCCTGAAGGACGGTCGCGCCCGCTGGTCCGCCCACACCGCCTTCGACGATCCGACCTCGCCGCCGAATGCGCGGCCGCGCGAAAGCATCGAAATCCGCACACTGGCCTTTTTCTAGGAATCCGCCGGAGTCCGCGGTCGACCCGTGCCCGCGAAGGTTGCGGCGCCAGCGCATATTGATTAACAGTGCCGGCGTCGGGGCGCGATTGGCGCGTTCCTGGAACGCGCGGGCCCGCTGGGGAATGCTGATACGCAGGATTCTGATCATGGGTCTGCCTGGGGCGGGCAAGACCACGCTGGCGAACGCGCTGGCGCCGCTGCTCAATGCCGTCGTGTTCAATGCCGACGCGGTGCGCGCGAACCTGTCGCGCGACCTGGGCTTCACCCATCCGGACCGGGTCGAGCACGCGCGCCGCATGGGATGGATGTGCGACCGGGTGGTCGAGGCGGGCGGCACGGTCATCGCGGATTTCATCTGTCCGACCGCGGAGACCCGCGCCGCCTTCGGCGACGCCTTCACGATCTGGGTCGATCGCATCGATGCGGGGCGCTTCGAGGACACCAATCGGATGTTCGTTGCTCCCGAGCGCGTCGACCTTCGGGTCGGCGCCGAAGGTACGCCGCAATACTGGGCCGAGCAGGCGCTCGCTCAGTTGCGCCCAGCGTTCGACCCGCAGAAGCCTACGGCCTTGTTCATCGGACGCTACCAGCCGTTTCATCCCGGGCATCAGCGGCTGATCGAAGAGGGTCTGCGGCGCGTCGGCCAGGTGTGCATCGCCATCCGCGACACCCACGGCATCGACGAGAAGAATCCATTGCCGTTTTTCGCCGTGAAGCAGCGGATCGAGGCCGCGCTTTCGGCTTATACCGGCCGCTTCGTCATTGTCCCGCTCCCCAACATCACCAACGTGTTCTACGGGCGCGATGTGGGCTACACGGTCGAGCGGATCGTCCTCGACGAAGCCACCGAAGCGATCTCCGCCACCCAGGTGCGCCGCCTCAGCGCGGGGCCCTAGTGTCCCGTTTCCGACGTTCGCATCATCTTGCTGCACCCGCTTTTACGAACGTCGGAAACAAAGGGACACTGGCGAGTCATGATCCTAGTGTGGCCTAGCGCGCCGTCGCGTGCGGCGCATTGACGATTTGCCGCGGGCTGGGCATCGATCACGCGCGCCGCGGCCGTGGCATGATGGGCTCGCGCGGCCGCCAGAGTGACCGTTTTCCGCCCACGGCTGCGCAAAAAATGTGTTTGCACGGAATGGTCGGGCCGATACGCTCGCCGGCGAATTGATAGTGCACAAACGAGCAATGAGCAGCGGATTGGCTCTCGAGTGCGGTCCGGGCGGCGAGCGGATTCGCTCCCCAGGGCCGGCGCGCATCGGCTGGCGGCCATGGCGCTCGAAAGCGCCGCCGTTGTGCCAGCCACATGTGCGCCATCTGCCCGTGCGCGACCGGCTCGTGGTCATGGTCCTCGGTCGCGGCCTGGCGGCGGCTTGCCTGGCGGCTGTGCTGGCCGCAACCGTCGACGCGGCGTGCGCGCAGCCGGTCGTGTTTCGTCTCGGCTACGGTGGCGCCGCCGAGGAGCCGGTCTGGCTGCTCGTCGCCAAGCCCGATCTCGCCCGGAACTACGGCAAGGCCTACACCCTCGACGCGACCAAGTTCACCAGTTCGGACAAGCGTGCCCAGGCGTTCGAGGCCGGGGCCATCGATCTCTCCGCCGGCAGCGCCAACGGGGTCATTTTCGCCGCCGCCGAGGGCGTGAAGGCAACGTTCATCGCCTCGATTTCGCGCGAGAGCTCGCGTGGGTTCAGCACCGGCTACTACGTCAAGGAGAGTTCGCCGATCAGATCGGTGGCCGACCTCAAGGGCAGGATCGTCGGTATCAACGGCTTTTCCACGTCAGGCCATCTCTGGCTGAAGGCCGCGCTCGACAAGCATGGGCTGGCCGAGACCGATGTGAAGATCACGCCGGTGCCGTTTTCCGCGATGCAGGAATCGCTCGACGCCGGGAAGATCGACATCGGACAGTTTCCGCAGCCCTTCGCCGCCCTGGCGGAGAAGCAGATGAAGGTGCGCAAGATCTTCGACGCCAAATATGGGATACCGTTCGAGGAGGAGCTCACGGTTCTGGTCGGAAAGGAAGCCTTCCTCAAGAACAATGCGGCTGCCATCCGCGCGATGCTGCAGGACCTGACCGCGTCGATGCAGTTCTATCTCGAGCGCCCGCGCGAAGCCCGGCAGCTTCTGATCGATGCCAGGATGGTTCGCGTGCTTCCCGACGTCTACATGAACATGCAGGACTACTATCGCGACCCCACTCTGCGGGTCGACGTCGAGGCGCTCGAGCGGATGCAGGCATTCCAGATCAAGGCCGGATTCCAGCGCAAGAATGCCGACGTCAGATCGCTGGTCGATCTCAGCTATTTGCCGCAATGAGCGGGCGGAACGCACGCGGCGATAGCGCCGGCCCCGAACGACGCATGAGGCGACGCATGAGGTCATGCGCGAGGTCATCGGTCTCATCGTCATCGCGATGAGATGTCTCCATTGGCAATTGCCCATCAGACGGGAGTTCGACATGCGCGGATACGACGGCAAGGCCACTCTGCGCCGAATGGCTTGCGTCTTGGCGCTGCTCGCCGGAAGCGTGGGCACCGCGCTCGCACAGCCGGCCACCTTGCGGCTCGGCTACGGCACGGCCGCGGAAGAGCCGCTGTGGCTGGTCGTCGCCAAGCCTGAGCTGGCCAAGAACCAGGGCAAGGCCTACACCCTCGACGCGACCCGCTTCACCGGCTCGGACAAGCGCGGACAGGCGTTCGAAGCCGGCGCCATCGACCTCGCCTCCAGCAGCGCCAACGGCGTGATCTTCGCCGCGGCGGAAGGCGTGTCCGCGAAAATCGTCGCGTCGATTTCGCGCGAAAGCCCGCGCGGCTTCAGCACCGGCTTCTACGTCAAGGACAGCTCGCCGATCAGGTCGATCGCCGATCTCAAGGGCAAGATCGTCGGCATCAACGGCTTCTACACGTCGGGCCACCTGTGGCTGAAGACCGCGTTGGAAAAGCACGGGCTGACGGAGACCGATGTCACCATCACGCCGGTGCCTTTCCCGGCGATGCAGGAAGCGCTCGATGCCGGCAAGGTCGACCTCGGGCAATTCCCGCAGCCGTTCGCGGCGCTCGCGGAGAAGCAGATGAAGGTCCGCAAGATCTTCGATGCGAAATACGGAATCCCGTTCGAGGAGGAGTTGATCGTCCTGATCGGCAAGGACGAGTTCCTCAAGAAGAACGCAAGTGCAGTTCGTGGCCTGCTCGAAGACCTGAAATCGGCGACCGCGTTCTACCTGGAAAGCCCGCGCGAAGCCCGCCAGCTCCTGATCGACCGCAAGATGGTGCGCGTGAATCCCGACGTCTACGTGGGCATGAACGATTACTACCGCGATCCCAGCTTGCAGGTCGACATCGATGCGCTCGAGAAGATGCAGGCGTTCCAGATCAAGGCCGGCTTCCAGAAGAAGAACGCCGACGTACGGTCGCTCGTCGATCTCAGCTACCTGCCGAAGTGACGATGATGCCCGCTCATAACCGGACCTGAGCAGCACCCGTGTTTGAGACGCAGGCGTGTCGACAAACTCGGTGGGCTCCCTCTCCCCGGAGGGGAGAGGGTCGGGGTGAGGGGGTTCGAAGCGATCGAGAGACAATAACCCCTCACCCCACCCCTCTCCCCATGGGAGAGGGAGCACACCGAAACCACGGCGCGATCAACTTCGCCCCTCCCGTATCGTAAGGCCCGTGACGATGCCGCTGCTGGAGGTGACCGATCTCGACAAGACGTTCACGGTCGACAATCGCAGCGTTACGGCGATCGACCGCCTGTCGCTCGCCATCGACGAGCACGAGTTCGTCTCCATCGTAGGGCCTTCGGGATGCGGCAAGAGCACGTTCCTGCACATCCTTGGCGGCTTCGAGCCCGCGACCGCAGGCGACCTGCGGCTCAACGGCCGCCCGGTCGGTCCTCCGGGTCCCGATCGCGGCATGATGTTTCAGGAACTCTCGCTGTTTCCCTGGCTCACCGCCATCGAGAACGTCGCATGGCCGCTCGAGATGAAGGGACTGCCCAAGCGCGAGCGCCTTCCCAAGGCCGCGGAATATCTCGATCTCGTTCACCTCTCTCGCTTCGCCGACCTCTATCCGGGCCAGTTGAGCGGGGGAATGAAGCAACGGGTCGCGCTGGCGCGACTGTTCGCGCTCGATCCGGAAATCATGCTGATGGACGAGCCGTTCGGCGCGCTCGACTCCCAGACCCGGGAACTGTTGCAGGAAGAGCTGCAGTCGATCTGGCGTCGCGCTCGCAAGACCGCGCTCTTCGTCACCCATGACATCGACGAGGCGATCTACCTCGGGACGCGGGTGATCGTGTTCACCGCGCGCCCCGGCCGCATCAAGGCCGACATCCGAATTCCCGAGATCGATCGATCCGGCGACTTCCGCAAGTCGCGCGAGTACCTCGCCCTGCGCGTGCAGGTGTGGGACTTGCTGCGCGACGAGGTCCTCAAGGCGCGGGCGCTGGAGGAAGCGTGAAGATCAACTCGGCTACGATCCAGAACTGGATCCTGCCGGTCGCGGCGCTGGTGGCCTGGGAAATCTTCGGGCGGGCCGGGATGCTCCCGCGCTACCTGTCGTTCCCGAGCGCGATCCTCGCGGCGCTGTGGGAGCTCGCCGTCAGCGGCGAGCTCTTCGTTGCGCTGGCGGCCAGCCTCTATCGGGTATCGACCGGATTCGTGCTCGGGACCGTGGCCGGCGTGATCGTGGGGCTCGGCGCCGGCATCGTCCCCGGCATCCGGCATTTCTTCGATCCCCTGGTGTCGTTTCTCTATTCGATTCCCAAGATCGCGTTTTTGCCGGTTTTCCTGCTGCTGTTTGGCCTCGGCCACGCGTCCAAGATCGCGATCATCGCATTTTCGGGCTTCTTTCCCGTGTTCATCGCGTCGCGCCACGCCGTGCTCTCGGTCAACAAGCTGCTGGTCTGGACGGCGCAGAACATGGGAACGCCGCAGCGAAAGATCTTTTTCCGGGTGATCATTCCGGCGGCTGCGCCGCAGCTGTTCTCCGGCGTCCGCATCGGCCTCGCCCATGCGTTCGTGGTGCTGTTCGCGGCGGAGCTGATCGGATCCAAGGTCGGGCTCGGGACCATCATCTCCTCCGGCGAGGAATGGGTGCGGTTCGACCTGATGTTCGCCGGCATCGTGTGCTTCGCCGTGCTCGGCTTCGTGAGCGACCGCATCCTGCTCGCGGTTCGCGCGCGCGTGCTCAAGGGCCAGATGATCGGCACCGAGGAGCAGGTGGTGCGATGATGGCCCACACCTTTGCGCAAGCCTGGTCCCTGGTCGCGCGCTGGTACTCGATCCCGCTGCTGTTGCTGGTCTGGCAGGTGGCGGTGGCGAGCGGCTTCGTCGAATCCCGGCTGCTTCCGGGACCGGACAAGGTCTGGACCGCGCTGGTGACCGAAATCGGCAACGGCACGCTGGTCTACCACGCCGGCGTGACCATATCCCGGGCGCTCACCGGGTTCCTGCTCGCCGCGCTGGTCGGAATTCCGTTCGCGGCGGCGATGGCGCGGTCCGTGCTGGTGCGTAATCTGTTCGAGCCGATCTTCTTCATCGGCTACCCGATCCCCAAGATCGCGCTGTTCCCCGTCTTCACCTACATCTTCGGCATCGGCACCCCGTCGAAGATCGCGTTCACCTTCATCGAGTGTCTCTATCCGATCGTGGTTGCCTGCTATTTCGGCTTCCGCGCGGTGCAGACGCGGCTGGTCTGGACTGCGCAGAATTGCGGCGCCAGCCGCTCCGTCATCCTGTCGCGGGTGATACTTCCGGCGGCGCTGCCCAGCATTTTTTCCGGTCTGCGGGTCGCCCTGCCGGTGGCGATCATCGTCGTCGTCATCACCGAGATGATCGGCGACTCCATCGGGCTCGGATACTACATCACGATCTGGAGCACGCGCTTCACCTTCGCCAACGTCTACGCCGCGATCATCGTCATCGGCATCTGTGGCCTCGTGCTGGATCAGGCGCTGCTGCTGTTGCGCCGCCGCGCGGTCTATTGGCAGCGGGAGGGCGCGTGATGCCGGTGCGAAGTACATGTTCAGCTCGCCGCGCGTATGCCCCGTTCGATGGGGCCGACGCATGAGCGAGCTTGCCGCCGAGTTGGGCCAATCCCTGGACGAGCTCGCGCGCGCCTGCCGTATTCTCGAGATGGAAGGCCACGGCGACATGACGCTGGGCCATGTTTCGTTGCGCGATCCCCACGGCCAGGGTTTCTGGCTCAAGCGCAACCGCATCGGGCTCGGCGAGGTCATGGGTGCCGGCGACTTCGTCCTGGTTGATTGGGACGGCAAGCAAATGGCCGGGTCCGGAGGCCGTCATTCGGAATGGCCGATCCACTCGGAAATCCTGCGGGTACGGCCGGACGTCCAGGTGGTCGCGCACACGCACCCCTTTCATGCCTGCGTGTTCTCGGCGTCGCTCGACCCGCTCGAACCGTTCGGCCTCGACGCCGACTATTTCATCCACGTGCCGCGCCATGCCGACCAGGTGGCGCTGATCACCACGAAAGAGGAGGGCGTCGCACTCGCTCAATCGCTCGGCGGCGGATTTGCGGTGCTGCTGGCCAATCACGGCGTGACGTTCTGCGGCACGTCCATCCCGCACGCGATCTGCGTCGGAGTCTTTCTCGAAAAGGCGTGCAAGGCGCAACTGGCCGGGCAGGCTGCGGGCTTCCGTACCTCTATGCCGGACGAGGCCACGCGCGCCAGGCGCAGGAGCCAGATGATGACCCCGACGCATTGGGACCATTGCTGGCACTATTTCTGCCGTAAGCTCGCGGCGCGCGGCGGGGCGGGCGGTGATGCGCCCGTCTTCGGCTGACGCACGGATGGGCGGAATGGGGCTGGACGCAAAGCACACCGGCGACGGCTATATCGGCAAGCCGTTGCGGCGGCGCGAGGATGCCCGCTTCGTCCGCGGGCGGGGGCTTTACGTCGATGACGTCGTCCTGCCCGGACTCGCATGGTGCGCCTTTGTGCGCAGCCCGCATGCCCATGCGCGGATCGTCTCGCTGTCGACGCGAGCCGCGGCCGCGCGGCCCGGTGTGCTGCTGACATTGACCGCCGAGGACTGGGACCGGGCCGGGCATGGCGAGCTCACGGTCGTGCATCCGATGCCGTTCGGCGACGGCCGTCCCATGAACGCCGCGCCGCGCCCGGCCTTCGCGCGTGGCGAGGTCCACCATGTCGGCGATATCGTCGCCGCGGTCGTGGCCGACACCAGGTTCGCCGCCGAGGACGCGGCCGAGGCCGTGGAGGTCGCGTACGACCCGTTGCCCGCGGTCACCACGCCGCGCGACGCGGTCGCACCGGGCGCGCCGTTGGTGCACGCACGGTTCGGCAGCAATCTGGTGTTCGAGATCGAGCGCGGGGACCGCCGCAAGACCGAGGCGGCGATGGCCGCGGCGGCGAAGGTCGTGGAGCTCAGCCTCAACAACAACCGCCTGTCGGCCAATCCGATCGAGCCGCGCTCCTATCTGTGCGACTACGACGCCGCACGCGACCGCTACACGCTCCATGCGACCACGCAGCAACCGCACTACCTGCGGCGCTGGCTCTCGGTCTACACGCTGCATATCCCCGAGCATAAGATCCGCGTCATCTCGCCCGATGTCGGCGGCGCCTTCGGGGTCAAAGGGAATTTCGCCGTCGAGGTGTCGACCGTGGTCTGGGCCGCGCAACTGCTGCGCCGGCCGGTCAAGTGGACCGCGACCCGCACCGAGACATTTCTCTCCGACGCGCAAGCGCGCGATCACGACACCACCGCTCGCATGGGGTTCGATCGCGACGGGCGCATCGTGGCGATGCAGGTCGATACGCTGGCGGCGCTCGGCGGCTATCTCAGCAACTTTGCGCCCAGCATTCCCGGCAATTCGTATCCGCAGACCGTCACCGGCCTCTACAAGACGCCCAATCTCCATCTGCGGGTGCGCGGCGTGTACACCAACACCGTGCCGGTCGACGCCTATCGCGGCTCGGGCCGGCCGGAGGCGACCTGGACCAACGAGCGCCTGATCGAGCGCGGCGCGCGCGAGCTCGGCATCGACGCCGTCGAGATCCGGCGGCGCAATCTCATCGCGCGTGCCGATTTTCCGTATCCCGCGCCGGGCGGACGCGTATACGATTCCGGCGATCCGCCGGCACTGCTCGATCGGCTGCTGGCGGCGGCGGACTACGCCGCGCTGCGGCGCGAGCAGGGCCGTCTGCGGAGCAGGGGAGTGCTGATGGGCATTGGTCTCGCTGCCTTCATCGACAAGGCGGGCACCGGGCCGAGCGCCAATCTTGCCAAGCGCGGCGGCCTGCACGGCGGCTGGGAGAGCGCCATCGTGCGCGTGCACAGCGATGGCAAGGTGACGATATTCTCGGGCAGTCATTCGCACGGGCAGGGACACGAGATCACGTTCTGCCAGATCGCCGCCGACCGCCTGGGGCTGCCGATCGAGGACCTGCGCCTGGTCGAGGGCGATACCGACCAGATCCCGTTCGGCAACGGGACCTGGGGCGCGCGCTCGACTTCGGTTGCGGGGACGGCGGTCTACCGCGCCGCTGGCAAGGTCGTTGACAAGGCGCGGCGCTTCGCCGCGCAACTGCTCGAATGCGCGGAGGGCGACGTCGACTATGGCCGCGGCACTTTCACAGTGCGGGGCACCGACCGGGCGGTTGCATTCGCCGACGTGGCCGACGTCGCCTATCACGGCGCGGTGCTGCCGCCGGGCTGCTCGCCCGGCCTCGAAGTCACCGAGTTCTACGATCCGCCTGACACCAACGACCCGCAGGCCATCCACCTTGCCGTGGTGATCGTCGACGCCGATACCGGCGCCGTGCGACTGCGGGCCTTCTATGCCGCCGACGATTGCGGCGTGGTGATCAATCCGATGATCGTCGAGGGCCAGGTGCATGGCGGCCTGGCGCAGGGCGTCGGCCAGGCGTTGACCGAACGCATTGTCTACGACCGCTCGTCCGGACAGCTCCTGACCGCGAGCTTTCTCGACTACGGCATGCCGCGGGCATCGGATCTTCCCGCGTTCCGCACCACCTTCATCGCGACGCCGGCGCCGAGCAATCCGCTCGGCGTCAAGGGCGCAAGCGAGAGCGGCGCGATCGGCGCGCCGGCGGCGATCGGCAACGCGGTGATTGATGCCTTGTGGCATCTCGGCGTGCGCGACATCACCTTGCCGATCACGTCGGAAACCGTATGGCGCGCGCTGCGCGAGGCACAGCGGGGTGATACCGGGAAGCGCAATTCGCTGATACCGACGACTGACTGTACGGGTCTATGACCGCGCCGCGATTTCGGTGTGCTCCCTGAGGCGCCGCTTATCCCGGCTTCGGCATGAAAATCACACCCAAGGGCCGCAGGGTTCTGTACCGCACCGAGGTGCTGGGTCGCGTCTGCGCAATGATGCCCTTGTTGTCACAGTGAGGCTGAAAGAGGATCTTATTTGTATTATGTCCTTCGCCTTATAAATTTTCCATGCATGGTCGCACTGCCGAGAAACTCAGTCCAATCCCGGATAATGAGTGAAAATTTGTTCAAAGCATGCGATTGCTTAGTTAAGACCTTTGTGAACTCGGTATAGCGCGCATCTTGGTGATCATGGCTAACCCCGCATATGCAAAATATATTTCTAAATCGGATATTAGTCCTT
Source organism: uncultured Alphaproteobacteria bacterium (assembly GCA_963725065.1). Classification (GTDB taxonomy): domain Bacteria; phylum Pseudomonadota; class Alphaproteobacteria; order Rhizobiales; family Xanthobacteraceae; genus VAZQ01. Next base: position 149,161 of record CAVRXD010000063.1, read on the forward strand.
GACTTAAATCAAAGGCTGGGATGTGCGGGATTGCACTCCTAAAAAAATATTGTCGCAACTAGGCGGCTCTTGATCTTGATCAAAGCGGCACAAACAATTTCCAACGAGGGTAGCAAGATGCCAGAAAAAATAGAGATAAACCAATGATCTCTCTTGAGGATTGCATTGGAATGTGCGGTCTCGATGCAGATGAGGTGGCTGCAATCGGTGAACATGAGCATATTCCGGACATCGCTGCGGCCGCTCTTGCAGACTATCTGCTCAGACAACCAGATGGTCCGGAACGCATCCTGACTATGATCGTCGAGGATATTCACAAGGCACTGGATGCAGGACACATTAGGCACGGCGCGCAGCTATTCATGGCGCTGCAACATTTTCTGGAACAGCATCCAGAGACGAATCCGGAACTAGCGCAGTAGCTCCGATTGAGGCCTCCTTCGTCAGACCGGAGACCGCGGCAATTCCACAGGGCAAACAGGAGGTAACCATGGTTAGATCGTATCTTCCATCGCTCCTTGGACGAGACGATGATCCTTTCGGCTCGCTATTCCGTGAGGTCCAAAAAACGTTCGATGACTTCTCACGCCGGTCTCCGCTCGCAGGGTTTGGGTCCGACGTGATGACACCAAAAATTGATATAGCCGAAACTAAGGACGCCATCGACTTGGCAGCAGAGTTGCCAGGCGTCGATGAAAAGGACCTCGACGTGACTCTTGCCGATGGAATACTGACCATCCGGGGCGAGAAGAAAACCGCGCGTGACGAGAGGGACAAGGATAAGAACTGGCATGTCGTAGAGCGCAGTTACGGTTCGTTCAGCAGAGCAATCACTCTGCCGTTTGATCCTGACCCAGGCGAGGTCGAGGCGAAGTTTGATAAGGGCGTCCTACACATCCACTTGCCTAAACCTGCAGAGATGGCCAAGAAGCAGCAAAAAATCGAGATCAAAAAAGCTTAGAAGTGAGGCTTTCCGAGAGCATCGATCGGGCGTTGTGGAACGCAACTTTCCATGCGACTTGTCCGAAACCGACGACCGTGAGGCGGCCAAGCTGTTTTTGAAATGGACAGCCCGCAAGTTGGCGTCCATGACGTCATCTGAAGGTTTGTCGGTAGCCCGCCAACGCCAATCTAGGTCGAGGTTGACCGCCGCGCCGAAGCGATACGTTGCCAGAATACATGATGAGGAAAAAGGGAGGACAGAATGTATCGGCATATTCTGATCCCGACTGACGGATCGGAACTGGCGAACAAAGCTGTCATGCTTGGATTATCTCAGACAAAATCCATCGGTGCGAAAATCACTGCGCTTGTCGTCGAGACAACCTTCAAATGTTTATGACGTGCATTCGTCGAAGATGTTCCAAATGACAAGCGCGTTCGGGGAATACGTGGAGCACACGTCCATTCCGACCCTGGTAATTTGATCGGGCGTCGACTGTGCAAAGCCCTGGCGCTCTGGGGCTAGCTCGCCCGTCAAATGGATTCTCCGAGCGTGGATAATTGCAAGCGAGATGCAACAATTTCCCGGGCTTTGCGGGAGGCAATTGCATGCGCCTATATCCAACTCGCGAAATCGTCCGATTTTATTTCCGCGCTGCAAGAGCATAGAGGTAGGTAAGTATCGCGTATACGTCCTCGTCGGAAAAGGCGATCTGCGGCATTTCCTTGTGCTTTGAAACCTTGCCTTCGGACAGCTCCGCCTGCAATTCTCGTGGATTAAACCGGCCGTAGACATCACGCATCGCTGGCGCTCCCTTAAGCGGACTCTCGCCAACGGCTTCGATGGCGTGGCAGCGTCCGCATTTCTCTTGAAGAATCTCCTTGCCTCGTGTTTCTACCTTCCTCAATTCGGCGGCCTCCGATGTTGGTACCAAACACAGAAGCAGTCCGGCGCTGAGGCCAAGAACGTGGGAGACGAAACGCGCTTGCATTTGTGACCTCGTTGAGCGACATCATGCCGCCTCGGCATGATGGAGCGTTTTCGTTTCAAATTGCTGTGGTTTGTTCTCTTGTTTGTCGCTCAATGCGCCCGCGAATGCAGGAACGAACTGCTGACAAGCAAACCCGTCGGCCATCACCCGCTGGAACGCACCACTAACCCCCTCCTGATACTCTCGCGCTAGATCAACCCCGGTCCGTGCGCTGCACATGCGCTGGGCCGCTTCCAGCGCTGCGTGACTCCCGACGTGTCGTCGCTCGAACCAGCCATCGGCGAAGTTCTCCTTAATGTACAGAAGCCTGTCCTGAATGTTCCAAAAACGAGCCATATTGTCTTGAAGCGCGTCAGAACCCGGCAAACGCTACATCATGCGCTGCATGGCTTTCCATTGATGTGTCATATCGTTCATCTCAATATTTCTTCCTGACGTCGCTTTGCCTGTCAAACAAGCCCGATCTTCGGGTCGTTAGCATTGAGCTGAATCAAAGTGGAACGGTCGGATTTGTTGAACTTTGCCCGGCCCTTCGAGAGCAGGGAATCCCTCAGCTTCGAAACAACGCTTTCGAGCCCGCGTTTGTGAACGCGTGCAAGCACGGTCGGGTCCTGATTTTCAAGTGCTCATCCAATCTCATACCGTTGTCGGATCACGACGTTGGCCAGCGTCGCCTTGCGGATCTAGAGCGGCTCATCTGGCTGTCCGCTCGGTTGTGCCGCTGCCGACGGCGGACTCTGCCCCGGGCTTCGAAAACGTTCTTCCGATCGAAGCCAGTCCGCAACCTTCCGCCACATGTCGGTGAGGGTTTTCTCGCCCATGAACAGGCCGAGATGTCCGCACGGCGCGATGGCCTTGTCGATCGCGCAGCGCCGTCGGTCGACCAGCTTTCTGATCGCGAACATCTGTTCGCCCGCGACGACATCGTCGTCTCGGGCGGCGAGCAGAAATAGCGGGATCCGCAGGCCGGACAGCTCGACGGGCCGGCCGAGGGCCACGAAGCGGCCGGTGGCCAGCCTGTTTTCCCTGAAGAATTGCTCGACGACCTGCAGATAGTAGGTGCCAGGCAGATCGACCGTGCACCCGTACCAGTCACGAAAGCGAGCTTCGAGGCGGCGAAACGCCGGCGAGGACGGCTTCCTCGACGACTGCAGCAACGCATGGATGGTCTCTCGGTTGGGCGGATCGGGAGCCCAGAACCGCAGGGCATGCCGGCCGAGAATGCGGCCGCCGCCGAGATTGGCCAACTCGTGGAAGATCGCCAGCGGTGTATCGTGAGCGAGTCGGGAAAGCCGCGAGGTCCCCGCGGCAACGTCGATCGGGGCTCCGGCGAGCACAAGCTTTCGCACCTTCAAGGGAAATAGCGCCGCATAGGTCAGCGCCAGCCAGCCACCCTGGCACAGGCCGATGAGGTCAACGTATCCCCCGAGTTCGTCCACCAGGACGTTGAGATCGGCGAGATAGTTGTCGATCGCCAGAAAGCGCATGTCCGGACTGGCCGAACGCCAGTCCGTCACGAAAATCCTCTCGATCCCGGCGGTCCGCAACGCGGCCACGAGGCTATGATCAGGAGCAAAATCCGTGATTGTGGCCTGATGGAGCGCGAACGGTGCGCACAGCAGCGTCGGACTACCGTCGGCGGACGTGGAGAAGTCCCGCAACCGGACCGAGGGCAGCTCCAAGGCGACCCGGTTGGGCGTGGTCCATTGCGGTTCACGGGTTGGGGGCTGCGGTCCGATCGCCAGGTCGGCGAATCCACGCGCCGTGGCCGAGGCGAGCTCGCTCGCGGATTCAGCGACGAGAGCCGGCCACAGGAACGCCATGGCGGCAAATTGCGAGCTGTTCAGGCCGTACATCGTTCAAATTTGAATGCGGTTTCGGACATCTCCATCGCGTCAGATCAACCGTGCCGACCGCTGAGCGCATCTGACGTCATTAGGACGCCATGGCCTCGGGCGGGCCCTCGGGCGATGGATAGAACAACATGCCGGACATCGCATGATCCAGGCAAGGTGATCCTTCACGGCCTTCACCCCAGGTGCATTCTCGGCAGCTACCACGATTGCGGGTCGCTCTCGTTCATCGGTGATCGTCCCCCACAGATCCACCACGCCATCTTGCACCGTGACGTTGACGAGCGCCCGCGGGGCCCAGGACTGGCCGGCGAGCTCCGCCACGATGCGGTCCCGAATGACCTGATCGCTCGCTGCGGGCTGTTTGGTCTCGCGGGCAATACCCGCGAGCGCATGTACGAGGTTCGCCCGGCTGATGATGCCGACGACTTCGGCTCCCCGCACCACGGGCACGCGCTTGACGTGACGCTTTTCCATGAGTCGCACAACGTCCTCAAGCGTGGCGTCCTCCCCGACGCTGATCGGGTCTGCCGTCATCACCTCGTGAACCTTGCGCCCGTGCGAACGGGCGTATTCATCCGCAAGCCAACCGGGTCCGACCAGGTATTCCAGCCAGCGCGGTCGGCGGCGCTGCGTTCCGGTTTCCGCCCGCCGCAGGAAATCCCCCTCGGTAATCATGCCGACAAGACGACCCTCCCTGTCGAGGACGGGTAGTCCACTGATGTGCCGTTGCAGCATGACCTGCACCGCCTGCAACACCGAGCTGTCCGGATCGATCGACAGGACCGGCGATGTCATCACATCCTTGGCTTTCATGGATCTGCTCCGCTTATTTGACGAAACGATATCATCGACGTGCATTGGCTCTTTTGATCCACGTCAAGCTGCCGCCGGAAAAGCTGCTGCGCTGACGTTGCCGGTGGAGTCCGAAATAGCATCAGCCCGTCCGCGGGGCACGTTGGTTCAAAGGCCAATTCAGGCGATCAATGCGAAAACATGCAGCAAACCGGGCTCTCGGTCAGGAGAGATCCCGGGTCACCCCACCAAACGCCCATTCGCCGAGGCGGGAATGCCCATAGGCGCCGCCCATGATCAGGCTGATGTTTTCGTCCTCGATCAGCCGAAGCAGGGAGTTTGCCGCCGTGACGTCGGCCGGTCGTTGTCGTTCCACGACGATTTCAATTCCATGTCGGTTCAGATATCTGGCGACATCCTCGCCGGCTTGCGGCGTCAGGTCCGTTCCGCCTTCGACAATCTCGACGACCATGACGTTTTCGGCAGCCTTCAGGAGCGGCAATGCGTCCGAGACCGCACGGCGCGAACTTCGCCTACGACCTCTCTCGCGTCCGCATGGATTCTCCAGTCTGGAATCCTGTGTAGTGCTTCGAACCTTCTCGAGGCAATTTCTGCAGCTTGCGTGGAGCTTTCCACCTCGGGCACGTCAATTTTCCCCTGCAGACACCTGAACGAGTGTCCGTCGGAGCTGAGCAGAACTCTGTAGAAGTTGACGCAATAGCTGGCCATCGCACGGCTTCCTCTTGCTTACTGTCCCTTGGCGCCCGCGGGGTTTGCATCCCGTCCCTCTTCCGTTCGACGCTGGGAACGCACTTCGGCATCCTCGGGGGAGCCTTTGACCACGACGCGCCGATGGATGCCTTGCGCTAAATCAAATGTGTCGCGCCGGGCTCTAGGAATCTTCCCGCCGCCGGCGGAGAGCAGGGGCTCTTGGAAGCTTCAGACGTTCGAAAATGCAACAGCATCTCTATTCGCGTCCAGGCGCAGGGATATTAGCGGTCTGCGGCCGGTGCAGATCGATTGGCCTCGGGTCGAGCACACGCACGCGCGACCTGCGGTCAGACCAATCGCTACCGAGCAAGCGCAGGTAGTCCGTGACCGTCTGCGCGGCGTCGATCCACGGGAAGGGCGATGGGGCGCTTATTGGTGGCTCAGCGCCGAGTTTGCCACCCGGGGTGCCATGCTGCACGACGATACGATGCAGTTCTGATTCGTAGGCCGCCGGACGCTGTCGGAACTGGGGGCCTGTCGGTCGGTCGCCCCCGGCCCGAATAACAGCGCCGAGCGCACACGGGCCAAGGCGAGCAAGCCTCCGGCGGACTCAGCGCCGTTTACTGCTATGGTCGCCCCCGCGCTGCGTCGGGAGAAGATCATGGCAATCAGCGAAGAGGATTACGTACGCGAACATGCCGCCCTGCTGGGTCGCGCAAAGCTGGCCTGGACTGACTGCCACGATGCCGTGATCTTCATCTTTCATGATCTCTCGGGGATGACTTGGGAAAAATCCACAGACGTCTTTTTCTCGCTCAAAGCTGACCGGGCGCAGCGCGAGGCGACCGTCAAGCTATTGTGAAGTACAGCCGGCGGCGGCGCTGGTGGCGGTCCGGCATATCCCGGTGCCGGCGGCGGCGGGGGGAAATCGATCAAATATGGGGAGGGTGCCAGTGTTCACCGCCGTGAGCGGGTCTCAGGAGAGTTTGATCGAACCTTGACCGTGCCGGTCGAAATCGATCCTGATGGCATCAAGGCGGAATACCGCGATGGCGTCTTGGAGTTGTTCATTCCGAGAATACACCGTTGCCATGCAAAAAACTGCTGCAAAGTGGCTGATGGTCGCCGGTGTGACGATCGGTTTGACTGCCTCCGGCTGGGCGGAAGAGGTCGACGCGGGCAAGGCGGAATATCTGTCGAGTTGCGCGCCGTGCCACGGCGCCGATGGTAAGGGGAAAGGACCGCTCAGCGCTAATAAGCTGAAGACGAAGCCAGCCGATTTGACTGCCTTAGCCAAGAAGAACAACGGCGTGTTTCCAGTGAGCGCTGTTTATGAGGCAATCGACGGACGAAACGCGATTGAATCGCACGGCGCTCGTGAAATGCCAATTTGGGGTTGCCGACACACACCCTCGCCCGTTTCGCCAACTAAAACATCGAAACGTAAAGTATACAGGGCGCCTGACCCTTTTGAGTCACATCTCGACCTCTCTTGCGATTCAGAAGACATTATCGGAAACCGTATACTGTCTGTTATTGAATATTTGCGTCGCATTCAGGAGAAGTAGCAGGGACATTCGTTGCGCAGCGACGTCGAACTGCCGTCAGCGCGGAAGCGTGCCTCCACACATCAACCGGCATTTTGACGAGCAACTCAAGTCGCGGATCGGCCCTGAACCAGTCTATTCAAATGATCCCTGGTGTGAACGCGAGCTCCGATAAAATCTGTCAAACTGCGCTCGCTCGCCTGATGCTCACTCTCGCGCAATCGGCCGCGAAATAGCTCATATCTCAACCAAACCCGATATGTGTTGACGACGTCCGTCTCGCAATATTCAGCAATCTCCTTGATCTTACCCTCAAGGAAATATCGCTCGACATCGGTGCCGTCGATGCCCCCGGGCTTTCCCGGCAGGCCCATGATTTTGCTGAGCTCGTTCAGCGAGGCTTTGGTATGAGGAGCGAACGAAGAGAGAATGTCGCACAGGTCGACCGCGTCCTCGGTGTATCGGTTGAAGTATGGTCGAACAGCCAGCCCTGGCGCCGCGACGCCATGGATCATGGCACGATAACGCAAAACGGGCAGGTCGAAGCTGTTGCCGTTGAAGGTGACGAGCTGCGGCTTCAGCTCAGCGATCTTGTCGCAGAATGCGCTGATCAACTGCTTCTCAGTCCGCTCACCTACGTGGGGTGCACCGAGCGCGTCCACCGCCCAGTGATCGCTCTCCCGGTGAGCGACCAGCGCGCCGATGCACACGATGGTGTGGTAGATGTGCTTCGGGAACTTGTTGCCGAGGACTTCACGAATGTCCGCATCGCTCTTGCCGACAAGATCGTTCGCGGCCGCGAACCCGGCGAGGTCGGGCACAGTCTCCAGGTCCCAGACGATGACGCTTGGTTTCATGCGGACTAGAATATGACACGGCGCGGGTCATCGCGGAACTTGCTACGCCGCACCGGTTGCCAGTTCGATCGGCTCCACAATTGAAGTTCTCGGGTTGGTTGACCCCTGCGTCGAAAATCGGCGTGCAAAGTCTGCGTTCGCCAACTGCGGACATGCCGTCGCACACGTCCGGGGCAACTATGTCTGCCATTAGCTGACTTCCTGCACCCCCGAATCGATTGGCGACTAAGGCCGAGAAAAGCTGCTCAAGCGGGGTTCCGGTCTGCGAAGCGTTTTGCCTCTCTCGCTCGCTTTGTCGGACGCGCCGTCGTTCAGGGCGCAAGATTGAATAGCGGATAAATGATTGCTGCGCCTGCCAATAATACGGCGAGCAACTGGCGGCGCGGGCGCAGCAGATGCCGGTCGTTGTACGCCTATTGGAGAAAAGTTGGAGATGCGGCGTTAGTTTAAGCTAAGACTGTGGCTAACCTATTGAATATAATGGCGCTCCCTAGGGAACTCGAACCCCTGTTTTCGCCGTGAGAGGGCGACCGCTGGGCGACCATCGCAAAGTTCGCGATCAGAAGTCTTATGTCGCCGCCACAAGTGCAACGATAGTGCGAAAATAAGGCAAACGACGCATGAACGAGAAGCCGTCTGATATCGCAAGGCATATCGCCGACGAGCTCGCCGCCTGCGGCGTGAAGTTGGTGGCCTCGCTTCCCGACAACTGGCTCACCGGCGTGATCGACGCGCTCGATCGCGACAGCCGGTTCACGCACATCCCGGTCAACCGCGAGGAATCGGCGATCGGCCTGTGCTCGGGCGCCTATATGGGCGCGATGGGATCGGCGGCGCTGATGGGCGCCTCGGGCTTCATGACGGTGATCTACGCCATCACCAAGATCAACTACACCTATGAAATTCCGCTGTTCCTGATGCTGACCCTGCGCGGCGGCGTCGGCGATCATCACAAGCACCACGCCTCCAACAGCCTTTATCTTCGCCCGGTGCTCGACGCCATCGACATGCCCTATCGCATCATCGACCAGCCCGGCGATATCTCATCGATCTCGCGCTGCTATCACCACACGCGCACGTTCGCGCGGCCGATGGCCGTCATCTTCACGCGCGACCTGCTGCGCGGGAGCCGGCCATGAAATATCTCGACTGCTTCCGCGCACTCGCGCGCCAGCGCACCGACCAGATCGTCGTCACCTCGGCCGGCAATTCCGGCCAGGCCTGGTGGGCGGCCACGCGCGACACCGAGGCGACGTTCTATCTCGACGCCTCGATGAGCCTGTCGACCATGTTCGCGTCGGGCCTTGCTTTCGCGCGCCCGGAATTGAAGATCTGGGCGTTCATGGGTGACGGCGCGTTCTGCATGAACCCCGGCATGCTGATGGTCGAACGGCAGATGAACCTGCCGAACCTGACGCACTTCCTGGTGTCGAACCGCGCCTACGGCGCGACCTCCAATGCCGGCCTGCCGAACGTCGAAAAGAACGACTATGCTGCGATCGCGCGCGCCATGGGTCTCGACCGGGTGTTCGAATTGGCCGACCTGGCGGCGCTCGAGCGCGACCTTCCGACGTTGGTGGCCGGCAACATGGCGGGGCATACCTTCGTGGTGTTGGAGGTCGAGCCGTTTTCCGATGCCGAGCAGAAGCTCGAGCAGCCCCCCTTCGACGGCGCCGAGTTGAAATACCGCTTCGGCCGCCACATCGAGGCGCGCACCGACTGCGACATCTTCGGCTACCGGCTGTGACCTGCCGTGAACGAGCCATCCTACGGGGGGTGCCGATGCCGCGCGATTTTATCAGCTACTTTATGACTTCGCTATTGACTACGTACTGAGTTTATAGTATATTGATTTGCATCCTGGCTCGGAGGGGGCGTTTTCTAGAAACGATCCTGCAAGACGGAGCCAGGAGTGGCGTCCCGCGGACGCGGCGCGAACCGCACCGCAGGGAGGTCCGGACCCCGACCGCCAGGCATTTACGCTTGGCGCGGGCAGTCGCTGCGGGCTCCGGTTCCACTACCGGGAGCCGGCTTCGTGGGTCCGCATCCGAAAACCGCCACGGTGGAGCGCCGAGAGGGGTCCCGGTCGCCCCGGGACCGGGTGGTCGCGCGTCGCAGGCGCGACCGAAAGAAAAGTGCGCCTGTCGGCGCTCCATCACCCCTCATCGGGGGGACGGAATCGCTGCTGTCGCGACGGCCGCTGGCGCCAAAGCCCCGTGGGCTCGCCGGCGGACGCAAAAGTGAAGGCACCCGCGAAGAGACGCACAAACCCGGGCGCAGCAACGCGCCGCGGGAACGAACAACACTGCGCTGTTTGACATCGTGAATCGGGATAAGGCCAACGGTTCGCTTTGCGCGCCGCGACTTCGCACACTCGTGTCCCGGGCGAGCGCAGCGAGACCCGGGACCTAGGGGCGACACGACGGACGCTTCAACTATCCATCGATTTTGCCGTGTAACTCCTGGGTCCCGGGTTCTTCGCTCGCTGACGCTCGCTCGCCCGGGACACGAGAGTGGGGCGCGCACCGCCGGCGCCAATTTTGGCGAAACGAACCCACGTTGGCAGAACCGCAACAGTCGTCATCGCTGCGCGTGGCAGACGATCCACACTACGGCTTGATCGGCGTCTCCGGCAGATATCCCGGGCGATAGATCTGTTCCGCCGTGAGCTTGTCGCCCGACACCTCGATGTTCTTGTTGATGAAGTCGACGGTGTTCTTCATGCGCTCGGGGGAGATGTAGCCGAAGCCGTTCTTCTCGACATCGGGCGTAATCGCAATGCGCTTGAGGATCGCGATCTCCTCGACCACGATCTGGGGATCGAGCGCCTTCACATATTGGATCTCGATCTTCGCCGCTTCCTCCGGATTGGCGAGCGCGTCCTTCCAGCCCTTGAGCGCGGCGCGCGTGAACTTCTTCACGACCTCGGGGTTCTTGGCCAGGAAGTCCTCGGAGACGCCGAGCGAGTTGGCGTAGATCTCGAGACCATAGTCGCCGGCGAACAGGCATACCGGTTTCGCGGTCGTCACCGCGCGGCGGATGGCGGGCTCGCTCATCAGGAACTGATCGATCGATTGCACCTTTCCGGCCGCCAGCATGGGCACGCGCGACGCGGCATCGATGTTCACGACTTTGAGCGTCTTGCTGTCGACCTTGTTCATTTCCATGAAGGCGGCCCAGATCTTCGGCACGAACGATGCCGTGCTGGAGCCGAGCTCGAGGCCGGCCATCTGCTTCGGCTCGGTGACGTTGGCGCCGGGATTCAGCGTGAAGATGCAGTAGGGCGGCTTCTGGTAGTTGGCGGCGACGATCTTCACCGCCGATCCGGCGCTGCCGGATGCGACCAGGCTCGGGATGTCGATAAAGCCCAGCTCGGCGCCGCCGGTGGCGACGGTCCGGATCGCGTCCGCCGTGCCCTTCGACGGCATGATGGTGACGTTGAGGCCTTCGTCTTTGAAGTAGCCCTTGCCGAGCGCCACGTACCAGGGGGCGTGACGGCCGAGGCTGATGAAATCGAGGACGAACTTGATGTCGCGTTCCTGTGCCTGGGCGGCGGTGCCCGGAAGGGATGTCGCGCCGGCGGCAAGTGCGGTCACGAGTGCGATCAACGATCGAAACATGGGTGTCTCCTGATGTGCGGGCAGGATCGTGTGCGCCCTCCGCGGCGACGGTCCGATCCCGTCACGGCGGCATTTGACCTCCGAAATATCATAAGATATTTCACGTGATACTCAAGTGCGGCAGGCCGACGCCCGCGCCAAGCGGCGCGCCTGCGGGCTTTGCGAAGCAAGTTTCGGGCCGGTGATAGAGCGGACGGGTTGATGGCGTTCGGCGTGATCAAGAACGTGCGCAAGGTCTTTGCGGTCGACGAGCTCGGCTCGACCGCGCTCGAGCCGGTGGTCGCACTCGACGATGCCAGCTTTCAGTTCGAGCAGGGCGACCTGGTCGCGCTGCTGGGCCCCAGCGGATGCGGAAAGACCACGCTGCTGCGCATCGTCGGCGGCCTGATCACGAAGTCGGCAGGGTCGGTTGCGATCGGCGGCCGGGAGATCACCAAGCCGATGGGCGACTACGGCTTCGTGTTTCAGGCGCCGAGCCTGATGCCGTGGCGCAATGTCCTGGACAATGTCCTGTTCCCCATGGAGATCCTGCGCAGGAACGACGCGGAGGCGCGGCGGCATGCGCTCGAGCTTCTGGATCTGGTGGGACTGACGGCGTTCCTGTCGGCGCGGCCGCATCAATTGTCCGGGGGAATGCAGCAGCGCGTCGCGCTGTGCCGTGCGCTCATTCACCGGCCCCGGCTGCTGCTGATGGACGAGCCGTTCGGCGCGCTCGACGAGCTCACCAGGATGGAGATGAACGATCTGCTGCTTCGCATCCGTCACGAGACCAAGGCGTCGGTCCTGTTCGTGACGCATTCGATTTCGGAAGCGGTCTATCTCTCCGACAAGGTCATCGTGTTCAGCAAGCGGCCGGCGCGGGTCGCGCAGGAAATACCGATCCCGCTTGCCTATCCGCGCAGCCAGCGGGTCCGCTTCACGGCGGCGTTCACCACGGCCGAACGGACTGCAAGCGAGGCGCTCGGCGTGATCGCGCCCGCGCCGGAAGAGGTCCCGGCGCCATGAGGTGGGGTCTGATCTCGCCGCTGCTCTACCCGCTGGCCGGCGTCGTGCTCATCATTGCCGTCTGGGCGCTGGCGTGCTGGTTCTTCAACATTCCCACGGTCGTGCTGCCGTCGCCGGACAAGGTGCTGCGCTCGCTGATCATCCGGAGCGACCTGCTGCTCAGCGAGGGCTGGATCACCCTGAAGGAGACCTTGTACGGATTCGTGCTGGCGCTGGTGATCGGTCTTCCGCTCGCCGTCGCGGTCGCAAACTCGCGACCCCTCAACCTGATGTTCTATCCGCTCCTGATCGCGCTTCAGTCCGTCCCCAAAGTGGCATTGGCGCCGATGATCCTGGTCTGGCTGGGCACCGGACTCGAATCCAAGCTCGCGATCGTCTGGCTGGTCGCGTTCTTTCCGATCATCGTCGATACCGCCGCCGGATTGCGGGCCACGCCGAAGGAGCTGCTGGAGCTGGCGCACAGCCTCAACGCGTCGCCGCTGCAGATTTTCCTCAAGGTCCAGCTGCCGGCGGCGCTTCCGTTCATCGTCACCGGCGCCAAGGTCGCGATCACGCTGGCGGTGATCGGCGCGGTGATCGGGGAGTTCATCGGCTCGAGCGAGGGGCTCGGCTTCCTGCTGCTCAGCGCCACCTCCCAGCTCGATACGCCGCTGGCGTTCGCGGCGCTGTTTGCCCTGTCGGTGCTGGGCATATTCGCCTACGCGCTGGTCGGGGCGGGCGAGCGGATGATGGCGCCGTGGCTGCCGCCGGCGCCGGCGCGGCACTGAAGGCGAAACTGCAACCGGGGTCCAAGGTTCGAATGGCTAGAAACGCACGACGACGGCAGCCTGCAGCGACGCCCCGGCTTGTGGCGCCGCGCGCCAAGACACGTGCGCGCGGACGACACGGTCGGGAAGGCGCCGATCAAGCACGGCTCCCTGGTCGCCAAGGCCTACGAGGACATCAAGGAGAAGATCATCACGCTCTATTTCCTGCCCGGCCAGTATCTCAACGAGGCGGCCATCTCCGGTCTGCTGCAGGTCGGCAGGACGCCCGTGCACCAGGCGCTGCAGCGGCTGGAGCTGGAAGGGCTGGTCGAGATCATGCCGCGCAAGGGCGTGGTGGTGTTGCCCGACAGCATCTCGGAGATCATCAAGATCCTCGAATCGCGCGCGGCTGTCGAAGCCGAGCTCGCCAAGGCCGCGGCCGACCGCGTGTCGGTCGATGACGGCAAGGAGCTGCTGGCGCTCGCCAACGCCACCAGGCACACCAGGAATGGCCCGGGCATCGACGACTTCATCGCCTGCGACCGTGCCTTCCACCGCAAGCTGGCGGAACGCGCGGGAAATTCCGTGCTGAGCGATTTTGCCCAGCAGCTGCACGAGCGCTCGATCCGCTATTGGTACCTGCATCTGTGGCAGACCATGGACGTGCAGGCGACCACCCGTCAGCACGCGGCGATTGCCGATGCCATTGCCAAGCACGACGGCGAGCGCGCGGCAGCGGCCATGCGCGAGCACATCGACAGCCTCAAGGGCCGATTGATGCAGATCCAGGACGCGACCCGGCGTCACCGGCCGCCGCCGATCCGATGACCACGCCGCGCGTGAGGGACAGACAGCGTCAAGGACAACAACGGAGACAACAATGACCGATCAGAAGACCGCAATGCCGATGCCTGCAGGCATGCCGAGCCTCGACGAGGTTCTGCTGCAAAGCAACGACATGCCCTGGCGGGCGAAGTCGCTGCCGGGCGTATCGGAAAAGATGCTGTGGCGGGATGAACAGGGCGGATCGTCGATCGCGCTGATCAAGTTCGACAAAGGCGCGAGCATTCCGCAGCCGCACCTGCATGCGTCGAACCAGTTCATGTTCTGTCTCAAGGGAAAGTACGAATACACCAAGACCGGCGTCACGCTGACCGCGGGCTCGTTCTACTGGAATCCGAAGGGCAACGTGCACGGACCGACGCTGGCGCACGAGGAGACGATCGTGGTCGAGATCTACGACGGTCCTCATTATCCCCAGCGGCCGTCCTGGTACGCCAACGACGAGGATGCCCGCTGATGCCGGCGCGATCGGCCGCCGCCGCGCCCGTTGCGGTCGACGCGCAACGGCTGGTGTCGGCCGTCGCCGATATTTTCAAGGCCGTCGGGATCGCAGCCGAGGACGCGCAGGTGGTGGCGGGAGATCTGGTTGCCGCCGACCTCGAAGGCATCGCGTCCCACGGGGTGATGCTGCTGCCCATGTATGTCGAGCGTATCGTCAAGGGCTCGGTGTCGGCGCGCAGCGGCGGCGAGGTGGTCAGCGACCGCGGCGGCGCGATCGTCATCGATGCCGGCCATGCGCTCGGGCAACTGACCGCGCGCCAGGCGGTCAGGCTGGTCGTGGCGCGGGCGCGAGAGATCGGGATCGCCGTGGCGGTCGTGCGCGACGGCTTTCACTTCGGCACGGCCGGACGCTTCGCCCGCATGATCGCCGAGCACAATTGCGTCGGCATCGTGCTGTCGAGCACACGCCCGTTGATGCCGGCGCCCGGCGGTGCCGAGGCCATGGTCGGCAACAATCCGATTGCCGTTGCGCTGCCCTCGACCGGCGAGTTTCCGGTGGAAGCGGACATGGCGCTGAGCGCGACGGCCATGGGAAAGATTCGCCTGGCGGCAGCGGCCGGACAACGTATTCCGGAGGATTGGGCGATCGACGCGGAAGGAAGGCCCACGACGGACCCGGCTGCGGCGATCAAGGGCATGCTGTTGCCGGCGGCGGGACCGAAAGGGTTCGGCCTCGCCTTCGTCATCGATCTCCTGTGCGGCGGCCTGTCCGATGGCGCGATCGGCGCCGAAGTCCGCCCGCTCTACGGCGATCCGGCGGAGCCCTATCGCTGCGCGCATTTCTTTCTGGCGATCGACGCCGGTCACTTCCCGGCCGGCGACCGCTTCGCGCAACGGGTCCATGACCAGGCGGCCCGGGTGAGCGCCTCGAAGCGCGGTCCCGGCGTGGATCGGGTCTACGCGCCGGGAGAGCTCGTCTGGGCCACGCGGCAGGGGAGCGCGAGTGTCTGTCGTCTCGATGTGCAGACCGTGAAAAGTCTGGTCGAGACCGCCACCCGTGTCGGCCTGCGCGACTTCGAATCGTCTCTGCTCGCGGCGAAGGTGTCCTGACCATGCGCGCGCGCTTCGAGGCTGAGGGCGATGTGATCGTGATCACCGGCGGAGCGAACGGCATCGGTCGCGCGCTGGCATGCGCGGCCGCCGAGGCCGGTGCGCGCGTCGTCGTTTGCGACGTCGACGAGCCGGCCATGGCGGCTCTGTCCGATGTTCCCGGGATTGCGACCCGGCGTCTCGACGTCTCCGACCATGCCGGAACAATGGCGACGCTCCGCGCGGTCGAGCGTGATTTCGGCAGGATCGATGGCCTCGTTTGCGCGGCAGCCATTCAGCCGCGGACGGTCGTCCATGAGATGGACCCGGCGGAGTGGGATCGCGTGTTGCGGATCAATCTCTCCGGCGTCGTCTGGTGCTACCAGGCGGTGGTCGCCGGCATGATCGAGCGCAGGTCGGGAAGCATCATCGCCTTCACGTCCGGAATGGCGCACCAGGGCTGGCCGGGCGCGTCGGCCTATGCCGCGAGCAAGGCGGCGCTGATCGCGTTTGCGAAGAGCGCGGCCAAGGAGATCGCGCAACATCGCGTTCGCTTCAACCTGATCGCGCCCGGTGTGCTCGACACCCCGCAGTACCGCGCCGCCAACGCCGGGGCCGACGATGCGCGCTGGCGCGCCTCAGTGGGTGTCGGCCAGCCGGAGGATGCCGTCGGCCCGCTGCTCTTCCTGCTGTCGGACCAGGCGACCATGACCGCTTCGATCATCAGCCGGGACTTCGCCTATCCGGCGCAGGAGCGCTGAGCGATGAGCGAGCGCAAGCCGATCATCGTCGTGGGCGCCGGCCCGGTCGGCCTCACCACGGCGCTCGGGCTCGACTTCTACGGCCTGCCGTTCCTGCTGTTCGAGGACGATGCGGAGCTCTCGCGCGACACCAAGGCCGGAACCATCCTGACGCGAACGATCGAAGCCTTTCGGCGCTATGGCGTGGCCGACGAGGTCCTGGCCAAGGCGTTGCGGGTCGACGAGATCGGCGACGTCGAGCGCGCGACCAATACCGCGCGGCCGTCGGTGCAGACGGCCCTGCTCGGCGAAGACACGCGCTACCCGTTTGTCATCAACATGCCCCAGCATCACCTCGAGCCGATCCTGCGCGATGCCATCGATCGGCGCCGGCCCGGTGCGCTCCATCTGCGGCATCGCCTGACATCGTTTCGACAGACCGGCGATGGCGTTGTCGCAAGCTTCGAGACGCCCGACGGCAACCGTGACGTCGAGGGCTCTTACCTCCTGGCCTGCGACGGCGGGCGCAGCACGGTGCGCGCGCAGCTCGGCGTCGCCGTGGAAGGCGAATCGTCCGACGTGCGTTGCCTGCTGGTCGACGTGAAAGTCGATCTCGACGTGGCCAATCCCCGCGACTATCCGTATCTCGCCTATTTCGCCGACCCGCAGGAGTGGATGATCCTGGTGCGCCAGCCGCACTGCTGGCGTTTTCTCTATCCGCTGGCCGCCGGGGTTCCGGAGCCGGGCGCGGACGAATTCCGCGCCAAGGTGATCCGTTTCATCGGTCCGGTCGACGAGATGGAGATCCTCAACACCATCGTCTACCGCATCCACCATCGCATCGCGACGCAATGGCGGCGGGATCGGGTGTTCCTGATGGGCGACGCCGCACATCTGATCACGCCGATGTGGGCGCTCGGCCTCAACACCGGAATTCTCGATGCGATCAGCCTGCCCTGGCGGGTGGCCTGGGTGGCGCGAGGCTGGGCGGGCGATGCCCTGCTCGACGGCTATGCGCGCGAGCAGCAGCCGGTCGCGGCCGAGGGCTCCGGCGAGATGGCGGAAGCCGCGCGCAAATACATGGCGGGACAGGCCGCGCAGGTGAAGGCGATGTCGGGCACGGCATGGGCCAATGCCGCGACCCGGACCATGCTGGGGGTGAGACTTGGCGTCGATGACGCCGGCGACTGGTCCATGGTCAAGACCGACCGCGGGCCGTTCCGCGTCGGCGACCGCATTCCCGACGCCGTCCTGCACGGACCGCAGGGCCGTCCGCTGCGGCTGCATGATCTCGTCGACGACAGCTTCGTCGCGCTCTATTTCACCGACGTGAGACGCCGCCCCGACATTCCCCCGGACATTCCCGGCCTGAAACACCTGGTGGTTTCGCACCGGGATGCTCCGCTCGACGGCGGCTTGCGCGAACGTTCGCTGTTCGACGTCGGCGGCCGGTTTCATCAGCTCATGGGCTGCCCGCGCGATACCCTGGTTCTGGTCCGGCCCGACGACCACATCGCGGCGATGACGCCGATGGGCGAGGGACGCGCGCAAGACCTGTATCGAAAAGTGGTCGGGCACCCGCAACTTTGCAGCACCGGATAGGAGATCGATCATGGCCGCGGACACCGCAACCACGCGCACACTGGGACCGATCGGCGACAAGATCGTGTTCGAGAACGAATTCGTGCGGGTGTGGAGCCTGGCGCTCGAACCCGGCCAGCGGCAGCCGTGGCACCAGCATCTGCTGCCGTATCTCATCGTGCCGCTGACCGAAGGCCAGAACGAGATGACCTTCGACGATGGGCGCGTCCGCGAAACCCGGGAGAAGCCGGGAGAGGTGATCTGGCGCGAAGCCGGCATCCCGCACGAATTGCTCAACTGCAGCACCTGGCAATATCGCAACGTGCTGATCGAAATCAAAGCCCGCGCATCGTGAGATGGCCGCGCGGCTAGTTCCATTCATTCTCGAGGAGCCTACAGCATGCCGAAGAAGCAGGTCACGTCGTCGAAGATCCGCCAGCCGACCGGGCATTTTTCCCACGCGACCATGATCGAGGCGCGCGGCCGCCTGGTGTTCATTTCAGGGATGACGTCGCGTCGGGCCGACGGCACGATTGCCGGCGTCGGGGATATCGAAGTGCAGACGCGGCAGGTCTGCGAGAATCTCAAGGCCGCCGTCGAGGAAGCCGGCGGCACCATGGACGACATCTGCCGGGTCGATGTCTACGTCCGCAACATGGAGCATTTCGACCAGATCCACAAAGTCCGGCGCGAATATTTCAAGCCGCCGGCGCCGGCGTCCACCATGGTCGAGATCTGCAAGATGACGTCGCCCGACTATCTGATCGAGATCAACGCCATCGCTGTGATCGCGGATTAGGTGTTCGGTCGTCTCGTCACCCCAGCGGCCCCTGCAGGGTCTGATCGGCGTAGGTGTCGGGCGCAGCGTCCAGTGCCTGCGGCCAGTCCGCATCGACGCGGCGGCGCTGTGCCGCGGGCCGCGGGCGGCCGTCCCATCCGATCTGCTCCATCGCGTGATAGAGCTCGATGCAATGTCCGTCGGGCCCGATGGCATGGGCCGCGTAGTCGACGCCGGGATGGAGGTCGAACGGGATGCGTGTCGATGAAGCGCAGTCCCTGCTGCTTCAGAAAGGCGATCGCGTCCTTCAGCTGTCGGTAGGTCGCGACCTGCACGCCGATGCTCATCAGCGTGCCGGAGGCATCGAGGCCGAACTCCTGGCGCAGCGCCATTGGGATAAGGCCGATGGTGTGATGCTCCGCGCCGCAGCGGAGAAAGACACAGCGGTGGCCGTGGCAATCCACCTCCTCGGTCGTGGTCAGGCCGAGGAGCTCGGTATAGAAACGCTCCGACGCGTCGATGTCGGAGACGAACAATTTGATCGGGCCGATCCTGGTGGTCTTGAACGGCCGCTGCAACATCACGCCGCCCACGCAAAAGTCGTAAGGCAAGTCCTCAGTGGGACGGAATCCGGCGGCGAGGTCGATGCCGCTGCGCTCGCAATTCATGATCTCGGTCATCTCGGCCGGCTGCGGGAGCGTGAAGCCGTTGCGCACCGCGGACAGATAGGCCGCGGCCGGCTTGCTCCGGCGGTCCCAGCCGATCTGCTCCATGCCGTAATAGAACTCGATGCGGTGTCCGTCGGGATCGAGCACGTAGAGCGCCCAGTTGCTACCGGGAAAATCGCGGCCGAGCCGGCTGATGGTCACCTGGCGCTGCGCGAAATACTCGTGGGCATTGGCGACTTCCTCGAGCGTGCCGACCTGGAACGAGATCTGGTTCACGAGCACGCCGTTCTCATAGTGCGCCTTGCGCACGCCCTCGGCGGTACAGGCGTGAATGGCGGCGAGCGAGTGGTGGTCGGTCCCATGCGAGGTGAACACTGCGACCGGCTTGCCGTCGCGCTGGACCGTGTCGGTGTGGCGAAATCCGAGCACGTCGACGTAGAGCCGGCGCGCCATGTCGAGATCGGTCTGCCACAGCGCGAAGTGACCGAGCCGTCGCGCTTTGAACGGACGCGCCAGCAGGACACCGCCGACATCGTACATGCGGGATTGGGAATTCATGGTTGGCGTCTCCCGACCTTCGGCGTGAGCATACGTCCTAATTCGTGATGCGGGCAATGATCGCCGCCGGACCGACGCTCCTTCGGCTGGACGCTGGCGCGGCGATGCGCGACAATTCGTTGAAAGCGGCCGGCAGCGGCTCTTCGGGGCGCTGGCAAAAGATAAAGATAAAGGCCGCAGCGGGAGGAGCAGATGTCGTCGACGCGAAGGAGATTTCTGTTCGGCGTCGCCGCCCTCGCGGCCGCGCCTGCGGCCAAGGCTCAAACCGTGAATTGGCCGACCCGTCCATTGCGGATCATCATTCCGACTGCGCCCGGCGGCAGCCCCGACATGGTCTCACGCACGCTCGGCAACAAGCTGACCGAACGTTTCGGCCAACCCGTGGTCGTCGAGAGCATCACCCAGGGTGTTGGCATCGTCGGCAATCAGATGGTGTCCAAGTCGGCGCCGGACGGGCACACATTGGCGATGCTGACCGGCGGCTTCACCACCCAGGCGGCGGTGATGAAATCGCTGCCCTACGACCCCGTCCGCGATTTTGCCTTCGTGACCAGTGTCGTCGCCTATCCCATGTTCCTGCTGGTCGCGCCGAACTCGCCGATAACAAGCTTCCAGGACCTGATCGATCGGGCCCGCGCCGCGCCGGGCAAGGTGAACTACGCCATCATCGGCGGCGGCAGCGTCTATCACCTGCTCGGAAAATGGATCGAGAACCGCGCCGGCGTCGAGATGACCGCGGTGCCCTATCGCGGTTCGGTCCCCGCCTTCACCGACGTGATCGGCGGCCGGCTCGACGCCATGATCGATACCGCGACCTCGGCGATCCCGCGTATCCGCAACGGCCAGTTGCGGGCGCTCGCGGTGTCGTCGCCGCAGCGCTATCCGCTGATGCCGGATACGCCCAGCATGGTGGAAACCGTGCCCGGCATCCAGCTGATGTCGTGGCTGGGGCTGGCGGCGCCGCCGCAAACGCCTCGCCCGATCATCGATCGGCTCAACAGCGAGATCAGGCGCGCGCTCGACCTGCCCGATGTCCGATCATGGCTGGCGGAGACCGGGGTGCTGGCCGCGCCATCCTCACCCGAGGAGCTGCAGCAACGGGTCGAAACCGAGATCGCGCTCTATTCCAAGATCGCGGAGGTCAACGCCATCAAAGCCGAGTAACGCAAAGATACCAACGATTTACCAACCGCTTCCCCGGAGAACGACATGAAGCTGATGTACTTCAACGACTACAAGCTCGGCGTGATCAAAGGCGAGGCCGTCGTCGACGTCTCGGCCGTGGTGCAAAACATCGCGCATACCGGCCCGCACGATCTGATCAACGGGTTGATCGAGCGATTCGCCGAGTATCGGCCGCGACTGGAGGAGGCAACGGCGCGCGACAAGGGCGTGCCGCTTACCGACGTGAAGGTCCGTCCGCCGCTGCCGAAGCCGGTGAACATCGACTGCATGGCCGTCAACTACATGGAAGACGGCACGCGCACCGAGCCTGCACCGATCAACGCCTTCCACAAGTCGCCCAACGCGGTGATCGGTCCGGAGGACACCATGGTGCTGCCGGATGTGCCCGCCACCATATTCGAGGGCGAGGCCGAGGTTGCGGTGGTCATCGGCAAGCGGGCGAAAGACGTCAAAGCCGCCGATGCGATGAGCCACGTGTTCGGATACGTCAATTTCGTCGACGGCTCGGCGCGCGGCCTGCCGCCGCCCGGCAACGTCTTCTACCAGATGAAGTCGCGCGACACGTTTGCGCCGATAGGCCCGTACATCGTCACGGCCGATGAGATCCGCGATCCGCATCAGCTTCAGGTGCGGCTCTGGGTCAACGGCGCGCTCAAGCAGAATTTCAACACCAGCGACATGGCCCACAAGATCCCGCGCTGCATCGAGTGGGTCAGCTCCATCCACACGCTCGAGCCCGGCGATGTGCTGGCGACCGGCACCAATCACCGCGGCCTGAGCTCCTTTCAGGACGGCGACGTGGTCGAGCTCGAGAGTGACGGGCTGGGGCGGCTGCGTTTCCACGTGCGCGACGAGCTCAAGCGCACATGGGGACGCGAGACGCGGCTCGACATGGCGAACAAAGGAAGCAAGGAAATAACCACGCCGCAGCTGACCGGGAAGTACGCCGCGCGATCGTGATGATCGCTCGGGTCAGGCACCAGGTCTGGCCGACCGATCGAAATCCGGGTGACGACGACCTTACGCGGCGCGCTCGCCTTTGGCCCGCCGCGATCCCTGACGCAGCATGTCCATCAGTTCCCGCACTGATGCCAGATCCTCAAGCCGGTTGACTGCCGCGATCACCTCCTCGCCGCGGGCGGGCGGGATGCGGCTGCCGGCATAGGTGCGGAACTTGCCCTCGATCTGCGCACGCGAGAGCGGATTCTCGAACGATCCGCGCGGATGCTCGCAGCGTGCCTCCAAGGTCGTGCCGTCGGCCATCTCGATCGCCACCACCGCCTGCGCGCCTGTCAGCGCGGGATCGTGCCGGATGTCCACGCGTTGCTCCGCGAACCGGCGGAGCGCGGGGTCGTCATAGCGCGCGGGCTCGAACTGGGCGAGCGTGAGCGCGCGGTCGAACAGGCTCACCGCCGCTGCGTAGTGACCGGAGATCAGCGCCTCGAATTTCCCATTGTAGCGGGGAAGCTTGCCGTGCATGTCGAAAGCGGTCTGGCCCAGCATCACGCGCACCGTCTTGACCTCGGCGGGGTCGATGCCGCGTGGCTCGATCAGGTCGAACAGCGCGGTGTTCATGCCTTGCGTCAGCGAGGCCGACGGCCACAGCCGCACCGCGATCTGTTCCAGCTCCCAGCGCCGCCCGAGATCGGCGGTGACCGCGTCGGGCCGTCCGCCGTTGGCGTAGGCGTTGTAGAGGCCGCCGTCCTTGGCCGTGAGGAATTCGCGTGTCGCCACGAATTTCTGTTCGGCGAGCAGTGCGGCCAACAGTCCCGAGAGCGCACCGCGGCACTGATGGAATTTGACCGTCGGCGTTCCCCACGCGGCGAACGTCCCCGCCGCCTGGCTGCCCGCAAGGCCGAACGCCTTTGCCATGGTCTCGGCGTCGAAGCCGCGCAGCCGTCCGACGGCTGCCGCCGCGCCGAAGGGCCCGAGCACGCCGGGTCCGTGGAAGCCGCGGGCGCGGAACGCCGGATAGTCGAGCCCGATGCCGATGCGCGTCGTCACCTCGCATCCGGCGGCAATCGCCACCAGGAGATCGCGGCCGGACAGATCATCCCGTTCCGCGATCGCCAAAGCCGGCGGCATCACTTCCGGGGTGACATGGGTCATGGTGGAGCGATGCGCGTCGCACATGGTGACGGCGGTGACGAGATAGCCGTTGAACAACGTCGCGCCGGCGAGCGAGAGGCGGTCGCCGCCGATCACGCTGGTTTCGCTCGATTGCGCCAGGCTCGATGCCAGCGCCGCGATCTGGTGCGTCTCCTCGCCCTGGTGGCCGGCAAGCGCGCAGGCGAGGGCATCGAGCAACAGGTTCTTGCAGTGCTCCTTGACCCGGTCCGGAAGCTGCTCGTAGGTCAGTGCGGCCGCAAATTGTGCCAGCACCTGCGTTGCTTCTTCCGGCATCAGGAGTCTCCCTTCGGACGATATTGCTTGGACGATATCAGAGCGGAATGCGTGATTTGGGCGGGAAGTGTTTATGCCAGGGATGCTAGCCGTTTCCGGCGCTCGAACACAACCGATCGGGCCGGTCGATCCATCAATCGGGGGCAGGCGCGTCGTAGCTCGCGAGCAGGTCGTCCACCAGTCCGGTCCAGGCTTTCCACGGCGCGGCGAGATGGCTGTAGCTGTTCATCACGAAACCGGGCCCGGCATAGAACTTCTCGTATTGCATGTGCCGTCCGGCGAAGTCGGATCCCAGCAGGTCCCAAGCGAGCTTGAATAGCTTCATCCGGTCCTTCGCCGATTGTCCCGGCACCGACCAGTAGGTCTCGAACGCGTCGCGCGTATCGCTATTGTCCAGGACCGACACATCGGCCGGCATCTGGAACACGCCGGCGCCCATCAGCTCGCGCACGGTGTCGCAAATCTCGGCGTGGTGATTGGTGCACCAATGCAGCGCGGCGTAGACGTAACGACGGTTGACCGTGTGATAGCCGGAAACCTGCGCCTCGCCGCAATTGATCTGGCCCATGATCAGGCCTTCCAGCGTCGCCTGCAGCGCCGCGAGCCGCCCGAGCGTGAACTGCACCGCCGGGATGTGCTGGACGTTGTTCATCTCCGCGAGCTTGCCCGCGACGCCGACGAGCAGGTTGAGCTTCGCCAGGAAGCGCACATTGGCCTGGTGGTTGGCCATCGCGTGGCCTGGCGTGCGCATGTAGATCGCGCGCGTCATCTCGACGTTGTCGTGGCAGAACACGCGCTCCCACGGCACCTTCACATTCTCGAACAGCACGGCGCTGTCGGTCTCGTCGAAGCGGGTGGCGAGGGGATTGTCGAACTCGCTTACGGCGGAGCGCTCGAAGGACTTGCGCGACCAGATGCTCACGCCGGGTGCATTCAGGGGCACCACGCAGGTGATCGACTCCTTCTCCTGCCCCGGCGCGACCGGCTGCAGGTTGCCGCACCAGGTCTCGTGGCAGAACACCGACGCGGTGCCGAGCATCTTGAGGCCGTTGATGGTGACGCCGCGGTCGTCTTCTGCCACCACGCGCAGGGTCGGCGACGGGCGTTGTGCGCCTTCGGCGGCGGCTGTCGCCCGCCAGCCCTGTGGATTGGTCACGGTATGGGAGGCGAACACGTCGTTCGCGCGCATGTGGCGGTAGTAGTTGCGGATGTTGTCGCCGAAGCCCTGCCGGATGCGGTCGAACATCGCAGGATCCATGACCAGACCGCTGACATAGCTCGGGAAGTTGTCGGGCGACCGGCCGAGCAGGCCGTGCGTCCACGAGGCGATGCGCCGATGGGTCTCGAACCGGCGCTGCAGATCCTCGCGCGTGCGCGGCAGCAGGAAGTAGGACGAGAAAGTCTCCCCGTCCTCCTCGAATGTCATGACGTCACGGTTCTCGGGCGCGCGCTTGCGGTCGTAGATCATGGCGAAGGAGTGCGCCGCGTTGCGGAACGCCGGATGGGCCGTGACGTCCTCGACCAGTTCGCCGCCGACATAGACGCGCCGGCCGTCGCGGATGCTGTCGAGATAGTCCTGGCCGGTCATCAACATGACGCTGGGCTCCTCACACCGCACTGTCTCGAGCGGCAGGTGGGCGCGGAAGCAGGTGCGCGTCGCCCGGCGCCCAGCCGAGTTTCAATGTCGCGCCCGGCTGCAACCCGTCGGCTGCGCCGCCGACCATGCGCGCGCGCAACGGAAATCCATGGGTCTTGCCGATCACCAGGAGGGAATCGCCGTAGTTGATGACATCGTCGACCGTCATGTCGAAGGTGTTGTCCGCACCGTCAGTGTCGCCGCCGGTTGCCAGGCGCAGGCGCTCGGGGCGGATCATGACCTCAACCTCGCCGGCCGGCGCGATCGCCTGCGTTGCGATCCGCACCGGACCGATCCCCGACAGTTCGACCCATCCGGGACGCGAAGGATCGACGCGGCCGGTGAAGAAGTTGCTGTCGCCGATGAACTCCCCGACGAAACGGTTGGCCGGCCGGTTGTAGACCTCGAGCGGCGATCCGATCTGTTCCACTTTGCCGTTGGAGAACACCGCGACCCGGTCCGACATCGTCATCGCCTCGGTCTGGTCATGCGTCACATAGATCATGGTGATGCCGATCTCGCGATGGATGCGCTTGATCTCGACCTGCATCTGCTCGCGCAGGTTTTTGTCGAGCGCCCCAAGCGGCTCGTCGAGCAGCAACACATCGGGGTTGAACACGAGGCCGCGCGCCAGCGCCACGCGCTGTTGCTGGCCGCCGGACAATTCGCGCGGGTACCTTTCGGCAAATCGGCTCAAGCCCACGAGCTCGAGCATCCGTTCAGCGCGCGCCTGCATGTCGCGCTTGGGAAAACGCCGCATCTTGAGCGGGAACAGTACGTTCTTCGCCGCGGTCATGTGCGGGAACAGGGCATAGTTCTGGAACACCATGCCGATATTGCGCTCGTAGGGCTTGCTCAGCGTCAGATCATGTCCGCCCAGCTCGATGACGCCACCGGTCGGAGTTTCGAATCCCGCGATCATCAGCAGCGTGGTGGTCTTGCCGGAGCCGCTGGGGCCCAGGAAGGTGACGAATTCCCCGCGCTCGATATCGATCGAGACATCGTCGACGGCATTGATCCTGCCGTCGTACGACTTGGCGACCTCACGCAGGCGAAGATAGGTCACGCATCAGCCTCGCGTTGGCGGTCTCGCGACGATCAAGGCATCCACCACGACGCAGCCGCGACCCTCGGGCAGCGCCTTGATCGGGTTGAGATCGATCTCGTCGAGCATATCGGCATTGTGATGGGCGAAGTCGGCAAGCGCATAGAGGCAGGCGGCCAGGCTGGCGACGTCGGCCGCGGGCCGGCCGCGGATCGGGCCCAGCATGGCGGCGCCGCGGGTCTCGGCGATCATCGCCTCGGCGTCGCCTTCGCGCAGCGGCAGGGTGCGGAGCGCAAAGTCGCGGGTGATCTCGATCGCGATCCCGCCCATACCGAACGCCAGCGTCAGCCCGAAATCCGGATCGCGCGAGATGCCGGCGAATACCTCGACCCCATCGGCGACGAATTCCTGCACCAGGAAAGCGGCGTCGGACGGTCGTGGCTCGACTCGCTCGAGCCGCTGTTGCAGGCGTTGAAACGCGCGCGAGAGATCGTCGTCGCTCGCGAGTCCGACGGCGACCAGGCCGAGTTCGGTCTTGTGCGGGATCTCATCCGAGACCACCTTGAGCACGACGGGGTAGCCGATCTCGCGGGCGGCGTGCGTTGCCTCGTCTGGTGTCGCGACCCGTTGCTCCCGCGTCACCGGCACACCGAATGCGCTCAGGAGTTGCTTCGACTCATACTCGTTGATGGTCCGCCGGCCCGGCTTTGCGCCGAGCAGGGGGGCGAGTTGCGCACCGGAGCGATTGGCCGATGTCCGGAACGGCTTTTGCGGCATCATGTAGCGGCCGATGCGGTCGATCGCGCCGAGGCCCTGGCGCGTGCCACCGATCTGGACGAGGCCTGCGTCGCGCATGCCTTTGGCCTGCTGCGCGTTCATCACCCCGGGCCGCGAACTCATGAGATAATAGGGCTTGTGCGACGACTTGGCGGCGTCGGCCAGCATCTTCACGTTTTCCAGCACGCGCCCGGGATGCCCGACATGGCCCTCGTTGCTGGTGTCGGCACAATAGACGACGGCGTCGATGCGCTCGCTCTTGTCCACGACCGACATCGCATGCGGCAGGTTGACGGCGTAGTTGCCGTTGCCCCAGGCGTCGAATGGATTGCCGTCGCCGGTGATGCGACCGATCACCTGTTCCGCTTCGCTGCGCTCCGCGCCGGAGAGGGGAGGAAGGTCCAGGCCGGCGGCGGTCGCATTGTCGAGGATCATCTCGGCAAGGCCGCCGGAGCCGGTGATGACAGAGATTCCTCGCCCGCGCGGCCAGCGCTCGCCCTGGCAGACCGCCAGCACCTCGGTCATCTCGTCGAGGTCGGCGACCTCGATGGCGCGATGGGCGCGCAGCATCTCGGAGAACACGCGCGATTCGCCGGCGAGCCCGCCGGTATGGCTGGTGATCGCGCGTTGCGTGCGCTCAGTGCGTCCGACCTTGAGCACGACCACCGGCTTGCCGACCGCGGCCGCGCGATCGAGGGCAGCAACGTAGCGCTCGGGCTCGCGCACGGTCTCGGTGAAGGTCGCGATCACCTTGGTCGCGGGGTCGTCGATCAGATACTCGATATAGTCGACCGTCCTGGTGACGGCCTCGTTGCCCGCCGAGACCGACAGGCTGATGCCGTAGCGGCGCAGGTCGGACAGGATGGCGATGACGACCGATCCGCTCTGCGAGATAAAGCCCACATTGCCCGCAAGCCCATTGGTGTCCATCAGGGTCTGCTTGTAGGTGGTGACCCGCGCCGTCGGGTTGAGAATTCCCATGCAGTTTGGCCCGCAGACCGGCATCCCGGCCTCGCGGCACAGCCCCGCGATCTCGGCCTGCTGGCGCGCGCCTTCCTCGCCGAGCTCGGCGAAACCAGCGTCGTAGATGACGGCCGCGCGCGCACCGCGTTTCACCGCCAGCCGCACCTGTTCGGGGAGGAGCGGCTTGCGGATGCTAAACACCACGACATCGGGGGCTTCCGGCAGGTCGGTTAGGCTCGGGTAGCAGACGTGATTAAGCACGGTCTGGTATTTCGGGTTCACCGGGTAGATCGCACCGGTGAATCCGATGGCGCCGAGCGACTCGACGACGGATCGTCCGGGACCCACGCGGTCCGTGGCTCCGACGATGGCGACCGAGCGGGGTTTGACGAGAGGATCAAGCTGCATTTGCGGACCTTTGGGCGTTTCCTTGGCGAAAGAACAGCGAGACGAGCACGCCGAGCAGCACCGCGCCGGTGAGCAGGCTCGATACCACGGCGATCACGGGATCGGATTCGAGGCGGATCGATTCGAACATCTTCTTGGGCAGGGTCGACGCGTCGCGGCCGGCAATGAAGATCGCCACCACCGCCTCGTTGAACGAGTGCAGGAACGCGAACAGGGCGCCGACCAGGATCCCGGGCCGCAGCACCGGCAACGTCACCCAGAGAAAGGTGCGCAGCGGACCAGCGCCTGCGCTCATGGCGGCACGTTCGAGATTGCGGTCGAAGCCCTTGAGCGCCGCTGCGATCACCAGAAAGGCGACCGGTATCGACAACACGCTGTGCGCGATGATCATGCCGGCATGGGTGCCGACGAGCCGCATCGGGCTCAGGAAACTGTAATAGCCGAGCGCGCTCACGACGGCGGGCACGATCAGCGGCAGCATCATCAACAGGTTCAGGACGCTCTTGCCGCGGAAGCGATAGCGCACGAAGCCGAACGCGGCGGGCAGCGCCGCGATCAGCGTGAACACCATCGACCCGAAGGCGATGATGAACGAGTTGGCGGTGGCCTCGAGCCAGGAATGGCTCGCGAAGTACTGCGCGTAATAGCCGGTCCAGTAGCCCGGTGGGGGAAACTCGAACGAGACCGCCTTCGAGAACGACATCGGCAGGATGATCGCCAATGGCGCGACCAGGAAGAGCGCGACAATCAACGCGAGCAGGAGCGGGACGTGGCGCGCCATGGCAGTCATCGTGGCATTCATCCCCACAGCCGATCCAAGCCGGCAAAGCGATTGTAGATGCCGAGCAGGACGAGCGTCGACGCGAGCAGGACGACCGCGATCGCGGAGGCGAAGCCCCAGGCCAGCAGATCCTCGATCTGCTGGCTGATCAGCTGCGAGATCATCATGTCCTTGGGCGTCCCGAGCAGGATCGGCGTGATGTAGAAACCCAGGCACATGGTGAACACGAGAACGCAGCCGTTGACGACGCCGGGCAGGCTGAGGGGCAGGAAAACCAGCCGGAACGCGCCGAACGGACGTGCGCCGAGACTTTCGGCGGCGCGCAGATAGGAGGGATCGATCTTCCGCATCACCCCATAGAGCGCCAACACCATATAGGGCAGCAGGACGTGGGTCATGCCGAGCGTGGAGCTGAACGAGGTGAACAGAAGCTGTGGCGGTTTGCCCCATCCGGCGAGGGCATAGGTCGCCGCCACCGGACCCTTGTTCCCGAGGATCACCAGCCAGGCATAGGTGCGAACCACGAAGCCGGTCCAGAAGCTCAGGCCGACCACGACGAGAAGGATGATTGCGACGACATCGTTGCGTCGCGCCATCACGTAGGCGAGTGGATAGCCGAGAAAGAGACAGGCGAGGGTGACGATGAAGGACGTCTTGAACGTGTTGAGCATCACGTTGGCGTAGAGCGGAACGGTCAGCAGCCGGCGGTAGTGATCGAGCGAGACGGTCGGATCGGTGACGCTGAGCAGCAGCACGTAACCGATCGGAACGACGAACAGAAAGACGATGCATACCGCTGCCGGGGCGACCAGCAGCCATGCGGTCAAGCCATCGCGGGACGTCAGCCCCCGGACTGCCGGCATCGGCGCAGCTTTGCTCATCTGTCGGATCATGTAACATGTGCCGCGGGCTGGAGCCATCTACCGATAGGTGGCCCGGCCGCACGTTCGCGTTGCATCATGGGGGATGGAGATGACACCTCGAATTTCGCGCCGCGGAGTGTTGACGCTCGGCGCCGGCTCGCTCCTCGGCACTCCGGCGATCATCCGCCCGGCGCGCGCGCAGGCCCGCACGATCTACGTCAATTCGTACGGCGGGGTGTGGGAAACTGCATGGAGAAAGGCGTTCTTCGATCCCTACACGGCGCAAACCGGCGTCCAGATCAAGACCGTGCCGGGCGTCTCGTTCGCCAAGCTCAAGGCGCAGGTGCAGACCCGGAATTTCGAGTGGGACCTCGTCAACCTGGGCGACGTTGAATACGGCCAGGCCGTGCTCGAAGGATTGCTCGACAAGGTCGACAAGGCGGCGGCGAAGACCGACCAACTGCCGCCGCACATGGTGCGCGACTACGGCATCACCAGCTATTCGCTCGGCACCAATCTGGTCTATCGCAAGGACAAGTTCCCCAACGGCGGACCGCAGAGCTGGGCCGACTTCTGGGACGTCAAGCGATTCCCCGGCCCGCGCTGCCTGTTCGACCGGTCCTTCACCTGCCTCGCCTTCGCGCTGCTGGCCGACGGCGTGCCGATCGACAAGCTCTATCCCATGGATCTCGATCGCGCCTTCCGCAAGATGAGCGAGATCAAGCCGCATATCAAAGTGTGGTGGCGCGAGGGGTCGCAATCGCAGCAGCTCATCCGCGATGGCGAAGTCGACATCATCGCGATGTGGAGCGCACGCGCCGTTGATCTGATCGAGGACAAGGTGCCGCTCGAAATCGTCTGGAACGGGGCCGAGCTCTACTTTGCCAACCTGCTGGTGCCGAAAGGCGATCCCAACGCGAAGGCGACCTGGGAATTCTGCAACTTCGTCGCGCAGGCCAAGCCGCAGGCCGATTTCGCCATGTTGCTGCCCTATGGCCCGGCCAATCCCGGCGCGCGCGCGTTGATGCCGGAGGCGCGGCTGCGGCAGACGCCGGCCTGGCCGGAGAACGAGAAGGTCTCATTCCAGCACGACGCCACCTGGATCGCGCCGCGGCTCGCGCAGATCCGGGAGCGCTGGACCCAATGGCTCACGACGTGACCGCGCCCGGCGGAGCCTAGGCCAGCTTCTTCGCAAGCAAGATGGATCATTCAAGCCGCGCGACGGCTTGAATGATGCGTCACGATCAATGTTCTCGACGAGGAGTTGCAATGACGACAAAGCAAGAAGACCTGCCGGCAACGATGGTGCGCTACGAGACCGAGGACAAGGTCGGCATCATCACGCTCGACCGCGCGGACAAGCTCAATGCCATCAACTCCGTGATGAAGGACGAGATCATCGCGGCGTTCGCCCGCGCCGACAAGGAGCCCGCGACCTCGGTCATCGTGTTGCAGGCAAACGGGCGCAGCTTTTCCGCCGGCTTCGATCTCGGCCACTCCCCGGACCGCGGCAAGGACAGCGGCGCCGCCGATCCAAACACGTGGGATACCATGCTTCACCGCAGTTTCGATTTTGGAATGGCGCCGTGGTCGACGAGGAAGCCGGTGATCGCGTCGGTGCAGGGGCATGTCCTGGGCGGCGGCTGCGAGCTGACGCTCATGTGCGATCTCACCATCGCGGCCGACGATGCCAAGTTCGGCGAGCCCGAGGTGAGATTTTCCCATCTCGGGCCGCTCATGGTGATGCCGTGGTTCATCGGCCTCAAGCGGGCGCGCGAGCTTCTGCTTTTCGGCGACATGATCGATGCCAAGACCGCGCTGGAATTCGGCATGGTGAACCGGATCGTTCCTGCCGCCGACCTGCGGGTCGAGACCATGAAATATGCCAAGCGGCTTTCGCTGATTGCTCCCGAGGCGCTGCGGTGGGGCAAGCGCGTGATCAACCGCGGCGCGGAGATCGCAGGCTTTCGGGCCGCGGTCGAGTCCGGGGTCGACTCGTTCGTGTCGCTCTATGCCACCCAGACCGAGGTCGGGAGCGAGTTCGGCCGCCGGGTGCAGGCGGACGGTCTCAAGGCCGCGCTGGAGTGGCGGCGGGCGCAGTTCCAGACGTAACGGGGAAGCGGTGGCCTTGACCAGGCCTCCGGATTGACCGAGTTGCCAATAATCGTATGGTCACCACCCGCGATCGGATCGAGATCGGTGGCAATCGGACGAAAGCAATGGATGTGACCAAAGTCGGCATTGTCGGGCTCGGCCGCTGGGCCAAGGTGCTCACCCGGGCGGCATCGAAATCGAAGACGCTCCGGATCGTGTCGGCCTATAGCCGCTCGCAGGAGAAGCGCGACGCCTTCGCAAACGAATTCGGCGTTGCAGCGGCACCCGATCTCGCCGCGATGCTCGCCGATCCCGCGATCAAGGGAGTCATCCTGACCGTTCCTAATGAGCAGCATCTGCCGCTCGCGCTCGAGGTCGCCAAGGCGGGGAAGCACGTCTACACCGAGAAGCCGATCGCCAGCACCTTGGAGGAGGGCCTCGCCATTGCCGACCTCGAGGCGAGATGCGGCGTTACCGTGACGGTGGGGCATAGCGCACGCCTGATGGCAGGGATCCGGCAGATCCGCGCCGCGATCGACAGCGGCGAGCTCGGCCGCGTCGCCTTCATGGAAGCCAATTTCTCCAACGAGCGGGCGCTCGAGCTCACCCCGCAGACCTGGCGCTGGTACAAGCATCGCGCGCCCGGCGGCCCGCTGTCGCAACTGGCGATCCATCAATTCGACGTGCTGCATTACCTCGGCGGCGAAATCGTCGAGGCGAGCTCCATAGCATCGAAGCTGTCCCCGGTCGGCGCCGAGGTCGACGATCAGTCGATGACGCTCATCCGGTTCGCCGACGGCAAGGTTGGATATGTGGGCGCGTGCTGGACGTCGCCGGGCATCTTCGCGGTGCGGGTGTTCGGGTCCAAGGGCCTGATGCATTACGAGATCGATTTCGGCACCTGGGACACGCCCGAACAGCTGCACAAGAGCTCGACGCTCTATATCCAGCGCGGCAAGGACGGTTACGGCAAGCGCGAAGAGCTGAAAGTGCCGGAGAGCGACATGTTCCGCGCCGAGCTCGACCTGTTCGCGGCGAGCTGCCGCAGCGGCAAGGGCAACGAGCTCAGCGCCGACAACGGCAATATCGCGCTTGCGGTCGTCTACGCCGCATTGCGCTCGATCGAGGAAAACGGCCGCAGCATTCGCCTCGCCGATGTCATCGAGACGGCGCGCCGGCACGTGGCGGAAAGGAGCCGCAATGCTGCCTAGCCGATTCTTCTCCGAGTTGACGCAGCCGGAGATCGCCGCGCAATTCAAGAAGAACCCGCTCGTCATCCTGCCGGCGGGCAGCGTGGAGCAGCACGGGCCGCACCTGCCGACCGGCACCGATACGCTGGCGGCGAATATGATCGCGCAGCATGTGGCCGAGCGCATGGACGGTCTGGTCCTGCCGGCCACGCCGCTCGGCGTCACGCCGATGCATATGCCGTTCGAAGGCACGATCACACTCACGCCCGACACCTATATGCGCGTCGTGATCGAGACCTGCGCGTCGACCGCCAAGCACGGCGCCAAATATCTCATGTTGATGAACTGGCACGAGGGCAACATTCCCTCGCTCGCCATCGCCGCCGAAACGCTCCACCGCACCCATGGCATGACCGTGCTCACGGTGCAGGCTTGTTACGTGGCGGAGGAGCTCTACGGCGGAAGCTGCAATGGGCTCACCCACGGCGGCGAGATCGAGGCGCTCGCGGTGCTGGCCAACCGGCCCGAGCTCGTGCATCTCGATCGGATCGAGAATTCTTCCGATCACTCGCACGGCCACAGGATGGACAAGCTACGGCGCACACGGAGCTACCAGCCGGTGCTGACCGACATCCGCTCGATCGCGCCGACCGGCTGGTTCGGCGCGCCGCAGCACGCGAATGCCGAGAAGGGCCACCGCATGGTCGGCGATATCGCCGATGCCATCGCCCGCGAGGCCGCTGCTATCTTCCGTCAGCTCGATGCGGTGCAGGGTGGCAGCGCCGAACTCAAACAGCTCAGGCAGGTGGGTTGATGGCGCGTCTGCTCAAGCAATCGCAAGCCAAGCGGCTGGGACTTCCCGGACGCACTTCGCTCGAGCCGGTGAGTGGAGAGATCGGATCCCGCGTGACCTTCCGCATCGCAGAAGTCCCGGTGCCGAAGGCCGGCGACAAGCCGCGCGGACCGCACCTTCACCGCGAGTTCGAGGAATGCATCTATGTGTTGTCGGGCGAGGGGACGACGGTTGCGGAGAGTGGCGAGATCGCCATCAAGCCGGGCGACATCGTCCTCATCCCGCCGGGCGAGAAACACATGACGTGCAACACCGGGAGCGTTCCGCTGGTCCTGTTGTGTTTCTTCCCGGTTCCGGACGTCAGCGCGCGGACCGACGAATTTCCGAGCTTTTGAGATCGTGATGGCGTTCGAGGTCCTTTGCCTGCGGCCGGAAGCCGATTTTGCGCGCGTCGATGCGCTGCCGCCGGCGTCGTTGCAGGTGACCTACGGCAAGCCCGATGACCCCGCGTTGCCGCAGCGCATAAGGTCGGCCGCCGCGTTGGTGATTCCGGCCGTGGGGCCGAAACTTGCGGACGCTCTGTTCGAGGGCTGCAGTCTCCGTCTCGTCCAGATCACCGGCGCCGGCGTCGACAGGCTCGACGAGGCGGCGATGACGCGGCTCGGTATTCCGGTCGCCAACGTTCCCGGTGCAAGCAACAGCGCGGTCGCCG
Organism: uncultured Alphaproteobacteria bacterium; assembly: GCA_963725065.1. Classification (GTDB taxonomy): domain Bacteria; phylum Pseudomonadota; class Alphaproteobacteria; order Rhizobiales; family Xanthobacteraceae; genus VAZQ01. Next base: position 183,777 of record CAVRXD010000063.1, read on the forward strand.
AATACGCCGTGACCGCGGCCTCGATGCTGCTGCGCCGCCTCGCCTGGGCGTCGGCCGAGATTGGCCAGGGCCGGTACGTGGGTTTTCGCAGCCGCATGCTGGCCGATAACCTCCCGGGATTGGAGGGTTTGCTGGTGGGCGTGGTCGGGTTCGGCACGATCGGGACCGCGGTCGCGCAGGTCTTCCAGCGCATGGGATGCCGCGTCGCTTTCTACGATCCGGCGCCCCGCGACCTTGCACAGGCGCAGGCGCTGGGTGCCCGAGCGATGTCGCTCCAGAAGCTGCTGGCCGCCGCCGACGTTGTGACTCTGCACGTGCCGCTGATCGCGGCGACGCGCGGCATGATCGGTGATGCCGAGCTTGCAGCCATGAAACCGGGTGCGGTCCTCATTCAGGCGGCGCGCGGCGGCATCGTCGACGAAGCGGCGCTCGCCCGGCATCTCGCGTCCGGTCATCTCGGCGGCGCCGCCGTCGACGTCTATTCGACCGAGCCGCCCGCGGCGGACAATCCTCTGCTTGCGCTGGCCGGAGAGGGCGCGCGCCGGCTTCTGCTCACGCCCCACATCGCCGGCGTCACGCGGCAATCGTCCGCGCTGCTGTTCCGCTCGGCGTGGCAGAACGTCGAGCGCGTGCTGGCGCGGGACGAGCCGCCGCTCCACCGGGTGTATTGAGAGGCATCGACGGGAGCGCACCAAGCCTGCGTCGGTCCCAAGTCATCCTGGCGGCGCACTTAGTTCATCGGGACATTCGCGCGCTTCACCACCTCGCTCCAGCGCTCGACATCGTTCTTCACTTGCGCCGCAAAATCCTCCGGCGTGCTCCCGATTTCGTCGTAGCCGAGCGTCTTGATGCGATCCTTCACATCGGCGGTCGCAAGGATGCTCATGATCTCGCCATGGAGCTTCTTCACGATCGCGGGGTCGAGGCCCGCGGGCGCCAGCAATCCGGCCCAGTTGCCGACCTCGAATCCCTTCAGGCCCTGTTCGTCGATGGTCGGCAGGTCCGGCAGCAGTGCCGAGCGCTTTCGTTCCGCCATGGCGATGGGGCGCAGGCGTTCCGACCGCTCCGAGAGCATGCCGGGCACGCTGGCGAACAACACCTGGACCTGGCCGCCCATGAGGTCGATGAGCGCGGGGTTCATGCCCTTGTTCGGAACATGGACCATGTCGATGCCCGCCATGGTCTTGAGGAGCTCGCCGGCGAGGTGCGAGGCGCTGCCGACCCCGGCCGAGCTGTAGCTGAGCTTGCCGGGATTGGCCTTTGCATACGCGATGAACTCCTTGAGGTCGCGCACCGGCAGCGACGGATGCACCACCAGCGCATACGGGCTCACCGCGACATTGATGATCGGTGTGAGGTCCTTGGCGACGTCGTAGGGCGGAGTCTTGTGTACGGCGACGGTCAGCGACAGGCTGCTCGGGGTGTAGAGCAGTGTCGTGCCGTCGGCCGGCGAGACGATGACCGATTTGGTGCCGATGACGCCGGCGGCGCCAGCGCGATTCTCGACCACGAATTGCTGTCCGAGCCGCTCGCTGAGCTTCTGTGCCAGCAACCGCGCCATTACGTCGACGCCGCCGCCGGCCGCAACCGGCACGACCACGCGCACCGGCCTGTCGGGGTAGTCCGCGTTCGCGGAATCGACGGACGCGAGGGCAAGGATCAACGCCAGAACCGTGGAAACGCGCATCATGTGAACATCCCGATCGAGCGCACGTGGAGCCACGCGACGGAGGTCGCATCGGCCAGAGAAGGTTATGTGTCGTCAACGCTATTAGACGAGCATGCAGCGGCGATCAATGCGACGATTTCGTCCCCGCGAGATCACTTCAGGCGTTGCGCGGCTTCTCCGACCAGTTCGAGGTTGGCATGCTTGCGGGCGTCGAGGTCGGCGTTGATGATCCCGAGCTTGCGCATCAGATCGATGTTGCTTTGCAGCGCGTCGAGGTTCACCAGCCCATCGGGGTTCCGGTAGAAGTCGTTCCTGGTGAAGATCCAGCTCTCGAACCGGGCCGGAGGCTGCTTGAGAAAGCGGGCTAGGATGTCGATCGCCTCCGCACGGTTGGCGGGGTCGAGATACCAGCGTACGGCGCGCAGCGAGTCCTCCAAGAGATCGACCATGGCCACGCGGTTCTTGCCGATGAAGCCATCGCGCGCGGTCCAGAACGACAGCTCCGAGGTTCCCATGGCGTCGCGCTGGGTGAACAGCACGCGCGCCTTGGCCTGCAGCTCGGGATCGAACACGAACGGCGTGGTCGACACGACCAAGTCGGCCTTGCCGTCGAGCAGCACCGCCTTCATCGTGGGGAACGGCGCCTCGATCACGGTATAGTCGCGCTTGTCCTGCAGGCCGGACCTCTGCAGCATCGCCCGCATGGCCATGTGCACGCCGGTGCCGACGCCGTTGGTGGCCAGCACCTTGCCCTTGAGGTCGGCGACGGTCGCGATGCCGGAGTCCTTTTTCACCATGTAATGGGTCGAGAAATTGTCCTTGCCGCCGTCCTGGATCTCGTCGGCGATGATGCGCAAGTCCGTGAGCCCGGCATTCTGCACGGCAAAGGGAAAGCTCGAGAAACCGAGCGCGGCGATCTCCAGCTCCCCGACCGACATGGCGGTGATCTGCGCCGGCGAGGCGCTGAAGTAGACCGGCTCGAGCAGGTAGGACTTCCCCTGGTGCCTGGCGAGACCTTGCTTGGCGAACAGGACCGGAATGAGCGAGGCCGGAGCGACCACCCATCCGGCGCGGATTTTTACCGGTTCCGCGCGCGCGTGTCCCACGAGCATGACGGCGATAGCGGCCGCGATCGCGATGTTTGTTGTCAATCTCGGCATGATCGCTCCTCCGTCGTGATGGTGCTTCGCCGACACCACAATTGAATCAAACCGCGCCTTCGCCTCGCAGATGTCAGACCGTCACCCCGCTGTGGCGGCCGGCGGATCCTCCTTCCACCTTCTGGACGGCACAGGTTGCCAATGCGGGGGATACATTTCGAGTAGCTTTGCTTTCTCCGCGGTTGTGATCGGAAAGACCCCGTCCTTAAATCTAGGACGACACGGGACGCCGTCGCCGCACATCAACGACGCGGCATCATCGTTGTGGCCCAACCCAATGACATGTCCCAATTCGTGGGAAACAACGAAGCGTGCCACGACCGGCAACATCCGTAGATTTTTTGGAAAGCTTGGGATCGCGACCAGGACTTTCCGAACGGCTGGCAAGGAGGACGTGAATGGATTGAACCCGTCCCCGTCGGACAGAGCGATGATCACGTCACCGTTCGCTTCCCTGATGCTGTTCAGGAGGGAGCGCGTAGCAACGGACGGGGTTGCTATGTACGCGCGGAGATCATCGGTCGAGATCATTCTGAGACTATGCGATGTCGTGCCTAAGCGGAACGCGCTTCCAAGCTGGGAAAGCTCGTCGTTCCAGAAATCGATCGCCTCGCGAACGGCGGGGACGCGGGAATCATCCTGGGCCGATAGGATGACTATCTTGGGAGTTTCCTTCCACGTCAGCCGCTGAGGGGGATACCTTGGCGGCGATTGCGCATGCGAACACGAAGGCCAAGCGGCAACCGTGCTTACCAAACCGAGGGTGACCACTCGTCTGTTCATCGCTCGTTCGCGCGTTTGACGACCCAGACGCTCGGCTGCTTTCGCGCGCGCCCCTCAGCCCGCCTCTGAGGTAGAATCGCGAATCATGCTGAGCGGTCGCCTCTTCCCTGGCGTCCGGCGATCTTGGCGTGGCGCCCGCCACCGGTGGCCACGGATAGGGTAGCAAGATCGCGGCTGATGAAACAGCGCTGCGCCGGCCATCCGGCGTGGCCCTTTCACGCACGTCGGGATGGAAGCCGGTTACGTCATGGCGTTTCGGATTTTCGATCAACGCCCAGGCCATCTCGGTCCGTCAGCGGATCGATGTCGTCAAGCTCGGCGTGAACTACAAGTTCGATTGGGGTGCCATCGTCGCGCCGCCTTGATGTCCGATGTTACGAATGACTTCACGGCAGCGATTGGATAAAATCCACCCGGAAGCCAGGATCGGCTCGACGGAAGGATAAGGCCTTCCGGGCAGGGTCAACGGAGCAGACGCGCGCGTCCGACGCAGTGCAAGCGATCTCGCGCCACTCCAGCAGTGGACAACGCACATGATCCAACGACGCGACCTGCTCGCCGGAGCCGCTGCAACCGGGGTGCTTTCACTCTTGCCGTTCGGTCACGCAACAGCGGCGGTCGAAGGCTGGAATGGCGGACTCGTCGCGCATCTCCTGCCGACGGTGAGCCACGATCGCATCCTGTTGAAGGCATCTTTCCATGAGCCGCTGAGAGAAGTCCCGCTGCTGCATGTGGGGGGACGGCTTGTTGCCGGAGAGCGGACCGATAGCGAAGGGTTCTTTTGGCAATTCGATGCCACCGGTTTGGAGCCGAGCCGGCCTTACGGGTTGATTCTTACGGATGCGCGCGGCCGTCCTCTGTGTGACGAGTGGCCACTCGCCACTTTCCCGGCCGCCGACGACCAACCGAGGCAGCTGCGCTTGCTCATTTTTACTTGTGCCGGCGGGCATGACGGGCTCGGCAAGCATCTTCCCATATCCACCCGCATTCGTCTCCTGAGGCGCGGCCTGTCGTTTCGCCCGGACGCCATCATCGCGAACGGAGACCACGTCTACTGGGATCTCCGGACGCGCCGCGGCAACCAGTCGGGGTCTTCGGCCGAGGCGGCGGTGATCGCCGGACGCTTCGATCGAACCGCGCCAGTTCTCGGAAGTCCCAACGAGGCGGTTCTGAAGAAGGCCGTGGGGCCGCAGATTACGCCGCTGTATGCGGCGCTCTGCCGCTCGACGCCGGTGTTCTTCATGCAAGACGACCACGACTACTTCGAGAACGATGAGGCCGACGATCGTTTCATCAGCTTTCCACCGGACGCTTTCATGATGTCCGCCGGGCGGGCATCGCAGCATCTTTATTATCCGGAGTTTTTGCCGGACCCGATGCGTCCGCTCGGATTGGCCTCCGCGTCCGCGCCCGATCGACCCGCCCGCGTTTCGGAAAGTTACGGCACGCTCCGCTACGGGCGTCTTGCTGAAGTGCTGATGTACGACTGCCGCCGCTACCTCACCCTGCATGGGCCTAGCGCGGTGTTCGTGCCCCCTGAGGTCGAAGCCTGGCTCAAGGATCGCATGGCGCGGCCCGATACGGCGCACGTGATCAATATTCCGTCCACTCCGCCAGGTTGGAGTGCCGGCAAATGGGGCGAATGGTATGCGGACATGGAAGCTGACGGCGGCGTGACCACCAGCAAGCCAAAGCCGTACTGGCAGCCGGGTTGGCGCGCCCAGCACGATCGTCTGTTGCAGGCGGCATCCGCGATGCGCGGCCGTATTCCATTGTTCATTTCGGGCGATCTGCACGCGATCGGCGAGACCAGGATCGGCGCGACCGGTGGCATCGATCTCAAGAACAATCCCGTCACGTCCGTGCTCTCCGGCCCGATCGGTACGGCCGGTTACGGATGGCCGTCTTTCTTTCGCGGTACCCGTGGCATGACTCCCGCTGGGCTAGTGGTCGACGAGGTGCAGCCGACAATCGAGGAGAACGGGTTTCTGATCCTCGATATTGTGCCGGACAGCGTGACCCTGCGCTTCTTCAAATGGCGGTACGACCCGGTCGAAAGCATCGACACCCTGGAACCGTTTCGGACGACGCAGCTCAGGCGCAGTTGAGCGCCAGCGCCTGCCACCGGTATTGCCGCCGGGCGTCGCTGCCGCGCCGCCTCCTACGACCAGTCCAGAACGTGCTCACGCCGCGGCTCAACCGAACAATGCGCCGCCCAGTTCGCCGACGAGCCGGGCCAGATCCGGCGCGCTGCCGGCAACGCCGTAGACGTACCGATCCGGCCTCACCACCGCCGCCGTCGCCCCGGTTTCGACCAGCCAATTCGCAAACAGCTCGTCCTTCGCGGCAAGGGTCATCACGCCTCTCCCGTCCGCCGCGATGCCGTCCGCATGCGAGCGCAGCACGACGCGAACTGCGCCGAGCCGCCGCAGGACTTCCAGCTCCCGATCGCTCAACGCGGCTTGAGCATCCACGCTGCCGGAAACCACCAGGAACGCGGGCGGAAGGATGTCGTCCAGCAGCGCGATCCGCCCGTCCGCTGTTGCGACCCGCGGCTGGGGAAATAACGAGCCGGCCGCCTTCGTCGGCTCGCCGCGATGGTCGCGGTCGATCAGGCCGCGCGTGAGCGGCGGAATGAGCCGATGCCGCGCCGGCTCGCCGCTGACGCGTTCCGCGCGCAGTCGTGCATCGCGTGCAGTGGCGGCGGCGACATCGAGCTCGCCGATGACCAGGCCAAGCTCCTTCGCCTGCGCGACCACGTTCTGGACATGCGTCTTGCGCTCGTCCTGGTAGGTGGACAGGACGGTCCGGGACACCCCGAACTTTTCCACCAGCAGCAATTTCCAGATCAGATTTGCGGCGTCCCTGATGCCGGCGCACATGCCCTGGCCGAGAAACGGCGGCATCTGGTGCGCGCAATCCCCGAGAAGGAATATCCGATTGCTGTTCCATTGCGCCGCCACCAGGGCATGAAACCGGTAGACCGCGGATCGCCACAGCTCGATGGCGTCGATATCGACGAAACCCGCGAGCACCTCGCGCACCCGCGCTTCGTCCTGAAATTCCTCCGGCTTCTCGTGCGGCAGGATTTTCAGTTCCCATCGCCGCAGGTTGCGCGGGCCCGCGATCGCACTGGCGGGGCGCGACGGCCAGCAATATTGCGTGTTCATCTCGGGCAGCGCCGTGGGCCGCCGCTGCCACGCATCCACGACGATCCACCACTCGTCGAAAGCGAGGTCTTCATAGCTGATCCCGAGCTTTCTGCGCACGAAGCTGTTGGCGCCGTCACAGGCCAGGACATATCGCGCCCGGATCGAGCGGGTCTGCCCCCGCGCCAGATCCCTGACCGTGAGGGCGATGCTGTCGCCCAGGTCGGCGAGGTCGACGAGCTCATGCGAGAGCAGCACCTCGACGTTGCCGTGCCGCGCCACGGCGCCGCGCAACATCGCCTCGAATTCCGGCTGGATGAAATGGATGCCGGTCGGCCAGCCGAGCGGGTAGGGTGGCGGGATGACGTCGGTCTGCTTGATGGTGTTCCCGTCGACGCCGAGATAGCGCGTGCCGGGATGCGGCCGGACATGGTCGCCCAGCTCCGTGCCGATGCCGGCGAACTGCATGCAGCGCATCACTTCGTGGTCGGCGGTGATCGCTCTCGGCTTGTCGTACACGCCGGCCATGCGCTCCATCACGGCGACCGTCAGCCCCTGGCCCCCCAGCAGAGCCGCGGCGGTGGCGCCGACGGGGCCATATCCGATAATCGCGACGTCGCAGTCCATCGGTTGGGCTGTAAGGGGCAATCAGTCAGGGAGCAAGCGCACGGCGTTGCGATCCCGGGCTCTATTCATAGGTCTGCAGCATGAACTCGCGGAAATAGCGCGGCACCTCGGCGAGGTCCCTGTCCCCCCAGCCGCCGCCGACCGCGGCGGAGAGCGAGGCCAGCGTGCCTGATGTGGCGGGCATGGCAACGCCGTTGCGCGCGCCGGTCGCGATCGCTGACATGACGTCCTTGCGCATGGTCCGGATGTCCAGCGTGATGTCGCCCGGCTCGCCTTTGAGAACGCCGACCTTGCCCCTGAGCCACGAGCTCGCGGTCGGGGCCTCGCCGAAAATGTCGAGCATCTGGTCGAGCTTGAGTCCCTCGGACGCGCCGAGCGAGATGGCTTCGGCCAGCGACTGCAGGTAGACCGCCATGCCGAGATTGACCGCCAGCTTCATGGCGCAGCCGGCGCCATTGGGACCGATATGGACGATGCGGCGCGTGAGATGGTCGAGCACGCTGCGCGCGCGCTCGACGTCGGAGGCCTCGCCGCCGAGCAGCGCCAGCAGCTTGCCCTCGCGCACGGTCGGGATCGAGCCCATGACCGGGGAATCGACCAGGCTCGCGCCCCTGGCACTGACCATCGGCGCCAACTCCCGATGAGTCATCGGCTGCAGCGTGCTCATCTCGATGAAAAGCTTGCCCTTGATCTCGCCCGACAGGAATCCATCCGGCCCGGCGAAGATCTGCCGCACGCCCTTGTCCTCGGTGATGATGGAGAGCACCACGTCCGCCGCGTTCGCGACGGCGTGCGGGTTGTTCACGATCCGCAAGCCGCGCTTTGCCTGTGCCTCGCGGGCCTTGGGGTTGCGGTCCCAGGCCACTATTTCGCAGCCGCGCTCGTTGAGCCGCTGCGCAATCGCGGCGCCCATCCGCCCGAGACCGACCAGACCGACTTTCATTTGAAACATCCCCCTGGGCCCTTGCCGCAGCGTCTTTCTCTGTGATCCCCGACGGACGGTGTCGCCGGCTCCGCCCCCGGGCTATTCAAGCTGCCGCTCGTCGGATTCGCTCCGCGCCGCCGGTGCTATCGCAATCCCGCCTGCTGCACGCGAACTGTATTTGGAACCGGCGCATGCCGTCGATGCAGCGCCGGAATTCGA